>NZ_CP148990.1:4800000-6380000 GCF_042076515.1 Bradyrhizobium sp. A5 | reverse complement strand
AATTTGTTGTCGGTCGCCTCGGCGACGCGTTTGCAGAAATACTCACAGCCGCCATAGAGCGTATCGAGCGCCTTCGGCCAGCTGGCGGCGAGCCGCCATCTCACCTCCGGCGAAGACTGTGCAATGGCTGGTGCCGCAACTGCGGCGCTCGCCGCGAGCCCGGCGCCTGTCACTTTCAGGAATTCACGACGTTTCATGCGTATCCCTCCGTTGCGTCGATTCCTCGACTAAGGGAACGATCTTCGTGTCGTCTTGGCCTCGCCGCTAACCGACGTGGTTGTGATGATGTGGCGTTTCCGATGGCCCTTCGGGCTCTTGTGGATTCCGTGCGTTGCGGTTCCAGCGTCAGGATGACTGGTCGTTCTGCGATAATCAAGCGCTGTCGCGGCGCTCGCAGTTGCGAGAGCCGCGCGCAGTTGCCACACAGGAGCCATGACGAGCACATGCGAAAAACCCCGGAGATAGCAGGATCTCCGGGGTGCCTCCGTCCTTAGTCGTGTAACCCGCTCAACGGCTCACGTCTTGGTCCGCATCCGCATCATGAAGCTGTCGAAGCTGAGCTCCGCAACCTGGAACCAGGGCAGTGCCTCCGCGCGATAGGCGGACAGGCTTGCATACATCTTGCCGAAATGCGGGTTGGTCTTGGACAGTTCGGCATAGGTCTCGTTGGCGGCCGCGTAGCAGGCTTCGAGAACCTCCTGCGGGAAGGCTTTCAACGTCGCGCCCGCGACCAGGAGCCGCTTCAGTGCCGGCGCGTTCAACGCGTCGTACTTGCCGGTGATCCACGTAAAGGTATCGCGCGAGGCCGCATCGACCGCCGCTTGATAATGCTTCGGCAGCGTATTCCACTTGTCGAGGTTGATGATGTTGTGGCCCTGGCTCGTGCCTTCCCACCAGCCGGGATAGTAGTAGTACTTCGCGACCTTGACGAAGCCGAGCTTCTCGTCGTCGTAGGGACCGACCCATTCGGCGGCGTCGATCGTGCCTTTTTCGAGCGCCGGATAGATGTCGCCGCCGGCAATCTGCTGCGGCACCGCGCCGAGCTTGGCCATGATCGTGCCGGCAAATCCGCCAATGCGGAATTTCAGGCCCTTGATGTCGTCGAGCGTCTTGATCTCCTTCCGGAACCAGCCGCCCATCTGGGCGCCGGTGGAGCCGGTCGGGATGCCGTAGCAATTGTGCTCCTTCAGGAGATCGTTGACGAGCTCCTGCCCGCCGCCCCACAGCAGCCACGAGATCTGCTGGCGCGTGTTCAATCCGAACGGGAGCGCGGTGGCGAAAGTGAAAGCGGGATTCTTGCCCCAGTAGTAATAGAGCGCGGTGTTGCCCATCTCGACGGTGCCGTTCGAGACTGCATCCAGGACCTGCAAGCCCGGGACGATCTCGCCGGCGGCGAAGGGCTGGATCTGGAATTTGTTGTCGGTGATCTCGGCGACCTTCTTGGTGAAATATTCACAGCCGCCGTAAAGGGTGTCGAGCGACTTCGGCCAGCTCGTGGCATAGCGCCACCTGACCTCGGGCGACGACTGCGCAATCGCGGGCGCAGCCACGGCTGTGCTCGCGGCCAGGCCGGCGCCCGTTACCTTCAGAAAATCACGACGTTTCATGCGTACCCTCCGTAGTGTCGATGCTTCGACCCAGGAACGATCTTGCTGTCGTCTTGTCTTCGTCGAGGTTCGACGTTGTTTTGTTTGAGGCTTGCTAGCGTTTCCGAACGGCCCTGATGGGCTCTTTTTTTGGAGTTCCGGTCATTGCGGTTCCGTCAGCAAGGATGACCGGACGCCTTGCGATAATCAAGCCTCATGCCTCCCTCGCATCTGCGAACGCGGGCCAGACGCAAGTCGGGCCCACGACGATCTGCTAATCGATTGGGCAATAACAAAAGGGAGGCTCGCGCATGACGGGCAAGAAGGTCGTGGTCGCCGGGGCGACCGGTCTCGTCGGCAACGCCGCGCTGCGGCACTTCGGCACATCGGAGCCGTCAGAGGTTGTGGCGCTGTCACGGCGCAAGCCGCGCGATCTCTATGGCGCCCGCCACGTACCGGTAGACCTCACCAGCGAAGCCGATTGCCGCCGTGCTGCGGCCGAGCTCAAGGGCGCCACCCACCTGATCTACGCCGCGCTCTACGAGGCGCCGCAGCTCGTCGACGGCTGGCGCGATCCGCAGCAGATCAGGACCAACGATGTAATGCTGCGCAATCTGATGGGCGCGCTCGAGCCTGTGGCGCCGGATCTCAGGCATGTCGCCCTGCTGCAAGGTACCAAGGCGTACGGCGTTCACGTTCGTCCGCTGACGGTGCCCGCACGCGAAGGCCGTTCCGAAATGTACGAGCAGCCCAATTTCTACTGGGCACAGGAAAACTTCCTGCGCGAGCTTCAGGCCGGAAAGGACTGGCACTGGAGCATCCTGCGTCCTGTCCTGATCGTCGGCCTCGCCATGGGCGGCGCGATGGACCTGATCCCGCCGCTCGGCGTCTACGCCGCGATACTGCGCGAGCAGGGCAGGCCGCTGGATTATCCCGGCGGCGCCGCGCGGGTGTCGCAAGCGGTCGATGTCGATCTCCTCGCGCGTGCGATCGCCTGGTCCGGCGAGGCCAAGGCCGCGCAGAACGAAGCCTTCAACGTCACCAATGGCGATGTCTTCACTTGGGAAAACATCTGGCCCGCAGTGGCCGACGCGCTGGAGATGAAGCCCGGCAAGCCGGCCCCGCTGTCGCTCGCCAAGGAGTCCCCGAACTGGATCGAACCTTGGGACGCGCTCCGGCGCAAGCACGACCTGGTATCGCCCGGCCTCGCCGAATTCGTCGGCCTGTCATTCCAGTATGCCGACTACAGCCTGCGCTACGGACAAACCGAGTCCGGCCCGCCCTCCATCGTCTCGACCGTGAAAATCAACCGCGCCGGCTTCACCGAGATGATGGACACCGAGGACATGTTCCAGAAGTGGTTCAGGCAGGCGAAAGACGAGCGGCTGCTGCCTTGAAGCCAGAAATTTAGGTCGCCCGCCCGCACCAACCCGCAATGACGCGCACATCATCGCCAGGATGATGTAAGTGGGAGCGTCTCCTGCTGCGGTGCAAAATCGGTTGGCGCCGATGGCGGCATATGATGCTCAAAGAGCCCGCGCGCCCCAAATTGAAAAATTCCAATGCTCAGGGCATGTTCATCCCATGATTTCGATTTTGATCCTTGTGGGGGTCGTCGCCGCCGTCGCGATGACCGAACGAAGCGTTGAACATCTGCCGTTTGCGGTCGCAGCTCTTCTCTTCAACGCCGCTCTGCTGCTGTTATGTCTTGCCGACGCAGAGAGAGCGATCCTGCTGTCTGGTCTGCTGGCAGTCGCAATCGCCGGCATATCAATCGTTAAGTTCAATCACAGCGCGCTGAAATTGACCGTTTCCGATTTGCCTCTGGCGTTTGCGGGCACGGTCCCATTCTTTGTGCTGCAATACCCACGCATGATGCTGGGTGTTCTGGCGGGAGGCGTGATATTCGCCGCCGCTTCGATCGCGGTTCTGTTCCAAGCGGCTGGATCTCCCGTCTCCATCATCTTCCGAATTCCTTTGTTCTGTCTGGCGCTCGTTGGCTTTGCCAAGGCTTCCACGTCAAAGGAGGCCGCTTCTTTGCGTCTTACCCTGACGCAAGGGCGGTGCTTCTACTCCACCTTCATGGCGTCGCTGGGTGCCCCCGCTTCCTGGCGACAGTTCGGCGCGTTGGCGCTGAGCGATATCGCAAACGAACCGCTGCCATTGAGAGAGGCCACCCCTTCGCGTTCCGCCTGTTCTCCCGACATTATCGTCATTCAGCACGAATCTGTCTTCGATCCTCGTATCTTCGGACTGCCTGTCGAGCCGGGCGTCGAGGCCTTCCTGTCCCCGTCAGATGGGGAATCCGGACGCCTGAACGTCGACATCTTTGGGGGAGGTTCGTGGCAATCCGAATTCAGCCTGCTGACCGGCCTTTCGAGTGCCAGCTTCGGTTCAAGCGCCTATTATCTCTTCCAGAAGGGGGCCGGCCGTTTTCATAGCAGCCTGCCCCGTTCGTTGGCATCGCTCGGCTACAAGACGACACTCATATCCAGCTGTCGCCGCGGGTTTCTCAGCTACGACAAATTTTACAGTTCAATCGGTATCGAGGAGCGCATCTTCGCCGACGAACTTCCGCCACCGTTCGATGTCCGGCGTTTCGAGGCGACAAATTCCGACGCAGTGTTTCTGGATGCAGTCATCGATGCGCATACCAGGACGATCACCAGCGATCCGACACCGAGATTTCTGTATGTGCTGACCAACTTCAATCATGGTCCGCACAGCCGGCAGCTCGTGCCGCAAGGTCAATTCGAGAGCGAGCGCACCTTTGCCGCGGCCAGCTGCCGCGATGCTGGATACGCCGAGTACTACACGCGACTGGCAGAGACCGCGACCACCTGGAAAAGGCTCAAAGACAAGCTGGCGAGCAGCGCCCCGGGGCGGCCTGTTCTCATTGTGCACTACGGAGACCATCAGCCGGTGCTGACGAAACAGATCGATCAACACCTGAAACGGCCCGAAGATGGCAGGTCTCGGTTTCGTACATTCTATGCGATAGAGGCCCTCAACATCCCTGATTTCACCGCGGGACCGGGCGCCGACCTCGATATCGCCTTCCTTGGCACTGTTGCCTTGCAACGGGCGGGCGTTGCGCTCGACCCGATATTTGCCACGCGCGCGAGCTTGCTCGATGATTGTGGAGAAGCCTACTTCGCGTCAGCTTCCGAACGGAAGCGTCGTTTCCATCGCACGCTGGTGGATCTGGGCTTGATAGACCTGATGCCAAGCGCGAAGCAAGCTCGCTAGAGCGGTTCATCGATTGATTGAATCGGGAGGGATTCCGTCGGGCGGCGGTTTGTGATTCAAGATGCTGGCTGGATCGGAGGCCAGCATCAGATGGTCCGACCTCTTTCGAATGATCTTCGTGAACGAGCCGTGAAGGCGGTGGAATCCGGCGAGAGTTGCCATGCTGTGGCGGCCCGGTTCGATGTTGCAGTGTCGTCCGTCGTGAAGTGGAGGCAGCGCTATCGCGCGACGGGTTCGGTGGCGCCGGGCAAGATGGGCGGTCACCGTAAGCCGGTTCTGGGGCCGCATCGAGCGTTCATCGTGGAGCGGATCAGGCAGACGCCACATCTAACGCTGCACGGGCTGAAGGACGAGCTTGCCGCGCGAGGCGTGAAAGTCTCACACCATGCGGTATGGACCTTCCTGCGACGCGAAGGTCTCAGCTTCAAAAAAAACACTGTTCGCCCTTGAGCAGGGTCGCGCCGACGTCGCGCGGCGGCGGCAGCGCTGGCGCAGCTTGCAGGATCGCCTCGATCCAAGCCGCCTGGTGTTCATCGACGAGACCTGGATCAAGACCAACATGGCCCCGTTGCGCGGCTGGGGATCCAAGGGCGAGCGGTTGCGCGGCTTTGCGCCGCACGGTCACTGGCGAACCCTGACCTTCCTCGGTGCCCTACGCTCTGACCAGCTCACTGCGCCTTGCGTGTTCGACGGACCGATCAACGGCGAAAGCTTCCGCGCCTATGTCGAACAGCAACTCGTCAAAGTGCTCAAACCGGGCGACATCGTCGTCATGGATAATCTCGGTAGCCACAAGTCCCCGACCGTCCGGCAGATGATCCGGAAAGCCGGCGCAAGACTGTGGTACCTGCCGCCGTACTCACCCGACCTCAACCCGATCGAGCAAGTCTTCGCCAAGATCAAGCACTGGATGCGCATCGCACAGAAGCGCACGATCGACGACGCCTGCGACCACATCGGCAACCTCGTCAGAAGCGTTCTGCCCAGCGAATGCAGCAACTACTTCGTTAATGCCGGATACGCTTCTATCAAAAAATGAAACGCTCTAGCTCGGCGCGCTATCACGCGACACGGCTTCACGAGCAATGTGAATGGCGCTCTGTCGCTAAGACTTCGGAGCGGCGGCGCATTTCGTCCGCTCGGCCTTCAGCAATGCCCGCATTTTGGCAATGTAAGTGTCGTCGAGAGCCGCCGGTAGATCGGCACAGATGTACGGCAAATGAAACCTGACGTCTTCCTCGAAGCTGCGGCGCCACTCCGGTTCATCGTAGACGCCGAGAATCTCGTCATAGGCGAACAGCATGTGAGCGACGAAGTTCTTGTAGCGCACCCATTCATCCGGATCGGCCCGCAACTTCTGCAGATTCGGCTCGACCAGGTTGGGATATCGCAGCAGGGATTCACTGTAGGACATGTAGACCTGCCGGGCGGTCGCGATCCTCGCATTGGTGCGGATGCTCCAGACCTGATAGGCCACAAAGACGAGGGCCGCAGCGGCCACCACCGCAGAGGCGATCTGTGCCGTATTGCCATGCCTGCTGGCAAACGAGGGTTTGGGCGGTTCCATGAATGCTCTGCCCGAAGTCGTGGGAATGATCTGATTGACCGGACGCTAGACCAGCATCGGTCGATAAAGTGTTGCCATGACTGGTCATCGGATTAGGTTCTGTACCCATAACCATTGAGCGTTTGGGTTTGTCGTGATTCAAGGTCCCAGGAGGACCTTGATCATGGCCCGGTACGATGTTTCGGAGACCGAGTGGCGTTTGATCGCACCGCTGCTGCCCAACAAACCGCGGGGCGTGGCACGGGTGGACGACCGACGCATCATCAATGCGATCTTTTATGTTTTGAGGACGGGCTCGCCCTGGCGCGATCTGCCCAGTCGCTACGGGCCTTATACGACCGCCTATAATCGCTATAACCGCTGGTCGAAGGCTGGCGTCTGGCTGCGGATTTTCGAGACACTTGCGGCGCAATCACCCGGATCCCTGCACCTCATAGACTCTTCGATCATTCGCGCTCACCAGCATGCAGCCGGCGGTAAAAAGGGGGCCCGGATCACGCCATTGGCCGTTCTCGTGGAGGACTGAGCACCAAGATCAACGCCGTCGTGGATGAGAATGGCCTTCCATTGCGGATCGTGCTCTCCGCCGGACAGGCATCTGACAAGGCCGCCGTGGCAGCCCTGCTTGAGGGACTGCCGCCGGCCCGCGCGCTCATTGCCGATCGCGGCTACGACGCTCAGGCCATTGTCGAACTGGTTCGCCAGCGCGGCAGCGAGGCGCACATCCCGACCCAGCGGGACCGTAAAGTTCAGCGCTCCGTCGATCCGGGCCTCTATCGCCAGCGCAATATGATCGAGCGCTTCTTCTGCAAACTCAAACACTTCCGCCGCGTCGCTACGCGCTTCGACAAACTCGCTAGAAACTTCCTCGCCGCTGTTCTGCTGGCATCAACGAGACTTTGGCTCCGAGCTTATGAGTCCACGACCTAGTCCGCGATTGCGCTCATTCGCACGCCCGCGCTCCGAAGCGCTTCCTCCCCCGCTTGCGGGGGGCTGGGGAGAGGGTATCTCCGCAACCGCACAATCCCCCGGAGGAGAGAGCCCTCACCCGGCGCTAAGCGCCCTTCCCACCGCAAGCGGGAGAGGTGCAGCGAGACCGCGGCTACACCAACTCAACCCAAGCACTATCCCTCCTTCGCGAACGCCGCCTCCATCGCCTTCCGCGTCCTGATCGTGTCGTTGTTCGCGTCGAATTCCACGTCGCTCCAGCGTACGATCTCGCCATGGGCGACGTCGTGCTTCAGCTTGAGGCGATGCGCGAGGCCGATCGGCAGGGCGCTTGTCTTGAGGCTCGCGGCGGCCGGCACCAGCTTGCCCCACACGGTGTAACCGCCTTCGCCGTCCAGCATCTCGCCGGCACGCAGATTGCGCTTGGCTACGGAGGCGACGTCGCCGCGGAAGCCGTAGGGCTGCCCGGTTGGCTCGCCGCGCAGTGCAGCCGACAGGATCGACACGTTCAGCTCGAGCCCGATCAGATGATACGGCTTGTACATCGCGGCAAAGCGCCCGCTGCCGTCGGTCTTCAGGCCGTACTGCCTGAAGCAGTCGGCGGCGTAGTCGTTCGGCGCCTCCAGCACGACATAGACGCCCCAGCGCAGATCGCGAAACACCGGCCTTCCATCGCGTTCGAGCGACGACACCACCTCCACCACGCCCGATCGCTCCAGCACGCCGCCGCGTGAGCGCGGTCGCATGATGTGCGGCAGATCGTCGACGCCGCAGGGCGGAAACAACAATCCTTCCGATGGGACGTCGAGCCCACAAGCGTTCGCGATCGCGGCCATCTCGATCGCCGATTTGGTGCCGTCGAGGAAGGAGTTGAACATCTGCGGATTCATGCCGGCCGACTGTGCTTCGCCCGCGGTCAGGCCGTAATGCTGCCAGACGCCATCCGGCGTCACGTCGTGATAGGCTGGCAGATATTTCGTGCCCTTGCCGGCGGCCACCACGCGAAAACCGGTGGCGCGGGCCCAGTCGACCATCTCGGCGGTCAGCGCCGGCTGGTCGCCATAGGCGAGCGAATAGACCACGCCGGCTTTCCGCGCTTCCTCGGCGAGCAGCGGGCCGGCCAGCACGTCGGCCTCGACATTGACCATCACGACATGCTTGCCCGCAGCGATTGCCGCGCGTGCGTGCCTGATGCCGACGGCGGGATTGCCGGTCGCTTCCACCACGACATCTATCGCCCCGCCGGCAATGGCGCGTGCGCCGTCATCGGTGAAGGTGGTCGCCGCGATCCGCTCGGCGCTCCACCCCACGGTGCGGCAGGCCTCGCGCGCACGGTCGCGGTCGAGGTCGACGATAACAGGCACCTCGAGCCCGGGCGTATGCGGCACCTGCGCCAGAAACATCGAGCCGAATTTGCCGGCGCCGATCAGGGCAACACGGACAGGGTTGCCGGCGGCAGCGCGGGCCTGGAGGAGGCGGAAGAGGTTCATGGGAATGTTTCCGGTGCTGCAGAAATTCGTGAGAGGCCCGTCTTTATCCAGATCGTCATGGCCGGGCTTGACCCGGGCATCCACGCCTTACGGCTGGCAACCGTGTCAAGACGTGGATGCCCGGGTCAAGCCCGGGCATGACGGCTGAGGATTTTGTGCGAGGAGTACTACTCCGCCGCCTGCCGCGGCGCACGCGCAAGCCGCACCAGCGCATCATCATCCACCGTCTTGATCGGCGCGAAGTCGCGATGGGCGATGTACTCCGGCCGCGTCGGCTTGCGGATGTAGTTCGAGACCGCATTCAGCGTCAGGTACACGATCTTGCGCGGGTAGGGCGTGATGTTGCCGGCCGAGCCATGCACGAGATTACCGTGGAACATCAGCATGCCGCCGGGCTTGCCGGTCGGCGCGACGATGCCGCCCTGCTTGACCAGCCGCGTCACGGTCTCCTCGTCCAGCGTCCACAGCGGATAGGACGTGGTGGCGAGGTCATGCGAGGCCTTGAGATCGCCGGCGTTCTGGCTCTGCGGCACCAGCATCAGCGGGCCGTTGATCGGCATCACCTCGTCGAGGAAGATCGCGATGTTCATCGCGCGCGGCTCCGGCATGCCGTCGTCGCGCTTCCAGGTGCCGTAATCCTGGTGCCACTGCCAGACGTCGCCGGTGAAGGCCGATTTCGCGTTGATCTTGAACTGGTGCATGTAGACCGGCTCGCCGAACAGCTGCTCGACCGGCTCGATCATGCGCGGATGCGCGCCCAGAAGGCCGAATGCTTCGTTGTAGAGATGCGCGGCAAACGCCGTGCGCGGCGCGCCGCTCTTCTCGCGCCAGACCTCGGGCCGGTTGGCATCGTAAATGCCGACCGCTTCGCGGGCGAGCAAATCGACTTCCTCCTGGCTGAACAGCTCGGGCAAAAACAGCCAGCCTTCGCGGTGGAAGAATTCCAATTGCTCCTGAGACAGTTTCATGGGTCGTCCTCCTTGGTTTTGTTCTGTTTTTCTCGTCATTCCGGGGCGCGCGAAGCGCGAGCCCGGAATCCATTTCTCCGCAGTCTCCGTCGCCCAATGGATTCCGGGCTCGACGCTACGCGTCGCCCCGGAATGACAGCGAGTGTGTTGCTACGCCGCCGCCTCGTCCGTCGCCCTCAATCTCTCCTCAGTCATCCGTCCCGCCGTCTGCGCATGCGCCAGCGCCGCGCGTTCGGCCGCCTTCGCTTCCCCGCTGAGAATGTGTCCGGCAATCGTGGCATGCTCGGCCCAGGCGCTGCCGCGATAATCGAGCTCTGACAGCACGGTCGCCATCGAGCGGCGCATATGCGGCCATTGCGGCGATATCGTCTCCTCGATCACGGGATTGCCGGCGAGCTGGTAGATCGCGCGGTGAAAATCGACGTCGAGCGTGATGAGCTCGCTGAGCGAGGTGTTGCGGTCGATGCCGCGCCCGGCGGCGAGCGCCGCGTCCAGCCGCGCGCGTCCCGCCGCGTCGCTGGCCGCACGCGTCGCTGCGAGCCGCGCCGCCAACGCATCAATCGCGCCGCGCACCTCGTAGAGCTGGCGAATGCGCGAGGGGTCGAGCTGGGTGACTTCAAAGCCGCGCCGGCCGCTCTCGGCGACGAGTCCCTGCCGGTGCAGCAGATGCAGCGCGTGCGACACCGGCTGGCGTGACACGCCGAGCTTGTCGGCGAGCTCGTTCTGCCGGATGCGCTGGCCGGGTTGCAGCGTGCGGTCGGAGATCGCCTCGAGGATCCGGGCATAGACCTGGTCGATCAGGTTCGGGAGCGGGTCGAGAGGGATCAAGCCAACAACTCCAAAAGGCCAAAATGGAATACGGAATTCCATATTCGAAGGTATCGCGGGAGGGGGAGGCGGTCAAGACGGCCTGCGAGGCCTCGCGCTAAGCCATTGATATCGCTAGACCCGTCTACTGTGCATGGGGTTGTTTTCGCGCGAATTGCGCCGCGAGGCTATTCCGCCAGAAACGCGTCCACCACCTCGCCGAACTCCAGCGGCGCCTGCTCGAACATCCAGTGGCCGGCATTCTCGATCACCGCCGTCCTGGCGCCGGCGATGTGGCCGGCCAGCACGCGCCACATCACCGACAGGCTGCCGGTGGTCGCACCGCCGCCGATCAACAGCGTCGGTGTCCTGATCGCCTGCGCATCGCCGAGCGTGTAAGGCCTGCGTTGCTCGTTGATCTGGCCGAGGAAGGTCAACGCATTGTCGCGCAATTGCTGCTTGGCTGCGGCCGGCACCCGCCGCCACGAGCCGTCGCCTTCGATGCCCTCGTAGAAGTTCTGCAGCGCGCCATCGAGGTCGCCGGCGCGGATCATCTCGACCGAGCGCGCCGTGCGCGCGGCGAGCGGCGGATGCGCGGGCGTCCCCACCGGCACCGGCAGGCTGGAATCGAGATCGCCGCCCGGCTCGGCCAGCACCAGCTTGCGCAGCAGATCCGGCCGCGCCTGCGCCACGCGAAAGGCGATGTGGCCGCCGCGCGAATGGCCCATCAGATCGACCGGCCCGGGCTTGACCTGCTCGATGAAGGCAATCGTGTCAGCGACGTGCTGCGCCATCTTGTAGTCGTCGCCGATGGCGTCCCAATGCTCGGGAAAGAAATGCCGGAGGCTGACCGAGATCACGCGATGGCTCTTCGACAGCGGGCCGAGCACCGAATACCAGGTGCGAAAATCCCCCAGCGTGCCGTGCACGCAGACCAGCGGATGGCCCTCTCCGACTTCGAGATAGGCCATGTCGTAACCGTTGACGCGGAAGGTCTGCATGATCAGCTCGCCAGAAAATCGAGAACGACTTCGGAGTATTTCTGCGGCGCCTGCTCGAACATCGGATGCGTCGCGTTCGGAATGATCGCCGTCTTCGAATAGGGCACATGCGCCGCCAGCGCATGCAGCACCTTCGGCAGCAGCCCTTTGGTCCGCGCGCCCAGGATGAACAGCGTCGGCATCCTGATCGCCTCCGCATCCGCCTTCGAGAAGGGCGGGCGATTGTCGCGGACCTGGCCGATCAGCGTGGTGGCGTTGTCGCGCAGGTTCTGCTTCACCATCGCCGGCAGCCGCGGCCAGGTGCCGGCGCCTTCCAGCGTGTCGACGAACACCGCGAGGCCGCCATCGACGTCCCCGGCCGCGATCTTCTCGGCCGAGGCCGTGAACCGCGCCAGCAGCGGCGAAGGGCCGCCGACGTAATCCGGATCGAGGCTCGCATCGAGCTCGCCGCCGGGCTCGGCCAGGATCAGCCGCCGCAACAGGTCGGGGCGCGCCTGCGCCGCGCGGAAGCAGATGTGCCCGCCGCGGGAATGGCCCATCAGGTCGACCGGACCGAGGTCGAGCTTTTCGATGAAGGCGATGACGTCCTGGACGTGCTGGGCGATCGAATAGGTGTCACCGAGGCCGTCCCATCGCTCTGGGAAGAAGTGCCGCAAGCTGACGACGATCATCCGGTGCCGCTGCGTCAGCGGCCCGAGCACGCAACCCCAGACGCGGAAGTCATTGAGCGAGCCGTGCACGCAGACCAGCGGCGGCCGTCCCAGGTCTTCGCCCACGTCGAGATAGGGCATGTCGTATCCGTTGACGTGGAGGCTTTGCATTCGGGGCTCGCGGGAAGGGGGTGGAACTCCTGTGCAAGATCCCCGGAAACCGGGTGGATCGCAACTATTTCCAAGCCTAGATTTAGGCGCAGACCACTATGGGGGCATGCGACAAGGACGCATCCAGGAACCAGGCCATGACCAACCAGCATTTTGCCCTGTTCGACACCAGGATCGGCCTCTGCGCCATCGCGTGGGGTCCGCGCGGCATCAACGGCACGCAGCTGCCGATGGGCGGTGAGGACAAGATCCGCACCCGCATCAGCCAGCGTCACACCGAAGCCAGCGAGGCCGAGCCAACTCCGGAAGTGCAACGGGCGATCGATCGCATCGTCAAGCTGCTCGCGGGCGAGCCGGACGACCTCACCGACATCCCGCTCGATCTCGACGGCGTGCCCGACTTCAACCGCGGCGTCTACGAGATCGCCCGCGCCATCCCGCCCGGCAAGACCATCACCTATGGCGATATCGCCAAGCGCCTCGGCGGCGTCCAGCTGTCGCGCGACGTCGGCCAGGCGCTCGGGCACAACCCGTGCCCCATCGTCGTGCCCTGCCATCGCGTGCTGGCGGCCGGCAATAAGCCCGGTGGCTTCTCGGCCAATGGCGGCGTGGTGACCAAGCTGAAGATGCTCGAGATCGAAGGCGCGCTGGTGAACCACACGCCGAGTTTGTTCGATTGATCTCTTCTCTACCCTCCCCTGGAGGGGGAGGGTCGGCGCGTAGCGCCGGGGTGGGGTGATCTCTCAACTCGGGCACTGTACGATGTGGAGAGACCGTCACCCCACCCCGCTGCGCATTCCGCTTCGCTGCATGCGCATCGACCCTCCCCCTCCAGGGGAGGGTTAACAAGGGCGCCCTAAATCTTCGCCGCCGCCTTCGGCCAATATTTATCGCGCAAATGACGCTTCACCAGCTTGCCTGTGGGCGTGCGTGGCAGCTCGGCTTCGAAATCGATCGAGCGCGGGCATTTGATTGTCGAAAGCCGCGTCCTGCAGTAGGCGATCAGGTCGGCCTCGAGCGCCTTGCCGGCGCGCGTCATGTCGTGCGGCTGCACCACTGCCTTCACCTCTTCGCCCATCTCCTCGTTCGGCACGCCGAATACGGCGACGTCGGCGATCTCAGGATGGGTGATCAGCACGTCCTCGGTCTCCTGCGGGTAGATGTTCACCCCGCCGGAAATGATCATGTAGGACTTGCGGTCGGTGAGGAACAGGAAGCCGTCCTTGTCGAGATAACCGACATCACCGAGCGTCGACCAACCCTTGGCGTTGTAGGCCTTCTTCGTCTTCTCGGGATCGTTGTGATAGGTGAACGCCGGCGCGTCGGCGAAATAGACCGTGCCGATCTCGCCTAGCGGCTGCTCCTCGTCGTTCTCGTCCAGTATCTTGATCTTGCCGACCACGGCGCGGCCGACGCTGCCGCGGTGCTCCAGCCATTGTTGCGAGTTGCAGACGGTGACGCCGTTGCCTTCGGAGCCGGCGTAATATTCGATCAGGATCGGCCCCCACCATTCGATCATCTTGGCCTTGACGTCGACGGGGCAGGGCGCGGCGGCGTGAATCGCGCCCTTGAGCGTGGAAACGTCGTACTTGGTGCGTACATCGTCCGGCAGCTTCAGCATGCGCACGAACATGGTCGGCACCAGCTGGGACTGCGTGACCTTGTATTTCTCGACCAGCTTCAAGAACTCTTCGGCGTCGAAATGCTCCATGATGATGGAGGTGCCGCCCAGCACGGTCGCCATCATGTTGAACCGCAGCGGAGCTGCGTGATAGAGCGGCGCCGGCGACAGATAGATGCTGTCCGCGTTCATGCCGCACATGTCGGCGCACAGCACGCGCAGGAGCGGGTTCGGCGCGTCGATCGTCTTGCCTTCGAATGCCTTCTTGACGCCCTTGGGTCGGCCGGTGGTGCCGGACGAATACAACATGTCGTAGCCCGCGACCTCGTCCGCGATCGGCGTCGTCGGCTGCGCAGCTGCTTCCTTGTCGTAGGATCTGAAGCCGGGCAGTGGCTCGTCCATCATGTAGAAGATAGGCCCGCCCTGCGCACCCTCGATCAGTCCCTTGATCTGGTCGGCGCATTTCGGCGTGGTGATCACGACCTTGGCGCCGCAATCGGCGATGATGTAGTCGATCTCGTCCTGCTTCAAATAGCGGCTGATCGCGGTGTAATAGAGCCCGCTGCGTTGTGCCGCCCAGCAGATCTCCATGAAGGCGAGCCGGTTCTCCATCAATAGCGCGATGTGGTCGCCGGCCTTCAGGCCCAGCGAGCGGAAAAGGTGTGCGCCTTGGTTCGAGAGCTCGTCGAGCTCGCGATAGGTGATCGCCTTGCCGGTCCCGGCCATCTGGTAGGCGATCTTGTTTGGCGTCGTCTTCGCGTAGACGGACGGATGGGTCATGGCGTTTCCTCAAAAAAGAGGCGAGCGGTAAGTGGCGACAGGGGCGGAAGCCGCCTCCTGTCACCACTCGCCACTCGCCATTTGTTCTTCGCTTTTCTTCTTAAAGTCGCTCGACGATCGTCACGTTGGCCATGCCGCCGCCTTCGCACATGGTCTGGAGACCATAGCGCTTGCCGCGCTGATGCAGGGCGTGGACCAGAGTCGTCATCAGCTTGGTGCCGGAGCCGCCGAGGGGATGGCCGAGCGCGATCGCGCCGCCATTGACGTTGAGGCGCTCCGGATCGGCGCCGGTGGTCTTCAGCCACGCGGTCGGCACCGAGGCGAAGGCCTCGTTGACCTCGAACAGATCGATGTCGCCGATCTTCATGCCGGACTTCTCCAGCGCGCGCTTGGTGGCATGCACGGGCGCGTCGAGCATGATGACGGGGTCGCCGCCCATCATGGTCATGTGATGGATGCGCGCGATCGGCTTCACGCCGAGCTGCTTCAGGCCGCGCTCGTTCACCACCATGACGCCGGAGGCGCCGTCGCAGATCTGGCTGGCGCTGGCCGCGGACAGCTTGCCGTTCTCGGCGATCAGCTTGACGCCCTTGATGCCGTCGAGCGTGGCGTCGAAACGGATGCCCTCGTCGATATGGTGGGTGTCCTTGCTGCCGTCGGCGCGGGTGATCTCGAGCGGCACGATCTCCTTCTTGAAGTGACCGGCCTGGGTCGCCGCGATCGCGCGCTGATGGCTGTTGTAGGAGTACTCGTCGAGCTCGTTCTTGGACAGGCCGTACTTCTCGGCCATCATCTCGGCGCCGGTGAACTGGCTGAACACGATGTTCGGATAGCGGTGCTCGATGCCAGGGCTCTTGTAATTGCCAAAGCCGTTCTTGGCCGGGAGCTGCGACGACAGCCCCATCGGCACGCGCGTCATCGATTCCACGCCGGCCGCGATCACGACGTCCATCGCGCCCGACATCACCGCCTGCGCCGCGAAGTGCAGCGCCTGCTGCGACGAACCGCACTGGCGGTCGATCGAGGTGCCAGGAACGCTCTCCGGCAGCTTCGAGGCCATGATGGCGTTGCGGGCGACGTTGTTCGACTGCTCGCCGACCTGCATGACGCAGCCCATGATCACGTCCTCGACGAGGGCGGGATCGACATTGGTGCGGTCGACCAGCTCGTCCAGTACCTTGGCGGCGAGATCGGCCGGATGCCAGCCGGCGAGGCGGCCCCCCTTGCGCCCGCCGGCGGTACGCGCAGCGGCGACGATGTATGCCTCGGCCATTTCGGTCTCTCCCTGAATTGTTCTGTATCGAGTTGGGTTGTCGGGGCGATTTAAGGGGTGGGATATCGATTAGTCAATCGATCAATTAACTCTTGTGATGAGGTGCGGCTTCGGCTTATCTGCGCCCGCTTCAAGCGGCGAGAACAGGGATCTCCGTGACTACCAGCGTACCGAACAGGCTCCCCAGCGCAAAGAATTCCACGGCGGAGAAATTGCTCGTGGCCGCGAGCGAGCTGATGATCGAACGTTCCTCGATCGAGATTTCCCTGAGCGACATCGCCCAGAAGTCGGGCGCCAACGCCGCACTGGTCAAATATCATTTCGGCAACAAGGACGGCCTGCTGCTGGCGTTGCTCGCGCGGGATGCCGCGACCGAGATGTCCAATCTCGAATATCTGCTGGCGCAGCCGATCGCCTCGACGGCTAAGCTGAAGCTGCACATCGCCGGCATCATCCGCGCCTATTACCGGTTCCCCTACATGAACCGGCTGATCCACTATCTCCTGCATGAAACCAACGCAGGCTCCGCCGACGAAGTCTCGAAGTTCTTCGTCGCGCCGCTGCTCGACTTTCATCGCCGCCTGCTCGCCGAAGGCGTCAGCCGCGGCGAGTTTCGCGCCACAGATCCGGTGCTGTTCTACACCAGCCTGATTGGCGCCTGCGATCACCTGTTCTTCGGCCGGCACGCGATGTCGCGCGCGACCGGCGTCGGCCCGGTCACCGACGACGTCTGCCGGCAATATATCAGGCACATGGAAACGCTGATCTGCGGCGGCATCCTCACGCAAGCCGGGGAAGCTGCCGCGGCCGGATAATCCGGTCGAAACTTTGAAGTCTAGAGAAGAAACGCCCAAGGAAAGGTACAAGCGATGGAATTGAAAGACGTAGCCGTTCTCATCACCGGCGGCGGTTCGGGCCTCGGCGAAGCGACCGCCCGCGCCATGGCGGCCAAGGGCGCCAAGATTGGCGTGATCGACCAGAACAAGGACAACGCCGAGAAGGTCGCCGCTGAAGTGAAAGGCATCGCGCTCCACGCCGACGTCACCAGCGAGGAGCAGATCAAGGCCGCGATCGCCAAGGCGGAAGCCGCGCATGGCGTCGCGCGCGTGCTGATGAATTGCGCCGGCATCGGCGGCTCGCAGCGCATCGTCGGCCGCGACGGCGTCTATCCCTTGGAAAAGTTCGCGCGCATCATCAACGTCAATCTGATCGGCACCTTCAACTGCCTGCGGCTGTTCGCCGAACGTCTCGTCACGATCGAGCCGGTCGGTGAGGAGCGCGGCGTCATCATCAACACCGCTTCGGTTGCCGCTTATGAAGGCCAGATCGGCCAGATCGCCTATTCGGCCTCGAAGGGCGGCGTCGTCGGCCTCACCCTGCCGGCCGCGCGCGACCTCGCCAGTCAGAAGATTCGCGTCAACACCATCGCGCCGGGCCTGTTCTTCACCCCTCTGCTGATGGGTCTGAACGAGGAAGCCCGCAAGAGCCTGGGCGCCCAAGTGCCGCATCCCTCGCGGCTCGGCGATGCCAAGGAGTACGGCTCGCTCGCGGTGCACATCGTCGAGAATCCGATGCTGAATGGCGAGACGATCCGTCTGGATGGTGCGATCCGGATGGCGCCGCGATAGGTTCGTTTTCCGACCCTCCCCTGGAGGGGGAGGGTCGATCGCGCGAAGCGCGAGCGGGGTGGGGTGATCTGGCGGTGTCTTAATGCGGAGAGACTGTCACCCCACCCCGTCTCACATTTCGCTGCGCTTCATGTGAGCCGACCCTCCCCTCCAGGGGAGGGTGGGAGACGATCTCCGTGTGGCAAGAAAGCACGAGGCCCCATGCCCCAACCGCTGCTGATCGAGCATGACGACGGCGTCGACCGGGTGACGCTCAATCGTCCTGACAGTCTCAATGCGCTCGATCCGGCGCTGATCGACGCGCTCAACGTCTACTTCCAGGGCCTGCAGCGCAACCGCGACACCCGCGTCGTGGTGCTCAAGGGCGCCGGCAAGAACTTCTGCGCAGGCCTCGACCTCAAGGCTGCGATGGCGCGCCGTGCCGGGCAGCAGGAGCCGCCCGACGTCACGGAGTCGCTGGACTCGCAGCGGCGCATCGCCGACATCGTGATGCTGATGCGGCGCTGCCCGCAGCCGATCCTGTCGCTGGTGCAGGGCGCGGCTGCCGGTGGCGGTTTTGCGCTTGCGCTCGCCTCCGACATCCGCATTGCGACGAAATCGGCGCGGATGAACTGCGCCTTCATCAAGCTCGGCCTCGGCGGCTGCGACATCGGCACCAGCTATTTTCTGCCGCGGCTCGTCGGTGTCTCCGTGGCGTCCGAGCTGATCCTCACGGGGCGCTTCATCGGTGCCGAGCGGGCGCTTGCGGTCGGGCTCGTCTCCGAGGTCGTCGATGAAGACAGGCTCGAAGCCGCCGCCGCGCCCTATGTCGATGCGATGATGACGGCCTCGCCGGTCGGGCTGCGCCTGTCCAAGGAATGTCTCAACATGAGCGTGGACGCCGGATCGCTGGAAGCCGTGATCGCGATGGAGGACCGCAACCAGGTCCTGTGCAGCCGCTCCGAGGAATTTTCGGAAGGCATCAGGGCCTTCCTTGAGAAGCGAAAGCCTGTCTATATCAAGCGCTGAACGACAAAGATCCGCAAAGGACAGTAATTCCGGGAGACGCAAAATGAGTGGAAGCGCGGCGGCGGTGATGACGAAGCCCGCCTTTCGCAAGGTGGAGTGGCTGGCGCGCGACATTGATGTCGAGCGACGCGCCGACGGCACGGTGGTGCTGAAGTCGCGCATTCCGCTGCAGGCTTACGAGAAGCATCTTCCCGCCTCGCTCGCGAAATGGGCCAGGCAAGCGCCTGAGCGCATCTGGCTGGCACAACGCGGCGGTCCGAACCGCGAATGGCGCAAGGTGTCGTATGGCGAAGCCAAGCGCACCGTCGATGCGCTGACGCAGGCGCTGCTCAATCTCAGGCTCGACGGCCGCCCGGTCACGATTCTCTCCAGCAATTCGATCGAGCATGCGCTGATGACGCAGGCGGCGATGCAGGCGCGCTCGCCGGCAGCGCCGGTGTCGCCGGCCTATTCGTTGATGAGCCACGACCACGTCAAGCTGAAGTATCTGTTCGACCTGATCAAGCCGGCCGTGGTGATGGTGCAGGACGGCCCGACGTTCGAAAAGGCGCTGAAGGCGCTCGATCTCACCGGCGTCACCGTCGTTCACGTCGTGCGCCCCTGCGACGGCATCAAGAGCGTCAGCTTTGCCGAGTTCGCGGCAACGCCGGTGACGGCCGATGTCGAGGCGTCGATCGCGAAGATTACACCCGATACCGTCGGCAAGCTGCTGTTCACTTCCGGCTCGACCGGCATGCCCAAGGCCGTCATCAACACGCAGGAGATGATGTGCGCCAATGCGGCGATGATGATGCAGGTGCGGCCGCGCGATCCCGACGGTCCAATCTCGACCATGCTGGACTGGATGCCGTGGAATCACACCATGGGCGGCAATGCCGCGTTCCATCCGGTGCTGGTCGACGGCGGTACGCTCTATATCGACGACGGCCGGCCGATGCCGGGCCAGTTCGAGGAGACGCTGCGAAATTTGCGCGAGATCTCGCCGACCTATTACGCGAACGTGCCGGCCGGCTATGCAGCGCTCGCGGCGGCGATGGAGAAGGACGACGCGCTGTGCCGCTCGTTCTTCAAGAACCTCTCGATCATGGCCTATGGCGGCGCGCGGCTGCCCGACGATCTCTACGACCGCATGCAGGCCCTTGCGGTGAAGACCACCGGCGAGCGCATCGTGTTCTACACCGGCTGGGGCTCGACCGAGACCGCGCCGACCTCGACGGGCACCTATTGGAACACCGAGCGCGTCGGCCTGATCGGTCTGCCATTCCCCGGCGTCGAACTGAAGATGGTGCCGTGTGGCTCGAAATACGAACTGCGCCTTCGCGGCGTCAACGTCACGCCTGGCTATTTCGGCCAGCCTGACCTGACGAAGAAGATGTTCGACGAGGAAGGCTTCTACTGCATCGGCGACGCCGGCATTTTCGTCGACGATACCGATCCGGTGAAGGGCATCATCTTTGCCGGCCGTGTCGTGGAGGATTTCAAGCTCACCACCGGCACCTTCGTCCATGTCGGCTCGCTGCGCACCGACGCGATCGCGGCCGCAACGCCGGTCGTGCATGACGCGCTGGTGGCGGGACAGGATCGTGCCTTCATCGGCCTCTTGGCCTGGCCGAACCTGCATGCCTGCCGCCAGCTTGTCGGCAATCCTGATCTCAGCTTCGACGATGCGGTGAGGCATCCGGAGGTGATCGCCTGCTTCAGGCGTGGGCTCGAAGCTCACAACAGGGAGTGCGAAGGCGCCAGCAGCCGCATCATCGCCCGCGCCATGCTGATGGCCGAGCCGCCCTCGATCGACGGCAACGAGCTCACCGACAAGGGTTACATCAACCAGCGCGCCGGCCTCGAGCGCCGCGCCGCGCTGGTGGCGCGGCTCTATGCGGACAAGCCGGATCAGGATGTGATTGTGCTGCGATGAAGACCCGTCTCTATCACCTCGTCATTCCGGGATGGCCCGAAGGGCCAGGCCCGGAATCCATAACCCCGGCTGGTGGTTATGGATTCCGGGCTCGCGCCCCGGAAGGACGGCACAAAATGAAGATGAATAAACAAAGGTAGCCCGCCATGAATTTTGATTTCTCCGACGACCAGAAGCAGCTCCGCGACCAGGCGCGCAAATTCCTCACCGAAAAATGCTCGCCCAAGGCCGTGCGCGTCGTGCTCGACGGCAACGCGCCCTACGACAAGGAGTTGTGGAAGGGCCTCGCCGAGATGGGCTTTCTCGGCGTCGCAATCCCCGAGGAATTCGGCGGCGCCGGTGCCGGTCATCTCGAGCTGTGCGTAATCGCCGAGGAAATGGGCCGAGCCAATGCGCCGGTGCCGTTCTCCTCGACCGTCTATCTTGCCGCCGAAGCGCTGCTGATCGCGGGCAGCGACGCGCAGAAGAAGAAGTGGCTGCCGGCGATTGCCTCGGGCGAGGCGATCGGCACGCTGGCGCTGTTCGAAGGCAAGGGCAATCCGTCGCCGAAGGCCATCAAGCTGACGGCTGCGAATGGTGTGCTCAACGGCGTCAAGAAGCCGGTGGCCGATGGCGCGATTGCCGACGTCGCAGTGGTTGCCGCGCGCACGGGATCGAGCGGTCGCGACGGCGACATCTCGCTGTTCCTGGTCGATCTCAAGGCAGGCGGCGTCGAGGTGAAGAGTCTCACCAACCTCGATCCGACCCGCGGACAGGCCGAGATCGCCTTCACGAACTGCAAGGCGGAGCCGCTGGGCGCCGCCGGCGAAGGCTGGAGCATCCTCACCCAGGTGCTCGACCGCGCCGCCGTGCTCTGCGCCTTCGAGCAGGTCGGCGGCTCCGATCGCGCGCTGGAGATGGGCCGCGACTACGCGCTCGACCGCATCGCCTTCGGCCGCCAGATCGGCTCGTTCCAGGCGGTCAAGCACATGCTGGCCGACATGTATGTGTCGGCGACGCTGGCGCGCTCCAACAGCTATTACGGCGCCTGGGCGCTCTCGACCAACGCCGCCGAGTTGCCTGAAGCCGCCGCGGCTGCGCGCATCAGCGCGACGCAGGCGTTCCAGCACTGCGCCAAGAACAACATCCAGGTTCACGGCGGCATGGGGTTCACCTGGGAGTTCGACTGCCACATGTATTACCGCCGCGCCAACGCCATGGCGCTCGGGCTCGGCAGCCTCACTTATTGGGAAGACCAGTTGATCGACCGCATGCGCAAGAAGAACGCGGCGTAGCGAACGGTGCGTAGGGCGGGTCAGCGGAGCGGGTTGCGCAAAGCGCAAGCCGCTCCGCGTAACCCACCATCCAACCGCGAACGACACTCTGGAGAAGTGGTGGGTTACGCCTTCGGCTAACCCACCCTACGAAGACAAGAGAACCGTCATGAACTTCGACGACACCCCGCAGGAAGCCGAATTTCGCGCCACCGCACGCGCCTGGATCGGCGCCAACGCGCCCAAACAATACGAGGAGGATCTGCGCAAATCCTCGCTCGGCCGCACCGTGCTCAAGAACGGCAACATTCTCGAGGTCGCAAAGGCCTGGCAGAAGAAGAAGGCCGACGCCGGCTGGGCCTGCCTGCACTGGCCGAAGGAGTATGGCGGTCGTGGCTCGTCGCCGATCGAGCGTGTGATCTGGCAGCAGGAAGAGGGGCCGTTCGGCCAGCTGTCACGCATGTTCATCATCGGACACGGTATGTGCGGGCCGACCATGATGGCGTTCGCGCGCGAGGAGCATAAGCGCACCTATCTGCCGCCACTCGCCTCCGGCGAAAAGGTCTGGTGCCAGCTGTTCTCCGAACCTGCCGGCGGCTCCGACGTCGCAGGCCTGCGCACGCGCGCCGAGAAGGATGGCGACGATTGGGTCATCAACGGCCAGAAGATCTGGACCTCAGGCGCGCATTATTCCGACTATGGCATCCTCTTGACCCGCACCGATCCGACCGTGCCCAAGCACAAGGGCCTCACCATGTTCTTCCTCGACATGAAGAGCCCGGGCGTCGAGGTGCGCCCGATCAAGCAGGCGAGCGGAGCCTCCGACTTCAACGAGGTCTATTTCACCAATGTCCGCATTCCCGATCACCAGCGCCTCGGCGAGGTCGGTGACGGCTGGAACGTCTCGCTGACCACGCTGATGAACGAGCGCAGCGCGATCGGCGCGGCCGTCTCGACCGGTTTCCCGGAGCTGTTCGAATATTGCTCCAGCCTGATGCTGGATGATGGTCCGGCGATCGAGGATCGCGCGGTGCGCTCGAAGCTGGCGAACTGGGCGGTGAAGGCGAGCGGGCTGAAATACACCAGCATGCGCGCGATCTCGGCGCTGTCGAAGGGCGAGCGGCCGGGACCGGAAAATTCGATCGGCAAGCTGGTGGCGGGCTCCATGATCCAGGACGTCGCGACCTATGCATTGGACTTGCAGGGTGCGAGCGGAGTGCTTAGCGGCGAGGACGCCGAACTCGCCGGCCGCTTCCAGGCGATGCTGTTGCGTGCGCCGGGTACGCGGGTCGAAGGTGGCACCGACGAGATCATGCGCAACATCATCGCCGAGCGGGTGCTGGGCCTGCCCGGCGATATCCGTGTCGACAAGGACGTGCCGTTCAACAAGATCCCGACGAAGGGAAGAGGGTAGAGGTCCATCATGAATTTCGACGACACTCCGCAGGAAGCGGAATTTCGCGCCACCGCGCGCAAATGGGTCGCCGCCAACGCGCCGAAGGAGTTCGAGGCGGAATTGTCGAAGTCCTCGCTCGGCCGCATCCGGCTCGCCAAGCACGATATGGTCGCGGTCGGCAAGGCCTGGCAGAAGAAGAAGTTCGAAGGCAATTGGGCCTGCCTGCATTGGCCGAAGGAATATGGCGGCCGCGGCGCGACACCGATCGAGAAGGTGATTTGGCAGCAGGAAGAGGGTGTCTACGGCAAGCTGACGCAGCCGTTCCAGATTGGCGAGGGCATGTGCGGCCCGACCGTGATGGCATGGGGCAGTGAAGAGGCCAAGCGCCGCTATCTGCCGAAGCTCGCCTCCGGCGAGGAGATCTGGTGCCAGTTGTTCTCGGAGCCAGCTGGCGGCTCCGATGTCGCCGGACTACGAACCCGCGCAGAAAAACAAGGCGATAACTGGATCGTCAATGGCCAGAAGATCTGGACCTCCGGCGCGCACTATTCCGATTACGGCCTGCTGATCACCCGCACGGATCCGAACGTGCCCAAGCACAAGGGCCTCACCATGTTCTTCCTGGACATGAAGAGCAAGGGTGTGGAAGTGCGACCGATCAGGCAAGCCAACGGCATGCAGGAATTCAACGAGGTCTATTTCACGGACGTCGTGATTCCCGACAGCCAGCGGCTTGGCGCCGTCGGCGAGGGCTGGAGCGTCTCGCTGACCACGCTGATGAACGAACGCATGTCGATTGGTGCGCGGCTTGCGACCGGTGTCCCTGAACTGTTCGAGTTCTGTTCGAACCTGATGCTGGAAGATGGACTGGCTATCGACGATCCCGCCGTTCGCTCGAAACTGGCGAACTGGGCGGTGAAATCGAGCGGGCTGAAATACACGAGCTACCGGGCGATCTCGGCGCTGTCGAAGGGGGAGCGGCCCGGTCCTGAGAATTCCATTGGGAAGCTGGTGTCGGGCGTGATGCTGCAGGACATCGCAGCTTATGCGATGGACCTCCAGGGTACTGCCGGCGTGCTCACCGGGGAAGCCGAGGAAATCGTTCAGGGCCAGTTCCAGCAGATGCTGCTGTCCGCTCCGGGAATGCGGATCGCCGGCGGCACCGATGAAATCCTGCGCAACATCATT
Organism: Bradyrhizobium sp. A5; assembly: GCF_042076515.1. Lineage (NCBI taxonomy): Bacteria > Pseudomonadati > Pseudomonadota > Alphaproteobacteria > Hyphomicrobiales > Nitrobacteraceae > Bradyrhizobium > Bradyrhizobium sp. A5. The sequence continues at coordinate 6,355,501 of NZ_CP148990.1, read as the reverse complement.
GCCGAGCGGGTGCTGGGATTGCCGGGAGATATTCGCGTCGACAAGGACGTGCCGTTTAACAAGATCCCGACCAAGGGTAGATAAGAGGTATTGTGTCCCGGCCGCCCGCATCACTGTGCGCTGCGGGCGGCCGGGACCGAAAGGCGAGTTAGGCAATGGACGCAAAAGTGAATCAGACCGACCGCATCGGCGTGCTCGAACAGCTCCTCAACGAGCGCTATTCCGTCCGCGCCTTCCTGCCGAAGCAAGTCGATCGCGCGACGATCGAGCATGTGCTGACGACGGCGCAGCGTACGGCGTCCTGGTGCAACAGCCAGCCGTGGCAGGTCATCATCGCCAGTGGCGAAGCCAAGGAGCGCTTTCGCCAGCTGATCTACAAGGAAGCGTCGGGCGGATTGGGCGATGATTACGACTTCACTCCGCCGCGCGAGTATGTCGGCGTCTATCTGGAACGCCGTCGCGAAAGCGGCTTCCAGCTCTACAATACGCTCGGGATCGCCCGAGGCGACAGAAGCGCCTACGCCAAGCAGGCGCTGGAGAATTACAATTTCTTCGGCGCGCCGCATGTCGCGATCATTCACACCAATGAACCGCTCGGTATCTACGGTGCGATCGATTGCGGCGCCTATGTCTCGAACTTCATGCTGGCGGCGCAGGCGCTCGGACTCGGCACCATTCCGCAGGCGGCGATTGCGCGCCATTCCGGCCTGATCCGCCGTCACTTCAATTTGCCCGATGACCGCCGCATCGTCTGCGGCATCTCGTTCGGCTATGCCGACAACGCGCACAAGGTGAACAGCTACCGTACCTCGCGTGCGAGCGTGGCTGAAACGGCGACGTTCGTGGACGAGTGATCGAGACGCGCGAAGGCGGCCGCGAGAACGGCCGCCTTCACGTCGAGTCGGGGATCGGTTGACGCCTGTCGCTATCCGCCGCTGCCGCCGATCACGGCGCGAATGGTCTCGTCGGGCCCGAAGTCTTCGGCGCCGTCGACATAGAGCAGCGCGGCGAGCTTCGAGCGCGCGCGATTGACGCGACTCTTGATCGTGCCGACCGCACAGCCGCAGATCGAGGCCGCGTCCTCATAGGAGAAGCCGGAGGCGCCCACCAGGATGAGCGCTTCGCGCTGGTCCTGCGGAAGCTTCTCGAGCGCGCCGCGAAACTCCTCGAACTCGAGATGGGCGTTCTGCGAAGGCTGCGTCTTCAGCGTCTTGGCATAGTTGCCTTCGGCATCCTCCACCTCCCGCCGCCGCTTGCGATAGTCGGAGCGGAACAGGTTACGCAGGATCGTGAACAGCCATGCCGGCAGGTTCGAGCCGGGCTGAAACGAATCGATGTTGGCGAGCGCACGCAACAGCGTTTCCTGCACCAGATCGTCGGCGCGGTCCGCATTGCCGCTTAGCGAAATCGCGAACGCGCGCAAACTGGGCACGGCCGCGAGGATGTCGTCACGCAGGGAGTCCGTGAGAGGCATTAATCCCTCCCATTGTTGTTGTCGTTGGAGCCCCCGTCGTCTTCCACTTGGGGTGCGCCTCCCGGCGCATCAAGCTTCTTGATCAGTTCCGCGAACCGGTCCGGAACCCCCTGCCGTACTACGTCGTCGTACATGGCGCGCAGCTGGTGCCCGATCCGGGACTGAATCTCCGGAGTTAGGCCTCCCTTGCCGGGGGTCGTGCTTTTGCTGACTTGAGACTTGAGATCTTTCATGACCTGTTCCACGTTTCCCCGAGTTAAGTAACTGTAAAATCGAGAAGTTCTCTCAACCGGGAGCCGTTCCCTGGACGAGTTCAATTCCAGGTTCGACAAAAAGTTCCCGGATCAAGGGAACTTTTCTCATTCTGGGGCGTCATCAGCCCCAGTAGGGGAACCCGGGCCTCCCCTCGCAGTTCCAGATTTTCAAGGTTGGCCCGAATGAATGGAGTGGGGATGTCCCGTTCGCAGCTTGTTGCTGAACACTTGCCGTTGTTGCGCCGGTATGCGCGCGCCCTGACGGGCAGCCAGGCCTCCGGTGACGCCTATGTCGCAGCCATGTTGGAAGCCATGCTGGGGGATCCTTCGGTGCTCGACGAGAGCCACGGGCCACGAGCCGGCCTGTTCCGGTTGTTCACCCAGATCTGGAATTCGGTGTCGGTCAATGACGACGCCGAAGTGGCGACGCTGCCGATGCCGCCGGAGCGCCGGCTCTCGAACATCACGCCGCTGCCGCGGCAGGCGTTCCTGCTGCTCTCGCTCGAGGGATTTTCGGAAGAGGAAGTCGCCTACGTGCTCGGCACCGACGTCGCCGAGACTCGGCGGCTTGCCGACGCCGCGGGACGCGAGATGGCGGCCGAGATCGCCACCGACGTGCTGATTATCGAGGACGAGACCTTCATCGCCATGGACCTCGAGAGCCTGGTGAAGAACCTCGGCCACAATGTCGTCGGCGTCGCGCGCACCCATGCCGACGCGGTGGCGCTGGCCAAGAACAAGCGTCCGGGCCTGATCCTGGCCGATATCCAGCTCGCCGACGGCTCGTCAGGCCTCGACGCCGTCAACGAGCTGCTGAAGACGTTCGAGGTGCCGGTGGTGTTCATCACCGCCTATCCCGAGCGCTTCCTGACCGGCGAGCGACCCGAGCCGGCGTTCCTGATCTCAAAACCGTTCCAGCCCGCGATGGTGTCTGCTGTGGCGAGCCAGGCCCTGTTCTTCCAGCGCAACTCGCGCAACCGCGCGCCCAAGGCGCCGGCGGCGTAAACAAGGCACTATTTGGCGAATTAGCCGATCCGGCGTGCTGCAAGGCACGCCGGATTTTTCTTGTCCGCTTGCGCGCTTGACGGCCATCGAATTCGCCGCTCATACCTCGTGCATTGCCCAATCGGAGATGTGCCCATGGACCAAGCGCTGCTCGACCGCCTCGCGATCCGCGACCTCGTCGAAAATTGGGCGGTGTGGCGCGACGCCGGCGACTGGGAACGCTTTGCGACCGTCTGGCACGACGAGGGCTGGATGTCCGCCACCTGGTTTCAGGGGCCGGCGCGGGATTTCATGCGCGTCAGCCAGGAGGGATTTGCTAGGGGCGTGCGCATCCTGCATTTCCTCGGCGGCACCAGCATCGACCTCGCCGGCGAGCGGGCCATCGCACAAACCAAGATGACGATCTCGCAGCGTGCCCCGGTGCATGACGTGGTTTGCGACGTCGTCTGCACCGGCCGCTTCTACGATTTCCTGGAGAAGCGGCATGACCAATCAGGTATTGGCCATTGGGGCATCGTCCGCCGCCAGCCGATCTACGAGAAGGACCGGATCGACCCGGTCGATCCTGCCGCGACACTGCGCCTCGATCAGAATGCGCTCGCCGCGCTGCCCGAAGGCTACCGCCATCTCGCCTACATGCAGGAGTTGATCGGCTACCAGGTCAAGCGCGACATGCCGGGCCTCACCGGACCGGAGGTCGAGAAGCTCTATGGTAAAGGGCGGGAGTGGTTGGCGGGGAAAGCGAAGTAGACGCCAGACAAAAGTAAGGCGCGACTGGCATCACCACAGTCGCGCCCTACGCCGCCGGCTTATGGGGCAGGGGGGAATAGCCGGCTGTTGAGACGACTCGCACGCCACGGAGTCGTTCCAGGTTGTTGCAAAATTTTTCGCCCCGCCTGCGATATTTCGCACACGGTTAAGTGATCTTAACGGCTGAGAACTTGCGGTCGTCTCCTTGCGTTGTTCCCGTGATCGCCATGGGGCGAGGGATCGACAGCCATGTCACAGATTTACAAAGCATTTTTCGGTGCAGTCGCGATCACCTTCGCGCTCGGCGCTGCTCAGCTGGCCTCCGGCCACGATCTGGCCGACCGCTGGCAGGCCGTCGCCGACAAGGCCGACAAGCCCGGCCATAACGTCAATCGCTCCGGCAAGTCCGACCGGCTCGCCGATCTCAAGCAGGGAGTTCCCTCCCGCACCGTGTCGATGCGGCTGAACGACCTAGCCGATACGTCGGTGCTGCTGCGGGTCCCGGCGGTGATCGAGACCGGCAATGCCAAGTCGCCGGCGCTGCTCAAGGATCAGAAGCTGGGCCGTAACAAGCCAACCATCGCCTGCGAGCCGATGGTCAGCTCCCTGACCGAAGTGGCAAAACTGCTGCAGCCGGGCCGCTGCGTGACCTGATCCGCGGCGGCCGTGGAAAAATCGTCCTCCTGTCCGGGGGCGATGGTTCACGTCCACTTGATCCCCAATCCCCTCGCGTTATATCCCGGGTTTCTTCCCCTTTTGATTGACCGGGTAAACGCATGACGACGTCCGATACCGCTGCGCATACGCAGCCATTCCAGGCCGAGGTTTCCGAGCTGCTGCACCTCATGGTGCACTCGGTCTATTCCGAGACCGATATTTTCCTGCGGGAACTCGTCTCCAACGCCTCGGATGCCTGCGACAAGCTGCGCTACGAGGCCATCGCCAATCCGGCCCTGCTCGGCGAGGGCGACGCCCTCAAGATCCGCATCATTCCGAACAAGGCGGCTGGAACGCTCACGATCGCCGACAACGGTATCGGCATGGAGCGGCAGGAGCTGATCGACCATCTTGGCACCATCGCGCGCTCCGGCACCAAGGCCTTCGTCTCGAAGCTGAAGGAGGCCAAGGAAGGCCTCGGCCTGATCGGCCAGTTCGGCGTCGGCTTCTATTCCGCCTTCATGGTGGCCGAGAGGATCGTGGTGCTCAGCCGCCGCGCCGGCGAGAGCGACGTCTGGACCTGGACGTCATCCGGCGGCTCCGGTTTCGAGATTGCACGGGCCAGCGACGAGGACGCAGCGCGCGTGGCGCGCGGCACCGAGATCGTCCTGCACTTGAAGGACGACGCGAAGAAGTATCTCGAGGCCTACGAGATCGAGCGCATCATCAGTGCCTATTCCGACAACATTCTCTTCCCGATCGAGCTCGTGCCGGAAGAGGGCGAACCACGCCAGATCAATTCGGCGAGCGCGCTGTGGCAGCGCTCGAAATCCGAGTTGACGCCGGAGGACTACAAAAAGGCATATCAGCAGATCGCGTCCGCCTTCGACGATCCTGCGATGACGCTGCACTATCGCGCCGAGGGCCGTTATTCCTACGCCGTGTTGCTGTTTGCACCGTCGACCAAGCCGTTCGACCTGTTCGAGCCCTCGCGCAAGGGGCGCGTCAAGCTCTATGTCCGCCGCGTCTTCATCACCGACGATGCCGATCTGCTGCCGGGGTACTTGCGCTTCATCCGCGGCGTCGTCGACAGCGAGGATCTGCCGCTCAACATCTCGCGCGAGATGCTGCAGAACAATCCGCAGCTCGCGCAGATCCGCAAAGCCGTGGCGACGCGTCTCGTGTCCGAGCTGGAAAGCCTCGCCGACAAGGACCCGGAGAATTTTACCAGGATATGGGACGCTTTTGGCGCGGTGCTGAAGGAAGGCATCTACGAGGATTTTGAGCGCCGCGAAAAGCTGCTCGCGCTGTCGCGCTTCACCACCACCACGGGCGAGAAGCGCTCGCTGAAAGACGTCGTCGCCGGGTTTAAGCCGAACCAGACCGAGATCTACTACCTCGTCGGCGACAGCATCGAGCGGCTGAAGTCCAATCCGCGGCTGGAAGCTGCGACCGCGCGCGGCATCGAGGTGCTGCTGCTGTCCGATCCCGTCGACGCGTTCTGGACCTCGATGCCGACGGAATTCGACGGCAAGCCGATGAAGTCGCTGAGCCAGGGCGATCTCAATCTCGACCTGATCCCGCGCACCGACGAGACGGACGAGACCAAAAAGGACGAGCCGGCGGCGGATGAAGCCGCCACCATCGCTGTGATCAAGGCGGCGCTCGGCGAGCGTGTGACCGACGTCAAGGCCTCAACGCGCCTCACCAGTTCGGCCTCCTGCCTCGTTGCCGACAGCCAGGGTCCGAGCCGCGAGCTCGAGCGCATCCTGTCGCAGCAGAACCGCGGCATGCGCACCAGGCCGATCCTCGAGATCAATCTGCGCCACCCGATGGTCACGGCGATCACCAGGGCGCAGGCCGGCTCCAGGGACGTCGACGATCTCAGCCTGCTCCTGCTCGAACAGGCGCAGATTCTGGACGGCGAGCTGCCGGAGGACCCCGCCGCGTTTGCCTCACGGTTGAACCGGCTGGTCTTGCAGGGACTCGGCGGATAGCGTCATCTGGCGCAGTCGTCATGCCCCGGCCTGACGACTGCGCGCGAGGCGCAAAGGCCGTGACGGGGGCGACAACGCCAATTGGTCGCGTCCATGCGGTGGATCACGCACCCACTCACCTTGCCGTCATATGGTTCCGGGAACAGTCGCCTCCGGCGTGGTGTTGTGCCATAGGAGGCGGTCGGCACCAGTTCCGCCGACGCCATCGATTCGAGGATGTTTCCATGCGCTTGCCGATCCTGACCCTCACCGCGATTGCCACGCTGTTCGTCGCGGCAGACGCCAGCGCCCAGACCTATGATCCGCGCTATCCGGTGTGCATGCACGTCTACTCGCCGGGTGGCTGGGGCGGGGGCGGCGACTATTACGACTGCTCATTTACCTCGATCCCGCAGTGCCGTGCGACGGCTTCGGGCCGCTCCGCGAGCTGCGACGTCAATCCCTATTACGCCTTCGACGAACCGCCGCCGGCCCCGCGCCGTCGTCACAAGAAAGAGCACTAGCGGTCGGCGATGCGGCGTCTCGGGATGTTTTTCAAGCGTTGTTCCTTCAGTCTGGCCATGATCGCCGGTGTATTGCTCGCGGCTACACCGTCGCATGCGCAGACCTTCGACCCCCGCTATCCCGTCTGCATGCACGTCTATTCCGGCGCGAGCGGCGGCGGCGGGGAGTGGTACGACTGCTCCTTCACCTCGCTGCCGCAGTGCCGCGCCACCGCGACAGGCCGCGCCGCGACCTGCGATCTCAATCCTTATTATCCGGTCTATGTACCGCGCCCGCACGGCAGGAGACGTGGTTAGCGCCGGGGCCACCGTCCGCAAGCTACTCCTTCCTGATCCCCGACAGCTCCACCACCTTGCGCCAGCGGTCGGTCTCCGCCGTCAGCATGCTGCCGAACTCGCCAGCATTGCCATGCAGCGGGATTGCGCCGAGTTCGGCGACGCGGGCCTTGATCTCGGCGTCGGACAGCGCAGTGTCGATCTCGCGATTGAGCAAGTCGACGATCTCGCGCGGCGTGTCGTGCGGCGCGCCGACGCCGTAGAATGAACTCGTCTCATAGCCTGGAAGTGTCTCGGCGATCGGCGGCACGTCGGGCAGAATCTCCGAGCGGTCGCGCGTGGTCACGCCGAGTGCGCGGAGCTTGCCGGCGCGCACCAGCTCGAAGGACGAGGTGACGTTGTCGAACATGCCCTGGATCTGGCCGCTCACGACGTCGGTCAATCCCGGCGCCGAGCCGCGATAGGGTACGTGGGCGAACTGCACGCCGGCCATCGACTTGAACAGCTCGCCCGAGAGATGCAGCGACGTGCCGATGCCGGAGGAGGCGATCGACATCTTGCCGGGATTGGCCTTGGCGTAGGCGACGAAGTCGGCGACGGTCTTCACCGGTAGGTCGCTGTTGACGACCAGTACCAGCGGAATCCGGGCGACACCCGCGACCGGCGCGATGCCCTTGGCGAAATCATACGGCAGTGCCGGATCGAACGAGGCGTTGATCGCATTGGCGGTCGAGGTCAGCAGCAGCGTGTAACCGTCGGGCGCGGACGTGATCACCGCTTGTGTCCCGATGTTGCTGCCGGCGCCAGGCTTGTTCTCGACCACGAAGGTCTGGCCGAGCCGGTCGGACAAGCGCTGGCACAGCAGCCGCGACAGCACGTCGGTCGCGCCGCCCGCCGCATAAGGCACCACCCACTTCACGCTGCGCGAGGGATAGGAGGGATTGCCGATCGCAAATGCGCGCGGCGCGGCGAACGCCGTTGCGACAAAAGCCGCGGTCTGAAGGAAATGGCGTTTGGTGATCATCCGCGTCTCCGCTCCCGCTGCACCGCTCGTAGAAGGAATGGAAGGTGAGCGCAGCATTCGGCCTCGTCGCTTCGCTATCGCAAGAATCGCGACAGACCGCACGCCGATCCCGTCGGCTTGGTAAAGGATGACTGGAGTTAATCGTGCACTAACCGGCTTTTACCTTGTCTCTTAACATCTGGGCAGGGCGCGCGGATTAGACTACCGCAATCAGCAGGCACGTTCCGAAAGAATGAACGACATGACCACCGGCGTCATCGAGCAACCGAAAGCCGCGCGCGCTCCCTCGGCATCGAAGATCTGGCTGACGGCGATCGAACTCACCGCGCGCATCGAAACGCTGCCGGGCCGCTTGTTCGCCGACGTCGTCGACGATTGGGCGCGGCGCCAGCCCGACCGCATCGCGCTGATCACGGACGACGCAAGCCTCGACTATGACAGGCTCGCCAAACGTATCAACCGTTACGCGCGCTGGGCGCGCTCGGTGGGCGTGGCCAAGGGCGATACTGTCGGCCTGATCATGCCGAACGGCATCGACTATGTCGCCGCCTGGCTCGGCATCAGCCGCGTCGGCGGCGTGGTGGCGCTGCTCAACACGAAGCTGGTGGGACAGTCACTCGCGCATTGCATCGACGTCGTGGCGCCCTCGCATCTCATCGTCGCACATGATCTGGCGGAAACGCTGGAGAGCGCGAAGCCGCATCTGAAGACCGAAGCAAAAATCTGGACCCATGGCGATGCCCGCAGCGAGCGGGCCATCGACGTTGCGCTCGCAGCGCTCGACGATGCTCCGCTTTCACCGGACGAGCATGGCGACGTCACGATCAACGACCGCGCCCTGCTGATCTATACATCCGGAACCACCGGTCTGCCGAAAGCGGCCAGCATCAGCCATCGCCGCATTCTCAACTGGGGTTTCTGGTTCGCCGGCCTCACCGGAGCCACGCCGCAGGACCGGCTCTATGATTGTCTGCCGCTGTTCCACTCGGTCGGCGGGATCGTCGCGCCGTGCAGCATGCTGGCCGCCGGCGGCTCGGTCGTGATCGCGGAAAAATTCTCGGCCTCGAACTTCTGGCCGGATATCGTGCGGCATGACTGCACGCTGTTCCAGTATATCGGCGAGCTCTGCCGCTATTTGCTGAAGGCGCCGCCGTCGGAGTACGAGAACCGACATCGTTTGCGTCTCGTCTGCGGCAACGGCCTGCGCGGCGACATTTGGGAGGATTTCCAGACCCGCTTCGCCATTCCGCGCATCCTCGAATTCTATGCCGCAACCGAGGGCAATTTCTCGCTGTTCAACGTCGAGGGCCAGCCCGGGGCGATCGGCCGCATCCCGCCGCTGCTCGCGCATCGTTTTCCGGCGAGCCTCGTCAGGCTCGATCCCGACAGCGGCGCGCCGCTGCGCAATCGAGATGGCCTTTGCATCGCCTGCACCCGCGGCGAGGCCGGCGAAGCCGTCGGCCGCATCGGTTCCGCGGACCAGGGTGGTGGCCGCTTCGAGGGCTACACCGATGCCGGCGAGACCGAGAAGAAAATCCTGCGCGACGTCTTCGCCAAGGGGGATGCCTGGTTTCGCACCGGCGATCTGATGCGGATCGACGATAAGGGCTTCTTCCATTTCGTCGATCGCATCGGCGACACGTTTCGCTGGAAGGGCGAAAATGTCGCGACGTCCGAGGTCAACGACGCGGTGCGCGACTTCACCGGCGTGGTCGACGCCACCACCTATGGCGTCAGCATTCCCGGCACCGACGGCCGCGCCGGCATGAGCGCGATTGTTGTCAACGAGGGTTTTGACATCGCAGCGCTACCTGCGCATCTCGCGCGACGTCTGCCGGCCTACGCCCGCCCCGTCTTCGTTCGCCTCTCGCGCGAACTCGATGCGACCGAGACATTCAAGCAGAAAAAGGGTGATCTCGCTCGCGAGGGATTTGATCCCGGTTCGATCGTCGATCCGCTGTTCATGCTCGATCCAAGATCCGGCGTCTATGCAATACTGACTTCCGAGGCCTACGCGCAGATCGTCGACGGTGCGGTCAGGCTGTAGCCCGACCTAAAATCCGGAGATAGGTCCAATTTTATCTGAATTGTCCAAGAAGGCATTTACCTCTGTCCGGTAAACAGACGGCCATGGGGAGGCGGTCATCAAGAGCCGCCGCAAGAGATACGATCAATTAACAAAGCAAGAGCGAGCCAGCTATGTCGGTAAGGTCTAAGGTCATCGAGGCGATCCAGCAGATCGCCAAGGAGCAGCACGTCACGCTTCCCGCCCTCTCGGACGATCTGTCCCTGCATGAGACCGGGTTCGACTCGCTCGCCTTCGCGATCCTGGTGGCGCGCCTCGAGGACGAAACCGGCGTCGACCCCTTCACCATTTCCGAGGACGCAGCGTTCCCCGCCACCGTGGGCGATTTCGTGCGGGCCTACGAAAATGTCCCCGCGTGAGATCTTTGCGCTTCGCGACCACCTCGGCGCGGAGCTGACGGGCCGCACGCTGTCGGACGCGCACGATTGCGTGTCGCTGACAGACATCCTCTTGCAGACGGTCCTGGGTGGCCGCCTGCGTGAGCTGTCCGGCCGCGCGGTGCTGCTCAAGCTGTCCGACCAGCTCCGTTCCGGGCTTGCCATGATCGAGCTCGACGGCATCGCCCGCCGCATGCTGCTCTGCCCGCCCGATCTCAATCCGGCGCATCTCGACGCGCTGATCGCCGATGCCGGGATCGATGCCGTCGTCACCGACGAGCCCGATCGCTGGGCCGCGACCGGCGTGCCGCTGATCGTCACCGCGCAATTGCCGCTTCAAGTCACCGCGCCGGCCACGACCGAGCGCGCCACCGAATGGCTGATGCTCACCTCGGGCACGTCAGGCGTGCCGAAAATCGTCGGCCATACGCTGGACGCACTCACCGGCGCGATCGTCGCCGAAGGCCCCGCGCGTGGACCCGCGCCGGTATGGGCGACGTTCTACGACATCCGCCGCTATGGCGGCCTGCAGATCTTCCTCCGCGCCATTCTCTCGGGCGGCTCGATGGTGTTGTCCGATCCGCATGAAGCACTCGCCGACCACGTCGCGCGGTTGAATGCGCGCGGCGTCTCGCACATCTCGGGAACGCCGTCGCACTGGCGCAAGCTCCTGATGAGCGGGTCGGCCGCGCACTTCAGGCCGGGCTACGTTCGCCTCTCCGGCGAAATCGCCGACCAGGCGGTGCTCGACGGCCTGAAGGCCGCATTCCCCAATTCCTCCGTTGGCCATGCCTATGCCTCGACCGAGGCCGGCGTCGGCTTCGCGGTCAATGACGGGCTGGAGGGCTTTCCAGCGAATTATCTCGGCAACCGCAATGGCGTGGAGATGAAGGTCGTCGACGGCTCGCTGCGCATCCGCTCGACGCGCACGGCGCACGCCTACATCGGCCGCAACGCCGCCGCGCTCACCGATGACGACGGATTTGTCGACAGCGGCGACATCGTCGAATTGCGCTGCGATCGCTATTATTTCGTCGGCCGCCGCGGCGGTATCATCAACATCGGTGGATTGAAGGTCCATCCCGAAGAGATCGAGGCGGTGATCAACCGCCATCCCGACGTGCGGATGTCGCGGGCGAAATCACGCCGCAGTCCGATCACCGGCGGCATCGTCGTCGCCGACGTGATCCTTGCCGACGGCACCGAGCCGGCGCGGGCGAAGGACATCCGCGACCAGATCCTGGATCAGTGTCGCGCGCAGCTCGCCTCGCACAAGGTGCCGGCGGTGATCCGCTTCGTCGAGAAGCTCGACGTCACTCCGGCCGGCAAACTGGCGCGCACCGATGCATAATGTTCTCGTCACCGGCGGCAGCCGCGGTATTGGGCTGGCAATCGGCAAGCGCCTCGTCGGTGCCGGCTACAATGTCATCGCAGCGGCGCGACGCGAGAGCGACGAGCTCAAGGCCGCGATCGCCGAAGCCGAGGGTCGGCTGCATTTCCGTGCTTGCGACCTTACGGTGATCGATGCGATCCCGGCATTCGCAAAACTCGTGCGCGACGAGTTCGGCGCGATCTACGGCCTCATCAACAATGCCGGCCTCGGCACCGAAGGCCTGCTCGCCACCATGCACAATTCCGAGATCGAGGCGCTGGTGCAGCTCAATGTGCTGTCGCCGATCATCCTCACGAAATACGTCGTGCGGCAGATGATGGCCGATGGCGCCGGTCGTATCATCAACATCTCGTCGATCATCGCAACCACCGGCTACAATGGCCTGTCCGTCTACGGCGCGACCAAGGCTGCCGCGACCGGCTTCACCCGCTCGCTCGCGCGCGAGGTGGGCAAGCTCGGCATCACCGTGAATGCGATCGCGCCGGGGTTCATCGACACCGAGCTGACGCACAATCTCTCAGACGAGAGCCGCAAGCGCATCGCCGGCCGTAGCGCGCTACGCCGCCTGCCGGAGACCGACGACGTCGCACGCATGGTGGAATATCTGCTCGGCGAAGGCGGCCGCAACGTGACCGGCACGGTGTTCACGATCGATGCGGGGAACACGGCGTAATTGGAACTTGCGCCGCTACAATTGCGTTGATCCGGCGCAATGACATCAAGCCGGATTTGGTCGTAAGATATTTTGCACTCGATTGGATTACGTCAATCGATCTGCCCTAATTGACAGGGAGCAGTGCATGGCCACGCAACACATGACCGCTTCAAATGAACGCCGGACAGAGCAGGCTCGCACCAAGCCGAGCGATGTTCTTTGCCCGCCGATGACGCATTAGAACTCCGGCAGTCACGGCCATGAAATGTATCCGCAACAATTCGTGCACCTGGTCGGTTGCCATGACGCTTGCCTTGAGGCCTTGCGCAAGCGCGAGGACGAGAGGCTGCACTAAGGCTCACGTCTGCTGCTTTGGCAGGTCAATCCGTTCGTGCAGGAATTCCGGCGGGCCCTCGGTGAGGCGGCGGATGCGGCGTTCACGCTCGTCCGTGGGCAATGCCGGATCGAGCAGGCCCTCGATTTCGTGCACCGCGATCTCCTCGATCCGCGTGGCGTCCGATGCTATGGGATGTGCCGATGCCGGGGGAGCAGGCGAAATCTTCAGACCCAACTCGACCAGCTTGCAGATCGCCTCCGAGCGCGACAGCTGATGGGCTTCAGCCCAGCCATCGATCGCCGCGGTCAGTCCTTCCGGCATCTTCACTGCGCTGATCGGGTCATGCCCCGTGCGCCGGCGGACCGGAGCTGTGGAGCCCTTGTTGCCAAAGTCGGGCACTTCGATCATCCCGCGTAACCCCCTGGAGATCGTCTAACTCTAGTGGCTCTCGCGGCCGGCTCTTTGACGTCGATCAATGACAGGCTGCGGCATTGCGGCGCGCTGCGATCTTGTTGTCCGGGCCCGTTTCGGCCAATGATGACAGGGCGGCCGGCGAACCCGGATCGATCCTGCCACGTATCTTGCTTCTCGCATCGATCTGGACTTGCTTCCCAACCATCCGGCATCACCCGATGACTTCAGGCGAATCCTTCTACGGCGGCATTCCCGTCTTCCGCGGCTTCACCAGCCTGATGGACCCCGCGCTCTATGCTCCGCTGCCGGACGACTGGAGCATCGGCGTGGCGGACATCGTCGATTCCACCAAGGCGATCGTGGCGCAGCGCTACAAGGCGGTCAACATGGCCGGCGCGGCCGTGATCGCAGCGGTGACCAATGCGCTGGAGGGGCGGGAATTCCCCTTCGTGTTCGGCGGCGACGGCGCGAGCTTCGCGGTCGCGCCTTCCGATATCGAGCCGGCCCGCGAGGCACTTGCCGCAACCGCGACCTGGGTGCGGGAGGATCTCGACCTGAAGATGCGGGTCGCGATGGTGCCGGTGGGAGCGATCCGCGCGCAGGGCCTCGACGTGCGCATCGCGCGCTTCGGTCCGTCGGCCAATTTGTCCTATGCGATGTTCTCCGGCGGCGGCCTCGCCTGGGCCGATGCCGCCATGAAGCGCGGCGAGTTCGCGGTCAACGAGGCGCCCGCCGGCACGCAGCCCGATCTCTCCGGCCTCTCCTGCCGCTTCGAGGTGATCCCGGCCGCGCGCGGCCTGATTCTGTCGGTGCTGGTGATGCCGGCGCGCGGCGCCGACCCTGCTGCCTTCCGCAAGGTGATCGAGGACATCATCCATCTGGTCGAGCGCAGCCCGGATGGCGGCCGCCCGGTGCCGGCGCAGGGGCCGCCGTTGAAATGGCCCCCGCAGGGGCTGGACTTCGAGGCCCGCACCAAGCGCGGCGGTTCGCTGCTCGCGCGTCGCGCCAGCGTGTTGGCCTACACGCTGTTCGTCTATCTGATCATGCGTTTCGACCTCAACGTCGGGGGCTTCGTGCCAAACGTCTACAAGCGTCAGGTGGTCGAAAATTCAGACTTCCGCAAATATGACGACGGCCTGCGCATGATCCTCGACTGCACTCCGCAGCTCGAACGCGCGCTGAGCGACCGCCTTGCGGCGGCCGCGCGCGACGGCATCGTGCATTATGGACTCTACCAGCAGGACGCCGCGATGATGACCTGCTTCACGCCCTCGGCGCTGCGGAGCGACCACGTGCATTTCATCGATGGCGCGCGGGGCGGCTACGCCTCGGCAGCGACGGCGCTGAAGGCAATGATGGCGTGACGTGTCAGCGTCCCGCGCGCGTCCAGGTCTCGCCGCCGCAGAGCGCGCCGACGCAGCCTTCGACCCGCAGCGCATCCGCCGATGTCACGCTGACGCTGCTCGCATAGGTACTGCCGTCGTCCGCATTGTAGATCTGGCCCGACCATTTGTTCGGACCCGATGGCTGCATGCCGCTGAACAGCGGCATGCCGATCATCGGGCGCTTGGCGAGCGCGGGATTGGGATTCTTGCTGTCGGTGGCGAGCTGGCCGGTCGCGGTGTCGTGGGGCTCGCGCAGCCAGACGATGTGGCCGCAGATGCCGCCGCCGCATTTGCTGACCTTGACGCGGGCATCGCCCGCCTGTGTCAGCCAGATCCCGTCAGCGCTCTGCGCATGGGCGGCCGTCGCGCCGAGCAGCGCGGCCAGAATGACGGAGAAGATAGCGAATCTGCGGAGCATGGAGGGAGCCTCGAAAAATGGAGGCGCCTCCATAGCAGTCCAGCAGGATAGTGCAACGCTGGATGGAATCACATTGCCGCGCTTATTTGCCTGCGCTCATTTGCCCCAGCGTACGAAGGCGACCGAAGCCGCGGTCGAGAGTCCGAACACGACCATGGCGCCGCCGACCAGCGCAAACAAAGTCCAGGCCGGCGCCTGCGCCATCATGAGGCCGACGCCGCCGATCGCGACGATCAGAAGCCGCGCGGTGGAGGCGAGCACGGGCCCGCCGACGCGGGCAGCGCCCTGCGAGGAGAAATACAGCGACACGCCCATGCCGAAGAACACGAAGGCCGGCCCGGCCCAGTGGAAATAGCTGTGCGCGGCGGCGGTGACGCCCAGATCGTTCGTGAAGAGCGAGACCCACAACGCGGGATCGAGCGCGATCACGAGTCCGATCAGGCCGACCGTGAGCCCGGAGGCCGCGGCCGCGGTCCAGGCCACGCGCCGCGCGCGCTTGATCTGCCCCGCGCCCATCGCCATGCCGACCATCGGCACCGAGGCGATGCCGAAGGCGAAGGTGATCGGGATCAGCAGAAATTCCAGCCGCGAGCCGATGCCGTAGCCGGCCAGCATCTCGGTGCCGAAGGTCGCCAGGATCTTGGTGAAGATCAGGATGGTCAGCACGGTCTGCAGCGGCGACAGGCAGGCGACCGCGCCGACCTTGAGAATGTCCAGGAACATCGCGCGCTCGAAGTGGAAGGCGCGGACGTTGAGCGATAGCCGGCTGCGGCCGGACAGGAGATACCAGAGGAAGAAGACCGCGGCGCAACTGAACGCGATCAACTGGCCGGCGGCGACACCAGGCATGCCGAATTGCGGCACGCCGAACAGACCGAGCCCGAGCGTGCCGCCGAGCGCGATCTGGAGCGTGCTCGCCCCGATCAGAATCATCGAGGGCAGCCGCATGTCCCCCGTGCCTCGGATCACCGAAGCGAGCGTATTGACGAGCCAGATCGCGACCGCGCCGGAGAACAGCACTTGCGAATAGCCGCTGGCTTCCTCGAGCACGCGCTCGCGGCCGCCGAGCAGCGCGAAGAACGAGCGGCCGAAAGCGAGCATCGTCACCGTGAAGAAGAGGCCGCCGCAGAGGCCGATGATCGCAGCATGCAGCGCCAGCGTCGCGGCGCGGTCGCGGTCTCCGGCCCCGAGCGCACGGCTGATCGCAGACGACACGCCGCCGCCCATCGCGCCCGCGCTCATCATCTGCGTCAGCATCGCGAATGGAAACACCAGCGCGATGGCGGCAAGCGGGATGGTGCCGAGGCGACCGATGTAGGAAGTCTCGGCGATCGCGACCAGCGTGCTGCCGACCATGGCGACCATGTTGGGAATCGCGAGCCGCAGCAGCGTCGGTAGGATCGGCGCCGTCAGAAGGCTGGCGATGGGGGAGGCGACCGGTGCGCGCGGCGGGACGGTGTCTGCGGAGGCGTCGATCGTCATGTTCACCGCGCGGAATATTGGATGATGATCGACATACTACAGGGCGCGCCTCTCCGGCACCAGCCCTCCGGTCACGCAGGGCTCACCACGGCAGGCCGCATAGGTCGACGATGCCCAGCGTCGGCGCCCGGACGATGTTGAAGACGTAGGGCGCCATATGGTCGAAGCGGATCCGCCCCTCCGGCTGCTCGCAATAGACCTCACCCTTGAAGGGCAGCCAGCTCCGGGTTTCGTAGAACGTAAAATTGTGTGGTTCGCAGAACAGCAGTGCGAAGCGCACCGCCTCGTTGGCCCGCATGGTGTGCACCGCCGCGTCGATCGCCACGGTCGCATAGCCGCGACCGCGCTGGTCCTCGCGGGTGCAAACACCGCCGATGCCGCCGATATGGACCTTTTGCCCGTTCCAGGTAGCGGTGCGGAAGTAGATGCCGACATGGCAGACGAGGCCGTCCTCGGGCGTCTCGATCAGCACGCGCAGATCGGCATTGGCCCATTTGACGTGAGCCCAGGGCTTGTCCGCAACCTGTTGCGGGCCCCAGACCGCCTGATGCAGAGGCTCGGCGATCCGCCACGAGGCGTCGCCGTTCAGAATGTCGATTTCGATGCTCATTGTTCTTTCTTTCGCATCTGCGCGTGGTGTGTCCCTTCTGTCATAAGCGCCTCAAAGGCAATGATATTTTCCGGCCCCTCTTAAAGCGCCCCACATACCTGCGCCGATTTTATGCAATCCGACCCAGCCGACGCATCACGTGTTTTCGCAAATTCGCGGTATTTAACGGCAGCGGAACCTTCTATAAGAGTCCCCGTTAAGCTAGTTCCCCATCAGTCGCGGACAACATCCCATGACCTTTACGCTCCCCCCACTCCCTTACGCCTATGACGCCCTCGGCCAGTTCATGTCGAAGGAGACGCTGGAATTCCACCACGACAAGCATCATCAGGCCTACGTCACCAACGGCAACAACGCGCTCAAGGGGACCGAATGGGAAGGCAAGTCCCTTGAGGAGATCGTCAAGGGCTCGTTCGGCAAGAACCCGGCCGTGTTCAATAACGCCGGCCAGCACTACAACCACATCCACTTCTGGAGCTGGATGAAGCCCAATGGCGGCGGCACCAAGCTGCCGGGCAAGCTCGAGAAGAAGATCAACGAAGACCTCGGTGGCTTCGAGAAGTTCAAGACCGACTTCCAGGCGGCTGGCGTCGGCCAGTTCGGCTCCGGCTGGGCCTGGCTCCAGGTCAAGAACGGCAAGCTCGAAATCGCCAAGACCCCGAACGGCGAGAATCCGCTGGTGCACGGCGCCACTCCGATCCTCGGCGTGGACGTCTGGGAGCACTCCTACTACATCGACTATCGCAATCGCCGTCCCGACTATCTCAAGGCGTTCGTCGAGAACCTCGTGAACTGGGAATACGTCGAGTCCCTGTTCGACAAGGCGTAAGTTTTACTCCGTCATTCCGGGGCGGCGCGTCAGCGCCGAGCCCGGAAGCCATCGGGCGTCATCCCGAATGGATGGATAGATTCCGGGCTCGCGCTTCGCGCGCCCCGGAATGACGAAGAGGCGGTCGCTCGCGCGGCCGCCTTTTTGCTGTGCGGAATTGAACGGCCGAGTCCTGCGCAATGCGCGCAAGGGTCTGTCATCCTACCGTTTGCATCGATGGGGCGCCGCCCTTAATCAGGACGGGCATCACCCTCGATCCGACCGAGCCATTTGTCAGACCCTTCCCCGAAAAATCCGGCGCCTGCCGACGACGCAGAGTCCGAGCCGCGACCGGGGCGTGTGCGCAAGCCGATCGGCTGGTCGACGATCATCATTGCGGCGCTGGTGGCGGTGAGCGCAGCTCTGGTCTGGCGGCGTGACGGCACCGACGGTGTCCTCGATATTCTGACCCACGACCTCTCGCTGTTCGGCGGTATCCTGCCGCGCGTGCTGGCCGGCTGCCTGCTCGGCGCGTTCATCTCCGAGATATTGCCGCACGAAAGAGTCTCGCGCTCGCTCGGGCCGAAATCCGGGTTGAGGGGCCTTTTGATCGGTACCGCGTTCGGCGCGATCCTGCCCGGCGGGCCCTTCACCGCCTATCCGGTGGCGAGCGCGCTGCTGGCGGTCGGCGCCGATTTCGGTGCCACCATCGCCATGGTCGTGAGCTGGACCCTGATCGGCTATGGCCGCGCGGTGGCCTGGGAAATCCCGATCATGGGCACTGATTTCACACTGTGGCGGATCGTCATCTCGCTGCCGCTGCCGGTGCTCGCCGGCGCGCTCGGCCGCTTCGTCTATGTCCGGCTCTATCCGAAGCGCGGCAGCGACGAGGATGCGGCATGAGCGCAGCGCTCCTGATCGACATCCTGTTGTGGGGCTCGGTGTTCGGCGTCGGCCTGATCGCCTTCCGCCGCGGCCCTCCGGTGTTCAAGGCCTCGCTACGCGAAGGCTCGATGGACTTCATCAACATCGTGCCCCGGATCGCGCTCGGCGTGATCGGCTCCGGCTATATCGCCGCCATCATCCCGCAGGAGGTGATCACCGGCTGGCTCGGGCCGGACAGCGGCTGGCTGGGCGTCGCAACCGCCGTGGTCGCCGGGGCGGCCACGCCCGGCGGCCCCGTGATCGGCTTTTCCATCGGCACGGTGGCGTTGAAGTCTGGCGGCGGGGTGCCCCAGGTGGTCGCTTATGTCGTGGCCTGGGCCCTGTTCGCTTTCCAGCGGGTAATTTTGTGGGAAATCCCGTTCATGCCGGCCCGTTTCGTCTGGTTCCGCTGCGCCGTGTCGGTGCCGTTCCCGTTCGTGGCGGCCGCGATCGCAATGGTGATCGGCAAGCCCTGAGCCAGCCGTGGACAGGGGTAATGTTATAATATAACGTCAATGGCATGGTTCCCGCCGCGTCCCCCGCCCATCCCCACGACCATGCCCATGGTCATTCCCAGGGTCACTTTCCTGACCACGCGCATTCGCATGGGCACGATCACAGCCACGCCCATGTCCACGACGCGGCCTCGCCGCATCCGGCCCAGGCCGCGCCTTGGTCGATCCTGCGCATGACCGTGGCCGGGCGCCTTTCGGCCGCGCTGGCCGTCTGTGCCGTGCTCTGGGGCGTGGTCTTCCTGGCGATGAGGTGATCATGGCGGCCGTGCATTTCCACAACGTCACGCTCGGCTACGACCGGCATCCGGCCGTGCACCACCTCAATGGCGAGGTCGCCTCCGGCGCGCTGGTCGCCGTGATCGGTCCGAACGGGGCCGGCAAGTCGACGCTGCTGCGCGGTATCGTCGGCATCCTCCGGCCGCTCGACGGCAGCATCCATCTCGGCGGGCTCGACTCCCGCGACATCGCCTATCTGCCGCAGAGCGCGGAGATCGACCGCAGCTTTCCCATCTCGGTGTTCGATTTCGTCGCGACCGGGCTGTGGCGGGCGACCGGCCTGTTCGGCGGCATCGGCAAGGCTGCGCGCGAAAAGATCCTCCGCGCGATCGCTTCCGTTGGCCTCAACGGCTTCGAGAACCGTCCCCTTGGCACGCTCTCGGGTGGGCAGATGCAGCGCGTGCTGTTTGCGCGCGTGCTGCTTCAGGATGCACGTCTGATCGTGCTCGACGAGCCTTTCAATGCCATCGACAGCAAGACCACGACCGACCTGCTTGCGCTGGTCAAGCACTGGCACGGCGAGGGCCGCACCGTGCTGGCCGCATTGCACGACATGGAGATGGTGCGCACCCATTTCAGCGAGACCCTGGTGCTGGCGCGCGGCCCCGTGGCCTGGGGACCGACGGCGGAGGTGCTGACCCCGGAGAACCTGATGGTCGCGATGCGGATGTGCGAAGCCTTCGACGACGGTGCCGCGGCCTGCGGGGCCGACGACGCCCGCTCGCAAGCGGCGTGACGTCAGATGGTCTATGACGCCCTGATCGGTCCGTTCACCGAATTCGAGTTCATGCGGCGGGCGCTCGCCGCCGTCATCGCGCTGTCGCTCGCCGGCGCGCCGATCGGCGTGTTCCTGATGCTGCGGCGGATGAGCCTCGTCGGCGACGCCATGGCGCATGCGATCCTGCCCGGTGCGGCCGTAGGCTTCCTGCTCTCCGGGCTCAATCTGTTCGCGATGACGGCCGGCGGCCTGATCGCCGGCTTTGCGGTGGCGATCCTCGCCGGCGTGGTCGCGCGCTCGACCGGGTTGAAGGAGGATGCGTCGCTTGCGACCTTTTATCTGGCCTCGCTGGCGCTCGGCGTGACCATCGTGTCGATCAAAGGCACCAATATCGACCTGTTGCACGTGCTGTTCGGCAACATCCTCGCGATGGACGACCAGACCCTGCTGGTGGTGGCCTTCAATGCCACCGTGACGCTGCTGGTGCTCGCGGTGATCTACCGTCCGCTGGTGATCGAGAGTGTGGATCCGCTATTCCTGCGGACCGTGAGCCGCGCCGGCGGCCCTGCGCATCTCGCCTTCCTCGCGCTCGTCGTCATCAACCTCGTCAACGGCTTTCAGGCACTCGGCACGTTGCTGGCGGTCGGCCTGATGATCCTGCCGGCCGGCATCGCGCGATTCTGGTCGCGCGATCTCACAATGATGATCTGCATCGCGGTGGTCGCCGCCACCGTCTCCGGCTATGCCGGCCTCGTGCTGTCGTTCCAGACCCGCGTGCCCTCCGGCCCTGCGATCATCCTGGTGGCGACCGTGCTCTACATCGTCTCGGTCCTGTTCGGCCGCGTCGGCGGCATCGTCCGCCAGTTGTTTCCCGGCCGGCATCTGGAGGCCTGACAGCGATGCGCTTCCTCGTGCTCCTCGCCTTGCTGCTGGTCGCTTCGCCGCTGCGCGCCGCGGAACGGCTCAACGTCGTCGCCAGCTTTTCCATTCTCGGCGATTTCGTCCGCACTATCGGCGGCGACCGGGTCAATGTGACGACGCTGGTCGGCCCCGATAGCGACGTCCACGTCTACACGCCCGCGCCAAGCGATGCGAAGCGGATCGCGGACGCAAAGCTCGTCATCGTCAATGGGCTCGGCCTCGAGGGCTGGTTGCCGCGGCTCGTGCAATCCTCCGGAGCCAGGGCGCAAGTGGTCACCGCGAGCGCCGGGATTACGCCCCTGAAGCTTGGTTCGGCCGTGGATCCCCACGCCTGGCAGTCCGTTCCCAACGTCAAAGTCTACGTCACCGACATCGCCAATGCGCTGGTCGCGGCCGATCCTGACGACGCGGAGTTCTTCCGCGCCCAGGCCAAGGCCTACCTGGAAAAGCTCGAAACGCTCGACCGTGAGGTTCGGGAAGCCGTGGCCAAGATCCCGCCGGAGCGCCGCAAGGTGATCTCCACCCACGACGCCTTCGGCTATTTCGCCGCCGAATACGGCGTCCAGTTCATCGCCCCCCTGGGCGTTTCCACGGAAACCGAGCCCAGCGCGCGGGACATCGCTGGTATCATCGGCCAGATCAAGGCCCAAAAAATCCCGGCGGTCTTCCTGGAAAATATCAGTGACGACCGGCTGATTCGGCGGATTGCGACCGAGACCGGGGTAAAGGTCGGCGGGACCCTGATTTCGGACGGTTTGACGGGTGAAAAGGGGCCTGCACCCACTTACATTGATATGGTCAGGCACAATATAAAGGCCCTGACCAGCGCGCTTGACCACTAGGGCAGGGGCCACCCCGCCTTGCGTCGCGCGGAAGCCCTACGTCCGGAGTTGTTATGTCTGAAGCGTCCCAGAAAATTCCCGTGACCGTCCTGACCGGCTATCTCGGTGCCGGCAAGACCACGCTGCTCAACCGCATCCTGTCGGAAAACCACGGCAAGAAATACGCCGTCATCGTCAACGAATTCGGCGAGATCGGCATCGACAACGACCTCATCATCGGCGCCGATGAGGAAGTGTTCGAGATGAACAACGGCTGCATCTGCTGCACCGTGCGCGGCGATCTCGTGCGCATCATGGATGGCTTGATGAAGCGCAAGGGCAAGTTCGACGCCATCATCGTCGAGACCACCGGGCTCGCCGATCCGGCGCCCGTCGCCCAGACCTTCTTCGTCGACGAGGACGTGCAGAAGAACGCCCGGCTCGACGCGGTCGTCACGGTTGCCGATGCCAAATGGCTGTCAGACCGGCTCAAGGATGCGCCCGAAGCCAAGAACCAGATCGCCTTTGCCGACGTCATCGTGCTCAACAAGACCGATCTCGTCACCAAGGCCGAGCTTGCCGAGGTCGAGGCCCGCATCCGCGCCATCAACCCCTATGCCAAGCTGCATCGCACCGAGCGCTGCTCGGTGGCGCTGGCCGACGTGCTCGACCGCGGCGCGTTCGACCTCGACCGCATTCTGGAGATCGAACCGGATTTCCTGGAGGCCGACGATCATGACCACGACCATGATCATCACGGCCACGACCATCATCACCACCATGATCACGGCCACGGCCTGAAGCATTATCACGACGAGGACATGCAGTCGCTGTCGCTCAAGTCCGACAAGCCGCTCGATCCGAACGTGTTCATGCCCTGGCTGCAGAACCTGGTGCAGGTCGAGGGCGGCAAGATCCTGCGCTCCAAGGGCATCTTGTCCTTCCACGACGACGACGACCGCTACGTCTTCCAGGGCGTCCACATGATGCTGGAGGGCGACCACCAGCGGAAGTGGAAGGACGGCGAGCCGCGCCAGAGCCGCCTCGTCTTCATCGGCCGCGAATTGCCCGAAGATCTCATTCGCAAGGGCTTCGAGAGCTGCATCGTCTCGTGATGAAAGAGTTTACGCCGGCCCCGGATTCAGCCTCGATCGTCTCCGTCACCGACCGCGTCAAGCCGGTCACGCTCGGCATGGGCGTGACATCGGTGCATTTCCTTGGGCCCCGCGCCGCCTTCGTCGGGGCCGAGGAAAACGTTGCGTTGGTCGATGCCAAGGGAGAGATCACCAAGGTCGCCGTGCACGGCGGCGGCATTCTGTCCACCGCCTCCGACGGCAAGCGCCTGATCATGGGCGGCGACGACGGCAAGGTCGTGTCGCTCGACGCAAAGGGCGAGGTGGCATTGCTTGCCACCGACCCGAAGCGGCGCTGGATCGACGCGGTCGCGCTGCATCCCGACGGAGCCTATGCCTGGTCGGCCGGGAAGTTCGCATTCGTCAAGAGCGGCAAGAATGAAGAGAAGTCGCTCGAGGTGCCCTCCACCGTCGGCGGCCTTGCGTTCGCGCCCAAGGGGCTGCGGCTGGCGATCGCGCACTACAACGGCGCGACGCTGTGGTTTCCGAACATGGCGGACTCGGCCGAATTCCTGCCCTGGGCCGGGTCGCATCTCGGCGTCACCTTCAGCCCGGACAACAAATTCCTCGTCACCACGATGCATGAGGCGGCGCTGCACGGATGGCGGCTCGCTGACAACCGTCACATGCGCATGACCGGCTATCCCGGCCGCGTCCGTTCGATGTCGTGGAGCGCGGGCGGCAAGGCGCTCGCGACCTCGGGCGCCGACACCGTGATCCTGTGGCCGTTCGCCAGCAAGGACGGCCCGATGGGCAAGGAGCCCGCGATGCTCGCGCCGCTGCAGGCGCGCGTCTCCGTGGTCGCCTGCCATCCGAAGAACGACATCTTCGCCGCCGGCTACAGCGACGGCACCGTGCTGATGGTGCGGCTGGAAGACGGCGCCGAGATCCTGGTCCGCCGCAACGGCACGCCGCCCGTCGCCGCGCTGGCGTGGAATGCCAAGGGTACGCTGCTGGCCTTCGCCGACGAGAATGGCGATGGCGGAATGCTGGAGCTTTAATCTGTCATCGTTCTGACCGTATAGGGGGCCATGCGGTTTCTGACGACCTTCCAGATTGCTGATTTCGCCGACACGCTGGTCAGCCTGTTCACGGCCTTCGTGCTGGGCACGCTGATCGGCGCCGAGCGGCAGTATCGCCAGCGCACCGCGGGCCTGCGCACCAATGTGCTGGTCGCGGTCGGCGCGGCCGCGTTCGTCGATCTCGCCATGCATCTGACGGGCTCCGACGGTGCGGTCCGCGTAATCTCCTATGTCGTCTCCGGCATCGGCTTCCTCGGGGCCGGTGTCATCATGAAGCAGGGCATGGACGTGCGCGGGCTCAACACCGCAGCGACCTTGTGGGCGTCCGCGGCCGTCGGCTCCTGCGCCGGCGCCGACATGGTCGCGCAGGCCGCGGCTCTGACCGTGTTCGTCATCGCCGGCAATACGATGCTCCGCCCCCTGGTCAATGCCATCAACCGCATCCCGCTGAACGAGAAGACCTCGGAAGCGACCTACTATTTCAAGCTCGCGGTCGCGACAGATGCGTTGCCCGACATGCGCGACCGTCTCATCGAGAAGCTCGAGGGCGCGAAATATTCGGTGGCCGATGTCGAGGTGGTCGATATCAGCGAGGACGTCCTGGAGATCGTCGCAAGGCTGGTCGCGAGTGCGGTGGACCCGAACGAGCTGAACGCTGTGGCGACCGATCTCCAGCACCTGCCGGGCGTGCGCCACGCCACCTGGGAAGTCAGCACCACGGATTGAGCGCGGCGTTTTGGCGCGCGAAGATGCGGTTCCCGGCTTCAGCGGCAACGGAACCGCGGCCCGGCGACTTCGTTGATATCGCGGACAAAGGCGGTGATCGACATGACCGGCAATGACAAGCGCAGACTGAAACTCGACTTCATGATCGCCTGCTTGCTGGTTGCGGCCGGCATCGTGATATCGGGGGTATCGATCGCGCAAATCCGCGCTGAAGGTCGCATGGAGCTGGCGCAGGCGACGCAGCCGCTCCAAGGCACGCCGTCCCACGATCAGAGCAAAACTCCCGCGGAAGCCAAGCCTGGCGGCGACCGGCCGACCACGCCGGCTCCAGAGCCCGCGCGCCCCGATCCGCAGACGCAGGGCGCTGCGAAGCCGGCGTTGCCGGCGGCTCCAGCCGAGAAGATTGCGCCGCCGATCAGGGAGAAGTAGGCCTCTCCGTCATTCCGGGGCGCGCTGAGCGCGAGCCCGGAATCCATTTCTCCGCATGTCATGCCGCTCGATGGATTCCGGGTTCGCGCCAAGTGGCGCGCCCCGGAATGACGAAGAGAGAGCCTCTCCTCACCGCACCAGAACATTCCGGAACTGCCAGGGATCGCTCGTATCGATATCTTCCGGAAACAGTCCCGGACGATCCGTCAGCGGCGTCCAGTCGGTGTAGAAGCCCTTCACCGGACCGAGATAAGGCAGCTGGATTTCCAGCAGCCGGTCGAAATCCATCTCGTCGGCTTCGACGATGCCTTCGTTCGGGTTTTCCAGCGCCCACACCATGCCGCCGAGCACGGCGGAGGTCACCTGCAGGCCGGTGGCGTTCTGATAGGGCGCGAGCTTGCGGGTCTCTTCGATGGAGAGCTGCGAGCCGTACCAGTAGGCGTTGTTGTCGTGGCCGAACAGCAGCACGCCGAGCTCGTCGATGCCGTCGACGATCTCGTTCTCGTCGAGGATGTGGTGCTTCTCCTGCATCTTGGCGGCGCGGCCGAACATCTCATGCAGTGACAGCACGGCGTCGTCGGCCGGGTGATAGGCATAGTGGCAGGTCGGCCGGTAGACCGCGGTGCCCGATGCGTCGCGCACGGTGAAGTAATCGGCGATCGAGATCGATTCGTTGTGGGTGACGAGGAAGCCATACTGCGCGCCGCGGGTTGGGCACCAGGTGCGCACGCGCGTGTTCGCGCCGGGCTGCATCAGATAGATGGCAGCGCCGCAGCCGGCCTCGTGGGTCCGCGCATTCTCCGGCATCCACTTCTCATGCGTGCCCCAGCCGAGCTCGGACGGCTGCACGCCTTCCGACAGGAAGCCTTCCACCGACCAGGTGTTGACGAAGACGTCAGGCTCTTTCGGCGACTTGGAGCGCTGGGTGTCGCGTTCGGCGATGTGGATGCCCTTGATGCCCGCCTGCCGCATCAGATCCGCCCATTCGGCCTTGGTCTTCGGCTTGGGGGCATTGAGCTTCAGATCGGCGGCGACGTTGAGCAGCGCCTGCTTGACGAAGAAGGAGACCATGCCGGGATTGGCGCCGCAGCAGGAGACGGCCGTCGTCGAGCCGGCGGGACGCGCCTTCTTGGCGGCCAGCGTCGCTTCGCGAAGCGCGTAGTTGGAGCGTGCTTCCGGACCCTTCGACGAATCGAAATAGAAGCCGAGCCAGGGCTCGTTGACGGTGTCGATATAGAGAGCGCCGAGCTCGTTGCAGAGCTCCATGATGTCGGTGGAGCCGGTGTCGACCGAGAGATTGACGCAAAACCCCTGGCCGCCGCCTTCGGTGAGCAGCGGGGTCAGCAATTCACGATAATTGTCCCTGGTCACGCCCTTCTGGATGAAGCGCACATTCTGCTTCTCGCAATGTGCCTTGCGGCCCTCGTCCTTGGGATCGATCACGGTGATGCGCGACTTGTCGTAGTCGAGATGCCGCTCGATCATCGGCAGCGTGCCTTTGCCGATGGAGCCGAAGCCGACCATGACGATGGGACCAGTGATCTTCGCGTAGATCTGCGAGGGGTGGCTCATGGGATGGTTTCTCCGGAACGTGCTGGCAGACAATGGGTGAGGGGGGATCAGGCGCTGCGGCGCTTGTCAGATGCTGCGGCGCTTGGCGGTCGCTTCGATCTCGACTTTCATTTCGGGCTTGTACAGCGCCGAGACGACGAGAAGCGTTGCGGCCGGGCGAATCTCGCCGAGGACTTCGCCGCAGACAGCGAAATGGGCGTCTGCATCCTTGGCGTCGGTGAGGTAGTAGGTCACGCGGACGATGTCGGCCATCTCGAATCCACCCTCCTTCAGGGCCGCTTCGATGGTCTTGAAGCAGTTGCGTGACTGGCTGGTGACATCGAACGGCATGCTCATGGTCGCGTAATCGTAGCCGGTGGTTCCCGCGACGAAGGCAAAGTCGCCGTCGATCACGGCGCGGCTGTAGCCGGCGGTCTTCTCAAACGGGGAGCCCGTGGAAATCAGGCGGCGGGACATGGTCATGGGCCTCGACTGAAGGGGAATTTCGTGGGGTTAAAGGGCGTTTCCGGGGCCTGCGCAACCCCAAAGGAGGTGAGCTTGGCACAGGCACGGCCGGTCGTTGCCGCTCAATGCGGCTTCGGTCTCGCCATCATGGCGATTCCTTAGGCCGCGTGCGCTTCGAGGGCGCGAACTACCCTCCGTTTGGGCAGGGCCGCACCGGTCGGGACGATCATCCCCTCGGCGCCATCCAGCGCACCGGTCTGGAATTCGATCGCCAGCAGGCGGTCGCGCTCGAACGGGCCGGGCAGCATCAATGCACCGGTCTTCTCGGGCGAGAAACCGAAGCGGGCGTAATAGGGGGCATCGCCGAGCAGGATCACCGCTTCATGCCCGCGCGCCCGGGCGGCGGCCAGCGCTTGTTGCATCAGCGCGGCGCCGATCCCGAGCTCGCGGCAGGCAGGGTCCACCGCCAGTGGTCCGAGGACCAGAGCGGGCCTGCCTCCGGCGCTGACGTGCCACAGCCGCACGGTTCCCACGAGCGTCCCCTCGCGCACAGCCGACAGCGCAAGGCCGGCGGCAGGTGCACGTCCGTCGCGCAGGCGCTGGCAGGTGCGGTCATGGCGGTTCTCGCCAAAGGAGGCATCCAGCAGCGTTTCACGGGCGGCGACGTCGGCAGCACGCTCGCTGCGGATCGCGAACGGAGCGGCTTTCGAAGTGAGGGCGACTTGTGGCTTCCGAAAAGCAGTCATGGCGCGTCAGTCCCCGCTTGAACGGGCGTGCGCGAAGCACGCCGATCCAAGGCGTCGTCAGAATGGCAATGTCAGGGAGGGAGCCGGCAAGCCGGCTCCCGGGTTCATCAGGCCTCAGAAAAGAGAGGCTGCCTAGATGTGGAAGGTCTTCAGCGGCGGGATACCGTTGAACGCCACCGACGAGTAGGTCGACGTATAGGCCCCGGTGCCTTCGATCAGCAGCTTGTCGCCGATCTCGAGCGTGACGGGGAGCGGATACGGATTCTTCTCGTACAGCACGTCGGCGCTATCGCAGGTCGGGCCCGCGAGCACGCACGGCGTCATGTCCGCGCCGTCGTGACGGGTGCGGATGGCGTAACGGATCGACTCGTCCATGGTCTCGGCGAGACCGCCGAACTTGCCGATGTCGAGATAGACCCAGCGCACTTCGTCCTCGTCGCTCTTCTTCGAGATGAGCACGACCTCGGATTCGATGATGCCGGCGTTGCCCACCATGCCGCGGCCCGGCTCGATGATGGTCTCCGGAATCTGGTTGCCGAAATGCTTGCGCAGCGCGCGGAAGATCGAGCGGCCGTAGGTCACCACCGGCGGCACGTCCTTCAGGTACTTGGTCGGGAAGCCGCCGCCCATGTTGACCATGGACAGGTTGATGCCGCGCTCGGCGCAGTCGCGGAACACCTGCGAGGCCATCGCCAGCGCACGGTCCCACGCCTTCACCTTGCGCTGCTGCGAGCCGACATGGAAGGAGATGCCGCACGGCTCCAGGCCCAGGCGCTTGGCAGCGTCGAGCACATCGACGGCCATCTCCGGGTCGCAGCCGAACTTGCGCGACAGCGGCCACTCGGCGCCGGCGCAGTCATAGAGGATGCGGCAGAATACCTTCGCGCCGGGAGCGGCACGGGCGATCTTCTCGACCTCGGCGGTGCAATCGACCGCGAACAGGCGAATGCCGAGCGCGAAGGCGCGCGCGATGTCGCGCTCCTTCTTGATCGTGTTGCCGAAGGAGATGCGGTCGGGCGTCGCACCCGCGGCCAGCGCCATCTCGATCTCGGCGACCGTCGCGGTGTCGAAGCAGGAGCCCATGGAGGCGAGCAGGGCCAGCACTTCCGGTGCCGGGTTCGCCTTGACGGCATAGAACACACGGCTGTCGGGCAGCGCCTTGGCAAAGGTCTGGTAGTTGTCGCGCACGACTTCGAGGTCGACCACGAGGCAAGGCTCGGTGTCCTGGCCCTCGCTGCGGCGGTTGCGCAGGAATTCCTGAATACGTTCGGTCATAGCACTCTCCCAAACGGCCCAGCGACGGGGATCCGTTCAAAAAATGTCGTCGGATAAGCGCCCCGGCCAGATCGCGCGATGGAGGCGCGACGAGCCAAAGACTCAAATCAGACTGTGCTGCCGTGGATTGGTTGGGAATTTCCCGCCCGCACACCTGGCAATGAAGGACAAGCCTTTTCAGTAGCCCGCGCCGGCGTTGGACTGCCGGTAGAGACCAAAAAAGCCCGATCCGTCGTTGCTTTAAGTCGCGTCCCCCGTTGAGAGCGGGGTGCGCCGGTTCGCCTCCGGCTGCCAGTCACGGTTGCAAAAAGTGAAGTCACCTTCGACAAGGCATCTCTTTGAGAGAGATGCTGGACGCTCCGGGTTTGCTTTCAGTCTTCAGACTTTTGGGTCTTTCGACTTCCGCACTTCCGAAGAGCCCCTCGGCTTCTTCACCCCTTGGCGGCTGTCCGGCCTCTTGTCCGGATACCTACCGACTGACACACGACCACAGGCACGTGCGAAATTGGGCAAGAGCGCACATAAGGCTTTTGACTCCGCTTCGCAAGAATTTTTTTAGGCTGCGGGCGGAATTGCCTAACATCTGCTTGCGCAGTGTTGCGCGAGCGACGCGGAAGATGAACGCGCGTTAAGTTTTCGGTGTCGTGCGCGTGTCTGACGCGCGCGAGGAAGCGTCAGCCGCGCTTCGTGAAGGGTTCGACGCGCTGAGCTGCGCGGACGAAGGCCGTCATCACGAGCACGCCGAGCGCGAACAGCACGGCCTGCAGGATGTGCGTGCCCTGGTCGCCGAGCCCGAACAGGATCGCGAGCGCCCAGCCGCCGGCAAACGCAGCGCCGAACACTTCGGCGCCGATCAGGATGGCGGCGCTGATGACAGTGATGACGCTCGGCCAGACGATCTGACGGGAGGACGAGGAGGGCGCGTTCATGGGCTCAGGGATCCCTAGGCTTCGAGGGCCGCAATCTCCCTGAAAAGGCGGGCGGGAGCAAGGCCAAATGGCCCAAAAAAGCCCCATCGCATGCTATAGCTGGCCGCAACAAATCAGCTCAAAAACCGGGACTTGCAATGTCAGAACCCCGCCAAACTACGGACTCCGAGACCAATCCGCTGCTGAAGGCCTGGGTGACGCCGTTCGCGACTCCGCCCTTCGACGAGATCGAGCCGGAGCATTTCCTCCCGGCCTTCGAGCAGGCCTTCGCCGATCATTCCGCCGAGATCGCGGCGATCACCAACGATCCCGCCGCGGCCGACTTCGCCAACACCATCACGGCGCTGGAGCGCTCGGGCAAGCTGCTCAACAAGGTCGCGGCCGTCTTCTACGACCTCGTCTCGGCGCATTCCAATCCCGCCATCCTGGAGATCGACAAGGAGGTCTCGCTGCGGATGGCGCGGCACTGGAATCCCATCATGATGAACGCCGTGCTGTTTGGCCGCATCGCCCAGCTGCACGAGAACCGCGCCGCGCTTGATCTCAGCCCGGAGCAGCTTCGCTTGCTGGAGCGTACCTACACCCGCTTCCACCGCTCCGGCGCCGGCCTTTCTGAAGAAGCCAAAAAGCGCATGGCGGAGATCAACGAGAAACTCGCCCAGCTCGGCACCGGCTTCAGCCATCATCTGCTCGGCGACGAGCAGGACTGGTTCATGGAGCTTGGCGAGGCCGACCGTCAGGGTCTGCCGGAGAGCTTCGTCGCGGCCGCCAAGGCTGCGGCGGAAGAGCGCGGCATGGCCGGCAAGGCCATCGTGACGCTGTCGCGCTCCTCGAGCGAGCCGTTCCTGAAGAGCTCGGCGCGGCGTGACCTGCGCGAGAAGGTCTATAAGGCTTTCACGGCGCGCGGCGACAACGGCAATTCCAACGACAATAACACGACCATCGTCGAGATCCTGAAGCTGCGCGAGGAGAGCGCCAAGCTCCTGGGCTACCCCACCTTCGCGGCCTACCGGCTCGAGGATTCCATGGCCAAGACGCCTGATGCGGTGCGCGGCCTGCTTGAGCGGGTCTGGAAGCCGGCGCGGGCGCGAGCGCTCGCCGATCGCGACGAGATGCAGGCGCTGATCACGGCCGACGGCGGCAACTTCAAGCTCGCGCCCTGGGACTGGCGCTTCTATGCCGAGAAGCTCCGCCTGCAGCGCGCCAATTTCGATGACGCCGCGATCAAGCCCTATTTGACCCTCGACAACATGATTGCCGCGGCCTTCGCTTGTGCCACGCGCCTGTTCGGCATCACCTTCGCCGAGCGCAAGGATGTTCCGGTCTGGCACCCGGACGTCCGGGTCTGGGAAGTGAAGGGACCGGACGGCAAGCACAAGGCGCTGTTCTATGGCGACTACTATGCCCGGCCGTCGAAGCGCTCCGGCGCCTGGATGACCTCGCTGCGCGACCAGCAGAAGCTCGACGGCGAGATCGCGCCGCTGATCATCAATGTCTGCAATTTCGCCAAGGGCGCCGGCGGCGAGCCCTCGCTGCTGTCGCCGGACGATGCCCGCACCCTGTTCCACGAATTCGGTCACGGCCTGCACGGCATGCTCTCCAACGTGACTTATCCGTCGCTGTCGGGGACCTCCGTGTTCACCGATTTCGTCGAGCTGCCCTCGCAGCTCTACGAGCACTGGCAGGAGCGACCCGAGGTGCTGCAGCAGTTCGCTCGCCACTACCAGACCGGCGAGCCGCTGCCGGACGATCTGCTCCAGCGCTTCCTCGCGGCGCGGAAATTCAACCAGGGCTTTGCCACCGTCGAGTTCGTCTCCTCGGCGCTGGTTGATCTCGAATTCCACACCCAGCCGGCTTCGGCCGCGCAGGATGTGCGCGCGTTCGAGAAGAAGGAGCTGGAGAAGATCGGCATGCCCGAGGAGATCTCGCTGCGCCACCGGCCGACGCAATTCGGCCACATCTTCTCCGGCGACCATTATGCCGCCGGCTATTACAGCTACATGTGGTCGGAGGTGATGGACGCCGACGCCTTCGGCGCGTTCGAGGAGGCCGGCAACATCTTCGATCCCGCCATCGCCAAGCGCCTGCACGACGACATCTACTCCTCGGGCGGATCGGTCGATCCGGAGGCCGCCTATGAGGCCTTCCGCGGCCGGCCGCCGGAGCCCGACGCGCTGCTGCGCCGCCGCGGCCTGCTCGACGCGCCGAAGGCGGCTTGATGGGCATGCGCGCCCTGTTCGGACTGCTGCTTGCCGCCGGCCTCACGCTCGCGGCAAGCGTGGCGCACGCGCATCCGCATGTCTGGATCACCGCGACCAGCGAGCTCGTCTATGCGCCCGACGGCAGCATCACCGGGGTGCGCCACGCCTGGACGTTTGACGACATGTTCTCGGCCTATGCGGTGCAGGGGCTCGAGAGCAAGACCAAGGGCGCCTATACGCGCGAGGAGCTGGGGCCGCTCGCGCAGACCAATGTCGAGTCGCTGAAGGAATACGCCTACTTCACCTTCGCGCGAGCCGACGGCAAGAAGGAGCGATTCCAGGAGCCGGTCGACTACTTTCTCGACTACAAGGATACGGTGCTGACCCTGCACTTCACGCTGCCGCTGAAGAACCCGGTCAAGCCCAAGCAACTGGTGCTCGAAGTGTTCGACCGCTCCTACTTCATCGACTTCCAGATGGCCAAGGACAATCCGGTCAAGCTGGTCGGCGCGCCCGCCGGCTGCCAGATGAAGCTCGATCGGCCCAGCGACGGCACCGCGTCCGCGCAGAAGCTCAACGAGCAGACCTTCATCAACGGCGAGAACTCGAATTTTGGCATGATGTTCGCCAACAAGATCACGGTGGATTGCCCTTGAGGCCGCAACTCTCCCCGCTCGCGCGCGAGTTGCTCGCCTGTGCTGCGGTTGTCGTCGTGGTGGCCGCGGCCGATGCCGCCCTCCATGATCTCCTCGCGCAAAACCCCTTTGGCGCGCCGCGTCCGGCGCAGGCCGCCGAGCCCGAGGCAGGCGGCTTCATCGGCTGGCTGCTCGCAAAACAGTCTGAATTCTATCGCCAGATGTCCGCGACCATCCGCGCCGCGAAGACCGACGGCTCGGCGGTGTGGACGCTGCTGTTCATCTCGTTCGCCTATGGCATCTTCCACGCCGCAGGGCCCGGCCACGGCAAGGCGGTGATTGCCTCCTATCTCGTTGCCAACCGCGAGACCGCGCGGCGCGGCATCGCGCTGTCGTTTGCCTCGGCGCTGATGCAGTCGCTGGTCGCCATCCTCATCGTCGGCATCTCGGCCTGGGTGCTGAACGCGACCGCAAAGACGATGTGCAAGGCGGAAGGCGCCATCGAGATCGCGAGCTATGGCCTGATCGCGCTGTTCGGCCTGCGGCTGGTCTGGGTCAAGGGCCGCACTTTCATCCGTGCGCTGCAGGCAGCCCAGCCGGTGCCGGCGATCGCCGGCGTGCCACATGATCATCATGATCATCACCATCATCATGAGGCCCACGATCATCATGGCCATGCTCACCATCACCACGATCACGGTCAAGCCGATGCCGATCATCGCCACGAGCACGACCACGTCCATGACGAGCATTGCGGCCATTCCCACGGCCCTACGCCGAGCGAGCTTGCCGGCCCAGGCGGCTGGCGGCGCGGCTTCGCCGCGATCCTGACCGTAGGCATCCGTCCCTGCTCTGGCGCGATCCTGGTGCTGGTGTTCGCGCTCGCCCAGGGCCTGTTCTGGGCCGGCATCGCCGCGACCTTCCTGATGGGGCTCGGCACCGCGATCACGGTTGCTGCGATCGCCGTCGTCGCCGTCTCCGCCAAGGACGTCGCCGCCCGCTTGAGCGCAGGCCGCGACGGCGGCGGCGCGCTGTTCATGCGCGGCATCGAATTCGGCGCCGCCGCGCTCGTGCTGCTGTTCGGCGCGGGCCTGCTGTTCGGCTACATCGCGGCCGAGCGGACGACGTGCTTCTGAGGTGTTTCTTCCCCTCTCCCCTTGGCAAGGGGAGAAGGAAGAGGCCTCACACCGGCAAGAACTTCTTCAACAAGGGCATGAAGAAGATTCCGAGATTGATCGCAAAGCCGATGCTCCAGAGGATCGAGCGCAGCGTCGGGCGGTTGCCGAGATAGGTCAGCACGTAGGCGATCCGCACGATCAGGAACAGCGCCGCCAGCTCGTCGATCAGGCGCTGCGGCGAATCCCGATACTCGGCAAGCAGGACGGCGAAGGCGAAGAACGGAAAGGTCTCGATGCCGTTCTGGTGCGCGCCGAGCGCGCGCTGCGCGAGGGCGTCTTCGTAGAAGGCGGCGTCACGCGGCCGGGAATTGTCGAATCCGCGAAACCTGATCCATTTGATCGAAGCGATCGTTACCAGATAGAGCAACAACGCTCCGAATACACACCATTCCGCCAGCGTCATGGTTCCTCCCCCTCGACGCGGACCCTAGCGAAACCGGCCCAATCTTGACAAGTTCGGTGCAACGCGCGACGCAACGGATCATGACGACCATAGCCCCCATCGAGACCGCGAAGCCCCTCCTTCAGTCCAGCCGGGGGCGGGTCGGCGTGCTCCTGGTCAATCTCGGCACCCCTGATACGGCCGACGCGCCCGGCGTGCGGGTCTATTTGAAGGAATTTCTGTCGGATGCCCGCGTCATCGAGGATCAGGGCCTGATCTGGAAAGTGGTGCTGAACGGGATCATCCTGCGCAGCCGTCCCCGCACCAAGGCGCTCGACTACCTGAAGATATGGAACACCGAGAAGAACGAGTCGCCGCTGAAGACCATCACGCGCTCGCAGAGCGACAAGCTCGCGGCCGCGCTGTCGGATCGCGATCACGTCGTGGTGGACTGGGCGATGCGTTACGGCAATCCATCGATCAAGTCGGGCATCGACGGGCTGATCGCCCGTGGGTGCGACCGCATCCTCGCCGTCCCGCTCTATCCGCAATATTCCGCGCCGACCTCGGCGACCGTCTGTGACGAAGTGTTCCGCGTGCTCTCCCGGCTGCGCGCGCAGCCGACGCTGCGGGTGACGCCGCCTTACTACGAGGACGAGGCCTATATCGAGGCGCTCGCCACCTCGATCGAGACGCATCTGGCGAGCCTGCCGTTCAAGCCGGAGCTGATCGTCGCCTCCTTCCACGGCATGCCGAAATCCTATGTCGACAAAGGCGACCCCTATCAAGGCCAGTGCGTTGCCACCACCGAGGCCCTGCGCCGCCGGCTCGGCATGGATGAGACGAAGCTGCTGCTGACCTTCCAATCGCGCTTCGGCAATGACGAGTGGCTGCAGCCCTACACCGACAAGACCATGGAGCGGCTCGCCAAAGAAGGCGTGCGCCGCATTGCGGTGGTGACGCCCGGCTTCTCTGCCGACTGCCTGGAGACGCTGGAGGAGATCGCGCAGGAGAACGCCGAGATCTTCAAGCACAATGGCGGCGAACAGTTTTCCGCGATCCCCTGTCTCAACGACAGCGAGCCCGGCATGGACGTGATCCGCACCCTGGTGCTGCGCGAGCTGCAGGGCTGGATTTGAGAGGCGTTCAGACCAAGTCGCGCGGTGCGGCTCGAAATCTTAACTTTTGCCGCTAGGTTTGCGTCTGCTCGCTTTCAAGAGCCTTTCGCAAATACATAATCGCGACCGGTCCTTGTCCGCACGTCTTGTGCAGAATCACGCTGATACCGACGTTACCGGCGACCGCTGAACCGGTAAGGTCGCGATCCCGACCAATGACAGCGCGGGAAACGGCTTTTCCGCCTTGGAGGATATATGAGCGGCTTCGACATTTTCGCGATTGTTCTGGTTTTGCTCGTCATCGTCACCCTGGTCGCCGGCGTGAAGACGGTGCCGCAGGGCTATGACTGGACCATCGAACGGTTCGGCAAATACACCCAGACCCTGAGCCCCGGGCTCAATCTGATCGTGCCCTATTTCGATCGCGTCGGGCGCAAGATCAACATGATGGAGCAGGTGATCGATATCCCCGAGCAGGAGGTCATCACCAAGGACAACGCCACCGTGACGGTGGACGGCGTCGCCTTCTACCAGGTGTTCGACGCCGCGAAGGCGAGCTACGAGGTCTCCAACCTGACCCAGGCCATCACCGTCCTCACCATGACCAACATCCGCTCGGTGATGGGCGCGATGGATCTCGACCAGGTGCTGTCGCATCGCGACGAGATCAACGAGCGCCTGCTCCGCGTCGTCGACGCCGCGGTGTCGCCCTGGGGCCTCAAGGTCAACCGTATCGAGATCAAGGACATCGTGCCGCCCGCCGACCTCGTCGAGGCCATGGGCCGGCAGATGAAGGCCGAGCGGGTCAAGCGCGCCGACATTCTCGCCGCCGAAGGCCAGCGCCAGTCCGAGATCCTGCGCGCCGAAGGCGCCAAGCAGGGCCAGATCCTCCAGGCCGAAGGCCGCAAGGAAGCCGCGTTCCGCGACGCCGAGGCGCGCGAGCGGTCAGCCGAGGCCGAGGCCAAGGCGACGCAGATGGTCAGTGACGCCATCAGCAAGGGCGACGTCGCGGCGCTGAACTATTTCATCGCCGACAAATATATCAAGGCGTTCGGGCAATTGGCGGACTCGCCGAACCAGAAGATTATCATGCTTCCAATCGAGGCGACCAGCATTCTCGGCTCGCTCGCCGGCATCGGCGAGATCGCCAAGGCGACGTTCGGCGAGAGTGCGGCATCCGCGGCCGCGCGCCGCGGTTCGGTGCCGACGACCGGCGGTACGCCGCCGGTGGTGCCGCCGCGGCAGGGATAAATCAAGCGCATGCCCCGTCCAGGGGCACGCGCCAATTCTCGGAGGTCGCGTCATGACCGACATGTTCGTATCGCTCGGTACCTGGAACTGGCTGATCTTCGGCTTCATCCTGATGGCGCTGGAGGTGCTGGCACCGGGCATCTTCCTGTTCTGGCTCGGGCTGGCCGCGCTGCTGGTCGGCCTGATCTCGTTCACGGTCGTCATATCCTGGCAGATCCAGCTCGTGATGTTCGCGGTATTCGCCGCCGCCGCGGTGCCGGTGTGGCGCCGGCTCGCCCGGCCGAAGCTGGATGCAAGCGCGAGCCCTTTCCTCAACAAGCGCACCGAGGCGCTGCTTGGTCGCGAGTTCACGCTGGAGAAGCCGATCGTCGACGGCAACGGCACCATGCGCATCGGCGATACGGTGTGGCGTGTCGCAGGTCCCGATACGCCGGCCGGAACGCGGGTGAAGGTGGTTCAGGTGGACGGCGTCAATTTGACGGTGGCTGCGGCGTAGTCGCTTCGCCTCTCCCCGCATGCGGGGAGAGGCCGGATTGCATCGCAGATGTATCCGGGTGAGGGGGACTCTCCGCGAGTCCGTCTCTCACCGTTTGCGCAGAGGCTCCCCCTCACCCCGACCCTCTCCCCGCAAGCGGGGAGAGGGGGAAGCGCTCCGCCACTTCTCCGCAAACCGGTGCAGCGGCATGAACGTCTCGCACAATTCCCGCCCGAGCGGCGTCAGCCCATAGCCGCCGCCGTCGCCCAGCTCCACGAACCCCGCCGCACGCAACTCCGTCAGGCGCGCCTGCAGCACCGTCGGTGAGGCCTTGTCGCAGGCCGTGCGAAGTGCGCGCGAGGTGAGGGGCGCGTCACGCAATTCCCAGAGGATACGCAGGCTCCAGCGCCGGCCCAGCAGGTCGAGCAGCGCCATGATCGGCCGCCCGGTGCGCGAGCCGCGGACCTTGCCTGATGCTGGCTGTTTCGTCATCCCGGGCCCTCTTGCGCGATGCTACAAATAGTGTAGCAATATGCTACATTAATTGTAGCATATGGAGACAGCGAAT
The DNA here is from genome assembly GCF_042076515.1 of Bradyrhizobium sp. A5. Taxonomy (NCBI): domain Bacteria; kingdom Pseudomonadati; phylum Pseudomonadota; class Alphaproteobacteria; order Hyphomicrobiales; family Nitrobacteraceae; genus Bradyrhizobium; species Bradyrhizobium sp. A5. The sequence continues at coordinate 6,317,337 of NZ_CP148990.1, read as the reverse complement.
GTCCCAGCCTGGGCCGCGCATTGCCCCGCTCACGCCGCCTTATCCCCCGGAGATCCAGGCGCAGTTCGACCGCATCATGCGCGGCGCGCCACCGCTGGTGCTGTTCCGGGTGATGGCGGGCCACAGCCGCGCCTGGGACAAGTTTCGCGCCGGCGGCCTGCTCGATCCCGGTCCGCTCTCCCTGCGCCAGCGTGAGATCGTCATCGACCGCACCTGCGCGCTGACCGGGTGCGAATATGAATGGGGCGTGCACGTTGCGATCTTCGCTGGCCCGGCGAAACTCACCGCGGAGGAAATCCGCGCGACCGTCGGGGGCGATGCGGCGTCACCGTGCTGGTCGTTGGCCGAGCAGGCGCTGATCGCAGCCGTGGATGCGCTGCATCACCGTGCGACGCTGAGCGACGCCGAATTCGCCGTGCTCGCGAAGCATTACGACGAGGCGCAGATTCTGGAGATCATGCTGCTGTGCGGCTTCTATCGCATGGTGTCGTATCTGGCGAACGGGCTGCGACTGCCGCTGGAGCAGAATGCGGCGCGGTTTCCGGCGTAGCTCTAACCGCCGTCATTGCGAGGAGTAGCTCATCCTGCCGTCATTCCGGGGCGCGACAAAGTCGCGAGCCCGGAATCCATAACCACCATCGGGAGTATGGATTCCGGGCTCGCGCCCAAACGGGCGCGCCCCGGAATGACGAGTGGAGAGAGGGGGCGCCTTACGCCACGCCCGCGCGCAACAGATCGTGCAGATGCACGATGCCGACCACCTTGTCCGCTTCCGTTACGACCAGCGTGGTGATCTTGCGCGTGTTCAGCACCTCGATCATCTCGCTGGCGAGCATCGAGGGCGGCACGGTCTTGGGTTGCTTCGTCATGATGTCGTCGACAACCACCGTCAGCAAATCGGGCCGCATGTTGCGGCGCAGATCGCCGTCGGTGATGATGCCTGCGATTCTGCCGGCATCATCCACGATGCAGACGCAGCCCAGTCCCTTCGCCGACATCTCCATGATCGCATCCGACATCTCGGCGCCGAGCGGCTTGACCGGGATCTCCGCGCCCGTGCGCATGTAATCGCGGACGAATTTCAGCATCGCCCCCAGCTTGCCGCCGGGGTGGAAGTGGGCGAACTCCAGCGCGGTGAAGCCGCGGCCTTCGAGCAGCGCGATCGCGATGGCGTCGCCGATCGCGACCTGCATCATGGTCGAGGTGGTCGGCGCCAGATTGTGCGGGCAGGCCTCGCGCGCTTTCGGCAGCTCGATCACGAGGTCGGCAGCCTGGCCCAGCGAGGAAGTCGCGCTGGACGTCACCGCGATCATTGGGATCGCGAAGCGCGCCGAATAGTTCACGAGGGTCTTCATTTCCGGCTGCTCGCCGGACCAGGACAGCGCCATGATGACGTCGTCGGTGGTGATCATGCCGAGGTCGCCATGGGCGGCCTCCGCGGTGTGGACGAAGAAGGCCGGCGTGCCGGTCGAAGCCAGGGTCGCGGCGATCTTGCGTGCCATGTGGCCGGACTTGCCGAGCCCGGTGACGATGACGCGGCCCTTGGCATTGCGGATCAGATCGACCGCCTTGGCAAAGGTCTCGCCCAGTGGGCCGCGCAGGGCGGCGGCGAGGGCGTTGATGCCGCCGCTCTCCGTCTCCAGCGTGCGGAGCGCGGATTCGACGCTGGCAGGGGTGGAGCCGGATGATTGGGTCATCAGCGGTTTCGATCTCGGCATGTTTTCGTCCAAGGAAGGGTGGGGCGGTGGCCCGTTGGCGCCTGCTTAGCACGCCCGGGCGGGCGAGGCGACGCGACCTCCGGGACCCTCAACCGGTCATTAACCATAATTGTTTTAACTCCATTAACGATGGTCTCCGCCAGCCGGCGGGGATGATCGTTAAAGTATCTGATTTCGTTGGGGTAATTCCATCGTGGGGTCGTCTCCAGGCACCAGCCGGAGCAAACGCGCGCATTTCCTGCGTGCGGCCTTGCCGTGCCTCGTGCTGACCGCCCTCGGAAACGCGCCGGCCGCCGCCCAGAGCCTCACCCCCGACCTCTTCAATCCCACCCGCGGCGGCTTCGCTTCGCCCGACACGCTGCCGACGCGCCGCACCGCAGGCGTCCCGCAGGCGCCGTCGGACACTCTGCCGACGCCGCCCGACCCCAATGCCGATCCGCGCAAGCGCCAGCAGGCGCCGGCGGCCTCGCGTAGCGGCCAGACCCCGACCAATCAGGTCCCGACCTATGGCCTGCCCGCCGCAAACGGCGCCAGCAGCTCCGGCTACGACTCGCTCAACCGCAAGCGGCAGCAGCCCAAGCTCTATCCCGGCCAGCCGAAGCCGAAGCGCGCTGGTCCCGGCTCGCCTTTGCCGACCACGAAGCCGCAGCCGTCTACGCTCGGCCTGCCGAAGATCGCGCCGCCGCCATCCGCCTCCGCCAACAAGGCGCCGGTGCCGGCCGCGATGGCGGGCACCGTGCCTGGCCAGCCGCTGCGCCGCCGTCTCAAGGCGGATGACGATGCGTTCGGCGCGGTCGGCGATTACGCCGGCAGCTTTCTGATCAAGGGCGGGCTCGAGCTCTCCGCCGGCTACGACACCAATCCGGCGCGCCTCAACAAGCCGATCGGCTCGCCGGTCTATGTCGTCGCGCCAGACCTCCTCGTCGCGTCCGACTGGGAGCGCCACGCGCTGGTCGCCGATCTGCGCGGCTCGTTCTCGGGATACACCAACAACATGCCGGCGACGATCGACGGCTTCGCCTCACCCTCGCCGGTCGAGATCGACCGCCCCGATTTCACCGGCCACATCGATGGCCGCCTCGACGTCGACCGCGATCTCAAGCTGACCTCGCAGCTGCGCCTGCGGCTCGCCACCGACAATCCCGGCAGTCCGAACGTGCAGGCCGGCCTGCAGAAATATCCCATCTATGCTAGCTACGGCACCACGGTCGGGTTCGACCAGACCTTCAACCGCTTCCAGGTCGCGGCCGGCGCGACGGTGGATCGCACCGCCTACACGGATTCGAAACTCACCGACGGCTCGATCTTCGACAACCACGACCGCGACTTCAACCAGTATGGCGGCGTCGGGCGCTTCTCCTACGATCTCAAGCCGGGCCTGAAGCCGTTCGTCGAGATCCAGGGCGACACCCGAATCCACGACGAGGCCGCCGACCGCAACGGCTATTTCCGCGATTCCAACGGCGGCTACGCCAAGGTCGGTTCGTCCTTTGAGTTCTCGCGCATCCTCACCGGCGAAGTCTCGGTCGGCTATTCCGCGCGCAACTATGTCGATCCGCGCCTCAGCCAGCTGGCGGGCTTCCTCACCTCGGGCTCGCTGATCTGGAACGCGAGCGGCCTGACCACGGTGAAATTCGCCACCGACACGCAGATCGCGGAGACAACGATCCCCGGCTCCTCCGGCGTGCTGGTGCACACCTACGCCGCCGAGGTCGATCACGACTTCCGCCGCTGGCTGACCGCGGTCGGCAAGTTCACCTACGGCACCTACGACTATCAGAATCAAGGTCGGAACGACAAAACCTACTCACTCGAAGGCAATTTGATCTACAAGCTCAACCGCAACATCTGGGTGAAGGGCACGCTGCGGCATGACATCCTGGATTCGAACCAGGCAGGTTCGAGCTCGCAGGGGACGGTAGTGATGGTTGGGGTGAGGTTGCAGAATTGACGCCTGTTGGCGTGCGTTTGGTGTGAGAGAGGCGCGATGGCGCGGCTCTCTCCGCTCGACATTCCGGGGCGCCCCATTTGGCGCGAGCCCGGAATCCATCGGGCCTCAGGGGGCGTGGATGAATGGATTCCGGGCTCGCGCTTCGCGCGCCCCGGAATGACAGTGTAGCGGCTAACCTACCGCGGCAGATCCGTCTTCCCCATCAGGAACGTATCGATCGACCTTGCACACAGTCGGCCCTCACGGATCGCCCACACCACCAGCGATTGGCCGCGGCGCATGTCACCGGCGGAGAACACGTTCGGGCGCGAGGTCTGGTAGTCCAACGTGTTGGCCTTGACGTTGCCGCGCGGGTCGAGCTCGACCGAGAGCAGCTTCAAGAGGCCCTCGTGCACGGGGTGCACGAAACCCATCGCGAGCAGGACGAGGTCGGCGTCGAGAACGAATTCGGTGCCGACAATCGGCTTGAACTTGTCGTCGACGCGGACGCAGTGCAGCTTCTTGACCTGGCCGTTCTCGCCGGAGAACTTCTGTGTCAGCACGGCGAATTCGCGGACGGCGCCTTCGGCCTGGCTGGAGGAGGTGCGCATCTTCAGCGGCCAGTTCGGCCAGGTCAGGCCCTTGTTCTCGTGCTCGGGCGGCGCGGACATGATCTCGAGCTGGGTCACCGACAGAGCGCCCTGGCGCAGCGAGGTGCCGATGCAGTCAGAGCCGGTGTCGCCGCCGCCGATGACGACGACATGCTTGCCGCCCGCCAGAATCTCGGTGACGCCGCCCAGCGGTTCCTCGGAGACGCGGCGGTTCTGCTGCGGCAGGAAGTCCATGGCGTAATGGATCCCGGCGAGGTCGCGGCCGGGGATCGGCAGGTCGCGCGGGGCCTCGGCGCCGCCGGTGAGCGCAACGGCGTCGTACGCGTTGAGCAGTTCGCGCGGATCGACATTGCCTTCAGCGCCGACATGGCTGTTGTAGTGGAAGGTGACGCCTTCGCCTTCCATTTGCTTGACGCGGCGGTCGATGATGCCCTTCTCCATCTTGAAGTCGGGGATGCCGTAGCGTAGCAGGCCGCCGGCCTTGGCGTACTTCTCGAACAAATGCACGTCGTGGCCGGCGCGCGCCAGTTGCTGCGCGCAGGCCATGCCGGCCGGACCCGAGCCGATCACCGCGACCTTCTTGCCGGTCTTGCGGGAGGCAATTTCAGGCTTCAGCCAGCCATTGTCCCAGGCGCGGTCGACAATGGCGCATTCGATGGTCTTGATGGTGACCGGGTTGTCGTCGATGTTGAGCGTACAGGACGCTTCGCATGGCGCCGGACAGATGCGCCCGGTGAATTCAGGGAAATTGTTGGTCGAGTGCAGGTTGCGCGAGGCCTCTTCCCAGTTGCCCTGATAGACGAGGTCGTTGAAATCGGGGATCTGGTTGTTGACCGGGCAGCCCGGCGTGCCCGGCGTGACCGAGCCGGTGCCGTGGCAATAAGGAATGCCGCAGTTCATGCAGCGCGCGGCCTGGTCGCGCGTTTCCTTCTCGGAGAGGGGAACGACGAATTCGTGAAAATGCTTCACGCGCTCGGCGACCGGTGCGTACTTGCGGTCATGCCGTTCGATTTCCAGAAAACCCGTGATCTTGCCCATTAAACCCGAAGTCCCTGCCGCTTAATTCGTTTGTTGCTTCTTCAACCGTCATTGCGAGGAGCTCGTGACAAAATTGCGAAGCAATTTTGGACTTAAGCGACGAAGCAATCCAGTCTGTTGCTCAGGAGAAGGTCTGGACTGCTTCGCTGCGCTCGCAATGACGGGCGCTGATACTCTTACGCCCCGATCGCGATTTTCGGCTCGGCGTCCGCGTTGGCGGCCAGTTCGCGCAGTGCGCGCCGGTACTCGACCGGCATCACCTTGCGGAATTTGGGGAGCCAATCCTTCCAGTTCGCAAGGATGTCGGCGGCGCGCTTGGAGTCGGTCGCTTTCGCGTGGCGCGTGATCAGGATGTGCAAGCGCTCGACGTCGGAGGCGAGCAAATCCTTGAACACGTCGACCCGCCCATGGGCCTCGAGATCGCCGCTGGCGTGATAGCTGTCGGCGTTGATCATCTCTTCCGACAGCACCGGCTCGAGCTCGACCATCGCCATGTTGCACAGCTTGTCGAAGTCGCCGGTCTCGTCCAGCACATAGGCGATGCCGCCGGACATGCCGGCCGCGAAGTTGCGCCCGGTCTTGCCGAGCACGACCACGATGCCGCCGGTCATGTATTCACAGCAATGATCGCCCGCGCCTTCGACCACGGCGACCGCGCCGGAGTTGCGCACGGCGAAGCGTTCGCCGGCGATGCCGCGGAAGTAGCACTCGCCCTGGATCGCGCCGTACATCACGGTGTTGCCGACGATGATGCTCTCTTCCGGCACGATGCCCGAGTTCTTCGGCGGCTTGACGATGATCTTGCCGCCCGACAGTCCCTTGCCGACATAGTCGTTGGCTTCACCTTCCAGCTCGAAGGTGACGCCTTGCGCCAGCCACGCACCGAAGGCCTGGCCTGCGGTGCCCTTGAGGCTGACCTGGATGGTGTCGTGCGGCAGGCCGGCATGGCCGTAGATCTTGGCGACCGCGCCCGACAGCATCGCGCCGGCGGAACGGTTGGTGCTGTTGATGGCGGCGTCGATCTTCACCGGTGCGCCGCGATCGAGCGCGGGCTGCGCCTTCTCGATCAGCGTACGGTCGAGCACGGCTTCCAGATGATGGTTCTGGCGCTCGGAATGATAGATCTTCTGGCCCTTCTCTTCCTTCTGCTTGACGAACAGCTTGGAGAAATCGAGGCCCTTGGCCTTCCAGTGCGCGACCAGCTTGGTCTGGTCGAGCAGCTGAACCTGGCCGACCATCTCGTTGAAGGTGCGGAAGCCGAGCGAGGCCATGATCTCGCGGACTTCCTCCGCGACGAAGAAGAAGTAGTTGATCACGTGCTCGGGCTGGCCGGTGAAGCGCTTGCGCAGGATCGGGTCCTGCGTCGCGACCCCGACCGGGCAGGTGTTGAGATGGCACTTGCGCATCATGATGCAGCCGGCCGCGATCAGCGGCGCGGTGGCGAAGCCGAACTCGTCGGCCCCCAGCAGCGCGCCGATCACGACGTCACGGCCGGTTCGGAAGCCGCCGTCGACCTGGACCACGATGCGGCTGCGCAGCCGCTCGCGCACCAGCGTCTGGTGGGTTTCGGCGAGGCCGATTTCCCACGGCGAGCCGGCATGCTTGATCGAGGTCAGCGGCGAAGCGCCGGTGCCGCCCTCGAAGCCCGCGATAGTGACATGGTCGGCGCGCGCCTTGGCGACACCCGCGGCGACCGTGCCGACGCCGATTTCCGAGACGAGCTTGACCGAGACGTCACCGGTCGGGTTGACGTTCTTGAGGTCGTAGATGAGCTGCGCCAGGTCCTCGATCGAGTAGATGTCGTGGTGCGGCGGTGGCGAGATCAGGCCGACGCCGGGCGTTGAGTGGCGAACCTTGGCGATGGTCGCGTCGACCTTGTGGCCGGGCAGCTGGCCGCCTTCGCCGGGCTTGGCACCCTGCGCCATCTTGATCTGCATCATGTCGGAGTTGACGAGATACTCCGTGGTGACGCCGAAGCGGCCCGAGGCGACCTGCTTGATCGCCGAGCGCATGCTGTCGCCGTTCGGCAGCGGCTTGAAGCGGTCGGCTTCCTCGCCGCCTTCGCCGGTATTCGACTTGCCGCCGATCCGGTTCATGGCGATCGCGAGGGTAGTATGCGCCTCACGCGAGATCGAGCCGAAGCTCATCGCGCCGGTGGCGAAACGCTTGACGATGTCCTTGGCCGATTCGACCTGGTCGAGCGGAACCGGCTTGCGCTTGTCTTCCTCGGCGTTCTTGATCCGGAACAGGCCGCGCAGCGTCAGCAGGCGCTCCGACTGCTCGTTCAGGATCTTTGCGAAGGCGCGATAGCGGTCCAGCGAATTGCCGCGCGCGGCGTGCTGAAGCAGTCCGACCGATTCCGCGGTCCAGGCATGGTCCTCGCCGCGGCTGCGATAGGCATATTCGCCGCCGACGTCGAGCGAGGTCTTGTAGACCAGCGCTTCGCCGAACGCGTCGGCATGGCGGCGGACGGCTTCTTCCGCGATCTCGGCCAGGCCCACGCCCTCGACGCGGGTATGCGTGCCGGCGAAGAACTTTCCGACGAAGTCCGCCTTCAGCCCGACCGCGTCGAAGATCTGCGCGCCGCAATAGGACTGGTAGGTCGAGATGCCCATCTTGGACATCACCTTCAAAAGGCCCTTGCCGATCGACTTGATGTAGCGCTTGACGATCTCATAGTCGTCGAGCGAGCCGGGCAGGCGGTCCTTCATCGCGATGATGGTCTCGAACGCCAGGTAAGGATTGATCGCTTCGGCGCCGTAGCCGGCGAGGCACGCGAAGTGATGCACTTCGCGCGGCTCGCCGGATTCGACGACGAGGCCGACCGAAGTGCGCAGGCCGGTGCGGATCAGGTGATGATGCACGGCGGCGCAGGCCAGCAGCGAGGGGATCGGAACGCGGTCGCTGCCGACCATGCGGTCGGACAGGATGATGATATTGACGCCTTCGCGCACCGCGCTTTCCGCGCGCGCGCAGAGTTCGTCGAGCACTTGGTCCATCCCGGCCGCGCCGAGGCCGGCGTGGAAGGTGGTGTCGAGCGTGCGCGACTTGAAGTGCGATTCAGCCACTTCCGAGATCGAGCGGATCTTTTCGAGATCGGCGTCGGTCAGGATCGGCTGGCGCGTTTCCAGACGCTTGGTGGTGGCGAGACCCTGCAGGTCGAACAGGTTCGGCCGCGGTCCGATGATCGAGACCAGGCTCATCACCAGCTCCTCGCGGATCGGGTCGATCGGCGGGTTCGTGACCTGCGCGAAGTTCTGCTTGAAATAGGTGAACAGCGGCTTGGCCTTGTCCGACAGCGCCGAGATCGGCGTGTCGTTGCCCATGGAGCCCGCTGCTTCCTCACCGATGGAGGCCATCGGCGTCATCAGGATCGTGATGTCTTCCTGGCTGTAGCCGAACGCCTGCTGGCGATCGAGCAGCGACAGGTTGGAGCGCACGCCGGTGGTCGGCACCTTCGGCAGCTCTTCGAGCACGATCTGGGTCCGCTCCAGCCACTCCTTGTAGGGATGGCTCCTGGCGAGATCGGCCTTGATCTCGTCGTCGGGGATCAGGCGGCCCTGCTCGAGGTCGACCAGCAGCATCTTGCCGGGCTGCAGCCGCCACTTGGTGATGATCTGGTCCTCGGGAATCGTCAGCACGCCCATCTCGGACGCCATCACGATGCGGTCGTCCTTGGTCACGAGATAGCGCGCCGGCCGCAATCCGTTGCGGTCGAGCGTGGCGCCGATCTTGCGGCCGTCGGTGAAGGCGATCGCGGCGGGACCGTCCCACGGCTCCATCAGCGCGGCGTGATATTCGTAGAAGGCGCGCCGCGTCTCATCCATCAGGGGATTGCCGGCCCACGCCTCCGGAATCATCATCATGACCGCGTGCGGCAGCGAGTAGCCGCCCTGCACCAGGAATTCGAGGGCGTTGTCGAAGCAGGCGGTGTCCGACTGGCCTTCGTAGGAGATCGGCCAGAGCCGGTTGATATCCTTGCCGTAGAGCTCGGAACTCACCGAGGCCTGGCGCGCCGCCATCCAGTTGGTGTTGCCGCGCAGCGTGTTGATCTCGCCGTTATGCGCGATCATGCGGTAGGGATGCGCCAGCGACCATGCCGGGAAGGTGTTGGTCGAGAAGCGCTGATGCACCAGCGCCAGCGCGCTCTCGAAATCCTTCTCATGCAGGTCGGGATAGTACTTGCCGAGCTGGTCGGCGAGGAACATGCCCTTGTAGATCACGGTGCGGCAGGACATCGAGCAGGGGTAATAGCCCGCAAGCCCGCGGTCGCGGCGCTGATAGATCGCCTGCGAGATCGACTTGCGCAGGATGTAAAGCCGGCGCTCGAAATCGTCCTCGGTCTTGGCGGTGCCGTTGCGGCCGATGAACACCTGCATGCAGGCGGGCTCGGTCGGCTTCACGGTGACGCCGAGCGAGGAATTGTCGGTCGGCACGTCGCGCCAGCCGAGCAGGGTCAGGCCCTCTTCCTTGATCTGGTCGGCGATGATGCTCTTGATGACGTTGCGCCAGGCGGTGTCACGCGGCAGGAACAGCGCGCCGATGGCGTATTCGCCGGGCTGAGGCAGCGCGAAGCCGAGCTCCCCAGCCTTGCGGCTGAAGAAGGCGTGCGGGATCTGCACCAGAATGCCGGCGCCGTCGCCGGCGCGCGGGTCGGCGCCGACAGCGCCGCGATGCTCGAGATTGCAGAGGATGCTGAGCGCGTCCGAGACGATCTCGTGGGACTTCTTGCCCTTGATGTTGGCGATGAAGCCGACGCCGCAGGAATCCTTCTCCAGGCTCGGATCGTAGAGGCCCACGGCCGGCGGACGCGAATTGTGTTCCTGAATCGGATCGGTCGTTTTCGAGGCGACCGTCGCCGACAGTTCTTCTGCCACGATGTTTGCGCGCTCGAATTGCGACCCGTTCATGTCCTCGTCCTCTCCATGCGGCAAGCTGCCTCACCGCTCTCGTCGGCGCACCTTGGGCGTTCCGCGGCACCCGCTTCTGGGTCACCGCTCGTCCGCTGCGAGCCGCATTTTCTTAGAGCTCAGGCTAGGCGTTCTTCGTCCCCGAGAACGGCTTTGCCTGTTGCCTTCCTGGTGCTCGAGAGCACCGACTTTCATTGCAATCCGTATGCCGGAACCGCAAGCAAAATTGAGACAGTCTTCCTGTCCTAACCATCACCTTGCCAAATTTTTGTCTATCACACAAGCGCGCGAAAGTCCCGATTCCCGATCTGTCAATCAATCGCTTTCCGGAAGTTGCGCGGCCCCCGTTTTGAAGCAAACGCGCCCTGATCCGGCCCAAGCGGCGCCGGAATCCCCAGTGAAGCTTCGGATCACCCCTTCGAAAGGCGCGTCACGCCACAAGAAGCGAAAGCGCGCGAGGCATTCGGGGGCCTGACAGGAGCGTGCCGATCATGAAGTTTTTCACAGGATGTGTGGCCGCCGCCGCGCTGGCGCTGGCTGCGACCGCGGCTCAAGCGCAGATTCTTGCGCAAGTCCCGGCGAACGGTATTTCAGTCGGGGCCGCAATCGCCGTGTCCGATTTCGACGGGCCCTATGCACCGCCGGAGGCCGCGCCGCCACCGCCGCCGCGCTACGGCTACGGTTACGGCTACGAGGAGCGCGGCCCGGCACCGGCGCTGCTGCCCTCGACCGAGGTCTACGCGGTGCTGCGCGACAACGGCTTCTCGCCGCTCGGCATCCCGCGCCTGCGCGGCAGCGTCTATACCATCGCGGTGATCGACCGCCGCGGCGATGGCGGCCGGCTCGTGATCGACGCCCGCGACGGCAGAATTTTGCGCTTCATGCCGGCCGCCGACGCCTACGGCATGGCCCCCGCTTTCGAGGGGCGCGCGGTCGTGCCTTACGGGCCGCAAAGCGCGCTGCCGCCGCCCACCATGGTCCGCGGCGGCCCGCCACGTCCGCCAGCCCTGATCCCGCATGTCGCCAGCCGCGCCATGCCGCTGCCGAAGGCCGCTCCGCCGCGTGGCGGGGCGCCTGTCGCAGCGGCGAAGCCGGCCGAGCCCGCGACGCAGACCGCCGCCGTGCAGGCAAAGCCGGCCGAGGCTGCTGCGCCAACTGTGGGTCAGGCCAAGTCCGCGCCGACGATCCTGCCGACCCAGGAGATGCCGGCCGCGCAGGGGCTGGATTAGAGCTGAGCAAAACAAAAGCGCCCGAACATCTCGGGCGCTTTTTCACGAAGGCGATTACCGCTCAGCTTCGTCCATACCCCGCCGCTTCCAGGATCAGGTTCGCCACCTCCTTCGGATGCGACACCAGCGAGAGGTGGCCGGCATCGAGCTCGACCGTGGTTGCGTTCATGCGCTTGGCGAGGAAGCGCTCGAGGTCAGGATTGATGGTGTCGTCGTTCTTCGAGACCGCGTACCAGCTCGGCTTGGTGTGCCACGCCGCTTCCGTGGTGCGGCTGGCGAAGATCGAGGCGGCTGTCGGCCATTGCACCGCATAGAGCTCCCTGGCCCGCTCCGGCTTCACGCCATTGGCGAAATACTTCAGGAACGCGTCTTCCGAGAGCTTGGTGTAGCCGTCGCGCTCGACGATGCCGGCGCGCACCGGGCCGGTCGGAAACTGCTTCGACAGCGCGACGAAATCCTCGTTCGCATCGGGGGCGCGCGCGGCGACGTAGACGAGGCCGGACACCTTCGGGTCGGTACCGACCTGGCTGATCACGGTGCCGCCCCAGGAATGCGCGACCAGCACGGTCGGCCCGTCCTGCTCGGCCAGCGCGCGCCTGGTCGCCTCGACGGAGTCCGCAAGCGACGACAGCGGATTTTGCACGGCGGTCACGTGCAGGCCCGCGGCCTGGAGGACCGGGATCACCTCCGACCAGCTCGAGCCATCGGCCCAGGCGCCGTGCACCAGCACGACGTTCCTGGTCTTCACGGTCTGCGGGGGCTGGGCGTGAGCGAGGCTGAGAGGGGCCGCCAGCAGGCTCGCGGCGACGAAAAGGCTGCGCCAAAGTGTCATGATCGTTCTCCGTCTTGTTTTGGGTGCGACGTCCAAATGACGGAGCGCGGGGCTGCGACGTTACGCGTCCTCACCGCTCTGTGATGCGGTGCAACACGAAAAAACGCCCCGGGGCACCGGGGCGTTTTCGCAACCTGGAAGTGGTGCGCGTGTTTTACGCGGCGACTTGCGCGGCCGAGTTCTCGATCACCTGCGCCTTCGGCGCGCCGACGTTGATGGCGATCTGACGTGGCTTCTTGGCCTCGGGAATCTCGCGGACGAGGTCGACGTGAAGCAGCCCGTTCTCGAGGGAGGCGTCCTTTACCTGCACGAAGTCGGCAAGCTGGAAGGCGCGCTCGAAGGCACGCGCGGCGATGCCGCGATAGAGCACTTCGGCCTTGCTGTTCTCGTTCGCGACTTTCTCGCCCTTGATCGTCAGCGTGTTTTCCTTCGCGACGAGGGAGAGCTCATCCTTGGCGAAGCCCGAGACCGCAACGGTGATGCGGTAGGTGTTCTCGCCGGTACGCTCGATGTTGTAGGGGGGATAACCGGGGCTGCCATCCGAACCGGCCTGGTCGAGCAGGTTGAAGAGACGGTCGAAGCCGACGGTGGAACGGTAGAAGGGGGTGAGATCGTAGGTACGCATGGTCAAGTCCTCCATTGAGCGACTGTTGGCTAACCCGCCCGCCAATCGGGCCGGGCTTTCGTCTGTGTGCAGCCTGATGTTCCGGTTCCGAAACACTGGTAGCGGCCTGCACCATGGTGATATGGGTTCAGGGACACTGCGTTCAAGAGGGCGGCAACCTGCGCCTTTTCGGCGCTCCCGCCCCCTGATTTTCAGCACTTTGCGCCCAATGACGCTGGTCTCGATTCCGTCCAATCCCGTGCCCGAAAACGTCGTCAGCGGCACCATCAAGACGCCCGACGGCGTCGAGCTGCGCTTTGCGCGCTGGGCGCCGCCGGCGGGCCGCAAGGGCACGGTCTGCGTGTTCACCGGGCGCAGCGAACAGATCGAGAAATATTTCGAGACCGTGCGTGACCTGCGCGACCGCGGCTTTGCGGTGGCGATGATCGACTGGCGCGGGCAGGGCCATTCCTCGCGCCGCCTGCGCGATCCACGCAAGGGCTATGTGCGCGACTTCTCCGATTTCGAGATCGACGTCGAGACCTTCGTGCAGCAAGTGGTGCTGCCGGATTGCCCGCCGCCCTTTTTCGCGCTCGCCCATTCCATGGGTGGCACCGTACTGCTGCGGGTGGCGCATGCCGGCAAGCGCTGGTTCGACCGCATGGTGCTGTCGGCGCCGATGATCGACCTGCCCGGCCGCGCCACCTCGTTGCCGGCGCGAGCGCTTTTGAAGACGATGCGCCTGATGGGGATGGGCGGCCGCTATGTCCCTGGCGGCAGCGACCAGATCACCGGGCTCAACCCCTTCATCAACAATCCCCTGACCAGCGATCCCGTGCGCTATGCGCGCAACGCCGCAATCCTGGAGGAGGATCCAACGCTCGGGCTGGCGTCACCGACGGTCGCCTGGGCGGATACCGCCTTCCGCGCGATGCACACCTTCAAGGGCATGCACTACCCCTCCGAGATACGCCAGCCGATCCTGATGCTGGCGGCATCCAACGACACCGTGGTCTCGACCGCGGCGATCGAGGAATTCGCCTATCACTTACGCGCCGGCTCCCATCTCGTGATCGCCGGCGCCAAGCACGAAATCCTCCAGGAGCAGGACCGCTACCGCTCCCAGTTCTGGGCCGCCTTCGACGCCTTCGTGCCGGGCACGCCGCTGTTCAAGTGAGAGCGGCAGCGCCGGTGCGCTCCCTCGCAGCGCTATAGCGTCTTCAGATACTCGATCAGGTCGTAGCGCTCTTGTTCCTTGAGCACGCGGCCGATAGTGCCGTCCTTGCCGGGGCCTGGCGTGCCATCGAACGAGTGGCCGGCATTGCTGTTACCGAACATCTCGGTGCCGTCCGACGCTCGCGTCGAGAAGCGCGACTGCCCGGTCTTGCAGCTCTCTCCGTCGGCGACCGCGAAGCCGACCTGCTTCGGATCGTAGTCGCGACCACCGCCCATGCAGAACGATTTGGGGCGCTCGGCTGCGGGGCTCAGCATCCAGTAGAGCGAGGGTACTGATCCGTTGTGCAGGTAAGGCGCGGTGGCCCAGACGCCGTTGAGCGGGCGCGCGCGATACCACGGCCCCGGCTCCGTCTTTTCGGGCGGCTGAGGACCGGGGTTGGGGCAGTTCTTGCGCTTACCCCACCAGGCCTGCTGATCCTTCGGGTCGATCTTGGCGTCGTCCATCGCTTTGCGGCTGACGATGTCGACGAGCACCATCAGGCCAAGCGAGTACGGCATATCGGTCGAAGAAACATCCGGCAGATTGCAGCTCCACCAGGCATTGAGTTTCTGCGTGGGATCGAGCTTGAGAAAGCCCGGCACCTGAACCGTTCGTGTCGCTAGCACGCTGGCCTGAGCGGGGTCGGTCCCCATGCCTTTGGCGCTTTTCTGGACCTCGTTCAGGAATTTGTCGTCGCCGATGGTTTCCCACCGCGACGACGACCAGATGCTCTGGTCGGGAAACTCGCTGTCGAACACCGGATCGTTCACCGGCCCGAGATGGCATTCGGCGCAGATCTGCGCGTAGAGCTTACGGCCGTTCTTGACGCGTTCGCCATCGATCTTCCACGCAGCATCGCCAAATATGTCCGACGGCCATTTCGGCGATGTCAATCCTGAGAGCTGCTTTTTCGGATGGGGCGCCGACCCCTTCAGCAGATCCTCGATCCAGTTCAGATTCTTGATGTCCATCGACGAGCGGAACAGCGTGTCCTTGGGCGTATTGTCGGACAAATTGAGCAGCGCGGTCACGCCCAGCGCTTCGCCGGCGTTGCGGATCAGCGGTTGTTCGATGGACGCGTCATATTGCGCGAATTTGAGCCAGGGCACGGTCCAGATCGGCGGGAAGCTGACCGGCGCATCCTTGGCATGCAGATTCTTCTCGAAGCCGCTGAGGCCGCTGAGCGTCATGTCCTGGGCGAAGACCTGATTGCCGATGCGGTTGAGCGCGTCGAGGCGGCCGTATCCTTCCTCCGTGTCCTGCTGCGGCTCTTCCCGCTTCGTCTTCTCGTTGAACCTCGTCTTGCCGTCGATGGTCTTTGCGTAGGTCTTTTCCCAGTCGATCAGGAATGTGCTGATCGTGCGCAGCTTCTGCTTCAGCGCATCGCGATCCGCATCGCTGGCGGAGGCGCCGAGCACACGGTCGGCGAAGCGCGTGAAGCGACCCGGCACGAGGAGAGTGTAGGCGATCGACAGGCCGGTCGTGACCTCGAGCTTCCTCAGGTCGGTCATCGCCGGGCCGCCGTCGAAACGGATGTCGATGCCTTTGTAGTGGATCTGGCCGGTGTGGCAGGCTGCGCAGGTCAGGCCGATCCGGTCCTCGCCGATCTTGCCGGTCGCGGGATCGGGCACGCCGGTCATGCGCGCAAACCCGACGGGCAGGCCGTCGACGTTTTCAGCCTGGGCACCCCAGTTAACCGGCGGATCCCAAAGCCGCGCCGGCACTGGCTTCGTCTTGTCGTAGACGTTAGCATAGCCGAACCGGCGCAGCGTGGCGTCGTCGGTGTTGATCGTCTGAGGGCTGGGGATGAAGCCGAAGCGCTGCAGATGGTCGCTGTCATGCAGCATTCCGGGCTTTGCGAAGAAGTGGAGCCGCGGCTGCTCGAGCGCCATGAACCAGCTATAGGGCACCGGGAAGGTCGCGGTGCCCTGGCTGGCGTGATGAAACCAGTGCCGGTCTTCCAGCGCCCAGTTTTGCTCGAGCCAGTACGCGGCGCGGGGTTCGACGTGCTGCGGCAATGGCGGCGCTACGAGGTCGCCGAGGATGCCGGGCAGCATCGGCTGGAATTGATCGGGAAAGCGCAGCGCGACGACGCCGAAGAGAAGGAGCGCGGCGACCAATCCGCCGGCAGCGCGCAATATGAGCGAGGGCGGTTTGACCGGCTGGGCGACGATCCGCTGGGTGATCCTGTCAGGTAATTTGCGCTCGTTGAACAATGTCCTCACCTCGGCCACGCTGAGATAGCGGTCATCACCCTGACCCTTGCCCATGATCTTGAGCAGGATCGGCCATTCGAACTTCATCAGGATCGGGTAGTACCAGCGCGATTGATTACCGGCGCGCTTGAGATTGTCGGCCATGAAGGTCTGGATCTGCGCGGCGTTGAGTCCGGTCTCGGCGCCGCCATCGGGATCGGCATAGGTGCCGCCGAAGCTTGCGAGTCGCGCAATCTCGTCCTCGTTGACGCGCCCGTCGACGCTAAGGATGCGCGAGCCGGCACCGAGCTTGTCGAGCGGGCCGCCGCGCAGCGCATTGAGCTGTGCGCCCCAGAAGAGGCTTTGCAGAATGTGACAGGCTCCGTTGGCGATCAGCGCGACGCCGCGGACCTGGATGCGAGCCGAGGTCTTCTTCAGCCCGGTCTCGCCGCTCGCATTTGCGATGGTCTGTGACAGCGTCCGCAGCGGGACGGTGCCGCCATCGACAAAACCTTCGCCCACGAGGCCGCGCAGGAACGGACAGGGATTATTCGGCGAGACCTGGATCGAGGGATCGAAAGGGGGCTTCGAGGCGGGGTCGTTCATGGCCCAAAATCCTGAGAACGGCGAATCGTCAAATGCAGGCGCGCCGATCAAGCGCGGAAAGTCCTAACAAACCGGCATCAGGCTATACTACTTCAGCGTGTAGCGAAGTGTGGCTGAATTCACTGTCCTAGCAACAAAAGCGGGCCGGAGGGCGCCGACGAGTTGCCGCTGACCGCGGCCCGCCGGTCAGGACTCCGCCGCGCGTTTGACGTCGCTCTGGATCAAGGTCAGCCTGGCGAGCGGCACCCCCGCTTTCAGAAGCCCGTCGCGGTAATGGGCGAGGTCCTCGGGCCGCTTCCAGTGGAAATTGCGCAAGTGCCGGTCCACGTTCAGGGTCGGGTAATGGCCCATGAGCACGCCGGCGGCTTCGGTGGCTTCGCCGGTGCGGCCCAACTGCGCCAGCGCCGCGGCCCGGATCGCCAGCGCCTGCATATGGTTCGGGTTGATGTAGAGCTGCTCGCGGGCCCATGACAGCGTCGCGTCGTACTGCCCCAGCAGATAATGGCTGAAAGCGTTCAGCGCCGCCCATTGGTAGCGCGGGTCGCTGTTGTCGCGCTGCGAGGCCATCGAGAACAGCTCGATCGCTTCGCGATGCTCGCCGACGATGAAATGGCAGATGCCGAGCACGCCGCGTGCGCCGTTGTCATAGGGGTTGAGCGCGACGGCCCGCTTGGCGGCGTCCATCGCCGCCTCGTAATGCCCTTCCATCCCGTGCGCCCAGGACAGGATCGAGAAGGCGAAGGAGGAGCGCGGGTCGAGCCGCACGCTGGTCTCGGCGAGCTTCATCGCTTCCGCCCACATCTCGCGCGTGCCCTTGATCCAGCCGAACTGGATGCTCTGGATCTGGATCGTGGCGAGATAAGCGTGCGCGATCGACAGTTTGGAGTCGAGCTTGATGGCCTCCCCGAACAGGTCGATGGCGATGTGCAGATCTTCCTTGGTCTGCCGGTAGTAATGCGACAGCCCCTTGAGGAAGCGGTCCCAGGCGGTCACGTCGGTCGAGAGCCGCGCCGGTGCCGATGCTTCCGCCCGGACGATCTCGGTGGCGATGGCGGCGGACAAATTGGTGGTGATCTCGTCCTGCATCGCGAAGAGGTCGCCGATGTCGCGGTCGTAGCGGCCGGTCCAGAGCTGCTCGCCGGTTTCCGGCGCGATCAGCTCGGCGGTGACGCGAATCTTGGCTCCGGCTCGCCGCACCGAGCCCTGGATCAGGTATGTGGCGTCGATCTCCCGCGCGATCAGCCGGGTGCTGACATTGTTGCCCTTGAAGGCGAAGGTCGAGTTGCGGCTCAGCACGCGATAGAACGATTGCAGCGACAGCGCGTGGATCAGATCCTCGGTCAGTCCGTCGGAGAAATATTCGTCCTGGGCATCGCTGAGATTGGCGAAGGGCAGCACGCCGACGATGGCGGTGCGGTACTGTTGCGACAGCGCCGATGCTTCCCGCAGCTCGGGGGCCAGCGCCGGTGTGCCTTCCGGGGACCAGGTCCAGATCGCGACCGGGTCCTTGATGTTCTTGAGGCGATGGTTGCCGCCATCGACCAGCGGCACGGTCAGATGCCGGCTTGCCTCCTTGTAGGCCTTGGCCGAGATAGCGAAGCCGCCGGGGCTCGCCACGGATTCGAGGCGGACGGCAATGTTGACATCGTCACCGAACACCTCGTCCTCGTCGGCGATGACGTCGCCCATATGGATGCCGAGCCGGAACTGCATGGCGCGGTCGGCGGGCAGATGGTGGTTGCGCTCCGCCATCAGCGTCTGCATCGCGATCGACGCCTCGGTGGCGCCAACGATAGAGGGGAACTCCAGCAGGAAGCCGTCGCCGGTGTTCTTGATGACGCGGCCGCCGTGATTGAGGATGATGGGATGGATCGCGCTGCGGTGGGCCTTGAAGGCGGCATGGGTGCCGGCCTCGTCGCTGCCCATCATGCGCGAATAGCCGGCGACATCGGCGCAGACGATAGCAGCCAGACGTCTTTCCATATTCCGGGGCTCCAGAGACTTGGAAGGGATCTGTGACCGGCCACGGCGTGGCAGCCGCCTCGAATCCCGCATATCAAGAACCGTGCCTTTATAGAGCAGATGCGGCCGAGCGATAGTATGATCCGCATTGCAAATTCGAGGTAAATACTCCGCAAATCCGGCGGTGGACGGGGGCGGGTGAACCGACTAAGCCCGCCGCTTGAGAAGCGGAGCGGGGGCGGCGGGGGCACCTCACATGCTGGGCATTCACGAAATCTGGCTCTTCATCCTGTCGGGCGTGCTGCTCAACATCACGCCGGGGCCGGACTCCGTCTATGTGATAGGACGCAGCATGCAGATGGGTTGGCGAGGCGGCGCCGCTGCCGCGCTCGGCATCAGTTGCGGCTGCTTTTTCCACGTTGCGGCCGCGGCGATCGGCCTGTCGGCCCTGCTGATGGCCTCGTCGACTGCGTTCTCGATGCTGAAGCTGGTTGGCGCGGCCTATCTGGTCGTAACAGGACTTCAGATGCTGTGGTCGCGTCCGGTGCTGGCCTCGGCGATCGACGAGCCGGTGCGGAGTTCGCTGCGGCGGGTCTTCTTCCAGGGCATTTTCACCAACGCGCTCAATCCCAAGGTCGCGCTGTTCTTCCTGGCCTTCCTGCCGCAATTCGTCGCAGCCGATTCCGCGCACAAGCCGCTCGCCTTCCTGACGCTCGGCCTGATCTTCATCTTTACGGGGACGCTGTGGTGCCTGGTGCTGGCGGCGTTCGCGGCCAAGGCCGCGCACCGCCTGCGGAGTTCGGAGGGCGCAATCGCCTGGGTCAACCGCGCGCTCGGCGGCCTCTTCATCTATCTCGGCATCCGCGTCGCCATGCTGGAGACGCGGTAGCTCGTTCGAACGAATGACTGGTGCAGCCCGCGATCGGCCAGGTAGAGGCCGCGCGGGAGGGAGGTTTCGATGGTTCGTGGAAGCTGTCTCTGCGGCGCCGTGCGTTTCGAGGTCGATCAGGTGCGCGCGCTGACGCATTGTCATTGCGCCAATTGCCGCAAGCTCACGGGCGCTGCGTTCGCCACCTACGCCCATGTCGATGCCGACAAGTTTCGCTTCGTCGCCGGCGAGGACATGACCGTGGCTTATGAATCCGCGCCGGGGAGTTTCCGCTATCGCTGCAGGACCTGCGGCTGCCTGACGCCGGGCAGGGCGAGCTATCTGCCGACCGTCAGCATTCCCGCCGGCCTGCTCGACGACGATCCGCAAGTCAGGCCTCGCCTGCATGTCTTCATCTCATCGCGCGCGCCGTGGTGGACGATCCAGGACGATCTGCCCCAGCACGAAAAATGGGTGCCGGGCTTCGAACCGAAATCCTGAGCGTCTCAGGCAAACTCTTTCGCCAGCGCGCTGCCGGCGAGATAGAGGCCGAGCAAGATCATCGCGATCAGGAACCAGCGGCGAAACGCTTCCGCCGGCATCCGCGCCCGCACCGACTGGCCGATGAACATGCCGGCAAAGGCCATGGCCATGCCCACGGCGCCCGGCACGGCGTTGGCCGGCGTCAGCAATCCGCCGGCGGTCAGGGTGAAGGCGAGTGCCAGCGTCGCGGTCGTGAAGAACACGCCGAGCGCCTGCACGAGCTCGTCCTTCTCCATGCCGATCGCCTGCATGAACGGCATCGAGGGGATCACCTGCACGCCTGTCGAGGCCGAGATCATGCCGGTGATCACGCCGACCACGCCGCCGACCCATTTCTCGTTCTCTGGCGCGACGTGGAACTGGAACTTGTTCAGCCCGATCACCGCGTAGATCACCAGCAGGACGCCGAGCACGATCGTGCCGTAGCGCGCATGCGGGCCGGTCAGTGCGCCGGCATTGAGCCAGCAGCCGATCACGGTGCCGATCATCAGCGGCCAAAGCCGCCTCAGGATATCGCGCAAATAGGGGCCGGCGAAGGTCTGCCAGATGTTGGTGACGATGGCCGGCACGATCACAATGGCGATTGCGCGGCTTGGCGCCATGCTCACCGCGAGCAGGCCCATGGACACCGTCGGCAGGCCGAGTCCGACCACGCCCTTGACGAATCCGGCGATCAGGAAGACGGCAGCGATGACAATGAGAAGCGGGTCGATCATACCGGGCACATTGACCGAAGCCGCGTGCCGGCACAATCTGGAGGTTACGGAGACAGCCTTCGTCACTGACGAAAGCTGCGGAGACCAGCCATGCGTTTCGACCTCGTCGACCTCCAGCTCTTCATCGCGGTCGCCGACCAGCGCAGCATCACCCGCGGCGCGGAGCGGTCGCATCTCGCCTTGGCCTCGGCCAGCGCCCGCATCAAGGGGCTCGAGGATGCTCTAGGCGTCGCGCTGCTCAAGCGCGGGCGCCGCGGCGTCGAATTGACCGCGGCCGGCGAGAGCCTGCTCGAGCATGCCAGACTCGTGATTCATCAGGTCGACGCCATGCGCGGCGACCTCGCCGGCTTTGCCAGTGGCGTGCGCGCCAGCGTGCATTTGCTCGCCAACACCTCGGGGCTGTCGGAGCATCTGCCGAAGGCGCTGGCTGGCTTCCTGCGCGAGCATCGCGACGTTGCCATCGACATCGAGGAGCGCGAGAGCACCGACATCGCGGCGGCGATCACCGCGGGCGCCGCCGATCTCGGTTTTGCCGCCGAGCATGCGCTGCCCGATCATATCGAGCGCTTCTCCTTCAGCGAGGACCGCCTGACCCTGGTCACGTCGCGCCGCGGCCCGTTTGCTGGCCGCCGCCAGATCGATTTTCAGGAGGCGGGTGCCTGCGACTTTGTCGGACTGACCAGCGCCACCGCGCTTCAGGTCCATATTTCCAAGCATGCCGCACGGCTCGGGATGCGTCCGCATTTCCGCGCGCGGTTGCGTGACTTCGACGCGATCTGCCAGATGGTCGCCGCCGACGTCGGCGTCGCGCTGGTGCCCGAAGCCGCCGCCCGCCGCTGCGCCAAGCTGATGCCGCTCGCCATGGTCCGCCTGCGCGATGCCTGGGCGAACAGGCGCCTCGTGATCTGCGCGCGCAGCTTCAAGGCGCTGCCACGGCCGGCCAAGGTGCTGGTGGAGCATTTGCGGGCAGAGGCGGTGTGAGAGCTTAGCGGGATGTAGGGAGACTGTCGAACGTGCTCGGCCTGCATGGTTCGAGACGCCCGCTTTTAGCGGGCTCCTCACCATGAGGGTCTGATATTCAGCCAGCCGCAAAATGCGACCTCATCCTGAGGGCCCGCCGTAGGCGGGCGTCTCGAAGGATGGGCCACAGGCGAGCTACTTCGCCGTCTCGACCCCAGCGTCCTTGATCACCTTGGTCCATTTCGCGGTCTCGTCCGCGATGAATTTCCGAAAATGCTCTGGCTCGTCACCAACAACCTTCGCGCCCTGGGCGGCGAGCTTTTCCTTCACCGCGGGATCCGCCATCGCCTTCGTCGCCAGACCATGCAGCGCCGCGACGATCTCCTTCGGCGTGCCCTTCGGCGCCACCATGCCGTACCAGTTCTCGATGCGCAGGTCGGGAAAGCCCGCTTCTGCCGTCGTCGGCACATCAGGCGCAGTCGGTGAGCGCTCGGCCGAGCCGACCGCGATCGGCCGCAGAGCGCCTGCCTTGACCTGCGGCAGCAGCACGGGCAGGTCCAGGAACGTCATCTGCACCTGCTGGCCCAGCAAATCGTTCACCGCCGGCGCGGCGCCGCGATAGGGCACGTGCACGATGTCGATCTTGGCTGTCAGCTTGAACAATTCACCGGCCAGATGCGGCAGGCTGCCCGGGCCGGAGGAGGCGAAGTTGAGTTTTCCGGGCTGCGCCTTGGCCAGCGCGATCAGCTCGCCGATGTCCTTGGCCGGCACGTTGGTGGCGACGACAAGCATTTCCGGCACGATCGCAACCAGCGTCACCGGTGTGAGGTCGTTCAGCGTGTCGTAGGCGACCTTCTCCATGCTCGGGCTGATCGCAAGCGCGCCGGCGCTCGATATCGCGATGGTGTAGCCGTCAGGCTGGCTCTTTGCGACCGCGTCGGTGCCGAGCACGCCGCCCTGGCCGCCGCGATTGTCGATCAGCACCGGCTGGCCCGACAGCTCCGACATGCGCTGGCCGATCACGCGGGCGATGATGTCGTTGGGGCCGCCGGCCGGGAACGGCACGATCAGCTTGATCGGTTTGGCGGGGAAATTCTGCGCGGACGCCAGCGTCGGCAGCAGCAGGACCATAAGGAGGAGCGTACGGCTGATCTTCATGCGGGCTCCTGCAGGCTTCTTGACGACCTATTGGTTGAGCAGTTTCAGTGCTTCTTCGTGAACCCTGGCGTCACCGGCGGCGATGATGCGGCCGCCGCCTTGCGCCGGCTTGCCTTCCCAGGTGGTGACGACGCCGCCGGCGCCGGTCACGATCGGGATCAGGGCCGCGATGTCGTAGGGCTTCAGCTCGGTCTCGACCACGAGGTCGACGTGGCCGGCCGCGAGCATGCAATAGGAGTAGCAATCGCCGCCATAGCGCGACAGCCGCGCGCCCTTCTCGATCCGGCCGAAAATGGCGCGGTCGCGCTCGTTCATCAGCAACGGGCTGGTGGTGTAGGTCGTCGCTTCCGACAGCGAAGCGCAGCGGCGGACCTGGAGCCGGCGCTCGCCGGAGGGGCCATTATAGGTAGCCGAGCCGTTGTCGCCGGAGAAGCGCTCGCCAATGAAGGGTTGGTGCATCATGCCGTACACCGGCCTGCCCTTGTGCAGCAATGCGATCAGCGTGCCCCAGATCGGAAAGCCGCCGATGAAGGATTTCGTGCCGTCGATGGGATCGAGCACCCAGACATAGTCGGAATCCTCGCGCTCATTGCCGAATTCCTCGCCGACGATGCCGTGCTGGGGAAAGCTGGCCTTGATCAGCCGCCGCATCACCGCTTCGGCGGCGCGGTCGGCCTCCGTCACGGGGTCGAAATCCTTGGTCTTGCTCTTGTCGTCGATCGACAGCGAAGTGCGGAAGAACGGCAGGATGGTTTCGCCGGAGGCGGTCGCGAGCCGTCCGATGAAGGCGGAGAAGTCGATCACCGTCACGGCGTATCCTCAAAACGAAAGTCGGGTGAAGCTTGCTTCTGCCTAGCTTAAATCGTCTCTCGCGTGCAGCGCTGTCTTGATTTGCTCCCTGGTATTTTGGATGCCGGCGCCAGCTGCCCCCTCCGCCATGGGCTGGCCAAATATCGATCATTGAGTTGAAAACTTAGTTCCGAGCATGCCTTGTTCGTATGCAAACGACTATCAACCCATTGAATTTCCTTATCAAAGAAACTGAATCTGGGTTTCTGTATAAGCAATTGAGCCATGTGCGTTTTGCATGGGAAACGGCTCAAAAGCCCTTGCACTTTGTGCGTCGCGGCCGCATATTGTTGCGGTGCGGTAGCGCTCTGCGTTACCGCTGCCCTCCTTGGGCGTTTCCTCCCTAGACTTGGGCCGCTTCTTCATCAGAAGCGGCCCTTTTTTCTTAGAGCCTCCATCTTCACTTCAGCCGCGCGAAAATGCGAAGCGAAGATTCGGCGTTCGATCTGCTTGCAGCTGTGTTGGGTTGATCCGCGACGTGATCCCGCGGCGACGGCTTGTGCCTATTCCGCCGCGGCCTGGAACGGGCCGAGGTCGCCGAACGGGATCGTGGTCGCCAGCACGTCGGCGAGCACCCCGAAGTCGGAGGCAACCTGGCCGAAGCGAGGACCGCGCTCGCGCCGCCGCTCGTCCATGTAGATCCCGCGGTTGAGCTCGAGCTGCACGGCGTGCAGGCCGCTCGCGGGATTGCCGTAATGCTCGGTGATGAAGCCCCCGGCATAGGGCTTGTTGCGGCCGATCGAATAGCCGAGCCCGCCCATGGTCTCCTCGACCCTGTCGGGAAGCAGCGGCGTGCAGCTCGTGCCGTAGCGATCGCCGATCACGATGTCCGGCCGGCGCGGCTCGTCGCGGGAGACGCCGACCGAGGGCATCGAATGGCAATCGACCAGCACCACGGTGCCGAACATCTGGTGCACCTTGTTGATCAGCCGGCGCAGCGCGCGATGGTAGGGCTTGTAGAGCGTCTCGATCCGCGCCAGCGCATCGTCGACCACGATGCGGTCGCGGTAGATCTCCTGGCCGTCG
Source organism: Bradyrhizobium sp. A5 (assembly GCF_042076515.1). Taxonomy (NCBI): domain Bacteria; kingdom Pseudomonadati; phylum Pseudomonadota; class Alphaproteobacteria; order Hyphomicrobiales; family Nitrobacteraceae; genus Bradyrhizobium; species Bradyrhizobium sp. A5. The sequence continues at coordinate 6,292,366 of NZ_CP148990.1, read as the reverse complement.
CCGACCACGCGCGGAATGGTGCCGAGCCCGCCCGCGACCCGCATCGAGCGTGTATTGGCAAAGCTCGGCAGGCGGCCGGTGAACATGCGGGGATCGAGCTCGTAGGGCTCGCGATTGACGTCGACATAGGAGCGCGGAAAATTGACCCGCACCGTCGGAAAGCCGCGTTCGCTGAGATGGCCGATCAGCTCGTCCATGAAGGAGTCTTCCGAGCGCCGCAGTGTCCCCAGGTCGATCCGCGATGCGCTCAGGAATTCGTCCGGGTAGGTGGAGCCGGAATGGGGCGAGTTGAAGATGACCGGCGCGCGCCATTGCGCGGGCTCTACGATCTCGAAGGCTGGCGACATGTCGCCGTCAAACCGGGTCATCTTCTCAGGCTTCGTCCCTTATTCCAGGCTGGGTCCCTTGCGCCGCAGATTTCGCAAAGAGGCCCGGATCGAATGATTCGGCCGATCAAGCGGCTCTTATGTGTCGTCATTGTCCGGAATCGCAACCATTCTGCCAAGCGAAAAGATGTGATCGGAACTGGAACATGTCTTAACCGTGCGGGCAGCGAGGCGGGGACTGCAGCGGGCGGCGCGATTGATTCGTGCCGCGTTCGGGTTCACAAAGGGGGCCGCGCCGGTCGGGCCAGGGTAAAGATTTTCACCCGAAATTTACCCTCTGTCGGGCTTAGTGAACTTTGCTGATGCCTTGTAATTGCCTTGGGGATTCGACGTTCCAGCCATGCCAAAGATCCTGCTCGCCGAAGACGACAACGACATGCGACGTTTCCTGGTCAAGGCGCTGGAAAACGCCGGTTTTCAGGTTTCGTCCCATGACAACGGCATGGCCGCCTATCAACGGCTCCGCGAAGAGCCGTTCGAGATGCTGCTCACCGACATCGTGATGCCCGAGATGGACGGCATCGAGCTCGCTCGCCGGGCTTCGGAACTCGATCCGGACATCAAGATCATGTTCATCACCGGCTTCGCCGCGGTCGCCCTGAACTCGGATTCGGACGCCCCCAAGAACGCCAAGGTGCTGTCCAAGCCCGTGCATCTGCGCGAATTGGTCAGCGAAGTGAACAAGATGCTGGCGGCCTAAATCGGCCCCCTTCGGTCCTTGCACCGGCTCCCCTGAGCCGTTATAGGGACCCGACCCGATCTAGACGACATCTAGGGCGCGTAGCTCAGCGGGAGAGCACTACCTTGACATGGTAGGGGTCACAGGTTCGATCCCTGTCGCGCCCACCATCTTCTTCAATAACTTAGGCGCCCCGCGTCAGAGGCCTGAAGAGGTGGTTTCCACGAAATTTCCATGAGGGGTCATATCGGCGCTGCCCCTTCCGTACGAAGCCGGGTGTCGGAATGCGGGCACTCGTCGCCAGACCGCTGGAGAGGGATGCCGAAGCATAGCCTGGCTTCCCCCGCGTTACCGCGAGGGTAACGCAGAAGACCGTCCCTAGCTCATGTCTCCGTCTCGAGGAAGAATAGCCAGCGAGTGGCTCGCTTACATTCGGCCTCACGTCCGACCCTACGAGGCGCTGGGCCGGGGGCGGTGCGGGCCTTTATGACTTAGTCTCGTCTTTGCCCCTACCTGGCGTGAGGACGTCGGCAAATTGATGCACACAATGCAGCCCGAGATGCGACAGCGCGTTATTCTACTGGACGAGTAGACAGCTTTTGCAGCGCCTCCTCCCCACCGGGAAGGTTGGATCACAGAAACTATAATCCTAGTGTGGAGTTTCGAGTCCCTCTCCGGCTCCCGGATGACAAAGACACAGACAAACTGCTGCGGCGGCTACGCTATAAACATCCCGATAAAAAGCTTCTCGTTGGAATATCCGTCCAGCCCAGTGTGTCATTCTTAGAATTTAAATCGATCAAATTCAAAACGACAATATTTCACTCAGTAAAACTAGTACTGAACGCACTCAAATGAGGGCAGTCGAAGCCGAACAGCGTCGTTCGTATTCCGAGTGACAATCATTTATCAATTTTTTGGAGTTATTTTTTAACGTTGATCAAAAAACCGCGTTAGTTTTGGTTTGGCAGTCTTTTATTGGCGTCGCCAGAACGGCAACTTCCCCATCCGTACCTTGAGCAGTGCAGGCTCGACGAATGACGAATAGTCGCACATCGACGCGTCCGTGGTTGCCGGACGAAGAGGCGGAACTTCTATCGCTCTTTGCTTCGGGTGTTACAGCTGAGCAAGTCGGCGAACGTTTACACCGCAGCCGCCAAGCAGTTTACGCCCGACTGCAGCGCTTTCAAAAACAACATGGGAGAGCAAGTCGGGTGAGCGGGAAATCGTTTGCTCAGTTGCCAAAGTGATCGAGCATCGCGATCGATCTCCAAGCGAAACTGGCGATGCTATAGAAAGCTCTCGACGACATAGTCCCCGCCACTCTCCGCGTGTAGGCCGACGATTGGATTGGGTAGGCAAGCGGCGACTTGCCTACGATATGAGGCGGCACAGGAGCAGTACCGGTTTGGTCGTATCCATCACCGGACCAGACGGGACGGACCTATTATCGGCTCGCCATCAGTGCTCGAACAATCGGTGCAATGTCCCGTCATATGGCGGATTCGACGCGGCGGTGTTATGCGTTTGCGCCGGATACGCTGTGTCAATGAGCTCCCCAAATTAGGATCTGCCTATGCTGGAAGACACCATGTGCCCGGCACTCGTTGAGGGTCTCGATAGCATAGCGAAATCGAGTATCACTGATCCTCTTCGCCGTAGGAGGATGAAGGGCGGACCATTCCAAAACCCTTCGGCCTGAGCACGCGCACCTCGGAGCGACGGAGTTCGGTTTCCAGCTCCACGAGAGCGACTTCAATGCGCAGCCTTCGGAGTTCCTCCATCGCCGCGTCGATTTCCTGTTCCGACAGCTGCTTGGATTTTCGAGAAAGAAAGGGGATCTTCATAGCGATTCCTCTCTTGCAGAACTCGACATACCCTAATTCGTTGCCTACCTTCCTCGTGAAATCCAAAGAGTGCGAGACGCACTGTTCCATCGCAACAGCTTGCTAGATCAGTTTCCACCAAAGTTGCTTTGGCGGGTTCCTCAAATCAGTTGCGTGCGAGCTTTCGACTTCAATTGATTTCCCGGTTGATCGCTTTGAAATGGCGCTGCGGCCTCGCGCGTGCTCTGGGAAATTGCTCGCAAAGCGAGATCATGTCCGCCATCAGTCCTCGACGCAAGGAAATGAAAGGGATGTCTCAGAGCGCCATCTCCTCCGCGCACTACGGGCGGCGCTCAACATTCAAAACGGAGTGCCGATGGACCCTGGTATTACCTGCGTTCATGCAATGATCGAATTTTCTCGGGCTGCTGTCATGGTTCTACGTAGCGTCGCGACACCAGATTCCGATTGCGCTGGCCGCATCGTCGGCCGTGCTTCGTTTCCCTGGCAATGAGTCCCACGAGTTCGCCGCAATAGTACCTTTAGGAGCACCCTAACGAGTTATGGACCGTATTGGGTGGCTGTAATCCTGGTGGTCCTCGCAAAAAAGATCGGTCTGATCTTGGTCGTGGGGCCGCACCCCGATGTAGCGCCAGCCCACGGGCTTTCGATCTTACATGCAGACAAGCCCGCCTTAGATGGGCAGCAGCTGATGGGTAGTTCAGATGCTTCGAGCACAAGTTTGATTTTCGTTGCGCCACGATCGCCAGGAAACATCTCTCCTCTCCGCAACCTGCTCCTTACGGAGGAATGATCAGTCGACTTGACTACCGGCTGGCAGTACTTTGCTGCACAGGCATCGCAACCACCGCGACCATATGTCCGCAGTTGTTACCAAAACGCCCCTGAATCACGCGGTAACCGGCCAACGAAGGTTTCGACAGCTGGACCAGCTCTGCATGAAAGGATTGATCATGCATGTCGATCGTCACCGAAACGTCCTGAAATTCCAAGAAGGTGCCGGTAACTGGGAAATAGGACTTGTAGAACGCCTCTTTGATGACAAAGAGCAGCTTCCCCGTGTCCATTCGGTCCTGGTCGCAGGCGCCAGCCCTTGCCCGTTCTTCCGGGCGACAGACCAGAGCAATAAGATCGGGATCAAGGGCAGTATCTCCCTCGATGTCTATACCAAGTGCGCGAAAATCGCGACTTCGGGCGACAATTGCAAATGAGAGTCTATTGGAGTGTGTGATCGATCCCACAATTCCAAGCGGCCAAATCGGCTCGCGATGCTCGCCGACCGGGATGCCGCAGGATTCGGTGCCAAGAATGCTCAGTGCTGCACGGGCGTAGGCGCGACCCGCGCGAAATTCATGAGTTCTCTTGGGTACAGCACGAGCAAGCGCCTGTTCCTCAACTTCAAAACCAGGAAACTCGCGGCGACCAATCGGTCCGCCGGCGACTGCTACACCCTGAGGCAGAAGATTCTTGAGCAGGTTAAGCATGATGGCAGCGAGATTCTAATTGTCAAAACTTTGCAGTAGATTTATGTCAGTGACATGCCAAAAGATCGGCAAGAAGCTTTCGAAGAATGGATTATTTTAAGCCGTGAGACCAGCGCGAAGTCGGGAACTGCCGGTCATTAAGCAGGGCGCATTTCCGTCAGGCGGCGGATTCATCATTTGTCTGCTGCTGGGCCTCATTGCTACGGTTGCGTACTTTCACTGATTTTCGAGTCTTGAGTTTCTGTTGTGGATTTCTCAGGAACCAATCGATCTCGGATCACGCCAGTCCGCTCTAGGGCTTGAAAAGCCGGTGACAAAATCAAGTGATTGCGTGAACTTAACGTCGAAGTCTCCCGCTGGTGCCGCGAGGCGCTCGCAGCTGAGCCGCGTAGCTTGTCTTGTTCGATCAAACTGCTCGCCCAGCGGGTGCGAGATATGAAAGCCCTGCCACGGAGCAAATCAAAAGCCCGATCGGGGTTCACCCAACGCCGTTAGCCTCGCCGTTTTTTGATTCTTGAGGCTGTCATTCGAATTAGTCGAGGTGCCCCAACTCCGCAGCTTCGCATTAAATGACTATTTCTAATTAAGCTAAGCACACTCGTATTCGTTCGAGCAGTTTCTCATCGCATGATGGCGGGCGAATTGCAGAGTATATTAAATGAACTGATGGGCGGAGGGGCGGCGAATTCACGTGAAACTAAATTTGTGTTGCCAGCTCTATAAATAAGGCTAAGATTGGGCGGATATTTTATATGCTTGTATGTGAGGGGCCTTTGATTAGTTCCAGCCCGAGTCTCCGACGTATTTTTGAGGCAAATCTGAAGCTGAAAGGCATAATGCTGGATATCCAGCGGCTGCGCGGGCTTGTGACTCGGGCAGAGGCCGAGGTGCATAACAGGCAAAGAAGAGTTCGGTCAGGACAAATTCAGGACCTTGGGTGCCTCCGAAACGCAAGTCCAAAAGCGATCGCAAATTCGCGATAGCCCCTTCTCTTGAGGGGAATTCCGGTAAGTTTGATTTTGGTATGCCGGTCCTGCAGTCTGCATAGCGCTATCGAGTTGGATAGCACTCGTTCGTATGCTTGGGACCTGAAGATATTTGAATCAGATCCGCTTTCAGCTACGCCTAACGCAATTCTTCCGTAGCGGCATCGGTGCCTGCCGCCCCACTCACAGCGAGGATGCTGCTGGATTTGGAGCGTCGCCCAACCTGATCATTGACTGTAATAATCCGTGTCGCGACAGACCACACCGGCATGGGGGAGGGCATTTGCAGTTGAAGAAGGACGATCTTCGCGAGCCAACGGCCGGATATCGCTTCGAGCGCGAAGACCGTATCTCTTAACTCTATCAATCAAGCATAATGTTGAACACGTCTTGTCCGATCAAGGCGGTAGATTTAATTTGTGGGCTGCTATTGATTTCATTTGTTTGATTGAGAAGAAATCGCATCGTGTGGCTCTACATCGGGATGGCGTCGATTTCATTAGTGGTCGCTGTACTTGCCTTCGTCCTGTACGTCGCCTTCAACCTGCCCGAAGACATTTATCACGATGGGGACTAGGCTCTGTACGTATAATCATTGAGCGTCTGCGTGGTCATGATTCAAGGCCCTGGACGACCTTCAATCACGAGCCGGTACGATGTCTCCGAGACCGATTGGCGTTTGATCGCACCGCTGCTCCTCGATCATTCGCGCTCACACCAGCCTGCAGCTGGTGGTAAAAAGGGCGCCCGGATTCACGCCAATGCCCGTTCTCGTAGAGAACTGAGGACCAAGATCAACGCAGTCGTGGGACGAAATTCGCGCCAATCAGGCGCGCCTCATCTCGAGTTCCGATGCAAGCAGGCGGGGCGGCCGAAGAGGTGATTGGATCTGTCGTTCTGCTCGCTCGTTCAATGAACGAGCGAATGAACTGAACTGAACTGAGGTTCGTTCGCGCTGACGATACGCGCGAGGCAATATCTGTCATGCCGACCAGAGCGCTGTAACGTCTGCGATAGGCGGCGTCAGCGGCGTCGAGCGTTCGAATGGCGTGTTTCCGCACCAGCTTGCCACCAGTTCGTCGAGTTCGCTCCTCGACCTGATGGAACTGAAAGTGTGATCAGCATTCTGGAAAAACTCCAGTTGCAAGGAATCGCCGAACGAAACCTTGGAGAAGGCGTTGATGAATTGTTCGCGGTAGGTCTGGCGAGGCGCATGATGCTGCCCCGTGCAAATCACGAGCAATTTCACCCCTGCCTGGGCAGTGGCCTCATAGGCTTTCTCGAGTGAAGCGCGGGGGTCTAATCCATGATATTCTAGGTGCAACGGGCCCCCGTCCAGATGCAGGGTCTGCGAAATATGTTCGAACAGGCGCCTCAGAAGCTTGCTCTTGTGTAGGCGAAAATTCCTCCAGTTCCTGACGTCCCGCAAACGGTGGGAGAGATAGTCGAAGAAGTAGCGGGCAGTTGGCGGGATGTAAGGATCAATCAGTACCAGACCGACGACGCGAGGATCGGAAAATCCGTACAGGATTGCGTGATCGGCCCCGGAACACAGGCCGATCAGCACGACCCGGGAAATCCCGCGCGTTGCCTGCAGCCAATCCAGAGCGGCCTCGATGTCCGTCAAATTGGACTGAAGAAGCGGCTGATCCGACAAATGGGGCGAGCTGTCGCCAAGACCGGAGAAGTCGAACCGCAGAACCGTGATGCCGGTTCGAGCAAGCTTCCGGGACATTCCGACGTACATGCGGTGATGGCCGACGCGGTGAATTGTTCCAGTGTTCAGAATGACGACGGCCAGTCTGTTTTCGTTGGACGGCACAGCTGGATCCGCAACGATTCCAACCAGCCCCTTCTCGCGACCGAATTGGGCGATCTTCTCGACAATGTGTGCTACCGTAGCCACTTCAGCATCCGTTCAAATACCTCGACTGGCAAACCCTCTTCTTGGTCTGCAGAATCCCTCCAGGGTGAGGGGGCTTCGAGGATCACAACTTCGCTGTCCTTCGAGGCGCTGCCGATGTTGCACTTTCGATGCTGATTGTCGGTGAAAATCGTCAAGACCTTCGAGGGGAGCCGCACTTCACGCGAGGACAGGTCAATGGACCTCAAGCCATCGATAAAGGATGATGAAACAAGAAGGCCTCCCAGTTGGGATGCAGCAACCTCCGGCGGTCCGTGCATAGGAGAAACAGGCGTGGTTTTGCGGTGATCGCCCTGCGGAGCTTGGAGTGACTTAAGGTAGTCGGTTCCGCACAAAATTGGATCCCACAGGACGATGCTGTCGGCCCTGACGGGCAACAGCGGTGCCGCTTCCACGACGAGTGTGGCGCCAAGCCGCATGCCGATGATGGCGATACGCGACGTCCCACTCATTTCCGTCAATTCCCTTAACGCCGTGCTGATATCGTTCTTCCAGCCGTCGAGTTCCGCGTCAATGGTCTCTCCGCCGGAATCGCCTGCGCCGAAATAGTCGAACCTCAATGTATCAAAGCCCGCGGTGCAAAGTCGCTTAGAAAGAACCCGCATCGCTCGGTGTGCGTTGGTATATTCCGTCCCCCATGATCCGCACAGCAGCGCAGCGCCTCCGCCACTGCGGTGCGTTGCCGGTTCGAAGGAGCCGAACAGGGGGCGCTTCTTTGATCCGAAGAAAAACGGCAACATCGCAAGAGTTACTCGTTTTCACGATCGGCGTATTCGGCGAATTGCCGCAGAGTTTTGAAGTAGAGGGTTCGTGGATCTAATGCGCGCCCAGTTCGCTGTTTGATGATGCTGACCATTCTTACCGCCAGGAGCGAGTGTCCGCCCAATTCGAAGAAATTGTCGTCTGCGCCGATCTCCTTCACGTGGAGCAACTCACGCCAGACGTCGGCGACCAGTTTCTCGATCGCTGAGGCCGGAACGATTCGCTCCGGATCCATCCGTACTTGGGCGATGAACGGATCCGGCAAGGCCTTGCGATCGACCTTTCTGTTCGGCGTCATAGGGATGTTGTCTATCGGCACCACAACGGCCGGGATCATGTAGTCCGGGAGGTGATTCCGGAGGTAGTTTCGCAACTCACTGACGATTACATCTTCGTCCCTGTAAACGACATAGGCGACCAGCCGGCAATCTGACGAACTCAGTTCCCGTGCGACGACGACCGTGTCAGCTACAGCAGGATGCTGTCGCAACACCGACTCGATCTCGCCGATTTCGATCCGAAAGCCTCGCACTTTGACCTGACTATCAATGCGGCCAAGGTGAAAAAGCTCGCCGTCTGAACTCCATTTGCCGAGGTCACCGGTCCTGTAAAGTCGTTCTCCCTCGCGCCCAGTGAAACGATCCTGCAAGAACCGCTCTGCAGTGGTTTCCGGAAGGCCCTGATATCCAATTGCGACACCGTCGCCGGCGATCAGAATTTCCCCGGGAATTCCTATCGGACATAGTTCACCTTCTCGATCCGCAATGTAAACGCGCGTGTTCTCGATCGGGCCGCCTATCGAAATGGGTGCGTCGCCCGGCTCAATTCGCGCAACAGTCGACCAGATTGTCGTCTCGGTCGGCCCATACAAGTTCCACAATTCGCCCACTCGGGCGAGCAGCGCGTCCGCGAGATCGCGAGAGAGCGCTTCCCCGCCGCACAAGGCACGCAGCTTTCCGTCACCTTTCCAGCCGCCGTCAATGAGCATGCGCCAGGTTGCCGGCGTCGCCTGCATGACGGTAGCGCCACTGTCCGCGAGCAATTGGGATAGCGCGGCCGCATCGGACGCCGTGGTCTTGGAAGCCAGCTCGATACATGCGCCGATACTCAGGGGCAAATAAAGTTCGAGCCCGGCGATATCGAACGAAATGGTTGTGACGGCAGCCATCACGTCGGTGGGATGCAAGCCCGGGCGTCGTGACATCGAAGAGAGGAAATTCGATAGTGAATGATGGCCGACGACGACGCCCTTCGGTCGCCCTGTCGATCCCGACGTATAAATAATGTAAGCGGTTCTTTCCTTCGACGAGTCGATCGAGCATCCGTTGTCGCTTGCGGCTCCGGTGACGATCGTGAGGGAGCTGCTATCGAAGTGATGTATGTCGTCAGGCGCAACAATATGGTCGTTGGAATCCGTGTCCGTAATCAAGGCGCGAACCTTGCTATCGGTCAGCATATACGACAGTCGGTTTGCGGGGAATGACGGATCAAGGGGGACATAGTATGCTTCCGCCTTTTGTATCCCGAGCAGGAGCGCGACCATGTCGGTCGATCGGGCCATACAAAGCGCTATTCCGTCGCCTGGTTGGATACCGAGACTACGCAGATTATTTGCGACGACGCCGGCGCGCGCGTTGAGAGCAGCGTAGGTGATCGTTTGCCCGCAGAAGGATATCGCGGGTGCGTCGGGGAACCGGACGACCTGCTCTTCGAACATCGTTATGAATCGCGGCCTGCTTGCGCACGGCGTATTACAAGTACCGGCGTAGTGTAGAAGCTGAGCTCGCTCCACCTCAGGTAAAATCGGAACCGATGCGACATTAGAGGTAGGGTCGTCCGCGAGCTGTTCGAGAATGCGAAGGTACTGGGCGGCAAAACGCTCGATCGTGCGTTGCTCGAACAGATCCGTATTATATTCGAACGTGATGCTGTGCGACACTTGAGCATCCATAGACAGGCTTAGTTCGAACTGAGCGCCCCCGCGGTCGATGACGGCCGGCTCCCACTTCAACCCGTCAAATGAAACACCGTGAAACGGGACGTTCAGCATATTGAACATCACCTGCACGAGAGGTGCTCTGTTGTTTTCCCGTGCGGCCGAAATGTCCTGCACCAATCTGTCGAAGGAAACGTCCTGCCGGGCGTAAGCATCGAGTGCAACAGTGCGGACGCGCTTTAGGAGCGCGAGAAAGCTGGGCCTGTCCGAGAGATCAATGCGTAGGGCAAGAGTATTGACGAATGTCCCTACGAGGTTCTCCAAATCGCTGTGGGTACGATTGGCGATCGGCACTCCGATCGCGAAATCGTCTTGCCCGGTCAAGCGATACAACTGAAGAGCGAAGGCCGCCAAGGTCGTCATGAAGAGGGTGCATCCCTCACGCCTACTCAGTCGATCCAGCTTCGACAGTACCGACGGGTCTATCGATGTCAGATAGCTCGCGCCATTCAATCCACGCACTTGTGGTCGAACGAAATCGGTCGGAAGCTCAAGTGCGGGCAATCCTCGCAGTTGCTCGCGCCAATACGCCAACTGCGTCTCATGGTGGCTTTGTTGCTGTCGCTGCCACGCTACATAATCGTGATAACGGAGCTTGAGTGGATCAAGCGCTACGCTTTGTCCGATCCGTAACGCATTGTATGCAGCGGCCAATTCTCGGGCAACGATTCCGACCGACCATTGGTCGCCCGAAATATGGTGCAGGGTCAGCTGAAGCAGATGTTCTTTGTCTGCGATCTGGAACAGTGACGTCTGAAAGACCGGGCCGCGGGATAGATCAATTGGAGTTTGCGCGGCTGCTTGAGCCATCCGCATTGCCTCGGCCAGTGCCGAGTTACCGAGCAAGCGCAGGTCGGTCGCGCTGAGTTTTTGAGGCTGCCAAGCGTTGATCTGTTGCCGTACTTCGCCGTTCACCTCTTGAAACGTTGTCCGCAAATTTTCATGCCGTCGGCGCATCTCATCGAGGGCGCGAGAAAGAGCCTCTCCATCCAGATCGCCGAATAGACGTACCGCACCACTCAGATTGTAGGCTGTATTTTGCGGGTCGAGTGATTGTATGAGCCACATTCGCTGCTGCGAATAAGAGAGTGTCGAGGGCACTTCCACTGATGGGGCTATTGGAGCGACGATACGCGTAAGCGATTTGTCGCTTCCATCCGAATCGGGATCCGGCGATCGATGACCAACACCGCGGGACTGCACAACGAACTGTTTGGTCGCTCCTATGGCTTGCTCGATTTGCCGCGCCAGATCCTTCAAAGTCTGAGCTTCGAAGATCGTGTGAAGCGGAATTTCAAGATTGAAAATTCGGGATAGGCGCGAGGCGACTTGGGTTGCCAGTAGGGAGTGGCCGCCTAACTCGAAGAAATTGTCGTACCGGCCAAAATGCTCGATCCGAAGCACCTCTTGCCAGATCGCATGGAGGGCAATTTCTGTACTTCCCTGGGGCCCGAAATCGGCGACGGCATCTTCTTGGGGTGGATGTCGTGCGGCAAGCGAGGGGCGGTCCACCTTTCCCCCGGCGGTTAGAGGCAGCGCTGCGACGGGTAAATATCGGGTTGGCCTCCAGTGAACGGGAAGGCTGTGGGACGACGCCCGCTGCATAGCTGAGATCGTGAGCGGGTCCGGATGGCCGAGCTCGGCCGGGTCTGCATCGGTCTCGGTGAAATAAGCCAGCAGCTCGCGCATGCCCACGGTGTTCTCGCGCAAAACGACCGCTGCGTCTTTCACCCGCTTGACTTGCTTCAGGCATCTCTCGACTTCATTCAAGTTCATCCAGATGCCGTGAAGCTCAATTTGGTCGTTACGGCGGCCCATCAGTTCCACCGAGCCATCTGGTTGCCACCGCCCGGAGTCGCCGGTCTTATAGAGCCGGATATCCGGATCGTCCGGGGCAAAGATTGATGAAACGAACCGCTCTTCATTGAGCGCCGGTTGCCGGAAATAGCCCCGCCCGATGCCGGCACCGGCGATGTAGATCTCGCCCGTGGCTCCTACTGGTACCGGCTGCATCAACTGATCGAGAATATAGATCTGGGCATTCGCGATCGGGCGTCCAAGTGTGTTTGAACTTGGATCGGCAACTAGACACTCACGGTGAATGGCCTCGGACGCTCCGTCGGTTGGCTGATAGAGGTCGTAAAGCCGTATATCCGGCAGAAGCTCGAAGCAGCGTCGCGACACCTGCGGCGAAAGCCGTTCGCCGCTACAGAGAATGCGGCGGATGGACCTGCAGCTATCCATCTCGGCACAATTGAGGAACGACGACAGGGCCGACACAAAGAAGTGGATAGTCGTGACGCTATGCGCGCCGATCAACTGTTTTAGATACAGCGGCTCGAGATACCCCCGAGGTTTCGCCACGACCAGTCTCGCCCCAACCGTGAGTGGCCAGAAGAATTCCCAAACGGATGCGGACAGTTGCAACGATGTCTTCTGCAGAACGCGGTCATCGTGCGATAGACGATATTGGTCTTGCATCCACTGCAACCGACTTACAATCCCCTGGTGCTCGTGCTGCATTCCTTTTAGGTCGCCCGTGGGACCCGACGCAAATATCACGGCGGCGAGGTTGCCGGGCGCCAATCTCATCGCCTCGGCCTCAAGGTCGGCCCCTGCGAATTCCGCAAGATCTGCTTCATCGATTGAGATGACTTTATAGCGGGTGTCCAGCAGGTGCGCCCGCAGGTGACCTGCGGTCAGGACGACAGATGGATCGATTGCCCGGAGCAAAGATGCCATTTGCTCCGATGCCAGATCCGGATCGATCGGGACATAGGCTCCCCCCGCCTTCAGGACAGCGATGACAGCCACCAGCATGTCGATAGACTGGCAGAGGTAGACGGGAACCAAGACCTCTGGCCCGACTCCTTCAGTACGCAGACGGTGAGCGAGCTTGTTGGAAAGAACATTCAATTGCGAGTAGGTCAGGCTGATATCTTCAAAGCAGACGGCAATCGCATTCGGAGTAGCTTTCGCCTGCTGCTCGAAGAGCCGATGAACAAGCGTATCGCCAGCATGACCGTCGCGATTGCCGGCGAAGCCGATCAGTATCCGCTCTCGCTCAGTGGATGTGAGCAGATTAGCGCGACCGCAAATCGTGCTTGGCCTCGCGGTGCACTGATTTATCAAGTCGCAGAGTTTGTGGAGGTGCTGATCGAGTTGCTCGACGGTATATTTGGCAGAATTCCCGACAACGTCGATCCGGTATCCGGTTTGTACCGAACCTCCATAATAGACAAACTGGATGTCCTCCACGCGCCAATTACCCAGCGGAGCGCGGCGGATGGGGTGGTCTGCGAATTTGATATTTTCATCAAGCGGCATATAATTCGCGAAGACAGAAAAAATGTCGTTCTGCGGCAAGATCCCCAGGTCGCGCCTGAGGTCTTCGACCCGGTATAACTGATGACGAAAGGCCCCCCGCATTGTTCGAACGGTCCGTTGCAACAGGGTATCGAAATCCTCGTCTAGGTTTACGTTGAGGCGAAGGGGGATCACGTTGGCTGCCATGCCGACGGCGCGTCTCGATTGACTTCCGATTCTCGCCGATACCTGCATCCCGAGCACGATGTCGCTGGCTCCCGTCATGCGACAAAAATAAAGAGCGATGCCGGCCATCATCACGGCCGCGGCACTCGATCCGTAAGCACGGCTGAGGCGCTCGATCTCCACGTCGCCGGGAATCCACCCGGTGAGCTGCCGGACGCCCTGTCGCGTGGCGTTTACGGTTGAAAGACTTGCAGTCTTCGGTCGATTCCTAAGGACGGTCAGCCAATATTCTCGATCGCGCACGAAATGTTGGGATTCGCGATACGCTCGTTCGGCTTCGATCAGGTCGTCCTGAGTGGCGAAGCGTTGAGGTTCGTAGTCGCTACGGCTGGTCAGATGGCCGTACAGTTCTGCGACGCGGCGGAGCAGGAGCGTCCAGCCAGCGCCGTCGTTGACCAAATGATGGTTGACGGCATACCAGAAGTAGCAGGCAGTGCCGATGCGAAGGAGAGAGAATCGAAACAAGGGACCGCGAGCAAGGTCGAAGCTGCGAGACATATCCGTCCGCATCCATGCTTCGGCCGCCGAACGGGGATTATTCTGCGGCGTAAAGTCGACGAACGGCATAGCCCAGTCGTCGTCTCTTCCCAAGTATTGCCGGGGCCCGTCATTCGTATCTACCACTCGGAGGTGAAGCGCGTCCGCCTCCATCACGGCTTCACGCAGAGCCAATTCGAAACGTTCCTTGTCGACGGCACCGCAAATTTCGACGCACTCGCCGATATTGAACGCGGGATCGTTCTGGTCGAGCATTTGGGCCAGCCAGATACTGAGCTGGCCTTGCGATAATGGGAGAAGTTTCGAATTATCGAAATTGGAATTATCGAAGTCCAAGGGGAGTCTGCTCCTGGCCCACTCGAAATTAACGATGTAAAACTAACTGTCCGTGGCTAAGCTATCCGAGTATCACAGATTGCATAATACTGGAATAATTCCGCCGATGCCCACATCCGGGTCATAGGATTAATAGACCGATTAGCCTGGAACCGGAGCGACTTTGCCTAGGGTGCATATATGCTGGACTGATCGGGTGTGTCGATTTGCCGCCGATTTTGCCGCGTTTCATGGCCGCCCGTTGAACCCGGAGCCTGTTGCGCAGGAAGACATTACCAACAGGGCATTCGTGACCGGTTCCACGGAGCGGGCAGGATGGGGGTGAGGGGCGCGTTCCTCTGGGCATCGTTCGGGCGATATCTCGTTATGTCGATCAATCTTGCGGTCGCAATTGTCGTCGCAAGATTGATCGGCCCCGCCGCCTTCGGCGTTTCAGTTCTCGGCAGTTCAGTCTTCGTAATCGCAGAAGCCTTTAGAGAATTCGGCGGAGGCGCCTATCTGATTCAGCAGAAGGGGCTGACTCCGAAAAAGGTCCGCACGAGCATCACGATAAGCATTCTCGTATCAGTGGCGATTTCCCTCTGCCTGTATTTCTCCGCGGGTTTTATCGCGAGTTTCTACGGTCTTACTGAGGTCGGTCGCTATATTAAGATCGCCACCATCGGATATCTTCTGGGCTCTTTCGTCTTTCCGGTTTTCGCGTTGCTGAACCGCGAAATGGAATTTCGAACCTTTGCGTTGATCAACATATTGATGGCCCTTTCCGGAGGGCTCACAAGTATTTGGTTGGCAAAGTTGGGTTTCGGCTTCCTGTCGCTCGCTTGGGCGGCGACCGCTTCGGCTGCCTCGGGAAGCATTCTCTGCCTTCTTCTTTATGCAGACCGCTCGATCTACCGGCCGTCGTTGAGCGAATGGCGCAGCGTGATGGGGTTTGGGGCCTTCGACAGCGCCGCAGCCCTAGTTTCAGCGATTGGTGAATATGCGCCTTATCTAATTATCGGGCGGACGCTGGATTCTGCAAGCGTCGGACTTGCGCAGCGCGCCGTACTTATTTCCGTGTTTCCGGAGCGCGTGATCCTCGCTGGCGTCGGAGCAGTCATGCTTCCGATCTTCTCACGAAGTGTACGCGACAAGTCAGATACGAAAGCGATCTATCTCAGTGCGCTTGAATTAATTACGGCGGTGCATTGGCCCTGCTTGGTGTTGTTGGCCGCGCTTTCGACGCCGTTAATCTCGCTTCTCCTCGGGCCTCAATGGCTGGACGCTGCGCCACTTGTGAAGATCCTGTGTCTTGCCGCGGCCTTCTCCTTTCCTTGGGCTCTTCAGTATCCCGTTCTCGTGGCGGTCGGGGCCGTGAGAAAGTTGCCCTTTCTGGTGGCTGTGCAGGCGGCGCTGAATACGGCGGCCGTTGCTTTGGTTGCCGGACATGGCCTTTTGGCGATCTCGTGGTGTTTGGTCGGCATCGTGCCCCTGAACGCGCTGATCGCCGTTGCGGTCGTTCGTCGATATCTTGACTTTGGCTGGGGCGATTTCTTCGGCGCGCTTCGCAAAAGCATTTTGCTTTCGATTTTAAGTAGCCTTGGCCCGACTTATTTGATCTTCACTCATGGCGGGCCTGACAGCCTTTCGATCGAAGCAGGGGCGCTCTGTGTATCACTCTCGTTAGCCGGGTGGGGCATTGGACTGGTTATCACGCGCCATCCGCTTCTTCAGCAACTGGTACGAGCGTTTGTAATTTTAAGGCGAAAGATTGTCGTGCAAATGCCTTAACCATTTAAAAATTGAGAAAGATCGATGCCGACCCACACCTTCTCAATTAAACCATCGTCAGGTTCGGGCGAACCAAGTTGCGGTGTTCTTGGAAATAAACGTAGCTCCTTGAGGATGGATGATTTGTGCGGCGTTTAATATCGCGGAGTTTGCATTCTAGCCCGCGACCTACGAGCCAAGCGGGTGCCTTTTGGCCGCAGAGCCGTGCTTTCTGGGGCGCAACCGACCTTCCCGGTCGACCCGTCAGGAGGAATGGGCAGTCCGATGCACTGAATGAGACGGGTGCGGATCGGGCTTTGAAGGGGCAGGTTTATCGCCGCTTAGTATGCTAACGCGATCCCTCCGTTCAGCCCCAGAACGCGCTATCATAGAGCTCGCGTAAATTGCGATCGCAATGCTCACGCCTATGAGCGTGCAAGCGCATGCGAGCAAGATCCACATTACCGACATTCGGGTCCCCTAGGCACCACGCCGCGCATCGGCATGTTCAACATTCCTGAGCGAATCGTGTCGCAATCAGCCACCGTCGGTAAGGGTGGTACAGGAATTGGGCGGCTTAGGGGCCTGACGTCATTCGCTTAGCAGAAACATGAATGGGGACCAGTGCAACCTCAAGGTGAAGCTGCCTAACCGTCGCAGGAGATTGCGGGGGCCGCGGGACAAAATCGACCTTGGGGGTGATAAGTACCTTTTGCCCCCTAAGGCTTCGCGTTCACCCGAAACGCGGTTGTGGATTGATTGAACGCCGCGCCACTACCGACGCCCCGCGAAGGCGCGCCTAAAGTCTAGACCATGCATGCTGAGCAGTTGCAGGTCCAGAGCCTCAATCAGTCACCCTATGCTCATTGAGGACGGCACCATTGCTGCGGAAAGCCGTATGAAACTCCGCGATAGCTCCACGAACCGACCGTCGTCCTCACCGGTTGATTGCTGAAGGTGCTCGTCGCGATGACAGGGTAGCGCGGAGGGCCGCCATCTCCCGGGCAGCCGGCATAGAGCGGGTAATTGTAGTACTGAAAGTCAGGTCCCCAGGAAAAGGCGTTTGTCGCCCCGTAATTGTAGGGCCCGGAAGCGTGTCGTGATTTGGCATCTGCGGACGCCGGCAGAAGAACCAGCAGGAGCAATCCGAACGTGCCGGCTACGCTGAAGCGGGGAGCAGCTTTCACCATGTACCTTCCCTTTCATGTCGTCCTTGTCCAAGCAACGGCGATTCGCGCGCGATGGTCGGGCTATTGTTAGACACAATGTAGCAGAACCACCGCATTGTCTTTCACATTTACCTTCCGATTGGCCGATCTTTTGGAGCGGTCCATCCAGAATCCTCCTTCGAGACTGAACTTCCCACGTGAGAAACCTGCAGTCGGGGCCCTCAGGCCGTACCTTGCGAATACTGTCGCAATTAAATACCATCCAGTCTTTATTTGTTTAATTGGCGATTGTGCGAAATGAATATTGCAGGGGCATTGTTGCTGATCTTCGGATTCTTCCTCTGCATCTCGATCGCTTGGGCAACGATCGGGTTTGTTGCCATGGGACTTGGCCTGATTTTGCTCCAAGTCGTAGCCAAACGTCCGCCGATCGAGCTGGAAGAGAAGTTGGTTCAACCAAATCTCCCGGACGTCTCCCCCGATGAACTTGCCATCCCGTCCAATCTGGCAAGTGGAATTGAGCATAAGGAAGGGTGGGAGCTTCTTTTGAAATCCGATTCTGAGCTCGCAAGCGTCGCGGCAGTCCTCAGCCGATTTGGCTCCCAATATGTGGATCAACTCGCCCGAGTGTACATGGCGATCAACCGAAGAGAACTTCTGCCTGCCATACTCGAACTGATCGTCAGCGCCGCAAGACATGATGCCATACAGAGCGAGGCAGCAAAGTTGCCGACGCAAGTAATCATCTTTGCGGATAACGCGGAGGCTACAACACTTGTATCGCCGGCTGCTCGACCGCCTTCCTCCTTGCTCACCGGCGGGTCGTACGATGCCGCAGAGGATGGCATAATGCCGTCCCGCGCGTTTGAGGAAGTTTGGGACGGCCACAAGACGGCGACCGGCGAGATCGCCACGGCGTTTCCAGCGCTCGACTTCGATGACCAGAACAACCTCAAAGAGCTCTTCGAAAAATTGGCTTCAATTGAGGATAACGACAATCCTTTCGCCACACCGCGCGACCGATCTGGTGACCAGGATATTATCCGCAGAACTTGAAGGGGCGATAGATGCCGAACACTTGACCTTGTCAGAAAGAATTGTCGTCGCGAATCGCGGAGGCGCAGCCTTCTGATCGAGGTAAGTCGATGGCGATGGAGCCTGGCTGGGCCGAGCCCTGATCATACTGCTGTGCAACTGCCGACATCAGAGCTTCCAGAGCGAAGTTCTCCTCCATCAATCGGCGTTCGATAAACTCGCTCTCCGACGAGGTAAGCGTTGTCGCCTTCAATTCACGATAGCGGCAGATATTGTTGTAGTGCGTCCGCAACCGGATGAAATCCTCGTCCATAGCGGGATTGTCGGCAAGCAATTCGCCACCTAATCCATTCTGCAGATGTTTCTCGACTTGCTTAAGCAGATCACCAGCAGCTTGAGGCTTTCTGCGTCGATGAGGACGAGGCCGATTGGCACGAAGTAAAGGTGAATTGTCAAAATACTTCATGTGAAAAGCCTTTCAAAATTAATCGCGTCGCAATTATGACTGACGATCTACTCAAAGGCTCGGCGTCTCCTCCCATAACCGCCACCTCTTCGGACGTTGGAATCCAACGCTACGGCACCGCTTTGAGACCGCGCCGTCGCCAGAGCTCAGATCGAGCGACCAGCTGACTCCGCATTGATTCCCTCGACTGTACGATATCGTGCAGAACGATCTCCGTCGGCATCCAGCGCAACTTTGATTGGTCCTTGCCAGTCGACAGGTTGAGCGCTGAGAAGCCCTGCTCGATCGCCCATTTGATGATCTCCACGACGAGAGTGGTCATCACTCCATATTTTTTCCAGCTCGGCTCAAAACCGGAGAAGTAGAGATAGATGTCTCGGCCGAGGGCAAAGGCAATTCGGGACGCAACAACCTCGCCATTAACCTCGAGTTCGAAAACGCGTACCAGCCCGCGCGACGCCAATTTACCTATGACGTCGTCTAGGAAACCTCGGCTCTGAGCGGTATGGAAGTTGTCTCGATGCTGCTTCATATCGGCGGCCGACGATCGCGCCTGATGAAGTCGAAAGAAGCGGTGCAAGATTTCAGCGTCGATGTTAGCGGACTCGGCTACGCGTAACGCCAATCTGTGCCCGTCTCGATCGAGAAACTCATACCCCTTTCGAATGCTCTTGCGGGTATTGTTGGAGAGGGTCGCGTGGAGCGCCTCCCAACGGTTGGGCAAATTCACAACGTAGTCAGGCAGGATCCGCTCGGTTCTTAGTTTGTCATGAGGAAGTTGACTGAGCGCGTCGGACCGAAGACCGCTCCACTTGAATACATCCCAATTGTTTTCCTTCTCGCTAAAATGCTTGGCGAGCGCATATAGCGCATCGCTTTGATGTTCGGCCCTGCACACCAGCCCCCGCACCTCGGTGAGGCTCGGGTCAGTGCCGAAGAACTGCACCTTGCACAAACGGACTGGCCCGAAGCCGGGTTCATAAGTTCGCATCATCGGGGCAATTGCGACGAGTTCTCCATCGGGACGGCGGATTTCATGGAGCAAGAACTCGTCACGTCGCAACAATCCCGATCGAGAAAAGTGTTTCCACCATAGCTCGTTCCAGACCGGCGAAGTAAATGGAGTCCGAGGCGACAAGCTACTGTCGAGATTCTCCCACTCGTGTTGCAGCTGCCCAAAGGCCGTTGACTGTGATAGCCTGTTGACGATCAATGACATCGCTTTGCCATATAAACTTTGTGCCTCATACGAACTTGAATACTGTGCGTGCAAATATCTTTAAGGCATAAAATTCAAATACACCCCAGGTCGACTTGTACCGTGTGTTTGTTCGATACTGAGCTGCGCGAAGATCGTCCACATCGCATTGCGTGAGGTTGGGCGCATGCATGAGTGAGGGGCTTCCAATACGGTATCTAAGTCCAACCCGATCGAGAAAGCACACGTCAAATTGTCGCATAGCTCTCGCATAAAGATCCACATCTTCGCGGAGTCGAAGTTGCGGATCGAAGCCGCCGAGTTGATCGACGCACCGTCGGCGCAGGACTCCTGCGCTGCAGACGAGTAGTGCCCAATGGAACATGAGGCAGGCGACAAAGGCACGTCGCGAGCGAAGGCGCTGGCAGAGGTTTGCAAGCCGCGCTGCTTTCTCGAAGTACAATTTTTCTTGTTGCAACTGTGTTGGTGAACAGTTGCCGAAAGGATCGATCCGGCAGAAAACGACGCCGACATCGGTGTGCTTGGCGAAAAGGTCCTTGACGGCTGCATAATGCCCCGGAGGAATAATATCATCGTCGTCGAGAAAATGGACAAAGTCTCCGCGTCCGGATGGCCAGCCCAAATTTCTTACGGCGCTGGGGAAGCCACCTGTCGGTTGGGGGTTGGCCATATATACTATTCGTGGGTCGTTCAGGCTTGCGACCACTGACTCGGCTGACCGCTCCGGGCTGTCATCGACCACAAATATCTCGATCTCCACATCGCGCTGATCGAGTACGCTCGAGATAGCTTCGCGGAGTTCGAGCGGACGGCGGAACGTTGGAATTACGACTGTGAAATCAATTGGTTTCACTATTCACCACCGAAAACTCAAGGGTGCGACAAAACGCAGCTTGAAATACGTAATTATTAGCATCAACGGAGTCCGTTTTATACGTTTAAATGCGCGGTTGGTTATCGATCGTTCGATCAAGGGCCGCATCCGGGTCAACAGCCGAATAGGATGGACGGGAGACTCGGTGAACGCTGTTGGCGCCCGAGGGCGGGGAACCAGTCCTGTGATCGAGAGCTGTGAAATCAATCGTGCGCGCCGCCCGTCATCCGGCGTAGACCCTTCACGACAAGAAGACTGGCAAGTTCTGCGTAGAAGTATAAGGTCGTGTTTTGTGCACGGGAGGTGACCATGCGGCTAGTTCTTGCGGTGCTGTTGTTGTGGGGGTCGTCGGCCCAGGCTCAGAATTGCCAGTCAGCGGCTGGGCAGGCGTCTTGCGGGTCCGATGGCTTTTCCGGGACGCGCAACGGAGGCGTTACCTATTGGAGCAACGGCGACACCTCGCGGCGCTTTGGGAGTACAAGCTATAGTAGTGATGGAACGACCTTCCAAACCTTTGGCAACAGCACGTATTTCAGCAACGGTACGACGGCGCAGACTTACGGCAACACGACTATCTTCAGCAATGGTCGTGCCTGCCAGCGTTATGGCAATCAGCAATTCTGCAACTAGATCGGATCCGAGGCCGCGTCGTGGAGAGAGTATTGACGCCTTGGCCGCTGCAAACAGGTCGTCAGGTTGCTGACTTATGAGCGAGTATCCTTCCTACTCCGATTTTCCGTATACCTATCGGTGGACGAACGGGGGCCGGCAGGGGCAGCAATGCCGCCTTCTCGCGGTGGGTACCATGTATGCCTGCCTCATCGAGTTTCCCGATGGTTTCAAAATGGTGAGCACGGTAAACGCGCTGAGAGAGGAAGTCCGGGGCGCCAGCGATGGCGAGCCGGAGGCTCAGCTCTCGTACGCTTTTAAATAGGCAAGCGTCTATCCACGCAATACTCACATAATCGAGGTTCGGCTCTCGCTCTATCGTGAGCCGTCAGCGGACCCGTCGTGCGTGAAATCACTCGACAAACGGGATTTGGTGCGTGCGTCGAGATCGGCTAACTGAATATTAACCTTACTGTTATATTTAAATCGTCAATCATCAATGTGAGCCAAGGGTGTTGACCCGTATGGCCAGGCGCATCGTGATCTTGCTGGCGATGGCTTTGTGTCTCTGCGGGTGCTGCAGGGAGACAAGAGGCTACGCACAGTCGTCCAAGAATGCGGGCCTAGAGCGGGGTGCTCGCGCCGCCGTGCCGGTTTTCCTTCCCACCCCCCATAGGCCGGGTAATCTTCGCGGCGCAAGCACGGGGGCTGCTAACATGCCGCAAGTAACGCGAGATGAGGTTCCCACGGAAGCCGACCTTGCTAAGCTCAAGCCGTACTCCAAAGAGTGGGGAGCTGCGCTGGAGGCTATGAACCGCGCGGCCGATGAGAGGTTGAGCAAGAAGCTCATCATCTGCCGTGGTTGTTTATCCCCCGCGGATGAAGATCGAACGGAGCCTTCCGCGTCTTACCTGCAAAGCGTCTCAAGGGAGGAATGGGCCCGACCTTTTCCGGCGCCTAATATGCATTCCGTTGCTTCAAAACTTCCGAAAGCGTTTTGATCAGGATCCTGGCGTCCAGTTTCAGGCTCCAGTTGTTGATATACCAAAGGTCCAGTCGAACTCTTTGCGCAATATGGTCGACCGATGGAGTAGCGCCTCTGGCGCCGTTACATTGAGCCCATCCGGTAATGCCCGGCTTGACGTGTTGGCGATTCGAATAGTTGCTCAACATTTTTTCGAACTGGTCGTCGTGGGCCAGTGCGTGAGGACGCGGTCCGACCAGGGACATGTCCCCCTTCAAGACATTGAACAGTTGCGGCAGTTCGTCGACGCTCATGGATCGCAATATGCGCCCGAGATCTGTCACCCGCGGATCGTCCCGGATGGCTTGCGCGACCGCCGGACCGTTCTCCTGAACCGTCATCGTTCGAAACTTGAATATGGTAAAATGCTTCTTGTTGAAGCCTTTTCGTTCTTGCCGGAAAATGATCGGACCCGGGCTGTCCAATTTGATGGCGATCGCTGTAATGGCCAGGAGCGGCGAAAAGAAGAGCAGAGCCAAGGTGGAAAGAACGATGTCGACCGTACGTTTGATCAAGCATTCGGCTTCGCTGAGCGGAGCACGCTGGACGTGAAGGGCAAGGGTACGAATGCACTCGGACGCTGCATCACGCGTCAGCAGACGAATATTGGCGTCGGGCAGAAGCCAGACGGTGACCGGAAGAGTCTTTAAGTGACCCCGGACACGTTCGAGGTGCCCAGCGTCAGTCCATGGCAAAGCGAGTAGAATTTCCCGGCAGTCTTGACGTCTCGCGAAGTCGCATGCCGAACGCAGGATATTCGCGTCGGTAAGCGTGGTCACCGGACTTGCTGGTTCGCTCAGCACGAAGGTCTTGATATCCCCCGCGCCAACGCGAGTCAGAATACGTTGCTCTCTCAGCGCGGCAATCTCATCCGAAAAGCCAATCAATACGATTGGACGCCAGCCAACGATTTTGTGAGAAACGGCAATGGATAGGGATGCTTTCGAGAGGTTACGCGCCGCCAGCAGAAGCAACGGCGTGAGAAGGTTGAAGGTAACGAATGCGCCACGGGAGTAGCTCGGACCAATCTTGAGCAGGAAGGCAAGGAGCGCCAGCAAGAGCGCCGTCACAAACCAGCCAGATATGATTGCGCCAGTCTCAAGGGCGGGCGCCATCGCTTCGGGAAGTCTGTAATGCCCACGCCCCCCCATTCGGAGCACGTAAAGCAGCCCAGCGAGGATCCCTATCGCGCAATAGGAAGGCAGGTTTGGCAGGTCATGATTGACCAGCAACTGATAGCCACCTCCTGCAACGGCGCACGAAAGGAGGATGACCGTAAGATCGAGCGTCGACAGCAAATAGGGTACGACGCTCTCCGAAACGCGAAGACGCCTCCCTAAGGACCAGCGCTCGAGCCGACCAACGTCGCCTGAGAAATCCGAGCCGTCTGTCAAATTAGCACCGAACCAATTGAATATGGTGAATAGTAAATGTTGCCAGCAAATTAAATAAGAATTAACTATGCCACTATAGTCAAGTGACGACTTGGTGCAACATTAAATAATTGATCGGCGCATAGGGTATTCATGCGCCCTCGCGCCGTCGGGACGGGGGCAATACGGCCTTCGTGGCTTGAATCATCGACCAGTTGCGCCGTCCACCCAAATGGCCTGTTGAGAGCCGGTGCCTAGGTAATATGCTCAGTCCATCTGACGGTCTGAGCGTCGCTGGAGGCAACCAGCCTTGATAAAATTCTTGTTTTTTCTGTTTGGTGTCGTCGCCCTTGCGGCCGCAATTCAGGCACAGCCCATTGGGGAGCGCATTCTGCGGAATGGAGCGACGGCTGTTACGCCAGAATCATCGAAGCGATGCCAGATGGCGCCTCGTGGAGGGAGGCACGTGACCTATCGGCTTCCTCCCAGCAGCGGGCCCCGGGATGAAGGCGTCACCTTCGCGACGAACTGGGGAGAGCTTCGAACAGGCGGTTGGTACGGTCAACAGGCCGTGGACGATTGTCGGGTGCAGGTGGATGGTTTCCAGACCTGGCATGGCAAGCCGGCCGTCCGCATCGAAGTGCAGCCTAACGACGACCCGCTTTCGCTCAACTCCAACAGCGAGCGCGCCGAAATGTTTTCGATGCAAGACAGCAGCGGAACAGAGATTAGGGAAGGACCTGCGAGCGGACTACAATACTATGCCACCAGTTACTATTTCCCAAGCAATTGGGAGGGGCAGCAACTCCCTTGGTCCGCGTTCGCCCCTGCCGACTGCTCGGCCGACGGCGGAAATGCTTGCAATAGCTGGTCCGTTGTTTGGCAATTCTACGGGTGGGGAGGACTGGCAGCAGCTCAACAAACCATGGGCGGCCCTCAGCGATATACATTCAATCAAGCTGCTTTGTCGGATGGCGGGTTCGTGACACTAGGCCGATGGACGGATTTTATTTTTAGGGTGGACTGGCGCAGTGGCGCCTTCGCCATCTGGCGGCGGGACGAAGGCGAGAAGCGGTTCAAACTGGCGCTTGAGGGAACTGTTCCGGCTCCGTCTGGCAGACGTGTCTATGTCAAGCAGGGACTTTATCGCGGTGGCAGGGTCGAGGGGCGGACGGACGTTCTTTGGATTGGTCCAACGATTCGAGGCGCCACCTTTTCCGCAGTCGAGCGGCAAGCGTTTGGTACCAGAGACGGTCGTCTTGACGATCATGACTAGGTTTGCCCTGCCCACCCGGGCATCGGCGCGATGATGGTCAGGCGCGTTCAGCATGTTGAACGCGCGACCGAGTCTCAATGGATTAAATCCCATTCTCTTGCTACAGTTATGCTTTGGCGCGGCTCCGGAGTGCACAGGGCGCAAAATGAGTAAGATCAGTATTATTATCAAAACCCTTAACGAGGCGACGAACATCGCGAGGGCCGTCCAGAGCGCGCTCGCCGCTATTGCGGACTACGAGGGCGAAGTCATTGTCGCCGACAGCGCTTCAACGGATGAAACAGTCGCGATCGCAAGGCAGTTCCCGACGTCTGTTGTCGTGCTGGAGAGTGCTTCACAACGACGATGTGGTGTTGGGCCCCAGCTGGGTTATCAGTACTGCAAGGGCGAATATATTTACATCCTCGATGGTGACATGGAGCTCGATGCCGGCTTCATCCGCAAGGCAGTCGGCATCCTGGATCATCAACAAGACGTGGCAGGTGTGGGCGGATATATCCATGAGATGCGGACCGACAATCTCGAGCTCAAGGGGCGGGTCAAGCGCTTCCAGCGCGCGCGCAGGAAGGATAAGCTTGACGTTGATTGCCTGAATGGCGGCGGGCTGTATCGGCGGGTCGCCATTTCGCAGGTCGGGTACCTGTCCGACCGCAATCTGCATGCATTTGAGGAATACGACTTGGGAGCGCGGCTTCGCGGCGCGGGTTGGCGCCTTGTGCTGTTGGAAGACAAGGCAGTCGACCACTACAGCTACGTCATGGGAACGTGGTCGCTCCTTTGGCACCGCGTCCTCAGCGGCCGCTTTTTGAGCTGCGGTGAACTCTTCCGCGCGGCGATGGCAGGTCAGTACGTCGGACGCCTGCTGCGGGAGGTAAGAATTGTTCCACTCTCGATTGGCGTATGGGTTTATTGGGCGCTCGCCATCGTTGTGGCCCAATCGGCCTTGCCGTCTTTGACTCTGCTCGTCGCCCTGGGAATACCGGTCATCGCAATGGCCGTCCGCACAAAGTCATTAAACCTCGGGCTCTTCAGCGTCATCACCTGGCATCTTTCAGCCGGTGGGTTTGTCGTTGGAGTTCTTAGATCTCGTTGTTCTCCCAACGCAGTAATTGCAAGCCGCCTCGTGCATTCAGTTGATCGTGAGGCCGCTGATCCCGGAAGAGGCCCATTGTACGCCGGTGCAGGTCTCGAATCAGGGATCTATCCCGTTTGGTCGAAGCAGCCGGCTGCACAACGATAGCCTCCAGAGTACTATTAGGCTTCTCGGCCTTGCGACGGCCGTTCCGGCGGAGGGTCGAAGCGCGGCTTCCCCGAGGAGCGCGTAAACCACGCAGGTAGGTGATTCGGACGATCGGCTTGAGCGGTCCAATGCCGGGGAAGACGACCCGCAATAGCGAACCATTTACCTGAATCAGGCAAAAATTGAGCGTGAGACGTCCGAATATGCATTTCGGCGGCCGAAATATCGCCTCGGTCGAGGTTTCTTCGCGTCTATCACGGCTTTTTCTGTGCTTTTCGGGAAACACTTGGTTGAAAATATTAAATCGCGGGCTTTCAGGTCATCCTCCTCTGCAGTCTCTCCGTGTTAGAGCGGAGCAACACAGGGGTAGGGGCATGCATTTCCGCCTAGCGTTTCTGACAGCGCTGATTGCAACGTTGGTGGGTGGGTGCGCGATCATGCCGGTTGCGGGTCCGCAAAGCTGGGACATCACATCCGGGCAGGGTGATCTTCCCTATGCCCTTGTTCGATTGCGGCCAGAGGCACTCAATATCCTGGCGGCCCACGCGCCGAGGATCGCAGGCAGAATTGCCGACGGGCGGGGGCCCCAGCGGGTTGTCGTGGAGATTGGGGACATCCTCGGTGTGACCGTCTACGAAACGGGCGCCGGCCTGTTTGTGCAGAACGATCTGGGAGTGCGACCGGGCAACTTCTTCACCGTCCCGCCCCAGGCGGTCGGCCCGGACGGCAACATAACGGTACCGTCGGCAGGGCCCATACCTGCCAAGGGGCGGACGACGGCAGAGATCGAGCGCGAGATCGTCGCGGCCCTGAAGAAGCGATCGCTTGAGCCCAATGCTGTTGTCACCCTTCTCGACCAGCGTTCCTCCGCCTATACGGTATTGGGAGACGTTCGTGCGGCTGGCCGTTATGCTGCAAATGCCGGCGGAGAACGCCTGCTCGAAGCGATCGGACGTGCTGGCGGTCTTTTGGGGGCAGGCAACGAATCATGGGTGGTGCTTGAGAGGAACGGTAAGAAGGCTGTCAGCCCCTTCGGCGCTCTCATCGACGAACCCGGGAACAACATTTATGTTCGTCCGCGTGACTTGATCTACCTATACCGCGAGCCGCGCACGTTCCTCGCCTTTGGGGCATCGGGCCGCCAAGGGCAGTTCCCGTTCGAAGCGTGGCGTGTTTCGTTGTCCGAAGCGATCGCAAAAGCGACCGGCTTGAGCGACCTGACGGCAGACCCGGCCTCCGTGTTCCTCTATCGCGGCGAAACGCGCGAGGTTGCAGCGCAACTTGGGGTCGACATTTCTCGCTTCGAGGGACCTGTTATCCCGATCATTTATCAGGCTGATCTGCGCGATCCTGGCGGCTATTTTCTGACCTCGCGGTTCGAAATGCGCAACAAGGACGTGATTTATGTTTCGAACGCTGCGGCTGTTGAATCGACAAAGTTCCTGAATTTTGTCAGGACGATCGTGGCGACCGTTCAAGACCCGGTCACACTCGCGAACTCGGCGAAAGCGCTTAGTACTGGTGGCGGAACCACTATTGTGACCCAGCCCATAAGCGCAGGTAACTGAGCGACCGAAAACGTCCTCGGTGTTCGGCAGGCCCTGTTGAAACGTGGGGGACTTGATTTGCCCCGCAGTTGGCATGCCGCCGACTTATGGCAGAGCACTAAGTCGTGGTCATATGCATGACCGTTTATTGTACGACGGGTGCCCCTCCGAGTGTCTGTGGCGGCTCGCTTAGTTGGTCCTATTTGACCGGCAGCGGCGTCGCCACCCTTGCGACAAGATCGGACTTTCCGACCTCCATGTTGGCGAATTGAATAGCGAGGGGCGTGGCGATCGGGCCGTAGCCACGGTAGATCCCATACTTCCAGTAGGCTTGGTTACCCGTCGCCCCTATCATCCCGGAAAAGTCGACCGCCTTTTTGCCATCGAGCCAGATTTCGAGCTGCCCGTTGGTCGATCCCTCGCGCAGGTGGAACACCACGTGGTGCCATTCGTTGCGACTGAGCATTTGGTTGTAGCGAATGCTTGTCTCCGGCCCTGAGCGGGATCCCGATGCCTCACTGTAGATGATCAGCCGACCAGCCTTGAAGTGTATGTGGAATGGCCGAATTTTGGATCCGTGCATCTGGCTGATGGCTGTCCAGTCGGATTGGTATTCAGCGCCAGGCTCAATCAGGAACGAGTAGGCACCCCAAACGTCCGAGCCGTACTCATAGCGACGCTTGTAGCCATCAAGCTCGGAACGCTCTTTGTTCTCGCCAGACGAGCGGTCCTCACCCCAAACATCTCCCGCCCGCACCTCGAAGCGCGTTATATCGGCCGTGTCGACTGATGCCCTGCGGATACTCCAGTCTGCGCCGGCTGTTTCAGCTACGTATGGCGTGCCATCGATGGTGATAGGTCCTTCCGAGCTTCCGACGGCCGTCCATCTCATTGGCTGTGCATCCTGCGCTCTGGAGGAGCAGTTCACCGGCAGCAGGATGGCGAAGAACGCGGTTGTCACCGCAGCGGCGAGCCGGTGTGAGATTCGCATGATTGAGCCTCTCATTCGAGGGATCTTAGCCTCCCTACGTGGCTTGCTTGCAGGCGACGCGACGTTGATCTGCGGCGTAGCCGTCAATCCACTGGCCGACGTCTATGAATTCCACCGATGCGTGCGATCTGAGGAAGTCGAGCAAGCTCTCGAGAGCGTGCCAGACAGGCTCATCGTGCACCAGGTGATGTGTCAGAATCCCGATCGGCGCATCGGACTTCAAGAGGCCGAGCCTTCTACCCCGCAATTGCTGGACAAGGCAGTCAGAGACGACTTCGACGCTCTGAGCCGTTCTCGCCTTCCAATCGATGATGTCCAGGTGAACGTCGATCCGATGACCGTCCTTGAATTCCGGCATTCTGACAATTCCACGCCATTGCATGCGAGAACTCAACTGCAAGAGCTTCCGCTCGAAATAGCTAGGCATGAGCGAAACTCCAGCGAATCCGACGTGCGGCAAGGCGCTGACCAACGCAGGCGTAATACGGTTGAAGGGCGGGACAAATATTGGCTGCGACGAGCCAAAGAACTGTTGGAAGGAGCGCAATGCAACCTCTGCGTCCTCGATCATGCTGGCAATCGGTCGGTCGGGGCCAAACTCGGCGGGCTTTTTTCCAAGGTTGTGATTGATGTGCTTCCAGCCGTGGCACATCGGGTAGAATTGATGAACGCTTTCGGCGAGATATTCTTGGAGGCCCGTAGTTATTTCTCCCGGAATAACTGCCAACCCGATCTTGGTCTCGTGTCGAGTAGCCACGTCGCTAAGGCGCTTCAGATTTGTTGACGTCTCAACGGCATCGTCGTCGCGAATCCAGAAATGAGCCTTTGAAGAACTGGAATCCGCCCAGATGTCCAATTCTCGTCGTGCGTAGTCCCATAAGCTAGTCACATGCAGTCTCGCAATTTAGCAGCCGACCTTGCTAGATCTGGTCGGAAGCTGTGAGACGACGCACGCAGTTGGAACTGCTCGACGCCTCGTTTTGTGATCGGAAGATCAGGTGACCGTAAGGATCCCGCGGTTATGTCGACTTCGATGCAAATCGCATCCGAAAGGCGGTGGATGATCGTATCACCGTGCACGGATTAAACTTGTTCCAATTTATATCTATGCGAGGCGGTGAGGTTGATTGTCCTAACAACCGCACCCAAAATTAATATGGCGTTGCATTAAACTAAAAATACCTGTGGAACACCAGAAATAAATTCGTTCTTCTATTGAGATTAACGCGCCTTCTCCATCCGTGGCGGAAACATAATTTTGACCTTTAGGAGGCGAGTTGCCGAGGCGAAATTAACCCTTGTCCAATTGATCGTCTGCCGATTGTAGGATTTGCCTTGCCTCGCTCCGAGTTAGAAACGCACCTTAATTATACAACAAGGGGTATTTCCAATGGTTTCTGCCCGGCCGATCAAGGTGATGATTGCCACCCCGTTCGGGGAGCATCAAAGGGGGGGGATCGACCGCTTGACGGATTTGATCGTCGCGAAGATCAGCGAGGGTCATTCAGCGCGCGCCGGAGTTTCCAGATTGGTTACGCGCGGTCCCGGTGCGCGGGTCATGGCGCCGTTCGTTTTCGGCCGGGCCTTGGCCCGTCTCTGGATCGCCAAACAACGAGGCGATGTCGACATCCTGCATATCAACGTGGCCGCCGACGGAAGCGCTATTCGAAAGGCGTTTCTGGCGCGCTTTGCGCGGGGTCTGGGGATACCTTACGTCGTTCATCTTCATGGCTCGCGGTTTCAGGAGTTCTGGCCGTCGGCAAGTCCTCGCGTGCGCATGTGGGTTGATCGACTCTTTGCGGAGAGTTCCGCCGTGATTGTCCTCGGAAAGGTTTGGTCGGATTTGGTTCTGGCGCATGTGCCTCAAGTCCAGGGCCGAATAATCATCCTTCCAAATGCGACTCTGCCAGCCGATTTTGCCTGCGATGCGCCGTGGAACGGGAGTGTTAGGATCTCGTTTCTCGGTGAACTCGGAAGCCGAAAAGGTACGCCGCAACTCGTCGAAGCGTTGGGACGCCTGAATGGCGATCTGGATTGGACAGCGACGATCGCTGGAAACGGAAAAGTTCAAGAGACCAAGGCTCGAGTGGAGCAGCTGGGCATTGCGGACCGGGTCAAGGTGCCGGGCTGGCTGGATGCCGAGGCGACGAAGAGGGTCCTGCGAGGTTCCGATGTATTCGTCCTTCCGTCATTTGCGGAAAATCTGCCGATGTCGATCCTCGAAGCCTTTGCCTATGGGCTTGCCGTCGTTGCGACACCGGTTGGCGCAGTGGCCGACGTGATCATCGATGGCACGAACGGCCTGCTTGTTCCGACAGGGGATGTGGATGCACTTGCTTCTGCTCTTCGCAGGCTGATTGTCGATCACCGCCTTCGTGTCGCGCTTGGGGTGGCCGCCAAGGCCGATCACGCCTCGAAATATGAAATCGGGGTCTATGTGCCACGATTAATAGAGATATGGCGGAGCGCCACAGCTCCATTACACAGCTAAGTCCTGGCTTTGGAGGTCTTGCCGGGAACCCGACGTGCGGGCAATAAATGTTTAGGTCGCGGTGCGCTTGAAAAGGTTCACTAATTAAACATGTTGCGTTAATTGTTGCCCGGCGTATTTTAAATGGGATAATTACTTTGGCGGATCGATTTATTTAGTAGTGATTTGAACATGAGAGTCAGTGTTTTTGGGTTAGGGTATGTTGGGGCTGTAACGGCCGGATGTCTCAGCTCGTTCGGCCATTCCGTCATTGGGGTTGATCCCGCCGAGGCCAAGGTCGCCCTGATAAATGAAGGCAAGCCGCCCGTTATCGAGAAGGGCCTTGGCGAGAAAATCTCTGCTGCAGTCTCCAACGGGCAGCTCAGGGCAACCCGCGACGCGCGGGATGCCGTGCTCGGAACTGATTTGTCGCTTATCTGCGTTGGAACGCCGAGCAAGCGGAACGGCGATCTCGACACTGCCGCTCTAAGATTCGTCTGTGCCGAGATCGGTAGCGCACTTGCCGAAAAAGACTCATATCATTCGGTGATTATCCGATCGACTGTGCTGCCCGGCACCATACGGAATGTCATTATTCCGGAGCTTGAGAAGGCGAGCGGCAAAAAGGCAGGTGTCGATTTCGGGGTTGGCTCGAATCCGGAGTTTCTCCGTGAAGGGACAGCTCTTGAGGATTTTTTCGCGCCACCCAAGACCGTGATCGGCGTCGAGGACGATCGGACTGCCAGCGCGCTGGAAGCGCTCTATGGCCCGATCGAGGCGCCGATCATTCGAACGTCGATCGAAGTGGCGGAGATGATCAAATACTCCGACAACGTCTGGCACGCGGTGAAGGTCGCCTTTGCCAACGAGATTGGTGTTCTCTGCAAGAGCCTTTCCATCGACAGCCACGAAGTGATGGACGTCTTCTGCAGAGATACCAAACTGAACCTGTCCAGCTATTACCTCAAGCCCGGTTTCTCGTTTGGAGGTTCGTGCTTGCCCAAGGACGTCCGAGCCTTGGTGCACAAGGCCAAATCTCTGGACCTTGATCTTCCTCTGCTAGGGGCGGTACTGCCTTCCAACGAACGCCAAACAAGTCGCGGCTTCGAGATGATCGTCCAACTCGAAAAACGGCCCGTGAGTATCCTGGGCATGAGCTTTAAAGCCGGCACGGACGATCTTCGTGAGAGCCCCATCCTTGAGATAGTCGAGCGACTGATCGGAAAGGGATACGACATCCGCATTTTCGACCGCAACATTAGCTTGTCCAAGCTGGTAGGCGCCAACAAGGATTATCTTCTGCGCATGATCCCACATGTCTCGTCATTGCTCGTCGAGACCCTGGATGAAGCTCTTTCGCACGGTGGAATCATAGTCGTTGGGAATGCCGATCCTGAATTTCGGACGATCGGTGATCGCCTGCGACCTGGTCAATTTGTCGTTGATCTGGTCCGCATCAAGGATCACTCTCGATTAGTAGGAAATTACAATGGTATTAGCTGGTAAATCATTGCGGCCAAGACGAATATTGATCATCGTCGAGAATCTTCCGGTGCCGTTCGACCGCCGAGTCTGGAACGAGGCCACCGCTCTGGTCAAGGCCGGCTACGAGGTCAGCGTGATCTGTCCAGTGGGACACGGAGCGTCGGCTCGCCGCGAAGTCATCGATGGCGTTCACATCTACCGGCATCCCATCGTTGAAGCGCGCAGCGTCTCCTTTTACTTCGTCGAGTACGCTGTTGCGTTGTTCTGGGAGTTCCTGCTGGCATGGCGTGTGCTCTTCGAGCGGGGCTTCGACGTCATTCACGCGTGCAATCCCCCCGATTTGATTTTCCTGATCGGAGGGTTCTTCAAACTGCTTCTTGGAAAGAAGTTCGTCTTCGACCACCACGACATCAATCCCGAGTTGTTTGAAGCGAAGTTCGGTAAACGCAATCTGCTCTATCGAGTCGTGGTCGCCCTTGAGCGCTGCACTTTCGCTATTTCGGACATTTCGCTAGCGACCAATCTCTCTTACCGCTCGATCGCCCTTGAGCGTGGCAAGATGGACCCCTCTCGAGTCTTTGTCGTGCGTTCCGGCCCAAATTTGGAGCGGCTCAGGATCGTTCCTCCAGATCCATCCGTAAGGAAGGGGCGTGCGTATTGCGTCGGCTACGTTGGAGTGATCGGTGCACAGGAAGGGATCAACTATCTTCTTGAGGCAGTGAGGCACATCGTCCGCGATCTGAAGCGCACTGACATCCAATTCTGCATCGCAGGCGGCGGGCCCGAGCTCGAGCGGCTCAAGGCACTCGCAATCAAGCTGGAAATAGACGAGTACGTTACATTCCATGGCAGGGTCTCGGACGACGAACTGCTCAGGATTCTCAATACAGCGGACGTCTGCGTAAACTCGGACGAATGCAATGCGATGAATGACAAGTCGACCATGAACAAGATCATGGAATACATGGCGCTTGCGAAGCCGATCGTTCAGTTCGATCTCACGGAGGGCAGGTATACGGCGCAGAACGCCTCGCTTTACGCAGCGGCCAATGATTCAATCGATTTCGCGGTCAAGATACTTGATTTGCTGAGCAACGCGGAGCGCCGGAAGCAACTTGGTGAGTTCGGAAGGGCTAGGGTCATGGAGCAGCTCGCCTGGCCGCATGAGGAGCCGAAGCTCCTCAATGCGTACGAAGTCCTTTTCGAGGGTGGTCTGGCAGTGCATGGTCAATCCAGAGGGCAAGTTGCGAGTAGCCATGGCGCTGATCTCGTGCCCGGAAACCTGGTGAGGCGACTACTGAGTCCGCTTGCATCTAGAAAATGAGTTGGGCCATGCCCTCGTTTTGGACGAAGGTCAAAGCAGACGCCTACCGCGTTAAGGGCAGAACTCCCTCGATCGGTTCGGTGTTTGCGCTTGCGTTGCTCAATCGCAATTTCCGGCCAATCTTGACCATGAGGCTCTGTCAGTGGAGCGCGGAGCATTCTTCAGCTCTAAATCTACTGGTGAGAGTGCTGCACCGCTTCGCGTCGGCGAAAGCGGGGATCGATATGCCCTCGGTGGTTCGTGCCGGCGCCGGTCTTACTATCGTGCATGGTTGGGGTCTGGTTGTGAACCGCGATGCCGTCATCGGCTCGAACGTAACCTTGTTCAACAGCGTCGTGATCGGCCGCAAGGACAGAATCACACCCGAAGGGCGCGTAACGGAATACCCCGTTGTTGGCGATGATGTATGGATCGGACCGCAGGCCATCATTGTCGGTGGGATCAATATCGGAAACGGCGCGATCATCGGTGCGGGAAGTGTCGTCACGAGGGATGTTCCGGCGCACTGCATCGTTGCCGGAAACCCTGCGAGGGTTCTCAAGACAGGCGTGCCTCCTGACGTGATGAACCGAGCGCCGACGTGCGCCGAAAGTTCGGGAAGGAAGCATCAAATCAGTCGAAATGAGGATGGCCATGCGCGAGCGCCTGACTTGGCCCTTCATCGATCTGAAAATATCGAGTGAGATAATGAATTCATGAGCAGCGCGTTCGTCGATTAAGGCGGCTATGAAATACGCGACAGTATTGCGAATTAACCAAGGAGACCATGTTATCGGGGCGAAATCGCAAACAAGCTGACTATTAAGTCCCGATCGATTATATTCCACCAAGATTTTTTGTATTTTTTAGTACGCCGTCTCGGTTTTTTTCTTCCCGGAGACTGGCTCGAAGAGGCGATTGTACATATGGCGTGGCCAGATGCTGACTCGCTGGTGACAGGGATGGAAACGCAGGCAAGTGCGCCGTTCCGTCTTGAACCATTGTGCCGGTCCTTCGAACGGCAAGCAACTCAAACGCCAGATAACGTCGCGATCAAGCTCGGGGACGAATGCCTCACGTATCGCCAACTCGACGAGCGTTCGAACCAACTTGCACGCCTTTTGCGCAACCTGGATCTGAAGCCCAATAGTCTGGTTGCTGTGTGCTTTGACAGGTCGTTTGACCTGGTCATTTCAATGCTTGCCGTCCTCAAGGCGGGTGCTGGCTATCTCCCGATCGATCCGTCCTACCCGATCGAACGAATCTCGATGATTCTCGCCGATGCAAACCCGTCTGCGATCCTGACACAGGAAATGTTGGCCGGGAGGCTAGGACAGAGAGACTGCGGGACGGTCATCTGCGTCGATCGGGACCGCCGCGAGATCGACGAGCAGAGCCCGGATCGATTGGAGGAGATCGCTTCGCCAGATAATCTTGCGTATGTGATTTACACCTCGGGATCGACGGGCCGGCCCAAGGGGGTAATGGTCACCCATCTGAATGCAGCCCGCCTTTTTACCTCGACTGCGCATTGGTTCAATTTCGGGCCGCGCGATGTATGGACCCTGTTTCACTCATCGGCATTCGATTTTTCGGTCTGGGAGATCTGGGGCTGCCTGCTGAGTGGAGGTCGGCTGGTCTGTGTACCGCACTGGGTAGCCCGCTCGCCGAGCGATTTCTATCGGTTGCTGGCCGTGGATCAGGTCACCGTACTCAACCAGACGCCGGCCGCATTCTATCAACTGGTCCAACTCGAAGAATCCGGCGTCGTTGAATTATTGAAACTTCGCTATGTCATTTTCGGCGGCGAAGCGCTCAATTTCGCAAATCTCCGTCCCTGGTTCGAGCGTCATGGTGACCAGACGCCACAGCTAATCAACATGTACGGGATAACGGAAACGACCGTTCACGTGACTTACAGGCCCGTCACGGCAATAGACGCTCAAGCCGAAACAAGAAGCCTGATCGGCGTTCCTATTCCGGATCTGAAGCTCTATTTGCTCGACTCGGAAATGCGGCCCGTCGCCAAGGGCAGTGTCGGAGAGATCTATGTCGGTGGCGCTGGCGTGGCGCGGGGCTATCTGAATCGCGCGGAGTTGACGGCGGAACGCTTTGTTCGGGATCCGTTTGCAGCCGGGCCGCTGAACGTCATGTACAGATCCGGCGATCTGGCACGCGCCACGGAGGAGGGAGATGTCGAATATCTCGGCCGGGGTGATTTGCAAGTCAAGATTCGCGGCTACCGGATAGAGCTGGGGGAGATCGAGGCTACGCTTGCGGATCATCCGTCCGTTGCGCAGGCCGTCGTCATGGCGCGAAGAGACGGCCAGCCGGGCGAGCCGAAGCTCGTAGCTTATATTGTCAGTAAACCGTCTGCATCTGCTTCCACGCTGAACTTGCGTGACTTTCTCAAGTCGCGCCTTCCCGAGCATATGGTGCCTTATGCTTACGAAATGCTCGAAGCCTTCCCACTGACGGTGAATGGCAAAATCGATCGTGCCGCTCTTCCTGCGCCCCAACGAGTGGCTCACGTCGAGCCTGTACGTGCGTCGATGCCCTTGGAGGTAGAGATCGCCAACATCTGGTGCACGGCTCTAGGTACAGAGGCGGTTGGTATCGACGACAATTTCTTCGATGTTGGCGGAGACTCCTTCCTGCTCGCGAGAGTTCATGTTCGGATGCAACAAGAGCTGCAGCTCGATATTCCCATTACCGACCTGTTCGAATTCACCACGATACGCGGTCTCGCGCGGCATCTGAGTGCGAGCACCGCGCGGCAGGCGGGCCTCGCGGACGCGCGGTCCAGAGCACAAAGGCAACGCGCAGCGTTTGGCCGAAAGCGGCCATTCCGCATCGGAGATGCATCGTGAGCGATGGGAATGCAGAGCGTGAGGCTGCGCAAGGCGTAGCGATCATCGGAATGGCGGGACGGTTTCCCGGCGCGCGTAGCGTGTCGGAGTTCTGGCGGAACCAGCTGGATGGGGTAGAGGCGATCTCTCGCTTCGGAGTTGCCTCGCCGGAGGGACCTGGACAGGGCGCGCCGGCGGCGGGCGCGGGTATTGTGAACGCTCGGGCGATTATCGACGACATCGAACTTTTCGACGCGGACTTTTTTGGGATTTATCCGCGCGAAGCCGAATTGATGGATCCTCAGCAGCGTCTATTTCTCGAATGCTGTTGGGAGGCGATCGAGAACGCCGGCTACGTACCTGAGTCGTATCCTGGCCTGATCGGCGTGTATGCCGGATCCAGTCTTTCTTCGTATTTTCTCTCACGGCTGTGTGCGACGCCGGGGTTCATCGCGAAATTTACCTCCGGTTACCAGGTCTCGAACTACGTCGAGATGATGGGAAACAGCCTGGATTTCCTGTCAACCCGC
Source organism: Bradyrhizobium sp. A5 (assembly GCF_042076515.1). Lineage (NCBI taxonomy): Bacteria > Pseudomonadati > Pseudomonadota > Alphaproteobacteria > Hyphomicrobiales > Nitrobacteraceae > Bradyrhizobium > Bradyrhizobium sp. A5. Next base: position 6,254,707 of record NZ_CP148990.1, on the reverse strand, counting down.
GTGTCGTACAAGCTGAACCTGCGCGGACCAAGTTTCACCATGCTGTCTGCCTGTTCGACATCGCTGCTATCGGTGACCCAGGCGTGTCAATCGCTATTGACCTACCAGACGGATATGGCCCTGGCGGGTGGCGTTTCAATCACCCTTCCCCAGGAGCGCGGATATCAGTATCAGGAAGGGGGCATGGCCTCACCTGATGGTCACTGTCGGGCCTTCGACGCGGCCGCGCAAGGGACGGTCTTCGGAAGCGGCGTTGGTGTTGTGCTGCTGAAGAGACTCGACGATGCGATCCGCGATGGCGATCAAATCCACTCCGTCATCCGTGGCTTCGCCGTCAATAACGATGGATCGGCGAAGGTCGGCTACACGGCGCCAAGTGTGGAAGGGCAGACTAGCGTCATTGCCATGGCGCATGAGGCGGCGGATGTCGACCCGGATACGATAGGCTATATCGAGGCTCACGGAACAGGGACGCCGATGGGCGACCCGATAGAGCTGATTGGCCTGACCAAAGCATTTCGTCTCTCTACTGGACGCAAGCAATTCTGCACAATTGGAACAGCCAAAACCAATGTGGGGCATCTGGATATCGCTGCCGGCGTAACGGGATTGATCAATGCCTCTCACATCGTGGAACACGGTGTGTTCCCGCCGACTTTGCACTTCAAGAGTCCCAATCCAAAATTCGATTTGGCGAGCAGCCCGTTCAGGGTCATCACCGAGCGTACGGAATGGAACTGCGGCGATGGTCCGCGACGAGCGGGCGTGAGCGCTTTCGGCGTCGGTGGAACCAACGCGCATCTGGTGCTTGAGCAGGCGCCACAGAGAGAGCCGACACTCTCGACCAGATCATCGCAGCTGCTGGTGCTGTCCGCGCGTTCGCCGACCGCCCTCGAGAGCGCTACCGACAATCTAGCAGAGCATCTGCGGATGCATCCTGGGCTCGACCTTGCGGACGTCGCCTGGACCTTGCAGGAGGGTAGGCGCGAATTTTCTTGCCGCCGGATGGTGGTGGCAGGAGAGGTCGATGAAGCCGTCCTCGCATTGTCAAAGCGGGAACGAGTACAGACACGATCCAAGCCGTACGACACGCCCGAGATCTGCTTCATGTTCCCTGGGCAGGGTTCGCAGCACGTCGACATGGCGCGTGAGGTCTACGCAGCCGAGCCGATCTTTCGGGAGGTCGTCGACCGTTGTTCCGAGATCCTCGTCCCGCACCTTGGGGTCGATCTTCGAAGCGTGTTATATCCGCCAGAGGGAGCGAATGATCAGACAAATCGCGCCGTAACCGAAACAATCATCGCGCAACCGGCCATCTTCACAGTCGAATACGCCTTGGCGCAACTCTGGATGAGTTGGGGTGTCCGGCCAACAACGATGGCCGGCCACAGCATCGGTGAGTTTGTCGCAGCATGCCTTGCGGGCGTCATGTCATTGGAAGATGCGCTGAAGCTCGTTGCTGTGCGGGGACGTTTGATGCAGCAGCTGCCTGCCGGCGGCATGCTCTCGGTCCGGCTACCAGAGGCGAAGCTTCGCGGCATTCTGCGCGGGCCCCTTTCGATTGCGGCGGTCAACTCTCCCTCGCTTTGCGTGGTTGCAGGCCCGCTTGAAGCGATCGCCGACCTTGAGCGTGAGTTGGGCGATCAGAAGGTCGTTTGTCGGCGGTTGGTAACGTCTCACGCGTTTCATTCTGCGATGATGGATCCTCTCGTTGATCCATTGGCGGAGGCAATCGCCGAGACGAAGCTGAGCCAGCCTCGGATCCCCTATGTATCTGGCGTTACTGGCGATTGGATCACCGACGAGGACGCAACTGATCCTCATTATTGGGCGCGACATGCGCGCGAGCCGGTCCGATTTTCGTCCGTTGTTCAGGCGATCCGGCAGAATCCACAAGCGGTTCTCCTGGAGGTGGGACCAGGGAATGTCCTGGCTACGCTTGCGCGGCAGCACGGCGGCCCGCAAGACCAGATCATCGTGTCTTCGCTTTCAGATCAACACTCCGGTGGGCGCGATGTCGAAGCGCTCCTATCCGCCGTAGGCGCTCTATGGCTTGGCGGAGTTCGGCCGGACTGGAAGGGTTTGCACAATGGCGAGCACCGTCTGCGCGTTCCATTGCCGACCTATCCGTTCGAACGAAAGCGCTATTGGCTCGAAACGGTCCCAGAGGCGATCGGTGAAGAAGATCCGACATCAGCCGCAGGAGCCTCAGGGTCGGATCGCAACGTGCGCAATTTTCAGTCTACACAGGAAACGGAAGTCGCGAACATGGCGCCCAACAATGGATCGCAGTCAGCTTTGATGTCGCTGTCGGCTCGCTCGTCCAAAATTCAGACCGCGATTGCTGAATTGTTGCACGAACTCTCCGGAGTGGACGTCGCCTCGGCCGATGGCTCGATGACATTTCTAGAATTGGGCTTCGATTCTCTGTTCCTCACGCAGCTCGCGCAGGCCGTGCAGGAGAAGTTCGCGATCAAGATCACGTTCCGGCAGTTGCTCAATGACATATCGAGCCTGGCGGCATTGACCAACTATGTCCAGGGCGAGCTGGCGCCTGATGCGTTTTGCGAACCGCCAAGCACTCCGAGGCGTCCAGATGAGACCGGTACCGTGACGGCCATCGCGGCTGCCTCCGTCGCAGCGCAAGAATCTCGACCTGCATCTGCTGCGCCAGGTACCCCGTCGTCCCCGGCTGGAGACGCGGTAGGGCAGCTCATGCGAGATCAACTGCAGGCGATGAATCAATTACTCGCGAAGCAGCTTGAGACGATGCAGGTCGCAGTCGCGCAAACTGCGGTCCCGGTGGTCTCTAGCGCGTCAATTGTTCCTCTGCCGCCAGTCCCGCAGGCAGCGCCGGCTGTCGTTGCCCAGGAGATCACCCGGTCGGACGTCGGCAGGGCTCACGGTCCATACAAGCCGCCGCAGATTGGAGTGTCCCAGGATTTGACGGCAACGCAAAAGAGTCGGCTCAAGGGGCTCATCGAGCGGGTGACGCAGCGCACCGGGAAGTCCAAGAGTTTTACTGAAAAATACCGTGGCGTGCTCGCTGACCCCCGTGTGGTTTCTGGCTTCCGCGACCAGTGGAAGGAGATGGTCTACCCGATCGTCACGGACCGATCCAAGGGGTCTCGCATCTGGGATATCGACGGCAACGAGTACATCGACCTTGTAAACGGCTTCGGCCCGATCATGCTCGGCCATCGTCCCGCGTTCGTCCAGGACGCTATAGAAAAGCAGCTGCATGCCGGCTTTGAGACCGGCCCGCAAAGCGCGCTAGCCGGCGAAGTCGCGAAGATGTTCTGCGAGATGACCGGCAACGAACGCATGGCGTTCTGCAACACGGGGTCGGAGGCAGTTCTCGCAGCTTTGCGTGTTGCCCGCACCGTAACGGGCCGTAGCAAAGTCGTCATGTTCAATGGCGACTATCATGGCTTGGTTGACGAAGTTCTCGTCAAAGGCCTCCGGGACAAAGCCGGTGAACCAGTTGCGTTCCCGATCGCGCCCGGCATCCCGCGGCAAAGCGTGTCCAACATGGTCGTCCTCGACTACGGGGCAGACGAGTCTCTCGAATGGATCCGGAAAAACGCTGGCGATATTGCGGCGATTCTGGTTGAGCCCGTTCAAAGCCGTCACCCCGCGCTACAACCGCTTGGGTTCCTGAAGGAGCTCCGGAAGATTGCGACACAATCGGACGCCGCATTGATCTTCGATGAGGTCGTCACTGGATTCCGCGTCCATCCCGGTGGGTGTCAGGCGCTGTTCGGGATCCAGGCGGACCTTGCGACCTATGGAAAAGTGATAGCGGGTGGCATGCCCGTGGGTATTCTGGCCGGCACACGCCGTTTCATGGATGCTCTCGATGGCGGAACCTGGCAGTTTGGAGACGATTCCTATCCTGAGGTCGGCGTCACGTTCTTCGCAGGAACGTTCGTGCGTCATCCCCTCGTCCTTGCGGCAATGCACGCTGTCTTGCTGCATTTGAAGGAGCATGGGCCCGCTCTCCAGGAGCAATTGAACAAGCGAACTTCAGAGCTCGTTCATCGGCTCAACGAGGTCCTGCAGGCCGAGCAGGTTCCGACCCATATCGAGACGTTCGCGAGTTTCTTTTACTTCAGCTTCCCGGCCTCCGAGCGGCTCGCCAGCCTCTACTATTTCTACCTTCGCGACAAAGGCATTCATATTCGGGAGGGTTTCCCCTGCTTCATGACCACGTCGCACAGCGATGAGGACATGGAAAGCATTGTAAGCGCGTTCAGGGCCAGCGCGGTCGAGATGCGCGAGGGCGACTTCTTCTCAACGGCGGGGAATCTCGTGTCTTCCACGGCGGCCGTTTCCAGACTGGAAGATCCGGCTCCCGCAGGGCCACAGCAGATCCCTCTGACTGAAGCGCAGCGTGAAATATTTCTCGCGGCTGTCTTGGGGAGTGACGCGTCCTCCGCCTTCAACGAGTCGTTCAGCATCAGCCTGAAGGGCGATTTGCAGATTGGCTTGTTGCGCGAGGCCGTGAACGAACTGATCGAGCGACACGAGGCCCTTCGTTCCACCGTCGATGCGGATGGTGGCATCATGCATGTCCAGCCGCAATTACGGCTCAACGTGCCAGTGCGAGACCTGACCTCGTTTGAACCGTCCGAGCGCGAGAACGAATACCGGCGCACGCTGGCGGCGGACGCGCGAAGGCCCTTCGATCTCGTCAAGGGGCCGCTGATTCGTGCGGAGATCGTGCGCCTAGAACAAGGCCATTATCAGTTGGCGATTACGGCCCATCATCTCGTGTGCGACGGGTGGTCGACCAATCTGCTCGTCGATGAGCTGGCAAGGCTCTACACGGCAAAGGCTGGGAGAAGGGATGCCGATCTTCCCGTGGCGGCGCGTTTCTCCCAGTATGCCCGCAAGCAAGTCGAGCTCCAAGATGCCGGCAAGAATGCTGATGTTGAAAGATATTGGCTTGATCAGTTCCGTGACTTGCCCGAGCAACTGGCGCTGCCAACCGATCGCCCGCGGCCGTCGGTGAAGACGCACACGGGTGCCACGGCTCGGCATCACGTCGACGCAGCGTCCTACTCCAGGATCAAGCAACTTGGCGCGAAGAAGTTGTACGCTTTTTGCGACGTTGCTTGCGGGATTTTACGTGCTCCTTCATCGGCTCAGCAGCCAGACCGATATTGTTGTCGGCATTCCCGCGGCGGGGCAGAGTCTGCTCGACAACGGAAATCTCGTAGGCCACTGTGTCAACTTCCTCCCCCTTCGAACTCGCATCGACCCGAACGCCTCGTTTGCGGCAACTCTGAGCGATGCAAAGCGAGTTTTGCTCGACGCGTATGACCACCAGACCTATACTTACGGAACCCTCGTGAGAAAGCTCGGCGTCCCCCGCAATCCCGCGCGGATGCCGCTCATGGAGGTCCAGTTCAATCTCGAGCGCCTCGGAGCGGGTGCTCGATTTGAGGGTCTCAAAACGACGGTCGAGCCGAACCCAAAGGCTTCCGTAATTTTCGATGTCTTCTTCAACGTAGTCGAGTCCGATCAGGGTCTGATGATCGATTGCGACTACAATGCCGACCTTTTCGACGAAAGCACGATATCGCTCTGGATGCGATATTATGAAGCTCTCTTGCTCGATGCAGTCTCCAATGCGTCGAAAGCCGTCGATGACCTGACGCTCATGAGCCGCGAGCAGACCTCTTCGGTGCTTGCAAGGCTGAATCCGAATTCGATTGATGCGAGCGCGACGGAGTCGATCGTCGATATGTTCGAACGGCAGGCCGCCCGCATGCCAGGCAGTATTGCCGTGCAGATGGGCGATACCCGCCTGACTTACGATGAGCTCAACACGCGGGCAAATCAGCTCGCGCGTTATTTGCAGCGACTGGGAGTCAAGCCGTCGTCGATGGTGGCGACCAGCTTCGAACGATCGGTCGAGATGATCGTAGCGATGCTGGCGACCCTCAAGGCAGGGGCCGCCTACGTGCCGCTCGACTCGTCCTATCCTATCGAGCGTTTGACCACACTCGTCGATGACGCGAGACCGTCTGTCCTGCTCACCCAGGCCACGCTCGAAGGCAAACTGCCGAACAGCGGAACAAAGGTGATTTGTGTCGACAAGGTACGGCTCGATATCGGCCTGGAGGATTCGACCAATTTGCCGTCATTGTCCCGTCCCGACGTTCCTGCCTATGTGATCTACACTTCCGGGTCTACCGGGAAGCCGAAGGGTGTTGTCGTTAACCACCACAATGTCGTGAGGCTGCTGAAGTCGACCAGTCATTGGTTCAATTTCGCAGAGACCGACGTGTGGACGCTGTTCCACTCCTCCTCATTCGACTTTTCGGTTTGGGAAATTTGGGGCTGCCTCCTGACCGGTGGACGTCTGGTCATCGTGCCGTATCTCGTCACGCGTTCGCCGCAGGATTTTTACAACCTGCTGGCTGACGAGAGAGTCACGGTTCTCAATCAGACGCCGGCTGCATTCTATCAGCTGATCCAGGTGGAGGAGGAGGGTCTTCTCAAGCCATTGTCGCTTAGATACGTGGTCTTCGGCGGTGAGGCGCTGAATTTTGCGAGCCTCCGTCCTTGGGTCGATCGCCATGGCGATCGCAGTCCGCAGTTGATCAACATGTACGGCATCACTGAAACGACGGTGCACGTAACCTATCGGCTGCTGAACGCGACCGATGTGTCGGGAGAGGCCCGTAGTCTCATAGGAACGCCGATACCCGACCTTCGTCTCTATGTGCTGGATGCGAAGCAGCGTCCGGTGCCCCCGGGCGTGACTGGTGAAATCTATGTAGGCGGGGCCGGCGTCGCAGGCGGCTATCTGAACCGGCCTGAACTCTCTGCAGAGCGCTTCCTTCCTGATCCGTTCGCCACGGGTCCGAACGCGCGGATGTACAGATCGGGCGATCTCGCCCGGATGCTATCGACGGGCGACATCGAATATCTGGGTCGCGCCGATGCGCAACTCAAGATTCGCGGATTTCGGATCGAGCCCGGAGAAATCGAGGTCGCCTCGGTCGAACATCCCGGGGTGCAGCAGGCGGCGGTCGTCGTGCGCAAGGACGATGGAGGAGCTGCAAGGCTTTTTGCCTATTATGTGGCCAAGCCAGGGAAGCACGTTACACCTGCGGAGTTGCGGCAACATCTTCTGGACAAGTTGCCCGCGCATATGATCCCGCACGCGTGCGTCGCCATCGATGCCGTCCCCTTGACGATAAACGGCAAGGTCGATCAGAGCCGACTTCCTACGCCGGATCCCGACGTGGCGAGCCAGGGACGCGAATACGTTGCACCTACGACCTCGCAGGAGCAAAGCCTCGCAAAGATCGTCTGCGAAATACTGAAGCTCGATGTCGTCGGTACGACGGACAATCTGTTCGAGCTTGGAGCCGATTCGCTTCACGTTTTCCAAATAACCTCTCGCGCGGCTAAGGCTGGTCTACCGATCACGCCAAAGTTGGTGCTTCAACAGCGTACAATTGCCGGGGTCTTGGCTGAACTCGATAGAGATCAACCGGTGGCGTCGCACGTAATAACTCCGGTGGAGCGCGGCATGTATCGCGTGAGGCGCGAAGTCTCCCGGGGCAGGAAGGCTCAGGACTAACAGCGAGAATGGAGTCCGCATGCCCGTTTTGAGTCCCATGCAAGGAGGACTTGGCAGTTCAGGCGCCTCGGTCCGAGCGGATGAGGACATCTTCGCGTTTCCGGTCTCGCCTGCGCAGAAGCGAATCTGGCTTCAAAACGAAGAGCGGCCCGGGAATTCGGCCTATAACGCTTCATTTCGCTGGAGTCTGGAAGGTCATTTGGATCCTTCGGCGTTGCAGCAATGTTTCAACGAGATTGTGGCTCGGCACGAGGTCCTCAGAGCCACCTTCGCCTGGATTGACGGTGATGTCCGTCAATTGATTTCCCCTACGTTGAGGTTGCTCATCCCGGTTACCGATCTCCGGAATCGACCGGCGTCAGGAAAAGAAGCCGAGATCGAGCGGATGTGTGCGGCCGAAGCGACCCGGCCATTCAATGTCGAAAAGGGGCCGTTGATCCGCGTTGCCCTGCTCCGTGTCGATGAGCTTCGGTATGTGCTGATGCTGACACTCCATCACATCATTTGCGATGGTTGGTCGATCAGCGTCATCCTGCGCGAGCTGAAGGAGTTCTATACCGCTCGCGCCGAGTGCAGGGCGGCCGAGCTGCCTGCGCTTCCCATTCAATTTCCGGATTATGTGATCTGGAGCGCGGAACGTGCGGAAGAAGCGTGGGATCGTGAAATTGGCTATTGGAAGCGTAAGTTGCGGGGTTACCGGCCGGTCAGGCTGGCGCCGACGGTGCATCATCGCGGCGGATCAACGACGAACGGAGCGATCGTCTCGCGCCTGCTGCCGAAGAACATGACAAATGACCTGAAATCGTTCAACGAGAAGTACGGCGGAACGATGTTCAGCACTGCGTTCGCGGCTTGCGCTGTAATACTCCACCGACATACCGGCGCGACTAATCTCGCGATGTGGACTCCGCTCGCGGGCCGAAGCCTCACCGAACTTGAGAATCTGGTAGGGCTGTTTGTCAACCAGATCGCCCTGCGGCTCGATCTTTCGGGCGACCCGGGATTTGACCAACTGGCTGCTCATGCCCGGGACGAGGTATGGGATGCACTCGGTCATCAGGTTGTTCCATTCGAGAGTGTCATCGCTGAGCTACCGGAGGACGATAGACCGCGAAACGGGCAATTTTGCTCCGTCAATTTCGTCTGCCAGCGCGCATTTGGCGGCGCCGTCAATTCCGAGTTTGATTTTGCAGGAGTGCGTGTTTCGCCGATCCCGTCGAAGTCTCCGGGAGCTCTCTATGATCTCAACTTCTTCCTCGTCGAAAGGGCTGAAGGGTGGCGCCTGTCGCTTGAGTACGACACGGATCTCTACACCGAAGCCACGGCAAATCTGCTGGTCGAAGGCATGGTGCAGGTTCTTCAAGCGATCGCCGTGGATTCTTCCCTGAAGCTTTCCACACTGACTGCCGTCCATCCTGCCGATTCGGAACCATCCACGGCGCCAGCGCACGAAGGGGTCGTCGTATCGTTGGCAGAGCCAGAGGAATCGCCGCTTGCGGATGACAGCTGCGAGCTGCCGGCAAGCGTCAGTCAACTCAGATTCTGGAATCTATCGAGGTTGCGGCCTGATAGCGCCGCATTCAACATGCCTGCCTCGGTTCGAATTGCAGGCCCACTCTCGATCGACCTTCTCCAAAAGAGCCTGACGTCAATCGTCGAGAGGCACGAAGGCCTTCGTACGACCTTCAGGGAGGCCGAAGGCGAACTGAAGCAGATCATATCGAGCCGCACAGATTGCGAGCTTCACTTCTCCGATCTGAGCGAGATGTCGCAGCAGGCGGATTTCGAAGTCGGGGATCTTCTGCGCGAAGAGGCACAAGAGCCGTTTGATCTCGAACGTGGACCTCTTGCAAGAGCGCTCTTGCTTCGTCTCGGTCCTGAGGACCACGTGCTCGCAATCACCGTACACCACATCATTTCTGACGGTTGGTCGCAAAGTATTCTACAGCGAGAGATCTGGGTGACGTACGAAGCGCTCGTAGCGGGCCGGCAGCCTGTCCTTGCGCCCATACCAATTCAGTACGCTGATTTTGCGGTCTGGCAGCGCGATTGGCTTAACTCTGAAGAAGCCAATGGGCATCTTGCTTACTGGATGCAGTCGCTCACAGGGCCGCTTCCCGTGTTGGATTTTCCGACCGACCAACCGCCGGGACAGCGCCAGCAGGTCCGCGGTGCGATCGAACGGCTCTGCTTGCCTGCCGATCTGACCGAGCAGCTGAAGGACCGGAGCCGCGCGGCAAACGTAACGATGTACATGCTGACCTTGGCGGCATTCGCGGTGTTGTTGGAGCGCTACACCGGTCAGCAAGATCTGACGATCGGCTCCCCAAGTGCAAACCGAAGCACCCAGACGGAGAATGTCATCGGGCCGTTTTCGGGACCGATCGCCATTCGGCTCAATCTGGGTGGTCAGGAGAAACTGAGCGATGCGCTGAGGCACGCCAGCCAGCTGATCATGAATGCACTCGACCACGCGGCCTTTCCGTTTGAAAGCATTATGACAAAGCTCAAAATGCGGTCCGTTCGTGGTAGAAACCCTCTCTTTCAATTCTACTTTCTCTACCAGTCGGCATTTCTTCAGCGTCGCGACGCGGGCGGCCTGGCCATTACACCGATTCCGACGACCAGCGTTGGCAATCCGTTCGAGTTGCAACTCGCGATTATCGAGCGCGAAGGGAGCGTGTGGCTGAACCTCGAATACGATCGAGGTTTGTTCGAAGCTACATCGATACGTAACATTCTCTCGTTCTATCAATCGATACTCGAAGAGATTGCAAGGAATCCAGACAAGCGGATTGTTGATCTGACGCCGCCGCTCGTCCCGCGACCGTCGATGTCGGTCGAGGCGGCCTCGTCGGGGCGGACAGATTATCTTGCGCCGCGCAATCCATGCGAGGCTAAGCTGGCGGCCATATGGGAGAGGCTATTCGACTTGCCAAAAGTCGGGGTCAGCGACGATTTCTTCGATCTGGGCGGGCACTCGCTGCTGGCAGCATCGTTGATCGGCGAGATAAAGAAAGAGTTCGGCGTAAAGATTGATCTCTCAAAGTTGCTCGTCGACCGCACCATCGAGCAGATCGCCGCCGCGATAACTGCGGAGGATGAAGGCCCGCGCTCGTCCTTGATTCCTCTTCGGGCGTCCGGGACAAGAGCGCCCCTCTTTTGTGTACACGGTGGTGGTGGCCATGTGCTTGGCTATGAAGAGCTTGCCAAGGCGCTTCCTCACGATCAGCCGGTGTACGGACTGGCGTCGCCAGAGCTCGACGGCGCTCAGAAGGCGATGACCATCGATGAGCTGGCGAGATTGTACAACAGCGAGATAAGGCGTCTGCAGGCGAAGGGGCCATATCGGATATGCGGTTATTCGTTCGGCGGAGTCGTCGCATTCGAGATGGCGAAGCAGTTGATCGAGGAAGGGGAGGAAGTGCCCATCCTTGTGATGCTGGATACGGGCAATAGGGGATATTATAGGCACCTGCCTTTCAAGGAATGGTGCCGTTTCTGGAGCGTTCGGTGCGTTGATCGCGCGAGGCGATACTATCGCAGGATAGCGGACCACCGGGTCGACGTCGCTCTCTCAAGCGCATTCTTCTTTGTCAGAAAAAACCTACATTTGCGATTGTGGACGCTCACACGGCGTTTCGCTCGCCTAGCAAACCGGCCGATGCCGGTTCAACTGCGCGACAATCAGACGATGTTCAAGGCTTTGGCGAGATCGTATGAACCTGCGCCAATCCCGGCGCGGATTGTCCTTTTCCGGGTCGACGAGCGGGATCCGGAATATAGCCTCAATGAATCTTTGGGCTGGGAGCTGGTCGCACTGAAGGGCGTGAGCGTCAACTACGTCTCCGGGGACCATCTGTCGTTCATGCACGAGCCACATGTTTCGAAAGTAGCGGAACGGCTGAAGGAATATCTTGGCTAGCGATTGCGGTCGACGTGGATTCTGAGCCTGAAAAGGGCTGCCGCGCGACTTGACCGCGAGGAGGCGGACCGATGCGCATTTGGGAGCTTTCTTCGGGCATCGTGCTGATCGCTTATGTCATTTACGCACTTTCGCCGTATCGCAACGATTATCCCTGGCTGGCCTATCTTCCTTTCCTATGCATTCCAATCTTCGCGTTTCATGTCCAGTTCGAAGGGCCCCGGTGGGAGATGGCCCCGATCTATTTCACGTTCGTGGCCTGCCTATATCAGGAAATGGCGCCTCAGCGGACGATGGACATCCAGACGCATTATATCGTCGCGTCGATCGGATTGTGCTGCATTGGTGCCGGCATTCTCCTGAGTACGAGTCTCCCTGTATTCCAACTTCCAGCACCGAGGGGCCCTTACGCTGTCGGTACCAGCATTCGACATCTGGTCGACCGAAGTCGCGTGGAATTGGCCCAGCCCGACTTTCCGCGAGAGCTGATGGTGCAGATCTGGTATCCGGCTGATGAGACACCCAAGGGTAGACGGGCAGCTTACCAGGATAGAGCCACCACCACGTTCTGGAACGCGCGCTTTTCGCTCGTGAGAACGCATTCTGTCGTTGACGCTGCTGTCGCGGGGTCGAACGGGCGCTATCCGGTCATATTATATGTACCATCGTGGAACGGGATGAGAACCGAAAACACCCATTTGGCCGAGGAGTTGGCAAGCCAAGGTTATGTGGTGGTCGGAATAGACCATCCTTACAGTTCCTTCTCTACTGTGTTTCCCGATGGCCGTGTGATTATAAGCAGGCTGTTGGACGAAGAGTTTTTCAGGACGGACGCCTCCTTCAATCGGTTTCTGAAGACAGCCGAAACGGAAGTGCGCAACAGAGCGGAAGATGCCCGATTTGTGCTGAGTGCCTTGGAGCGGCTCGATGCCGCGGACCAGACGGATCCGATCGCGCATCGTCTCGATCTTGACCACGTTGGGATATTCGGTTTCTCCCTGGGAGGGGGAGTTGCGGCGCAGACCTGCTGGCTCGACCGGAGATTCAAGGCATGCCTCAACATGGATGGTTTGATGGCGGGGGAATCATTGAAGAGCGGTGCGATTGCCCCATTGTTTTTCATGAGCGAGGTCGACCCACGCCCACCGCCTTATCCTACCGATATTAGTCCGGCGAAGCGTCGCGAGAAGGAGCTGTACTGGGAACAGTTTGCTCAAGCCAGGGAGCTTTTTTCCACGTTCGGTGGGTATTGGTTGACGATCGATCGAGCGAAGCATTTCAACTTTTCCGATTATGCATTTTCGTCCCCGTTGCGTCTTTTCAGTCGCTCCGGGAGCATCGATCCGGAGAGAGCAGCCCGCACGATCGGCCAACACACCCTTGCGTTCTTCGAGTTCTACCTGAAGGGCAATCCCCGTCCGTTGGCAGATGAACCGGATTCAAATGGAACGGACGTTCGCTTCGAAAGGGCAAGATCTCATGTCGAGGCCAAGCCGTAGTCCCGGCTGGAAACATCTCTGCAAATGCCGGCAACTGGGTGGTCGGCAAAGACACGTGCACAATTATCTCGAACACAGCATCCGCAGTGGCGGTAGTGGGATTAACCAAAATGGAGCGAAAATCCCCGGATACTTGGAACGAACGATATCCTGATGATCGTCGGCCGACGTCAAGTTTGACCTGTAACTTCGTTCTTCCATGGGAAGGCACACCTCCCATGGCTCGTGGAGATATTCGCGTTCGAGGCTGGCAAGAAGAGCTTTCCGGGCCGGCAATCACCACACTGGCAATCCGAAACTCACAATGAACATGTCCAAGTTGCCCGCACCATTGCAGTATCTTCTTTCAGCGCGCCCGATTCTCTTTGTTCGAGGCATGATGGGGCATCTGCTCGCCCTTTTCAGATCATCGTATCTCAGGCATCGCGGTGCGTATGCGACATATGAGGAGGCCGCTGCGGCGGTCCGGAGCGGCGCACTTGTCGGCTACAACAACGACGAAGTTGTCATGCACTCCTTGGAGTACATGTCGGAACTCAAGCTCGAAGACTACCCGATTCTGTTCTGGCTAAATCGTCTTGCACCGGAGACCAGAGCCATTCTCGACGCTGGCGGTCACCTGGGGACCAAATACCGGGCCTTCGGCAGGCACCTGGAACTGAGAGGAAGGGTCGATTGGGTCATTTATGACTTGCCCGCGATCGTCCGAGCTGGACGCCGTTTTCTGGACGAAGGGAAATTGAGTGGACCTACGTTCATAGATGATCTGGCCAAGGCTCGGGAAACCGACGTTCTCCTCGCTTCGGGCTTGCTGCAATATCTCGATGTCCCCTTTGACGCCTTTCTCAGAAAGCTGCCATCGTTGCCGCGTCATCTGCTTCTCAACAAGGTTCAAACCCGCGAAGGCCCAACGGTCGTGACACTCGAAAACTTTGAGTGCGCGGAGATCCCGTACCAAATTCGCAACAGGGCGGAGTTCCTCGCCAGCCTCGACAAGCTTGGGTACGACATCGTCGACGAATGGTCGATTCCAAGCCTGTGCAGGACAATTCAGACCCACCCGCATTTGGGCCGCTCGTCCAGCCGTGGCTATTATGCAAGACTGCGGTTGGTGTAGCTCGTTGTTTTGACGACGAAGCTGATTTATCCGGTAATATTCGCCGCGTTGCCTGGCCGCCTCATTTCATCGAAAGGCGACGGCGGCGCCTTGATTGATGGCACAAGAAAAATATTGGGCATGTCTCAGATTGCAGCGTTTTTCAGACCGAAGCTACCCATGGTCAGGCTCCTCGCGGGATCAGTCGGAAGTCTGGCTACTGGTGTCGTTGCGCAGGCGATCGCTTTTATCCTTCTTGCGCGCTCCCTAGGCACGGCGCAGTTTGGCGAACTGACGACGATCAGCGCAGTGACGGCGCTTGCAAACACCTGGTGCGGATTTGGGCCGGGAGAGGCGCTACGCCGAATCGTGAGCCGCGACCCTGCGCGATATGCCGAGGCGCTTGGTCATACGCTCCTCGTCATCCTTGTCACGGGTGCCGTACTGACGGTCGTGGTCGTTCCCTGCATGTTTTTTGCGCCGGGAATTCACAGTGGCAGCCGGGGTGCCTGGCTTCAGGTTCTGCTTCTTCTGGTGCCGGTCAATATTGCATTCCCCTCCTTCTTCAGCCTGGTCGAGAACATCTTTCTGGCCCGCGGGGACTTTAAGACGGCCAACTTGATCAACGGCGGAACCGGTGTGGTTCGCGCCCTGGCCGCGGTCGCGGCGTGTGGTCTCTTTGGGGTGACTTCATTGGACAACTGGGCCGTGTGGTGGGCGGTGGTCCACGTCGCCATCGGCGTTGTCTGTGTTGCCCTGATCTGGCGGTTTGGGCGCCCCCAATTGTGCGTGCTCCGCCGAGAGTTGTGGTTAGGCGGAAGCCTCGCGTTTTCGAGCTTTCTCATCATGCTTCGGCACAGCGTGGACGTTCTCGTGCTGAGTGCTGTCACCTCGCCTGAGTTCGTCGGCGTCTATGGTGCGGGCCGGAGATTGATAGGTGCTGCACTCGTCGTGCCGGGCTCGTTTGATCGTGTCATCTACGGGAAACTCGCAGTTGCCGGCCGAGATGGGCCTCAGTCCAGCCTTGCGCTCGCAACGAAATACCTTCCCTACTCGGTCGGCATCAGTGCGGTGACAAGCGTCGGCCTGTTCCTGATCGCACCTTACATGCCATACGTGTTCGGCCACGCGTTTGTTGCGTCATCGGACGTTGTCAGAACCCTCGCGTGGACGGTGATCCCGACCGCCATCCAATTCCTCGCGTTCGACGCGCTCAATGCGGCGGAGCACCATAAGATGTCGACGGTCGTAAGCGGTGTCGCAAATGCCGTCGGCGCCATGATGGTGGTTTTGCTGGGCACCAGCAACGGGACATCCGGAATCTACGTCGCCCTTTATTTCTCCGACATCTTACGGGGCGGGGGGCTATGGCTCGCTCTCAACCTATCGGCGCGCCGACAACGGCACGTAGGAGCCTACTAGAATTCCATGAGATCCGCGGCTCATCTCGAACTCGCATATCTACTCAAATGCTCTGCGCTCTGATGTTTAGAGCGTTATGTGGAGGAAGTCAGATCCGCACCGGCGGCCCCCCAAAGCGTCCGTAGTCCATCACACCTACGCGCGCCAAGGGGAAAAGGGATCGCTAGGCATGTCCTTTGCGGTCGCGTCGAGCGGCCTCAACGATTGCGATGCGACCAATCGGGAAAGAGAATGATGCCGTGGGCGGGTGTCCAAAAGCCGGATCGAGTAGGCCCGGCAGGGCGCACAGGAGAAACACTCTGTGCCGCACTTAGTCGAGCATGAAGACGGACAGCTGGTGCTGAAAGATCCGTGCCAGCTGTTGCCCAGTCCAGAATTTGGGAAACGGTTTATCGGGCGGGCCTGGCTACGGGCCCGTCGATCGCGACAGGCTGTCTCTACTGGTTATAGCCATATTGCGTATAGTGCTTGTTGACGTAATAGGTCCTGTTCTCGCCGTCGTACTTGTAAAGTCTATCCATATTGACTTTGTTGAGAACGATACCGAGCGCATTTTCCGAAATGCCAGGAGCCCTGCTCAGGGCATGCTCGACAACATCGACCTTCGTAGCGCCCCATTCGACGACGAACAGATATGCGTCGATCAGGTGGGTCGTCGCCTTTGCGTCGACAACGGGCGCAAGGGGCGGCAAGTCTACGATGATGTAAGCGTACTCCTCGCGAAGTTGGTCCATGAACGTCTTCGTAAGCTGCGCGCCCATTATCTCGTTGCTTTGAACGAAAAGGCCATTGGTGATTGTCGGCAGGAACGAAAGATACTGGGACTGGTCGGACCAAACGGCATCTGCGAGGGGTGTTCTTCCCGAGATGACATCGAGAAAACCTACCTTCGCCTTGGAGGCCAATGAACGCGTCAGAGCCGGATTTCGAAGATCGAAGTCCAGAAGCATCACTTTTGCCCCGGCTGCCGCTATGGTCAGCGCGAGGGAAATCGCCACAGTCGATTTACCTTCTCTGGGCAGCGATGAGGTCATGCCGATCACTTTGGCGCCTTTGCCCGGGCAATTTAGATCTATTGCCAACTTAATCGAACGCATCGCTTCTGCATGGTGCGAAAGAGGGGAGTCGACGGTGGCCCAGGCAGGCCCCTTCGAACGCATAAGCTTCCTTTCGCCCTCTAGGGGCGGCACCAGCGACGGACCGTTTTCGGTCTCGTCGTTCTTCCAGAGCGGTACTGGCGTAATGCAATTCATCTGCAGCTGCCGTTCAACCTGGCCGACGCTACGAAATACATTGTCAGTGAACTCACGAAGAAAGGCCAGTCCAAGGCCGAGGGCAATTCCCCCGCCGAGAATTCCGGCTAGGATCTTCATCGTGGATTTGTACTCGCGGTCCAGCGCCGGCGCCGCGCGCGTGATCACTCTTGCCTCCGTGACCGGAAACGATTTTTGCTCGACCGACTCGAGATATCGTTTGTTCAGATTGTCGTACAGTTCCTTGGTGCTGGTCGCTGTGCCCTCGAGCTCGCGTAACCTCACCTGATTGCGGGTGGATGAATCCGATTGGGAAACCGCTTGGGCCACTTCTGTTTCCAGGCCCTTTTCGCGGCGCAAGGCGAGATCGTAGTCGCTCTTGAAGGCCTCGCCGACCCGGCGAAGCTCGTCGATCATGGCGGAGCGAACCTGCTTGGCCTGACTGTGCAGATTGATCACCGCAAGATGGTCGCTTCCAAACTTCGCAGACCATTCCTTTTCTTTATTGGTAAGTTCGATCAGTTGGCTTCGGAGCTTGGCGATCGGTTCGTTGATGGGAACATCCGTCACCAGGGCATTGGAGTTATCGGCTGAAAGAGCTGATTGAACCACTGCATTGACGCGCTCAAGCCGGGCCTTTGCTTCGGATGTCTGTCCACGCGCGGTCAGCAACTGGCCGTTGAGCTCGGAAAGTTGCTGCTCGCTCATGAGCCGCCCGCCGGTATCGACGATGCCGTTCTTGACCTTGAATTCCACGACCGCATGTTGGGCCGCCATGGTCTGCTCTCGCATCTCCTTGACGCGTCCCTCCAGCCAGGCACTCGCCTGTCGCGTCGCCTGATACTTTGAATCCAGCTGATCGGCGATGTATGCATCGGCAAAGGCATTGGCGAACTGCGCCGCCTGCTCGGGATCACGGCTTTCGTAGCTGATCTCGATAATCCAGGCGATGCCGAGGCGCTTGACCGTCAGATGCTTCTGAAGGACTGCCACCAATTGCCGGGTGTACGCAAATTCGCTCGGCGGTTTCGACGAGCCGAACCAGCCTGCATGGGCGGCCGGAATACTGTCGGTCAGACGAAGCTTCTTTATGACTTCGAGCGCCAGCTTCTCGGATTTCAGGATCTCGAGCTGACTCTCGACGGCGGACGACGTATCGATGATCAATTCGCCCGCGGGTTGAAACAGTTGGAATTTCGTTGTGTCGATTCCTACAGTCGCTGTCGCTTTGTAAGTCGCCGGCACGAGCAGGACATAGGAAGTAGCTGCAGCTATGGCCAATACGATGGCAATGCATACGACCCAGGCTTGGCGTCGCGCGAAACCTAGAACCATCTGGATGTATTGAGCGGAGGAACCGGACGTTAATCCTGTCTGTTCCGGCTCGAATGAAGAAAGCCTGCGATCTTTGTTCAGCTGAAGCATCAAAGAACCCAAATTAAATTGGAGCGCACTTGCGATATGTATTTAAATCTAGCACGCTTGCCGGGCTGCTTCCATGAGGAACCTGCTGCTTGCCGGGTATGGAGGCGGTTTGATCGATTTAAAGGTTAAGATGTTGAAGTGTTGGGGCTATTCCTCGAATAATTGTAAATGGGAGAGGCGCGGCTTAAAATTGCAAGTTGGAAAACGCCGAGTCGGGCCAGAAATCCGGTATTTAAAACAAGATGATTGTTGGTAGACGCTGATGTCTGAACTTTCTGGGCACCCGCTGGATGTCGCCACTGAACGGGCATTGCCCCGTCTGAGCGTCCGGCGTGGATTGGGGGCGACGGTGACGGCGGTACAGGGCGCACCCCTTCCGATACGTCTGGTGCTAGGGGTGCTTTTCATCTTCTACTTTCCAGCTTTTACGATTCAGTTGGCGCTGGATATGACGACCGGTCGCTGGGTAGGCTCGACAACGCTGCAGATCATAACGATTAGCTCAGAGCTGTTTGCGTTCGTAGCCTTGATCATGTCGCCGTCCACCAGAACGCTCGCCTTTCAATGCTGGCCGGTCTGGGTGCCGGTTTTGGTGGCATTTGCTTCGGCTGCATGGTCCTACAACCGTATGGCGACGATTCAGGCCGCCAACACCTACATGACCACGGCATTGCTTGGGCTTGTAATCATCGGATCAATGCCTGGATTTCGATCGATCGTATTCGTAGTCCGAACCATGGCCGTCGGATGCCTCCTGAGCATTATCTGGGTCGTGTTGTTCCCGGAGACTGCTATTCACCAGTTGACTGACCCGTACCAAACCGTTCACGCGGGCCTGTGGCGCGGAGTATTCAGTCACAAGCAAGGTCTTGGATACTTTTCCGGGGTCACGCTCGGACTTCTGTTGTTCTATCGAACTTCGATTTTTTCCGCGCCGGTTTTGGCATGTTTTCTGGCCTTCAGCGGCGGATGCCTGATCGGCACGCAATCGGCTACCGGAATGATCGCTGCGGTGATCGTGCCCGCGTTCCTGTCGATGGCATATTTGGTTGCCCGCCTGCCATATCCGCTTCGCCAGCCCATGTTCGTCAAATTCGGCATCGGCATCGGCATTCTCGGCCTGGCATTCAAGCTCGGCCTCCTCAATTACGTGATCGTTGGGATCCTCGGGAAATCCACCGATCTCACCGGCCGGGCTGATTTCTGGCCGATCATCCTGAAAAACTTCTATAGCTCTGGTTATAGCTTGCTCGGAGGAGGCTTCGGGGCTCGTATCGCTGATAATATGTCCGAATGGAGTGTCGACAACGGCTACGTCGACAAGTTTCTTGAGTTTGGCTACGCGTTCACTCCGCTGATTTTCGGAGCGTTCATCGCGATCTTGTGGGGCGCAATCCGCTTGGTCATCGCAAACCCCGCAGGGCAAGCGAGCACCAACATCTTCCCGTTCGCAATCTGGTCGGTCACCCTCGTCCTGAACATCTCCGAGAGCAATTTCATGACGAAATGCCTTAGCACGGTGCTGACCTCGATCATTGTCGGTATGGTGGTTCAGCAGACCCGATTGCTGTCATCGCAAGCGCGAAAGTCGACGGTCGAATATAGGCGGGTTGACTGATTTCGAGATTTTCGAGATCCGAGACAAACTCCGACGGGTAACCTGCAGCGCTGGGAAACGGTGTAAGCGCAACTCCACCTGGCCCGCGCGTGCTCCAGGCAGAGCGATGCCGCGTTCGCGGACTTTCGGACACATGGAGCCGAGAGGTGCAGCGCAATTGCATCAAAGCCTCGCGCGATCGAGGCAATAAATCGTATTCCTCCGATATTTGATTTACGCAGTTAATTTTCGGAAGTGGCCGACTCGGGTCTGATTTACGCCTCCGGTCATCTGCGACACCAAATTAATGGTCGTAGACTTTGGAGAAGGTAATATGATGTGGTTTAAGGCGTCGGTTGAGCCAGAAGTGTCACATTTTGAACAATTGGGGTTCCAAGCGATGCCGCAATAGGCAATTAACCATGTTTTACTGCTTTAGGGTGCAAGATTAGTGCGCCTCTGGTGGTGGGGTGTGCGGGGGTATTTGGCTGCGCATAGAGCGGCCTTCGACGCAGAGGGGATGACGTTGGAATATTCAATTGGAATAGGGGGGTCTGCAAATGCTGGTTGCGGCACGGTACGCCTTGAACTGCCTGAGCTCCAATTAAATCAGACGGCCCAAGGCGTGGGAAATAAATGGCGCAATTCACGGTATGGGCACGAAGATTTTATAAAACTCTACGATTCTAAAAAGCCCGAAATTCATAGGTGGCCTCTCAATTTGATCCAGTAATTCGACTGCATCAGGGCGCTCGTGGCCATCGAAGGGGGCTAACTAAATGGTTTCGCAGATTAATCCGCCCGTAATTCTGGCGGCTTCTCCGGATAATATCGCTTTCGACAAGGATCCCGGTGTTAGTTATTCTGATGAACTGACGCTTGTCGGCACGGCGACTGCATACAGCACGATTACCGTCTATGACGGCACGACCGCGCTTGGCACGACGACGGCTAACAGCGCGGGAGTCTGGTCGTATGCGACGCCCTCACTGACGGATGGTGCGCACAGCTTTACGGCAACCGCGACGGTTGCCGGCGTCACGAGCGTGGCGTCCTCAGCCGTGACGCAAACAATTGCTGGGGCCATTTCCAACTTCTCTCCGCTGACCGACCAATGGTCCTCTCCGATCTCCGTCGGCGGTATGCCGTACTATGCTGAAAATGCCAATATCAACGGCAATGCGCCATGGGCAATCACCCAGCTCGACAGCCACACAATTCGATTCGAGGTGCGCCCGAATGACATCTGGGCGGGCAATGACAGTCATCGCAGCGAAATCAGCGGTGGCACGGTTTACTCGGCGACCTCGACGATAGACCTGTCGTATCAGTTTACGGTTCAGCCCGGGTTCAACGACACAAGCAACGACTTGGATTGGCAAATTCTCGGGCAGTTCCACGCGGACGACAATGACCCGACATACCTGTCAATAGATGGTGGCAATCCGCCGTTTGCGTTCCACCTGACGGGCGCCAACGGATCCGGGGAGGGCGATTATCTCGCCGTCCAGGCATTCTATGCCCTGCCCGGCCAGAAGGCGTGGACGGCAGCGACGCTGCCGAGCGATCCCTTGAACGGCTATCTCTGGGTTTCTCCGACGCCGATCGTTCGCGGTCAAGCTATTGACGTCCACGTCGAGGCCAACTTCCAGAACAATGCGAGCGGATTCCTGGAGGTCTGGATCAACGGCCAGCAGGTCGTCGATTATCACGGCGCGCTCGGATATGGCGGCGGCGTCTATTGGAAAGAGGGAATCTACGAGGGCTGGTCCAGCAATCAGCCCATCACCGTGGATTATGCGAATACCAGCATTACGACGAAGCCCGGCGCGCCGCTCATCCTCGGAAACGTGGTGAATGGCAACCAAGTGATGCTGAACGGCACGGCCCAGGCCAACAGCATCATCACGATATACGATGGTTCGACTAAGCTGGGGACGGCGACGACATCGTCCAACGGTTTATGGTTCTACGAAACCAATACGCTGGCTGTCGGCGGCCATAGCCTTTCCGCTACGGCGACTGACAGTGCCGGCAATGTCGGAGCAGCATCGGCGGCGAGTGCGACGATCGCCGCGTTTACTGGTCCAATTGTCACGCAGGTTACGACATCGGCTCAGACCGGCGAGACTGTGACCGGAAGCTCCATCACATTCACGCTTAAGACGAGCTCGGTCGTGTCGGTGACCGGAACTCCGACCTTGACGCTGAACAATGGCGGCACGGCCGTCTACAGCAGCGGGTCCGGCACCAATACACTCAAATTTACTTACACCGTCGGAGCGAACGATAGCATCGTCAAGGGAGTTGCAATCACCGGCGCCAACTTGCCGAACGGCGCATCGATTACGGATAGCAGCGGAAATGCGGCGATCCTGACTGGCGCCGCCGTCCTGTTTCCCGGGGTCATTATCGACACGCAGCCGGTCAAGACGCCAGTCTTCGGTGATCCCGTGGACAATGGCAACGGCACCTTTACATTCACGGGTACCGCGGGCGCCAATACCACCGTCTATTTCGCGACTTCATATGGCACCGCGTTGGGAAGCGCTCCGGTCGACAGCAACGGTCGCTGGACTTTTACGACTCCCACGTTGGCCGGTAATAGCTGGACCAGCATCCAGGCCTATAACGTCAACTCGCTCGGAGATGTCAGCGCGATTGGGAGTGAAAATGGAATTGGGTTCGGCAACAACTCGAACCTGCCTCCTTCTCCGACCATTACGGGTAACGCCCTGGTTGGAAACGTCGTTACTCTTTATGGCTCAGTGGAAGCCGGCTACTCGATCAGCAAAGTCACCATTTTCGACGGCACCACGCAGATTGGCACCGCCTCGATAAATAGCAACAATACATGGTCGTTCTCGACAAATACCCTGACGAATGGTGTCCATAACTTCTCTGCCAAAGTGACGAATGCGGCCGGCACCAGCTCTGGCTCGGTGTCGGATCCGATCACTGTCGGCACGGTTGGATCCCCGGTCAACACGCCGCCGCCGGTCGACACCACGGTGCCGACGGTGTCGTCGCTGGTGGCCTCGGGTTCTGGCATCACGTCTGGAAATGGCACGCTTGGTGTCGGCGGCGTGGTGACGTTGACGATGAACCTGAGCGAGGCGGTGACGGTGTCCGGCGGCACGCCGACGTTGACGCTGAGCAACGGCGGCACGGCGACCTATGCCGGCGGCTCGGGCAGTAATGCGCTGACCTTCAGCTATACGGTAGGAGCCGGCCAGAATACCTCCGACCTCGCCGTGACAGCCGTCAATCTGAACGCAGCGACGGTGAAGGATGGCGCCGGAAACACGGCGAACCTGGCTGGTGCGGTTATCAACCCGTCGGGCACCTTGCAAATCGACACGACGGTGCCGACGGTGTCGTCGCTGGTCGCCTCGGGTTCTGGCATCACGTCTGGAAATGGCACGCTTGGTGTCGGCGGCGTGGTGACGTTGACGATGAACCTGAGCGAGGCGGTGACGGTGTCCGGCGGCACGCCGACGTTGAAGCTGAATAACGGCGGCACGGCGACCTATGCCGGCGGCTCGGGCACCAACGCCTTGACCTTTAGCTACACGGTCGGTGCCGGCCAAAACACCTCCGACCTCGCCGTGACGGCGGTGAATCTGAACTCGGCGGTGGCGAAGGATAGCGCCGGCAACATTGCCAACCTGGCCGGCGCGGTGGCCAATCCGTCCGGCACGCTGCAAATCAACACTGCTGCAACGACGGTATCGTCGGTGGCGGCCTCGGGCACCGGGATCACTTCGGGGAACGGCATTCTGAATGCCGGCGACGTGGTGACGTTGACGGTGAATCTGAGTTCTGCGGTGACGGTGGTCGGCGGTACGCCGACGCTGGCCCTAAACGGCGGTGGCACGGCGACCTATGCCGGCGGCTCGGGCACCAATGCCCTGACTTTCAGCTATACGGTGGGAGCCGGTCAGAACACCTCCGACCTCGCGGTGACGGCGGTGAACCTGAACTCGGCGACAGTGAAGGATAGCGCCGGCAACACTGCAAACTTGGCCGGCGCGGTGACCAATCCGTCCGGCACGCTGCAGATCGACACCACGGCGCCGACGGTGTCTTCGCTGGCGGCCTCGGGCACCGGGATCACCTCGGGGAACGGCATTCTGAATGCCGGCGACGTGGTGACGTTGACGGTGAACCTCAATGAAGCAGTGACGGTGGCAGGCGGCACTCCGACGCTGAAGCTGAACAATGGCGGTGTTGCGGCCTATACGGGTGGGTCCGGCACGAAGGTCCTGACCTTCAGCTACACGGTTGGAACTGGCCAGAATACGTCGGACCTCGCGGTGACGGCGGTGAACCTGAACTCGGCGACGGTGAAGGATAGCGCCGGCAACACTGCCAATCTGGCCGGCGCGGTGACAAACCCCTCCGGCACGCTGCAAATCGACACCACGACGCCGACGGTATCGTCGGTGGCTGCCGCTGGCACCGGGATCACCTCGGGGAACGGCATTCTAAATGTCGGCGACGTGGTGACGTTGACGGTGAACCTCGATGAAGCAGTGACGGTGGCAGGCGGCACCCCTACGTTGAAGCTGAACAATGGCGGTGTTGCAGCCTATACGGGTGGGTCCGGCACGAAGGTCCTGACCTTCAGCTACACGGTTGGAACTGGCCAGAATACGTCGGACCTCGCGGTGACGGCGGTGAACCTGAACTCGGCGACGGTGAAGGATAGCGCCGGCAACACTGCCAATCTGGCCGGCGCGGTGACAAACCCCTCCGGCACGCTGCAGATCGACACCACGACGCTGACCATCGAAGCCTTGGGCGCGACAAGTCTGGTTAAGGCCGGACGCAACTACTACATGAATCCCGTGGGTGGCGGTTCAGGGCCGGTGCTGAAGTATGGTGACGCGTCCGTGGTCGCAGCGCAATTTGGTGTCTGGACTCCGGTTGCCGCTGAAAAGACGTCGAGCGGCTACCAGATCGCCTGGCAAGCGCCTGGTACGAACCAGTTCATCATCTGGAACACGGACGCCAAAGGCAACTATCAGAGCAACACAGCTGAGCTGTCCGGTAACAGCATTACCCTGGAACAGGCGGAGACCAGCTTTCGACAGGATCTGAACGGGGACGGCACGATCGGTGTCCCGACGACGGTGTCTACGATTGAATCCTCTGGCAGCACAAGCCTCGTGCAGGTTGGCGCGAATTTCTATCTGAATCCCGAGGCTGGCGGTTCGGGACCGCAACTCAAATACGCCGGTTCGGCCGTGGTCGCAGAGCAGTTTGGTGTCTGGACTCCGGTTGCCGCTGAAAAGATGTCGGGCGGTTATCAGATCGCCTGGCAAGCGCCTGGTACGAACCAGTTCATCATCTGGAACACGGACGCCAAAGGCAACTATCAGAGCAACACAGCTGCGCTGTCCGGTGACAGCATTACCCTGGAACAGGCGGAGACCAGCTTTCGACAGGATCTGAACGGAGACGGCACGATCGGTGTCCCGACGACGGTGTCTACGATTGAATCCTCTGGCAGCACAAGCCTCGTGCAGGTTGGCGCGAATTTCTATCTGAATCCCGTGGCTGGCGGTTCGGGACCGCAACTCAAATACGCCGGTTCGGCCGTGGTCGCAGAGCAGTTTGGTGTCTGGACTCCGGTTGCCGTTGAGAAGACGTCGAGCGGCTACCAGATCGCCTGGCAAGCGCCTGGTACGAACCAGTTCATCATCTGGAACACGGACTCCAGCGGCAACTATCGAAACAACACGGGCGTTATCTCGGGGACCAGTGCGTCGTTCGAACGTGCGGAGACCAGCTTCCATCAGGACCTTAATGGGAATGGGGTGATCGGTGTTGCCGGAGCGGCGACAACGGCTATTGAATCATTGGGCAGCACGAGCCTGGCGCAGGTTGGTACGAGTTTCAATTTGACCCCCGTTGATGGGGGCTCCGGACTTGAGCTGAAATACTACGGCTCGCCCGTAGTCGCAGCGCAGTTTGGAGTCTGGACCCCGATCGGTGCGGAGCAGACCCCCAGCGGATACTTGGTTGCATGGCAAGCTCCTGGCACGGACCAGTTCATCCTCTGGACCACCGACAGCAATGGCAACTATCTGAGCGACACTGGCTTGGTGCTTGGAACCAGCGCGGCGCTTCAGCGGGCGGAGAACACGCTCCACCAGGATCTCAACGGCGATGGAGTCATCGTTTTGTCGGGTAGCGGGACGGTCATTGGATCAAACTCGCTCATAGTCGGCAGCGGTGCCAGCGTCGAGCTTGTTGGGGCCTATTCGGGTACAATACGTTTCGCGGGAACTACCGGGTCGCTCATAATTGACCAGTCGACGCAATTCGGTGGCACTATCAGCGGCCAACTCACCAAGGGCGATTTGATCGATTTACGCGACATTACCGCCGGCGCTGGCGCAACCGTCACCTATTCTGGGAATAATTCACCTGGAAATCTCAGCGTGAGTGACGGAACCAATACCGCCAATATTGCCTTGAGTGGCAACTATTCGCTGGGTAACTTCATCGTATCAAGCGATGGAAATGGTGGTACGTTGCTTGTCGATCCACCGCTTTCCACGGCTCAAGGCAACGAGGTCCTGACGAATGGCTCAGAGTCCAAGTCGGCATGGCTCGATTCAATCGACTCCAAGCTCGCACTTTGGTCGCAACATATCGCATCTGCATTCTCTTCCTCGCCGTTCGACACAAGCTCTTCGGGAGCCACTGTGAATTCCGAGACTGGTCGTGCCACTCCAACCTTCCAATTGGCCACGTCAGTAATTAGCCAACAGCAATATCCAAGTTGACTCTCCCAAGGCGCTCGGACCACAGCGGCGATTGGGCGCTGGTACCGCGATCAATCTGTGTGTGCGGTTTCTTCGCAACCTGACCGGTTCTTCGGACTAGGCTGTGTTAAAGCAATGCTTCTGCCTGCAAGGCATTTCAGCGAGAAAAATGCAAACATACTTGAAGATGTTGTTGCTGTGCTTTGTTGCCGTTCATCTGCAGTCACGCGCGAGTATGGCTGCGTCTGAGCGCATTGCTCTCGTTGTCGGGAACGCGTCGTATCGGGGGCAGCAGCGGGCTGAGATCGCGGCAAACGATGCCGGACTCATTGCAGGTGAGTTGCGGGCGGTAGGATTTGAAGTTACCCACACCCGTGACCTGACTAGTGCGAACCTCAAGAGTACATTTTTCGACTTCGTCGAGAAGGTCTCGAAGGCGGGCCCCGATGCGGTTGCTCTGGTGTACTTCAGTGGTTATGCACTTCAGTTTCAGGGGGAAAATTTTCTGCTGCCGGTCGATGCCGATGTCGATATCGACGTTGCCGAAACCTCAATTTTGCCCCGGTTCGCCCTGCGCGTCTCCGATCTGACCCACTCACTTTCGGCGCTTCGCCCACAGGCTGCTCTCGTCATTCTGGATGCCGCGCGCGGAAGTCCGTTTCTGCTTTCGGGGCAGCCACCAGCCAGCGGGCTGGCATGGATCGAGACGGCGCCTAACGTCCTCGTGGCATCTAATGCGGCACCGGGAATGATCTCGCCCGCTTTCCGGAGCAGCGACGGTTACGGCCTTTACGCCAAAGCCATTGCCGAGATGATTGAGGACAGGAATTCCACGCTCGTCGATGGCCTTGTACGTGTCCGTATCCGCGTCAATGAAATGACGCACGGAGAGCAGGTGCCTTGGCACGGCTCAGGCATATTATCGCAGCTCTCACTGTTTGAGCGCGGAATGTCAAAAGAGCCCGAATCCCGGGAAATGGACCGGTTGCGGTTGCGACCGATGTCGGGACTTTCCGGGCAGGATGCTTACTTTGCGGCGCTCTTGCGCGATACGCTCGATTCCTACGCGGATTTTCTGGCGGATCATTGGCGCAATCCGTTGGCCAAGCGCGTTCGCGCCCTTCTGGCGACTCGGCGCGAGGTTCTCCTGTGGCAGAGGGTTTGCCGAGCAGGTGCGTTGGAGAATTTTTGGTCATATTTGGAACGTTACCCGGGCGGTCCACACGCGGATGAAGCGCGCCGCACTCTGCAGAAACGCAAGGCGTCCCCAGTTCCTCCGCCAGGCTTCAGGCAGCCCGAGTACGATATTCCATCTCCGCTGCCGGGCGAGGCGGACTATCTCTTCAGTCCGACGGCTGGATTCGATCCACCGCCGCCGGTGCCCGCTGGTCTCTTGGGGGTGACTGCAGAGACCGCCCTCTTGCCGAAAACTCGGACGTCCGAGGCGGAAGACAGCACGGTCCACAGCAATTCGTCGATGGAGCAGGGAGCGGTCTCTCTCGAAAAGAACGCGTCCTCGACCCCGCTTTCGGATATCAAGCGGGCTCGGTCCTCCAATTCGGAGGGAAGCGTTTCCGAAGGACGTTCCGACACGCAGGCTGGGATCGGGCTGCCCTATTGGGTCTATCCAGATCTGGCGCCGGTGAGGCACAAAGACGATTTGACCAAAGCCTTCGCCTCTCGATTTTCAGAATGGGTAACTTTTGGTCTTTGGCCAACAGCTGAGCTCGGGCTGCATTCCAGTGACCCTGCCTTTACAGGGGCTCTAGTGCCTCCTGCCTCGCTCGACGGCGACGTGCCGGCGGACCAGGCGGCGGTCACGTCCTTGACCGCGCTTCGCCCGTCTCTGACCGAGCCTCAAGCGACGCCACGCGTGCGAATTCCCTTGCCAGTCGCTCGCCCAAGGGCGGGAGCTTCACTTCAGGCAATGCCTAGGCAGCCACTCTCTTCGCGTCGATCGCAACCAACATCGAGTGCGGGCCCGCGCGAAAGGCTCGCGCCGAGCAGGTGAATGTTCATCGCTCGCGCATGCTCTCTTGCCTATACTTCATGATGGGCGACAGCAAATAGCTGATCAGCCGTCGCGAGCCCGTCTTGATCTCTGCCGTGACAGCCATCCCTGGCGAGAGGCTAACGACTCGATCGTCGATCTGAATACGGGGATTCGAAACGGCAATGCGCGCCACGTAGGTCATTTCCTGACCCTTGGGTTCGCTCGTCGTGGTGGTGGATCCGGGCGCCTGTCGGTCCGTCGGTTTTTCTCCCGGAACTTCACGCGTGACTGCGTCGGATGAGATGCTAAGTACCTTTCCATGCAGGAGGCCGTATCTCGTGAAGTCGAAGGTATCGACCTTGATTTCGACATCGTCACCAGTGTGAACAAAGCCGATGTCACGATTGTTGATAGCCGCCTCGATCTCCAACTTGCTGTCGTAGGGGACAATGACCATCAGCGCCTGTGCGGGGGTAACAACCCCGCCAATCGTGTGAACGGCCAGCTGCTGCACCGTGCCGGATACTGGTGCAGTCAACGACTGAAGCTTGGCCCGCTGCTCCGCCTTTGAAAGGTCGGCCGTGAATCCAGAGGCCTTCCTTTCGGCTTCAGCAAGGTCTGCGAGCAAAGTACGACGGAATTCGGCCCTTGTCTGCGATCGCGTTTCGAGAATGGTCGCAATCGCCGCTTGCATTTCTATGGCGTGGCTCTTCTGGACCAAGCGTTCTTGCTGGCTTTCGGTGAGCTGCTGCAACACTTCATAATATTGTAGCTTGGATCCAAACTCGTTGAGGGTTTTGCGAATGTTCACGCGCTCCTCAATGGTGGGAATGACCGCATCGAGCTTGCTGACCGTGGCGGAAATCGTGGCCAGGGCCGCTTCCTTTTGCGCCTTTTGGCCGTCAAGCGACGCGATCTTGGCGCGGTGCTCGGAGACCTGTGCGATCAGGAATTGACGCTGCATTGCCACCAGATCCGGATTGACCTTGTCTGGGGGTTGAAAGGCACTCAGCGGGTCGTCCGTATCCGCCAGCGCCGCTCTCAAGCGAGCAATATCGAGCTGCACTGAACGGAGGTCACCCAGAAGATGACTGATCTCGCCGTCGTTGATGGTGGGGTCCAGCTCAATCAGGGGCTGGCCGGACTCGACAAACTGCCCCTCGGAAACGCGAATGGCGCGCACAACGCCCGTTTCGAACGGTTGAATGACCTTGCTGCGGCCGGTTGGAATGACCTTTCCAGTGGCAGTCGCAACGATATCAACGCGGCCGAAACTTGCCCATATCAGGCTGGCCACGAACAGCCCGAGAAGCGTGGCTCCGATGGCGCGCCCTAACGGCGAGGGAGGAGTCTCAACGATCTCCAGGGCAGCCGGCAAAAACTCGAGCTCTTCGGTCGAGCGCGGCTTAGACAGCGCAGGGAATTGTACGATTCTCGCAGTCGACTTCATTGTCCGGCTAATCCGATGATTTAACTGGGTAATCTACGCACGACCAGCGTGGTTGTGAATCACCCTGGTGCAACCGGAGCGAATTCTCGAATTATATCAGCTCCCACTCTGTTATTTCAGCCGATTGAGGATATTTTTTGAATAAATCTGTGCCGAATCAGCGCCTGATTATCGCTATAACTTTACCAACAAGGACTATCATTAAGTGGCAGGTGGCGGCCGGGGGTGTCGCCGATAGGGCAGATAATGAACGCAGATATGGACGTGCCCGGGCAAAATGACCCGGGTCTCATCGCACTCGCCATGATGCTGCGTTTTCACGGCATCAGCGCAGACCCGGCGCAAATACGCCACTATTGCGGCATGGCGGATATCGGCACTGCGGAAATGGTCCGGTGTGCGAGAGAGTTTGGGCTCAAGGCCCGTGAGCTCAAAACAGACTGGGGGCGGCTCCTCAATACACCCTTGCCTGCCATCGCTGCGCTCAAGGACGGCGGATTCATTCTTCTCGGAAAGGTGGGTGATGACAAGGTCGTCGCTCAGTCGACAAGGACGCCTCGCCCGGAATTACTGACCAGGGCGGATCTGGAAGCGATCTGGGACGGGCGTCTTGTTTTGATGACCAAGCGCGCCAGCTTGACGGAGCTCACGCGCCGTTTCGATTTGACCTGGTTTCTCGGCGCCATCCATAAATACCGAGCTCAATTGGTTGAGGTGCTGGTCGGATCCTTTTTCCTGCAGCTTCTGGGCCTGGCATCACCGCTGTTCTTTCAGGCCGTCATTGACAAGGTGCTGGTGCAGCGAAGCCTCAGCACACTGGACGTGCTCGCAATCGGCCTTATCGGAATAGGTCTCTTCGAGACCATTCTCGGTATTTTGCGTACTTATCTTTTTTCCCACGCGACCAACCGTATCGATGTCGAGCTCGGCGCGCGGCTGTTTCAACATCTGCTTGCGCTTCCAACAGCGTATTTTCAGGCTAGGCGTGTCGGCGATTCTGTCGCTCGCGTTCGTGAGCTTGAGAACATTCGGAACTTCCTGACCAGTTCTGCACTGACGCTGGTTATTGATCTCCTGTTTACGTTCGTCTTTCTTGGCGTCATGCTTTTCTACTCCCCGCTATTGACCGGCATCGTCTTGCTCGGATTCCCGTTCTATATCGGCATCTCCGCCGGGGCGACGCCGCCATTTCGCCGATTGCTAGACGAAAAATTTAAACGCGGCGCGGAAAATCAGGCTTTCTTGGTGGAATGCGTCAACGGCGTCGATACTTTGAAGGCAATGGCTATCGAGCCACAGATGCAGAGGCGCTGGGAAGAGCAGTTGGCTGGATATGTCGCTGCAAGCTTCAGGGTTCTCAGGCTAGGCAACTATGCAAGCAATAGCGTTCAGTTCGTCAACAAGCTCGTAACCGCCGGTATCCTGTATTTCGGGGCACGCCTCGTTATTTCCGGTGACCTGACAGTGGGTGAACTCGTCGCATTCAACATCCTGGCGGGGCGGGTAAGCCAGCCGGTGTTGCGTCTCGTGCAGATTTGGCAGGATTTTCATCAAGCGCAGATCTCGGTGGACCGCCTTGGCGACATTCTCAACACGCCTCCCGAACCCCGGTTTAATCCTGCCCGCGCCGCGTTGCCCTCCATTAGAGGCGACGTTACTTTCGATCGCGTTGTTTTTCGATACCGTCCCGATGGCCCCGAAGTACTTCATGCCGTCAGCTTTGGCGTTTCTGCCGGCCAGGTGATCGGAATAATCGGACCTTCCGGTTCAGGGAAGAGCACAGTCGCGAAATTGATCCAGAGGCTGTTCATTCCTGAGAGCGGCCGGATACTTATCGATGGCGTCGATATATCCATGGTTGATACGTCCTGGCTGCGTCGACAGGTGGGGTCCGTGTTGCAAGAAAGCGTTCTCTTCAACCAATCTATTCGCGACAACATCGCTCTATCAGATCCGAGCATGCCGATTGAACGGGTCGTCGAGGCAGCAAAACTCGCAGGTGCTCACGAGTTCATCCTGGAGCTTCAAGAAGGCTATGACACGGTTGTCGGGGAGCGCGGCACAAGTCTGTCAGGCGGACAGCGCCAACGGATCGCGATAGCCCGCGCACTTGTGACGAACCCGCGCATTCTTATTTTCGACGAAGCGACAAGTGCGCTCGATTATGAAAGCGAGCGCATCATCCAGGACAACATGCGGCGCATCGCACAGGGTAGGACGGTATTCGTTATCGCTCATCGTCTTTCAACAGTTCGGCGTGCAAATCGAATATTAACCATTGATCGCGGACGATTGGTCGAGGATGGTACGCATGACGAATTGATCAAGCGCGGAGGCCGCTATGCAGCCCTTCATCGCTTGCAGTCTGATATTCAGGAGGTCCGCTAAAAGCGCCTGCTAAGGGCTGGGGTGCTTGGTGGCCGCCCGAGTTCCCGACCTTGCGGGATTGCTTGAAATACGGCAAGAGAGATCGTCCAATCTGCATGCTGCGGGCGATTCCGAGATCGAGACTACTTGATGACCCACAAACTAGACTTCGATAACATGTCCGTCGATGAATTGTGGCGGTTGCACGAACAAATTGGTCGTATCCTGTCGGCGCGTCTGACGACGGAGAAGCGGGAGTTAGAGAAGCGTCTTTCGCAACTCCACCGCGAGGGCGAGGAGCGGGACACCGAGCTGCAGAATTCGCCAGGTGCCGTGCGTCGCCGTCGTAAGTATCCGGAAGTCTTGCCGAAATATCGTAATCCCAACAGCCCGACGGAGACTTGGTCCGGGCGCGGAAAGCAACCGCGATGGTTGGTTGCAGCTTTGAAGACAGGTCGACGCATTGAGGAGTTCGCAATCGCCCAAGCTGCCGCAGGCAAGCGGGGATCCCGCGGTCGACGTCAAAAAGGGCACGCCTCCCGAACCTGAGATTTTTGGTTGCGTGATCGATACCATGCAACCAGTAGCCACGTGAACAGGCTCCCGCTTTGCGATTGTCCATGAGGTTGCTCGATTAGCTTTCGCCAGCGACGTTAAATCTCGGCGCGAAGCAACTCCAGATAGCAGACGCGGCCGCAAAGATTCCTCCAGTCCTGCAGCCGCTCCAGCGGAATGCCTTCGATCTCACCATCGTCAACGAACGATGTGGAGTAGAGTCGATCGACATATGAACTGCCGAGGTCATTCCGAAGAAACTCTTCGACCTGGGTGGTCCACCCATGGACGTGCAATCGCGACGATTCGGCGTCCCTTGCTGGATCGCGTAGTCGCGCCAGCATAAGCCGTCCTTCGTCAATGAACTGGCCGAGTAGTGCACGCATACGCGCGTGCTCCGATGCGACCGTCAGGGCTTTCTGACGGTGGATGTATCTAACCACGGGGGCTGAGCCAAAACTTAGCAGGCTTCGCGTAGTCTCCAACGGAAAGTGGGCAACGGTCACCACCAACGTCGCAGTCAAGATCCCGACGACGTTGAAGAGAACGTCCATGCGCCTTCCTAAAATGTGCTTCGTCCCTCCGGCCGCGTCGAGCCCCATGGAGCAGGCAGGTGGCCCACCTGTAGAGGAAAGCCAGAACCTAGGTGACCTGCCCGGGAAAGCCAATCAGCCGAATTGATATTTCTCCGAGCGCTTTAAATGTTTATATTTGTTTAATTGTGTCCCACATCATATAATTGCGGCGGTTTTCTGATCCCTAATTGGCTGCATACGTAAGATTCTCGATAACTCGATAAATCTGTCCTCCATATCCGTCACGACGTTGCTAGCCCGATTTTTAATAATTATTCCAATGTCTTGTTCCTTTGAGCAGGTCGATTTCTGAGCGGATATTCGAGTGAACTTGATGCAGTCTTTTTTGGCGGCCTTTCTCGGTCGTCTGGATGGTCGAAATCGGTCCAAATATTCCGACAGAAGGTTGGAGATGGCGGAGATTGATCCGGTTGACTGGAACGTCGAGGAATTCAGACGCTTGCTGGACGGCCCATTTAAACCGACGAGTGAGCCAGCACGTGTTGATGAGCTATCGGATCTAGCCTGGGACGATCATCAACTGATCCCGGTCACGACCGAAGATAGTCTCGCTCCGGAAGAAGCCGGCGATGGAATTTTGATTCCTGCGCCAGCGGGCGGCGAGTCGGCCAATTATGGTCCCTTCATTCTTGCCCAACCGCCAGTTGAGCCGTCCTTGGAGGCGGTGGCCAGGCCGGCATTACAAGATACAGATGACGATCCGCAGCCGCTCAGTGCGACGACCATCAGCGTCCTCAAGATTGAAATAGCTTCGGTGTTCAGAACCGCCCCGGCGCCGCTGAGCGTTGATTCAATGCAGGATTATAGCGATCGCCCCTCAGCCACGTACACTCGTGCCGACTTGGATACAGCGGTGCACTCCACGGCCGAACTGTTTGAGGGAGGTTTGCCCAGAGAAGTCGAGAAGCATGGGGATGATGATGAGCTTGGTCGGTTCTTTGACGAGTTCTCCGCATCGAGCGACGCCTCTGTTTCGCCGATGCTCGAGATCACGGAAGGGCATCCTCAGCAAGAGAGTGCGGTAAGCGGCCCGTCACCCCTAGCGACGCTAGCTAGCGGAGCGCCGACGCCTATCGAAGGGCCACAACTTCAAAAAAATGAGATAGCCAGAAAGCCGGGTCTCAAAGTTGATGCCGCGACGCTAGATCGACAATCCGAAGCGAGCCCACCAGCAAAGGAAGTCGGGCAAACGTCGTCCCTCACCGATGCCGGGCTGTACGTCGAAGAAGCATCGACCATCGAAAAGGGCCGGATATCGGAAGATTATTTGCGCCAGTTGGACACGGCAGACCCAGACCGACCGGATGGCGGGGCACAGACCATGCTGGACCCTCCGATCGAAATCCCAGAACGCAGCCAAGGAAGTGACAACACTTGGATAGAACCTGCGTCGACCGCAGATCTAAACGTTTCGATCTCGTCTGCCGCGGATGATGCTGCTGGGTTCGAAGCTCTGGATATTCAGCATTTAACTCAGAGTGACGTTTCTTCTTGTGATCGGCCTTTGATTGGATCGGATGCTGCAGATGAAAAATTGACGCTGCTCCCGGCGGCGCTAGACCCACATGCATGCGACGCGACTGCGCTGGTAGCTTTCGAAGGGAATATTCAAGAGCATCAGCCGGCGGTGGTGGGCAGTCAAGAAGTCCCTCGAGAACCAATAATCTCACCCGGGGCGACCTCCAATCAATCAAATGGAGAGAGGATCGACGCCGCCGAACATGCTAGCGCCGATCGCGAGCCGGGGCCTGTAAAAGTCCCTGTAGTTCGCCCGACGTCCCCTTTGCACAAAGCCATCTTTGAACCTGATATCTGGACAGCTCGTGTTGATCGGGACCGGGCGATTGAATTGCGTTGGGCATTGAGAGATATCAGAGCAAATCGCTTGAGATGGCTACCGATCGACCCATTAACGCTTCAGACGCTTGTCGACTTGAATTTCGTCGAGATAGCGGATGGAAAGCCGGTGTTGACGAGTGCAGGCTCCGAAGCGATTGCGTCGACCTGACGGTGTATCCCTGTTGTTGCGGCATCCGCGCTGCTGCAGCCGTGATCGCATAGTGACGCCTCGACAAGGACTCGGTTCACCGCTGCCTCGGCAGAGCGGCATCGCACCGGGCGATTTGAGACGAGCAGAATTGTGCCGCCTGCGACTAACTTAGAGGAGTGTGGAATTTATCCTCCACACCGGTTCCAGGCCCCTGTGCCGCAGCAGGGTGCAAACGCTGCACTAGCCTGAAGGGCGGCTTGAAGCGAGGATCACAAAGCTTGGCGGGTTCCACGATCCCAGAGCGAAATTTGTGCTCAGTTGGGTCGGAGCTTGAGACGCCATCTGGTATCGACCTGAATTCCACGCTTGATACGAGTCTTCAGCCTGGAGACGGGCTCTTCGACGAAAGTCCAGGAAAGCATCGCAAATGCAAATGTTAGCGGCAAGCCCACCAGCAGAATGACTAGGCCGCTCCGATAGTCGGAAGGTAGGAGATG
Source organism: Bradyrhizobium sp. A5 (assembly GCF_042076515.1). NCBI lineage: Bacteria > Pseudomonadati > Pseudomonadota > Alphaproteobacteria > Hyphomicrobiales > Nitrobacteraceae > Bradyrhizobium > Bradyrhizobium sp. A5. The sequence goes on along the minus strand of NZ_CP148990.1, from coordinate 6,218,666 downwards.
CACCATCGTCTGCTGGATCGGGAAGCCAAACAAATAGATACCGTATGAACAGTCCCTGTCTCGCAGAATACCCGGAAGACGTATTTTGCGTGTGCCAATGTAGATGACGATATATGTCAACGCCAGAAGGTGAAGGATAATAAGGGGCGAATACATCGTGGCGCCGGCCGCGATAAGCACCGCTAGCAGGGCACGGGGGCCAGACATGGCGAGACCGTCGTTCCAGTGGAACGCGCAGCTGCCAATGACGAATGCCAGGATGAGTATTTTCCAGTCGGCCACGCCGACAAAGTTATAGAGTTGCCCGCCTCGGATCACATACACCGCGCTCGAGACAATAGTCAGGAATGCAATCAGAGTGCTTATCTTCCTGCTGAAAATAAACTTCATCGCGATCATGGTCGAAATAAAGAGATAGCAGAAAAATTCCGGCTTAAGCGTCCATAGATTGAGATTCACCGCGCCAGGTACGGGATTGTGCAGAAACAATCCTGGAAGAAAAAACTGAACGTTGCCGACCATGTTCAGGAAGTATTTCGCAAACAATGGATCAGAAAAGTACTCGCGAAATGTCTTTTCCGTGAGCCATGGTCCGAGGACCAATGCGCTGAGCGCAATTTCAATAGCTAGCGCAGGCATTATCCTCAGCACGCGGAACAGGAGAAAGGTCGATACGCTCTTCGTGCGAATGGCACTTCCGGCGACCAAATAGCCGCTGACAATAAAGAACATCGGTAGAGCGGGCTTGACGAGAAGGCTGTGAAGCGGGTTGGCAACAAATGCTTCCGCAACGTCGGCTCCATCGCAAATGAACATCGCGTGTACCGTGAAGACCCACACCGACAACAGGAATCGAAGCGCGTCAAAGCCTGGGCCCGTCCCTCCGTTGATTTCCAGAATGTCCGCGGCCGTCGAAACGCGCCGCCGGCTCACCGATTGATTTAGTGCCGGAAACATCTTGCTCACAATAGAACAACAAAAGCGAAGGCCTGGTGCGGCCCATACATCAATGAAACAATAGACCGGTGCAACCGGAATGTCGGCCTAGGAACTCCGATTTTTTGACGGGGCGGTCTTGGTCCAAAGTAGTGGCGGCGCTTTAAGGACACGGGAGACGGTTTGCATTCGGTCCCGCTTCCGATGCTTATTGGCGACAGTTGCATATGTTCCGTTGAACCGGCACCCTTCGTACGACGACCAATTGTCAGGGCTCCCACGAGCAGCGTAAGAGTATGTCCCAAGTCGCACAGGAATACGGACGCCGCAGACGCGCATCCGCCGTGAAGATTGCTTGGATCGTTCTGTGTTCGATATCCATGGCTGGCTGGATGAGCACGCTGGTCTGGAGCGCGGTGCGTTTGATGCAGTGGTTGCTCGTCGGCGGATGAGAAAACGTTCGCGCGCACAGATCGGACGTGGCGCGGAAATCCGAATGATGCGATCTTTTCGGGTGTGGACGGCAGGTATCGGCAATTGCTGGCCGGTGCTGGATCAAATCGCACGTCGGAACACTTTTCACCTTGAGGTTCACGAAAGAGTTATTTAATATATTATATCTGGTAATATGGGCGAGCTAATTTATCCTGATTTGATGTTTGATTAATTGTAGCGCATGTCTGGGGCGGAATTGATCCGGCTAGCGGTCCGTGCGCGCTGACTTCCTGTTTTGAAGACGAAAAGATCATTGAGCAGTTGGAATTCATGTCTGGGGATCTGGCTCGTCGATATTCTGAAGTGAAACATTTGCGAAAATTGGTGGCTGATCTCGAGCTTCGGCTTTTGCAGCGCAGGCGCGGCCATGAAGATAAGGGCGAAGTCCAGGTTGTGTCGCGCGAGCCCGATGCCCCGACCGGGGCGACAAATGAGTAGCGTGGCGGCAAAACGACCGAGCTCCGAATCTGGTTTGCTGCCGTAAGGTTTCCAGGTGCTCCCTTTGCTTCTTACCAAAGGCAAGTCCGAAATCGGCTGCTTCGCGCATGCAACATTACCGCGAAGATGGGCTTCATTGACCAGCCAAATCAACAAACGGAACTATCCGGTAGTACGATTGGTCCCTGCGGTATTTGCATAATGAAATAGAACCCGCCTGCAGTCGTTGCAGACGGCTGCAGGTGCGTCATCAAAGGGCGCTGGGCCACGCGCTGTGGAAGTCTCACTGAGCTTCATCGCGAGCAGGGCGTATCTCCTCCCAGGCTTTTGGGGGCAATGCTCGCGCGTTGCAGGTAGAACGAAACGATGTTGATGGCGTTGATGCGATGTGACGGCCCGTCCCGCACCTTTTGTTGCCACCCTCGTTGCGGTTCAGCCGAAAATGCTGATGTCAATGACGTCGAGACGGACGCTGATGTCAATGACGTCGAGACGGACTACGAAATTGCTTTAGGGATGCTGGATCTCTGGCGAATAACACGTCGAGACAGTTGGTGCCGGTTGAAGAGACTTGAACTCCCGACCTCCGCCATACGATGGCGGCGCTCTAACCCTGAGCTAAACCGGCGATCTGATTAAAACATACTACTGAAATTCATTGGACGTGAACAGGGGTGTCGGGAAAAAAGGTTAATTGCTGTCGCCGAAATTTAAATATCAACGATTGAAGATCGGCCCGGTCGATGCATGCTGCGACAAGTTCCCCAACGGCGCTCTGCTCCGTCGGAACATGTCAATCGGCTGCGTGACTACGTCAGCTGGCCTGATGGCGAATTCGCAGAACAGCCGGTTGCATGCGACAATGTGATCCGCCGTTTGCGCCACAACGCCGCAGCTCCTGGCACGCCCGATGATTTATTATCTCGGCGCGTAAACATTAATTGTCTCCAGCGTCACGATTTAAATCATGCGATCAGCCGTATTGGCGGCCTGTATTATTCCTGCCCTTTTGGCGTTCGATCTGTCCGCGGATTTGGCGGATCTGCTGGCTTGTTTCGAAACTGATCTCGCAAGATCGCAAGCCCAGGCAATCCTCGCCGCGCTGAATGGTCAGGCCCTAGCCTCGGTCGGGATACCCGCACGGCAGTTGAGGCCTTTCGCTCAGCCGGAGCCTCGCCAAAAAGTGCGAGTTCTGCACTATATGGGCACCAATTTCGGAATGACCGGCGTCGAGACCTTCATCCTGCAACTCACTGCCGCTCAAAGGCGTCGCGGCCTTGTTCCGACGATCTTAATGGACCTGCACAATCGGCAGGAAGTCCGGGAGATTGCAGGGGGGCGCGGCATAGCCGTGCATGACCTGCCCAATCGAAATTCCATTGCACAGCTCCTGCCAGGGAAACTCGGCACGGCGGTGCTACGCGTTCAACGAATCGCGGCAATCTATCGATTGCTCAAGAAGAATGACGTCTTGCACATCCAGGCTGTTGGCATCTCCTGCCTCGACGGCTTTATTGCAGCGGCCATGGCGGGCGCCCATGTTATCGTCACGCACCACGGCACGCTGAGCTGGTTCGCGCCGCAACGTGATCTGCTCGCCGAAATCACCTTCTGGATAGAGAAGCGTATCTCGTCAACGATCGTCATGCCCTACAAGGCTGCCCTTGCTGAACTGATGTCGGAAGGTGTGTCTTCTGACCGGTCCAGGGTCATTCCATTCTGCGTGGACGAGGAGTTATTCACACAGTCTAGTCCTCTCGCGAACGGCGGCGCATTCACGCTAGTCATGGTCGCGCGCATGGTCTTCGGCAAGGGCCATCTGGAATTATTGGGTGCGCTCTCCAAGCTCTCCGCGCGCTATCCCGAACTTCGGGCCCTGTTCATCGGAGACGGACCGATGCGCGGGCAGATCGAAAGGGAAATCGACCGGCTGGATTTACGGCGTATCGTCGAATCCAAGGGTAAGGTCGATCACCGAGAGGTCCCCGAACTAATGCGGAGCGCCCAGGTGATCGTCCTCCCGACTTACGAGCCCGGCGAAATGTATCCCGTTTGTCTTCTCGAAGGTATGGCGCTCGGCCTCCCAGCGATTGGCACAAGATGGTCCGGTATTCCGGATATCATCGATGACGGTGTGACAGGCGTCATCGTTGAACCAAAAGACGAGGCGAACCTCATACACGCCATAGAACGATTCGTTGCCGAGCCGAGCTTTCTCGCGCAATCCCGTGAGGGCGCCCTGGCTCGAATACGGTCTCGTTTCACCGCAACAATCGTTGCCGACAGCTATGCGGAATTGTATCGCGAGGCGATGTCGAGCCGTACGCGGCATCTCACCTCGCATCACATACGGATTCGGCCGCCCCGGCGTCTGGCGTGACAAGGACCGGCATTGCGCCAGTTCCCACACGGGCTGCAGGGACCGGAGCCGCCGGAAAGGTGGAGTTCGCTCCGTTGGAAGGCGGTCGCTGCGGCCTCAGCACGCTCTTGTCGGCTTCGGGCCGCAGCATTTTCGGAAGGAACGATGGTTGACCGAGCGGCTCAGAGTGAGCCCGCAATTGGGCCGTGCTGCTGGTTTGCGACGGGCTGAGCCAAGTGCGGGAGCTCTGAACCCTTCCATGCTCCTTGACTGACCGCCGAGGTATTCGCTTCAGCGAACGGCGAAGACGGAAAGGCCGACGCAATGTGCTGCGCGAACAGCGCCAGGCGATGATCCAGCGAGGACCCCATCATGGGCGATGTATCACCTGCGGATGTATCCTGCACTTTGGCGGCCTGGCCGGCCGTATCGGTGGACGCAACGGTTGTGCGGATGGCACCGCTGAAGGCAGCAAAGTGGTGCTGCCAGTGATGAGGCGCGCTGTCGGGGCTTCCGCCGCTCCCGGTCGACGGAGTCGGTGAGTTTGTCGCCGTGGCGGTCGTGTTGACCTGCAGCACGCCTGCGGGATTGGAGATCGCTGCCGCAAGATTGGCGATATTGCCTGCGCCGTCTTTCACCGTTGCAGTGCCGGAATTGACCGCAGTCACGGCAAGATCTGCTGTGTTCTGACCGGCTGCGACCGTGTATTTGAAGGTCAACGTGTCGCTGCCCGAACCCGACGCATAAGTCGCCGTACCACCATCGTTGAGCTTGAGCGTGGGCGTGCCGCCCGTGACGGTGACTGCTTCGCTCAATTTGAGCGTTAGGTTGACAACCTTGCCAACTCCGACGACTCCCGAGCCCGCCGCTATTCCTGAACCGGACGCCGCAACAGACGTCACGATTGGTCTCGTCGTATCGATCCTCAGCGTGCCGGCGGGGTTTGAGACTGCACCCGTAAGACTGGCAATTCCGCCGGCGCTACCCTTCACGGTTGCCGTGCCCAAATTGACTCCCGTCACGGTCAGGTCAGAGGTGTTTTGACCGGCTGCGGTTTTGTAGGTGAACGACAATACGTTGGTGCCGGAGCCGCCGGTGTAGGTTGCAATACCGCCATCGTTGAGCTTCAGCGTCGGCGTGCCGCCCGTGACCGTCACAGCCTCGCTCAATTTGACGGCCAAAGTAACCGTTTTTCCGGCTCCAAGATTGCCAGTCCCGGACAGAATTCCGGCGCCGGACGCCGTGACCGACGTGACCGCTGGCGTGCTGGTGGGCGCCTTGATGGTGGCGTTGAAGGAAGACGAAGTCACGCTGTTGTTGCCGGCCGCGTCCGAGGCCGTTGCCGTAAGCTGATGCGTCCCCGTCGACAAAGCTGCTGTGGTGAGAGTCCACGCCCCACTTCCGTTCGCAGTGGCTGATCCCAACAGGGTCTTTCCATCATAGACGTTCACCTTGCTGTTTGCCTCTGCATTGCCTGTCAGTGTCAAAACCGAACTCTGGCCAGCCTTGGGAGATGATGAAACGATCGCTGGAGCTGCCGGGGCGACGGTATCGACAGTGACGGCAAGCGTTTTGGACAACGCGCTGGTGCCGCTCGAGGAGGTAGCGGATGCCGAGAAGCTGTGCTTGCCGTTTGCGAGCGTGCTGGTTGTGTAAGTCCAGTTTCCGCTGCTGTTTGCTGTTGCAGACCCGAGCAAAGTTGTTCCGTCGTAAATTTTGACGGAGTTGCCTGCGGAGGCAGTCCCGCTCAGCACTAGGGTATTGTCGTTCGTGATCCCGTCACCGACGATATTGCTGTCGTTCGAGAACGAACTGATCGTAGGTGCCGTCGGAGGCGTCGGCGTCTGACCGGTACCCGCTCCGCCGAATGGCGGGGTCGGGAAGTTGGGATCGGTCGAGGTGACGATATTGCTATAGTCGGCGGCCATCGTGTAGTTGGCAGCCGTCGGCTCTCCCCGATAGATGCCGAGCTTCAGGTTGTAGTTTGCTCCGGGGTCTCCCAACACCCCGTGGTAATTGACGATCTGGACGCCATCACGCCACATCTCGAGATAGCCGGTCGAGTCCGAGGCAAAGCGCGCCTGAATCTGAATGCTGTAGGCATGGCCTCGCTGAATGGAATTAGGGTCGATGTAGACTTGCTTTTCGGTCGCCTCGTTCAGATTGACAACGACGGCCATCTGCTCGCCCTTGAGCTGAATGGAGAATGTCGCTCCATTTGCCCCGTACATCTGGGTGAGCGAAAGCCAGGACAGGCCGGAATTCACGTTCGACGTGCCGGGCTCGATTGTCATCTGGTAGGTCGCATTGAAAACGTCGCCGTTGGCCACCGAATTGGCAGCCAGGATCTCCGAGCGAGAGCTGTTGCCTCCATCAGCCCAGTAGTCGCCGGCGCGCAACTCCATCCGAACCGTGTGAGAATCCGGTGTCGTCAGGCTCCACGATTGACCGGCATTTTCGCTGTACCAACCCTGGCCGTCTATGACGGATGGATTGCTCCAATTGTCCGTACCGGACACGAATTTGGTCACGCTCGGAACGACTTTGATCGACATGGCAGCTGATGCCGCGCTGGTGCCCGATGCATCGGTCGCCGTAGCCGCCAGGCTGTGAGTGCTGTCGGCGAGCTTGGGAGTCGTAAATGCCCATGAACCTGAACTGTTGGTGGTAACCGTTCCCAACCGTGTCGTACCGTCGTATATCGTTACGGTCGAATTTGCCGCAGCCTTGCCCCACAACGTAACGACATTGGAGTCAGTAACGCCGTCGCCGCGCGTACCGCTATCCGCAGAGAATTGTTCAATGGTCGGAGCCTGAATTGCCATGGACGGTTCTCTTTCTGAGAATAAGGCAGGGGACACGTTACGAAAGGTAGTCAAGAAGTCACCCAACATTCGCGCGCGCGGCAAACGTGGAGGTGTCTCTGCGATAATCAGGTTGCGAGACGACTATTTGCTTCAATAGAGGTGGTGATGTGATTAATTTGCGCCTGCCGTGTGCAACTGGAACCATGCCGACGCGACTTACTCTAGGCCCGGCTTATAGCTATCCGTTGTGAAGGCTGCGCCCGCGCCGGGTCTCGTTGGATGCATCCCGGGGCGCCTCGGAGAACCGAGTTTGTCATAAATCAGAGCCGATTGGGTCCCGGCCCAGGCTCGAGCCCGGACCGCCTTTAGCCCACGCCGTAGCCAAAGACGGTCGCTGAGTCATCGAGATCACCTTCAGGGTACCACTTCGTCATGAAGGCTCGCCATTCGTTCATCGAGGCGTCACTCTCCCACTCCATGTCTTTTGTATCCTACAGGTCTGCGGTGGATAGGATGCCTTGGCTGGCCTCGTAGCCGGCAGGTTTGATGACGCCGCCTATGGATCCGGAGACATTCGTCAGAGACTGCATCGGATGCCGACCCAACTCCGCGACCATCTCTATCGCCTGCGCGGCAAACTTTGGTATTGCGATGTTGAAGAAGATATCAGGGTTTGCACCCTTGATTTGCACGACCTGAGAATCGACTCTGGGCGAGTTGGTCTCATACGCTGCCTCGACTACGATAAGCTTGCTAGCTTGGTCACTTGTGGCCTGCGAGGTGCTATTCAAGGATGAATTATTTCGGCGGTAGATAACCATACAAAGTTAGGTTAACCCGTAAATTGAATTGAATCCGCCGGTCGCACTGCGCTACGAGATGTATCGCCGGACGGGCGCGGATCTTTCCCCAAAAGAGCCGCCCACCCACTCAACTGAAATCGCCCGGCACGGGTCGCCAGTTCATCGCCCCGAGTTGGCGGCCCGCCCCACATTTCGAGCATCAAACTTTTCGACGGGACTTTTGACTTACGATGGACCGCGAGCATTCGGCTTGGTCACCAAGCGATGACGCTCGTTTTCGCGATTTGGTCGAAGACGGCGTCTCACCAGAGAAGATCGCAACGGCGCTGAAAAAGACCCACGAACAGCTTCGTCGGCGTGGTTACGACCTCGGACTGCCCCTGACATGGCGACGCATCTAGGCTCGCGCATCGGCTCGATCGGCAACAATCAGGTTGCGAGCGGCAAGCTCCAACTCAATTTCGGCAATCCGCTCGAAGATAGAGCCGCATTCTTCGGACTCCTTGGTGAGTGACCGGATACCGCACGAGGCAAACTCCTCTTTGGGCACCTGAGCCACCATCAATTGGATAGCCGTTCAAATCATATTCTAAACGCGGCGATCCAACAGCAACCTTGGGACGAGAGCAAGGAGCATCGCTTTGCATGCGCCCGAGGGGGGACACCTGAGGATTATGCCTTTGCCCGGCGCCAAGGATTCGCTCGAGCGCACAAGCAGCGCCATCGGCGGGCCCCGTCGGACTCTGGTGGCCAAATCTTACTGAATCCGCTTACCGCCGGTCGCCAAAATCTGGGTTGCGAACTTGCGCGAACTCCCAGGTCGGCGGGTTTTTCTTGTCGACGAGCTAGCCTCCAATTATGTTTCAGCGGATCATTTTGAATGGAGATTTCTGACGTGGCTCTCGGGACAGTTAAATGGTTTAACGTAACCAAGGGGTATGGGTTCATCCAGCCACAGGACGGCGGCCCTGATGTGTTCGTGCACATCTCGGCGGTTGAGAAAGCGGGCTTTACCGGGCTCGCTGAAGGCGCAAAGGTGAGCTATGAGCTCGTCAACGGGCGAAGTGGCAAGGTGTCAGCTGAGAATTTACGTATCGGCTAATGTGGCGAAGGCCCGATGCCACGGATGGCGAAAACGCGGCCACGGCGTTCAAACATCTTGTGGCACTTCGCTGATCTCTGCCTAGGTTCTGTACCTGGTGCATCAGGCTCGTGCTGGTTACGAGCGTGAACAAGGTGCCGCTGACATCATCAGCACGCCTACACGCAGGCGGACCCTCGCGCTACTGTCGGCACAAGCGACCGGTGCCTGCCGGTCTAAAATCTGGATCAACTCCCGCCGGCTCAAAGGTCGGCGGGTTTTTGTTTGGCGGAAGGGGATGAGCTTTTTGAGCTAGCTCTTCGATGAGCATGAGCAGTGCGCGGCGCGTCCCGCGGCTCTTGATCTCCGTAAACGCATTGACCAAGCATAGAACTTCGCGATCAATTTCAAAGACAGTCATTTGCGACTCCAGCATCACAAGACCACCGCAGAGGAGTGCCGCGGTCCATACGTCATAATACCCGGGTAAAAGATCGAACTGAAATATGCAGCCAGTCCCGATAATCACTTTTTAGAATTAAATCCGATCTGTTTCAAAACGAATATTTTCGCTGTCAGCCACAACTATTTCACGTGCTTAACGTACACGCTGAAATGAGGGAAGGGCGCCGAAGGTTGGCTGCTGGCTGGCCTTTCGTACCTCGAAACAAGGGCATGTATGTCCCCACTCGGAAGACAAAGCTGCCGCAGCCAGCGTTCCCATCAGCTTTCCGCCCGCGAGCGACACTGTTCCGGCCCGAGCGTATCCCCCGGGTGACGCTTAGGCCGATTCCTAGCTTGGTCCAGCCTGATTGCGGTGCCTTCGGATCTCTTCGCTTATCGACGGTAACGGCTGCGGCCCGGTTTTAACCGGGCAGGTCGACTTCGTACTGGATCGCCAGTTCGAGCAGTTGCTGCTTAGTGGATGGTCAGCTCTGTTCGCCAAAGCGCGGGCCAAGATCGCTCTGTCTTTGTTGAAATGATCCTTCATGGCAGGCTTTGAGCGGGGAAGCGTCGCACGGATCAGCGGCGTTAGGATTTCTGTTTCGATCCGTCGCCTGATTGGCTTGAGATCGCACGCAGCTTTCCACCCGGCATAGGCAACCTGGGCGAGATCACGTCCAAGCCGACCATGCACCGAGGTCAGAAATTCAGCCCTCATCTTGCAATCGCGCTTGCTGGAGACTTGCGATCTTTCGCCTCGATACCCACCCGCGCAATGCCGATGACGACAAGCGTCAAAGGACAGATGTAGGTGAGAGCGGTAAATATGCTTCGCATGATGCAGAGGCGTTTGTCGGAAGCAGAAGCCGACGCGCCGAGTATGATGGCGCGCCGACTTCGCCTTGGTAAACCCGGACGAGGGCAATGTCCGATGTGTCAACCTAACACTTTCAACGACGGCAGCAATCGAACTCGCGAATTAAGCTTGATGCCGCGCCCCCGAATTAATTCTGGAACCGGATAGCATCGGCGTTGGACGTCTCATCTTTCGGAGGCGCGAGGGCATCATTTAATCCTGACAAGAAGAAATATCGAAATCTGGGACGACCCTCTTCACCTCCGTGCGATCAAGGCGACGTGAAGCGAGAACATCGCCACACCTCCCTCGAAACTGTGCTCGTCGGCTCTCCCCTTCGCCGTGGAACGTCCTTTACCGCTTCGCGATTATCGGCGGTAGGAAGGAAATGCAGTGCCACCATCTGACGCTAACAGGTTCGCGAGGAAAGCGGATGAGTACCGACGTTTGGCGGCACAAGCTGAAAGCGAAATCGACAAGAGGGCTTGGCTACGTCTGGCTGCCGAGTGGGACAAGCTCGCCGACAATGCGGCTCAGGGGCGAGGCATTTTCGAACGATACAAGTGAAATCTGTTAGTCGACGGACCAGAGGCCGATGATGAAAAGGGCGCTTCCGACGACAGTCAGATGCTCGCTGGCCCCCAAATTATCCATGCGCCGGCTGGCGCCATTCCCAACCCGATGATGCACTAAAATATTGGCAGCAGATTCATGCGGAGAATGGTCGCAGGTAATGGGCCGATTTACGAGACGGCTTTGGTGGGGTCGCTCTACTCGCATCAGGGGCGACGCTGGTCCCAGTTAAGCGCCTGAGCAACTGAACGCTCCTCGCCGCGGCGGCCGAAAGAAGGGCCGCCTCCTGGGCGGCCCGTTTGAAGTTGACGATAGGAGGTCAAAAGATTGTTTCGAGCAAATCCAGCCCCGGGAATTAAAAACTTAATTATTCAAACTTGGTGCCCGGTAGCCTCGTTTAAAGCAGCTCATTGTTTCGTCGTAAACTTAAATCGTCGTTCCAATTGAGGAACTTGCATCGATAACTGGTTCTTTTACGCGCATTTTAGTTGTTCGGATTTACCGTGGGTGAAGGTCCAGGCGGGCTCCCATTTCTCTTCGCTCAAGGTTCAGGATAATGACTATTTTTGATAGTGAGTTTACCGACCTGCAGCTCGAAATTGCGCGGCAGCGTTTGCACATTGAGGACCGAGAGGCGTTGGTCGAGGTCCTCACACAAGACGGTCATGATGTGAGCGACCAGGAAACGATCCTCAAAGAGCAGCGTTCTGAACTCGCCGTGACGATCGCCCGAATGGTCGCCTTGATCCGCTAAGTTTCAGCTGGGGCCGCCGCTGCTCGCGGTCATGCGGTCGATGACCTAGTCGACATGGCCTTGAACGCCGCGGGCTGGTCGTCGATATCGGCGAGCACCCAGTCATGGCGTTGGCCTGTGGCAGCCAACTCGGTCTCGGGCTTTTCGGCGCGCGTGAGTTGGCCGGCGAAGCTTGCCAGTTCGATCGGCCGCTTGATGGTTCGGGTCGTGTCGATGGCCTCCTAAGATTGCGTTGCGCTCGATCGCGATCAATAGCCGGCGCAGGCGCAGCACCGATGCGCAACGACGACAAGCGCAGTGAGATGCTCCATGGGTCGCCTTAACCCTACGCGGTGAGGTTAATACGCGCCTTGCGTTGTGGCTGCTCGAACATCGCTGTAACCTTGGCTGAAATAATACAATATCAAGACGAGGATACGCGTGAAGAAGACAAAGCGGACTTTGACGCCAGAGCAGACCATCACGGTTGTTGCGGAGATCGAGCAGCGGCTCGCAGAACTGGACGCGATGGAGCGACGCCTTGCACGGCCCGTGCACAAGTTGACCGACGACGAGCCGCCCTTCAACGCCGGCTGCACGCGGCACCGCTGCTACTAAGCTGTGACGTCTGCGCCGCCCGCAGCCACAGAAAACAGTCTCAGGCCTAGATGTCTTTGAACCTGCAGAAAGTGTGATCACGCTAATAAATGAAGATGGCAGTGCGTGATAAGGTGCAGCCCAGACTTCGGGAGGATAAGCTGACCGTCCAAGATCCCAGCATCAAGGCGCCGCGCTGGTATCGACGCATTGTCACGCTTTGCTATCTCGTTGCCATCGCCCTAGCGACCTTGGGCTGGTCGGCCGCGATCCTATGGGGGGCCTTCGCAATTGCAAAGTGGCTGATTGCTCTAAGTGATTAGAGTAGCACCTGATAGCACTTTATTGCAGCGCAAAAAATCATAACCCAAAGCGCAACGGTTATCTGCAAGGTCGTGGCCATCGTCCCACCCGTGCTGCGTAGCTCTCAATGGCTCTACGCGATTCAACGCAAAATTCCCAGTATTAGTTCCCTCGCCCGGAACCTTACGGGCACTCCGGTTCATTTTATCTTAATCGTGAGTGGTCCATGTGCGATCGCGGGCCGTGGCGACGTCGTTTTGCGACAGTTTGCTTCGCCCTCGGAGCCGCCCGGGAACGGTCCTAAAAAAGGAACGTTCTGAATTCGCCGTGACGCCCGAACGGTCGCCTTGATCCGCTGAGTTTCCGCTGGCTATCTTCTTCGAGGCGGGCATCTTTGCGTGACCCGGCCGGTTCTAGCCCACGGTAGCGAACCACATCTGCGGTATTCCGCACCGCAGCATTGAACCTCTTCAACTCCATATAGACCAATCTGTACCGGGGTTTTGCATCATCCCCCTCGGGGCTGGTAAGCCGCCGCTCGCGGTCATTTAAGCGAGCGGCGTTTTTATTCTCCCGAAAACGAAAAAGCCCCGATCCGGGGCTGGCGGGACTGGGGCTCTCTCGCAGTCGCACGACTTATGCGGGCGACTCCAACACCACCCATCTGGGGAGAAGATCGTGTCCTAATTCGGAGTGCAGGGTGTCCTAATTGGGACAGGCGTCCGCGAGAGAAAGCTTGGACGGAAATGCCCGGTGCGACTTGCATTGCCTTATCTCGGAATTGCTCTCTCCGCGTCGCTGGCCGGCTGGATGGCGCTGTTCTTTCTCCACTGATGTGTCAGTCGTCGCCTCCTTGCCCTAAGCGGCAGCGAGCGCTGAAGGTTGAACCGCTTTCGTGCAGATCCAGCCATCCTCTCTCGATCGCGGATGCGAGGGCGGCGCCGTAGAGCGGCGGCGAAAGACTGGTGCTAATGTTGGTTCAAGCGACCGGTGCCCGCCAGTCTACAATCTAGATCAACTCCCGCCGGCTCAAAAGCCGGTGGGTTTTCGTTTGGGACAAGGGGACTGCCATTCTGCGCCAGCTCTTCGACGAGCATCAGAAGTGCACGGCGCGTCCCGCGACTCCTGATCTCCACAAACGCATTGATCAGACTAAGAACTTCGAGATCATTTTCAAGAAAGATCATCTGCGACTCCGGTATGACGGGACCGCAGCAGGGGACTGCTGCGGTCTCATTGTCGAAATATCCGGGTGAAAAATATCCAAGTGAAATATGCAGCCAGCCCCGGCGGGCCAAAGCTACCGGGGCTTCGTTAAAGCGCAAATTAAATTTGCCGCAACGCAGACAAGAACCGACTAATTGATTAAGATAGGGCAAGCTCCATTGAGGCAAGGCCCGCCGCGGGCTTGCTGCTGGCGGGCCTTCGCCTTGAACAAGGCCGCATATGTCCCCCACGGCCCGTCCCAAAGCCGAAGATTATTTGAGTTGAGCGCATGGTCGCGTTGCCAGGCTGTCGTCCTACACTTGCTTCGAGCGACTAGCCTCCGTCTCTCGCTATCCGCAACTCCTGTAGCCCGCTAGGTCGGCGGGTTTTCTTTTGGATAGCGAGGTCAGGGTGACCCAATCGCCAACCGTCCCATCAGCAACAATGGGGGCGTCGCTTACGATGGCACTTGCGAGCGCGGTCCGCCAGCTCTCGCCGAACTCGATCTCGCCGCCGAGCGGACGCACGCCCTTGAGGCGACCCGCATCGTCGCGCACTTCGGCCGCGAGCAGACGCCCGTCCCGCCAGTGCAGGCCGATCGCGACGACTCTGACGTGCGGATGAGGGCGCCATGTGGTCATGGAGCACCGATAATCCGTGTCGCCATTGCGCGCAACGATGAACGCCTTCATCGACCGGCGGCGTGCCCATGCCATTGCAGCGCTGGCGCCGAGATGTCCGGCAAGCCCAGGAGATTGATGGCGCGGCAGGCGATCTGGTCGACGATGTCGGCCACCGACTCCGGCTTCAGGTAGAAGGCCGGCAGCGGCGGCGCGATGACCGCGCCGATCTCGGTGGCCTGTACCATCGCGCGGAGGTGGCCGAGATGCAGTGGGCTCTCGCGGACCAGCAGCACCAGACGCCGCCGTTCCTTGAGCTGCACGTCGGCGGCCCGCACGAGAAGATTGTCCAGCTGCCCGAAGGCAATGGCCGACAGCGTGCGGATCGAGCACGGCGCTACGACCATGCCGCTGACCGGAAACGAGCCGCTGGCGATGCTGGCGCCGATGTCCGAAGCCGCGTGCTGGCGAAAGGCGAGCGTGCGCAGCCGGGACAGTGCCTCGGCGCCGACTTCCTCGCTCAGCGTGCGCTCGGCCGCCGGTGAGACCACCAGATGCACGGCGCAGTGCGGATTCTCCGCCAGCCGCTCGACGATCCGCACGCCGATGGCCGCGCCCGAAGCACCGCTGATGCCGACGATCACGCCATGCCGCTCGCTCATGCGGGCTCGCCCGCGCGCATTCCGCCGAGGCCGAGCGCAGGCCATAGCGCATCAACTCTGGCGATCACGGCGGGATCCATCGCCATCGGCTCGCCCCACGCCCGCTCCGTCTCCGGTGGCATCTTCGTCGTGGCATCGATGCCGAGCTTGCCGCCAAGGCCGGATTTCGGTGAGGCGAAGTCGAGATAGTCGATCGGCGTGTCCGCGATCGTGACGAGATCGCGCGAGCTGTCGCTCCGCGTCGCCACCGCCCACATCACCTCGCGCCAGTCGCGAATGTCGATATCGTCGTCGACCACAATCAAGAGCTTGGTGTAGCTGAACTGCGGCAGCATCGACCACAGCCCCAGCATCAGACGCCGCGCCTGGCCAGGATAGCGCTTCTTGATCGATGCGATCGCGATCCGGTAGGAGCACGTCTCCGGCGGCAGCCAGCAGTCGGTGACCTCAGGGAATTGCTGCCGGATCAGCGGCACGAACAATCGGTTCAGGGCCTCGCCGATCCGGGATGGCTCGTCCGGCGCCCGGCCGGTGAAGGTCGACAGATAGATCGGCTGCTGGCGCAATGTGATTGCGGTGACCCGCAGCACCGGAAATTGCTCGACGGAATTGTAGTAGCCGGTGTGGTCGCCATAGGGACCTTCGGCGGCGGTGTCGGTGGCCGAGACGAAGCCCTCGATGACGATCTCCGCTCTGGCCGGGACTTCGAGCGGAACGGTGAGGCAGCGCGTCAGCTCTGGGCGGTCGCCGCGCAGGATGCCGGCGAAGCGCAGCTCGGAGATCGCCTCGGGCAGCGGCAGCACGGCGGCGAGAATGGTCGCGGGGTCGGCGCCGATGACGATCGCAACCGGCATGTCGCGCTTCTCCGCCTTCCATTGCTGATGGTGCCGGGCGCCGCCGCGATGGGCGAGCCAGCGGATGATGGCGCGGTCGCGGCCGAGGATCTGCATGCGATAGACGCCGACATTCTCCTCCTGATCCACGGTCGACGATTCCGGCGGGGCGGTGATGACCAGCGGCCAGGTGATCAACGGCGCGGGCTCGCCCGGCCAGCAGATCTGCGCCGGCAGTTTCGCCAAATCGATGTCGTCGCCCATCGCGACGCGATCCTGCACCGGCGCCGCGGCGCACGACCGCGGCCGGGTCGCAAGCGCGGCGCGGGCCAGCGGCAGCTTGCGCCATGCGTCACGAACGCCATGCGGAGGCCGCGGCGCGCGCAACTCGGCGAGCATCGCGCCGAGCTCGTCGAGCCGGTCGGGCGTGATGCCCATGCCCCACGCGATCCGTTCCACCGTGCCGAACAGGTTCGTCAGCAGCGGCATGCCGGATGGAACGCCGTCGGCCCTGACCGGCCGTTCGAACAATAATGCCGGGCCGTTCTCGGCAATGACGCGGCGGTGGATCTCGGTGATCTCGTGGACCACGGAGACCGGTTCGCGAATGCGTCGCAACTGTCCCTTGCCTTCGAGGAAGCGCACGAAGTCGGTCAGATCGCGAAAGCGCGGAACGTCACGTTGCAAGCGGGCAGCCTCCCGAAAAAGCGGAAGCTAGCCGGCGCGATTTCGGTCTTCCTTGTTCCCGCTCAAATACATTCGCGTGCAATCGGTTCAGATGACGCGATGACTCATCCGTCCGTTTCGTCCGGCCCATTGCCGGTCATTCCGCCGCTCCTCGCGCTCGCGATCCGGCCCTTGCCGCTGCTGCCGCTGCAACTCGTTCTCAGCGGCTTCCTCGCGCGCATCCTCCGGCGCCATCCCGGCCTGCTCGACAGGCTGGGGGATCATCGCCGCGCCCGGTTCGGGATCAGGCCGCTCGATCTGCCATTCGGCTTCATCGTCGAGGCCGCGCCGCCGCGACTTCAGGTGGTGCGCGAACTGCCGCAAGGCCTCGATGCCTATGTCTCCGCCTCGCTCGCGAATCTACTGGCGCTGGTCGAGGGCAGGGTGGATGGCGACGCGCTGATGTTCTCGCGCCAGCTCGGAATCGAAGGCGACATGGAGGCGGTCCTCGCCTTGCGCAACGCGATCGACGATGCCGGGCTCGATCTCGCCGCGGAGCTGGCATCCCTGTTCGGTCCGCTGGGCGAGCCGGCCAAGCGCTCGTTCGACATCGCGCGCGACCGGCTGACCGGCGCGTCCCGGGAGTCCATATGATGGAGCTGATCTGTCCCGCCGGGACGCCGGCCGCGCTGCGGAGCGCCATCGAGGCCGGCGCCGACGCCGTCTATTGCGGCTTCAACGATGAGACCAACGCGCGCAATTTTCCGGGGCTCAACTTCAGCCGTGACGAGCTGCGCAAGGGGATTGCGTTTGCCCACAGCCACGGCGCGCGCATCCTCGTCGCCATCAACACCTTTCCGCGCTCCGCGTCCGTGACGCTCTGGCAGCGCGCGGTGGACGATGCCGTCGATGCCGGTGCCGACGCGCTGATCGTCGCCGACATCGGCCTGATGGACTATGTCGCAAGCCGCCATCCGAGCCAGCGCCTGCATGTTTCGGTGCAGGCCGCGGCGGCAAACCCCGATGCCATCGCCTTCTATGTCGAGACCTTCGGGGCGCGCCGCGTCGTGCTGCCGCGCGTGCTCAGCGTTTCGGAGATCGCCGAAATCACCCGCGAGACGGCCTGCGAGACCGAAGTGTTCGTGTTCGGCGGCCTCTGCGTGATGGCCGAAGGGCGCTGCTCGCTGTCGTCCTATGCCACCGGGAAGTCGCCAAACATGCAGGGCGTCTGTTCGCCGGCGAGCCACGTGGCCTATGAGGAGACCACTGGGGGAACGACGTCCCGGCTCGGCGGCTTCACCATCAATCGCTTTGCTCCGCAGGAAGCCACGGGCTATCCGACCCTGTGCAAGGGCCGCTTCTCCACCGCGCATGGTGACGGCTATATCTTCGAGGATCCCGTCAGCCTCGATGCCACGACGCTGCTCGGCGGATTGCGAAGCGCCGGCGTCGCCGCGCTGAAGATCGAGGGGCGCCAGCGCGGACGGGCCTATATCGAGAGCGTGGTCCGTCACTTCCGCCGCGCGCTCGATACGCTGGAGGATGGAAACGAGGCTGATATCGTGAGCCTGAAGCCGTTCACCGAAGGCCAGGCCTCCACGCTCGGTGCCTATCGCAAGACGTGGCGATGAAGGATTTGGCGATGACCATGATCGGCTCGCCATCCATGAAGGAAATCCCGATGCAACTCAGTCTCGGCCCTGTCCTCTACAATTGGGCGCCGGAACGCTGGCGCGATTTCTACTTCCGGATCGCCGACGAGGCGCCGGTCGATGTCGTGTCCGTCGGCGAGATCGTGTGCTCGAAACGGTCGCCCTTCTTCGCGGAACATCTGCCTGACGTGATCGAACGCCTGCAACGGGCCGGCAAGCAGGTTTTGCTGGGCTCGCTGATCCTGGTGTCGCTGCGGCGCGAGCGGCGTCAGACCGAGGAAATGTGCACAGGTGACGACGCGCTGGTCGAGGTGAACGATCTGACCTGCCTCCGGTCGATCAAGGGCCGGCCGCACGCGATCGGGCCCTACGTCAACATCTACAACGAGACCAGCGCAGCTTTTCACGTCCGGCAAGGCGCCGCGCGCATCTGCCTGCCGCCCGAGCTGCCGATCTCCTCAGCGGCCGTGATCGCCGCCGCGCTCCCCCAGACCGTGATCGAGATATTTGCCTTCGGCCGGGTGCCGCTGGCGATCTCCGCGCGCTGCTACCACGCGCGGCTGCACAAGCTCTCCAAGGACAATTGCCGCTTCGTCTGCGAAAAAGACCCCGATGGCCTCGCGCTGAAGACACTGGACCAGCAGGATTTCCTGACCATCAACGGCGTTCAGACCCTGTCGCACGCCTGCACCAATCTCGTCGGCGACATCGCCGCGCTGCGCGAGGCCGGCATCGGCTCGCTGCGCCTGTCGCCGCAGGATTGCGACATGGTCGAGGTCGCAAAGACCTTTCGCGACGTGCTCGACGGGCGCAGGTCGGCCGAAGACGCAAACGTCCGCCTGTCCGGGCTCTATCCCGGCGTCGCCTTTGCCAACGGCTTCCTGCGCGGCCAGCCCGGCTTTTCCTTCGCGCGGGCCTAGCTCGGCAGGGATCAATTGACGAGATATGTCTTCACCGCCGCCTCGTCCCACGCGATCCCGTTGCCGGGCTCTTCGCTCGGCAGCGCAAAGCCGTCCTTGATCGTCAACCGTGTCGACAGCACCGCGTCGGCCCAGTCCACATATTCCAGCCAGTGCGCGGTTGGCGTCACGCAGAGCAGGTGCGCGCTGACCTCCGAGAACAGATGCGTCGACATCTCGATGCCGGCGGCGTGCGCGAGCGAGGCGGCACGGAGCCAGCCGGTGACGCCGCCGATGCGCTGAACGTCCGGCATCACGTAGTCGCAGGCCTCGGCGGCGAGTGCCGTCTGCATCGAGAAGGCGCTGTCGAAATTCTCGCCGATCTGGAGCGGCGTGCGCAGCGCGTCGGCGATCCGCGCGTTGCCGGCATAGTCGTCGTGGCGGATCGGCTCCTCGATCCAGCTCAGGCCCTCGTCCTCGAGCATCTCGCCGCGGCGGATTGCCTCGGTCACCGTCAGCGCCTGGTTGTAGTCGCACATCAGCGTCACACGATCGCCGACGGCCTTGCGCACCGCGCGCACGACGGCGAGGTCCTCGCGCGCATCAGGCCGACCGACCCGGATTTTTGCCGCCTGAAAGCCTTCGGCGAGCAGCTTGTGCGCTTCCTCCACCGCGGCGCCCGCCGGCATGATGCCGAGTCCTTTCGAGTTGTAAGCCTTGACCGGCTTTGGCGCGCCGCCGAGCAGGCGGGCGAGCGGCAGCCCCTTGCTGCGCGCCAGCGCATCCCATGCCGCCATGTCGACGCCGGACTGCGCCAGCCGCTGCAGTCCGGCGAGCCCGAGCAGGGTGAAGCGCTGGGTCAGCTTGCGCTCGATCTCGAACGGCAGCAGCTCGTCGCCGGCCAGCAGCTCTGACATTTCCGTGACCATCGCCGTCAATGGCTTCAAGGCCGAGGGCGTGATCGAGAACAGATAGGCATGCCCCGCGGGCCCCTGGTCGGTCTCGCAGTCGATCAGGACCAGCGGCGCCCTGACGACCGCGCCGGTCGAGGTCTGGAGCGGCAGATTCATCGGCACGATCACGGGGCGCGCGACGAAGCGCCTGATGCGGATGGTCTCGGTCATTTGGAGGATCTCCCGGCGGCGTGAGCGTTGGTCGATACCGATCTAGGACATTCGTCATGAAACGAAAAGGTGCTTGCCACGACCACCATAAAAGGGGGTTGCACGGGCGCGCGTTTCTTGGCTCTGTGCCGCCGCATGTTGTGCCGCAAAGCCCTGGACTTTGCGACAAAAACACGACGGAGCCACAGAGTGAAACAAGAGATCGTCGAAGAACAGCGCAAGAGCGGCCTGCTCACGGGAGCCGTGATCGCTTTCCTCCTGCTCGCTCTGCCGCTCGCGGTGTGGCTGGACCTGACCGAGCTCAGCAAGACAGCGCTGCGCCGGCAGGCGGTCGATCTCAATTCCGTCATCACCAGCGTGCGCAGCTATTACGCGTCCAACGTGGTCGGCCGCGTGCTCGCCAACCCTGGCGGCACGACAAAGGTCGTCCACAATTACGAATCCGTCCCCGGCGCGATCCCGATCCCGGCGACGCTGTCGCTCGAGCTCGGGCGGGTGATCGGCGCGCAGCAGGAAAACATCACCTACCGCTTCGTATCGGACTTCCCGTTCCAGAACCGCGCCCCGCACCAGCTCGACAAGTTCGAGAAGGACGCGCTCGATGTCCTTCGCAAGGACCCCGAGCAGAAGATCGTCGAGACCGAGACCTCGCTGTTCAACGACAAGGTCCGCCTGGTCGCGCCCGTCATGATGGGGCCGGCCTGCGTCAGCTGTCACAACAGCCACCCCGAAAGCCCCAAGAAGGACTGGAAGGTCGGCGACGTCAGGGGCATCCAGGAGGTGATCATCGCGCAGCCGATCGCTGCCAACATCTTCTCCTTCAAGTTCCTGCTGGCCTATTTCCTGATCGCCGCCGGCAGCGGCCTGTCGTTCCTCTCGCTGCAGCGCCGCCAGGCCAGCCGCATCAAGGGCATGAACAGGGAGCTGGAATCCGCCAACGACTTCCTAGCCTCGCTCTCGATGAAGATCTCGCGCTACATCCCGCCGCAGGTCTACAAGAGCATCTTCAGCGGCCAGAAGGACGTCACCATCCACACCGAGCGCAAGAAGCTCACCATCTTCTTCTCCGACATCCAGAACTTCACCGCGACCGCCGAGCGGCTTCAGCCTGAATTGTTGACCCAGCTCCTGAACGAATATTTCACGGAGATGTCGGCGATCGCCCATGACTATGGCGGCACCATCGACAAGTTCATCGGCGACGCCATGCTGATCTTCTTCGGCGACCCCGAGACCAGGGGCGATCGCGCCGATGCGCAGGCCTGTCTCCAGATGGCCTGGCGCATGCAGCACCGCCTCACCGAGCTCAATGCGAAGTGGCGCGCCTCCGGCATCGAGCTGCCGTTCAAGGCCCGCATCGGCATCAATTCCGGCTATTGCAATGTCGGCAATTTC
Organism: Bradyrhizobium sp. A5; assembly: GCF_042076515.1. Taxonomy (NCBI): domain Bacteria; kingdom Pseudomonadati; phylum Pseudomonadota; class Alphaproteobacteria; order Hyphomicrobiales; family Nitrobacteraceae; genus Bradyrhizobium; species Bradyrhizobium sp. A5. Next base: position 6,197,184 of record NZ_CP148990.1, on the reverse strand, counting down.
GGCAGCAGCGACCGCATGGATTATACGATCATCGGCGCAGAGGCCAACCTTGCCGCGCGCCTGCAATCGATCGCCGAGCCCGGCGGCATCGTGATGAGCTACGAGACCTTTGCGCTGGTCAGCGACATCGTCCGCGCCCACGCGCTGCCAGCGATCACGATGAAAGGCATCAGCCGCGAGGTCATTCCCTATTCGGTGGATGCGCTGAACGATGCGATGGCCGAGAAAAGCGGCGTCATCACCGAGCGCGCACCGGGCCTCGAGCTCTATCTCGACCCGGCGATGGTGAAGTCAGGTGATGCGGCGCGGGTGCGCTCGCTGCTGGAGAGCGCACTGGCTGCGCTGAAGCCGGCGTGAGGAAGTACCTCCGCAGCCGCTTTCTGATCGAGAGAGTCCCCGTGTGGCACCCCTCTCCCTAACCCTCCCCCACAAGGGGGGAGGGAACGCATTCGTGCGTGTGGCTGGTTCAAGGTGCTGAAAATCGGCTTTGAGTTGTGGGCCCAGCTTCCACTCCGCTCCCTCCCCCCTTGTGGGGGAGGGCGGGGGAGAGGGGTGGCCCAGCAAACGGTGGAAGTTGGTCGCCGCGCCGCCGCCAACAAACCGCTACGGCAGCCCCCGCGCCTCCAACTGCTTCACCAGCAGCAGCGTCGGCTCGGCAAGACTGTCGCCGGAGCCATCGAGCCCGAACGCGCCGGCGATGCCGTCGCGGCTGCGCAGCAGCGCGGCGCGCGGGCAGTGGCCGGCGCCGCAGAGCGTCTTCTTCAGGGTCTCGCCCTGTGCCACGACACCGGCGGCATCGTCCGACGCCCAGGCAAGCACGATCGGCACGTCGACGTTGAGGATGCCGGGAAACACCGAGCGCTTGTCATACTGACCTGCATCAGTGCCAAGATAAGCCTTCACACTGTCGCTCGCGTCCTTGCTGGCGCGATAGAACCCGGATACCAGCACCACGCCCGCGACGTCGGCGCGGTCGGTCTGGAACTCGGGATGCGCGAGCAGGGTGGCGACATGGAACGCGCCGGCGCCATAGCCGATCGCGACGATCTCGCGGGCATCGCCGTTGAACAGGTCGATATTGCCGTGCACCCAGGACAGCGCCGCCGCCACGTCGGTTGCACCGGCAGGCCAGGCCGCCGAGGGCGCCAGCCGATAGTTGACGCGGACCCCGATCATGTCGTTGCGCGCGGCAAAGCACATGACCTGGTCCTGAATCTCGCGCGACAAGTCTGGTGCGGCGAGGTCGCCGGTGAAGGTGTCGCCGGCCACGAACAGCAGCACCGGCCGCGGCGTGTCCGCCTTGGTCGCGCTGGCGGCGACGTCGAGCACATTGGCCTCGCTCTCACCGTAGCGCAGGCCGCGCGAGAAGGTGACCTGCTCGCACAGCCGCGCGGTGCCGCCGGCGGTCGTATCGGAATCGGTGAGGCCTGTCAGGACGAGATCGGAGGGCGCAGCCAGCCGTGCCGGCACCGGACCATGCGCGGAGGCCGCCGTAACGGTCAGAACAAGGAATAAGACGAGATAGCGTTTCATCATGCTGGTGTCGGCCCTGCCACCAATATCGATCAGCGCTTACGACCTGTCTTGTCAAATCGCCTCTTTATTGATCGGGCGTGAGGCGATTTCGCGGCACCCAGGCTGGTCCCATAACGCGGAGCGCGCGCGCTATGGCCTCCAGCCTTGGCCGGCCGAGGGCGGAGCGGTGCCCCCTGGCGATGCGGTTCCGGCGGCGCGGATATTGCCGGGCTGTCGATCCCTTCACGTCTGCCGATGATGAACACCGTAGCCATACGGACGCTCGTCCGCGGTAGCCGGTTTTGACGGCAGCGGTATCGCGGAGGGGAAACTCGAGCCACATCACCGGTCGCGTTGCCTGTTTTCGATAGGGTTATTATCCCTGCGTTAGAAAAGCGATCCCGATACCGCGAAGCATCATAGTCAGCTTAACGCGCGTGTCAGAATCCGGCCAGAGTGTCGTGGATCGGTCAAATACAGTGATAACTCGACTCGGCTACTAGCGAAGCCGCCGGCCGGATCTTTCGCCACGGGAGCGCTGCATGTCGAACGTCATCCAATTCTGCTCTAAGCGAAGCGACCCCGACAGGCCGGGCGAGCGCCGCGATTTGTCCACCGGGATCAAGTCGGCGGCGTTGCGCGCCAGCGCCCGTGATGCGCTCAGCCTGCTGGCGGGTCAGTTTGAGCTAGCCATCGAGCATGCGCGCGCCATCGAGCCGCAAATTCACGATCCGAGGAAGCGTCAAGAGTTTTCCGATCAGGTCGATTTCGCCCAGCGGCTGCTGGATGTCGCCCACCTCAAGATCCTGATGCTCTAGCAGCATTGCTCCCCCAGTCTTGCCCACGTCCTCCATCGCCGGAAAGATGAACCATGCGTACCAATTTGCCTGTCACTGCCACCGAGTACCCGCTTACGGACGAGACGATGATCGTCTCGAAGACCGATCTCAAGGGCAAGCTGACCTACTTCAACGACCAGTTCGTCGAAGCGTCGGGCTTCACGGAGCAGGAGCTGGCCGGACAGCCCCACAACATCGTGCGGCACCCGGACATGCCGCCTGAAGCCTTCGGCAATCTCTGGGAGACATTGAAAGCCGGCAAGCCGTGGGCGGGCGCCGTCAAGAACCGCCGCAAGAACGGCGGCTTCTACTGGGTGCAGGCGAGCGCGACGCCGATCTGGGAGGGCGGGCAGGTGGTCGGCTACATGTCGATCCGGACCAAATTGCCTTCGGACCAGCGAGAAGAAGCTGAACGCGTCTATGCGGCGATCCGCGACAAGAAGGCCAGTGCCTACAAGATCGAAGCCGGCATCATCCGCAAACGTTCGTTGTTCGATGTGCTTTCCCCGTTCACGCGATCCCTGAAAGCGCGGCTCGCCACGATGGTAGGCATCCTGTCGGTCGGCATGCTGATCATCGGCGCCCTAGGTCTCGTCGGGATGAGCCAGATTAATCAGCGAGCCAAGTCGATCTACGAGGACCGATCGGTTCCGCTGGCCCAGCTCTTCGAGATCAACGACCGCATGAAGGACGATTCGCTCATCCTGCTGCGTGCGGCCATCGAGGGCCGCAACGGGCCGGAGTTCTCCAGCGTTCAAAGCGTTGTCTCTGCCAACATAGAGAGGATCGCCAAGCTGTGGTCGGACTATATGGCCACATATCTTACGCCGGAGGAGAAATCGGTCGCGGATTCATTCGTGCCGAAGCGGATCGAGTATGTCGAGCGCGGTCTCAAACCGGCCCTCGGGATGCTGTCGGATCGCAAATATGACGAACTGAATGCTCATTTGACCGGCAAGCTTGCCGAGCTGTTCAAGGCTGCCAAGACGGACATGGACCGGCTGGTCGCGATCCAGGTCGACGAAGCAAAGGTGGAGTACGAAGCGGCGGAACGGTCGTTCCTGACCGCAAACGTGACTGCGATTGCCGCAATGTCTCTCGGGCTTCTCTTCGCCGTTCTGCTTTCCATAGCCACGGTCCGCGCCATCACGAGACCCCTGGCGCATTTGAACGACGTTCTGTCGCGGATCGGGCAAGGACTGTTCAACACGCGCGTCAATGTCGAGCGTGATGACGAGGCGGGGGTGGCGTTGCGCGGTCTTCAGGCGGTTCAGGCCAAGCTCGGCTTCGATCGCGAGGCGCAGCGAGACCTCGAACGCCGCGCGGTCGACCAGCGCCGGACCGACATGCACAGACTGGCCGGCGAGTTCGAAGCTGCCGTGGGCGACATCATCGAAACGGTTGCCTCCGCCGCGACCGAGCTTGAGGCGGCGGCGGGGACGCTGACCAACACCGCTGAGTCGACGCAGCAGCTTTCGATCGCGGTCGCGGCAGCGTCCGAGGAGGCATCGACCAACGTCCAGTCGGTCGCGTCCGCGACCGAGGAGATGTCATCATCGGTGACGGAAATCAGCCATCGCGTTCAGGATTCCGCCAGGATGGCGGCCGAGGCGGTCAGTCAGGCCCGCCAGACCAACGACCGGGTCAGCGAATTGTCGCGCGCCGCCACCCGGATCGGCGATGTCGTCGAACTCATCAGCAATATCGCCGGGCAGACCAACCTGCTGGCACTGAACGCCACCATCGAAGCGGCGCGCGCAGGCGATGCCGGCCGCGGCTTTGCCGTCGTGGCGGCAGAAGTCAAGGCGCTGGCCGAGCAGACCGCCAAGGCCACCGGCGAGATCAGCCAGCAGATTGGCGCTATCCAGATGGCGACGAAGGAGTCCGTGACGGCGATCGAGGTGATCGGCGGAACGATCGGCAGTCTTTCCGAGATAGCGGCGGCGGTTGCCGCAGCCGTCGAAGAACAGGGCGCCGCGACCCAGGAGATTTCGCGCAACGTGCAGCAGGCTGCGAAAGGTACACAGGACGTGTCCTCGAACATCACCGACGTGCAGCGGGGTGCCTCGGAAACAGGGTCGGCATCTTCACAGGTGCTGTCCTCGGCCCAGTCGTTGTCGATCGAGAGCAACCGGCTGAAGGCGGAGGTCGACAAGTTCCTGGTGACCGTGCGCGCGGCCTGATCGCGCCTGCCCGACGACGGCCCGGCCGCAGCGAACGGACGTCGCCGCGGCCGCTACCGTGACGACCGCGCGCGCTTCAGCGTTTCAGACGGAAGCTCGCCATGAAGCCGCAGATAGTCCGAGGCGAAACGCCCGATGTTCTGGAAGCCGCAGCGAAGAGCGGCGCCCGTCACGGTGGTCGTTGCCGCCGGAGATCGCAGCAGCTCGGCGGCCCGCCGCAGCCGGACCCGTTTCGCGAACTGGGCGGGAGATCCCTTGCCGGCCCGTGCGAACTCGCGAAACACGGTACGAACGTTGACGTTCGCGACGCCTGCGATCTCCTCCAGATCGATCGGTCGGTTCCAATTGGCCTCGATGAAGGCCTCGACCTTGTCGACGACGTTACGCCCGGCACCGCGCGGTTCGCGCCTGAGCAGATCGGCAAAGTTGTGCTCGTGGGCCAGCAGAAATCTCACGATGAGATCGCGCTCGAGTTCGGCCTTGGCAAGCGGAGAATATTGATCGGCAAACGTCTCCAGCTCCTCGGCGAGATGGAAGACCTGACGCCGGAGGAACGACATGCTGGACGGGTTCGGATCGCATTCGGACAATTCCAGCCGCCTGTCACTTGCGTCGCCGGTGATCGCTTTGATGGTGCGCTCGAGCGCCGGCACATCGATCCGCAGGACCAACTGCCGATAGTCCTCGCCGAACTCCAGTCGCAGCCTGGAGTTTCCGGAGACGACGGGTGTCCAGGCACCGATTGAACCGCTTCCGTGCGACGTGGTGAAGTTTGCCCTGCCGTGGATGGAGAAGAACTGCCGCACGAAGCTCGCCTCGGGATACGTCACCGAGACCGGACAATCGTAGGAGCAGTAGCCCAGACCGACGGCCGTCAGCTTGGCGTAGTTGGCCTGGATTCCGAAGCTGCCAGGCCCCTTGTCGAAGCCATCTGCGCCGTAAACGCTGAACAGACGGTCGCGTGCGAACTCGCTGTCGTGCGAATGCACGGCCTCATACTTATCCAGATAAATGATGTCACCCGAACCCGGCAAACGAAGCCCCCGAAACTAGAAACTAAATTTACGCATCCATCGCGACAGTGCCACCAATCTCGAATTGCATTGTCTGCCCGACGCGTCGCTGCGTTGGACGCGCACGGCATCCGTTCGGATCGCGCCCGTCTGGCGCATATCGGAAATCGGCAAATGGCAATGTGGATGTGATCTGGCCGATTTCGAACTGGGGTGAGCGCCTGGCACGCGTCTTTTAATTCCGCGCGGCCGGTATTCGTCTACACGTGGAGCGCTCGGGATTTCAGCGCCGAGTCTGCACTGGCGGTGTCGCCTGGCGATCATCTTCCGCCAGCGCGGCGCTGTTGCTCCCGCCGCAAGCCTTGTTGCCCTCGATTAATTCCCCGGCTGGAACGTGCAGTCTGCCCCGCTGCCGTCCTTCCGTCTGATCGCATTGGGGTCGATCGTGCAGCTCAGCTTGCTCAGGCTCTCGAAATTCGATCCCGCCGCTCCGTCAGGCGGAACGCCAGCCAGTGCTTCGGTCGCAAAGATCTCGTTGGCCGTCGAGCCGTTGACGGTCCTGGTCTTCTTGCCGAAGGTCACTTCGCAGCTGCGCAACGTGATATCGACATTGCCGTTGCGGCAGACGATCCTGTCAGCGGTCACCACGATCGGCTTCTTGTAGGGGATGTCGGCATTGGCGGCGAACAGCATCGCTACCGCTTTCTTCTCGGCGCCGGTCAGGTTCGGCGACAGCGGCGCGATCACGCCCGCGAGCGCCAGCGCCGTCGAGCCCGAGACCTTTGCAGGTGTGGCGCCCGAGGCGGAGGCGGCCCCGACAATGAGGGCGCTGGCGAGGATCAGTCGGACGGACGTCATTTTGCCTCCGCAGAGCTGCGAGCTCAGGCCTTTGTCTTCGGCTTGCTCACCCTCCTGGTGGTCTTTTTGGCCTTTTTCTTCTTTGCCGCCTTTTGCGCCGCAAGATAGGCCTCGACCTTTTTCGAGGAATGGCCGGCCGCGGCGACGGCGGCCTTCAGCTTGGCCGGCGTGATCTTGAATTTCTTCGACCAGTAGCGGACCTCGTAGGCTTCGCTGAGCGCGATCCGGCTCTTGTCGGAAGCACGGTGCTTCTGGAGCTTGATGTAGTCCTCGACCTTCCTGGCGGAGCGGCCGACCTTCTTGACGGCGTATTTCAGCTTGGCCGGCGTCACCTTGAACTTCTTCGACCAGTAGGCAACCTCGTATGTCTCGGTGAGCGCAATCAGCGCCCGATCCGCTCCGCCCCGCTTTGCCTTGTCGTCGGCCATGCGTCCCTCCCGCCCTCGATTGCGTCGGTCAGTCTAGCACGCAACCGGATTCGGAGCGCAAGCCGCGAGCCGCCGCGGTCATTGCGCCAGGCGGCCGCTTTGCACCGGTGACGCAAGCATTTGGGAGGGGTGACCCCGCCTCGGCAGCGAGGTGGCCGTCTACTGTGCATGGGGTTGTTTTCGCTGTTTTTGTGTCCTCGCATGTCCGTGATGGAACCTTTCGCCGGCTGAAGCGACTTATCCATGACACGGGGAAACACGTGCGAGGCAGTCATGGCACACAAGCATACCGCCGATCCCACTGAGATCATGCGGGCGACCGGTCATCCTGAACTGGAATACGCCGCCGGCTGGACCATCGCCGGTCTGGTCACCATCGGCACCATCGTCGCGGCCTGGGTGTTTGCGATCTAGGCCGCCGGAAACTGCAGTTCGAAGGCCGCGCCCTCGTCGGTGGGCTTGAGACTGATCGAGCCGCCATGGCTCGCCATCACCGCGCGCGCGATCGCGAGCCCCATCCCGGTGCCGCCCTGGTCGCGGCGGGTGGTGAAGAAAGCATCGAAGATCCGGTCGCGGTTCGGCGCCGAGATCGGCTCGCCATCGTTGCTCGCCGTCAGCAGCAAGGTCGTCCGCGCGTCCACCGCCTCCAACCTGATCGACCGCGCCTTGTGCCGCACCGCGTTGTCGGCGGCGCGCAGCTCTACCGGGTCTTCCAATGCGCACTGGAAGGATCGCGGCAAGGCAAGCTCGACGCGGCGATGCTGCGCGCGAGCGAGGCGCGGCTGCAACGGGGCTCTCCGAGCGAGCAGGCGCGAGCCACGTCCAGCGTCGTGCACGTCGTCGACAAGAATCAGCCCTTCGCGAACTGACGGTAGTCCGGCTCACGGTGAAACCAAAACTCGTAGCCGCTGACGGCCTTCTGCATGGCGACGTCGTGGATCGGCTGGTTGAGCGGAACGACGGGAACGTCGCGCATGCAGAGCGCGATGAAATCCTTCACGGCCTTGTCGTACTCGGCCGCATCCGCGCTGAACCGCGCCTTGTCGATCAGCGCGTCCATCTCCTTGTTCTGGTAGGAGGAGATGTTGAAGATCGAATTGTTGCCGTGGAAATTCCAGTAGAAGTAATATTCGGGATAGTCGAGCCAGCCGCTGAAGCGGCTGAGCGCGAGCGGCAACTCCTTCTTGTTCAGCGTCGTGCGCCAGTTCGCGCCGGGGATTTTTTCGATCGACACCTTGATACCGATTTTTGCAAGACTCTCCTGGATCAGGATCGCGGTCGGCTCGCCGACGGTCGCTGTACCGGTGTCGAGCGACAGCGTCGTTTCAAGTCCGGACTCGAAGCCTGCCTCTTTCATCAGGGCCTTGGCCTTGTCGAGATCGGTGACATAGGGAGATGGCTGCGGCCAGACCGGCTTTGAAACCTCTGGAGCTCCGCCATACATCGGAACGGCTCGGCCAAAGAACGCGCTGCTCTGGATCTGCTCGTAGGGCATTGCCCAGGCGATGGCCTGGCGCAGCTTCACATTGTCGAACGGCGGCTTCGCGGTGTTCAGCGCCACGCACCAGAGCGCGTTCGGTATCGGCACGCCCGAGACCTTGACCTTGCCCTCTTTGATGATCTGCTCGAAGTCGCGCGGCGCAAAGCCGCTGGAGAGATCCGCATCGCCCCGCTCCAGCATGGCGCGACGCGTGCCGGCGGAGGGCACGTCGCGCGCGATCACGCGTTTGACCTTCGGCAGCGGTCCGCTCTTCCAGTCGTCGAAACGCGTCAGCACGGTCTCGCTGCCGGGCTTCCAGCTCTCGATCCTGTATGCGCCGCCACCGGCCTCGTTGGTCCTGAGCCACGCCAGCGCCCATGGGTCTTCCGCGGTCGCATTCTTCTTCGCAAGTTCGGAGTTGATGATGAATGGCACGACGACAGCGACATTGAACAGCAGCATCTTGTCCTTGCGGACATAGTCGATGCGGAAGGTGTGGTCGTCGACAACGACGAACTGCTCGGGCTTTTCCAGCGATCCCGCCGACATCTGGAAGGTCGGAAAGCCACCGACCTTCACCGCGCGGTCGAACGACCATTTGACGTCCTTCGCGGTCACCGGCGCGCCGTCGTGGAATTTTGCGTCCTTCCGCAATTTGAAAGTGCACGACATGCCGTCGACGGCGACCTCCCAGCTTTCGGCGAGTTCAGGCGCGAGCTTTTCTCGGTCGTAGGACACCGTGCCGTCGGGCAATGTCTTGGAAGCGTAGGAGAGCAGGCGGTCGTAGCAATTCCAGGACAGGCCGTTCACGGTCTGGTTGGAGCCGACGCCCTGCATGTCGAGCGAGTTCGGCCCCAGCTCCTGCACCACCAGCAGCGTCTCCGCGCGCCCCTGCGCAGAGGCGAAGCGCGGCGCGACCGCCGTCATTCCGGCGATGCCGAGGCCGCCGAGCATGACGCGGCGACGATTCATACCGGAAGATGATGCGCTCATCGCTGCCTCCTCAGGAGAAACTCGGGATACGAGGAGGCAAGGGGCATGCCACGACGAGCGTGCAGCTAGCTCGGTTGTGCGATCAATCCGTCGATCATCGCGCGCACGAGGACGGCGATTTCCTTCCGCAGCGCGGGCAGCGGAACGGCGACCAGCTTCTGCTCCAGGCCGAGCGCCACCATGCCATGCACCGCCGAGAACAGGCTGCGTGCGGTGATGCCGATCTCCTCCGGGCTGCGCTGTCGAAACAGCGCGGCCAGCGGCTGGTAGATATGGCGGAACAGCCGCATCTGGTCGTCGACGGACCAATCGGGCACGGTTTTGTCAGTCGCCATGCGGTGCTCGAACAGCGCGCGCCAGAGCTGGAGATTTTCCGCGGCGAAATCGCAATAAGCAATCGCGATCCGGACCAGGGTCTGTTGCGGCGACGGTTCGCCCGCGCTTTCCGCTAAAAAAAAAAAGATTGCTGCTACAAACCATCCGTGAGCAACGCTCATAACAGGGAGCACGAGATGTTCAAGACCGTCATGACACTTTTCCGCGGCAGCGTCGCCGCCGCCGGCGAGGAGCTGGAGGACCGCACGGCTCTTCTGATCCTCGACCAGCAGCTGCGCGACGCGGCCGCCGCCGTCGAACGCAGCAAGCGGACGCTGGCGCTGGCGATTGCGCAGGACCAGCAGGAAGGCCGCAAGCTCGAGGCGACCATCGCCCGCATCGCCGATCTCGAGACCCGCGCGGTTGCGGCGCTTGATGGCGGCCGCGAGGATCTCGCCCGGGACGCGGCCGAGGCCATCGCAGGCCTGGAGGCCGACCGCGATGCGGCAATGACGGCGCGCGCGCTGTTCGCGACCGAGATCGCCCGCCTGAAGCGGCATGTCGCAAACGCTCAAGCCCGCATCACCGAGCTCGACCGCGGCCGCCGCGTCGCCCGTGCCTCGGAAGCGGTGCGCTCGCTTCGCCGCAGCGGCATCGAGGCCGCACGTCCTTACGAATCCACGCTGCCCGAGGCGGAGAGCACCTTGAGGCGCCTGCGCGACCGCCAGATGGAAGCCCAGGCCGCGGACGATGCGCTGATCGAACTCGACGCGGCCACCGGCCCGCTCGCCACCGCCGAGAGATTGGCCGAGCAGGGCTTCGGCCCCCGGCTCAAGACGACCGCGGACGACGTGCTGGCGCGGTTGAAGTCCAAGCGCATGCCGACTGCCTGATCTCAAACCCCATCATCAGTCAAACCAACAGGAGACCATCATGAACCAGAACGGACAGCCCCACAGCAGCGCCTGGGTGACCTTCACCTACGCGTCTTTCGCCGCCTCCGCTTTCCTCGTCGCCATCGGGATTTTCTTCCTGCCGATCGACCTCTGGATGAAGGGTTATCTCACCATGGGGATCGTCATGCTGATCCAGACCTGCATCACCTTGACCAAGACGGTCCGCGACAACCACGAGAGCAGCCGGCTGGTGAACCGTATCGAGGATGCCAAGGCCGAGCGTCTGTTGATGGAAGTCTCCAAGGCGGCTTGAGACGGCGGCTTGATCAAGCGGCTGGCGCGAACGCGTCGGAGAACGAAGCCATGCACCATACAGGGCGGCGGATGCTGCTACATCCGTCGCCCTCATGACAGTTCCTGGGAACTGCAAAAAGGCCCGCATGCCGCCGAGACGTTTCCCGATATACGTCGAGGCCAGCCATGGGATTGTCGAGGTCCGGGCGGCCGTTTCGGATTGTGATTTCGACGCAGGTGCGATAAGGCTCGCCCGCATTCATTGCGGAGATGAGCCTTGTCCAAACAATCCCTGCGAGAGGAGGCCGAGCGCCTGATCCGCGAATCGATGGAAAAGAAGACCATCGTCGTCAAGCAGGGCGATACCCGCATCGAAGCGGTGTGCGGCAAGTGCGGCGCGCCGAACCGGGTGCAGGCCCCCAAGGGCCAGACCCGCGTCAAGTTCGCCTGCAAGCAATGCGGTCAGCAGCAGGAAACGTTGTAGGTTTCTCCACCCGTGCCCGCAAGAACGGGGCAAGGGAGTGAGAGCGTTGCAAGCCTACTCCCCCTCCACAAATCGCTTGAACGCATCTGCATAATCCGGATGCCAGCGCGATAGCGGCGGACGGTTCTCGACGATATCGCCGGCGGCCCAGAGCATGCGCTTCTCGTCGAGCGCGCGCGGCACGTCGTTGTCCGGACACAGGATGTAGAAGTCGCCGGTTTCCAGCCGCGCCAGCATGAAATCCACGGTCTGCTCCGGCGTCCAGGCGCCGGCCGGCTTCTCGGTGCGGCCCTTCGCGGTCAGCCCGGTGAAGACGAAGCCGGGAATCAGCAGATGCGCGCTGATGCGGCAGTCTTTCGTGCTTCGCAACTCGTGCTGGAGGGCTTCCGTAAACGCCTTCACGCCGGCCTTGGAGACGTTGTAGGCGGGATCGCCGGGCGGCGTAGTAATGCCCTGCTTCGAGCCGGTGTTGATGATGAGGCCGGCCTTGCCGCGTGCGATCATGCCCGGCGCGAAAATGCGCGAGCCGTTGATGATGCCCCACATGTTGACGCCGATGATGCGCTGCCAATTGTCGGGTTCGGCGAATAACGTGCTGCCGGGCTGGATGCCGGCATTGTTCATGAGAATATCGGTGCCGCCGAAATGCGCGCCGACCGCGCGTTCCAGTTCCTTGACGCTCTCCGCTTTGCTGACGTCGACCGCGACGGTCATCACGTGTGTGGCAGACGCGAGGGATGACAGTTTTGTTGCGGCCTCCGCCAGACGCGCCTCATCGACATCGGCGATGCACACCTTCAAGCCGGCACGCGCGAAGGCAAGGGCGGCGGCCAATCCGATTCCGGATGCGCCGCCGGTGATCACGGCAACATTGTCTTTGACGATGGCGGGATGCGGCATGGATCGTCTCCGGGAGAAGGGTTTTGGTCGAATTATAACATGGCGTTCGTGCGATCCTGCACAAGTCGACATGGGAGGTCTTCGTTCCGTGCCGCCTTTACGCCTCTCTGGCGCGGCTGTATTCTTTGACCCAACGATCCCGCCCAGATCGAACACAATCAATCACCTGACAGGGAGTGCAGCCATGGCTGTGTCGCAGGCTATTCCGATCACGCGCCATCCGTTCGCCAACGGGTCCTACAAGCAGATGCTGATCGACGGGAAGTGGGTCGATGCCGCTTCCGGCAAGCGCTTCGAGACCCACAACCCCGCGACCGGTGAATTGCTCGCAACCGTCGCCGAGGGCGACAAGGAGGACATCGACCGTGCGGTTGCCGCCGCTCGCCGCGCCTTTGAGGGACCATGGAGCAAGGTCAAGCCGTTCGAGCGGCAGAACCTGCTCTTGAAGCTCGCCGATCTCGTCGAGAAAAATTTCGACGAATTGTCGCAGCTCGACACGCTCGACATGGGCGCGCCGCTCAGCCGCACCCGCGCCTATCGCCTGCGCGCCGTCGGCATGCTGCGCTATTATGCCGGCCAGACCACCGCGATCCACGGCGAGACCATCGAGAATTCGCTGCCGGGCGAGATCTTCTCCTACACGCTGAAGGAGCCGATCGGCGTCGTTGGCGCCATCATTCCCTGGAACGGCCCGCTCACCGCGACGATCTGGAAGATCGGTCCGGCGATTGCGACCGGCTGCACCGTGGTGCTCAAGCCGGCCGAAGAGGCGCCGCTGACCTCGCTGCGCATCGCAGAGCTCGCGATGGAGGCGGGCGTGCCGCCCGGCGTCATCAACGTGGTGCCGGGCTACGGCGAGACCGCGGGCGCGGCGCTCGCCTCGCATCACGACGTCGACAAGGTCGCGTTCACCGGCTCGCATGTTACGGGCCAGTCGATCATCCGCGCCTCGGCCGGTAACCTCAAGCGCGTCTCGCTCGAGCTCGGCGGCAAGTCGCCGGACATCGTGTTCGCGGATGCCGACCTCGATGCCGCCGTGCCGGGCGCCGCGATGGCGGTGTTCGCCAATTCCGGGCAGATCTGCAGCGCCGGTACGCGCCTGTTCGTCGAGCAGTCGATCTACGAAGAATTCGTCGGTCGTGTCGCCGAGTTCGGCAAGAAGCTGCAGGTCGGCAACGGCCTCGATCCCAACGTGCAGATCGGCCCGCTGGTCTCCGAGCAGCAGCTCGAACGGGTCACGAGCTATCTCGACATCGGCCAGAAGGAAGGCGCCCGCGCGCTCGCCGGCGGCGGTCGTGTCACCGAGGGTGCGCTGTCAAAGGGCTTCTTCGTCTCGCCGACGGTGTTTGCGGGCGTCCAGGACAACATGCGCATCGCGCAGGAAGAGATTTTTGGTCCGGTCATCTCCGCGATCGCCTTCAAGGACATGGACGAGCTGGTCAAGCGCGCCAACAACACCACCTTCGGCCTCGGATCCGGCCTGTGGACGCGCGACGTCAGCAAGGCGCATGCGGTTGCAAAATCGCTGCGTGCCGGCTCGGTGTGGGTGAATTGCTACCAGGCGATGGACCCGGCCGTGCCGTTCGGCGGCTACAAGATGAGCGGTTACGGCCGCGAATCCGGCAAGCAGCACGTCGAGGAATATCTCAACGTGAAGGCCGTCTGGATCAAGACGGCGTAAGGCGTTTCTGCTGTCGCGTCCGGGTTTCAGTGGCTGATCTTGCTTGCAGCGACAGAGACTGCTTGCAACGACCTGAAATTGTTGCCCGGATGCTACACGCGTTTTTGAAACGACCTCTTGCCTGCGATCTCGCAAGGATTGTTATCCCATTTCGAAGGTTGGCCCGTTACTGCTGGTCAACGTCATGTTCGGCTTTGGGATATCGAGAATGCTCCGTTTCGCTTCGATCGTGTTTGTCGCTTTGGGTGTCGCCTCGGCGCAGCCCGCGGCCGCAGCCGATATCGCCGCACGTGCGCCGCTTTACAAGGCGCCGCAATTGCCTGTCGCCTACAACTGGTCGGGCTTTTACGCCGGCGTGAATGTCGGATATGGCTGGAGCGACGATGCGATCAAGCTCGCGCCGCACGATCCGGTTTTCACGGCGGGCGTGCTCGACGTGGCCCTCGCCGGCGGCCTTGTCCCGCCGTCACTGGCAATAAATCCGCGCGGTGTGCTGGGCGGCGTGCAGGCTGGCTACAATGTGCAGACCGGCTCCCTGGTGTGGGGCGTGGAAGCCGATATCGCGGCTGCCGGCATCAAGGGCAGCTCGACGGTTACGCGAAGCTTGCCGGTCTTCCCGACCCTCACGACCACGCAGGAGCAGAAGGTCGACTGGCTTGGGACCGTGCGCGGCCGGATCGGTGTCACCGTCACGCCCGACTGGATGCTTTATGCGACCGGCGGTCTTGCCTATGGGCACGTCAAGGCGTCGACGTCGATCGTGGATCCCACGCTTGCGGCCGGCACGCCCTGTCTCAACTTGATCTGCGGCGCAGGGACGGCCGAAAGCTGGCGCGTGGGCTGGGCGGTCGGCGGTGGCGGCGAGTACCGCTTTTCGTCGAACTGGAGCGTCAAGCTCGAATATCTCTATTATGATCTCGGCAGCGAGAAATACACTTTCTTCAATCCGCTGTTCCCGTTCACTCCGGGCCCCGCGCGCGGCTTCGACGCAACCGCGGATTTCACCGGCCACATCGCCCGGGTCGGCCTGAACTACAAGTTCGGCTCGGGCCCGGTCGTCGCGAAATACTGATCCCGCCGTTCCGGACGGACAGCAAGCCCCGGGCCCGGCCCGGGGCTTTTTGCTTCTGCCGCATCTTTCGGCTGGCCTGCCATCCACCCAAGCGGCTTCCGGGCCGCCACCCTTTCTCATATGATCCCCGTCCTCTCATCGATCATCCGGGGATCACATGAAATTCGAGGCGTTGTTCAAACCGTTGCAGGTCGGTCCGTACAAGCTCGCGCACCGCGTCGCGCTGGCGCCGCTGACGCGCATGCGCGCCGAACGCGAGAGCTTTTCGCCGCGGCCGCTCAATGCCGAATATTACGGCCAGCGCGCGACAAAGGGCGGCCTGCTCATCGCCGAAGCTTCGCCGGTGGTCTCGCACGGCCGCGGCAATCCGGCGACGCCGGGCATCTATTCGGAGGCGCAGATCGCCGGCTGGCGCAAGGTGACGGATGCCGTGCACGCCAAGGGCGGCATCATCTTCCTCCAGCTCTGGCATGTCGGCCGCGTCTCGCATTCGTCCTATCATGGCGGCCAGCTGCCGGTGTCGGCCTCGGCGATTGCGATCAAGGCCGAAGGCATGAAGGCGATGACCGCCGACGGCAAGATCGCCGATTACGAGACGCCGCGCGCGCTGGAGACCGATGAGGTCAAGGGCGTCGTCGAGGCCTTCAGGCAGGGCGCGAAGAACGCGCTCGCCGCCGGCTTCGACGGTGTCGAGATCCACGGCGCCAATGGCTATCTGCTCGAGCAGTTCCTGCAGTCGCGCAGCAATCAGCGCACCGATCAATATGGTGGTTCGATCGAGAATCGCGCGCGGTTGTTGCTGGAGGTCACGCAGGCCGCGATCGACGTCTGGGGTGCCAATCGCGTCGGTGTGCGCCTGTCGCCGCACGGCATTGCCAATGATTCCGGCGAGCCCGATCCGATGCCGCTCTACACCCATGTGGTCAAGGCGCTCGACAAGCTCGGTCTCGCCTATCTCCATTTCATCGAGCCGCGCTCCAGCGGCGCCGGCCGTGCCGACGTCCACTGGGATAATGTGCCCTCCGCAATGGTGCTGTTTCGCCCGCTCTACAGCGGCGTGCTGATGACGGCCGGCGGTTTCGTCGGCGAGACCGCGAATGCCGCGATCGCCGACGGCCACGCCGACATCATCGCCTTCGGTCGTATCTTCATCTCCAACCCCGATTTGCCGCGGCGGCTGGAGCACGACTATCCGATTACGCCCTACAATCGTGCGACGTTCTACGGCGGCGAGGAAAAGGGGTATACGGATTATCCCGTGTATGACGAACTGACGCCGGCGTAGGCGCTCTCTTGTCATTCCGGGGCGCGACGAAGTCGCGAGCCCGGAATCCATCGGGCTGTACCTATTGAGGTAAAATGGATTCCGGGCTCGATGCTTCGCATCGCCCCGGAATGACGAGCTTGATTTGTTGCGCGACCGCATCACAAACTCCGCCCGCAACGACGGAGATACCTATCATGGCCAAAGCCGCAGCCGCCGCAGGTATTGCCACCGGCCAATGCCTCTGCGGCAAGGTCACCTTCGAGATCGATGTTCCCGCGCGCTGGGCCTGGCATGATCACTCGGCCGCCAGCCGCCGCGCCCATGGCGCGGCTTACGCGACCTATGTCGGCAGTTGGAAGAAGCGCTTTCGCATTACATCCGGCAAGACCGCGCTGACCCGCTATCAGGACAAGTCCACCATGACCGCGCGCAGTTTCTGCTCGTATTGCGGCACGCCGATTGCCTATGAGCGCCCGCGCGGCCCGCACATGGTCAACATCCCGCGCGCACTCTTTAACGAGCGGACCGGGCGCCAGCCGCTCTATCACATCGCGATCGAAGAGCTGCAGGAATGGGCCTATACCGGCGAGCCGCTGGTGCCGCTGAAAGGCTTTCCCGGCGTGGTCTGGCAGCGTTCGAAAAAGAAGAAGCGGGTGGGCGGTGAGGATCCGTTCGAACTGGGGCGGGAAGAGATGTAGCTCGCGCCCACGCAACGCAGCCATGACGGCGCTTCCTTGCGCGCCTCCCGCAACTTCGGCCATCATGTGATCCGTCCTTGCGGCAACGTCCGCTCCTGGAGGAAACATGAAGAACAAGATTACCGGCCGCTCCGCCTTTCTCGCGCTGCTCAAGGACGAGGGCATCACGCATCTGTTTGGCAATCCCGGCACCACCGAATTGCCGATCATGCATGCGCTGAAGGATCATCCTGATCTCACCTATGTGATGGCGATGCAGGAGAGCTTGGTGGTCGCGATCGCCGACGGCTACAGCCGCGCCTCGGGAAAGCTGGTCGCCTGCAACGTCCATGTCGCCCCTGGCCTCGGCAACGCGATGGGCTCGCTCTACAATGCCCAGTTCACGGGTACGCCGATGATCCTGACCGCCGGCCAGCAGGAGCAGGGCCACGGCCTGATGGAGCCGGTGCTGTACGGCCCCTTGGTGCGCATGGCCGAGCCGCTGGTGAAATGGGCGGTCGAGGTGACGCGGCTGGAGGATTTGCCGCGCATCGTGCGCCGCGCCGCCAAGGTCGCGATGACGCCGCTGACCGGGCCGGTGTTCATCTCGCTGCCCGGTGACATCCTCAACAGCGAGGCCGGAATCGATCTCGGCCGCTCCACCCGCATCGACGCCCGTGCCAAGCCATCCGATGAGGCGTTGAAGGCTTTGGCCGCGCGCCTGCTCAAGGCCGAACGCCCCGTGATCGTCACCATGGACGAGGTGGTCAAGAGCGATGCGCTGAAGGAGGCCGCCGAACTCGCCGAGCTGTTTGGCGCGGCGGCCTACCAATCCTCGACGCCCTATGGCTCGCATTTCCTTTCCGAAAGCCCGAGCTTCGTCGGCACGCTCGCGCGCGTGCAGAAGGTCGCGCGCGATACGCTTGCGCCTTACGATCTGTTGATTGCACTTGGCGGCGACCCCCTGCGAATGTCGGTTTATAGCGAGGTCGATGCGCTGCCTGACGGCCTCGGCATCGTTCAGATCGGCCTCGTCGATTGGGAAATCGCCAAGAACTACGGCGCCGAGATCGCGCTGAAGGCGGATTTGAAGGAAACGCTGCGCGCGCTGATCCCGGTGCTGAAGGAGATGGGCGGCGCGACGCTGGCGAGCCGCGCCAGGCAGCGCCTCGCCGAGCTCGCTCCGCAGAACTGGACCGCGCGACGCACCGCGCTGATCGAGCAGATCGGCAAGAGCGCTGGCCGCAGCCCCATCGATCCCGACTATCTGGTGCTGCAAATGGTCGAGGCGATGCCTGACAACGCCATCCTGGTCGACGAAGGCCTGACCTCGAGCCGTCAGATCACGGCGCTGCGTCCGCATCGCGACCGCTACGGCTATCACGGCCTCGCCTCCGGCGGCATCGGATGGGGACTGCCGGCCTCGGTCGGCGCCAGCATTGCCAATCCGGATCGTCCAGTCGTGTGCTTCTCCGGCGATGGCAGCGCGATGTATTCGATCCAGTCGCTGTGGACCGCGGCGCATCACAAGCTGCCGCTCAACGTCGTCATCGCCAACAATGGCGGCTACCGCATCATCAAGCAGCGCCTGCTCGCCTTCCATGGCGATGATAACTACGTCGGCATGGATTTCGTCGATCCGCCGGTGGATTTCGCCGGCGTCGCCAAGGCGCTCGGCTGCGAGGCGATCAAGGTGAGCGATCCCCGCGAGCTGAAGGCGACGCTGGCTGCGGCGTTCAATCGGCCGGGGACGAAGCTGATCGAGGTGATGGTGGACGGGAAGGTGTAGCTCCGCTGTCGTCCCGGCGAACGCCGGGACCCATACCGCGTGATCTATCGATTGCGGATGGTGGTAGACCCGAACGACCAGCCTCCGTCAAACTGCTCCCTGGGGTTATGGATCCCGGCGTTCGCCGGGACGACACCGAAGGTGTGGCGCGCTCCTACCCCTTCTTCCCCACCCGATACCCTGCCGCCGGATGTGGCGCGTCCAGCCGCGCGCGGCCGTCGCCGAACAGCTTCTCCCGCAACGTGCCTTTTGCATATTCCGGCTTGTAGCGCCCGCGCTTCGTCAGCTCCGGTACCAGCATGTCGGCAATGTCCTCAAAATCGCCGGGCGAGATCGCGAACGCGACGTTGAGGCCGTCCACGTCGGTCTTCTCGAACCAGTCTTCGATCTTGTCGGCGACGCTTTCGGGCGTGCCGACCACGACGGGGCCGGCGCCGCCGATGCCGACATGTTCGATGACGTCGCGCACGGTCCAGACGCGGTCGGGGTCGCCACGGGTGACGTTGTCGAGTGCGCTGCGGCCGGCATCGTTCTGGACGTGACGGACCTGCTGGTCGAGCTCGTAGCCGGAGAAGTCGATGCCGGTCCATCCCGACATCAGGGCGAGCGCGCCTTCCGGGCTGATATGCGACCGGTAATCGGCATACTTTGCCGCCGCTTCGGCTTCGGTGTTGCCGAGGATGATCGTCATCATGTTGAACATCAGGATTTCCGCCGGGTTGCGGCCGATCGCGGCTGCTTCCTGGCGGATCGCGGAGACGCGCGGCCCGATGATCTTGGCCGACGGTCCCGACATGAACACGCATTCGGCGTGCTTGGCCGCGAACTGCCGGCCGCGCGGCGAGGTGCCGGCCTGGTACAGCACGGGCGTGCGCTGCGGCGACGGCTCGCTGAGATGAATGGTGTTGTTGATGCGATAGTTCGCGCTTTCATGATTGACGCGATGAACTTTGCTGGGATCGGTGAAGATGCCGCGCGCCCGGTCGCGCAGCACCGCATCGTCCTCCCAGCTTCCTTCCCAGAGCTTGTAGACGACCTCCATGTATTCGTCGGCGATGTCGTAGCGGTCGTCATGCCCGGCCTGCTTGTCCTTGCCGGCGCCGCGCGCGGCGCTGTCGAGATAGCCGGTGACGACGTTCCAGCCGATCCGTCCCTCGGTGAGATGATCGAGCGTCGACATCCGCCGCGCGAACGGGTAGGGCGGCTCGAACGAGAGATTGCTGGTGACGCCGAAGCCGAGATCCTGCGTCACCGCCGCCATCGCCGAGAGCAGCAGCAGCGGGTCGTTCGATGGCGACTGCGCTGCATTGCGCAGGGCTGCGTCAGGGCTGTTGCCATAGACGTCGTAGACGCCGAGCACGTCGGCCAGGAACAGCCCGTCGAAGCGGCCGCGCTCCAGCGTTTTGGCAAGGTCGATCCAGTAGGGCAGGCGGTTATAATTGGCGGTGCGGTCGCGCGGATGGGTCCACAGGCCCGGTGACTGGTGCGCGACGCAATTCATCGCAAAGGCGTTGAGCCTGATCTGCTTGGCCATAGGTCCCCCGGCACGCTGTACTGAGCGCCTTTCGAGTGATAGATGTGCGCCCCAACTTGGCGAAGTTCTTGCATATGGCTTGCGCTTGGCAAGGCCAAAATCAGCAGCACTGCTGCCCATGGCAAGCCAATCTCAAGCGAGCAAGAACGAAATCCCAAGAGAAGTACAAGAGAACTACAAGAACAATCCAGGTCCCCGCCACTTTCGAAGGCCCCCCTGTCTCGGGTAGGGTCCCTCGCCTCGAAGTCCGAAAAGCAAATCATGACCAGAGCCGACGCCATCTCCCGCGCCCGTGAGGATTTCAAATCCGGCGCGTTCCTCGCCGAACTCGACCGCCGCGTCGCTTATCGGACCGAGAGCCAGAATCCGTCGCGCGGCGCGGAGCTGCGCGGCTATTTGGAACAGGAGATGGTGCCCGCCTTCGCGGCGCTGGATTTTACCAGCCGCATCGTCGAATCTCCCAGCGGCAAGGCGCCATTCCTGTTCGCCGAGCATCACGAGAGTGAGACGGCGCCCACCGTGTTGATCTACGGCCATGGCGACGTCGTCGACGGCATGGAAGGCGAGTGGCGCGACGGCCGCGATCCCTGGCGCACCACAGTTGCGGGCACGCGGCTTTACGGCCGCGGCACTGCCGACAACAAGGGCCAGCACAGCATCAACATGGCCGCGCTCCGCGCGGTGCGCGACGCCCGCGGCGGCAAGCTCGGCTTCAACGCCAAGTTCATCGTCGAGATGGGCGAGGAGATCGGCTCGCCCGATCTCGGCAAGGTCTGCGATCTCAATCGCGATGCGCTCAAGGCCGACCTGTTCATGGCCTCCGACGGGCCGCGTCTGTCGGCCGACCGCCCGACTCTGTTCCTCGGTTGCCGCGGCGGCATCCGCATCCATCTCGACGTCAATCTGCGCGATGGCGGCCATCATTCCGGAAATTGGGGCGGCGTGCTCGCCAACCCCGCGACCATTCTGGTCAACGCCATTTCCACGCTGGTCGACGGTCATGGCCGGCTGCAACTCGATGCGCTGAAGCCGCCGCGGCTCACCAATCAGATCCGCAGCTATCTTGCCGACGTGCAGGTGGTGCCGACCGAGGACGAGCCGGCGCTCGCGGAGAACTGGGGCGAGGAAGGGCTGTCGGCCGCCGAGCGGCTCTATGCCTGGAACACGCTTGAAGTGCTGGCGATGTCGTCAGGCAATATCGACAAGCCCGCCAACGCCATTCCCGGTCACGCCAATGCCGTGCTGCAGCTGCGTTTCGTGGTCGGCACCAGGGTCGACGGCTTGGTCGATGCCGTCCGTGCGCATCTGGTCGAGAAGGGTTTTCCGATGGTCGAAGTGCGGGCCGCGCAGAGCTTTGCGGCTTCGCGCACCGATTTCGACAGCCCGTGGATCAAATGGGCGGCGGGCTCGGTGCAAGAGACCACCGGCAAGCCGCCGGCGGTGCTGCCGAATTTCGGCGGCTCGCTGCCCAACGACGTTTTCTCCGAAATCCTGGGCCTGCCGACGATCTGGGTCCCGCACTCCTATCCCGGCTGCTCCCAGCATGCGCCCAATGAGCACATCCTGCTGCCGTTGACCGAAGAGGCCTTGACGGTCATGGCCGGGCTGTTCTGGGATCTCGGGGAATTGCCCAAGCCACTGACCTGAGCCGTGACCCAGCCAAAAGTCACATTCTAATCCGGCCCGATCTGTGCTTGCATCCGGGCCGCATCATCCTGAAAGGGGACCAAAAAAGTGAAACATTTCCGTAGCATCGGCCTCGCGCTCGCCGCGACCTTCGCTGTCAGCCAGGCTGGGGCGCAGGAGCTGACCGGTACGCTGAAGAACATCAAGGACACCGGCGCCATCACGCTGGGCTTCCGCGACTCCTCGATCCCGTTCTCCTATCTCGACGACAACCAGAAGCCCATCGGGTTCGCGATGGACATCTGCTACAAGATCGTCGACGCCGTGAAGAAGGAGCTCAAGCTCGACAAGCTCGAGGTCAAGCTCAACCCCGTGACCTCGGCGACCCGTATCCCGCTGATGGCCAACGGCACCATCGACCTCGAATGCGGCTCGACCACCAACAATGCCGAGCGCCAGAAGCAGGTCGCCTTCACCAACACCCACTTCCTGACCGCCAGCCGCTACGTCTTCAAGAAGTCGAGCGGCCTCAAGTCGATCGACGACCTCAAGGGCAAGACGGTGGTCTCCACCGCCGGCACCACCAACATCAAGCAGCTCACCGAGGCCAACGTCGAGAAAAAGCTCGGCGCCAACATCATCCCGGCCAAGGATCACGCTGAATCCTTCCTGATGGTCGAGACCGATCGCGCGGTCGCCTTCGTGATGGACGACATCCTGCTCGCGAGCCTCGTGGCCGGCTCGAAGTCGCCGGACGACTACGTCATCTCCAAGGACGCGTTCTCGAAGCCCGAGCCCTACGGCATCATGCTGCGCAAGGACGACGCGCCGTTCAAGAAGGTGGTCGATGCCGCGACTGCAGCGCTCTACACCTCGGGCGAGGGCCAGAAGATTTACGACAAGTGGTTCACCCAGAAGATCCCGCCGAAGGGCCTCAACCTCAACAGCCCGATCTCGGCCGAGCTGAAGAACGAGTTCGCGAAGCCCACGGATTCGCCGAACCCGGACGACTATAAGTAAGATAGAGCCTCGATCCCTGGATCGAGATCATGTCCGGCCTCTCTTGACACCAGAGTGGCCGGACATTTGCATAGGCGCCCGGGTACCTATGATTGGCGCGTTCGCGCGGGGGACACGTGAACTACCACTGGAACTGGGGAATTTTCTTCGAGCCGAACCCGATGGGGACCGGCACCTATCTCGACATGCTGTTGTCGGGACTGGTGCTGACCCTGAAGACGGCGGTGCTCGCCTGGATCATCGCGCTGATCTTCGGCTCGCTGGTCGGCGTCATGCGCACGCTGCCGTCCAGGGGCGCCACCTGGTTCGGCTTCTGCTGGGTCGAGTTCTTCCGCAACATGCCGCTGCTGGTGCAGCTGTTCCTGTGGTTCTTCGTGCTGCCGGAATTGCTGCCGAAATCAGCCGGAACCTGGCTGAAGCAACTGCCGAACGCACCGTTCTGGACCGCCGCGATCGGTATCGGCTTCTTCATGTCGGCGCGCGTCGCCGTGCAATTGCAGGCCGGCATCGGCTCGTTGCCGCGCGGGCAGAAGATGGCCGCGACCGCGCTCGGCCTGACGACGATACAAGGCTATCGCTACGTTCTGCTGCCGATGGCGTTCCGCATCATTCTGCCGCCGCTGACCTCCGAGTTCCTCAACACCATCAAGAACACGGCAGTCGCGATCACCATCGGCCTGCTCGAGCTGACTGGACAGGCGCGCTCGATGCAGGAGTTCTCGTTCCAGGTGTTCGAGGCCTTCACCGCCGCCACCGTGCTCTATCTCCTCGTCAACGCAGTTGTGGTGACCGCGATGCGCTTCCTCGAGCGCTACGTCGCGATCCCCGGCTACATCACGGGGAAATAGCGCCATGTTCAGTAATCTCGATTTCGACGTCATCCGCCGCGCGCTGCCCTATCTGTTCTACGAGGGCATGACGTTCACCGTGACCCTGACGGCGCTCGCGGGCCTCGGCGGCCTGATCTTCGGTACGGCGATCGCGCTGATGCGGCTGTCCGGCTACAAGGTGCTCGGCCGCATCGCGGGCGTCTATGTCGACTTCATGCGCTCGCTGCCGCTGGTGCTGGTCATCTTCTGGTTCTACTTCCTGGTGCCCTATATCGGGCAGTGGGTGACCGGCGCGTCGCGCCCGATCAGCGTCGGCGCGTTCGCCTCCTCGCTCATCACCTTCATCCTGTTCGAGGCGGCGTACTTCTCCGAGATCATGCGCGCCGGCATCCAGTCGATCTCGCGCGGCCAGCCCGCCGCCGCCAACGCGCTCGGCCTGACCTACGCCCAGACCATGCGCTGCGTCGTGCTGCCGCAGGCGTTCCGCAACATGCTGCCGGTGCTGCTGACACAGACCATCGTGCTATTCCAGGATACTTCGCTGGTCTACGTGCTCTCGATCCCGGACTTCCTGGGCGCGGCGAGCAAGGTCGCGCAGCGCGACGGCCGTCTGGTCGAGATGTATCTGTTTGCAGCCGTCGTCTATTTCACCATTTCCTGTGTTGCGTCCTTTGGCGTGCGTCGCCTCCAGGCGCGCATCGCCATCATTCGATAGAGCGTGTCGGTCATGATCGAAATCAGCCACGTCAACAAATGGTATAGCCCGACCTTCCAGGTGCTGACCGACTGCACCACCAGCGTCACCAAGGGTGAGGTCGTCGTGGTCTGCGGCCCGTCGGGCTCGGGCAAGTCGACGCTGATCAAATGCGTCAACGCGCTGGAGCCGTTCCAGGAGGGCGACATCTCGGTCGACGGCACCAAGGTCAACGATCCCAAGACCGATTTGCCGAAGCTGCGCTCGCGCGTCGGCATGGTGTTCCAGCACTTCGAGCTGTTTCCGCATCTGAAGATCATCGAAAATCTCTGCCTTGCCCAGCAGAAGGTGTTGGGCCGTCCCTACGACAAGGCGGTGGCGAAGGGCATGCAATTGCTGGATCGCGTCGGCTTGAAGGAGCAGGCGCAGAAGTTTCCGGCGCAGCTCTCCGGCGGCCAGCAGCAGCGCGTCGCCATTGCACGCGCGCTCGCGATGGATCCGATCGTGATGCTGTTCGACGAGCCGACCTCCGCGCTCGACCCTGAAATGGTGAGCGAAGTGCTCGACGTCATGGTCGATCTCGCCCGCGAAGGTATGACCATGATGGTCGTGACCCACGAAATGGGCTTCGCCCGCAAGGTCGCCAACCGCGTCATCTTCATGGACCGTGGCGAGATCGTCGAGGATGCGGAGAAAGAGGATTTCTTCGGCAAGCCGCGCAGCGACCGTGCGCAGAAGTTCTTGTCGAAGATTCTGTCGCACTAACTTGCCCTGTCATTCCGAGACGCGCCCCTTGGCGCGGGCCCGGAATCCATAACCACCATCGGGAGTATGGATCCTCAGATACGCCATTGCGCATCATAGCTCGCGCTGCGCGCGCCCCGGGATGACGAAGAGTAGGGTTTATCGGGCCCCCCAAATCTCCTATACCGTGCCCAAATCCCTTCCCCGTCAGGAGACCTGCCTTGGACCCGATCGCTTACGTCAACGGCTCATTCGTCCCGCTCTCGGAGGCCAAAATCTCGGTTCTCGATCGTGGCTTCCTGTTCGCTGACGGGATCTACGAGGTCTCGGCCGTGCTCGACGGCAAGCTGATCGACAACGCCTCGCATCTGGCCCGGCTGGAACGTTCGGTCGGCGAGATCAAGCTGAAGTTGCCGGAGACGGTCGAGCGCATTACCGAGATCCAGAAAGAGCTGATCGCCCGCAACAAGGTGACAAGCGGCCTCGTCTATCTCCAGGTGACGCGCGGCGCCGACAAGGGGCGCGACTTCCCGTTCCCCAAGGCTGACGTCAAGTCGAGCCTCGTGATGTTCACCTCCGAGAAGGACATCATCAACGCGGCTTCGGCGAAGACCGGCATCAAGGTGATCACCGTGCCCGACATCCGCTGGGAGCGCCGCGACATCAAGAGCGTGGCGTTGCTGGCGCAGGTGCTGGCGAAGCAGGCCGCGGCCGAAGCCGGTGCCGGCGAAGCCTGGATGCTGCAGGATGGCTATGTGACCGAAGGCGGCTCGTCCACCGCGTTCATCCTGACCAAGGACGACGTCATCGTCACCCGCCAGAACTCCAACGCGATCCTGCCGGGCTGCACCCGCAAAGCCGTGATCGCGCTCGCCGAAGAGCGTCAGCTCCGCGTCGAGGAGCGTTCCTTCACGGTCGCCGAGGCACTCGCCGCCAAGGAAGCCTTCATCACCTCGGCCTCCTCCTTCGTGCAGCCGGTGATCGCACTCGACGGCAAGACGATCGGCGACGGCAAGCCCGGCCCGGTGGCGACGCGCCTCCGCGAGATCTATGTGGAGTTCGCCAAGGCGACGGCGGTTTAAGTCGCATAATAAGCTGTCGTAGGGTGGGCAAAGGCGCGCTTGCGCCGTGCCCACCATCTCTCAGAGATCGCGTAGGGAGCGGTGGGCACGCTTCGCTTTGCCCACCCTACGAGATTTTCCGCCTACGCCACCGACGCCTTCACCTTCACCGGATGAATCGCACGGAACGCGATCGCCAGCCTGTTCCAGGCGTTGATGGCCCCGATCAGCATGGTCAGGTTCACCGTCTCCGCATCGGAAAACTGCGCGCGCACCTGCTCGTAGACGTCGTCGGGCGCGTGCGTCGCGGAGATCAGCGTCACCGACTCGGTCCAAGCCAGCGCGGAGCGTTCGCGGTCGGTATAGAGCGGTGACTCGCGCCAGGCATTCAGGAGATAGATGCGCTGCTCGGTCTCGCCGCGCTTGCGGGCGTCTTCGGTGTGCATGTTGATGCAGAAGGCGCAGCCGTTGATCTGCGAGGCGCGGATCTTGACCAGCTCGATCAGCGATTTCTCGAGTCCAGTGGACTGGATCTGCTCTTCCAGGGCCATCAGCGCTTTCATGGTGTCGGGGGCGGCCTGGTAGAAGTTCATGCGGGGTTTCATGGTCGTTCTCCTTGCTTGCTGGGTTGACGTTAGTGGGCTCCACCGGCCGAGGTCTGGCCGGGCTTCTTCAGGAAGAGGACGGCGGCGAGCGCCACGATCAGGGCCGCGCCGAGCAGATAAAAGGTGTCGCTGAAGGCCAGGATGTAGGCCTGCTTCTGCACGATATGACCGATCGCGACGTAGGCGCGATGCGCGGCATCCGCACGGTCGAGGACGCCGTGATTGACGAAATACTGCGTGAGCTGCTCCAGTCGCGTGCGGGTGGCTTGCTCGAACACCGAGACCGACTGCGTCAGCACGTTGGAATGATATTGTTCGCGCTTGGTCAGCACGGTCTGGAGCAGCGCGATGCCGACGGCGCCGCCGAGATTGCGCATCATGTTGAACAGGCCGGACGCTGAGCCCGCGTTCTCCGCCTCGATGCCGGCCGTGGCCACCGCAGACAGCGGCGCCATCACCAGCGCCTGGCCGATCGCGCGGACAACGTTCGGCCACAGCAGCTGGTCGGCGGCGTAGTCGTTGGTCATATAGATGTTCATGAAATTGGAGGCCGCGAACAGCACGAAGCCGATGCCGATGATGATCCGCGCATCGAACCGCTGCATCAGGCGCGGCACCAGCGGGATCAGCACGAGTTGCGGCAAGCCGGTCCAGGCCAGCACCATGCCGATTTGCTCGGCGTTGTAGCCCTGGATGCGCGACAGATATTGCGGCAGGATGAACACCGAGCCGTAGAGCGCGACGCCGAGCAGGAAGTTCGCGAGCATGCCGAACCCGAAATTGCGGCGCACGAGCAGGCGCAGGTTCAGCAGCGGCTTCTTCACGGTGAGCTCGATGATCAGGAAGGCGGCCAGCGCCACGCCTGCGATGACGGACAGCTTGACGATGAAAGGTGAACCGAACCAGTCGTCCTTGTTGCCTTCCTCCAGCACGGTCTGGAGCGCCGACAGGCCGATCGCCATGGTGATGATGCCGGCCCAATCGCCCTCGCGGAGCAACGAAAGCTTCATCGGTTTGGCGTCGAGCGCATACCAGAGCATGCCGACCATGATCGCACCGGGCACGACGTTGACATAGAAGATGTACTGCCAGCCGAAATTCTCGGTGAGATAGCCGCCGATGGTCGGGCCGATCGCGGGCGCGAACGTCGCCGACAGCGCGAACAGCGCAAGGCCCACTGGCTGCTTGGCGCGCGGCAGCAGCGTGATGATCAACGTGAACGCCATCGGGATCAGAACGCCGCCGGTAAAGCCCTGGACGGCGCGCAGCACGATCATCTGCGGCAGGTCCTGCGCCAGCGCGCAGGCCGCGGAGAGAACCAGGAACAGGATTGCGTTCGTGAGCAAATAAATGCGGATCGAGAATACCTGCGCGAGCCACCCCGACAGCGGGATCACCACGATCTCGGCGATCAGGTAGGAGGTCGAGATCCAGCCGCCGTCGTCGATGCCGGCTCCGATCGCGCCCTGGATGTCGGCGAGTGAGGCGTTGACGATCTGGATGTTCAGAACCGCCATGAAGGCGCCGAGCGTGGCGCCGATGACCGCGATCCACGTTTTTGCTGAAACCACCGGCGCCGCGGCAGCGACGGGGGCGGGGATGTCGGTGGCGGAAGCGGCGTTGACGGTCGGTTGAAGCGTGCTCATGGAAGCCTCGTCTCGGGCATGGAGACAGGATGCATCAGGCGGATGGTTTCAAAATCGGAGAAGCGAAGGAGGGATCATCCGGCAGGACTCGATCATCCTGCTGGCCTCTCCCGGCTTCAGCCGCCGTTCGGGCGCATCGTGTTGTCGGCGAGGCGCTTGGCCGTCTCGCGCTCGGCCAGCACAGTCGCCTTGGTGTCGATGGTCGGGACCGCAGACATGCCGGGCCGCAGCAGACCAGTGAGACTGTGGTCGTCGAGCACGATCTTCACCGGCACGCGCTGCACGATCTTGGTGAAGTTGCCTGTGGCATTGTCGGGCGGCAGCAGTGCGAACTCAAGCCCGCTGGCCGGCGAGAGGCTGTCGACATGGCCGCGCAGCGTGCGATTGCGAAAACTATCGACGTGCAGCTCGACCGGCTGGCCCGGACGCACATGCGTCAGCTGCGTCTCCTTGAAGTTCGCGACCACATAGACCGCGTCGAGCGGTACCACCGCCATCAATTGCGTGCCGGCCTGCACGTACTGGCCGACGCGCAACGAGCGCGCGCCGACCGTGCCGTCGACCGGCGCGGTGACCTCGGTGTAGGACAGGTTCAGCGCGGCCTGCTGTGCGACCGCGCGGGCGTGGTCGAGCTGGGCTGTGGCTTGGGCGCGCTGGGTGGTGAGCACGTCGACCTTGCGTTGCGCGGCCACGAGGCCCGACTTTGCGTGCTGTAACTGCGCGCCGCTGGCCCGCAGCGCCGCGTCAGTCTGCTGCGCGCGCTGGATCGTGCCGGAGCCAGACTTCATCAAGTCGTCGTAACGGGCGCGCTCTTCCTGCGCGAACTTCAGATTGGCATCCGCGGCGGCGACGTCGGCCGTGCTCTGCGCGATAATCGGCTGTTGCAGTTCGAGCTGGGCATCGATGTTGCGCACTGAGGCTTCACCGGCAGCGACGTCGGCGCGGGCCTGGTCGAGCGCCGCCGTGAAGTCGCGGTCGTCGATCTTCGCCAGCGCCTGGCCGGCTCTGACTTTCTGGTTGTCGCCGACCAGCACTTTTGCGATGTAGCCGGAGACTCTTGGCGCGACGATCGTGGAATCCGCCTTCACATAGGCATCGTCGGTGGCTTCGAGATAGCGGCCGTGCCTGAGGTAGTCGTAGGCGTAGTCCGTGGCGATCGCGATGCCGAGTGCCAGAGCCAGCCCGATGGCGGCCCGCTTGATCGCCTGGCGGGACGGGCGCAGGCGGATTTTTTCATTGTTTTCAGTAACATAAGAAGTGTTCGACACGGCATCCTCCGGGGGCGCAACGTCCCGGTCTGAAGGGGCACGCTGTTGATGTCTGCAAGATGCGTTGTCCCGGCCGTTGTGATAATCCCGGATTGAATGGAAGCATTATCCAGCCCTGGCGGATAATCGGAGCTTGACCCATGGACCGCTTCACCAGCCTCACTGCCTTCGTCCGGGTGGTCGAAAACGGCGGCTTTTCCGCCGCCGCTCGCCGGCTGAACATGTCGACGACCATGGTGAGCAACCACGTCCAGGCGCTCGAAGACCGGCTCGGCGTGCGGCTGCTCAACCGCACCACGCGAAAGGTGAGCCTCACCGAGATCGGCAAAGCCTATTACGATCGCTCGACCCAGATCCTTGCCGATCTCGAACAGGCCGACGACATCGCCGGCGCACTGCAGTCGGCGCCGCGCGGCACGCTGCGTATCCACACCGCCACTCACATGGTGCCGTTCGTCGCGCCCGTGATGGCGGAATTCCTCGCGACCTATCCCGGGGTGAAGGTCGATCTGCGCATGGGCGAGGCTAATGTCGATTTGATCGAGGAAGGCTTCGATCTTGCGTTGCGCATGACCGCACCGCCGGATTCGAGCCTGATCGTGCGCAGCCTTGCGACCTGGCGGCACGTGTTGTGCTGCTCGCACGCCTATATCGAGGCGCATGGGCGCGTGCAGACGCTCGAAGAGCTCGCCGGGCACAATTGCGTGCGACATCTCAACTATCCTTTCGACGAGTGGCGCTTCTTCGACCGCAAGGGCGCGCCGGCCTCGGTGCGCGTCTCCGGCAATCTCATCACCAACAGCGGCGAGGCTCTGCGCGAGGCCGCGCTGCAGGGCGCAGGCGTCAGTCTCGCGGCCGGCTTCCTGGTCGGCGACGATCTCGACGCCGGTCGGCTGGTGCGTCTGTTGCCGGAATACCGGCCGGTCGAGATGTCGATGAACGCGGTCTACCCGCACAAGCATCATCTGTCGGCGAAGGTCAGGACCTTCATCGATATGCTCGTGGACCACAGCGCTGAGCAGCAGAAGCTGATCAATCCGTATGCGTGAGGCGCTGCGATGGCAGGACAGTAGGGTCGGCAAAGGCGCGAAGCGCCTTGCCCACCATCTTTTCTAAGCGATACCAATGGTGGGCACGCTTCGCTTTGCCCACCCTACGACAGCGTCAGCGTGGCCAGGGCAATCGTCCGAACACGGCGTCAAGCGCCATGCCGATCGCAAGCAGGCGGCGATCGCTGCCGGCGGGACCGTCGAGCTCGAGGCCGATTGGCAGTTTGCTCTTGGCTCCCAGCGCGATCGGAATTTGCACGCCGGGAATGCCGGCATTGCTGCCGGGATCGGTGTTCTGGATGAACAGGCCGAAATTCTCGGGCGTGCTGGACTCCGGGTTCGAGGGAATGGCAACGCGCGGCGTGGTCGGGAAGGCGATGGCGTCGAGCCGATGATCGGCAAAGGTCTTGCCGTAGAGCGCTTGAAGTGCGGGGCGCGCGATCGTGATCGCGGCGTCGTAGATCGGCTTGGCGTCAACCAGCGTGCCATCGGGGGCGGGGAGTTTGCGCGGAATCACCAGACCATCATAGGTGCCCTTGACGTCGGCGCTGGAGATCTCCAGTGCCAGCGCCTCGACGCTCAGCCCTGTGCCGGTATGCGCGAGATAAGTGACCAGATCGTCATAGGCCTCGTAGAGCGCGACCGGAAAGCTGACCTGGACGTTGAGCTCTGCCAGTTGCGGCATCTCGATCTCGACGACCGTGACGCCCTGCGCCTTCAGTTTCGCGACGGCCGCCTGGAACGCAGCGTCGGTGTCGGCGTCGAGATTGGTCAGCATCGCCTTCACGATGCCGATCCGCACCTGCTGCAGATC
Source organism: Bradyrhizobium sp. A5 (assembly GCF_042076515.1). Taxonomy (NCBI): domain Bacteria; kingdom Pseudomonadati; phylum Pseudomonadota; class Alphaproteobacteria; order Hyphomicrobiales; family Nitrobacteraceae; genus Bradyrhizobium; species Bradyrhizobium sp. A5. The sequence continues at coordinate 6,165,609 of NZ_CP148990.1, read as the reverse complement.
GGCCGGCGTAACCTCGTCCCCACCCGCGATGACGCGGTCGAGCAGCGCGACGTCCCTCACGGTCGCGGCCATGGGGCCCGCGGTATCGCGGGTGTGCGAGATCGGCGCGATCCCCTCTTGTGGATAGCGCCCGACCGTCGGGCGCAGCGAGGCACAACCATTCAGCGCAGCCGGCACCCGGACCGACCCGCCGGTATCCGTTCCGAGCCCGCCCGCGACGATCCGCGCGCCGAGCGCGGCGCCCGTGCCTGACGAGGAGCCGCCGGCGATCAGGGACCGGTCATAGGCGTTGCGGACGCCGAACTCCGCGCCGGTCTTGAACGCAGTGTTGTAGCCGGAGATGCCGAAGGCGAGCTCGTGCATGCTGGTCTTGCCGATGATGATCGCGCCCGCGGCCCGCAGTTTTGCGACCACGGGCGCGTCGGCCCTCGGAATGTAATTCTTTAGCGCGGGCGTGCCGGCGCTACAGGGCAGTCCCGCGACCTCGATGTTGTCCTTGATCACGATGGGTACGCCGCCGAGCGGCTTCATCTTGTCGCCCGTCGCGTCGTACGCGGCCGCGGCGTTCAAGGCGCCGGCTTCGTCCAGGGTGACGAAGGCGTTGAGGTCGGCATTGGCTTTGGCGCGGACAAGAGCTTCCGTCGTGTGCGCCGTGCTCGTGACCTTTCCTGCGCGGAGGTCGGCCGCGGCCTGGCTCAGGGTCAACTGGTCGAAATCCATGATGCGTCATCCGATGGCAGGGGCGCCAACAGGGCACTCCTCAATGCCGCGAGGCTGAGGCCTCACTGGCGCCTCGTCAACCGTGGGCGTGCATCTTTTGTGTTACCGACGTCGTCAAGTTCGCAAGTCGCCGTTCGACCTCGGGCCTCACCTTGGCGATCGCGGTGTCCTTCACGGGTCCATAGCCACGGATCTCCATTGGCGCTTTTGCGATGGCAATGAGGTCGGGCAGACGCGCCACGTCGAGCTGACAGAGCATCCGTTCGATCAGGCCTTCATACCAGCTGATCAGCTCCCGCTCCGCGCGCCGCTCATTCGTGTAGCCGAACGGATCGAACGGCGTCCCGCGCAATCCCTTCAAGCGCGCCAGCATCGCGAGCGGCATCTGGATCCACTGGCCGAGGGCGCGCTTGCGGGGGCGGCCGCGGGCGTCGCGTTTGGGCGGCAGGAAGGGCGGGGCGAGATGGTACTTCACGCTGAAGCCGTCCTCGAATTCGCGCTTCAACTCGTCGAGGAAGCCGCTCTGCATGTGCAGTCGCGCCACCTCGTATTCGTCCTTGTAGGCCATCAGCTTGAACAGAGCGCGTGCGACCGCCTCGGTCAGTGCCTCGCTGTTCAGCGGGGCTTCGGCGCTGCGAATCTTCTCGATCATAGCCCGATAGCGCGCCGCATAGGCCCCGTCCTGATAATCCCCGAGGAAATCGGCGCGGCGGGCGATGAGCTGGTCGAGCGCCTCGGCCGCGGGCGCATCATTCACCTTTGGCAGGACGTCCGGATCGGCGGCGGCGATCCGGCCCCAGGCAAAGGCCTGCTTGTTGCGCTCGACCGCGACGCCGTTCAGCTCGATCGCGCGCAGCAGCGCTTGCAGTGAGACCGGCACCAGTCCGCGCTGCCAGGCGAAGCCCAGCATGATGATGTTGGCATAGACGGCATCACCCAGCAGCCGCTCGGCCAGCGCGTTGGCGTTGATCGTATCGAGATTTTCGTTGCCGATGACCTGCCGGATCGCGCGCAGGCGGGCGGGCGAGGCGAGATCGGCGTCGCGGAAGCGGACGACGTCGCCGGTCGGCATCTCGGCGGTGTTCACAGCGCCGCGCGTGCCACGGCGATAGGTTCCGGACGCCTTGGTCGAGGAGCTGACGACGAGGTCGCACCCGATCAGCGCATCGGCCGCGCCCTGGTCGATGCGGACCTGGTGCAACGCCTCGGGGGAGGCCGCGAGGCGGATGTAGCTCAGCACCGGTCCGAATTTTTGCGCAAAGCCGGTGAAGTCCAGCACCGAGACGCCGCGTCGTTCGAGATGCGCGGCCATGCTGATCAGCGCGCCGACCGTGATCACGCCGGTGCCGCCGACGCCGGTCACGAGCAGGTCGTAGGGCCGGTCGAGCGATGCGGGGGGCGGCAGGGGAAGCGCGGCGGCGCGGCTGACCGCGTCGATCTGGCTCGCGCTCCTCTTCCGGCGTGTGGCGCCCTCGACGGTGACAAAACTCGGGCAGAAACCGTTGAGGCAGGAAAAGTCCTTGTTGCAGGTCGAAAGATTGATCTGCCGCTTGCGCCCGAACGGCGTCTCTTTCGGCTCTACGCTGAGGCAGTTGGACTCAATCGAGCAGTCGCCGCATCCTTCGCAGACGAGATCATTGATATAGGCAAAGCGCTTTGGATCGGCCATCAGGCCGCGCTTGCGTCGCCGCCGCTTCTCCGTGGCGCAGGTCTGTTGATAGATCAGCACCGAGACGCCGGAGGCGTCACGCAGCTCACGCTGCACGGCATCCATCTCCTCGCGCGGATGGATGCTGACGCCATCGGGCAGGTCCGCCGGCGAAAATTGCGCGGGATCGTCCGACACGAGTGCGATGCGCGCCACGCCTTCGGCACGGACGCTGTGCGCGATCGCTTGCACGCTGACGGGGCCGTCGACCGGCTGGCCGCCGGTCATGGCGACGGCGTCGTTGAACAGGATCTTGTAGGTGATGTTGGCCTTGGCTGCGATGGCCTGGCGGATCGCCATCGAGCCCGAATGATAATAGGTGCCTTCGCCGAGATTCTGGAAGATGTGCTTGTGGCCGGTGAATCTCGACGAAGCGGCCCAGTTCACGCCTTCGCCGCCCATCTGGATCAGCGAGGATGTCTCGCGGTCCATCCAGCTCGCCATGAAGTGGCAGCCGATGCCGGCGAGCGCCTTCGATCCCTCCGGCACCTTCGTCGAAGTATTGTGCGGACATCCCGAGCAGAAATAGGGCGTGCGCGTTGCGCCCGGGACGTTGATCGTGCGTTCTGCCTCCGGCAGCAGCGCGGCGGCCTGTGCGGCGAGATTGAGCCCTGGAAACATCGGATCGAGCCGGCGCGCGAGCACGCCAGCCAACGCACGCGGTGACAACTCGCCGATCCAGGAGATCAGCCGGGCGCCGCTTTCGTCGTGCTTGCCGACCATGCGCTCGGGCTTGCTGCCGGGATAGTCGTAGAAATATTCCTTGAACTGGCTCTCGATGATACCGCGCTTTTCCTCGACGACGAGAATCTCGCGCTTGCCCTTCACGAAGTCCATGGCGTCGTGCAGCGCCAGTGGCCAGACCATGCCGACCTTGTAGACGTCGATGCCGATGCGGCGGCAGGCGGCCTCGTCGAGGCCCATCAGCCGCAACGCTTCCATCAAATCGAGATGTGCCTTGCCGGTGGTAACGATGCCGTAGCTGGCGTTGGAAATGTCGTAGATGCGGCGATCGATCGGATTGGCCTTGGCGAAAGCGTAGACCGCGTGCTTCTTCGCTTCCAGCCGTTCCTCGATCTGCGGACCCGGCAGGTCGGGCCAGCGATAGTGCAGCCCACCCGGCGGTGGTGTGAAGTCGGGCGTGCGGAAGATTCGCGGCGGGCGCAGTTCGACGGAAGCGCCTGATTCCACGATCTCCGAGATCGCCTTGAAGCCGACCCACATGCCGGAGAAGCGGCTCAGCGCGTAGCCATATTCGCCGAATGCGAGATATTCGCCAACATCGGCCGGATGCAGCGTCGGCATGAACCAGCTCATGAAGGCGACGTCCGACTGGTGCGGCATCGAGGAGGACACGCAGCCATGGTCGTCGCCGGCGACCACCAGCACGCCGCCATGCGGAGAGGAGCCGTAGGCATTGCCGTGCTTGAGCGCATCGCCGGAGCGATCGACGCCGGGGCCCTTGCCGTACCAGAGGCCGAACACGCCATCGACCTCGCGGTCGCCTTGCGTCTCCACCTGCTGCGAGCCGAGCACGGCGGTTGCGGCGAGGTCCTCGTTCACAGCCGGCAGGAACTCGATGCGGTCTTGCTTGAGCCGCTCCTGGATGCGCCAAAGTTCGAGATCGACGCCGCCGAGCGGTGAGCCGCGATAGCCGGAGATGAAGCCCGCGGTATTCAGCCCCGCGGCACGGTCGCGGCGCATTTGGTCGAGAACGATGCGGACGATCGCCTGCGTGCCCGTGAGGAAGACGCGGCCCTCCTCGCGATCGTAGCGGTCGGAGAGCTCGTAGGCATCGAGTGACGGAATGGCGTCCATGGCGGACCTCGCGCGGCATCCTGACCGATGGTGGAAGGGTATGCCGGGGAGGCTGGTAGGTCTTACCCATCTATCCCTAATAGGCCGGTGCTTTCGGTAGCATTTTGCAACTCGAGCTAAAATTCGGTAGATTTAGTCGAATTGAGGAGCCTTCATGATCGAAGAGCAGGACACGCGAATTCTCGCCCATCTCCAGAAGGATGGCCGCGCCACCAACCAGCAGCTGGCCGACGAGGTCGGCATGTCCACCTCGGCCTGCTGGCGCCGGGTGCGCGCGCTGGAGGAGAGCGGCGTGATCAAGGGCTATGCGGTGCTGATTGCGCGCGAGCAGGCGGGCTTTGCCATGTCCGCGATTCTCCATGTCTCGCTGGAGCGGCACGACACCAAATTCGTCGACGAATTTGTTTCGCGGGTTACGAAACGTCGCGAGGTGCTGGAGTGCTTCGCGACCACGGGTGACGCCGATTACCATTTGCGCGTCGTCGTGCAGGACATGGCGGCCTACAACAGGTTCCTCGACGAATTCATGTTCCGCATTCCCGGCATCCGTTATGTTCGCAGCAATGTGGTGTTGAAGGAGATCAAGACCAGCGTGGCGCTGCCGTTTTGAGCGGCTTGCGCAACTGCCGTAGGGTGGGGAAAGCGAAGCGTGCCCACAATGTTGGCGAAATCGCGGAGAGATGGTGGGCACGGCGCAAGAGCACCTTTGCCCACCCTACGAATCGCACTACCGCTCCTCCCGCACAAACCTGTTCCGCAGCGTCCCCACACCAGTGATGTCGATCTCCACGACGTCGCCGTGCTTGATGTCCGGCGAGGCGCCATCGGTGCCCATCCAGATCACGTCGCCGGGCCATAGCGTGAAATATTTGGTCAATTCGATCAGAAACGGGACCACGCCAAAGATCATGTCGTTGGTGTGGAAACGGTTGGTCTCCTTGCCGTTGACCCGGACGACGGTCTCCATTTTTGCAAGGTCGGCCTCGGTCTCGATCCACGGGCCCATCGGCTTGAAGGTGTCGGCGTTCTTCGAGCGCCACAGGCTGCGGTCGGCCTTCTGCCAGCTGCGTTCGCTGACGTCGTTGCCGATGGTATAGCCGAACACGCAGTCCATCGCGTTCTGCTTGGTGAGATGCTTCACCTTCTTGCCGATGACGACGACGAGTTCGCCTTCGTAGTGGATCTTGTCGGTGGCAAAGGACGGGATCACGACATCCTCGTCATGCGCAATCAGCGCGTTCTGTGCGCGGTAGCCGATCTCGGGCCGATCAGGCACGGCCGGCACCTCGCCGCGCTTGTCGGCGGCCTCCTTCAGATGCTTGAGGTAGTTCAGGCCGACGCAATAAAAGGTGCGGGGGATCATCGGCAGTTCGATCTTGACGTCGCCAAGAGCATGCGTGCGCGAGGTCCTTTGCCATTCGCCAAATGGATCGCCGTCGACCGCGGTCACCTGGTCGCCCTCGACGATCCCCCAGGACGTCCTGTCCGACGCGGTGAATTTCAACCAGCGCATGTCCTGTCCTCGTTGTTATTCCGCGGCATCGCGCGGCTGCACTTTCCAGGCGCCGGCCGCCGGCCGCTTCAGCCCGAGATTTTCCCGCAGCGTCTTGCCGCGGTAGTCCTTCTGGAACAGGCCGCGGCGCTGCAATTCAGGCACGACGTGCTGCACAAAATCCGCATAGGAGCCAGGAACGTAGGTCGCGGCGATGACGAAACCGTCGCAGCCGCGCTCGACGAACATCTCCTCCAGCTTGTCCGCGATCTCCCTGGGGCCGCCGACCATCGCGTCGTGGACCTGGCCGCGGCCGGAGAAGGTGACGAAGTCGCGTGCGCTCGGATTGCTCTTGCCCGAATTCTTCAGCACGCCGTCGCGGATGCCCAGGATGCCCTGCATGCTTTTGAGATCATCCGTCGTCAGCGGTTCGTCGAGACCCTTGCTGGCAAAGTCGTAATTGAGCGCTTCGGCGAGCAGCGACAACGCGTCGATCTCGAGCGGCAGCTTGTTGATCAGCGCCATCTTGTCCTCCGCTTCTGCCTTGGTGGCGGCGCAGACCGGTGTCGTCAGATTGCAAAGGAACATCTGGTCGGGATCGCGGCCGGCCTTCGCGGCCTCGTTGCGCACGGCCGCGTAGCCTTCCTTGGCGCCCGCAAGATTTCTCGCGGCGGTAAAGATCACCTCGCCCCATCGTCCGGCAAAGCGCTGGCCGCGACCGGAGGCGCCGGCCTGGATGATGACGGGGTGACCCTGGTCCGAGCGTGGCACGGTGAAAGGTCCGCGGGACTTGAAGGCCGCTCCCTTGTGATCGAGCCGCTTCACCTTGGCCGGGTCGGCAAAGCGGCCGCTCTTCTTGTCCATGATGAGCGCGCCGTCTTCCCAGGTGTCCCAATGGCCGAGCACGACCTCCATGAACTCGTCGGCCTTGTCGTAGCGGGAATCATGTTCGGGATGGGAATCGCGCCCCATGTTGAGCGCCTCGCCGTCGTTGAGCGAGGTAACGACGTTCCAGCCGGCGCGGCCGCCGGACATCAGGTCGAGCGTTGCGAAACGGCGGGCGACGTCGAAGGGTTCGTAGTAAGTGGTCGAGCAGGTCGCCCCCAGCCCGAGCTTCTCGGTGACCAGCCCCATCGTAGTCAGCACGATCAGCGGGTCCATCTTCACGCAGCGGATGCCGTATTCGACGGTGTGGGCGTGGTCGTTGCCGTAGCGGTCAGGCATCGCAAGGCGGTCGTCGAAGAACGCCATGTGGAATTTGCCGGCCTCGAGGATCCTTGCGATCTCCTGGTAATAATCCGCCGACATCGAATCGGCGCGCGAGTCCGGATGCCGCCAGGAGCTTGGCAGGTTGGTGCAGTTCTGCGCCTGGAGGAAGCCGACAAGTACCATCTGTCGCGTCATGCTTATCTCCGAATTTCGTCAGGCCAGATCGAGCACTGCGTCGAGCCGGTATTCGCGCGCCAGCGCGCGTAGTTTTTCCCAGGTCGTATCCTCGACCTCGATGCCGTCGCGCAAGCGCTGCTGCTCGCGCAGCCCCTCGATCTCGCCGGGATAGTAGACACCCTTGCTGCCTTCGGACGGCGGCGTCGTTTTCAGGTAATGCGCGAACTCCGCGACCTCGCGCTTAAATTCCTTCAGCGGGCGGAACGCGGCGACGTTGAACACTGCCATGAAGCAGCCGTCATTGTGCCGCCCGGTGGGCTCGACGCCGAAACCGAGACCGGTGAGGAGGCCGCAGAGTACCTCGACCATCGCGGCGAGACCGCTGCCTTTGTAACCTTCAGTGCCTCCGAGCGGCAGCAGCGCACCGCCCTTGCGATATTGGGTCGGGTCGGTGGTGTGCCGTCCCTCGGCGTCGATGATCCACCCGGTAGGTATGTCCTCGCCGCGCGCGACTGCGAGCTGGATCTTGCCGGCCGCCACCGCCGAGGTCGCCATGTCCAGATAGAACGGCGCGTCGAGATCGGACGGCACCGCGATCGAGATCGGGTTGGTGCCGAGCCGTGCTTCCTTGCCGCCGAACGGAGCCACGTGTTTCGGCGAGCGGCCGGAATCCGCGGTTGCAATCCCGATCATGCCCTCGCGCATCGCCATCAGCGGATAGGCGGCGAGGCGGCCGACATGGCTCTGCCGGAACACGGTGCAGGCGGCGACATTCGCCGTCCTGGCCTTCTCGATCGTCAGCGCCATCGCCTTGGCGTTGACGTGGAAGCCGAAGCCCCAATGGCCGTCGATCACGGTCGTGGTCGGCGATTCCTGGACGATGGACCATTTTGCGCCGGGAACGATGTGTCCGGCCTTGATACGGTCGATATAGGTGGGAACCGCAATCACGCCGTGGGAGTCGTGTCCCGCGAGATTGGCTTTGACGCAGCCGACGGCGACCGCGTCGGCTTCTTCTTCGGACGCTCCGGCGGCATGGAGCAGTGCCGCGCCGATGCGTGTGAGGCGGTCGGCCGTAACGATCGGCATGGCGTTCCCTCTGTCGTCGCCCTTGGTCGGCGGTTGTTGGAAGCCATCGTCTCAAAGCGGCGCTGCGATATCAATCTCTCGTAAACCAATACAGGGCTGCAAATTCGTAAAGAGAGCGCGCCTTTGGTCGATGATTCCTCCCGTATGGCGGCATTCCAGACAGCTTGACGCCAGTCGTTCGCAGCTCGTTCACTTTGATCGATGGTTTGCGGCGCGCAATAACGACCACTTAGGCGATCGCCGTTCATAAGGGTAGCCGGGATAAAGAGGCAGAAATGCCCGGGAGTTAGATCGTGCAGACGACCCTCGCGCGCACCTTTGCAGCGTTGAGCGCCATCAACGAAGCGATCCTCTACGCGAAATCGCCGGACGAGCTGTACCAGAAGGTCTGCGACGCCGGGTTTTCGAGCGGGGACTTCATGGCTGTCGCCGTGTTCCTGGTGGAGCCGGACAGCCGCCGGCTGCGCTTTGCCGCCGGTTGCGGCGACGACGTGGCGCGGCTCAGCACGATCGAAATCACCACGGAAGCCGGCACGCCGCAGGGCTCAGGCGTCGGCGGCGAGGCGTTTCGCAGCCAGAAGCTGTGCATCAGCAACGATTTCCTGAACGACCCGCGGTCGCTGGCTTGGCGCGAGGGCGTGGTCAAGGCGCGTGTGGGTGCTGCAGCGGCGCTGCCGTTGCTGTGCAACGGCAAGAGCGTCGGCGTGCTGTTCGTGATCCGCAGCGAGGCCGAATCGCTCGACGCGCAGATGGTGTCTCTGTTCGAGCGTATGTCGGCCAACATTTCGTATGCGCTGGACAATTTCGCACGCGAGGCCGCGCGGCAGGCCAGTGAGCGGGCGACGCGGCGGCTCAATCGCATGTTTGGCGCGCTCAGCGCGACAAACGAGGCCATTCTGCGCGCCAAGACCGAACAGGAACTCTACCAGCTCGTGTGCGATGCCTCCGTGCACGGCGGCAAGTCACTGGCGACATTCGTCCTGCTGAAGCAGCCGGATTCCCATTGGTTAAAGCCCGTCGCCGGCACCGGCGAGAACCTGGAGCTTGTGGCGCGGACCCACTACTCCGTCGATCCCGAGAATCCCTATGGCAGCGGCATCTCCGGCGAGGTGTTCCGCACCCAGAAGCCGTTCGTCGAACGCGATCTGGTGCGTCGCACTAAGGGAACGCCGTGGGAGCAGGCCAACGTCAACACCGGCGTTGCCGCCTGCATCGCAGCTCCGCTTATCAGGCATAGCCAGAGCATCGGCGTCATCCTGTCCTTCCTCAGCCCGTCCTGGGCCAAGGACGAAGAGATTGTCGCGCTGATGTTGCGCATCGCGGAGAACCTCTGTTTCGCCATAGACAATTTCGACCGCGAGGCAGAAAGGGCCCGGATCTCCGCGGAGGAGGATCGCCTCGCGCGCATGTACGCGGCACTGAGCGCCACCAATGAAGCGATTCTGCGAGCGCGCTCCCGCTCCGAGCTGTTCGATCTCGTCTGCGAAGCAACGGCGAAGGGGGCCAAGTTCACCTCGGCCAACATCGCGCTCGTCGATCACGATGCCGAGCTGCTCCGCGTCGTTGCCTGCTACGGGCCGAATGCGGATACGGTCCGCACCTTCAAGTTCTCCACGTCCGATCAGGTGCCTGAAGGCCGGGGGCTGACGGGAACCGCCTTCCGGACGCGCCAACCCTGCATCAGCAACGATGTGCTGGCCGACGACCGCATCAGGCCCTGGCACGCCAGCGCCCGCCGTAACGGCATCGCATCCTCCGCGGCGCTGCCGTTGTTCAACGGTGACCGTGTCGAAGGGGTGTTCCTGTTCAATTCCCCGGAGCGAGATACGTTCACGCGGGAATTCGTCGAACTGTTGCAGCGGCTCCAGGCCAATGTCGCCTTCGCGCTCGAGAATTTCGATCGCGCCGACGAGAAGGCGAAGGCAGAGATGCAGCGCAATCGCCTTCGGGGCATGTTGGAGGCGCTGAGCGCGACCAACGAAGCGATCATGCGCGTGAAGGACCGCGCCGAATTGTTCGAAGCGGTCTGCGAAGCCGCCGTGCTCGGCGGCACGTTCACATCCGCCACTATCGCCATGGTCGATCCCACGGGTCGGCATCTCGACGTCGCCGTCACCAAGGGCGAATGCCGCAGTCACGTCGAGAAATGGCGTTTCGCGACGTCCGCTGACGCACCTGAAGGGCGAGGGCTGGCCGGGACCGCATTCCGCACCAGGGCGCCTTGCGTCTCGAACGAGCTCCTCACCGACGTTCGTGCGACGCATTGGCGCCACATCGCGCGGAATCAGGGGACGAAGTCCGGCGGCTGCTTCCCCTTGATGAGGAACGGTACCGACGCTGTCGGCATTCTCCTGTTTCTGTCGCCGGACGAGGGCACATTCACGCCCGATCTCATCCAGCTGCTGGGGCGGCTGGCCGAGAACGTGTCCTTTGCGCTCGACAATTTCGACCGGGCCGAGGAGCGGTCGCGGACCGAGGCGCAGAAGGAGCGCCTGACGCGCATGTTCGCGGCGCTGAGCGATACCAATGAGGCGATCGTTCGGGCCAAATCGCGCACCGAGCTGTTCGATCTGGTGTGTCAGGCCGCGTCGACCGGCGGCAAGTTCACCTCGACGACGATTGCCCTGGCCAGGGCCGACAGCGATCAGCTCGCAATTGTCGCGACCGCGGGGCCGTCCGCCCAGACAACCCGCAACGTCCGCCTCTCCATCGATGCCGATCGGCCTGAGGGACGCGGCATGAGTGGCACGGCGTTCCGCACCCGGCAGCCCTGTGTCAGCAACGACTATGTCAATGACAGCCGTGTGAGCGCTTTCCATGCTGTTCTGCAAGGCGACTGCGCGCGCTCCGGCGCGGCGTTCCCGCTGATCACGCACGATCAGGCCGTCGGCGTCATGATCTACATGTCGACCGAGCAGGAGACCTTCACGGCCGAGTTCGTCGAGCTGCTGCAGCGTCTCGCCGACAACGTCTCCTTTGCGATCGAGAATTTCGATCGCGCCGACGCAAAGAACGAGGCGGACGAGAGGATCGAGTACCTCGCCTCCCACGACAGCCTGACCGACTTGCCGAACCGCGAGACTTTCAACGGGCTGCTCCGCAAGGCGATCGACGAAGCCGAGCGCCACGACCACCGCTTCGCGGTGCTGTTCATAGATCTCGACCGCTTCAAGGTCATCAATGATTCGCTGGGCCACGAGGCCGGTGACCTGCTCCTGCTCGAAGTGGCGAACCGGCTGCGCAGCGCGCTGCGGGCCAGCGACGTGGTGGCGCGCCTCGGCGGCGACGAGTTCGTGGTGATCCTCGACCAGTGCGGCGAGATCGACGCCGTCCAGCGGATCGCGGCCGGGCTGTTGACCGCGCTCAGCGAGCCCATGGAGCTTGCCGGCTACGAGTGCCACACCACCGCCTCCATCGGCATCGCGATGTATCCGGCCAATGGCTCCGACGCGCAGACGCTGACCAAGAACGCCGACATGGCGATGTACCTTGCCAAGGAAGACGGCAAGAACGGCTATCGCTTCTTCTCCAAGGAAGTGAAGACGCAGTCGATCGAACGCCTGTCGCTGGAAAGCGCACTGCGCCGGGCGCTGGAGCGCGAGCAGTTCTCGCTGAACTACCAGCCCAAGGTCGACATGCAGACTGGTCAGATCACCGGCGTCGAAGCACTGTTGCGCTGGGCCCATCCGGAGCTCGGCAACGTCCCCCCGGCTCAGTTCATTCCGCTCGCCGAGGAAACCGGCCTGATCGTGCCGATCGGCCGCTGGGTCGTGAAGGAGGCCTGCGCGCAGGCGATGGCCTGGCAGCGTCGCGGCCTGTTGCCGGTATCGATGGCGGTCAACCTCTCGCCGCGGCAGTTTGTCGACGAACATCTGTTGCAGGACGTCGACGAGGCGCTGGCGGCCTCCGGCATGTCGCCGGTGCTGCTCCAGCTGGAGGTCACCGAGAGCATGATGATGCGCAATGTCGGGCGCGCGCTCAAGGTGCTCGACGCCATCCAGAGCCGCGGCATCCGCCTCGCCATCGACGATTTCGGCACCGGCTATTCGTCGATGTCGCTGATGAAGCACTTCCCGATCGACACGATCAAGATCGACCGCTCCTTCGTGCGCGACCTGCCGCAGGATTCGGAGGATCAGGCGATCGCGCAGGCGATCATCAGCATGGGCAAGGCGCTCGGCATGACCGTCGTCGCCGAGGGTGTCGAGAATGCCGAGCAGGAGGCGTTCCTGCGCAGCCATGGCTGCGACGAGATGCAGGGCTTCCTGATCTCGAAGCCGGTCCCGGCCAGGCAGATGGCCGAGCTACTGCGGCCGATGGTGCTGCCGGTCGCGCCACCGCTCCAGCCGGAGCCGGACCTGGTGGCGCAGGAAGCCGCGGCGTCGCGGCTGAAACGCGCCTTCAGCTAGCGCGCTCTAGCGTGACTTGAGCGGATGCGCCTTCTGGTGCCACGCCCAAGCGGTCCGGATCACCGTGGCGAGGTCGGAATGGCGCGGCACGAAATTCAGCACCTTGCGCGCGGCGGAGGCATCGGCGACCAGATAGGTAGGATCGCCGGCGCGGCGCGGCTTCATGGTGTGCGGTACCTCGCGCCCGGTTTCCTGCCTGATGGCGTTCAGGATCTCGCGCACCGAAAAGCCGGAGCCAGTGCCGAGATTGAAGCTGCCGCCGGCATGCCCCGTCTCCAGCAGCTTCAGCGCGGCGACATGTGCCGCGGCGAGGTCCGTGACATGGATGTAGTCGCGGATCGCAGTGCCGTCGGGCGTGTCGTAGTCGTCGCCGAACACGGCGAAATCGACATGGCCTTGCAGCGCCATCATGGCGCGCGGAATGAGATGAGTCTCGTTGTCACGCAGCTCGCCGATGCCGCCGGCCGGATCGGCGCCGCTGGCGTTGAAATAGCGCAGGCAGAACGCGCCGAAGCCGTAAGCCGCGCGATAATCGGCCAGCATGCGCTCGATCATCCATTTCGACGCGCCGTAAGGGTTGATCGGCGCACAGGGGAAGTCTTCCGGCAGCTCCTTGGAATCGGCGTTGCCGTAGACGGCGCCGGTCGAGGAGAACACGATGCGATGGCAGCCCGCGTTGCGCATCGCCTGCAACAGGGACAGCGTGCCCTGCACATTGTTGATGTAGTATTTCTGCGGGTCGATCATGGACTCGCCGACGAGGCTGGCGGCCGCGAAATGCATCACCGCCGTGACCTTGTGGTCGGCGAAGGCGCGCGCCAGCGCCGCGCCGTCGAGCAGATCGCCCGTCACGAGCGGGCCAGCGACGAAGCTGCGATGACCCGTCGAGAGATTGTCGTAGACGACGGGTTGATAGCCGGCGGCGGCCAATGCGCGGCAGGCGTGCGAGCCAATATAGCCCGCGCCACCTGTGACGAGGACAGTCGGTCGGTCGGTCATGTCGTCTTGTACTCTTCTCTCAGCGATTGAAAGGCCGGTTGCGGCTGAAGAGAAGATAGAGCGCGCGAGGGTTGGTGGTCAAATAGCGCCAGAGCAGGCGGCGCGGCTCGAGCCATGTGCGCCAGGCCCATTCAAGCCCGACCTTCTGCATCCATTGCGGCGCGCGGGACCGGCTGCCCGACAAAAAGTTGAACAACCCGCCGGATGTCTTGATAACGCCAACATTGGTCATCAGCGGGGTATATTCTTCAACGAATGCCTGCTCGTTGGGCACCCCGAGCGCGACCCAGAGGTAATCCGGCGCGAGCGCGTTGATCTCCTCGACCTTCGCGCGGAGGGCTTCGCCGCGCAGATAGCCGTGGCTGTATCCGACGATCTTGAGGTTCGGATACAATCGCTGCACATTCTCGACCGCGGCGGCGTTCTCGTCTTCGCTGGCGCCGAACATGTAGAAGGTGCGGCCGACCGCTTCGGCCTTGCGCGCGACGACGTGGAACAGGTCCGTCGTGGCGACGCGCTCCGGCAGCGGAAACCAGGATTGCAGCTTCGAGGCCGCGACCAGCGGCTGGCCGTCGGCGTTGATCAGGTCGGCGCCGCGAAACAGGCGTTCGGTCTCCGGCTCGGTCGAGCAGCGCGCCAGCACCTCGCCATTGGCCGAGGTCAGATGCAGCGGACGGCCGATGCGATTGTCAGGATCAGTGGCCTCGATCATGAAATCGGCGGTGGCCTCCAGGTCGAGCGCGGCCATGCGAAGGCCGCCGACGGTGATCCGCGGCACATCGGCGGTTGCGGCCCGCCCGTCAATATTGACGCGACGCTCAAGCATATTGTCTGCCTCGCTGGCGCGCTTGGGTTGCGGGGGTGAGTTCGTCGAGCACGACGCCGACGAGCTTGCGCTCGGCGCGGCCGAGCATGCTCAAGATCTCTTCCAGGCTGTCGTTGATGTCGAGGCTGGTCGGCAGCACCGCCACCAGCGCGTCGGCGTCATCGAGCAGCTTGCGGCTGCCGGCCGAGAGCGGCATCGCGGGGCCGTCGAGGACCACGAGATCATAGCCGCCGGCGGCGCGCGCCTGCTCGATTGCCTTGCGGATGGCATCGGTCGCCTTGCTGGCATCACCTTCGGCGACCGGCAGCACCGAAATGTCGTTGACCGTCTTGATCTCGCGCGCGGCCTTGCTGCCGATCGAGAGCCAGCCGAGCCTGCTCGGCTCGCTCTTGCCGGGACGGCTGATCTTGTTCGAGAGCGGGTGCGCCTGATGGTCGGCGTCGATCATCAGCACGCGGGCGCCGTCACGCGCGGCCGCGAGCGCGAAATTCAGCGCGGTCACGCTGCGTCCGGTCGTGTCTCCGGCACCGACGAGCGCGATGACCGGCATCGCCTTGCCGTCGGCACGCCGTGCCAATGCGGCGCGCATGTCGCGCCAGGAATTGAGCAGCGTCGTGAGCGGAAAGCCGGGTCGCAGCGTCGGCCAGCCGAGCCGGGTCAGGTCGACACCGCCGCCGGTCGCGAGTATGGCGCCCAGCGTGTGGATGACGTCGGCCTCCTGGAAGCGCGCGATCAGCGGCTTCTCCATCAGGGAGTTCTCGATCATCGAAGGTTGCAGCGGTGGTGCGGCAAGCTCCGGTGGAGCCTGTGCCACTTCCGAAGCTCGCGCAGCCTGCTGGGGTCGAGCAGCCTCCGCAGCACGCGTCGCCTCTGGAGCTATGGGAGCCTCCGGCGCCGGCGTGCGCGCGCGACGGGTCGGCGCGGGCGCGCCGGCGAGCAGCAGCTCTGCTGCGACGAACCAGCCTGACGCCGCGATCGCGCCGAAGATGAAGCCGATCATGGCGAACAGGCTCATTGCCGGCGGGAACGACCGCCGCTGCGGCACTGTCGCTTCGCCGATGACGCGGGCGGCCGAGGTATTGAGCGTCTCCTGCTCCTCGGTCTCGCGCGAGCGCTTGAGGAAGGATTGATAGACGTCGCGGCTGGCATCGGCCTCGCGCTCGAGTTCGCGCAGGCGCACGGAGGCCTGGCTGAGCTGCACGCTCTGCCGCTTCTGCGCCTCCAGTGCGCGGTTGAGCGAGGCTTCGAAGTCGCGGGCTCGCGTCAAATCGTTCTTGGCGGACTGCGCAAAGCGATCGATCTCCTCGTTGATGGTGCGCTTGAGATCCTCGACCTGCTTCTCGGTCTGGCGCAGCGCGGGATGACGCGGGCCGAGCTCGCTGGTCTGTTCCGCATATTTCTTGCGCGCGTCGGCATATTGCGCGCGCAGATTCGCGATGGTCGGCGATTGCAACGCTTCCGAATTCGCGCCGGCATCGGCAGCCGTGCGGCGGCTGGCCTCGATCTGGTCGAGCCGCGCCTGCGCGTCCATTGCCGCGGCGCGGGCAGCGGAGAGCCGCTGGTTGCTGGCGGAGAGCTGCTGGTCGCTGATCAGCGCGTCCTGGGTGCCGACGAAGTTGTTCTGGGCCTTGTAGGTGGCGAGTGTCGTCTCGGCGTTGCGCAGCCGCTCGCGCAGCTCCTTGAGCCTTCCGGACAAGTCGCTGGTCGCACGCCGTGCGGCCGAAGCCTGCGAGTTGCGGGATTCGGCGAGGTAGGCGCTGGTCAGCGTGTTGGCGAGCATCGCCGCCTTGGCCGGATCGGTCGACCAGACCTCGATGTCGACGATGAAGCTTTTCTCGGTCTTGCGGATGGTGATGTGCCTGTTCAGCGCCTCAAGCGCCGCAAGCTGCACTTCCTTCGTTTCCGCGGCGGAGGGCGCGCGCGGCTGCAGGCCAATCAGGCCGAGCAGCGACGATATCAGGCTCTTGCTGTCGCCGCCGCCGAATTCCGGATCCTTGTCGAGACCGGCCTGCTGGATCACCTGGAGCAGCACGCTGTTCGACGTGATCAGGCGCGCCTGGCTCTCCACCACCATGGACATGCCGGAGACGTCCTGCGCGCGCGGCGTGAGCTCGCGATCGACGAGCTGAAGCTCGCGCGGGTCGACATAGAGCTGGGCGGTCGCGGTGTAGCGGGGCGTCACGCTCTTGCCGACGGTGACGGCAAGCGTCGCGCCGAGGAGCGCGGCAGCCGCAATCGCGATCTTTCGCCGCCAGAGCAGATCGACGAGCTCCAGCACGTTGAAGCCGGCCTGAGACCTCTGTTGCGGGGCCTCTGGTGGGGTCCGATCTATCGGCTGGTTGTAGTCAAGCATGATCCCCAGCTTTCATTCCAATTGCGGCGGGCTGAGGGGTTACTCTTCGCTCTACGCCACGCACCCCGGATATAGGTGCCCTATCAACGCAACAGGGAAAATTAACCATACCCGTTCGGGGACTATTCACTGAAATGGCAAACAAAGCGTTTAAGCCCAGGCCGCCATTTGCCGCGTCGTTGTACCGCTTTGGTGTCACCACGGCCCCCAGTGCTTAACGGTTCGTTACCCATGCATGTCAAGCGGTGCCTGCTCGGACATCGTCGCCTGATCGCCCGCCTGCGCGCATGATCGTCAGCCTTCTCGGCAGGGCCTTCCGGCCGCCAGGGTTCTGCCTCGTGTGCTTCTGCGATGAAAGTTCGCTTCTTCGCGAAGATACCATGGTTGTTGCCGGTCTCGCCGTTCCACGCAGCACATCAAGGGGATTTTGAAGCGCATCGCGGCGATCCCGGATGGAGGATTCCGCGACGAAGTAAAATGGGCCTTAACGCGCGATTGGAATCTGGGTCCATCCGGCCGCCCCTCGTGCGCAGAGCCCGCGTTCGTGCCTGCCCATTCGTGCCGGCCTATTCGTCGTCGTGGAATTGCTTGACGACAGCCGCCGGATTCCCGGCGACGACCACGCGCGGGGCGACGTTCTCACGCACAACTGTGCCGGCACCCACGACGGAATGGTCGCCGATCGTCACGCCCTTGAGCACGATCGAGCGCGCGCCGACCCACACGTTGTCCCCGATGTGCACCGGTGCGATGGCCCGGGCAACCGCAGGCTCGTGCCGAAGTCGCGGGGGAAGGTTGTGAAAGTCCGTGTCGACGACGTCGCAGTCGCTGATCAGGCAGAACGATCCGATGTCGACCTTCTGGTCGCAGCCGATCCAGCAGCCGTTGAGAAAAGTGTCGTGACCGATCGTGACCTGGCCACGCCCGGTGATGAGCACGCGCTTGCCGATCCGGCAATTCGCTCCGATCGACACGCGGACCCCGCGACCGAGCACCAGCCGACCCTTGAATATGATCCCGGGCCCGAGCTGGAGTCGGCGCCCGTACCGCACCGTCAGCCAGGCGCGCCGGCAGGCGAACAACAGGAGCGCACCGGCCCGCAGCACCGGGTTCTCGATCACGCGCACCACGTTCGTTCCTGATCCTTGCGGCGCCCCGCGCCCCTCATGTCGTGCCGAGCCTCGCATCCGCGCGTAAATACGCGGTGAAGACTGGGTTCATTCGAACATGCGTTAACCAAGGCATTGCCCATGTTGCGTCGTCGGTGGGTGATGGACTGCAAATTGCAGGACCACGCGCGCTGGAACTCGCAGCGAAAACGCGCGAAAGGGTTAAGCGCATGAGCGGATGCGTCCTAACGAGGGCATTAGCGTCACGGTGCAGTGTTGAGCGCCGAGTCAGGTCGTTCATTTTGCGACGGATCTGTCCCGCGCGGATGTGTCGCTCTGGGACAATGGCGCAAGGCTTTTTCAATATGTCTCAGCCATCTAGAAGGCCATGACGCTGATCCCGACAGATTTGTCCGCCAGCCGGATCTCGGATGCCGTGCGCGACTCGAACCGGGAGATCGCGGCGAGTTCGCGCGTCATTGATCTCTCGGTCGGCATCGTCGTCTGCATTCCCTGCTTTCGCCGCCCCGACCATCTGCGGCTGACACTGGATTCGCTGGTCGGTCAGCGCACCTCGCGCTCCTTTGCGGTGGTCATGGTCGAGAACGATGCGGCAAGGCGCGCGAGTGCGCCGGTCGCTGCGGAATATCTCGCCGCGGGCAAGCTGCAGGGCCTCTGCCTGGTCGAGAAGCGGCAGGGCAATTGCCAGGCGATCAACGCCGCGTTCGAGACGGCGCAGGTGGTGTTTCCCGCTGCGACCCGCTTCCTGATGATCGACGACGACGAGATCGCTTCGCCCGATTGGCTCGAACTGATGATCCGTACTGCGGAGGCGACCGGTGCCGACGTGGTCGGCGGACCGGTGCTGCCGGTGTTCGACGACGACAGCCAACCCTGGCTCGCGCGTCATCCGGCCTTCTGCCCCACTTACGATTACACCGGCGCGGTGCCGCTGATCTATGGCTGCGGCAATTGCCTGATCACGCGCGCGGCGTTCGAGAGGCTCGGCAGCCCGGCTTTCGATCTGCGCTTCAATTTCCTTGGCGGCGGAGATTGCGATTTCTTTTATCGCGGCCGCAATGCCGGCATGACCTTCCACTGGACCGCGGAAGCCGTCATCACCGAGACCGTGCCGCAGAACCGCACCAGCCTCGGCTGGATCGCCAAACGGAGCCTCCGCATCGGGGTGATCAACTATCGTGTGCGGTCCAAGGCCGCGCAGAGCGCGGGCGCGCGGGCGCGCTTGTTTGCGCTGACCCTGGGACGGCTGCCGCTTTCGTTGATGCGCTCGGCTCGCCTGATGACGTCATCGAAAGGGGTCGTTGCGATGCACCCGATACTGGTGGCCGTCGGTTCTGCTCTCGCGGCATTCGGTTACGATCCGACGCCCTATGAGGCCTCGAAGATCGTTTCCTGACGCGTCAGCCTCTAGATTCCAAAATAGGAAAGAGCGACCTTGACCGCCGATCGCGGGATCGCCTTGAGCGAGCGACGCCCGACCATGCCGAGATAGCCAAGCGCCTCGCGATATCGCCCGAAGCGGACCGCCTGTGTTGCCGCGTAGGTCACGAGGTGGATTTCGGCTGCTCGCCGCAGTCCGGCTGCCGTGCCCTCGGGAAGTCGCGAGAGGATCAGCCCGTCGTCGAAGATCCGCGCAATCGCCGGGAAGAAATCCTGCGGCTTCCGCACGGCCGCGTTCATGGTGTTGGCCGCGTGCAGGCGATAGTCGAGCAGAAGCTTCGGTGCGAACGCGAACTCGCCGATCGCGGCAAGGCGGCACCAGCAATGCCAGTCCTCGCAATATCTGAGGGACGTGTCGAAGCCGCCGATGGCGCGAAAAGCGTGCGCACGGGCGAGCGCGATGCCGCCGTTGACGATGAAATTGCCGGCCGCGAGTCGCGTCAGCACGTCGCCGGACGGCTTGCGGCGACCTTTCAGCAGGTCGCGTCGGCCGATCTGCCGTCCCTCGCTGTCGATCGTGTTGTAGTCGCCGTAGACGAGAATCGCGAGCGGAGCACGGCGCGCCGCCGCCAGCAGGGCCGCCACGGCGCCGGGACGCAGGCGGTCGTCGGCGTCGAGGAAGAGCAGCCATTCGCCCCTTGCATGTCGCGCACCGAGATTGCGCGCGGCCGATACGCCGGCGGAGTCGTTGGTCAGCAGCCGTAGCCGACGGTCAGCAATGGCGCGAACGATCGCAACGGTGTCGTCGGTCGATCCGTCGTCCACGACGATCACCTCGGTCACCTCGACCTGCGCCAGTGCGCTGGCGAGGGTCTCGGCGACATAGGCCGCGGCGTTCTTGGCGGGAATGACGATCGACACCGGCGCGACCGGGTTCGCCGGCAGCGGGAGGCGCGCAGCCGTCGCGGCGCGCGAGGCGGTCGGCAGATCGAGGACGTCGTTCGCGGTGGTCAAGTTACGGCTCGCCTTTAAGGGTCTGTTAACCAGGGCGCATCTGTCGACGGCGATGCAATCGATCGCAACCTCGGCCGCTGCGAATGATACTCGCATTACGGCCAAATCGTTGCCGCGAAGACCCGCGCGACTGCGGTTTCGCGCAATAGCGTTAAGCTGCTGGCATTAAGCGTGTCGTAAATTTGGAGCAGTGCGGCAGCCGGTCCCATGCGAGAATGCAGGCCTGATTGCCGCGGATGGATCCTGTGCCCGCAAAGACATTCGACTACGATCCCGATGCCATGGTCCTCAACCTGTTCTACGAGGACAAGGACGATCGCTGGTTTCCCGGCGACCGGCATCTGCGGCGCATGGCGCGCCGCATGCTGCTGGGCGAGCCGCGCATGAGCGGGCAGCTTCGCGTGTTCCTCAATCTCTGTGCGGGGCTCGACCGGCTCGGTATCCGCTACCGCGTCAACGACTACGGCTATATCGCGCAGCATCCCGAAGAGCTCGCCTGCATCGTCGGCCGCACCTTTCTGCTCGACAAGTTCGCGTGGAAGAACCCGATCCTGCTCGGGGTTGCCGCCCACAACCATCCGCTCGACGATCCCGACCTGTTCAAGCGCCTGCCGGTGAAGATGGTCGTTGTGCCCGGCCCATGGTACGCCGACATGTACCGGCCGTACTGGCCCGACACGGAGGCCTGGCCGGTCGGTATCGACACGGATCTCTGGGCGCCGCCGCGCACATCGCACAAGACTGTCGACGTGCTGATCTATGACAAGGTCCATTGGGACCGCGAGCGCTATGCGCCGGAGCTGATCGAGCCCGTCCGCGCGCGGCTCATCGCGGAGGGGCGCTCGTTCACGGAACTGCGTTACGGCAACTACAAGGAGGAAGACTATCAGGCCGCGCTGGCGGGCGCGCGTGCGATGATCTTCTTGTGCCAGAACGAGAGCCAGGGCATCGCCTATCAGCAGGCGTTATCCTGCGGCGTACCGGTGTTCGCCTGGGATCCGGGTGGACCGTGGCGGGACCCCGACTATTTCCCGCACCGCGTCCAGTTCGAGCCGGTGTCGTCGGTGCCGTATTGGGACGAGCGTTGCGGCGCCAGGTTCCCCGACATTGCGGGATTCGAGGCCGGTTGGAAGGATTTTTGGGCCGGTTGCGCTGCCGGTACGTTCGATCCGCGCGGCTTCGTTCTCGACAATCTCACGCTGGAGCAACGAGCGCTGCAATATTACCAGATCGCGCAGAGCATCGTGCGGCAGCAGGCGGTGTCGCAGAGCTCCGGCATGCTGGTTGACGGATGCTTAACGGGGATGAGCTAGCAGTTGAAGCTTCCCCGGCTTCATCACTGCCTTGAACCATGGATCACAGCGCTGCTGACATGACCGACGTCGAGCCCCGATCGTTCGGCCACGTTCTGCACGTCGGGCTTGCGGGGCTGAACGCCGTGCAGGCGGCGCGGTGCCTCATCGCGATTGCCGCGCTGCTCCTCGTGCTGGTGACGCTCGATCCGTTTCCCGACCTGCGCAGTGAGGATGTTGCCACCGTCGTCAGCGGGCGAATGGCGACGGCCTATATCTCGTGGGGCCTGCTGGCTGCGGTCGCGATGCTGCTCGTCGCGGCCACGGATGCGCCCTCCCTGAAGACCCTGGTGACGCCGCTGCACGTCTGCCTCGTCGGCTGGCTGTTGATCAACATCGCTTTCTCGGAGAGTCGCGGCGTTTCGATGCAGCGCTTCGTGCTCGCGGTCAGTGTGACGTCGCTCGCCGTCTTGTTGCCATTGCTGCCGCCGACGCAGCGCGCCTTCAACCTGTGCCTGGGCGCGGCCGCGCTCGTGCTGCTCGCGCTTTGCTATCTCGGCGTCCTCCTCGCTCCGCAATATTCGATCCACACCGCACTCGACGTCACCGAGCCGCAGCTCGCCGGCGACTGGCGCGGCAGTTTTGGCCACAAGAACATCGCCTCGCCGGTGATGACCGTCCTGGTCTATGTCGGCATCTATCTCTGTAGTGCCGGCTCGTTCGTGATGGGCCCGGCGATCGCCGCGCTGGCCGGCATCTTCCTGATCTTCACCGGCGGCAAGACCTCGTCGGTGCTTTGCCTTGCGATCTATGCGCTCGCCTCGCTGGTCTATGTGACGCGGAGCCTGTGGCTGAAGCGGATCATGTGCTTCGTGCCGCTGATCGTGATGAACCTGCTCACGGTCGGCAGTGTCCTGAGCCCGGCGCTCGGAGCCATGACGCGGCTGCTTCCTCTCGATCCCACCTTCACCGGCCGTTCCGACGTCTGGCAGTTCGCGCTGGCGGCCGTCGCCGAAAAGCCGATCATCGGCCACGGCTATGCGGCCTTCTGGGACGACGTCACCGCGCGGCAGACCGCCCAGGGCGCCGAATGGGCGACGAGCGCAGCGCACAGCCATAACAGCTATCTTGAGCTGGCGGTCACCATCGGCCTGCCGGGGCTGCTGCTGGTGGTTCTCGTCTTCGTTCTCGCGCCGCTCCGCAATTTTCAGTCGGCCCAGGCTCGCAGCCGCAGTGGCGCGCTGGCGAAGTTGTTCCTGACCATATGGCTGTTCGGCCTGTACTACGGGACCACCGAGACATTCCTGCTCGAACGCCAGAATCCGATCTGGTTCATGTTCGCGCTGGCCGTGGCCGGCCTGCATTTCCTGGCCAGGTTCCAATGCGTCGACCAGATCGCACCGGAGCGCTGACAACTTGTCGCAGCCGGGGCGGCGCTGGTGGCATCGGCTTAAGGATAAGCCGTGACGTGACTTGTGGTCTGCGACAAAACATCTATCTGGAAACATTCAGTCATTGTATGCCCCGCAGATGACGTGCCTCAGCGTCGCGCAACCAGATGATCTTGTGTCCAGCACCCCGGGAATCGCTGTCGATTTCGTGCGTGACTGGCGGCAGGCCGAATCGCGGCTGAGCGCAGGCCATCGCACCGCGTTCCAGCATGGTTACTGGCTCGGCGCCTGGTACGCCGCGTTTGACGACGTCACGCCGCTGATCGCTGTGATCTCCGATGTTGCGACCGGCAAGGACATTGCCGTGGTGCCGATGATCAGCCATGTCAGGCGCGGCATTCGCATCGTCGAATTCGCCGACCTCGGCGTCTCAGATATCAACGCACCGATCCTGGCGCCCGATGCCGCGCTGGACGCGGCGACGACGGATGCGATCGGCAAGGCCCTGGTCGTTTCATTGCGCGCCTCGCCCGACCGCTTCGATCTGTTGCGTCTGAAGAAGATGCCGGCCCATGTCGGCGGCAAGCCGAATCCGCTGGTGTCGCTCGGTCGGGTCGGATCGTGCTCGCTCAACGGCAATCTCGTGCTGACTGGCGACGACTATGCGGATTATCGGGCGTCGCTCAGGCGCCTGCAGCTGCCGCGATGCTGGCGCGTCTTCAGCCGTCTTGGCAACGCGCGGTTCGAGATCGCCACCGATGTCGAGCGCGCGCGGGAGATCCTCGATGTGATGGACGTCCAGCAAGACGAACGGATGAGACAGCTCGGCTCTCCGTTCGTCCTTAACGACGACGCTCACGCCCGATTCTATCGCGAGGTGGCGCGCCAGGGTGTTGCCGATGGCTATGCCGTCATCTCGGCGTTGGTTTGCGACAAGGGTATCGTTGCCACCACGCTCGGTGTCAGATACGGCGCTACGTATGTCCTGCTGCGCATCAGTCACACCGGCAAGACCTGGGCGAACTTCTCTCCCGGGCTGCTCGCAACCGAATGCACCATTGCGGCGCTGCATGCGCAGGGCCTACGCCGCTTTGATCTCAGCATCGGCAATCAGGATTACAAGCGCCGCCTCGGCGCTGAGCAGATGCCGTTGACCGATGTCAGCGTCGCGTTGTCCTGGCGCGGCATGCCCTACGCTTGGCGCGACCATGCCGCGCAAGAGCTGCGTCGCCATCCGAAGCTTGCCGCGATTGCGGCGCGGGCGATGGGCAAGGGCGCGCGCTGAAGCGCGCGCTGCCCTGGAGTGTACGATCACTCGATTGTCGCAATCGTTGTGTTATCGTTGCGACCGTTTCCCGGAGGGCGACATGGAAGACCGCTCGGCAAAATATCGCGCATTCTATGCGCAGTTGATCTGCGCTGCGGCGAGGGCCGCGGATCCTCGCATCGAGCAGGCTTTCCGGATTGTCAGGCGCGAACCTTTCGTCGGGGCCGGGCCATGGTCGATCTCTCTCGGTGGCCACCCCTATGTCGTGACGCCCGATGACGATCCCGCCTTCCTCTATCAGAATACGCTGCTCGCGCTCGACAGCGTGCGGAGCCTCAATATCGGAATGCCCAGTGCGCATGCTTACTGGCTCACCGGCTGCGCTGTGAAGGAGGGCGAGACCGTGATCCAGATCGGCGCGGGGAGCGGCTATTACACCGCGATCCTCGCGCATCTCGTCGGCCCCGGCGGTCGCGTCCATGCCTATGAGATCGACGAACGTCTGGCGGGCCTCGCGCGCGAAAATCTCAGAGATATCGCACATGTGGATGTCCACGATCGTTCGGGCGTTGCGTCCGATCTGCCGGTTGGGGATGTGATCTATGTCTGCGCGGGTGCGGCGCTGCCGGCCGCGGAATGGCTCGATGCGCTGCGGCCGGGCGGGCGGCTGGTGTTTCCGCTCGCGCCTGAAGGCATGCTCGGCGGCATGCTGATGATCACGCGCCCGGACGATGGCGGAATCTGGCCCGCCAAATTCCTGGGGCGTGCCCAATTCATCGGCTGCGCGGGATTGCAGGATGCGGATGCTGCCCGGCGACTGGCCGAGGCGTTCGCAAGGGGATGGGAGAGCGTGCAGTCGTTGCGGAGGGAGGGCGCTCCTGACGGGACCTGCTGGTTTGCCGGCGAGGGCTGGTGGTTGTCGACGGCGCCGGCGCCTGTCGTGACTGCGCCGATTGAGCCTCACGCCGACATCACGCAGGCCTAGCGGCTCACACCTTCGTGCAGCCGGCGCACTGAAACCGGCCGCGTGACGCCCGGAACAGGCTGCGGCAATACCAGCGCCGCGCCAGCGCCTGTGCGGGCTTGCGGATTATCTGCGCGATCAGGAAGATTTCGAAAGCCATATATGCCGCTCCTGCGGCGTAAAATGGGGCGGCACTCCCGGATGAGAATGCCGCCCGCGTCACATCAGCCATGCGGCCGGTCGTGAAGCGTGACCGTTCGGCCTAGCCATGCAGCTTTCTGGTTGTCTCCGCGATCTGGCGGCCCTGGTAGCGCGCGCCGGCGAGCTCATTGGCGCTGGGCTGGCGGCTGCCGTCGCCGCCGGTGATCGTGGTCGCACCGTACGGCGCGCCGCCGGTGACTTCGTCGAGCTTCATCTGGCCGGCAAAGCCGTAGTTCATGCCGACGATCACCATGCCGAAGTGCAACAGATTGGTGATGATCGAGAACAGCGTCGTCTCCTGGCCGCCATGCTGGGTCGCGGTCGCGGTGAAGGCGCCGCCGACCTTGCCGTGCAGGGCGCCCTTGGCCCAGAGCCCGCCGGCCTGGTCGAGGAAATTCGCCATCTGCGAGGCCATCCGGCCGAAGCGGGTGCCGGTGCCGACGATGATCGCGTCGTAATTGGCGAGGTCTTCGATCTTGGCGACGGGCGCGGCCTGGTCGACCTTGTAGTACGAGGCTTTCGCGACTTCGGCCGGCACCAGCTCGGGTACGCGCTTGATGTCGACCGTGGCGCCGGCTTCGCGCGCGCCTTCGGCGACGGCGTTCGCCATCGCTTCGATGTGGCCATAGGCGGAATAATAGAGGACGAGAACTTTGGTCATCGGTGGTCTCCGTTGTGTGATGGGTTGTTTTGTTCGCTGTCATTGCCGGACTTGACCCGGCAATCCATCACGCTTCAAGAACTTCTGAGAAGGCGATGGATGTCCGGGTCAAGCCCGGGCATGACGAGTTGGTGAGGGGCGCTTACGCGGCGTCGACGAGCACGAGCTCGGAGTCTTCCAGTGCCGTGATCTTCAGCTTCTCCTCGTCGCGGATGGCGGCGCCGTCGCGGGCGTTGACGCGGACGCCGTTGATCTCGACGGCACCCGCCGCGGGCACCAGATAGAGGTGCCGCGACTTCTGCGGCTCGTACTCCGCGCTCTCGCCGGCCTTCAGCGTGGTGGCAAGCACCCGCGCATCGGCGCGGATCGGCAGCGCGTCGGCGTCGCCTTTAAGGCCGCTCGCGATGGTGACGAGCTTGCCGGAGCGGTCCGCCCTCGGGAACGGCTTCGAGCCCCAGGTCGGCTGTCCGCCGCGCGTCGTCGGCTCGATCCAGATCTGGAAGATCCGTGTCTGGGTCGGCTCCAGATTGTACTCGGAGTGACGGATGCCGCTGCCGGCACTCATCACCTGCACGTCGCCCGCTTCAGTGCGGCCCGCGTTGCCGAGGCTGTCCTGATGGGTGATCGCGCCCTCGCGCACATAGGTGATGATTTCCATGTTGGCGTGGGGATGAGCCGGAAAGCCGGTGTTCGGCGCGATCTCGTCGTCGTTCCAGACCCGCAAGACGCCATGACCCATGTTGTTCGGATCATAGTGGCTTGCGAAGGAGAAATGATGCCTGGCCTTGAGCCAGCCGTGATCGGCGCCGCCGAGCTTGTCGAAAGGTCTGAGTTCGATCATGTGCGTAATCCTTGGTTGATCCTGACGTCTCGGGCGCCGAAGCCGCCGTTGACGTTGAGTACGTCATGACCCCTTGGATAGGCCTCCGCCTTTGGTATAGAAATAGAAACTGTTGAAACGCATTGTTTCCCAAATTATCCCTGATGGACCCCGCCCCATGGCAAAACTCCCCGATTTCGAGGCGCTCGCGATTTTCGCAAAAGTCGTGGAATTACGGTCGTTTGCGGGGGCGGCGAGCGAGCTTGCGATGTCCAAGGCGACCGTGTCCAAGGCGGTGACGCGGCTGGAAGAGCGGCTCGGTGCTCGGCTGTTCAACCGCACCTCGCGCCGGCTCGCCCTGACCGATGCCGGACACAAGCTTGCCGAACGCGCCACGCGCCTGCTCGTCGACGGTGAGGCAGCGGAGAACGAGGCGCTGGCGCAATCGGTGGCCCCGCGCGGGCTGGTGCGGCTCGCCGTGCCCATGACGTTCGGGATCAAGGCGGTGGCGCCGCTGCTGCCGGAGTTTTTCGAGGCCTATCCGGAAGTCTCGGTCGACCTGCATCTGAGCGATGCGACCGTCGATTTGATCGGCGAGGGTTTTGACATGGCGGTGCGGATCGCGCGGCTGCCGGACTCCTCGCTGATCGCGCGGCGCCTCTTCACCATGCCGCGCTTCACGGTCGCCGCGCCGTCCTACCTCAAGCGTCACGGCCGGCCGACGCATCCGATGCATCTGGCCGAGCACAAATGCTTCGCTTACGCCTATCTCTCGACGCCCAATGTCTGGCACTACACCAATTCGGCCGGCGAGCAGGCCAGCGTGCGTCCGGGCGGACAGCTTCGCGTCAATAACGGCGAGGCCGTGATGCCGGCGCTGATCGCCGGCCTAGGCATTGCCGAGTTGCCGGAGTTCATCGTCGGCGAGGCCATCTCCTCGGGAGAGGTCGAAGTCATCCTGAAGGACTGGAAGCAGGCCGAAGGCGCCGTGCATCTCGTAACCCCGCCCGGCGGCCCGCGCCCTGCGCGCGTCGAAGCGCTCGGCGATTTTCTCGCGGCGAAATTGCCGGGCACCTGCAAGCGGCGGCCGCGCGGGAAGGTGAAGGCGTCGTAGAGCTAGCAGTCTCAACGTACCAGTCATTGCGGAGCTTGACTACGAGACCTTCACGCCGTCTCTAGCAACAACGCGCAAGGCTGGCTTCAGCGTCTCTTCCAGTTGCGATTTCAAATCGTGCACCCGCGGATCGGTCGAACGCGCTGCGCAGACCGCGTATTGATGCACCGATTGCGCCAGGGCGCGCCGCGCTTCCGGGGTTCGCGTCAATTCGGGCTTTGAAAGCCGTAGGACGATGGCTGCGAGATTCACCAGCATCTCGTCGAGGGCTACGTCGATGGTCGCAAGCTTTCCCATGGCACACTCCCTGACGAGCGGATCTGGGAAGGCAACGGTGGCTTTGGTGCGGCGTTCCGGGCTGCGGGCCAAACATGGATAACGTTTCGTTAACGTCTTGTTCTTGCCGATCGTCACGCTAGGCTGGGGCCGAACCAAGAAAAAATCCGGGGGAGGGACCTGCCATGGACCGACGCGATATCCTGCGCGCCGCTGCCGCGCTGCCGTTGCTGCGCGCTGCCTTGCCGGCCCCGGCCTTCGCGCAAACCTATCCGGTGCGCAACATCACCATGATCGTGCCGTTTCCGGCCGGCGGGCAGGCCGATCTTGCCGCGCGTCCGGTGGCGATGGCGCTGGAGCGGATCCTCGGCAAGCCCGTCATCGTCGACAATCGCGCCGGAGGCGGCGGCGGATCGGTCGGCAATGCCGCGGCGGCGCGCGCCGAGGCCGACGGCTACACGCTGCTGATGACATTGTCCTCGCTTGCGGTGCTCCCGGAAGCCGACCGGCTGTTCGACCGTCCCGTCGCCTACGAGGTCTCGCAGTTCATGCCGATTGCGCGCGTGCTGGCTGATCCGACCTTGCTCGCGGTGCCGGCCTCGTCGCCATGGAAGACCGCGCGGGAGTTCGTCGACGACGCCAGGAAGCGCCCGGGCCAGATCACCTATGGGTCTTCAGGTCCCTACGGCACGCTGCACGTGGCGATGGAGATGTTCGCGAGCAGCGCCGATATCAAATTGCTGCACGTGCCATTCCGTGGCGCGGGGCCGGCGTTGACCGCGTTGCTCAGCGGCACGGTCCAGGCGATCGCGGCCGCACCGGGCACGCTGAAGCCGCAGGTCGACGACGGCAAGCTGCGCGTGCTCGGCAATTGCGGCGCGCAGCGCATCGCGAGCTTCCCTGATGTTCCGACGTTCCAGGAGCTCGGCTACAAGGATGTCGAGATGTACATCTGGGCCGGCTTGTTCGCGCAGAGTTCGCTGCCGGCGCCGGTCGCGACCCGGCTACGCGAGGCGATGGCGCAGGTGATGACGAGCCCCGATGTGCTCAAGGCGTTCGACACCTCAGGCAGTCTCGTCGCCTATCAGGATGCGCCGGCCTTCTCCGCGTTCATAGCCGCCGACAGCGCGCGGCTGATCGCGGCAGTGAAGAAGATCGGCAAGGTGGAGTAGGTTCCAGCCGCGTTTCACATTTTGTTGTAGATCCAGAACCGGACCCCGCCTCATTGATTGACGAAAATCGACGGGACTCGGGAAGGATCAGGACATGCGAACAGAGCGGATTGCGCTGGGTGTCGCGCTCGCGATCGGAGGCATCGTTGCGCAGAGCGCGGCCTCCGCTGAGGAATATCGCGGAACCATGGAACAGCAGATGGCCTGCACACCGGATGTGTGGCGTCTGTGCAGCGACCAGATTCCGGATGTGAGCCGCATCACGGCCTGCCTGCAGCAGAACACGCCGCAGCTTTCGATCGGCTGCCGTGCGGTGTTCGAGTCCAACAACCAGATGCCGCCGCAGCAGCAAGTTCCGCGCAATCGCGCGGCGCCGACGCCGCGCTACAATGCGCCGCCGCCTCCCGCGGCCCAGCCGCAGCCTTACGATGACGACGATTAGTATTTCTAGGGTCTGATCTCGCAGACGTCGACCCATTCGGCGCCGACGAGTTCGGCCATCCGGTGGGGCGCTATGCGCACCGCGCTGTGGGTCGAGCCCGCAGCGGGAACGACGACGTCGAACGTTTTCAGCGACACATCGCAGTAGATCGGCAGCGGCGATTTCAGCCCGAACGGGCAGACGCCGCCAACCTCGTGGCCGGTGATCTCGGCGACCTCTTCCAATCCCAGCATCTTCGGCTTGCCGCCGAATTGCGCCTTCACCTTCTTGTTGTCCATCCGCGAGGTGCCGGCGGCGACGATCAGGATCACGCGCTCGCCGATGCGCAGGCTCAGCGTCTTGGCGATCCGCCCGGGCTCGACGCCGTAGGCCTCGGCGGCCAGCGGCACCGTGGCCGAACTGATCGGCGATTCAATCACTGATATGTCGGGGGCTTTCTCGGCGAAGAAGGCGCGAACGGATTCCAGGCTCATTCCAGTCAACTCATTCCAGACTTACGGGCGGGCGGCGATCCCAGGGTCATCCACGGAGATGATCCCGGCCAGCTCCGAAAGCGAACGGACGCTATAATCCGGCGCGAAGCCGAGCTCGTCCATCTGGGTGCGGATCGCCTTGAACATGGTCAGCGGTGCCACGAGTTCATTCTCGACGCAAGCCAGCGCGATCGCCTCCGGCGTCACCCGCTCGATCCAGGCGACGTTGAGGCCGAATGATTTCCCACCCGCAACGTCCCAGGGATTGGAGGAGACGAACAGCACCTCGTCCGGCGCGGTGCCGAGCACCTCGCCGATCAGCTCGTAGGCTTCCGGGCTCGGCTTGAAGATCTTCTTTGCGTCGACGCTGATGGTGGCATCCAGCAGACGGTCGAGACCGGAGTTGCGCACGAGCGCATTCAGCATGTCCGGGCTGCCATTGGAAAGGATGGCAAGCTTGCGCGGTTTCAGCGCGGTAAGCGCGCTTGCTGCATCCGGATAGAGATCGAGATGCAGGTACTTCTCGATCACGCGCTGGAACGTCTCGGGTTCATAGGCAAGGCCGAGCAGGCGCAGCGTATACGCAAGCGAGTCGCGCGTGACCGCTGCAAAATCCTGGTAGCGCCGCATCAGCGAGCGCAGCCAGGTGTATTCGAGCTGCTTGATACGCCAGACCTGTGTGATGATCTCGCCGTAGCCCGGAAACGCATCCTCGGTGATCTCCGCGACCGACTGGATGTCGTAGAGCGTTCCGTAGGCGTCGAAGACGACGGCTTTGATGCTCAAGGGACTGGTCCTCCGGGATCGTTGCGGTCGCAAGGACTATATAAGCCCTGCGATTTCGATCCAAGGAGCGAAGTCGAATTGGGCGCCCTGGCTCCTAAAGCTCGACGACGACCTTGCCGAAATGTGACCCGGTCCGGAGGTAAGCATACGCCTCGGGTGCTTCGTCGAAGCCGTAGATCCGATCGACAATCGGGTGGATCGCGTGTTCGGTCAGGAAGCTGTTCATCGCGGTGAAATGTTCGACCGATCCGACGGTGACACCGATGATGTCGGCATTCTCCCACTGAAGGCGCGCGAGATCGGGCTTCGGGCCGAACCCCGTCAACACGCCAATTTGAACGATCTTGCCGCCCGACGCGACCGATCGCAGCGATCGGTCATAGGTGCCGGGACCGCCGAGTTCGAGGATATGGCTGACGCCTTCGCCATTCGTCGCTTTCATCAGCGCAACATCCCAATCAGGCGTGTTGCGGTAGTTGATGAGGATCGAGCCGCCGAGCGCCTTGGTGCGCGCGAGCTTTTCATCCGAGGACGAGATCACGATCGCGCGCGCTCCCAGCGCCGCTGCGAATTGAAGTCCGAACAGCGCGACGCCACCCGTTCCCTGGACCAGCAGCGTATCGCCTTTGCCCATCTGGCCGCGTGCAATGAGGCCATGGAAAGCAGTGACACCGGCACAAGGCAAGGTCGCGGCTTCGACCGAGGACAAATGCGCCGGCGCGGAAACGAGCGCATTTGCCGGTAGCACGACATACTCCGCCAGCATTCCGTCCATCGTGTTGCCACCAAGGGATGACGGGACATAGCTGGCCTTGAACGGCCCCGAGACCCAATCGCGAAAGAACGATGCCGCAACGCGGTCTCCGACCCGCCATTGCGTGACGCCGGCGCCGATGGCGTCGACGACGCCTGCACCGTCGGAGAGTGGCACACGGCCGTTGAGCCCACCTTGGCCCACGCGGTCGAGGATCAGGAGGTCGCGGTAGTTCAGACTGACAGCTTCGACCCGGATGCGGACCTCGCCATTGGCGGGTTCGGGTTTGCTGACCTCGGCTCGCACAAGGCCATCGCCACCAGCTTGGCCATTCAAATGGTAGGCTTTCATCGTTGCTCCCTCTCAAGCGGCATTCACTTGGTTGAGCAGAGTCTGTAAGGTCTGACAGCGCTGTGAGGGTCAAGAGGTTTTCAGATGAAAATTGGCGAACTTGCCCGGAGGACGGGAGTGAGCGTTCGAATGCTGCGCTACTACGAAGCCGAAGGGTTGCTGGCGCCGTTGCGGACCGCGGCTGGTTACCGCGACTATGGCCCGGCGGACGAGGAGACCGTGCGGCGGATCAAGATGCTTGGCGCCGCCGGCATGACGCTCGAAACGATTCAGCGATTGCTGCCGTGTGTGCGCAACAACGACCCGGCGTTCACGCCCTGCAACGAGTTGCGAAGAATACTCGCCCAGCAGGTCGGACTGATCGACGAGCGCATCGAGACGCTCAGCCAGAGCCGGACAATTCTGGCTGGCTTTCTGGCAAGTGTGAACTGATCGACCGCAACGCTGCGGCCCAAGGGAGTGAGACTGTAGTCCACTCGCGGGACACCTCCTTGTAGTCAGTGCGCTTCACGAGGCCATCGGCCTCCAACGCCTTGAGCTGCTGGACTCGCGTGGGCTTTGAGGATCTCGGGCAGAATTTCGTCGCGGATGTCGATCTTGCCCCGTTCGTCGGTACGGGTTTGCACGCGGGACTTTCCAGGACGGACTGCACCTCGTGTGCCGCTGACGAAGCGAACGAGGCGCGTTGACTCACGTCAAGAAGGAGCCCGGCGCCGCGTGCTAGTCGAGACATCGGGGCGGTACCGTTCGAACCATGGACATGAAACAATGGTTACGCAAAGCAACATCAACTTCTTCACGAATTGGGGGAAGGAGCGTCTCGGCGAAATGGAAGCAACGGTGACCTCATTCCAGGCCAAGGCCGCCGAGGTGCAGTCCGATCTCAGTGAGAAGGCCACCAAAGTCCTGGCGGATCTCTGCAAGCAGCGCGATGAATTCCGCGACACCCTGAAGAAGCAGTCGGAGGCGGGCGAGGCGGCCTGGACCGAGGCAAAATCGAAGATGGAAGCCGACTGGCGCGTGTTCGAGACCGGGGCCGGAAAGTACGTCGACAGCTTCGGCAAGCAGCTCGAGCAGCAACAGGCAACGTTCAAGCTTCAGGCGGATGCGCAGCTCAAGGCGTGGCGTGAAGTTGCCGACAAGCTCGGCAGCGATGCCGGGAAGTTCGCTTCCGAGCATCGGGCGGACATCGACGCCGCGCTCAAACGCATGAATGCCGATGCGGCCGAGGCGGAGAAGAAGCTGGAGAAGCTGAAACAGGCCGGGACCCACTCGTGGTCCGCACTCATGACCGCCTTGACCGAAACGCGCCTTGCCTTTGATCGTGCCAATGAGGCGGCGCGGGAGGCTTTCAAGCGAGCTGCCTGATCAGGGGCGGTGAACTTCCGGAGACCGCCGCCAGGCGGTCTCCTTGGCTTGCCGTCGGTGGCTCGAGCGCTGCTATGCCACGCCAGGGGCCTCCTCAGCGTCCGCGCTAGATCCCCAGCAGCTTCCTTGCGTTCGTCTTCAGCACCTTCGGCCGGATCTCGTCGCGGATCTCGATCTTGGCGAAGTCCGACAGCCAGCGGTCCGGCGTGATCACCGGCCAGTCCGAGCCGAACAGCATCTTGTCCTGCAGGATCGAGTTGATGTAGCGCACCAGGATCGGCGGGAAATATTTCGGCGACCAGCCGGAGAGGTCGATGTAGACGTTCGGCTTGTGGGTCGCGACCGACAGCGCCTCTTCCTGCCAGGGGAAGGAGGGGTGGGCGAGGATGATCTTGAGGTCGGGGAAATCCGCCGCGACGTCGTCCATGTACATCGGGTTGGAATATTTCAGCCGCATCCCCATGCCGCCGGGCATGCCGGAGCCGACGCCGGTCTGGCCGGTGTGGAACAGCGCGATCGCGCCGCCATTGTTGATCTCTTCGTAGAGCGGGTAGGCCATGCGGTCGTTGGCGTAGAAGCCCTGCATGGTCGGGTGAAATTTGAAGCCGCGGACGCCGTATTCCTCGATCAGCTTGCGCGCCTCGCGTGCCCCGAGCTTACCCTTGTGCGGATCGATCGAGACGAAGGGGATGAGGACGTCGAGATGGTCGGAGGCGACCTCCAGCATCTCGTAATTGTTGTAGCGGCGGAAGCCGGTCTCGCGCTCGGCATCGACCGGGAAGATCACCGCGGCGATGTTCTTGGAGCGGTAGTAGGCCGCGGTCTCCGGCACGGTCGGCGGATGCTTGTTCGGCGACTTGAAATAATCCGCCATCTGCGCCTGGAAATCGTCATAGCCGTCGTCGGGATGGCAGCCGCAGGGCTCCTCGGCATGGGTGTGGATGTCGATCGCGACGACATCGTCGATATTCGGCAGCTTGAGCTTCGGCATTGGTTTCCTCCCGACCGGTTGCAAATTGATTATATGATATAACGAATTTGGCAAGGCGTTGCGGGCGGCAAAACCGCAGCCGGCAAAAGTCTTTGCTGTGCCTGGCCTCTGGTCAGGCAGATCGGCCCGATCCGGCCGCTTCTACTGTGCATGGGGTTGTTTTCAGAAATTTGCTGGCTCGGAACCGGGCAGTTAACATTGACATCACCTCCCGCCATGCCTTAAGAACCGCCCCGTCCCGGGCGGTCGTCCGCCGGCGGGGAAAATCTCATTTTGCCACATTCGCGCGTGCCGAAACGGTAGTGCCGAACACGGCCTTTCGAACGTTCAGGATTCTGCCATGAAGGTCCGTAACTCGTTGAAATCGCTGCGCGGTCGTCATCGCGCCAACCGCCTGGTCCGCCGCAAGGGCCGGGTCTATGTGATCAACAAGGTGCAGCGCCGCTTCAAGGCTCGCCAGGGCTGATCTCTGCCCTGTCGGACGCCTTCGCGCGCCCCCGTCAGACCACGGTCTCACACGAGTTTGACGCCGCCTTTGCTTTGCAAGGGCGGCTTTACGCGTTTAGACTTTCGCCATGGCAATGAGATTCACCTTCGCACGCACCTTTCCTGTGGTTCTGGGTCTGGCCCTTGTGCTGGCAACCTGCGGCCTCACTCCGGCCCTCGCGCAGACTGTTACGCCGGCCCCGCCCGGCAAGCAGCAGAAGAAGCTGCCTGAAGCGCCGGCCAAGCTGCCGAAGGTCGATCGCAACAAGAATATCGATTTCCTGTTCGGCGCGCTGAAGGCCGCCCCCGACGAGGCCAGCGCCAAGCACGTCGAGGCACGGATCTGGGCGATCTGGATCCAGACCCCGAGCGACACCGCCTCGCTGCTGATGGCGCGGGCCAAGACCGCGGTCGACGCGCAGAAGATCGATGTGGCGATCAAGCTGCTGGATTCCGTCATCAAGCTCAGGCCCGATTACATCGAGGCCTGGAACCGGCGCGCCACGCTCTATTACATGCAGAACGATTATGGCCGCTCGCTCGCCGACATCCGCGAGGTTCTGATCCGCGAGCCCCGCCATTTCGGCGCGCTCGCAGGGCTCGGCATGATCATGCAGGAAGTCGGCGACGAGAAGCGCGCGCTCGAGGCCTACCGCAAGGCGCTGGCCGTCAATCCGCATCTCGACAAGATCCCCGATCAGGTCAAGTCCCTGACCGAGAAGGTCGAAGGCCGCGACATCTAGCCGAGAACTCGATCATTTCTTGAGTGAACGCGGCGTCTCCGGATTAACCACGATCGCAGGCGCGGCGTCGCGAGGCCTATTGCGAAGGCTGCCGCAGGCCTACCTGCATTGCAGGAGCAAAGCCATGAAGCGTTTGATCTTTGCGGGTAGCTTGCTGCTCGCGTCGGGGACGATGAGCCTCGCCGACGGACTGTTCTGGGTGGTCGGCAACCGCGCTACCGGCAAATGCAACATCGTGACCAGCAACCCCGTGATCATCGGCGACATCTGGTTCGGTGACGGCCCCTACAAATCCATGGCCGACGCCAAGCTTGCCCGCTCGACGATTCGCGTCTGCCCCGCCGTCACCCCCGACGAGGAAAAGGCCGAAGACAGCGCCAACTAGGTCGTTGCCGTCACGTCAATGCAGGACGCTGCCGCCGCGTTCGGCCAGGCCCTGATCGGCGGCCGCCGCGTAAGCCTTCGCAAGTTCCGCCTCGAGATGCTCGTTGATCAGGAGCAGCGCCCGGACGGCACCGCGCAAGTCGCCGTTGCAGCTCGCCACGATCTCGTCGATCGCCGTATCTTTCGATCTCAAGCTCATCGAAAATTCTCCGGTTCAAACCAGGATAAATCCTGCCGGCCTGTCCCGCATCCCGTGGGGTTGCGAGGAGGATCGGCGCCCATCCGCGTCTAAATGGCGGAACCGACCGTGGCGATTATAAGGAAACCGCGATGACGACTGCATGAAGCTGGCCCGGGGCTTGCGGGTTACTGACCAGGGGCATTGATTCTATTGAGTTTTTAGTTCGGAAATTATGCACATATCCACAGCCCGGCCTGTTTCCAGTGGAAGTGCTAAGTCCCGCTTGCTCGAAACCGCCTCCTGCGAGACCCGTAACTGCAATGTGCCCAGGATTTCCCGGACCCTCTCCATGATCATGATCTCAGTCGTGACGGCGCTGGCCCTGCTGGCGCTGGTCACGCAGGCCGGAATCGTCGCCGTGCAACGCGCTCATCCGCCTCAGGGCCGGATGATCGAGGTCGATGGCGCGACGCTTCACGTGGTCGATATCGGGCCTCGCGATTCCGGCGTGCCGATCGTGATGCTGCATGGCGCGAGCTCCAATCTCGAAGCGATGCGGCGCCCTCTCGGCGACCTCCTCGCCAGCGACCATCGCATCATCCTGATCGACCGTCCCGGCCACGGGTGGAGTACGCGCGCACGGCGGCAGGATTCGACGCCGGAGATCCAGGCGCGGATGGTCGATGAGGCGCTCGGCAAGCTCGGGATCGATCGCGCGGTCTTCGTGGTGCATTCCTGGAGCGGTGCGCTCGGCACGCGGATTGCGCTCGATCATGCCGGCCGCGTCGCCGGTTTGGTGATGCTCGCGCCGGTTACCCATCCCTGGCGCGGCGGTGTCGGCCGCTACAACGAGATCATCGCAACACCCGTGATCGGGCCGCTGCTCGCCTACACCGTCACGCTGCCGCTCGGCTATTTCGTTGCCGAAGCCGGCGCGCGCAGTGTCTTCCTGCCGCAAACCATGCCGGACGGTTTCGTGAAGGACTCTGCGACGCCGCTGCTGCTGCGGCCGCGCGAGTTCATCGCCAATGCCTATGATCTTGTGACGCTGAAGGAGGCGGTCGCCGAGCAGGCTCCGCGCTATGCCGAGATCGTGGCGCCGGTCACGATCATCGCCGGCGAGCCCGACAAGACGGTGTCCACCAACATCCACGCGCGCCCGTTCGCAGCCATGGTGCCGAATGCAAAGCTGATCGTGCTGCCCGATCTCGGCCACATGGTGCAGAACGCGGTGCCGAACCTCGTGAAGGCGGAGATCGAGACAATGATCCGTCAAATCGTCCCGGCACAGGCGGCCGCCGATTAGCGGCCGCCCCCTGGCGTGCTTACTGCTTGATCTTTCCGTCCTTGTCGAACTGCGAGACAAAGGCCCAGAGATTGTTGATTTCTGTCTCGTTCTTGATGCCGGCGAACGCCATCTTGGTGCCGGGAATCTTGGCCTTGGGGTCCTTGATGTATTCCTTGAACACCGCCTCGTTCCAGGTGATGCCGGAATTCTTGTTTGCGTCCGAGTAGTTGTAGTCGGGCGCGGTGCCCGACTTGCGGCCGTTGAGGCCGTTGAGCTCGGGGCCGACCTTGTTCTTGGCGCCTTCGCCGATCGCGTGGCAGGCCAAGCACTTGTTGAACGACGTCTTGCCGGCGGCAACATCCTGCGCCATCGCGGCGGACGCTGTGGCAGTGACGGTGAGGATCATCAGCGCGCCAAAAGTCAGTTTTTTCATAGGGTGCTCTTCGTCTCTTTCCCGGTGGGGGCGTTTATCTGGTCGGCAATCGTCGAACCTGCTGGTTTTGGCAGGCCCGGCCGGCTTGGACAAGCCACGAAACGATGACAGGTTTCACGATTTCCTACTTGTCCCAGAGCGAACTCGGTCCAGATCGTCGCTCCGACTTTCGGATGGCCTACCCAAACCACCGCGGACGTGGTTGATTTGCCGCGACAATTCGAGAGTTCGCCGCGAGTCGGAAGGATATTTACATGGCCATCATGATGCCTGCGAGCGATCAGGCCGTACTTGCGCGCCGCGCGGAGATCATTGCTGCATTGCGCGCAATCGTGCCCGGCGAAGGTGTGATCGACAGCGCCGCCGAGATGCGGGCTTACGAATCCGACGGCCTCACCGCCTATCGGCAACCGCCGATGGTCGTGGTGCTGCCCGATACGACCGAGCAGGTCTCGCTCGTCCTGAAATATTGTGCGGCGCAGGGTATCAAGGTGGTGCCGCGCGGCTCGGGCACCTCGCTGTCGGGTGGCGCGCTGCCGCTGGAAGACGGCGTTCTGCTGGGGCTCGGCAAGTTCAAGCGCATCCGCGAAATCGATTTCGACAACCGCGTCGTCGTCACCGAACCCGGCGTCACCAATCTCGCCATCAGCCAGGCGGTCGCGCATGCCGGCTTCTACTACGCGCCCGATCCGTCCTCGCAGATCGCGTGCTCGATCGGCGGCAATGTCGCGGAGAATTCCGGCGGCGTGCACTGCCTCAAATACGGCATGACCACCAACAACGTGCTCGGTTGCGAGATTGTGCTGATCAGCGGCGAGATCCTGCGCATCGGCGGCAAGTCTGCGGAGAACCCGGGCTATGATTTGATGGGCGTCATCACCGGTTCGGAAGGGCTGCTCGGCGTCATCACCGAGATCACGGTGCGCATCCTGCAGAAGCCCGAGACGGCGCGCGCGCTGATGGTCGGCTTCGCAGCTGTCGAGGCGGCCGGCGAATGCGTGGCGCGCATCATCGGCGCCGGCATCATTCCCGGCGGCATGGAGATGATGGACAAGCCCGCGATCCACGCTGCCGAAGCCTTCGTCCACGCCGGCTATCCGCTCGACGTGGAAGCGCTGCTGATCATCGAGCTCGACGGTCCCAAGATCGAGGTCGACGAGCTGATCACGCGCGTCGAGACCATTGCGAATGCTTGCGGCTCGACGACCTGCCAGATCTCGACCTCGGAGGCCGAGCGCAATCTGTTCTGGGCGGGCCGCAAGGCCGCGTTTCCGGCCGTTGGCCGCATCTCGCCCGACTATCTCTGCATGGACGGCACCATCCCGCGCGGCGCGCTGCCGAAGGCGCTGGCGCGCATCCGCGAGCTCTCGGAGAAATACCAGCTCGGCTGCGCCAACGTGTTCCACGCCGGCGACGGCAATCTGCATCCGCTGATCCTCTACGATGCCAACAAGCCCGGCGAGATCGAGCGCGCCGAAGCCTTCGGCGCCGACATCCTGCGCGCCTGCGTCGAGTTCGGCGGCGTTCTCACCGGCGAGCACGGCGTGGGCATCGAGAAGCGCGACCTGATGCCGGAGATGTTCAGCGAGATCGACCTGAACCAGCAGCAACGGCTGAAATGCGCCTTCGACGCGCAGGGCCTGCTCAATCCCGGCAAGGTGTTTCCGACCCTGCACCGCTGCGCCGAGCTCGGCCGCATGCACGTGCATGCCGGCAAGCTGGCGTTTCCGGATCTTCCGCGGTTCTAGCATCGATCGCTGCATCGTCGTTCTCATGCGCCGGATTTGCATTCCCTTCTAAACTTGGATACCCGCTCAATCGTGGATACGCTCAAGGTACGAGACGCCAAAGACGTCGAAGAGGTGGTGCGCGCGGCGATTGCCAATGAGCAGCCGCTCGAGATCATCGGTCATGGCTCCAAGCGCGGCATCGGTCATGCGATGGCGACCAATGCCGTTCTCGACGTCTCCGCGCTGAATGCCATCATCGCCTACGAGCCCAACGAGCTGATCGTCACGCTGCAGGCCGGCGCGCCGCTGGCCGACGTGCTGTCGCTGATCGATGCCAAGAACCAGCAATTCGCCTTTGAGCCGATGAACACGGCGCCGCTGCTCGGCACGCCGGCGCTCGGAACCATCGGCGGCATGATCGCGGCGGGGCTTGCCGGCCCGCGCCGGATCAAGGCAGGCGGGGCGCGCGACCACCTGCTCGGGGCACATGCCGTCTCCGGTTTCGGCGAGAGTTTCAAGACCGGCGGCAAGGTGGTGAAGAACGTCACCGGCTACGACCTGTGCAAGCTGCTGGCGGGGTCCTGGGGCACCTTGTCGGTCATGACCGAGGTCACGCTCAAGGTGATGCCGAAGCCGGAAGCGGAGCGGACGCTGCTGCTGCGCGGGCTCGACGATGCTGCCGCCAACAAGGCGATGACCGCGGCGCTCGGCTCGCCCTATGACGTCTCTGCCGCCGCTCATCTGCCGAAATCGGCGTCCCGGGCCGGGACCGAAGGACTCGGCGATATCGCGGACCAGGGCGAAGCTCTGACCGTGCTACGGCTGGAGGGCATCACGGCCTCTGCCGCGCACCGAGCCGGCTCGCTGCGCGAATTGCTGGCGCCGTTTGGAACCGCGACGTTGATCGAGGACACCGCGTCGTCGGTCCTGTGGACCACGATCCGCGACGTGCTGCCGTTCGCGGCCAGCGGCGCGCTCGGCGCCTGGCCGGTGTGGCGGATTGTCTGTCCGCCGGCCTCGGGAGCGGCGCTCGGCACGAAATTGGTGCGCGAGACCGGCGGTGAGGTGATCTACGATTGGGGCGGCGGGCTGATCTGGGCCGCGCTGCCGCCGAAGGCTGATGCGCACGCCCTAGCCGTGCGCCAGCGTGCTGATGCCGTCGGCGGGCACGCCACGCTGATCCGCGGGGCCGAGGATGTCAGGAGCATGGTGGACGTGTTCCACCCGCAGGCGGCGGGCATCGCCGCATTGAGCGATCGGGTCCGGGCCAGTTTCGATCCAAAAGCCATTCTCAACCGGGGGCGGCTGACGCGGGGCGCTACGGCATGAAGACTGAATTCTCGCTGGCGCAACTCGCCGACCCCGATATCGCGCAGGCCGACAAGATCCTGCGCGCCTGCGTCCATTGCGGCTTCTGCACCGCAACCTGCCCGACCTATGTGCTGCTCGGCGACGAACTCGATAGCCCGCGCGGCCGCATCTACCTGATCAAGGAGATGCTGGAGAAGGACCAGACCCCGACGGCGGAGGTGGTCAAGCATGTCGACCGCTGCCTGTCGTGCCTGTCCTGCATGACGACCTGCCCCTCCGGGGTGAACTATATGCACCTCGTCGACCAGGCCCGGGTCAGGATCGAGCAGCGCTACCAGAGGCCGCTGACCGAGCGGCTGCTGCGCCAGGCGCTGGCCTTCGTCCTGCCCGACCCGCAGCGCTTTCGCGCCAGCATGTGGCTGGCGCGGCTCGCCCGTCCGCTCGCAATGTTGCTGCCGACGCCGCGGCCCGCGGCCACGCCCGGCCTGATCCTGCGCCTCAAGGCAATGCTGGCACTGGCCCCGAACCGGCTGCCGGCGCCCGGCCCGCTTCCGGGCAGCGTGTTCGCGGCACTCGGCAAGAAGCGCGGCCGTGTCGCGCTGCTCCAGGGTTGCGCCCAGCAAGTGCTGGCGCCGCGCATCAACCAGGCCGCCATCAGTCTTCTCACCCGCCACGGCATCGAGGTCGTCCTGGTCAGGGACGAGCAGTGCTGCGGTGCGCTGACCCATCACCTCGGCAACGACCAGGATGCGTTGGGGCGGGCGCGCGCCAATGTCACGGCGTGGCAGAAGGAAGCGGCGAAGGAGGGGCTCGACGCCATCCTGGTGACGGCGTCCGGCTGCGGCACCGTGATCAAGGATTACGGCTATCTGCTGCGCGAGGACGCTGCGTTCGCAGCCGATGCAGCCAAGGTGTCCGCACTCGCCAAGGACATCACCGAATACGTCGCCGGTCTCGGACTCGAGTCGAAGACGCGACTGGACAACATCGTCGTCGCCTATCACTCCGCATGTTCGTTGCAGCACGGACAGAAAATCACGACCCTTCCGAAAGAATTGCTTTCCAAGAATGGATTCGTGGTGAAAGATGTGCCGGAGAGCCATTTGTGTTGCGGTTCGGCGGGGACCTACAACATTCTCCAACCCGAGCTTGCGGGCCGGTTGCGCGATCGCAAGGTCGCCAACATCGCAAGCGTCCAGCCGGACATGATTGCCGCGGGCAATATCGGCTGCATGGTGCAGATTGCCAGTGGCACGTCAGTTCCGGTCGTACACACGATTGAGCTTCTCGATTGGG
The DNA here is from genome assembly GCF_042076515.1 of Bradyrhizobium sp. A5. NCBI lineage: Bacteria > Pseudomonadati > Pseudomonadota > Alphaproteobacteria > Hyphomicrobiales > Nitrobacteraceae > Bradyrhizobium > Bradyrhizobium sp. A5. The sequence continues at coordinate 6,123,110 of NZ_CP148990.1, read as the reverse complement.
CTACGGGCGGGTCGCGGCCGGCACTGAATACGTCGAGCTGAGCTTTCGTCCGGAGGTGACGGCTGAGGACGCCCGATCGACCATTGTTCGTCGGCAACAGGAGGACCACGATGGCGAAAGCAAAGAAGAAAAAAAGCAAGAAGGCCAAAAAGGCCAAGAAGGCTGTAGCGGCGAAGAAAACCGCGAAGAAGGCAGCCAAGAAGTCCGCGAAGAAATCTGCCAAGAAGTCGGCAAAGAAATCCACGAAGAAGTCTGCCAAGAAGACCGCGCCGAAGAAGGCTGTGAAGAAGTCGGCCAAGAAGGCTGTCAAGAAGGCTGCACCGAAGAAGGCCGCGAAGAAAGCGGCACCGAAGAAGGCGAAGGCAGCTCCCCCGCCGAAGCCGTCAGCACCGGCTGCTGCTCCGTCTCCGGAGCCCGCCGCCGAGACGAGCTGGGCGATGCCTTCGTCTTCTGCGGAAGCGACTCCGGTTGAAGGGCAGGGTTAGGCTCAGGTTTGAGCCCAAGGTCAGGCCAAGGGGCCGGGTCCATCTCAATGGCTACGATCGACAACGGAACGGCCGCGGCGGCGACGCTGCGGCCTTTTTGCATCGCCGCAGGCCGCTCAGGGAGGCGCGACGTCTCGTGCCGGCATGATTCGTATTCGGGCACATGCCCTCAGGGTTTTCCGTACTAACCCGGGTCTCCCCATGCACTTTGGAATGCAGATAATGTGATCGAGAAGCAACACAGTCTGACAACCTTTCGTGGAATCGTCAGAACGCCCAAAAAGTCGGCAGATGCCTGCGATTTTTGCTTCGCGGTTTGCCCCCCTCCATACAGATTGTCGCGGTAACGCAATTTTGCAGACAGGTCGTACGCCCCGGGGGGCTTCCGGGAAAACCGACTGGGTAAGAACTGGTGATGGGGATCGAAATGAAGAAAGTGACTTTGTTGGCAACGGCGCTGGCAATGGTGGCGGGTTCGGCTTTCGCGGCAGACATGCCGGTCAAGGCCAAGAAGGCTCCGCCCGTGGTTGCCTTTGATCCTTGGGATGTCGCGTTCGGCGGCGCGATCATGAGCGACTACGTGTTCCGTGGTATCACCCAGTCGAACCACAAGCCGTCGGTCTCCGCCTATTTCGAGCCGCGCTACAACGTGACAAAGGACCTCCAGCTCTATGTCGGCGTCGCCGGTGAGAGCATCTCCTTCCCGAACCGCGCCGCCGCGGAAATCGACATCTACGGCGGTATCCGCCCGACCTTCGGCGCCTTTGCGTTCGACATCGGCGTCTGGGGCTACCTGTATCCGGGTGGGACCTGCTACTTCGGCGGCACCGGCATCGACAACGCAGGCGTGGACCAGGGCCCTGGCTGCGCCGAGAAGGCCCTGCTCAACACCAACGTGATCAAGAAGGACCTGAGCTTCTTCGAAGTCTACGGCAAGGGCACCTACACGGTGAACGACAACTGGTCGTTCGGTTTCACCGAATACTACACCCCGAGCTACCTGAACTCGGGCGCTTGGGGCAACTACGCTTCGGTCGTCGGCAAGTACATCGCGCCCAGCACCGTCTTCGGTCCGAGCGGCGTCGGCATGTACGTGTCGGGTGAGTTCGGTCGTCAGTGGCTCGGCACCTCCGACAGCTTCTATGGCGTCCCGGCATTCCCGAACGGCATCAAGTATGCCGACTACAACACCTGGAACATCGGTATCGGCTTCACCTACAAGGTCGCCACGCTGGACCTGCGCTACTCCGACACCAACCTTTCCAAGGGTGATTGCAACGCCTTCACCAGCGACTTTGCGGCTCGCGGCAACATCACCGCTTCGAGCGGGACCTCCGTTACCCCGATCAATCCGTCGGGCGTTGGCTCCAACTGGTGCGGCGCCACGGGCATTGCAAAGCTGTCGTTCGACCTGACGGCGATGAGCAACCTGAAGTAAGTTTCTTCCTGAGACGACTTCGAGGGCGGCAGAGCAATCTGCCGCCCTTTTGCTTTTCTCCACGCCGTCAAGCCCGCGCATGACGGAGTGTGTCGCGTGGCCTGTTGAGCCTAACTGCCTTCCCGCTTGCGCCTCAGCGCGCCGCGCTCGGCTCCACTTCGGCCGGCTTGCTCGCGTCGCCGAGGACGTGGATCTCGCCGCGCTTCGCCATTGTCACCTTGCGGGTATGGAAGGCGTCGAGCGTCGAGCGGTGCCCGATCGAGACGATGGTGGCCTGCGGCAGCTTCTCCGCCAGCAACCGGTACAGCCGGGCCTCGGACGGCTCGTCCAATGAGGCAGTCGCCTCGTCAAGGAAGAGATAGTCCGGCACATGCAGCAGCGCGCGGGCAAGTCCGAGGCGCTGCTGCTCGCCGAGTGACAGCATCCGGTTCCAGTGACCGTCCTCGTCCAGCCGCTCGGCGAGGCCGGGCAGCCCGACCGCAATCAGCGCGTCCCGAACTTGCGCGGCCTCGAAAGCGCCCGGAGCTGCGGGATAGACCACGGCATCGCGCAACATGCCGACCGGGAAGTAGGGACGCTGCGGCAGCATCATCAGTTTCGCCCTTTCGGGAATGACGATGGTGCCGGTGCCGAACGGCCAGATGCCGGCGATGGCGCGGAACAGCGTCGACTTGCCCGAGCCCGACGGCCCGGTCACCAGCACCCGTTCCGGCGTCTGGATGGCAAATGCGTCGGCAGCGACCAGCGGCGTGCCGTTGGGCAGGTTCACGCAGAGCTCCTCGAGCCCGATATCGCGGCGGCTGCCGCCGGCGGCCCTGAGGGCGATCGCCGGCTCATGCGCCGGCAGGTGCGCGGCGGAATCGACCGACATCTCGAAGCCGTCGAGACGCGCGACGATCGATCGCCATTCCGCGAGCGACCGGTAGGCCGTCACGAAAAACGAGAGCGCGCCCTGCACGCTGGAGAAGGCGGAGGCGGTCTGCATCATGTCGCCGAGCTGGATCTTCTTGGCGAAGAACGCCGGCGCGACCAGCACGTAGGGGAAGATCACGGCGGCCTGCTGATAGCTCGCCGTGAACGCGGTGAGGCGCTTGGTCCGGCTCATGATGGCGTACCAGTTGCCGATCACGAAGCCGAAGCGATCCAGCAGGCGCGAGCGTTCGGCGCCTTCGCCCTTGAGCAGCGCGATCTGCTCGGAATTCTCGCGCACGCGAACGAGATTGAAGCGGAAATCGGCCTCATAGCGCTGCTGCTCGAAATTGAGGTTGACCAGCGGGGCGCCGATCCAGTGGGTCAGCGCGGTGCCGAAGATCGCGTAGACCAGCGCGCCCCAGCACAGATAACCGGGGATCATCAGATCTTGGCCGAACAGGTGCAGCGGTGCAGCATTGGACAGGCCCCAGAGGATGATGACGAAGGAGAACAGCGTCACGATCGATGAGAGCAGGCCCAGCCCGATCGTCAGGGTCTGCTCAACGAAGTTCTTGACGTCCTCGGTGATGCGCTGGTCGGGGTTGTCGGCCGCATCGCCCTTGAGCTGCATGCGGTAATGCGTGGCGTCTTGCAGCCATTCGCCCAGGTAGTGCCGGGTCAGCCACTGCCTCCAGCGGATCTGAAGCCATTGGTTCAGGTAGAGCTTGTAGACGGCCAGCGCGATAAAGGTGAAAGCGAGGCCGACGAAGATCCAGATCTGAGTGACGAAGGCGTCCCAGTCGCTGTTCTGGAGCGCAGTGTAGAACCGGTTCTGCCACTGGTTCACCAGCACGTCGATCGCGACCAGCGCCAACTCCATCGCGATGACGGCCGCGAGCAGGCCCCGCCCCACCCACTTGTCCTCTGAGCGGAAATAGGGAACGGCGATTCGCCAGACGATCGCGAGGGTGGCGATGATGTTCTTCACAGAGCTGAATCTCCTACGGGGATGTGCACAACTGCCCGGAGCCAAACGGCTGAGGCAATGGCTGAAATCGGCGCGCTTAGACTAAAGTCGCAAGTCCTGCAATTTGCGTTGGCTTGTCGCAGCTTGCAACCCTAGCATGGGTCTCAATGGCGCGGGGTGGGGGCCTTCGGGACTTCGCGGGCTTGTGAGCGGACGGGAACCGCTGCATTCGCGAGGAATTCGAGTCCAACCCGGGGGATCGCTTCCAGCGTCAAGCAGGCTCGGCTGTCCACGCGGGCCGCCTGCCGCACACATGCGTGGGGAGGAAGATCATGTGGAATCAAGTCTATGATCCGCTGCACAGTCCTGTGTTGTCGACGATCGCCGCGGCGGTGCCTGTCGTCACGCTGCTGGTTCTGATCGCAAGCGGCCGCGTCCAGGCTCATATTGCGGCGATCATCGCCGTGATCGTGGCCAATTTGATCGCGATCTTCATCTTCACCATGCCGGCGAACATGTCGATCCGCGCCTCGCTGCTGGGCATCGTGACCGGCTTCTTCCCCATTGGCTGGATCGTCCTCAACGTCATCTTCCTCTACCAGGTGACGGTGTCGACCGGGCGCTTCGAACTCCTCAAGCGCGCGATCGGCGGCGTCACCGAGGACCGGCGGTTGCAATTGCTGCTGATCGCATTCTCCTTCGGCGCCTTCTTCGAGGGCGCCTCGGGCTTCGGCACGCCGGTGGCGATCACGGGCGCGGTGCTGATCGGCCTCGGCTTCTCGCCGCTTGCGGCAAGCGGCCTGTCGCTGATCGCCAACACCGCGCCGGTCGCCTATGGTGCGCTGGGCACGCCGATCCAGGGTCTTGCCTCGGTTACCGGGTTCGATCCCTACATCCTCGGCGCGATGGTCGGACGGCAGCTGCCGTTCTTCTCGCTGATCGTGCCGTTCTGGGTGATATGGGCTTTTGCCGGATGGAAAGGCATGAAGGACATCTGGCCGGCGATCCTGGTCACCGGCGTGTCGTTCGCGATCCCGCAATTCGTGATCTCGAACTTCATCAATCCCTGGATCGTCGATATCGGCGCGTCGCTGATCTCGATGGGTGCGCTGATTCTGTTCCTGAAGGTGTGGCAGCCGAAGCAGCTCTGGCTGTCCCCGGCGCTACGCGGCAATGATGAATCGGCCTCCACCATGGCCGCGGCAAAGCCGCTCGACAAGACGCCGCTCACGCAGAGCGAGCTGTTCAGCGCGCTGCTGCCTTGGATCATCGTCTGTATCGTGATGCTGGTCTGGGGCAACGGCGGCTTCAAGACCTGGGCAAACTCGATCTTCACCTGGAACTATCCCGTTCCCGAACTGCACCAGATGATCAACAAGATGCCGCCGGTCGCGCCAGGGCCGACGAAGGAGAGCGCGGTGTTCGGCTTCACCTACCTGTCCTTCACCGGCACGGGCATGCTGATCGCCGCCATCATCTCCGGCTTCCTGATGGGCGTTGGTCCCGGACAACTCGTCACCCAGTACGGCCGCACCATCCGGCTGTGCGCGATCTCGCTGATCACGATCTCGGCGATGCTCGCGATCGGTACGTTGACGCGGCTCTCCGGTGTCGACGCGACGCTCGGCCTCGCCTTCGCCGCGACCGGCGTGCTCTATCCCTTCTTCGGCACGCTGCTCGGCTGGCTCGGCGTGGCGCTGACGGGGTCGGATACGTCGTCGAACATCCTGTTCGGAAATTTGCAGAAGATCACGTCCGAGCAGCTCGGCATTTCGCCGATCCTGATGAGCGCGGCGAATTCCTCCGGCGGCGTGATGGGCAAGATGATCGACGCGCAGTCGATCGTGGTCGCCTCCACGGCCACCAACTGGTACGGCCACGAGGGCACCATCCTGCGCTTCGTGTTCTGGCACTCGATCGTGCTCGCCTGTCTCGTCGGTGTGCTCGTGACGCTGCAGGCCTATGTCTGGCCGTTCACGGCGATGGTCCTGAAGTAGCAGGCCGCGTCGCGGCTTCGACGCAAGTCAAATCTCCCCGCGGGTTGTCCTCGCGGGGATTTTTGCGCCCGAAGCCGGCGAACCTTCTCAATGGCGTCGTCGTCTTATAGAAGGTGCCGCAAATCAGGTCGGTCGAGAGGTGTCATGGTTTCGCTCAAGCAGATGGCGTGTGTGGCGGTTGCAATGCTGGCGATGTCCGCTGTCGCGCGTGCCGAGGACGGCTTTCCGTTCGGCACCGAGATGACGCTGGAGGCGCTGCCGCAGCCGGGCTCGAAGCGGATTCCGAACATCGAGATCGGCGACCATGGCGAGGTGGTGCTGGAGCTCTGGTGCAAGGGCGGCAAGGGCCAGTTCTCGGTCGCCGGCAACACCGTGATCTTTGTTCCGGGCCAGATCCAGGACCGCTCTTGCCCGCCGGCGAGAGCGCAGGCCGACGACGAACTCGTCGCGGCGCTGAGCAGCGTCGAGACCTGGAAGCGCCAGGGCGATGTGCTCACGCTGGTCGGCCCCAAGCCGTTGCGCTTTCGCTCGACGGGGAATTAGCGTTTAGCTCGCTGTCCGTACCCCGGCTTGACCGGGGTACCCAGTACGCCGTGACCTATCGATTCAACGACTGCCGTCTCGGACTACTGGATCGCCCGGTCGAGCCGGCGATGACACCGACCTGGTGGCTACGTCACTTCCACACCGATTTGTCGGCATCCCAGCGCTGGCCCTTCAGCTCCTTCGTGAGCGCCTCGACCGAGCCGTTGTCGTCGGGCTGATCGCCTTCCTCGTCGGCCGCCGCGTCGTCGGACAGGTTGAGCTTGGCGCCGCTGCTCTCGTCCGCCGTCGTTGTCGCGGGGCTGCCGATCCACAGCATCAGCCTGTCGGTCGTGCCGGGCTTGTCGGGCGAGATCAGGCCTGCGACCTCGATCGTGTCGGTGAGATCGAGTGCCGGAAAATCCGGGTTCGGCCGCTTGAAGACGAGCTTGAGCTTGCCGGTGGAGGGGTTGAAGCTTTGCGAGACCGGCTTTGCCGATAGCGTCCTGCTCAGCACGCCGGCAACCGCGGTCGCGAGCTTGTCGCGGCTGAGCTTGTCGCCGTCGCGCCAATCGGCGGCGGCAAAGCGGATACTGCGGTCCATCTCAGTCATGCCGGCGGTCCAGCCCGCGGCGGTGACGCCCGGCATCGCCTTGAACTTTGCCAGCAGGGCGCCTGCGCGCTCCGGATCGACCGACATGTTGATGGTCTGCTCGCCGGCGCGCAGCGCGTCGCAACCGACCGAGAGGCTCGCCAGCGTTACCTCGACGTCCTGGCCCTTCAGGCTCTTCAGGAACTCGGTCGCCGCATCCAGCTTGACCTTGACCGCGATCGCTTCCGGCGAGACGTCGGTAAAATCCTTCGGCTGCGGCGTGATGCCGTCGTCGGAGGTCTGGTTGTCCTGGAATTCCTTCTCGCTGAGATCGGAATTGTCGGGAGAGGTGACCTCGGTCACGGCCTGACCGATGCTGATCTGGCCGCGGAACTCGAACGTGTCTCCAGACTGCTTGCGCAGCAGCTTGACGCTGACGGGCGACTTCTCGCCGAGACTCTGCGTCGTGCCGGTCAGGTTCTGGCCCGCGACCTGGAGATTGACGACGAAGCGGTCCTTGCGGTCGGAATTCTTCGCGACGGGATAGCAGACGTCGAGCACGGCCGCCGTGACGGTCTTGCCCTGGCGCGTCTCCTTCAGGATGACGTCGGCATTGCCGTCCATCAGCCCGTCGATCGAGGTGAAATAACGTATCTCCGGCCCGCTTGGCGCCGTGGTCTTGGGAGACAGCTTCATCTGCGCGGAGGCGGGATGTGGCGAGGTAGCAAGCAGAGCGGCCAAAACAATTGTCGGGCAAACCAGAAGCGCGCGCATCGACGAAATCCTCGAGCAAAAGAGTCGGCGCCACCGTAGTTGGTTTTGGCCGCCGGTTGAATCGGAAAGCGCGGGCGAACTTGGGCAAAAAAGAAGGCCGCCCGGAGGCGGCCTTCGCAACACTGTCAGGTCACAGGACGGGCTCAGAAGCCACCCATGCCGCCGCCGGCCGGCATGGCGGGCGCAGCTTCCTTCGGCAGTTCGGCGACCATGGCCTCGGTGGTGACCAGGAGGCCGGCCACGGAGGAGGCGTCCTGCAGCGCGGTGCGAACCACCTTGGCGGGATCGATGATGCCCTTCTCGACCATGTCGACATAGTCCTCGTTCTGGGCGTCGAAGCCGAAGGTCTCGGACTTGTTCTCCAGGATCTTGCCGACGACGATCGAGCCTTCCACGCCCGCGTTCTCGGAGATCTGGCGGATCGGAGCTTCCAGCGCCTTCAGCACGATGTTGATGCCGGCCTGCACGTCGGCATTGGCGTTGGTGAGACGGCCCACGGCCTTCTTGGCGCGGAGCAGCGCGACGCCGCCGCCGGGGACGATGCCTTCCTGTACCGCGGCGCGGGTGGCGTTGAGCGCGTCCTCGACGCGGTCCTTCTTCTCCTTGACCTCGATCTCGGTGGCGCCGCCGACGCGGATCACCGCGACGCCGCCGGCGAGCTTGGCGAGGCGCTCCTGGAGCTTCTCACGGTCGTAGTCCGAGGTGGTCTCCTCGATCTGGGCCTTGATCTGGCCGACGCGGGCCTCGATCTCCGGCTTCTTGCCGGCGCCCTTGACGATCGTGGTGTTCTCCTTGTCGATCACGACCTTGCCGGCGCGTCCGAGCATCTTCACCGTGACGTTCTCGAGCTTCATGCCGAGGTCTTCGGAGATCAACTGGCCGCCGGTGAGGATCGCGAGGTCCTCGAGCATGGCCTTGCGGCGGTCGCCGAAGCCCGGCGCCTTGACGGCCGCGACCTTGAGGCCGCCGCGCAGGCGGTTGACGACCAGGGTCGCCAGTGCCTCACCCTCGACGTCCTCGGCGATGATGACGAGCGGCTTGCCCGACTGCACCACGGCTTCCAGCACTGGCAGCATGGCCTGCAGGCCCGAGAGCTTCTTCTCGTGCAGGAGGATGTAGGCGTCCTCGAACTCGGCGGTCATCTTTTCGGAGTTGGTGACGAAGTAGGGGCTGAGATAGCCGCGGTCGAACTTCATGCCCTCGACGATGTCGACTTCGGTGTCGAGCGACTTGTTTTCCTCGACGGTGATGACGCCCTCGTTGCCGACCTTCTGCATCGCCTGGGCGATCATCTTGCCGATGGCGGCATCGCCGTTGGCCGAGATGGTGCCGACCTGGGCGACCTCGGCAGAGGAGGCAACCGGCTTGGCGCGCTTCTCGATGTCCTTGATGACGGCTGCAACCGCGATGTCGATGCCGCGCTTGAGGTCCATCGGGTTCATGCCGGCGGCAACCGCCTTGGCGCCTTCGCGCACGATGGCCTGGGCCAGCACGGTCGCGGTGGTGGTGCCGTCACCGGCGAGGTCATTGGTCTTGGAGGCGACCTCCCGCAGCATCTGGGCGCCCATGTTCTCGAACTTGTCCTCAAGCTCGATCTCCTTGGCGACGGTGACGCCGTCCTTGGTGATGCGGGGCGCGCCGAAGCTCTTCTCGATGACGACATTGCGGCCCTTGGGGCCGAGCGTCACCTTGACGGCGTTGGCGAGAATGTCGACGCCGCGCAGCATGCGATCGCGCGCGTCTCCGGAAAACTTGACGTCTTTGGCAGCCATGTCTGCAGTCCCTCGTGTTTCGTGATGTGTCTTGTTTCGTCATGCGGCGGCCGGAATGATGGATGCCCGGATCGGGCGATCCGGGCATGACATTCAGCGGCTGTTCAGGCGGGTGGCCTTAGGACAGAACGCCCATGATGTCCGACTCCTTCATGATCAGGAGATCTTCGTTGTCGATCTTGACCTCGGTGCCCGACCACTTGCCGAACAGCACGCGGTCGCCGACCTTGAGGTCGATCGGGGTCAGCTTGCCGGCTTCGTCGCGGCCGCCGGGGCCGACGGCGACGATTTCGCCCTGGGACGGCTTTTCCTTGGCGGAATCGGGAATGATGATGCCGCCCTTGGTCTTTTCCTCGGCGTCGATACGTTTGACCACGACACGGTCATGCAGCGGACGAAATTTGGATTTAGCCATGACGTTTCCCTTTGGAGGCGCTTCGAAAGTAGTGGAAGTAGGTGGGGCGGCGCTTCCGTCCTTCCTCTTCCTGAGGATCGAACGGCGCGCTTAGCAATCGGGCTTTCCGAGTGCTAATAGTGCGCCCGGAAATATTGCTTGGCCGCGATCCTGTCAAGCAAAGGTGGTTAAGCGATTGGTGAGGCGGATATAGGATGGTGGCATTGGAAACTCGTTCGGGGTGCCGACGTATTAAAGGACGTCATTGCTCCAGCAGCGGTTTTACGCTTGGCTGCGGGAGGGGTGCGGCCGTCGTCTTGTTCGGGGGAATGCCATGATCAGTTCAGCTCACGCGCGCACGGTTGCCAATCTGGCGGCCGCCTCTTGCCTGGCGCTGCTGCTCGGCGCTTGCGGCGGTGGCATGAGCCTGCCGTCATTCTCGTCGTCTTCGCCGCCGCCCGAGGCCGAGCCCGGTACCGGTCCGGAAATGCCGGCGAGCATCCGTGCCGACGAAATCGTCGGCCGTTGGGGCCTGGCCTCGTTCCAGAACCCGGCCGACCGCGCCCGAACCGAGGCCGCGGCGAGGGCGCAGTGCAAGAATCCCTACGTGATCACCGCCGGCTCCTCCGGCGGCGTGATCATGCATCTGGCCGACCAGGCGACGCCGCAGGAACTGCGGCTAAAGGGCTCGCCCAGCGGCAAGAATTATATCGGGCCGGCGGGGCCGACCCCCGGCGAGCAGGACCGCGAAATCGTCTCCTTCGACGGCCGCGTCCTGATCACCCGCTTCATCGACAAGGACGCCGCCACCCGCTACGGCAACATGGTCTACGTCCGCTGCGCGCCAAGGGCGTAGTCTCTTCGTCATGCCCCGCCTGGTGCGCAATTGCGCACGGGGCCGGGGCATCTAGTACGCCGCGGCCCCTCGATTCAATCGCTACTGGCTCGGAATACTGGGCGCCCGGTCAAGCCAGGCGATGACAGCGGAGGGGACGGCCCAAATAAAAAACGCCGGCTTTCGCCGGCGTTTTATTTTTTCCGCGAGGCTGCGACCGATCAGTCGAACAGTGCGTCGATATCGTCCTGCGAGGCGTGGCCGACGTCGCCGTTGAGCTTCGGGCCGTTGAGGAGCTTGTCGTCGTCACTGCGGGTGTCGACCTGCGCCGGCACGTGAGCCTTGATCGCGTCGACGCCGCCCCAGATGTCCATCATCGCATTGATGTGCTGCTCGATGAACTTCATGGTGGTCATGACCTTGCTGATGCGCTGCCCGGTCAGGTCCTGGAAGTTGCAGGCCTCGAAGATCGAGATGACACGTTCCTGGATGTCATCGGCGAGCCGCTTCTGCTGGTCGGCCGAGTCCACCTTGGCCATCGCGCTGGCCGCCTGGTCGATCGATTCGGCAGCTTCGAGAATTTGCTGGGTGGCCTGCTCGGTGCCGCCGACCACCGCGCCGAGCTCGCCATTGACCTTGGCCATCTCCGCGCCGTCAAAGCTCTTGCCATGCAGCACCGCGATCTCGCGCTTGGTGCGGTCGATGGCGTCATGGATCAGGTCGAGCTCGATCTTCAGCTTCTCGCACTGCTCGATCTGGGCCCGATAGGTCTCGAGCATCGTGCGTGCGTCGGAAAGCTCCCTCGCCGTGGAGGCGTCGATCGCCGCCATGGCCGCGCTGCCGGACAAGGGCGCAGGCACGCTGCCCTTGGCCATCTGTGCGCGGATCGCGCGCAGCTCCGCCATGATCTCGCTATGCATCGGGATTGCCTCATCAGTTACGTCAAGAATGGGCATCTCGCCACCGACGATATCCTCGACACGAAAACGCTTGCGGTGAACAGCCATCAGATACTCCCCCCACCTAACTCACGCGTCTTTGTAGGCAGAAGCAATTTAACACGAGGTTCACAGCCGGAACTGTTGCGCGGTCGCGCGCGGCGACGCAAAAAACCGCTGATTAACCATGGGACTGTGGCGTTCATCGAAAATAAACGCTGATCGCCAAATTGGGCCTTCGTTCGCGACGTGGTGAATCGAAACGTCGTTCTCGTTTACCAAACAAAACGGCTTTTGCTCTTTATTGACCACGTCGCGGACGCCGATCAGCCATCAGCTCCTGCATGACGCCATGTGATCTAGACGAAACAGTACAGAGTACGTCGATGTTCAAGAAAATGTCTGTCGCGCTGCTTGGCAGCGCTTGCACCTTCATTGCCGGCGCAAACAGCGCGAATGCCTTCGACAATACGGTGCCGAACGATCCGCCGGCGGTGCTCTACCAGCCGCAGGTGCCGCCGGCGCCGGTACGCGTCGCCTCCAATTCGAACATGGGCGGCGGCTTCATCGAGTTCCTGTTCGGCGATGGTCCGGGCCGCGGTCCCGCCTACGCGCCGCAGCAGCCGGTCTATCAGCAGCAGCCGGGTTACTACGACCAGCGCCGCCTGCCGCCGATGGGCGAGCCGCAGATGCAGGGTGGATATCAGCAAGGCGCAGGTCTCCAGCAGGAGGCGGTCGATCCGCGCCAGCGTCAATTCGACCCAAGATTCGAGAAGCAATCTGTTGACTATAGCGGCAAGGAAAGTGCCGGCACGATCGTGGTCGATACGCCGAACAAGTTCCTCTATCTCGTCGAGGGCAACGGCCGGGCGATGCGTTACGGCATCGGCGTCGGACGCCCCGGCTTCACCTGGTCCGGCGTGAAGTCGATCACGGCCAAGCGCGAATGGCCGGATTGGACGCCGCCCGCGGAAATGATCGCGCGCCGCCCCGACCTGCCCCGGCACATGGAAGGCGGTCCGGAAAACCCGCTCGGCGCCCGCGCGATGTATCTGGGCTCGACGCTCTACCGTATCCACGGGTCCAACGAGCCCTGGACCATCGGCACCAACGTGTCCTCCGGCTGCATCCGCATGCGCAACGAGGACGTCATCGACCTCTACGGCCGCGTCAATGTCGGCACCAAGGTCGTGGTGATGTGAACCGGATCGGCGGGCAAGCAGCCTATTCGCAGTAGGTCTTGCCGCCGAACGAGAAGCACTTGCCGCCGCCACCGCGGGGCGCCGGCGCAGTGCGTGTCGCGGCGGGTTCCTGCCGCGTCACGGTCTTCGGCTTCGGCGCCGGCTCGGGCCGCTTCTCGCAGGCGCCGCTGGCGTTGAGGACATAGCCGCTCGAACAGCCGATCTGGACGCAGCGGTCGCCCTCGGCGCGCTGTCCCCTGGCGCACACCAGCGGACAGACGCGGTCGGTCTTGCCGCGCACCGAGTCCAGCGCGTCAAGGCTCGCCAGCTTCACGTCGAAATGGGTGTCGGCGCTCCTGTTGAACAGCTCCAGCGCCTTGCGCGAGCCGTCATCCCACTTGCCGTCCATGCTGCCGGGATCGCAGCCGACGCGCTTCAGGTGAGCCTGCAGCAGCCGCGCGATATCGGACGGATCCATCTTTGGTGCGGCAGGCGGCGGCGCCGGCGGGGGCGGCTGGCTGGGCGTGAGCGCGGCCAGCTTCTCGGCTTGAGCCTTGTCGGCCTGCGCCTTGTCCGCCTGGGCCTTGGCGTCGCGTTTGGCCTGCTCGACCTGAATCTGCGCATCGGCTGCCGCCTGGCGCCGGGCCTCGTCGACCTGCACCCGGGCCGCATCGGCCTGCCGCCGGGCCTGTTCGGCCTGACGCCGCGCCTCGTCTAGCTCCCTCTTGGCCTGCTCGGCGATCTGCGCCCGAGCCTCGTCGAGGTCGCGCTTGGCCTGCTCGGAGAGCTTCTGCTTGGCCTCCGCGGTCTGGCGCGCGCTCTGCTCTTCGAGCTGCCGGCGGAAGTCCGCGGCCTTCTGCGCCGCCAGCTCGTCGGCCTGCCGTTTGGCGTCATCCGCCCGGGCGCGGCCCTGCTGGGCGGCTTCGAGCTTGCTGTTCTGCCCGCGGGCGAGGTTGGCGAAGAAACCGGCCGGGTGCTTGGCGAGGAAGGAATCCCAGGCTTCCCTGGTGCCGACCTGCGCCGCCAGCTCGTAGTCGACGCGGGCTTCCGCCTCGGGATCGGCGGCGCGCGGGACCAGCGCCACGGTGTCGCCGCCGAGCGACCCGTACACGAATGGCTCCTGCCGGTTGCCGGTGGCCTTGAGCACCTCGTCCCGGACGCGGCCGAACGCGATGCGCAAATCGAGCCCGGGCTCGGCGATGTTCCGCACCAGCGCCGTGGCGAACGGACTGTTCTGCCCGTCGCCGTCGCTCGCCACCGCGCCGGCCCTTGCGGCGAACGCGATCAGCGTGTCCGACATTGAAGGTTCGACCTTGGCGAGGCCGCGCCCGATCGCGCGGCTGGCGACGGTGCGCTTCATGCTGGTGGCGAACGGATTGTCGCGGCAGGCATCGAGGATGACGAGCTTGAGTCGCTTGGCGCCGTCGAGCGCGCGCATCACGCGATCGAGCGAGATGGTCTCGTCCTCGATGTCGAAATCGCTCGCGAGCCTGGCGTCGGCCGGCACCAGATAGTTGACGCCGTCGACCTCGATGCCATGGCCGGCATAGTAGACCACGGCGACGTCGGCATCCTGCGACGCTGCGGAGAACTCGCGGATGGCGCGGCGCAGCTCGGCGATGCCGAGATCGCGCCTGCTGTCCACGGCGTCGAAACCCGCCTTCTTGAACAAGGCCGCCATCACGTCGGCATCGCGCGCGGGATTGGGCAGTCGCGGCACCTGCCGGTACTCGGAAACGCCAATGACGAGCGCAACGCGCTTGGCGGCCCAAGCCGCGTCGGCGGAGATCGAAAAGATCAGCGCGAGCAGAAACAAAAGAGCGGATCGCACGGAGAGCCTCCGCGGGTGCAATAAGGGTCCCTGTCAATGGGACGATCATAGCGACGACGCCCTGCGTCTCCAAGATCGGTCTTCCTGCCTGGGCGTTTGCGTGACGAATTGCACGCAAGGACATGAATACCGCCGAAACGGAAACGGCCGCCTGTTCGGCGGCCGCTCGTTTGGGGTCGTGAATCTTGCCGCGATCAGGCGTAATCGCTGCCGCCGTCATCTCCGCCGCCGAAATCGCTGTCGTCGGCCAGGTCCATATTGCCGTCGTCGCGATTGTCGTCGTCGTTCTGGTCGTTGTTGTCCCGGTCGTTCGAGGCCTGATCGGAGAAGCTTTGGCGGGATTCGCGGTTCGATCCGATGTCGTTGAGACCGGCATCGCGCGCGAGCGATCCGCCGGACTGATCACTACCGCTCCAGGGGCTGCGATCGCCGCCCAGGGAGTTGGTGTCGCCGAAGGCCTGCTGGTGCGATCCGCCCATCATGCCGCGGATGCTGGAGAGCAGGAGCGAGCCGCCGACGACGCCGGCCGCGGCAGCCGCCGCCGTGCCGAGGAACGAGCCGCCGCCACCGCCGACCGGCGGGGCACCATAGCCCTGACCCGGGCCTTGGCCGTAGGCCTGCCCGTAAGGCGGCTGGCCGTAGCCCGGCTGTGGCTGCGGCATGGCCTGGCCGGTGTTCCAGACCGGCCGCGAGTCGCGCGGCGGCACGTTCGGAACCGAGCCGCGTGCGGGGCCGCCACCGAACAGCGTGTCGCGCATGGTATCGAGGAAGCCGCCCGACTGGGCCTGCTCCGGCGCATGAGCCGTTTCCAGCTCCTGGATGCGGTTATGGGCGCGCTTCAGCGCTTCGTCCTGCAACAGTGTCGTCTGCACCAGCGCGTAGATCGCGCCGGGGGCCTTGCGCAGGCCGTCGGAGATCGCAGCGATCGCGTCTGGATCGCGCGGTGCGTTTTCCAGTTTCGAAAGCCGGTCGAAAAGGTCGTCGACGAGCTGGCGTTCCTGCGGCGTCATGATCAATCTCCCTCGCACAAAACAAGCGCGAGCCAGATGTAGGGTTCCATTGTGGCCCCAACAGTGCCGGCCGGATTAAATTTCGGTATGCGACAAGCTGCCTCAAAGCCTGCTTTCGGCGGGTTACCCCAGCGTGACGCCGCTGTCCGTCAGCAGGCGCGGGAAGGCATCGCCGGCGAGATAAGCGTGCTCGCGTTCGCGGACGTCGGTCATCGGATCGAGGGCGGCGAGGATGTCGTCGACGAAGCCGGGATGGCACATCACGAGGCCGTCGTCGGGAAGGCCTTCTAGGAATTGCCGCATCAGGGCGCCGAAATCGGCGGCCCGCGTGAAGTCATAGGCACCTGCAAAGCCGGGATTGAAGCTGAGGCCGGCGCTACCGGCGCGGCGGCGGAATTGCGCGCTGAGGATGTCGAGCACCATGGCCTTTGGCGAGGCCAGCCGCTGCGCCAATGGCAGGTCGCGGCCGCCCTGGCGCACCCAGGCGTTCGGGGCGCCATCGGTGACGGCATCGACAAAGCCGTCGCGCACCTGCGGATAGAGCTGCACGTGCTGGTGGCCGTCGACGAAGTCGGGCGCGCACCCGAATGCTTCCATGAAGGCCACGAGTTGCGCTTTCACCTCGTTGCGAAAGAACTCGCGGTCGAGTTTTCGCGTGAGGCCTGCGCGCAGCAGCTTCGGAAATGCCAGGAACATGTCGCCGTCGAGGGGACGGAAATGCATGGTGAGCGGCCGGAACGGCGCCGACAGCGTCACGTGCAGTCCGATCGCGCAGCGCGGGCTTTGTTTTGCGGAGGCCTGAAGCGCCTCGATCTCGCTGCGCCCGATCGCCGGGCCGACCATCATCACCGACGTCGCGTTGAGGCGGCCGCGCTCGATAAGGTCGCGGATGGCACGGTTGACGCCCGGGCTGATGCCGTAATCGTCGGCGCACAGCCAGATCCGCCGCGGCGCCGCCGCGCTCATTCGGCCGCCGTCCGCTTCGCGGCGTCCTGGCTTGAAGCGTCCTCGGCCCTGTCGGTCTCGAAATGCTTTTCGCTATGCTCGGCGACGAAGTAGATCGGGCGCGCCTTCAGCTCGGAGAGGATCTTGCCGATATATTCGCCGACGATGCCGATCATGATGAGCTGCACGCCGCCGATCGTCATCAGGCCGATCACCAGCGAGGGATAGCCGGGCACCTGCTTGCCGGTGGTCCAGACCTCCCAGAGGATCGACAGGCCGAACAGGAAGGCGCCGCCGGCCAGGATCACGCCGAGCAGGCTGGCAAAGCGCAGCGGCGCCACCGAGAACGAGGTCACCCCTTCGATCGAAAGACCGAGCAGGCGCGCGGCGCTGAACGTCGTCACGCCATGGATGCGCGGCGCCGGCTCGTAGTCGACGCGGATCTGGCGGAAGCCGATCCAGCTTGCGAGACCCTTGAAGAAGCGATTGCGCTCCGGCAACTGCCTGAGCGCTGCGACCGCGCGCGGCGACAGCAGGCGGAAGTCGCCGGCGTCCTCCGGGATTTTCTGGCGGGCGCCCCAATTGATCAGCGCGTAGAAACCGTGCACGGCGATGCGGCGCAGGAAGGGCTCGTTGTCGCGATGCGCCTTGGCGGTATAGACGACGTCATAGCCGTCCTCGATCCAGTGCCGCACCAGCTGCTCGACCAGATCAGGCGGATGCTGGCCGTCGCCGTCCATGAACATGACAGCGCCAAGCCGGGCATGGTCGAGGCCGGCCATCAGCGCCGCCTCCTTGCCGAAATTGCGCGACAGCGACACCACCTGGACGTCGACCGCGTCGGCCGGCAGGCTGTGTGCGATCGACAGCGTCGCATCGGTGCTGCCGTCGTCGACATAGACGATCTCGCAGGCCAGCCGATAGCGCTGCCGCAGGGTTTTCGCGAGATCGCAGACGCGCTGGTGCAGGGACGCCAGTCCCGCCGCCTCGTTGTAGACGGGGACGACAATCGACAGTCCCTTCGCCGCGGCGCCGGCCGCGGTGGTGGTCAGGCCGGAAACGTCAGAGCCCAGCGTCATCGATCAAGGTTCCAGAGGTAATCAAGGCTTCTTGCAAGTCGTCTTGCAAGTCGTCTCAACAGCATATGGTAGCTGCCGTTTGCTGTCGCTACGCTGAACGAACCTGAGGCTCACTGCCGCAGGAACGCCTCCAGCCTGGCGAACAGCGGGTTCTCCCGGTCGAACACGTAGTCGAGCGAGACCACCGAGACGGTCTCGGCGCCGTGCTCGCGCAGGAAGCTCGCCAGCGCATAGAGTTGGCCCGGCGGGCAGTGCAGCGTCAGCATGCCCGACGAGGTCGGCCCGCCGAACGGGGCTTCGACGCCGAACCGGCTGTGGGCCTCGCCGAGCAGGGCCTCGTCGCACTGCCGGAAGCGGGTGCGGACCTCGCGGTATTTGTTGGCCCGCGCCCTCGCTGCGATGTGATCGAGGATGATCCGCGCGGTCTCCCGCGCCTGCGGCGACCAGTTCGCGTCTTTCGAGGCGACCAGATTGGCCTGGCTGCGCAGGATCACACCGTCGTCGAGCACCCTCAGGCCGTTGGCGGCCAGGGTCGCGCCCGTGGTGGTGATGTCGACGATCAGCTCGGCGGCGCCGGCCGCCGGCGCGCCTTCGGTCGCGCCGGTGCTTTCGACGATGCGGTAATCGGTGATGCCGTGGCTCTGGAAGAAGGCGCGGGTGAGGTTGATGAACTTGGTCGCGACCCGCATCCGCATGTGATGCTGCTCGCGGAAGCCGGTGGTGACGTCGTCGAGGTCGGCCATGGTGCGGACGTCGATCCAGGCCTGCGGCACCGCGACGACGACGTCGGCGTAGCCGAAGCCGAGCCCGTCGATCAGCGACACGCGCCTGTCGGCGTCCGCGATGTTCTCGCGGACCAGATCCTCGCCGGTGACGCCGAGATGCGCGAAGCCGCGGGACAGTTGCGAGGCGATCTCGCTGGCCGAGAGATAGGCGACCTCGACATTGTCGAGCCCTGCGATGGTGCCGCGATAGTCGCGGGCGCCGCCGGCCTTCGACAGCTTGAGCCCGGCACGGGCAAAGAAGGCCTCGGTGTTTTCCTGGAGGCGGCCCTTGGAGGGAACGGCCAGAACGAATGGCGCGCTCATGACTTAAGCTCCCACCTTGCGGCCGATCCTGGTCAGCGCGTCCACCCAGACCGAGAAGCCGACGGCGGGAATCGGCTCTGCCGATCCAAGCTGGGTCATCAGCCCGTCATAGCGGCCGCCGGCAACCAGCGGCTCGGCGCCGTTGCCGCGATAGTGCAGCTCGAATTCGAAGCCGGTGTAATAGTCGAGGCCGCGGCCGAACGCGGTGGAGAAACGCGTTTGTTTCACGTCGATGCCGCGCGCCGCCATGAAGCCGACCCGGCTTTCGAACTGGTCGATGGCAACAGCGAGATCGAGCTTCGCATCATTTGTCAGCGCGCGCAGTTCGGCGATGGCGTCGTCGGGATTGCCCGATATCGACAGGAAGCGCTTGAGCACGGTGATCGCCTCGCGCGGCAGCGCGCCGCCCTTCAGCGTGGATTGCTCGAGGAAGCGGTCCGCGATCTCGGCCGTGGTGCGGCCGCCGACATTGGTGGTGCCGGCGATCAACATCAGATCGGTGACGAAGGCGAGCGCCGCCTTGCGGTCGGAGCCGGCGAGCGCGGCCAGCACGCCCTCATATTCGCTGCGGGTCGCGGTGGTTGCGGCCGCCAGCCGCTCCAGATCCTGCTCCAGGCTGATCTTGCGGTTGAAGTCCTTGACCAGGCGGCGGCGCCAGACCGGATAGAGGTCGAGCGCGTCGAGCAGGGCATTGAACAGCGCCACGTCTCCGGTGCGGATCTCGACGTCGCGGACGCCGAAGGCAGCGGTCGCCTCCAACGCCAGCGCCAGCATCTCGGCATCGGCTGCGGGGCGGTCTTGGCGGCCGAACGATTCGATGCCGGCCTGCATGAACTCGTTGGCCTGCCCGTTGCGGTAACGGAACACCGGACCGAGATAGCTGAATCCGGCCGGCTGGCCGGCGCGCCCCGAGGCGAGGTAGTCGCGGGCCACGGGAATCGTCAGATCCGGCCGCAGGCAGAGCTCCTCGCCGGACAGGTCCGTGGTCAAATAGAGGCTCTTGCGGATGTCCTCGCCGGAGAGGTCCAGGAACGGCTCGGCCGGCTGCAGGATCGCGGGCTCTGCCCTGCTATAGCCGGCCTGCGCGAACGACAACAGCAGCGTATCCGCCCAAGCGGCGGAGCCGGCAGCATTTGAGGTGGCAGTCGCGGTCATGACAGGGGTCCATCCTCCCGGCGGAACCGGGCAGGGCAAGGCAAGGGGAGACAGGCGAATTGGCGCAGCCCTTAGCATGGCCCGGAAGCGGTTTCGACCTCCAAAGGATCAATCCCTTAACAGCGTCGGAGGGTCGCCGAACCCGTTGACCGGGTGGGTAGCTCGGATTTGCGTGCGAGTCGAATTAGGTATTATAATGCCATTTCCCTCAGCATTCCGTTGCGACGGGTCTTTGCTGAGCCGCAAGTGATGCTTCGCCTTCATTCATTTGGGTCCGGGACGTCTCGGGGCGCCAAGTCCTGCTGCTTCGTATGAAGCGTCATCCGCGAGCTGCTCCGCCAGCCTGAGAACCCTCTGCCGTTTACCCGGGTCGGTGATGCCGAGAAATGCTTTGATCAGTTGCAGTTCCTCGCGTCGCGGCCTTTCGAATATGGCATCGTCGTCCATCGCCATGTCTTCCCGTGCGATTGCCTGTGCGATCGAGACGGCGCGAAACCGTCCGCCTGACGGGCCCCCCGATGCAGCAAGGCCCGACGTTACAATGAGAAATTGAGTACAGCTGACAAGTCACCGCATACTCATTTTGGGTATGGCGGGTGATCCGTTCGCCGCGGCGTTCGTTTACAACGTGAATGCTGGTTTCCGATTCATGCGCAATGCTTCAGATATCATCCGGACGGTCTCGCGACATACGCTGGCCTATATGCTGTTTTCGATTAGCGAGCTGTTCCGGCACTATGACGAATTCGATCCGCTGGACCTCTTGATCATTCACGCGATTCTCAACGCGAACGTCATTCATGTGATGAACGATCCGTCGCTGGACGAGAGATTCTCCAGCATTGATGCGGTCGAGCCGGATGTGATCAAGCAAGGAGTATCACGAGCGGCACTCTCTCGTTTCCTCAGCCTGCCGTTGGAGACGGTGCGCCGTCGCGTGACGGGACTGAAGCGGCGCAAAATTCTTGCCGAGACCAAGGCCGGGCTCATCGTGACCGAACAGAACCTGTTCAAGTTTGGAAACAATCACGAACTGCAGAAGACCAACATGCTGTTGCTGACGAAGCTGCTTCGGGATCTCAAGCGCGCCGGCATCAACGGACCGGATGACCTGCGTGTCGCCAAGAGCGCCGCGTCGACAAGGAAGGCGAAGTAATCGGCGGCATATGGATCAAAGCCATCTCAACGCAGTGCGCGACGGGGCGCACAGAGTAGCGACGGACCGCTTGTTGTCGTTTCAGGGGCTCAGGCCATCCTCGGCGCTCGAGCTCCAATCGTATGACGTCGATCATTTCGACGAAAGCGAGAGATACGCCGGCGCATCCAGCATGCCGTTGTCCGCCGGGACGACTGCGATCATGCGTGCCCGGCTCAGCTTGCCGACCCTCACGCTGTCTCTGGTGAAAACCTTCCCGCGGATCATTCGCGGCTATCAATTGACGAATGCCGCCGCCGTGGTGGTGCCAATGGATCATGTGACCTCCTCCCGTATCAACGGGCAGCCCATCGCGAGCTCCATCGTGGTTCTAACGGGGGCTTCCGACTGCCTGGTCTATGAGCCGGTGGGGCGCCTGATAGGTGTTGTGTACTTCACACCGCCCGCGCGCGAACCCTGGGCGCAATTGGGCGATGGCTATCGTCTGCTGAACCCCGCGCCCGACGTGCTCGTCTCCTTGCGCCGCTTGATCTCCGTCACGCTCGAAACTGCGGCGAATGATCCGGACTTCCTGAATGCGCCGACGTCGCAAACTGTCGTGGAGCAATCCCTGCTCAGCACGATGGAAGCCGCAATTCGAACCAACGTGAGCAGTGGACCGGTGCCGTCCGTAACGGATGGCTATCGGCGGATCGTCGCGGACGTGGAAAGATTGATCCGTCGCGATCTGACGATCTGGCACAAGACGACTGAACTCGCGGAGCAGGTGGGCGTGTCCGTCCGGACTCTCCAGAGTGCGACGCTGGCCATTTGCGGCATGAGTCCGCATCGCTACAGCCGGGTGTTGCGCCTCTGGTCGGTGCGTAGGCAGCTCCAGCTTGGCCCCGGGCGGCGGAGTGTGAAGTCCTGCGCAATTGCGCATGGCTTCTGGCATCTGAGCGAGTTCGCGGCGAGCTACCGGGCGGCCTTCGGCGAGCTGCCGTCCGAGACTCTGCAACGCTCGATGCGAGAGACGATCTAACCGCCGCCCCAATCGCCCAGCACCGCCTGGACCAGCGCCAGCGCCGCCACCGCGGCGGTATCGGCCCGCATGATCCGGGGGCCCAGCGCCAGCCGCAGGATCTTCGGCTGCCGCAGCAGCAGCGCCCGCTCTTCCTCGGCGAAGCCGCCTTCAGGGCCGATCAGTACGTCGATACCGGGTCCGCCTTGGTCATGGCCGGCCTCGCGGGCCTTTTGCAGGCACTGAATGGGGTCATGGACCTCTGCTGCCTCATCACAGAAGATGAGCAGCCGGCCGGCGGGGCGCTGACTGAGATACCGGTCCAGCGCCAGTGGCTCGGCCACGGTGGCGATGCTCAGGATGCCGCATTGCTCGGCGGCCTCGACCACATTGGCGCGCATCCGCTCGGTGTTGACCCGGGAGGCCTGGGTGAACCGGGTGAGGACCGGCTGAAGCGTGGCGGCGCCCATCTCGATGGCCTTTTGCACCATGTAGTCCAGCCGGGCATGCTTGAGCGGGGCGAAGACGTAAGTGAGGTCGGCCAAGGCGTCCTGGGGCCGGGCCTGCTGCAGGATGACGAGGCCGTCCGGCCGCTTGCGGCCTTCGATTGCGGCCTGCCATTCGCCGTCGCGGCCGTTGAACGCCAGGACCTCGGCCCCGGCGGCGAGCCGCAGCACATTACCGAGATAATTGCCCTGGTCGCGGTCGAGCGGGACCCTGGCATCCTGGGCCAGGGGGGCGTCAACGAACAGGCGGGGGGCGCGAAAATTGTGGGAGGGCATCGTTCAACGGGTCCAATTTTGTGCCGTTATTAACCGAAAGCCGCCATTTCGGGGGTAAATATTGCCAAACTGGTGCGTCGGCGCGCCGCGCTCTTGCCCTATTCGACGGGTTGTTAAGAGCCGGCGGGAATCGTAAAAACGCGAGCACGCTGTTGCGCTTCAATTGGGAAGACGCCGAACCCCGTAGGCTCCTGCCGGAGAGACTGCCTTGATGATCCGTCATTTGATGGTTCCGATCACTGTAGCCATGGTCACCATCGGTGCCTCGGGTACCTATGCGCAAAGCGCCTTCCCCGCGCCGCTGCCGAACCAGGCCCCATCCAGTTCCGCATTCCCGCCGGTCAACGGCTCGGCGCCGGTCGCTTCGGTCGGCGGCGCTCCGCAATCGTCCTTTCCCGTGAACGGTGCAGCACCTGTGGGTGGCGCGGGCGCTTTCAGCGCGGCGCCGCCGACGCAAGGCGGTCCCGGCGAGGACTGCATGAAGGCATTTATTCCCCTGCGCGAGGACGCCGAGAAGCGCGGCAAGCTGATCAAGGCCGCGAGCGACCGTCACGCTCCGCCGGACGAGGCCTGCAAGCTGATCCGCAATTTCAGCCAGGCCGAGACCAAGATGATCAAGTACATCGAGACCAACGCCGCAAAATGCGGAATTCCACCGCAGGTCGGCGCGCAGATGAAGGACGGCCACAAGAACACCGAGGCGATGGCGACGAAGGTCTGCAACGTCGCGCAGCAGATGCAGCAGCAGCCGCGCGGTCCGGCCGGCCCGTCGCTGAGCGAAGTGCTGGGTTCGGGCTCGGCGCCTGAGGCCAATGCCGGCAAGAAGGGCGGCAGCACCTTCGACACGCTCAACGGCAACGTTCTCACCCGATGACCGACACATCCGCCCGCGTTGCCGATTCCACCGGCAACTGGGTCGATACGCTCGCGCCGCAATGGGCGCGGCCTTATCTGCGATTATCGCGCTTCGATCGTCCGATCGGCTCTTGGCTTCTCCTGATGCCGTGCTGGTGGTCGGCGGCGCTCGCCGCCGGCATGGCGCATGACGCCAGCCGACTGCCGCTCACCATCGTCCTGTTCTTCATCGGTGCCTTCGTGATGCGCGGGGCGGGCTGTACCTGGAACGACATCACCGACCGCGACCTCGACGACAAGGTCGAGCGCACCCGCTCGCGGCCGCTGCCGTCGGGCCAGGTGACCACGAAGCAGGCGCTGGCCTTCATGGTCGCGCAGGCGCTGATCGGTCTCGTGGTGCTGCTGCAGTTCAACCGCTTCGCGGTCCTGACCGGCATCGCCTCGCTCCTGATCGTCGCGATCTATCCCTTCATGAAGCGCATCACCTGGTGGCCGCAGATCGTGCTCGGGCTCGCCTTCTCCTGGGGCGCCCTGATGGGATTTGCCGTCACCTTCGGGCGCGTCGATATCACCGCGCTGGTGCTCTATGCCGGCGCGATTTCCTGGGTGATCGGCTATGACACGATCTACGCGCACCAGGATGCCGAGGACGATGCGCTGATCGGCATCAAGTCCACCGCGCGCCTGTTCGGCGCCCATACGCACCAGGCACTCATCCTGTTCTACGGGCTGGCTGTGATGCTGATCGGCGTGGCGCTGGCATCTAGCGATGCGCGCTGGCCAGCCTGGCTCGGGCTCGCGGCGTTCGCCGTGCATCTGGCTTCGCAGATCGTGCGCTTGAGGATCGACGATCCCGTGCTCTGTCTGCACCTGTTCAAGTCGAACCGCGATGCAGGACTGTTGCTGTTTGCGGGATTGCTCGCCGACGCGGTGACGCGGGCGGCGTGACTTCGCTTAATTCCGTGCGATGATCTCGCGTTCTTCGCGATGAACCGGCAGCTCGCGCGCAACACCGGCGCGGCGGCGCATCAGGAATTTCGGACGGCGGGCGCGGATCGCGTTGCAGCGGCGACGGCGGGCTGCGGGCTTGCGGGCACCTTCGTCCAGCTGCGGAAGAGCGAACAGCTCGCTCCAGATCGCCCAGGCCTCGGCCAGTTCGTCGCCATCGGCGCTGACCAGCAGCGGAACGGAGAGCGAGGGATCGCGATGCACGAGGACGAGGGTCTGCGCCTCGTCGTTGCCGCGGAGCGCGACGCCGGTGAAGTCGCTGACGCGGACATTGATCGCCATCCGCATGCCGCGGACGGCACGGCGCAGCACGACGCGTTCGCGATGAAGCTCGATTTGCCTTGTGTATCCGTCGGCGCGCGGATCATGCGCATCGAAGCGGACCGGAAGGGAAAGGGGGTCGAGCCGCAGGCTGCGGCCCGACCCGGCGGGAGCGATCCCGCTTGTTGCTGTTTGACGCCTCACGGCTTTAGTTCTCCCCGCCAGGATTATGTTCCCGGTCGATGTGAGGACCTTAGCGCGCGCCCTTCGGAAACCGCTTAAAAAGGCTGGTTAATCCAGCGTCACCGCCGCTCATGATTGACAAGACCTTGGCGCACATGATTGACGAGACGTTGCGCTGAAGTCGCGAATCTGAGCCTCTTTCGGGCTGAAAATGCTTGAAGTCCGCGCCATCAGGGCACATCTGGTGTTCAGGGCCGCTCTCGCCCCGAAACCTCCCGCCGCAACAGGATTTCGTTTGTGAACCCTTCACCAAGCTCGACGCTTTCGTCCAAAGCCAATCGCGACCTGTTCGATCAGTCCGCGCTCTCAGATCTCGCGCAGCGGCTGGTCGAGGCGGCCAGGCGCGCCGGCGCCGACGCGGCCGATGCGGTCGCGGTGCGCGGCATCTCGCAAGGCGTCGAAGTGCGCGACGGCCGCGTCGAGGAATCCGAGCGCTCCGAGGGCGACGATGTCGGCCTGCGCGTGCTGGTCGGCCGGCGCCAGGCCGTGGTCTCGACCAACGACGCCAGCGGCGATGCGGTGACCAAGCTTGCAGAGCGTGCCGTGGCGATGGCGCGCGTGGCGCCCGACGACAAATATGTCGGCCTTGCCGATCCCGCGCTGCTGGCGCGCGACTTCCCCGATCTCGACCTGCTCGATCCCGACGTGCCCGCGACCTCAGAGCTCGAGCGCCGCGCGCTCGAGGCCGAGGCCGCCGCACTCGCCGTCAAGGGCGTGACCAAGTCCGGCGGCGCCTCGGCCTCCGCCGGCATGGGCGGCATGGTGCTGGTCACCAGCACCGGTTTCCACGGCTCCTATTTGCGTTCCAGCCAGGGCATCTCGGCGACCGCGATCGTCGGTGAGGGCACCGGAATGGAGCGCGATTACGACTTCACCTCGGCGCCGCACGGTGCCGATCTGCTCTCGCCGGAAGTGGTCGGCCGCTCCGCCGGCGAGCGCACCGTGGCGCGCGCCAATCCGCGCAAGGTCGAGACCTGCAAGGTGCCGGTCGTGTTCGATCCGCGCGTTGCGGGCTCGCTGGTCGGCCACGTCGTTGGCGCCATCAACGGCGCCTCGATCGCGCGCAAGACCAGCTTCCTGAAGGACAAGCTTGGCCAGCAGCTGTTCGCGAAGAACATCCGCATCATCGACGATCCCCTGCGCAAGCGCGGCCTGCGCTCGCAGACGTTCGACGCCGAGGGCGTTGCCGTCAGGAGGACCGCGCTGATCGACGAGGGCGTGCTGACCACCTGGCTGCTCGACTGTGCCACCGCGCGCGAGCTCGGCCTCACCACCACCGGCCACGCCCATCGCGGCGTCTCGTCCTCGCCCTCGCCGGGGCCGTACAATCTGCATCTCGAGCCCGGCATACCGACGCCGGCCGAGCTGATCGCCGACATCAAGCAGGGCTTCTACGTCACCGACCTGATCGGCTCCGGCGTCAACGGCGTCACCGGCGACTACAGCCGCGGCGCCTCCGGCTTCTGGATCGAGAACGGCGAGCTCACCTATCCCGTCAGCGAGGTGACGATCGCGGGCCACCTGTTCGAGATCTTCAAGTCGATGCAGCCTGCGAACAATCTCGAGTTCCGCTACGGCGTCAATGCGCCGACGGTGCGCATCGAGGGTTTGACGCTTGGCGGACGTTGACGCGCACTCTCTCCAAACCATCCTGACGCGCGACGCGGCGCTGCTGCAAGGCACGGTGCGGGAAGCGGGCGCGCTCGCGCGGTCGATGTTCCGCACCGAGCTGAAGACATGGACCAAGGGCGCGTCCTCGCCGGTGTCGGAAGCCGATATCGCCGTCAATGATCTGCTCGAATCGCGCCTGCGCACGGCTACGCCGGACTACGGCTGGCTGTCCGAGGAGAGCGCCGATGATTCGAGCCGGCTGTCGCGGCGGCTGACATGGATCGTCGATCCCATCGACGGCACCCGCAATTATCTGGGCGGCCATGACGAATGGTGCGTCAGCGTCGCGCTGGTCGAGGATGCCGCGCCGGTGCTGGCCGCGGTATTCGCGCCCACGACCGATGAGTTCTTCTTCGCGGCGCGGGGCCAGGGCACGACGCTCAACGGTCAAGCCGTGCGGGCGGCGGCCGGATCCGCGCTCGACTTCTCCCGCGTCGCCGGCCCGAAGCCGATGGTGGAGCGGCTTCATAGCTCGGGCGGCGACATCAAGCTGCATCCGCGAATCGGTTCGCTGGCGCTGCGCCTCTGCCGGGTCGCCGATGGCGTGCTGGATGCGGCTTTTGCGGGCGGCAACAGCCATGATTGGGACCTTGCGGCGGCCGATTTGATCGTGCAGGAAGCGGATGGTAGGATGAGCGATCTCTCCGGAGACCCCATCCTCTATAACCGCAGGGAAGTTACGCACGGGGTGCTGGTGGCAGCGGGACGCGATCGTCATGCGAGCATTGTCGCGCATTTTCGCAATCGTCCCTTGCCCTGAAGCGCGTCCGTAGTGCTTTTGTCGAACACTGCTTTGCCGGGCAGCCCGTTAGGAAGAGAATCCATGCCAGATAGTGCCCCGCAACAATTGCTGCATCTCGTCATCGGTGGTGAACTGCTCGATCTAGAGCACAACACCTTCAAGAACCTCGACGATGTCGAGGTCGTCGGCCTCTATCCGAATTATGCGGCGGCCCATGCCGCCTGGCGCGCCAAGGCGCAGAGCACGGTCGACAACGCGCAGATGCGCTATTTCATCGTCCATCTCCACCGGCTGCTCGACCCGAATCAAGAACCGGCGCGTTGAAAAAACTGCTTCGCAATACGCTGCGGAGCAGCTTCGTTCAACGCGCCGTGGGTATCCTGGCGGCCGAATATCTGCGTCTGGTCTGGCGGACCAACAAATTCACGTTCGATCCGGCTGACGTCTATGACCGGGTCGAGCCGCAGATCCCGGCGATCTTCGCCTTCTGGCACGGCCAGCATTTCCTCACGCCCTTCATCAAGAACAAGGACTGGTACAAGGCCAGGGTCCTGATCTCCCGCCACCGCGACGGCGAGTTCAATGCGATCGCCGCCGAGCGGCTGGGCATCGGCACCATCCGCGGCTCGGGCGACCATGGCGGTGCCTTCCACCGCAAGGGCGGCGTCGGCGCCTTCAAGGAAATGGTGCGGACGCTCCAGGACGGTTGTAATGTCGCGCTGACCGCCGATGTCCCCAAGCGCTCGCGCGTGGCCGGGCTCGGCATCATCATGCTGGCACGGGAATCGGGGCGGCCGATCATGCCTTTCGCGATGGCGACCAGCCGCTTCATCCGGCTCAAGAACTGGGACCGCACCACCATCAACCTGCCGTTCGGGCGGGGTGCATTGGTCGGCATCAAGGAAATTCATGTTCCCGCGGATGCCGACGCCGCCACGATGGAAGCGCTGCGGCTGGAGCTGGAAGAGACCTTGAACGAGGCGACCCGCCGCGCCTATGCGCAACTCGGCCGCCCGGGACCCGAAGATGGCTAATTCGCTGCCCAGAGCGCTGCCGATGACGCTGCGGATGTATCGGCGCCTGGCATCAGGCCTGGTGCCGCTCGCGCCTGCGCTGATCAAGCGGCGGCTGAAGCAGGGCAAGGAAGATCCCGCGCGCGTCGGCGAGCGGCGGGGCCTGTCCCGGGACGTGCGGCCGCACGGTCCGCTGGTGTGGATCCACGGCGCCAGCGTCGGCGAGGTGCTGGCCGCGGCCGCGCTGATCGAGCGCCTGCGCGATCTGAACCTGCGCATCCTCTTGACCTCGGGCACCGTCACCTCGGCCGCGGTGGTGGCGAAACGCTTTCCGCCCGACGTCATCCATCAATACGTGCCGTATGATTCCCCGCGCTACGTCGCGCGCTTCCTCGACCATTGGAAGCCGTCGCTGGCGTTGTTCATCGAATCCGATCTGTGGCCGAACCTGATCCTGGCGGGCGCGACGCGCCGCCTGCCGATGGTGCTGATCAACGGGCGGATGTCGCCGCGCTCCTTCCCGCGCTGGCGGCGGATGTACGGCACCATCTCGGCGCTGTTGTCGCGGTTCGACATTTGTCTTGCCCAGTCGAAGACCGATGCCGAACGCTTCTCCGCGCTCGGCGGCCGCGACGTCGTCACCACCGGCAACCTCAAGCTCGACGTATCAGCGCCGCCGGCCGATCCGGCCAAGCTCGAACGGCTGATGGCGATGACGCGGGGACGCCCGATCATCGTCGCCGCCTCGACCCATCCGGGCGAGGACGAGATGCTGGTCGCGGCGCATCGCAGCCTGGTCGGGTTCTTCCCGCAGCTTCTGACCGTGATCGTGCCGCGGCATCCGGATCGCGGCTCCCAGATATCGGGCCTGGTCACGGCCTCCGGCCTGAAGCCCGCCTTGCGCTCGCGCGACGAGCCGCCGACTGCGACCACGGATGTCTATATCGCCGACACCATGGGCGAGCTCGGCCTGTTCTACCGGCTCTCGCCGGTCGTGTTCATGGGGGGATCGCTGATCCGCCACGGCGGACAGAATCCGATCGAGGCGATCAAGCTCGGTGCTGCCATCGTCCATGGTCCGCACGTCTTCAACTTCGCCGACGTCTACGCGGCGCTCGACAACAGAGGCGGTGCGCGCCAGGCCGAAACGCAGGAGGCGCTGGTCAAGCAGCTCGGCCTGCTGCTGGCCGAGCCGACGATCCGCGACAAGATGCAGCGCGCGGGCTCAGGCGTGGTCGAAGAGCTCGGCGGTGCGCTCAATCGCACCATGACGGCGCTCGAGCCCTATCTGTTGCAGTTGACGATCGAAATGGGGGCCGCCAATGCGTGAGCCGGCCTTCTGGTACCGGCCGCGTTCCCCGCAATCCCTTGTCCTCAGCCCGCTCGGTGCACTCTATGGCGCCATCACCGCGCGCCGCATGGCGCGCGAGGGTGTCGACGCCGGCATCCCCGTGATTTGCGTCGGCAACTACCATGTCGGCGGTGCCGGCAAGACGCCGACCGTGCTGGCGCTGACGAAGCTGTTGCGCGAGCTCGGCGAGACCCCGGTGGTGCTCAGCCGCGGCTATGGCGGGCGGTTGCAGGGCCCGGTCATGGTCGACCGGATGCGTCACGTTGCGGCCGATGTCGGCGACGAGCCGCTGATGATGGCGCGCGACGTCCCTGTTGCGGTCGCGCGCGATCGCCTCGAAGGCGTGATCCTCGCCAAGTCGCAAGGCGCCACATTGATCCTGATGGACGACGGCTTCCAGAATCCGCGGCTGTTGAAAGATGCTTCGCTGATCGTGATCGACAGCGAGCGCGGCCTCGGCAACGGCAAGGTGTTTCCCGCCGGTCCCCTGCGTGCACCGCTGCAGGCGCAGCTCGCGCTCACCGACGCGCTGGTGCTGATCGGCGACGGCCATGCCGCCAACGATGTCGCGGCCGAGATCGCCAAGCGCAACAAGCCGGAGCTGCGCGCGCGCCTCAAGCCGGATGCGGCCTCGGTCGCGCAGCTGCTGGGCAAGCGGGTCCTGGCCTTCGCCGGCATCGGCGATCCCGAGCGTTTCTTCCGCTCCTTGCGCGCCAGCGGCATCGATGTCGCGCGCACGCGTCCCTACGCCGACCATCACATGTTCTCGCAGGGCGAGATCGCCGCGCTCGCAGCAGAGGCGAAAGCCGAGCAGCTCACGCTGGTGACGACGGAAAAAGACCTTGCGCGCCTGAGCGGCAGCGAGGGCGTGCCCGACGGCATCGTGCCGTTCGCGGTGCGGCTCGAATTCGACG
This sequence comes from Bradyrhizobium sp. A5, assembly GCF_042076515.1. NCBI lineage: Bacteria > Pseudomonadati > Pseudomonadota > Alphaproteobacteria > Hyphomicrobiales > Nitrobacteraceae > Bradyrhizobium > Bradyrhizobium sp. A5. The sequence goes on along the minus strand of NZ_CP148990.1, from coordinate 6,092,199 downwards.
ACCCCGCCAAGCTGCGGCAGCTGATCAGCGATCATCTCTACAAGGCGCGCGAGCGGCGGTTCAGCAGGCGGTGATCTCTCGACCCTACGGCACCTGCCATTCACGCGACATTCATCGCCAGACTCTTACTGATCTCCCCCGATCAGGAGACTTCGATGAAACAACCGCCGGCGACCCTACGGCTGCGGCTTCGGCGCGCCGGGGAAGTGCCGCTGCAGCACGGCGGCCGGCGTGGCGTAGGCCTCCTGCAGGTCCACGCTCCAGTACTTCAATTCGTCGAGCGGTATCCGCGTGTCGGTAATGGCGCAGCGCACATAGGTCCCCGGCGAGATCACGCGGAAATCGCCGTCGAGATATTGCACCTGCGCTTCGCCGCTGCCCGAGGGGCCGAACTTGTTCAGCACGGTCGAAAGTCTCCGTGGAAGGCCGCGTCCAGGCAAACCCTGGAGGGCACGATGTGTTGGACGAAATGTAGCATAGATAGGGTGGCTTGTCCGCCCGGTAAACCCACCGGTTTGTGATGTTTTGTCGCCGTTTCCGCATGATAGTGCTTCGCGCGAAGGGGGGCTTGTTCCGGCACCTCCGACCGCGGAGTCCGATGCGCCTTCGATCGACCGCCCTGTTCCTGATGCTGCTGATGTCGGCGGCGCGCGCAGCGCCTGCGCCGCAGCAGGTCGACATTCCGCTGTCGTCCGGCGTGCTGCATGCACAGCTCTACAAGCCTGAAGGCGAGGGGCCGTTTCCGGCCGTGATCGCGCTGCACGGCTGCGGCGGCCTCGGTGGTCATTCCGATCCGGTGCTGCCGCGCTATCGCGACTGGGCCGAGCGGCTGCTCAAGGCAGGCAACGCCGTGCTGCTGCCCGACAGCTACGGCTCGCGCGAGCTCGGGCCGCAGTGCCGCGTCAAGGAGATGCACGTCAAGGCGCGGCGCGAGCGCGTCACCGACATCGCGGCTTCGCGCGCCTGGCTGATGAAGCAGAGTTGGGTGGCGCGCAACCGCGTCAGCCTGATCGGCTGGGCCAACGGCGCCAGCGCGCTGCTCTGGGCGGTGCGCCCGCAGAGCGCGGCGCGCGATGCGGGCCCGGATTTTCGCGCGGCGATCGCGTTCTATCCGGATTGCCGGATCTCCGCCGGCCTCGGCTGGAGCGCGCGGGTGCCGACGCTGGTGCTGATCGGCGCCGATGACGACGTCTCGTCGCCGCCGGCCTGCCGCCAGATGGTGGACGGCGCGCGCGGCCGCAGCGCGCTCACGCGCATCGTGGTCTATCCCGGCGCCTATCACGATTTCGACCGCGCCAACACGCCGCTGCATGCGGTTGCCGGCAGCAGCGATGCCGCAGCGCCCGAGCACGGCCATCTCGGCACCGATGCGGTCGCCCGTGCCGACGCGCAGAAGGAAGTTTCGCAGTGGCTGGCGCGGTAGCCTTAGTTCGACCACGATGTCGATTAAACGCAAGCCTCATGCGCAACCGCTTCGCCCTGTTCTCATCCGTATTGATCGTCTTCACCGTCGCGATCTTCCTGTTCGAAGCCCACGCCGGCGCGCCAATGCAGGCGCCCGAGCATTGCGGCTTCTGGACCACGATCGACGCGGGATTGTCCTGCCGGTAGGGCGGGCGACGCGCTAACTATCGAGACTGCATTGTGTGAAAGTCGTTGTTGCTCTCGTTTGCGACAGCGCGAAGTAGCGCCATATCGCACACTGTGCTCCCTCCCCCCTTGTGGGGGAGGGCGGGGGAGAGGGGTAGCCCAGGAAGAGGTGTATCCATCTCGGGTACAAAACGCTGTCGCTTAGTCGAGAGGGCGTGCCGTGTGGCACCCCTCTCCCTAGAGCGGTTCATCGATTGATTGAATCGGGAGGGATTCCGTCGGGCGGCGGTTTGTGATTCAAGATGCTGGCTGGATCGGAGGCCAGCATCAGATGGTCCGACCTCTTTCGAATGATCTTCGTGAACGAGCCGTGAAGGCGGTGGAATCCGGCGAGAGTTGCCATGCTGTGGCGGCCCGGTTCGATGTTGCAGTGTCGTCCGTCGTGAAGTGGAGGCAGCGCTATCGCGCGACGGGTTCGGTGGCGCCGGGCAAGATGGGCGGTCACCGTAAGCCGGTTCTGGGGCCGCATCGAGCGTTCATCGTGGAGCGGATCAGGCAGACGCCACATCTAACGCTGCACGGGCTGAAGGACGAGCTTGCCGCGCGAGGCGTGAAAGTCTCACACCATGCGGTATGGACCTTCCTGCGACGCGAAGGTCTCAGCTTCAAAAAAAACACTGTTCGCCCTTGAGCAGGGTCGCGCCGACGTCGCGCGGCGGCGGCAGCGCTGGCGCAGCTTGCAGGATCGCCTCGATCCAAGCCGCCTGGTGTTCATCGACGAGACCTGGATCAAGACCAACATGGCCCCGTTGCGCGGCTGGGGATCCAAGGGCGAGCGGTTGCGCGGCTTTGCGCCGCACGGTCACTGGCGAACCCTGACCTTCCTCGGTGCCCTACGCTCTGACCAGCTCACTGCGCCTTGCGTGTTCGACGGACCGATCAACGGCGAAAGCTTCCGCGCCTATGTCGAACAGCAACTCGTCAAAGTGCTCAAACCGGGCGACATCGTCGTCATGGATAATCTCGGTAGCCACAAGTCCCCGACCGTCCGGCAGATGATCCGGAAAGCCGGCGCAAGACTGTGGTACCTGCCGCCGTACTCACCCGACCTCAACCCGATCGAGCAAGTCTTCGCCAAGATCAAGCACTGGATGCGCATCGCACAGAAGCGCACGATCGACGACGCCTGCGACCACATCGGCAACCTCGTCAGAAGCGTTCTGCCCAGCGAATGCAGCAACTACTTCGTTAATGCCGGATACGCTTCTATCAAAAAATGAAACGCTCTAGCCCTCCCCCGCAAGGGGGGAGGGAACGTGGCTGTGCGTGCGGCGGCACCGCATTCGCTCATCGCCTAAAACAACGTCCCCTGATCCACCGGCTTGCCCACGCGCTTCGGCGCGGGCTTGGCGTCCTGCGCGGCCGGCTTCGGCTGCGCTGGCGCGCGCTTTGTCGCCGGCGCCGGGCGATCCGCATCCGTCGTCGCACCGACACGACCATCCGCGAATTCGATCTCGACGCGCACACCGGGGCCGATGCTGTCTGCCGCATGCACCGGATGGCCGGCCTCGTCGCGCACCAGCGCAAAGCCGCGCGCGAGCACGCCGCGATAGGACAGCGCGGCGAGAAGCTTGCCGCTGTTCTCGACGCGGGCATCGAGCCGTTGCAGCAGCGTCGCCAGCGCGCGGCCCGCGCGATCGCCAAGACGTTCCGTGCGCTCGCGCTGGCGGACAATCGCGTTGCGCTGCGCCTGCGCGTTGGCAAGCTTCGAGGCGCGTAAGCGCACCTCGAGCCCGGCAAAACGGTCGCGCCGCCGTCGCAGCAGCGAACGCGCGGACAGCCCGAGCCGTTCACCGCACACGGTGAGACGGTGATCGGCCTGCGAGATCTGCCCGTGCAGCACCCGCAGCGTCAGCTTTGAACTCGCCGCGGTGAACCTGCGGAAATGCGAGTGCGTGTTGGCCTTCAGCCCGCGGGGCAGCGACGCGCCCGCCGAATCCAGCCGCTGCCTGGGGATCGCGAGCAGATCGCCGGCCGACGGCAGCGCGCGCGCGGCGGCGCGCAGCTCGTTGCGGCGGCTTTCCTGGGCACGCAGCCAATAGGCGTGGGTGCGGCGGCCGAGATCGGCGACCTCCACGAACAGATCGCTGCGCACCGGCACCGCCATCTCGGCCGCCGCCGTCGGCGTCGGCGCGCGCTTGTCGGCGACGAAGTCGATCAGCGTGATGTCGGTCTCGTGGCCCACCGCGGAGATCAGCGGGATCATGCTCTCGGCCGCGGCGCGGACCACGATCTCCTCGTTGAACGACCAGAGATCCTCCAGCGAGCCGCCGCCGCGCGCGACGATCAGCACGTCGGGGCGTGGAATCTTGCCGCCCTCGGGCAGCGCGTTGAAGCCGCGGATCGCGGCCGCAACCTGTTCGGCCGAGCCTTCGCCCTGCACCTTCACCGGCCACACCAGCACGTGGCGCGGAAAGCGATCCTCCAGCCGGTGCAGGATGTCGCGGATCACCGCGCCGGTCGGCGAGGTCACCACGCCGATCACCTCCGGCAGCCAGGGCAAGAGCTGCTTGCGCGCCTCGTCGAACAGGCCTTCGGCGGCGAGCTTCTTCTTGCGCTCCTCCATCAGCGCCATCAGCGCGCCGATGCCGGCCGGCTCCAGCGCCTCGATCACGATCTGATACTTGGAGGAGCCCGGATAGGTCGTGAGCTTGCCGGTCGCGATGACCTCCAGCCCCTCCTGGGGCTTGAAGCGCATCCGGCCGTGCACGCCCTTCCAGATCACCGCCTCGATCTTGGCGCTCTCGTCCTTCAGCGCGAAATAGCAATGGCCGGAGGAATGCGCGCCCCGGAAGCCGGAGATCTCGCCGCGGACCCGGACATGGCCGAAGGCGTCCTCGACCGTCCGCTTCAGGGACTGGGAGAGCTCGGAAACGGTGAATTCGGGGGCGTTCAGCAGGGGTTCCGCGGGCGGCATCGGCAAACGATTCGGCATGTTGGGGTCAGACCCGACGTTAAGGATTTTCGCCTGATAGCGCCAATCCCGGGATTGATATGAAGAGTACTCTGTAGTATAGAGTTCTCTATTGATGTTGCATCGAGGGAGATCGAGTCATGGCGATCCGGTTGCTGCGCGGCATGTTCAACGGACTGAAATGGGCCCTGTGTGCGGTCGGCGCCGGCGCGCTGATCCTGGCTGCGATGATCGCAACGCCGCTGCAGCGGCCGCCCGAGATGCGGTCGGTCTCGGACTCCAATAAGGGCATCGACTGGTCCACCCTTCCGCCGCTGGAGCGCTTCCAGGCCCGCGACGGCACCTGGCTCGGCTTTCGCCACTACGCTGCGAAAGCGTTTTCAAGCGAAGTGGAAGCCGGTTCGCGTGAAGAAAACGCGTCAAAACAAGAATCAGGAGCCCCGTTCCGATCCCATCGGAACGGAAACGGCTCCGGTGCTGCGACCGGCCGCGGCGCGATCTTCATCCATGGCTCCTCCGGCTCCAGCGGCACCGTCAACCACGCGCTGACCCATGCGATGTCAGCGCACGGGGTGGAGACCTGGGCGCTCGACATCCGCGGCCACGGCGGCTCCGGCACCCGCGGCGACATCGGCTATGTCGGCCAGCTCGAGGACGACCTCGTCGATTTCGTCGCCGAGGTGCGCAAGACCGCGCCGGATCTGCCGCTCACTTTGGTCGGCCATTCCGCCGGCGCCGGCTTCTCGCTGCGCGTCGCCGCCACGCCGATCATGCAAGACATGTTCGTCCGCACCGTGCTGCTCGCGCCCTATCTCGGCTACGACGCACCGACCAACCGGCCGAACTCCGGCGGCTGGGCCAGTGCCGACATCCCGCGCTTCCTCGGCCTCGCCGCGCTGCGCAAGCTCGGCATCGACTGCTGCTCGCAGCTCCCGGTGCTGGCCCTGGCGGTGCGCCCGAACATGGAGAAGATCCTCGTCTCAACCTACTCCGATCGCCTGATGCGCAATTACGCGACGCGCGGCTATCGCCTCGATTTGCCGGCGGTGACCCACCCGATGACGATCTTCGGCGGCGCCGAAGACGAGATGATGATCTCCGATAAATATGCGGAAACCGTGCAGGCGATCAAACCGTCGGTCGACGTCAAGCTGCTCGACGGCATCAACCACATGGGCATCGTCACCAACCCGAAGGCGGTCAACGCGATCGCCGAGGACGTCGCAACGCGCGGAGCAGGGCAGTCATGATGCGATCCGCTGGCGGCATGCCATGCGCATACCGGAGCGGCTTGCCTGCGCTGCCACTGAGCCTCATCCTGAGGAGACCGCGAAGCGGTCGTCTCGAAGGACGAGGCGCTTGCTCCGCTGCCTCCGAGCCCGCAGCCATCCTTCGAGACGCCCGCCTGCGGCGGGCCCTCAGGATGAGGGCGGAGTTTGCGGCGGTCGCTTCAACGGGGACCGGTGCATCTGAGCCTCATCCAAAGGCAAAGCTGCCGCTGAGCCTCATCCTGAGGAGACCGCGAAGCGGTCGTCTCGAAGGACGAGGCGCGCGCTCAGCCGTCACCGAGCCCGCGGCCATCCTTCGAGACGCCCGTCTTCGGCGGGCCCTCAGGATGAGGACGGAGTTTGCGGCGGTCGCTTCGATGGGGACCGGTGCAGCCGAGCCTCAATCCAAAAGCAAACCTGCCCCTGAGCCTCATCCTGAGGAGACCGCTGCAAGCGGTCGTCTCGAAGGACGAGGCGCTTGCTCCGCTGCCACCGCGCATAACCCGCCAGCCCAGCACCTGAAAGAGCCGACATGATCGACAGCAAGGAAGCCTCCGCAGCGCTGGCCGACATCGACGACATCGTCCAGCGCGTCAAGCAATCGCAGCTCTATGAACTGGCGAGCCTGGCTGCGATCTGGTGGGGCGTCCTGGTATTCGCGGGCAATCTCGTCACCTGGCTCTGGCCGGCCTGGGCGGTCCACGCCTGGATTGCCGTGGACGTCGTGGGTGTCATCGGTCTGGTCGGGCTCCGCATGCTCAATCCGCCGCATCACCCGCGCGGGGCCGGCTTCGATGTCCGGTTGCTGCTGGTCTTCCTGTCGTTCTTCGCCTTCGGCTACCTCTGCACTGACGTCATCGGCCATTTCGGCCCGCGCCAGTTAGGGGCGTTCTGGCCGCTCTACTTCATGCTGTTCTACACGCTGGCGGGACTCTGGTTCGGCTACGCCTTCGTGGCGATCGGTCTCGGCATCTCTGCCCTGACGCTGGTCGGCTTCTTCTACATCGGCGAGGCGTTCCCGCTCTGGATGGCCTTCGTCAACGGTGGCGGCCTGATCCTCGGCGGCCTCTGGATGCGGCGGATCTGATGGCCGAGCTCGACGACATCATCCACCAGCCGCTGCGGCTGAAGATCATGGCGGCGCTGAATGCGCTGCCCGTGTCCGCCGGCCTCGAATTCTCCCGCCTCAAGAAGCTCACCGGCGCCACCGACGGCAATCTCGGCGCCCATATCGAGACCCTGGCCAAGGCCGGCTACGTCTCGGTGGAGAAGGCGTTTGTGGGGAAGAAGCCGCAGACGACGGTGACGGCGACCGCGGCGGGCCGCGGGGCGTTCGCGCGGCATGTCGCGACGCTGCAGGAGATCATTGCGGGGAGGCAGAGCTAGGCGATCGGCAAGACTGGTAGAGTTGGGTGGGTACCACGAACCACCGACGTCGGCACTGAAAAGACTAGCGAGCTCGCGTTAGCGCCAGGTTCTTCTGTAGCAGCGATTTGCAATTCTCGGCTGAACCTCGGTTCTTGCCGCAATCATTATGCAGAAAGTGGCGCTCACTAGGGGGTGTCGCAACCTACCAAGTCCGGCGTCTCTGAGTCGGTCAGAACGAAGGTGTCGGACGTCACAACCTGATAGGCTGTTAGAACGAGCTCTAGATGCTCACGTTTCGAGCTCTCGCTTGCCATTCCCATCGGACATTTTCGACGCCCCTAGGATCAATCACCCGATCATGAGAGCCGCTAGTAAGCAGAGTTGAATAGCGTAACTAGGCTCAGGTGGGCTGTGACGAAATCGGAAGATGACGCCCAACATAGCCTACTTCGATTTTCTTCTCATTGTCATGCAAGAAGACATGCACCCGATGAGTTCTATCGACCCATACGTGATCCTCGAAAGTACGACTAACGCCATCTTCACCGCGAAACTTACGCGCGTTGGCATATCTTGCCATCGTCGCTACAGACTCACGAGTGATCGGAGGCAACATCGCTGGCGGCCGCTCGTTGGCCGACTCTCGCCATGCCCGCGCGAGGCTATCAAGTTCGGATAAGCGCCGAAACAGGAGAGCCAGAAGCACGGCGCTAAACTTTCCAATTTGAGCCTCGACATCCAAACCGAAGGCCAGGTGTGGAAACGCTTCGGCTTTTTTTTCCCAGAAGTTTCTTGCGGTTAAATCAACTCGCACGAGTTGCGTCCGACGATCAGCTATTGCGACCGCATGGCCTGGAATCGCAATGTGATCGAAGCAATAAGGGATTTCATTCGACAAGAAGCCCATTGAGTCGAAGTCCCACAGCCCGTTCCTGAGAAGGCCCACGAGGATAGAGTTCGTAACAGCGCACAAAACCGAATCGAGGCCAGCTGCCTGAACACTGGCAAATGTCTGCTCATACCCAGTAGCGGGGCCTTCTGGCACGATCTGAAGCAGTTCATCGATGATACTGCCTTCCAAACCCGCGTCTGATGGAATTGCTCTGCTAAGCTGGTCGAAAAACGTCGCGTAATCGTGATGAATGGTGCCGTAGAAGGCATTTGCCATTTCGCCGAGAGTGATCTCGGAGCCGTCAGCATGACGAACCAGAACGACGCACCAAGGATCATTCGGTAGTCTGAACGTTGGAAGCACCTCGCTCGCAGCATCCAGTGCCGCTAGCCCCTCTAGCATCGAAGCCAGGTGTGGTTCTGCCTCTGCCCTGGTGGGATACGGAGGATTGATTGTCGCCGAATTAAAGACGTAATCCGCCATGACATCACTGCTTCGGGCGCAACAGACGGGCGATATTGCGGCGACTCTGATCAAAGAACCCAGACGGCCACTCGCTAAGCTTTCCCTCCGAGTCCAGCGTTGGACTGCTAACTCCGATTTCTCCGGATGTTCTCTGGAAATAATGAAAGGCGGCGCTACCGGAACTTAGAATTCCGTCGCGAACGGCGATACGAGCTCCGTCCATGACATGATCGGAATGCGTCTCGACTACAAGCTGTACTCCGGCCGCAGCTGCTCTAGCGCAAAGCTCACCCAATTTTGTCTGCCCCTGAGGGTGCAGATGTGCTTCCGGATTTTCGATTAGAACCAATCCACCGGGCGGCGTCGCCAACAATGCCACAAGAACTGGCAAAACGTATGACAGTCCAAATCCAACGTTCGTTGCGCGATAATCCCGGCTTCGAAGCTGACCGGCTGATCCGAAAGAAAAACCGCTTACAACTAAATCAGCATCCGGAATTGCCTTGATCGATAGATTAACGCCGGGGCTTATTTCTCCAAGCCACACTTCTATCTGATCTCGCAGCCGTTCGCTGGGTGCGGATACAAAACGGGGGTCCGAAGGTTGAATTCGGATGGCATCTTGGAACATGTGAAGCACGTGCAGCGTGTATTCGCCCTGACTACCAAGAACCAAAGGAGACGCTGGCGAATGCAACATGGGTGCAAACTTACGCGGACCGTTCCGCTCCGCACCAAGATATTGAAAATTGCCTATGTGATCAGTACGCAAGTTCCTCGAGAATATTGAGCCGCCGCTTTGTTGTTCAACAACTTCGATGGAGGACCGAATGCTTTCCTCATCACCGAACAGAGTCATGCTATTCTCGGCAATCACAACAAAATTAAACTGGGCAACGCGGGAGGGATTTTTTCCAAACCTATTCCGCCGACCGAACGAAAGCCGAATTCCCAAAACGTCTTCTCTGGCCCGCTCGAACCAAATATCAGTTACAGCCCCCAGTTGGACTAGCTCGCCGGCGGTTAATAGAGTCCCTCGTCGAAGAATTCCGTCTAGATAGGACTGCCGCAGCAGAAGCAAACTTTGGATCACGCTGCTCTTTCCCATGCCATTGAGCCCGGTAAGTAAGGTGAGCGGCGCCAGACGAATGCGCTGATCGGCAAAGCACTTGAAGTTTATGAGATGCAGCTCGTCAATCATGATTTACTCCGGCAGAAATTGGTGGACTAGTCGTCCTACCTCGCCAAATCTCGTGGAGACACGACGAGGTACTCCGGTCGAATACGAGATCGCGATGACGAACTCCGGATCATCTCGCACTAGCGCTTGAAAGCCATCGCGCACGGCTTGCCTTTGCTCGACAAGACGCGAAATTGCGTTGTCATTTAGACAGGCGAGATTAACGCTCCATGCCTCAAACAAGGGTTTGCTGACTGGATTTCTGCCTCCACCCAAAATTCTTGGCTTGCGAAACGCATCTCCCTCGAAAATGCTTGTCGCCGCTTTCATCGCACGCCTGAATTCCATCCCTAACCGGTCTCTTCCTTCCTGAGGCATCGCGTTGAGCTGCAGCATTGCGTCATTCAAAAATGCGTCCAAGTCATTCACTTTATATTCCGTCCAAGGCGTTATTCTGAACGCCAAGAAACGCAAAACCATTTCCTGCGCATCCATTCTCTCATCACGAACTCGATTGTCGGTTGCAGATTTAAATTCGGCGCTATCCGCCAAACCGCGCAAGAATTCGCGTACGGGACCTTTATGCAGGGCATTGCGTATTTCCTGCCCGGTGAGAGGGGTGCCGCCGGTATTGATGCGCTTGAAAATGTTTATCATGACCTCTTCGGGAGTACCGGGCTGGATCACGTTGATAACCAACTCGGTCTCTTCAATACGCCGCTGCATTGACCTATCAAGGCGGCCGAAGGTCAGGCCATCCAAAGCATCTAGATATTCGAGCCCCGTGAGCGGAAACACGCCCTTCATAAAATCAAAGATTGTAGTCAATCGTTGCAAGCCGTCTACCACCGCCCAATCGTCACGTTGATTTGCTGCTACATAGAAGACGGGCAGCGGAATACGAAGAAGCAATGATTCGATTAGTTGGCTTTTTCTTCGTGGATGCCAGACCCGGGCTCGGCGCTGAAATTCAGGAGCGAGGTCCACTTCCCCATGATCGATCCTCCGAATGATCAGATCAATCGTTTTTCTTTCGGTCGTTACTTTTATCTTGTCGGGATCAAAAGGCTTGTCAATGATCCAGCCTTGATCCAGCCGCTCTTCTTCAACGCCCAGCGCGGTCGAAACAGCCTCATCGACAAGCGTTTCCTTATCCAACTCTACATCCGTCATGGCATCACCAGTTTTGGTCAACGTGTCCGGCGCAAGTGTATCAGCTGCACTCTGTTTGCCTCGTGCACAAGAAGTAACCTCAAATAAGAGTGCCGTCTGTATAACAGTAGCAGCTTCGGCAATGTTCGTATTCCGCCGAAAGCGGAATAATTTGCGAGTGTCGCCAACCGGTGCGCATGGCATGGCACGATGAATCCGAACTCGCCCCCCCAAGGGACTGGCCGGGAAGGACGGGGGTAAGGCTATCCCCCCTTGAGCCCCACCCCGATTCATGCGACCTCCGCCCCATCCAAACCCCTCATTTCTGAGCCTCTGATGCACATTCTCCTGCTTGGTTCCGGCGGCCGCGAACATGCCCTGGCGTGGAAGATCGCGGCTTCTCCCCTCGTGACCAAACTCTGGTGCGCGCCCGGCAATGCCGGCATCGCGCGGGAGGCGGAGTGCGTGGCGCTGGATGTGGCCGACCATGCCGCCGTGATCGCCTTCTGCAAGACCAACGCGGTCGCGCTCGTCGTGGTCGGGCCGGAGACGCCGCTGGCGGCCGGCATCGTCGACGATCTCACCGCCGCCGGCATCAAGGCGTTCGGGCCGAACAGGATCCCCGCCCAGCTCGAAAGCTCCAAGGGCTTTACCAAGGCGCTCTGCACCGAATTCGGTATTCCCACAGGCGCCTACAAGCGCTTCACCAATGCCGATAACGCGCGCGCCTATGTGCAGAGCCAGGGCGCGCCGATCGTGGTGAAGGCCGACGGGCTGGCCGCCGGCAAGGGCGTCGTCGTCGCCAAGACCGTGCGCGAGGCCGAGGACGCCATCGCCATGATGTTCGAGGGCGCCTTTGGCGATGCCGGCACTGAAGTGGTGATCGAGGAGTTTCTGGCGGGCCGCGAGATCAGCTTCTTCGCGCTGTGCGACGGCGAGACCGCCATTCCGCTGGCCTCCGCGCAGGACCACAAGCGCGTGTTCGACCACGATCTCGGCCCGAACACCGGCGGCATGGGCGCCTATTCGCCGACGCCGCTGGTGACGCCTGCGGTCCACGACGCGATCATGGCGAGGATCATTCTGCCGACCGTTGCCGGCATGAAGCAGCGCGGCACGCCGTTCCGCGGCATTCTCTACGCCGGCATCATGCTGACCACGCAGGGCCCGAAACTGTTCGAGTTCAACGTCCGCTTCGGCGATCCCGAGTGCCAGGTGCTGATGCTGCGCATGATGTCGGACATCGTGCCGGCGTTCCTCGCCGCCTGCGACAGCCAGCTGAAGAACTTTGATTTGCGCTGGCATCCGGAGTCCGCGCTGACGGTGGTGATGGCGGCGAAGGGTTATCCCGGCGACTACCAGAAGGGCACGCGCATCGAGGGGCTGGACGAGGCCGCGAAGGTCGACGGCGCCGAGATCTTCCATGCCGGCACGGTTGAGAAAGACGGCGCGATCCTCGCCAATGGCGGCCGCGTGCTCAACGTCTGCGCGCTGGGCAAGACCGTGACCGAGGCGCAGGCGCGCGCCTACCAGGCCGTCGACCGCATCCGCTGGCCGGAAGGTTTTTGCCGCCGCGACATCGGCTGGCAGGCGGTGGAAGCGGAGAAGGCCAAGAGCTGACAAGATCAAGAGCTGACAGGGTTTTTCCGGCTGCGCGCGCAACGGCCGGCGGCCCGTCGGCATTTTGAAATTATTCAAGCAGGACCTGAACTTAGCTACTGTGCATGGGGTTGTTTTCGACATTCTTTGTTGAGACACCCCCGAACGACAAGTGGGAGTAACCCATGTCCGATCTCGCCGACCTCTATCCCGGCTTCGCCTCCGAATGGATCAACACCTCCTTCGGCCGCATCTTCGCCCGCGTCGGCGGCAACGGCCCGCCGCTGTTGCTGCTGCACGGCTTCTCCGAGACCAACGTGATGTGGCACCGCATCGCGCCTGCGCTCGCCGACAAGTTCACGCTGATCATCGCCGACCTGCCGGGCTACGGCTGGTCCGACATGCCCGAGAGCGACGCGCTGCATATCCCCTACAGCAAGCGCGCGATGGCGAAAGCGATGGTCGAGGCGATGGAGCAGCTCGGCCATGTGCACTTCGCGCTCGCCGGCCACGACCGCGGCGGCCGCGTGTCGTACCGGCTCGCGCTCGACCATCCCGGCCGGCTGTCGAAGCTCGCCGTGCTCGATATCCTGCCGACCTATGATTACTGGGAGCGGATGAACCGCGCCTACGCGCTGAAGATCTGGCACTGGACTTTTCTGGCCCAGCCCGCCCCTTTGCCGGAGACGCTGATCTCGGGCCAGGGCGAGTTCTTCCTGCGCTTCAAGATGGCGAGCCAGACCCGGTCGAAGACGCTGGACGCGATCGACCCGCGCGCGCTCGAGCACTACATCGCCCCGTTCCGCGATCCCGCCCGCATCCATGCGATGTGCGAGGACTACCGCGCCGGCGCTTATTTCGACTACGACCTCGACAAGGCCGATTTCGAAGCCGGCAAGAAGATCACCGTGCCGATGCTGGCGCTGTGGGGTGGCGCAGGCATCGCGCAAGCCGCCGCGACGCCGCTCGACACCTGGAAGCAATGGGCCACCAACGTCGAGGGCATGCCGGTGGAGTCGGGCCATTTCCTCACCGAGGAGAACCCGGACGTCACCGCAAAGGCGCTGCGCGAGTTCTTCCTCGCGCCCTAACGCCGCTCCCGAAAGAAGTCCTTGAGCAGCCGCGCCGACTCGCTCTCCCCGACCCCGGAATAGACATCCGGCGTGTGATGGCAGGTCGGCGAGGTGAAGAACCGCACGCCGGATTCCACCGCGCCGCCCTTGGGGTCGGCCGCGCCGTAATAGAGCCGCCTCACCCTTGCAAAGGAGATCGCGCCCGCACACATGGTGCATGGCTCGAGCGTCACGTAGAGGTCGCAGTCGACCAGGCGCTCGCTGCCGATCTTCCTGGCCGCCTCGCGCAGCGCAATGATCTCGGCATGGGCGGTCGGGTCATGGTCGGTCAGCGTCCGGTTGGCGGCGGTGGCGATGACCTCGTAATTGCGGACCACCACGCATCCGATCGGGACTTCGCCCGCCTTTCCGGCATTTTCGGCCGTTTTGAGCGCCAAATCCATGAAAGAGGGGGCTTTCAAGCCTCGTATCATCGCCTAAAACCTGCTAGTAGCTCCGCCTTCAGCAAGAGTGAATACCGGATTTGCCTGAGCATGCGGCTCGAACCGAGCGCGCACACTGCTCATCGGCCACCCCCCTAAGTGAGATTATTCATGCCTCGCGACAGCGACAAAGACAACGATTCCCGCGGCCGGCGAGGCCCCGCCAGGAGCGGCCCGCCGAAGGGCCGGTCCGGCAAGCCGCGTGGCCCCGAGAAGAAGTTCGCCAAGCGCGGCCCCGAAGGCAGGGGCGACGCCCGCCCGCCCCGTGGTGACCGCGACAGCCGTCCGCCTCGCACTGACCGCGGGGATCGTCCGTTCCGTTCCCGTGCGGACGGCGATGCCCCGCGCCGCGACTTCGGCGACCGGCCGAAATTCAATCGCGACGACCGGCCTCGTGAGGATCGCGGCGAGCGCAGCTTCAAGCCGCGCGGCGACCGTCCGTTCTCCGATCGCCCCTCGCGCGATGGCGAGAAGCGGCCATTCAAGCCGCGCGGTGATCGCCCGTCCTACGGCCGTGACGACCGTCCGCCGCGCCGGGATCGCGATGATTCCCGCCCAGCCGGCCGGACCGGTGACAGAAAGTTTGGCGACAAGAAGCCCTATGCGCCGCGCGGCGACCGCCCGGACCGCAAGTTCGACGGCGAGCGGAAGTTTTCGCGGGGAGCACCCGATCGCGGGCCGCGCGAAGATCGGGGCGAGCGCGGTTTCAAGCCGCGTGGAGATCGCCCGAATTTCGATCGCGGTGATCGTGCGCCGCGTGGCGACCGTCCGGAGCGCAAGTTCGACGGCGAGCGAAAGTTTTCGCGAGGCGCACCGGATCGCGGGCCGCGCAAGGATTTCGGCGGTCGTGACCGCGGCGGGGACAAGCCCTGGCAGAAGCGCGAAGGCGGCGAGGACCGGCCGCGGTTCTCGCGTTCGCGCGACGATCGCGCCTCGGGTGATCGTCCGTTCCGCGAGCGTCCCAAGTTCGATCGTCCGCACGGGGATCGGCCCAAGTTTGATCGTCCGAAATTCGATCGTCCCCGCGACGACCGGCCCAAGTTCGATCGGCCCCGTCGCGACGGCGATGGCGACCGCGGTGAGCGCGGCGGCGACCGTCCGAAATTCAACCGGCCGCGCGAGCGCTCCGAGGGGCGCTCCGACTGGCACGAGCATCCGCGCAACGAAGGTGGCTTCGGCGATCGTCCGCGCCGTGAAAACGAGGACGAGAGCAGGATCTTCGAGAAGCGTCCCGCGTTCGGCGGCCGCGGCGCCTATCGCGAGCGCGATCGTGATTTCGATCGCCGGCCGCGCCGGGAAGAAGAACCGAAGCCGAAGAAGGCGGGCGAGCGCATCGCCAAGGTGCTGTCGCGCGCGGGCCTCGCCTCCCGGCGCGATGCCGAAGAGATGGTCACGCAGGGCCGCGTCACCGTCAACGGCCGCGTCATCAACTCGCCGGCGCTCGACATCACGCCGAACGATGTCGTCACCATCGACGGCAAGCCGTTGCCGGAGCGCGAGCGCACGCGGCTGTTCCTCTACCACAAGCCGCGCGGCCTGATGACGACGCATGACGACCCGGAAGGCCGTCCGACCGTGTTCGACAATCTGCCCGAAGGCCTGCCGCGTCTGATCTCGGTCGGCCGGCTCGACTTCAACACCGAAGGCCTGCTGCTGCTCACCAATGACGGCGGGCTCGCGCGCACGCTCGAATTGCCCGACACCGGCTGGCTGCGCCGCTACCGCGTCCGCGCCCATGGCGACGTCACCCAGGCGCAGCTCGACGAGCTCAAGAACGGCGTCGAGATCGAGGGCGTCAAATACGGCCCGATCGACGCGACGCTGGAGCGCGATCAGGGCGCCAATGTCTGGCTGGTGTTCGCGATCCGCGAAGGCAAGAACCGCGAAGTTCGCAACGTCTGCGCCCATCTCGGGCTCGAGGTGAACCGGCTGATCCGCGTCTCCTACGGCCCGTTCCAGCTCGGCGAGGTCCCCGAGGGGCAGGTCGAGGAGATCAAGTCCCGCGTGCTGCGCGAGCAGCTCGGCGACAAGATTATCGAGAAGTCGGGTGCACAGTTCGACGTGCCGCAGAAGTCCGCCTCGACTGGCGACGATGGCGTGCCCCGCGAGAAGAAGCCCGCCAGCAAGCGCGACGTGATCAACGACCGCAAGGGCCGCCGCGTGCTGGTGCAGCGCACCGGCAGCGAGGAGGCGCGTGAGCGCAACGAGGCCGAGGCGAGCGGCTACGGTCCGCCGCGCCGTCCCAAGCGGGGCTATCACGGCAAGCGCGACCTGACGCCGCGGGAGGACTGACTTGCGCGTCGTCGGCGGTCGTTTGAAGGGGCGCAATCTGGCCTCACCGTCCTCGCGCGACATCCGCCCCACGGCGGACCGCCTGCGCGAGTCCGTGTTCAACATCCTCGTGCACGCCTATGAGGATCCGATCCAGGACGCGCGCGTGCTCGATCTCTTCGCCGGCACCGGCGCACTCGGCATCGAGGCGTCCTCGCGCGGTGCGAAGTTCGTGTTGTTCGTCGACAATGGCGCGGAGGCGCGCGCCCTGCTGCGCAACAACGTCGAGTCGCTCGGTCTCGGCGGGGTGACAAAAGTCTATCGCCGTGACGCGACCGATCTTGGCCCTGCGCATCCGGTCGAGCCATTCTCGCTGGTGTTCCTCGATCCGCCCTACGGCAAGGGGCTTGCGGAGAAGGCGCTGGCGAGCTTGCGTGATGGCGGCTGGCTGACGTCGGGTGCGCTGCTTGTGGTGGAAGAGGCGAAGGCTGCGCAGTTCGCAACGCCGGAGGGGTACGAGGAGCTCGAGCGGCGGGCGTATGACGACACCGAGTTCGTGTTTTTGAAGCGCAACGCGTAAGTCACCTTCGCCCGAACAGCTTCTCCACATCGGCAAGCTTCAGCTCGACATAGGTCGGCCGGCCGTGATTGCACTGGCCGGAGTTCGGCGTCTCCTCCATCTCGCGGAGCAGTGCGTTCATCTCCTCGGGCCGCAGCCTGCGGCCGGCACGCACCGAGCCGTGGCAGGCCATGGTGGCGGCGACGTGCATCAGACGGCGCTCCAGCGGCAGCGCCTCGTCCCATTCGGCCATGTGCTCGGAGAGATCGCGGAGCAGCCCGCCGGCATTGGTCTTGCCGAGCAGCGACGGCGTCTCGCGCACCGCGACCGCACCGGGGCCGAAGGATTCGATGGCAAGGCCGAACGACGCCAGTTCCTCGCTGCGCTCCAGCAGGCGCTCCACCGTGGCCTCGTCCATCTCGACGATCTCGGGGATCAGGAGGATTTGCCGCTGCACGCCGTTCTCGGCCAGCGAAGCCTTCAGCCGCTCGTAAACGATGCGCTCATGCGCGGCGTGCTGGTCGACGATGATCAGGCCGTCGCGGGTCTGCGAGACGATGTAGGTCTCGTGGATCTGGGTCCGCGCCGCGCCGAGCGGACGGTCGACGAGGTCCGTCACCGGCTGCGTCTCGAACCGCACGTCTGCGCTGGGCCCACCGACATCGAACGCAGCCTGCGCGCGCTCGGCAAAGGCTGGCGCCGCAGCGCGGTCGAATGACGACATCGGTGCGACCGGGGCGGATGGCGAGGCCCGCCAGTCCCAGCTTGCGGGGCGCGGCGTGAAGGCGGGCCGGAACGAGGACAATGCGCTCTCGCCGCTGTTGGCGGCGGTGCGCCGCCCCTCGCGCGCGAGCGCCTCCTTCAATCCATGCACGATCAACGCACGGACGAGGCCGGAATTGCGGAAGCGCACCTCGGTCTTGGCCGGATGCACGTTGGCATCGACCTCGCGCGGATCGAGCGTGACGAACAGCGCCAGCACCGGATGACGGTCGCGCGGCAGATAGTCGGCATAGGCCCCGCGCACCGCGCCCAGGATCAGCTTGTCGCGCACCGGGCGGCCGTTGACGAAGAGATATTGCCCCAGCGCATTCGCCTTGGTCAGCGCCGGCGCTGCGGCATAGCCGGCGACCACGACGCCCTCGCGCTCGGCATGGACCTCGATGGCGTGGCTGCGAAACTCGGCGCCGAGAATGTCGCCGAGCCGCGTCAGCCGCCCGGCGGCGCCGGGCAATGCAGCGGCCCAGGTCACCGGTGCGCGCTCTTCGCCCGCGAGCGTGAAGGCGACGT
The DNA here is from genome assembly GCF_042076515.1 of Bradyrhizobium sp. A5. Classification (NCBI taxonomy): domain Bacteria; kingdom Pseudomonadati; phylum Pseudomonadota; class Alphaproteobacteria; order Hyphomicrobiales; family Nitrobacteraceae; genus Bradyrhizobium; species Bradyrhizobium sp. A5. The sequence goes on along the minus strand of NZ_CP148990.1, from coordinate 6,074,036 downwards.
CCGGCCGTGCCATGGCGAGGCGCCGCACCACCTCACGGATGGCTTCCGCCTCGGTGCGGTCGGTCTTCAGGAATTTCAGCCGCGCCGGCGTCGCATAAAAGAGATCATTGACCTCGACGCGGGTGCCATGGGCCAGCGCCGCCGGCATGATCTCGGACTTCTCGCCACCCTCGACGGTAAGCGCCCAGGCATGCGGTTCGCTGGCATGCCGCGTCGTGATCGAGAGCCGCGCCACGGAGCCGATCGATGGCAGCGCCTCGCCGCGGAACCCGAGGGTGCGGATCTGGAGCAGGTCCTCGTCGTCGAGCTTGGAGGTGGCATGGCGCTCGACCGCGAGTGCGAGGTCCTTCGCGGTCATGCCGCTGCCGTCGTCGGTGATGCCGATCCGACGCCGCCCACCCCCATCGGTGAAGACGTCGATCCGGCTTGCCCCGGCATCGATGGCATTCTCGACCAGTTCCTTGACCACGCTCGCCGGGCGCTCGACCACCTCGCCGGCGGCGATGCGGTTGACGATCTGCTCTGGAAGCTGACGGACGGGCATTAACTCGATCTTGGGCTCGATCTGGATTCGCTGGCAGCGCTATTCTAGGCCGTGTTGCGTCAAAAGCATGCGCTGGGCAACAGGAACGTTCTGGGCTGGGGAAGACGGGCATCTATCACATTGAAGATATTGGACGTTCGCGAAAATCCTTCCCCACACGCGATCCGCTCGTCTCCCTCGGTCCCGATTGTGAGGCGCCCGGCCGCGGTGTAGCATCGTGAAAAAACGGCAACAGGACGGGAGGACGCCATGTGCCATCTCTTCGCGCATCAGCCCCAACGCGACTACGAATCCCAGACCCGATCTCTGCGGATCGGCGGCCACTGCACGTCGATCCGGTTGGAAATGGCGTTCTGGGACACGCTGGAGGAGATCGCGGCCAAGGAGAACATGAGCGTCGGCAAGTTCCTGACCACGCTCTACAACGAGGTGCTCGACCATCACGGTGAGGTCAACAATTTCGCCTCGCTGCTGCGCTGCTCGTGCCTGATCTACCGGTCGAAGACGATGGCGTCGGCGCAGGCGTTCAAGGCGCCCATTCTCGATGCGGCCGAGTAGCCCCTACCGCGAGAGCCAGCATCCGCATTCTCGATATCGTTCTGCCGGACGTGCTCGGCCTGCATGGTTCGAGACGCCCGCTTTGGCGGGCTCCTCACCATGAGGGTCTGATATCTCGACGAGCAGCACGACCTCATCCTGAGGGCCCGCCGAAGGCGGGCGTCTCGAAGGATGGCCGCAGGCGAAGTGCCTACCACGCCTCTCCAATCAGAGGTGAAGCTGCCCGACCTCAAATCTCCTTCTTCTGCATCGCGCCCGCGATGTAGTCCGCCTGCCGCATCGCCAGCGCGACGATGGTCAGCGTCGGGTTGCAGGCCGCGCCGCTGGTGAACTGGCTGCCGTCGGAGACGAACAGGTTCTTGACGTCGTGGCTTTGCCCGAACTTGTTGACCACGCCGTCGCGCGGCTTCTCGCTCATCCTGTTGGTGCCGAGATTGTGCGTGCTTGGATAAGGCGGCGTCGGATAGGTCACGGTAGCGCCGACGGCGTCGTAGACGGCCGCGCCCTGCTTGTAGGCATGCGCGCGCATCGCGAGGTCGTTGGGATGGTCGTCGAAATGCACGCTTGCGACCGGCTGTCCGAACTTGTCCTTCACGACGGGATCGAGCGTGATGCGGTTGGTCTCCTGCGGCATGTCCTCGCCGACCAGCCACATGCCGGCCATCCTGGGATAGCCGTCGAGTGCGGCGGTGAACGGGCGGCCCCAGGCGCCGGGATTGAGGAATGCCGCCATGAACGGCAGACCGAGCGACAGCGTCTCCATCTCGTAGCCGCCGACGAAGCCGCGCTTCGGGTTGTTGGCGGCCTCGTCACGGATGATGCCGGCCATGGTGGTGCCGCGATACATGTGCACCGATTTCTCGAACACCGCGTAGACGCTGCCGGTCATGTGCCGCATGTAGTTGCGGCCAACCTGGCCCGATGAATTGCCGAGGCCGTCGGGGAACACACTCGAGGCGCTGTTGAGCAGCAGCCGCGGGCTTTCGATCGAATTGCCGGCCACCGCGACGATGCGTGCTTTCTGGCGCTGCATTGCGCCGGTCTCGTCGGCGTAGACCACGCTGGTGACCTTGCCGCTGGCGTCGTGCTCGATCTTGACCGCCATGCTGCCCGGCCGCACCTCGAGATTGCCGGTCGCCTCGCCCTTGGGGATCTCGGTGTATAGCGTCGACCATTTCGCGCCGGATTTGCAGCCCTGGAAGCAGAAGCCGATCTGCTGGCAGGCGCCGCGGCCGTCGCGCGGCTGGCTGTTGATCGCCATGTTCCCGGTGTGCACGGTTTTGTAGCCGAGCTTCTTCGCGCCGGCCTCCAGCACCTTGAAATTGTTGTTGCCGGGAAGTCCGGGAATGCCGTTGGTGCGGGTCACGCCCATCTTGTTCTCGGCCTTGGCGTACCATGGCTCGATCTCCGCCAGCGTCACTGGCCAGTCCAGCAAGTTAGCGCCGGGAAGGCTGCCGTAAGTGCTCTTCACCTTGAACTCATGCTCGTCGAAGCGCAGCGACGCGCCGGCCCAGTGCGTGGTCGAGCCGCCGACCGCCTTGACTATCCAGGCCGGAAGACCCGAGAAGTCTTTCGCGACGCGCCAGTTGCCCGACGTGGTGCGCGCATCGGTCCACGCGAGCTGGGAAAAACTCTCCCACTCGTCGTTGACGAAGTCCTGGTTCTCGATGCGCGGCCCGGCCTCGAGGATGACCACCTTGATGCCCTTCTGCGCGAGCTCGTTGCCCAGCGTGCCGCCGCCGGCGCCGGAGCCGACGATCACCACAACGCTGGAGTCGTTCAGATCGAATTTTGCCATATGCGTTCTCCTGAACCGTTGGGGTGGCCTTCAAGCCTTGGGCAGCCAGTCGATGTCGGCAAAGCCGCGGTTGATGTAGCCGCCGTGCTCGGCGGAGGAGCCCTCGTAGCCGAACCGCGGCCAGACCTCTTTCTGGTTGTAGAGCGAGACGACGAGGTCGCCGCGCACCTTCTGGAAGAAGTCGCTCTGCTCGATCTCCTTCAGAAGCACGACGCGGTCGGCCTCCCATGGCACCTCGGCGTACGGGACCTTGTGGCGATCCCGCGCGTTCTGATCGAGCCTGGTGATGCCGTCGCTGATCAGCGACTTGACGGCGGGATCCTTGGCGGCCTTGCCGTCCCACGGCTTGATCGCGGTGATGTAATAGCTGTCGCCGAGGACGTCGTGCGGATAGATATCCCGCGCGACCTTCAGCAGTGTCTTCATCGTGGCCGGTGAGAGCGTGCTGGCCTCATCGGCCCAGGCACCCTCGATGCTGACAGCAACGCTGGTCGCAACGGCGGCGACTGGCACGGCGGTCGCCGCGCCCTTGAGAAAGACGCGGCGGCTGTGCTTGCTTCGACGATCGACTTCTCTCATGGTTTCCTCCGTTGATTTTGATTTTTTGATTTTGGCTAGTTGAAACGTCCGCCCCGCTGGATCACCTCGATCTTGTAGCCATCGGGATCGCTGACGAAGAAGAAGCGTGCCAGCGTCTTGCCGTCGTGCTTGAAGTCGCGCAGCGGACCCGGCGCCAGCTTCTCGCGCTCGAAGCGGGCATGTTCGGCATCGAGATCCTCGACCACCACGGCGAGGTGGCCGTAGCCGTCACCGAGGGCGTAAGGCTCCTTGCGATCGAAATTGACCGTCAACTCCACCTCGAAAGGTGACGAGGGGTGACGCAGGTAGATCAGGGCAAAATCGGGGAATTTCAGATGGTCGGTGATTTCGAGGCCGAAGGCACGCTTGTAGAAATCGAGCGAGCGCGCCTCGTCGAGCACGCGGATCATGGAATGGACGGGCTTGGCCATTCAGTTCAGCTCCTTGAGATAGGTGATGATGGCGGCGCGGGTTTCCGCCTTCGCCTGACGATAGGCCATGACAACGCCGGGAATGACGGCTTGCGGATTTGTCAGCCAAACATCGAGCTTCGTTTCGTCCCAGGTGAAGTCGGCCTTCGCGAGGCCTTCCGAATAGTGAAAGCCTTCGACCTTGCCCGCCGGCCGTCCGACGATCCTGACCAGTGGCGGGCCTTGCCGCATCGGTTCCGACGAGCTTGTTGTGTGGCACACCGCGCATTGCTGCTTGAACAGCGTCGCGCCATCCGGCGGCTTGGCGACGGGCAACGGCATTTGTGCGTCGGCGCCCCGCACCGTCAGCACCATCGCGGTGCACAATCCCAGCACGATCGCACGCATCGCCAAAAGCCCGCCCATCCACGTCAAATTCAGCGTGCGTAAACTCTAGGCGCCAGCAAAGATGCGGTGGTAGTAGCGGGCTGTTTCGGACGGGAACAAAACGTAAAGCGCGCGATGTGCCTCGCACCGATCTGCGGTGCGATCGACTGCAGCGATCAATCGTCGAAATGTCCGCCGCGCTTCGACTTGATATCGCTGCGGCGCTTCTTGCCCTCAAGCCGGCGTTGCTTGGAGCCGAAGGTCGGCTTTGTCGCGCGCCGCGGCTTCGGTCGTATCATCGCCTCGCTCAGGATCTCGATGAGGCGGTCGATCGCATCCTGCCGGTTGCGCTCCTGGGTGCGGAAGCGCTGAGCCTGGATCACGATGACGCCGTCCTTGGTCATGCGCTGGCCTGCGAGACGGGCAAGGCGCAGTGCGGCATCCTCCGGCAAGGTCAGCTTGCGGGTGTCGAAGCGCAGTTGCGCCGAGGTTGCGACCTTGTTGACGTTCTGGCCGCCGGGGCCCGAGGCGCGAACAAAGCCGATCTCGATGTCGTGCTCGTCGATGACGAGATCGCGGGATATCCGCAGCATGGGAACACCATTCGTGATGTCCGGACATATCCCGGACGTCACCATTCGGCAATGGCGCCCATGCGAAACGCAAATGGCCGGACGAGCCCGGCCATTTCAGGAAACATAAGGGACGTCAGTTGGACTTCGTCGCCGGTGCCGCTGCCGGCTGCGCGGCGGCCTGCGGGGCGCGGCCGACGACGACGGTCAGGAGGCCCTGGCCCCAGAGCCGCTTGGAGGCCGCCTTGGCGTCATCGAGCGTCACGGCATCGACGATGGCGTTGCGCTTCTCGATGTAGTCGATCGGCATCTTGTCCTGCTGATATTGCAGCAGCGCCTGCGCCAGCTTGGAGGAGGTGTCGAGCGCCAGCATCTGCGAGCCCTTGAGGTAGGACTTGGCCTCGTCGAGCTCCTTCTGTGTCGGGCCCTCCTCGGCGATGCGTCGCACCTCCTTCTGGATGGCGTCGACGGTGTCGCCGGCGCGGTCGGCGCGCGTGCCGGTATTGCCGATGAAGATCGCCGAATGCTCCATCCAGAGCAGCGATTCGAATACCGAATAGGCCAGCCCGCGCTTCTCGCGGACCTCGTGATAGAGCCGAGAGGAGAGGCCGCCGCCGCCGAGAATGTGGTTGACGACATAGGCGGCCATGAAGTTCGGATCGCTGCGCTTCACGCCGGGGCCGCCGAAGGTGATGACGGTTTGCGGCACGTCGAGCGGCACGAAGGCGCGCTGCGGCGGCTTGGCCGCCTCGACGTCGGCGACCGGCGTGAGGTTGGCCTTGGCGGGCAGGCTGCCGAAGGTGTGGTCGAGCAGCTTGCCGAGCGTGGCGGGATCGACGTCGCCGACGACCGCGATCTTCAAGGTGTCCCTGGCGAGCACGCGGCCGACATAATCCTTCATGTCGGCGATCGTGATGGTCGGCACGCTGTCGAGCGTGCCGTTGGTCTGCCGTCCGTAGGGATGGTCGCCGAATGCGACCTCCAGGAATTTGCGGCTCGCCAGCGAGGTCGGGTTGGTGGTCTCGCGGCGCAGGCCCGAGATCACCTGTGAACGGATACGCTCGACGTCGGCGGCGTCGAAATGCGGCGAGGTCAGCGCGCTCCGGAGCAGGTCGAAGGCCTCGTCCTTGTTGTCGCGCAGCATGCGCAGGCTGCCGCGGAAGGTATCGCGGCTGGTGCTGAAATTGAGCTCGATGGCGCGGCGGTCGAGCCGTTCGTGGAAGGTCTTGGAGTCGAGATCGCCGGAGCCTTCGTCGAGGAGGTCGCCGACCAGATTGGCGACACCCGACTTGTCCCTGGGGTCCTGGGACGAGCCGCCGGCAAAGGAATATTCCATGGCGATCAGCGGCACGGTCGCATCCTGCACGAACCAGGCCTCGATGCCGCCAGGCGAGACCAGGCGCTGGATCTTTGCTGCGGCTTGCGATGGCGAGATGGTCGCGAGCGCGAACGCGGTGCCGGCGGCAAGGGAGAATGCAATGCGTCGAAGGAAGGGATAGGTCACGAACGCTTCTCCTCGCGCTTGGCGGCGCCGGTGTCCTTGATCAGATAGCCCGTCACCGAGCGCTTCTTCTCGAGCCATTTCTGCGCAGCCGTGCGAACCTGCTCGGCGGTGACAGCACGGATGCGGTCCGGCCAGCTTCGGATGTCCTCGATCGACAGGCCCGTCGTCAGTGCGCCGCCATACCAGCGCGCCAGCACCGCCTGATTGTCCTGCGCGTAGATCGCTTCCGCGATCAGCTGCGTCTTGACCCGCTCCAGATCCTCGGCGCGGATGGGATTCTGCGCGACGTCGGCAATGACGCCGTCGATCACCTGCTCGACCTCGGCGAAACTGACGCCGGGTTTCGGCGAAGCCGACACGGCGAATTGGGTCGGATCGAGCGAGATGCTCGAATAGCTGGCGCTGGCCGAGACCGCGAGCGGCTTGTCGACCACGAGCGCGCGGTAGAGATAGGAGTTGCTGCCGCTGCCCATCAACTGCGCCAGCACATCGAGGGCCGCGCTTTCGCCGGCTGCGGCCGTGGTTGCGGAAGGAACGAGATAATAGCGGCGCAGGCTTGGCTGCTCGACGCGTGGATCGGCCAGCGTGACGGTGCGCGGTGCGGCCGGCTCCGGCTCCTGCGGGCGGACGCGGCGTGCCGGGATCGCGGGCTGGGCCGGGATCGAGCCGAAATTGCGTTCGACCAGCGGACGGATGTCGGCGGCCTCGACGTCGCCTGCGATGACCAGGATCGCGTTGTTCGGCGCGTAGAAGCGGCGGTAGAAGGCGAGCGCGTCCTCGCGGTCGAGCTTCTCGATCTCCTGGTGCCAGCCGATCACGGGCCGGCCATAGGGATGATTGAGATAGAGCGCGGCCATGATCTGCTCGTTGAGCCGCGCGTCCGGATTGTTGGCGACGCGCATGTTGTATTCCTCGAGCACGACGTCGCGCTCGGGCAGCACGTTCTCGTCCTTGAGGATCAGGCCGGTCATGCGATCGGCCTCGAACTCCATCATGGTCGGCAGCTGCTCTTTCGGCACGCGCTGGTAATAATTGGTGTAGTCGACCGAGGTCGAGGCGTTCTCGTTGCCGCCGACGCGGAGCACGGTCTGGGAGAATTCGCCGACCGGATGCTTCGAGGTGCCCTTGAACATCAGATGCTCGAGAAAGTGCGCGAGACCGGACTTGCCCGGCGTCTCGTCGGCCGAACCGACCTTGTACCAGATCATCTCGGTGACCACGGGCGTGCGGTGGTCCGGGATCACCACGACCTGCATGCCATTGCCAAGCGTGAAGCTGGCGGGCGGAGCCGATGTCACCGTGGTCTGGGCGAGGGCCGCGCCGGCCGTCAGGACACTCGTCGAAAGCAGCGCGGCAAGGAGGCAGGCAACCGATCGGTTAGCGGACATCATGATCCTTGGTGAAAGGCCGAGCCCGGACGTCCGGCTCGAAAGGCACGGCATGCTACACCGTGCGGCTGAGGCTTCGCGTCACGAAGCAGAGAACTCAACGCGGTGGCAAGTTACTGATAGGCAATCTAGATCGCGCCCCGGCGTGCATCCGCCGGTGGCGCCAGATTCGCTGCGGTCAGGATACCGCGGCAGGACGGGAACGCTATTGTTCCTTGTCCTTGCCCGACATGATGTCGAAATAGGTCCGCCGCGACTTGTCCTCTCCAGCGCCATAGGCATAGCTCGGAGAGGGCGTCTGGTAGCCCGGCGGCGGCTCGACCAGTGACTGGCGCGGGGGCTCGGTCGTGAATTGCTTGGTCTCGCCCTTGCCGCCGACGCCCCTCATCATATTCCACAGGCCGCCGGAAAAACCCAGCTCGGCAGGGCTGAGCGACGGGTTGCCGTTGGTGCCCGGCTGGATCGGGTCGTTGTTGGTGCGAGGGGCTGCGGCGACCTCGCCGGCCTTCATCTCGGCGGGCGTCAGCGGCTGGGCGGCCTGCCAGTTCTCGGTGGCCTTGGTGGCCTTCTTGCGCGCGGCGATGGCTTCCTTGCGGCGCTTTTCCTCGGGGTCCTTGGGCCAGTTCGGCGCATTCTTGGCCTGGGTCGCGGGCGGCGGCAGGTCCAGCTTGGGCGGCACGACCAGCGGCGAGCGCTCGCGGTATTCGATGCCGGGCTTTTCCATGCTCTTGGCGCCGATGCCGGACATCAGATTGTCGATGATCTTCTCTTCGAAGGTCATCCCATCGTCGTCCTCGTCGTCGTCACCGGCGCGCACCGGGCCTGCCGACATGACGAGACCGATGCCGAGCATGACAGCGCACAATTTCAGCGCCCGCCAGAACCCCGCTTTGGGGTCTCGAACCATCGAACCGCTGGTCTCGGAGCTGCGCATTACTGTACCTGTTCCATATTGTGGCAGATAGCTGCTCTTTTCCGCTCACACGCGGCCAATCCTCGCAAAAAGCAAGGTTCCACCTGCCAGCCCGTATCGGCCGGGATCAGGGCGCTTTTGCGGCGGGTACCCCCAGGAAGGAATCATACAATAGCCCCACCACCCCGACAACGATGGCCACGTCCGCGAGGTTGAACACGTACCAATTATAGGTATTTCCGCCGATCTCGATATGGAACAGGGCGAAATCGACCACCGCGCCATAGGCGAAGCGGTCGATGCCGTTGCCGATGGCGCCGCCAATGATCAGGCCCAGCGCGACCGTCGCCAGCAGGGTGTGGGAGCGGGCCATCCAGATGGCGAGGGCGACCACCGCAACGGCCTTGACCGCCATCAGCGCGATCTGGGCGGCCTGGCTGTCGTTCTGGAGCCAGCCGAAGCTGATGCCGATGTTCCAGGCCAGCACCAGGTCGAAGAACGGCATCACCTTCACCACGCCGCGTCGGGCAAGGTCGAAACCGTTCAGCAGCCAGAGCTTTGAGGCCTGGTCGGCCACGAGCGTGACCATTGCCGCGAGGATGCCGGCGCGGAGCGGGGCCATGGCAGGGGATCAGGCCACCACCCCGAGCGCCTTCCATTCGCGCAGCGCCTTGGCGTCGCGCGGGGTGACGTCGGGATATTCAGGGTCTTCACCCACCGTCGGCGAAATCTTCCAGGAGCGGGCGCATTTGGTGCCGACCGCCTTCTCGACCACGACCGCGACACCGGGCACGGCATCGAGACGGAACGCCGATGCCGGCGCCTCACCCTCGCGCACCTCGTAATTCGAGGTGATGCAGATTTCGGCGAGGTCGATGTCGAACAGCGTCGCCAGCATGTCGCGCTCGGCGACATAGATCACCGGCGAGGCCTCCAGCGACGAGCCGATGTTCTTGGCCGCACGCTCGAGTTCGAGCGCGCCGGTGACGACGCGGCGGACGTTGCGAATGATCTCCCATTTCGCGGCGAGCCTAGCGTCACGGAATTGTTCGAGGCCCTCGGGGAAGAGGGTCAAATGGACGGAAGGCGCCTCATTCGGCCGGAACATCCGCCAGGCTTCGTCGGTCGTGAAGCTGAGGATCGGGGCGAGCCATTTCAGGATGGCGTCGCACAACAGGTCGATCGTGGTGAGCGCTGCCTTGCGGGCCACCGAGGACGGCGGATCGCAATACAGCGTGTCCTTGCGGATGTCGAAATAGAACGCGGACAGCTCGGAGTTCATGAAGGCCGAGAGGCTTGCGACGACGGTCTTGTAGTCGAACGCGGCATAGGCCTTGCGAATGGTTTCGGCATGCCCGGCCAGTTCGTGCAGCATCAACCGCTCGAGCTCGGGCATTTCGGCATGGGCGACCTTCTCGCCCGGCTTGAAGTGATGCAGCGTTCCGAGCATCCAGCGCGCGGTGTTGCGCAGCTTGCGATAGGTCTCGATGGTGTTCTTCAGGATCTCCGGGCCGATGCGCTGGTCGTCGGCATAGTCGGTGGCGCAGACCCACAGGCGCAGGATGTCCGCGCCCGAATCCTTGATCACCTTCTGCGGCTCGACGGTGTTGCCGATCGACTTCGACATCTTGCGGCCGTTCTCGTCGAGCGTGAAGCCGTGGGTCAGCACGATGTCGTAGGGCGCGCGGCCGCGGGTGCCTGCGCTTTCCAGCAAGGAGGAGTGAAACCAGCCGCGATGCTGGTCGCTGCCTTCCAGATACATCACGGTGTCGCTGCCGCCGTCGACCTTGCGGACGATGTTGCCGAGCTGCGGGAAGTTCTGGCGATCCTCGAGCACGAAGGCGTGGGTGGAGCCGGAATCGAACCAGACGTCGCAGATGTCGTCGACCTTCTTCCAGTCCTCAGCCGCACGGGACCCGAGGAAGCGCTCGCGGGCGCCGTCCATGTACCAGGCATCGGCGCCTTCTTCCATGAAGGCTTCGGTGATACGCTGGTTGACGATCTCGTCCTGCAGGATCTCGGCCGAACCGTCGCTCTTCTCGCGCACGAACACGGCGATCGGCACGCCCCAGGCGCGCTGGCGCGAGATCACCCAGTCCGGGCGATTGGCGATCATGCCGTTGATGCGATTCTCGCCCGACGGCGGCACCCATTGCGTGACCGAGATCGCGTGCAGCGCGCGGGCGCGCAGTGTGTCGCCCTTTTTAGCGTGGCCGTCCTCGCTGATGTCCTTGTCCATCGCGATGAACCATTGCGGCGTGTTGCGGAAGATCACCGGCTTCTTCGAGCGCCAGGAATGCGGATATTGGTGCTTGAGGCGGCCGCGCGCGAGCAGCTTGCCGGCCTCGATCAGCGCCTTGATCACGGCCTCGTTGGCATCGCCCTTCTCGCCCTTGTCGGTGAGCACGCGCTTGCCGGTGAAGCCCGGTGCGTGGTCGGTGAGGGCGCCATTTTCGTCGACGGTATAGGGGATGGTGGTGTTGATGCCGCGTGCTTCCAGTTCGCGCGCATTGGCCATCCAGACGTCGAAGTCTTCGCGGCCGTGACCGGGCGCGGTGTGCACGAAGCCGGTGCCGGTGTCGTCGGTGACGTGATCGCCGGGAAGCAATGGGACCGTGAACTCGTAGCCGCCGCCGACGCCTTTCAGCGGATGCGCGCATTCCACCGCATCGAGCGTGTCGGCCGGGATGTCGCGCACCTTCTTGTAGGTGGTGACGCGGGCTTGCTTGAACACGCTTTCGGCCAGCGCATCCGCCAGGATCAGCAGGTCGCCGTTCTTGGCCCAGTTATCCGCAGGCGCGTCAGTGACCTCATAGAGGCCGTAGGCGATCTTCGGCGAGAACGAGATCGCGCGGTTGCCCGGCAGCGTCCATGGCGTGGTGGTCCAGATCACGACGCTGGCCGAGGCGAGCGCGCCATGTGCCGGAGACGTGACGGGAAACTTCACCCACACCGTGTCGGAGGTGTGGTCCTCATACTCGACCTCGGCCTCCGCCAGCGCGGTCTTCTCGACCACGCTCCACATCACCGGCTTGGAGCCGCGATAGAGCGTGCCGTTGGCCGCGAACTTCATCAGCTCGCGGGCGATCTGCGCTTCGGCCGGATAGCTCATCGTCTGATAGGGATGATCCCAGTCACCGATGATGCCGAGCCGCTTGAATTCCTCGCGCTGGACGTTGATCCAGTGCGTCGCATAGGCGCGGCACTCTTTACGGAAAGCCACCATCGCGGCGGAGTCGCGGAAGTCCGGCTTCTGCTTGCCCTTGGAGCGGTAATTCTCCTCCTCGATCTTCCATTCGATCGGCAGGCCGTGGCAGTCCCAGCCGGGCACGTAATTGGAGTCGTAGCCGAGCATCTGCTGGCTCTTGGTCACGACGTCCTTGAGGATCTTGTTCAGGGCGTGCCCGATATGGATGTTGCCGTTGGCGTAGGGCGGGCCGTCATGAAGCACGAACTTGGCGCGGCCCTCGGCTTCCTTGCGCAGCTTGTCGTAGAGGCCGATGTCGTTCCAGTATTTCAGGATCTCCGGCTCGCGCTGCGGCAGGCCGGCGCGCATCGGGAATTCCGTCTGCGGCAGGAACAGGGTCTTCGAATAGTCTTTGGCGTCGGACTTTTGCGGCTTTTCGGACATGATGCTGACTGGCTCGGAATGGCGCGGAAACGGATGGCGATGCGGAATCGCGGGGCGGAACGACGAAATCCCGGTCTTGCGCCGAGCCGAAAGCTCAGGCGGAAGCCGGGCCGCTAATCCCTATGATGCGCCGCGCAAACATGGCCCTCCATAGCAGCCGGCCGGGGGAAGCGCAAAGGCCCGGCGGGCCGGTCTTTCGGCCTCAATCAACGGCGCCAAGCCGCGGAAAGGCGTCCGGGGCGGCGGCCAGAATGGTGCGGGCGCGGATGGAATCGTCGTCCATCTGGCGGATCAGGGCCTCCAGGCTGTCGAATTTCAGCTCCTCGCGGATGAAGCCGACGAAGGCGCAGTCGAGTGCCTGCCCGTAGAGGTCGCCCTTGAAGTCGAACAGGAAGATTTCCAGCAGCGGCGCGCCATTATCAAAGGTCGGGCGGCGGCCGAAGCTCGCCACGCCGTCCAGCCGCTCGGCGCCGCGCCCGACCCGCACCGCGTAGATGCCGTGCTTGAGGCCGCAATTGGCATCGAGGCGGATGTTGGCGGTGGGGTAGCCGAGGTCGCGGCCGCGCTTTTCGCCGTGGATCACCTCACCGGTGATGAACCAGGGGGCGCCCAGCATGGTGGTGGCCTCGTCGATCTGGCCTTCGGCGAGTGCGATCCGGATGGCGCTGGAGGAGACCGGCCGCTCGTCGATGTCGACATGCGGCTGCACGTCGACCTCGATGCCGAGCCGGGGTGCCTCGTCGGCCAGCAGGCTCGGCGAGCCGACCCGTCCCTTGCCGAAATGGAAGTCGTAGCCGACAGCTATGCCGCTGACACCAAGACGCCCGATCAGGTCATGATGAATGAAATCTTGCGCACTGGTGCCGGCCCGCGCCTTGTCGAAGGTCATGACCACGGCGCCGGCAAGCCCGGTGCCGGCCAGCAGCCGCAGCTTCGCCGGCTCGTCAGTCAGGCGGAATTGGGGTGTGTTCGGGCTGAAAAACCGGCGCGGATGCGGCTCGAAGGTCAACGCCAGTGCAGGGCGGCCATGCGCTCGGCCCATTTCCAGGGCCGCCGCGATCACCGCACGATGGCCGAGATGAACGCCGTCGAAATTGCCCATCGCGACCACGGCGCCCCTGAGAATCGCGGAATCCGGCGTGGAGTCGCGAATAACGGTAAAATGCGGGGCCATCAGGGGAATTCTCGAAGCGGCAGGATCGGCTCGGACCGTGGCTTGACCGGCTGGATGAAGTCAAGCGGGAGGGGGGCGGCCGCATTGAATGCGATTTCAGTCCTTCGAGGGCGCCCGCGATTAACGCGCTGTTTAACGCCTCGGTGCTAGTGCTTGAAACGTGGAACCGCGGGGCTAGAGCTGGCGGATCCGATTGTAACATTCCTGGTTTGCGTTGGGGGAGTCGAGATGGCGGTTGATTTGTCGATGTCGGTTCTGGTGGTTGACGACTACAGCACCATGATCCGTATCATCAGGAATCTGCTGAAGCAGCTTGGCTTCGAGAACATCGATGATGCCAGCGATGGTTCGGCGGCGCTGAACAAGATGCGCGGCAAGAAGTACGGCCTCGTGATCTCCGACTGGAACATGGAGCCGATGACGGGCTACGATTTGCTGCGCGAAGTGCGCGCGGATCCGAACCTCGCCACCACGCCCTTCATCATGATCACGGCCGAATCGAAGACCGAGAACGTGATCGCGGCCAAGAAGGCCGGCGTGAACAACTACATCGTCAAGCCGTTCAACGCGGCGACGCTGAAGACCAAGATCGAGGCGGTCTTCCCGGACATGGCGAGCGCGTAAGCGCGCTCTTCGCCGGACAATCATTTTTCATTTGGAACGTCATGCCCGGGCTTGTCCCGGGCATCCACGTTCCTGATGCTAGAAGTAAGACGTGGATGGCCGGGTCAGGCCCGGCCATGACGGCGTCTGGAGCTTAGCAATTCGTCTAAGCCTGAGTCGCCGAGAGCTCCAGCATCACCACTTCAATTCGCGCATCAACGCTTTCGGCGGGTGGCCGAACAATTCCATCACCGATGTCGGGTCGAGCTGGTCGAGCCCCTCGAACTCCTCGGCATGGATGCCGCGGGTGACGAACAGGCAGTCGATGCCGAATTCGCGCGCCCCGGTCAGGTCGGTGCGGACGGAATCGCCGATCGCCAGCACCTTTTTCCGGTCGATCGGGTGGCCCTGGCGCTCGCCTGCGAGCGCCATCGCGCGCTCGTAGATCGGCCGGTGCGGCTTGCCGTAGAAGATCACCTCGCCGCCGATCTCGCGATAGAGTTCGGCAATCGCGCCGGCGCAATAGATCAGCCGGTCGCCGCGCTCGACCACGATATCGGGGTTGGCGCAGACCAGCGTCAGCTTGCGCTCGCGCGCCTGCAGCATCATGCCGCGATAGTCTTCCGCGGTCTCGGTCTCGTCGTCGTAGAGCCCGGTGCAGACGATATAGTCGGCCTCTTCCAGCGGCGCGGTCACCGCATCAAGGCCGCGATAGATCGAGTTGTCGCGTTCGGGCCCGAGCCAGAACATCTTGCGGCCGGGATGCTCGGCGACATAGAGCCTCGTCAGGTCGCCCGACGAGACGATGGCGTCATAGGTCTCGTCCGCGACGCCGAGCTTGCGGAGCTGCCGCTGCACCGAATCCGCCGGGCGCGGCGCATTGGTGATCAGGATCACCGTACCGCCACGGCTGCGATAGTTGTGCAGCGCCTCGCAGGCCTCCGGGAAGGATTCCAGGCCGTTATGGACCACGCCCCAGATGTCGCTGAGCACGACGTCCACACCGCCCACGAGCTCGCGCAGGCTTTCGACAAAATGCAGCGTGGTCATGATGCGCGCGGCCGATCAGATACGCCGCGCGAGAGCGGCGCTGCCGGTGGTGATGCGTTGGGCTGGAGGTGCTGCAGACGTCGCACCTGGGCTGGGGGGAGCGGAGCCATTGGATCCCTGGGTGTCCTGCGCCTGGTTCGGCGCGGCCCCGCCGGTAGCAGATGCCCCTTCCGGCCGCAATGGCCGGGGCGGCGCGAACAGGAAGCCCTGGCCGAACCGCACGTCATAGTCGAGCAAATCGACCACCGCGCGCTCGCCTTCGATGCGCTCGGCGATCAGGTCGATGCCGAAGCGGCCGAGCAGATCGGAGAGGTCGGAGGGGTGGATGTCCGAGGTCGAGGCCTGCCTGGGGTCGAGCAGGAGCGAGGCCGGCACCTTGATGAAGCGCACGCCGCGGTCGGCGAGCTCGCGCGGCTCGATGCGCAAATCCGTGACGTGGTCGATCGAGAAGCGGAAGCCGCGCTGGGCGAGAGCTGCGAGATTCTCGGTTTCCGCCGGGCCGAGATTGCGGAAGGTCGATTGCTTGAATTCCAGCACCAGCGACGGCGCCAGTGCCCGGTTGGCTTCGAGGAAGTCGAGGCACTGCGCGAAGCTGGTCGAATTGCCGAGCGTGGAGGCCGCGACGTTGCAGAACACGCCGACATCCTTGTTGCGCACCATCAGGCGGCGCAGCACCTGCACGCAGCGCAGCATCACCATGTTGTCGATGCGCCCGATCAGCCCCGAGGCCTCGGCGATGCTGATGAACTCCTCGGCGGCAATCAGCTGGTCGCGACCGTCACGTACCCGCGTCACCGCCTCGTAGAACCGCACCTTGCGCTGCGGCAGCGTCACCATCGGCTGCAGGAAGATGTCGATGCGGTTCTCGTCGATCGCGTTGCGCAGCGTCGCCAGCATCTGGGGCTGGTTGCGTCCGTTGACCGCCTGAACCGCGTTGGCGGTCTTGGTCTGAACCGCTGGCGGCGTCGGCCGCGGTGCCGCTGCCGGGAGCGGGGGAGGCGCAACCGGGCGCTCCTCGGGCATTGCAATCAGGTCGATCGGCGCCTCAGGTTCCGGCATCGCGACCGGAGCGGGAGCAGGAGAGGGGACCGGCGCGTTGCCAACCAGAAGATCCTCGTGGGCCGACACGGTGGTCGCGAGCTGCCTGACGAGCCCGCCGAGCTCGTTGATCTCGCCCGCCACCGACTGGATGCGGTCGGTGTTGGTCGAATTGGACGAGGCGATGCGCCCCTCGATCGCAGCCAGCCGGCGGCCGAACTCGGCGACCTGGCGGGCGAGGTCGGCGGTGCCGCGCGACAGATCGGCGATCTGGCCGCCAACGTCGTTGCGATCGCGCAGCCGCATCGACACCGCGTTGTAGAGGATCAGGAAGGTCAGCGCGGTCAACGCCACGATCGCGGATTCGGTTCCGCTGATGCCGGCAACCAAATAGAGGACCAGCCCGAGCGAGGCCGCGACCAGAACCATGCAGATGGCGATGAAGATCGTCGAAATGCGAATCATGCCGCGCGTTACGCCTCAAAGAGCTGACTGCCTCACTCCGGGAAAACATGGGCTGCTGTGCGAACCCGTCACGCCTCATGCTCCCCCAAGCGGCATGACCCTAACATCATTGTTGATTCGAGGGGATAGCTGCCTCTGTAAGGCTTATGTCAGCAAAGCCTATGTCAGGCCTGCCCGGCGAAAGCCCTCGAGATAGCGCTCGCGGTCGGGGGCGAGTTTGACCGGCATGAACTCGGCGATCCAGGCGAGCGACACGTTCGGCTGGGCACGGCGGAGCTCCTTCAGGGCGGCACGGGCGATCTCCATGTGCCCGGCCATGCCGGCGGCCGCGGTCAGCACCCGATGCGCGCCGACGAAATCGCTGCGTTGGCGCAAGGCCTCCTGGGCCAACCGGATCGCCTCCGCGTCATCACCGCCGAGGAAGCGGGCATAGGCGGCGATGCCGAAATAAACCGGAGCGTAGGGGTCGCGCGGGCTGAGGCGGATCGCCCTGCGCGCGGCCTCGTCGGCATCCTGCCAGCGGCCGCAATAGCCGAGCGCCAGGCCGTAATAGCCCTGCGCCAGCGCGAAGTTCGGATTGAGCCGAAGCGCGGTCTCGAACTCCGCCAGCGAGTCCTCGAAGCGCCGCGCGAACAGGTGGACATGGCCAAGCGCGTTGTGCGCCCAGGCATCCTCGTCGTCGGCCCGGGTCGCCGCGCGCGCGGCGCGCTCGGCAGCGGCTATTGCGCTGGCCATCTCCATCCAGCCCATATGCGCCGTGAACATGTAGCTGGTGCCGAGCAGGCCGAGCGCCTTGCCGTAGTTCGGGTCGAGGGCGATGGCCTTTTCGAGCAGCGCCTGCGCCACGACATGATCCTGCCGCGTCACGCGCCAGTAATGTGATAGCGCGCGCATCACGAGATCCCAGGCGTCCATGCTGTCCGGGAGCTTGCGCTGGGCGCGGAAGTTTTCCGCGGCGTAGAGCTGCGGCTCGATCGCGCCGACGATCGCCTCCGTGATCTCGTCCTGCACGGCGAAGACGTCGGCGAGCTCGCGGTCGTAGCGCTCGGCCCAGAGATGGCTGCCGGTGGCAACGTCGTTGAGCTGGGCGGTGATGCGGACGCGATCGCCGTCCTTGCGGACGCTGCCTTCGACGACATAGCGCACGCCCAGCTCCTCGGCGACCTGCCGCAGATGGACCATGCGCCCCTTGTAGATGAAGGACGAATTGCGCGCGATCACGAAGAACCAGCGCAGCTTCGACAGCGCGGTGATGATGTCCTCGCTGATGCCGTCGGAGAAATAGTCCTGCTCGGCCTCGCCGCTCATGTTGGTGAACGGCAGCACCGCGATGGCCGGACGATCCGGCAGCGGCAATCCCGTTGGCGGCGCGTTGGACGCCTTGCCTGGTGCTGCGGGCATGGCTTCCGCGGAAAGTTCTCTGACCTCGCCGACGAAGCGCATGCCCTTGCGCGCGATGGTGCGGATCAGCCGCTGCTCCTCGCCATTGTCGTTGACGGCACGGCGCGCCGCGTTGATCCGGCTGGTCAGCGTCGATTCCGAGACGACACGGCCGTTCCAGATCGCGTCGAGCAGATTGTCGCGCGTCACCACGCGCTCGCGGTTGCGGACCAGATAGAGCAGCAGGTCGAACACCTGTGGCTCCAACGCGACATGCGTCTCCATCCGCCGCAATTCGCGGCGTTCGGGATCGAGTACGAAGTCCTCGAAATGAAATGTCACGCTGCCCTCGGCTCCCGCGGGGAAATCAAGGCAGTCTCAGCGTAAAATAACGCCGCTCTCAAGGCCAGCGAGCCGCATGCGCCTTATCGTCCCGGCGTTTTCAACCCAAGGAGAATTGCCATGTCGACATCCGCAGCGCTCAAGCCGGCCCCCGCCCAACCCGATCTCGCCGCCGTCAAGCAGCGCCAGCAAGGCGCCTGGTCGTCCGGCGACTACGCCGTCGTAGGCACCACCTTGCAGATCGTCGGCGAGCAGCTCTGTGAGGCGCTGGACTTGCGCGCCGGCAGCAAAGTGCTGGACGTCGCCGCCGGCAACGGCAATGCGACGCTGGCGGCGGCGCGGCGCTGGTGTGACGTCACGTCCACGGACTATGTGCCGGCGCTGCTGAGGCGCGGACAGGAACGCGCGGCGGCGGATCATCTGACGGTCGAATTTCGCGAGGCGGATGCGGAGGCGCTGCCGTTTGCGGATGCCAGCTACGACGTCGTCGTCTCGACCTTCGGCGTGATGTTCACGCCCGACCAGGACAAGGCGGCCTCCGAGCTTGCGCGGGTCTGCAAATCCGGCGGCAAGATCGGCCTCGCCAACTGGACGCCGCAGGGGTTCATCGGCCAGCTCTTCAAGACCATCGGCAAGCATGTGGCGCCACCGGCGGGTGTGAAATCGCCGGCCTTGTGGGGGACGCAGGCACGGCTCGAGGAGATGTTCATCACCAAGGCCTCGGAGATATCAGCCGAACCGCGCATGTTCGTGTTCCGCTATCGCTCGCCGGAGCACTGGATCGATGTCTTCAAATCGTACTACGGACCGATGCTGAAGGCCTTCGCCGCGCTCGACGAGACCGGTCAGGCGGCGCTGCGTGGCGATCTCATGACACTGCTGGGCGAGTTCAACCATGCCGACGACGGCACGGTAGTCGTGCACGGCGAATATCTGGAAGCCGTCATCATCAGGCGCTGAGGGCGAGTTCGGTCAGGCCGGAGCTCGGCCTGACCTCCGCGATCAGTTCGGAGCGGCGGCGCCGACCGTGTCGGCGGAGACGGCCTCACGGCTGCCGAGCGGCTTCGGCTGCCCGGTGGTCGTGTCGTGCAGGGTCTGGCGCTCGATCTCCGAGTTCAACTCGGCCCCGAACATGATGACGATGGCCGACATCCACATCCACATCATCAGGCCGATCGCGGCGCCGAGCGAACCGTAAGTCGCGTTGTAATTGGCGAAGGCCGACAGATACCAGGACAGCAGCGCCGAGCCGGCAATCCAGAGCACGGCAGCGGTCACCGCGCCCACGCTCAGCCACTGCCAGCGCGGTGCGTCCCGGCTTGGCGCGAGCCGGTAAAGCAGCGCCAGCGCGACAAGCAGGAACACGAGCAGGAGGGGCCAGCGCGCAATCGCGATGATCAGCTTGCTTTCGGGCGCGAGCCGGAGGTGATCAAGGGCGAGCGGGAAGGCGACGACGGCGCCGACCATGAGCAGCAGTGCCACGATGCCGCCGACGGTAAACGCCAGCGAGACCATATTGAGCCGGATGAAGCCGCGCTTCTCGCGTTCCTCGTAGGCTACGTTGAGGGCGTCGATAATGGCCTTGACGCCAGCATTGGCACTCCAGATTGCGAGCACGAGGCCGATCAGGAAGGTCGTGCCCAACTCGGCATTGCCCTTGGAGACGACGCGCGTAACCTGATCGCCGATGATCTGATAGGTGCCTTCCGGCAGCATCACCGCGAGGGTCTGAAGATTATCGCCGATGGTGACGGGGTCGGCGAACAGGCCGTAGAACGATACCAGCGCGGTGACGGCCGGAAAGATCGCGAGCAGGCCGAAGAAGACGACACCGGCCGCTGTTGCGAGCAGTCGATCATCGTCGATCCGGGGATAAGTCCGCCAGAGGATGTCCTTCCAGCCAGCCCAGGGGATCGTGAACGGGTTGTTCGAACGTCGGCCACGGCCCGGCTGCGCGGCCGCATGCGCTGGATTGGTTTCGGGTGAGCTGGCTTCAGTGTTGCGGCGGGTCTCGGGCGGCCTTGGCTGGCCGAAGCCCTGGAAATACCGTTCCGCAGCCAGCACGAAGACGGTCGTGGCGGCGACCAGGAGCCAACTGTCGAATTGCCCTGATCGGGGCGTGGACATCATGCGTCCAATCGGTGGCGACGGTACTTCCGCCGCGCCACTGTCACGCCCAGCAATCCGGCAGCTGCGACCATCAGGCCCAGCTGCAATGGCCGGCTGTCGCGAACAGGATTTGACCTGCTGCCACGACCCGTTGAGCCCGAGTTCTCGTCCGGCCCGAGCGGCACCAGGGGAATCGCGGTTGCAACCTCCTTCACCGCCTGCTGGACCGTTCCGCGCGGTATCCGCGGAGTCGCGATCGCAACGCGCAGGCGGCTGGCAAGCGGCACGATCGGTTTGGTCCGGCGATTCATCTGTGCCATTGCGGCTCCAGCGCAGGTTGCAGCCAGCACCAGCAGCACGACCGCCACGGCGCCAAACCCCCAGAACTGTCCGTAAGTGATGGCAACCCAGCGGTACAGCGCAATCAGGCCGACAAAGGTGGTCGCGATCAGGAATAACCCGGTCGCCGCATACAATCCCGCCGCGACCGCATAGGACGTGGCGTGTCCGGTGGCCTGGCTGGTGCGGTCGCGCAAGTAGGACTGGGCGGCCCGCTTGAGATGGTTGAGTTTCAGCGCCATGCCGGCGCGCAGCAATTCGCCCGATGGCGCGAGCATGCGGATATCCTCCGAAAACGAGAACTTCGTCGGGGGATGAACGTGGCGGAATTTGACTTGTTCCGCCGGAGCTCGATTGTCGTGACGGATCAGCCGAGATCGGCGGCCGCGATCCAGAACACCTCGCCCTCGGACTCCTCGGTGTCGAGCCAGAGCAGCGGCAGTTCCGGAAATGCCTCGTCGACCAATTCGCGGCCGCGGCCGATCTCGCAGAGCAGCCCGCCATCCGGCGTGAGGTGGTCGGGCGCGTCGTGCAGGATGCGGCGCACCACGTCGAGACCGTCGGCGCCGCCGTCGAAGGCGAGCTTCGGCTCGGCCCGGCATTCCGGCGGCAATGCCGCCATGCCCTCGGCATCGACGTAAGGCGGGTTGGTGATGATCAGATCGTATTTGTTGTCGCCGAGCGGGGCGAACAGATCGCCGCGGTGGAGTGTGATCCGCTCGTCGAGCCCGTGTTCGCTGACATTGCGCGCGGCAACTTCGAGTGCGCCCTTCGAGATATCGACGGCATCGATCGTCGCGTTCGGGAAATGATGCGCGGCGAGGATCGCCAGGCACCCTGAGCCGGTGCAGAGGTCGAGCACGCGCTCGACGGCGGTGGGATCGTCGATCAGGGACCCCACTTCGCCGTCGCCGCCGAAATGCGACTCCAGTAGCTCGCCGATGAAGGAGCGCGGAACGATGACGCGCTCGTCGACATAGAAGGGCAGGCCGCGCATGTAGATCTTGTTGACGAGATAGGCGGCCGGTTTGCGCGTGGTCACGCGTTTATGGATGAGGTCGAGAAGGGTCTTGCCCTCCGCCGTCGTGACGCAGGCATGGGCAAAGATCTCGAACTGGTCGGGGTGCAGGTGCAGGGCCTCGCAGACCAGGAAGACGGCTTCGGCGACCGGATCCGTCGTGCCGTGCGCAAAGGCGAGCTTGGCCTCGGTGAAGCGGCTCACTGCATAGCGGACGAAATCGATCAGCGTGAGCAGCTCGCCGCGGCCGACCTTCGCGAGTTTCGGGGCGGCGCGGCCGCGCACGGTCTTCGTGGATGCTCTTGCCATCAGGATCGGGTCCAGCGTGCGGCGGCCTCGTCGTCACGGGCGTGGGCCTCGACCCAGCCGGTGCCGGTGGCGCTCTCTTCCTTTTTCCAGAACGGCGCGTTGGTCTTGAGATAGTCCATCAGGAACTCGGCGGCCTGAAACGCTGCCTGGCGGTGCTGCGAGGCGGTGAGCACCAGCACGATGTTCTGGCCGGGCATGAACCGCCCGACGCGATGGATGACCGTGACGCCGTTGAGCGGCCAGCGCGACGTCGCCTCGTCGGCATGGCGCTTGATCTCTTCCTCCGCCATGCCGGGATAGTGTTCAAGCGTCAGCGCCGCGATCTTCGCGCTGTCCTCGTCGCCGCGGCAGATGCCGGAGAAGCTGACGACGGCACCGATGTCGGTGCGGCTCTTGGTCAGGACCGCGATCTCGCGCGCGATGTCGAAATCGTCTTCCTGGATGCGGATGGTGACGGGGCAGCTGGTGGCAGTGGATGTCATGGACTAGCCGCCGGTCATCGGCGGGAAGAACGCGATCTCGCGGGCGCCGGCGATGGCGGCGTCGGACTTGACGTGGGCGTGGTCGATCGCGGTGCGGATCACCTTCGGCTTCTCGAAGGCATAAGCATAAGCCTCGCTCCGGCCGGACAGCCAGGCGATCAGCTCCTCGACGGTGCGGACGGTCGCGGGCGGCTCGATCGTCTCCTCGGCCTTGCCGACGCGCTCGCGCACCCAGGCGAAGTACTTCACCTTCATGCCTCATCCTCCTTGATGAGGTGATGGATGCCGGAGCTGAAATAATCGTAGCCGGTGTACATGGTGAGGATCGCCGAAGCCCATAGCAGCGCCAGCCCGATCATCGAGACGATCGGCGCTACCTCGTCGCCGGCCGGGCCCGCAAGCAAGAAGCCGATGGCGACGAGCTGGACCGTGGTCTTCCACTTGGCAAGCCTGGTCACGGGCACGCTGACGCGCAGCGCGGCGAGGTATTCGCGCAGGCCCGAAACCAGGATCTCACGGCACAGGATCACGATCGCGGCCCACAGCGACCAGCCGTGGATGATGCCGTCCGCGGCCAGCATGAGCAGGCAGGAGGCGACCAGCAGCTTGTCGGCGATCGGATCGAGCATCCGGCCGAACGCCGATTGCTGATTCCAGATCCGGGCGTAATAGCCGTCGAGGTAATCGGTCACTGCCGCGGCGATGAAGATGGCGACCGCCACCCAGCGCAGCCACAGCGGCTGGTCCAGAATCGATTGCGCGTAGATGCACCCGACCACGACCGGGATCGCGGCGATCCGGCCATAGGTCAGGATGTTCGGGAGGGACATCGCGCGGCTGTTCGTCCCTCGTGTCGTGGCGATGTTCATCCGTCCTACCAATACCGCTGGTGCCTGAAGGTCAACCGTCCAGCTCCCAAATGGGGTGCGGGATGCGACGACCATATGACCGCGGCTCCCTTGAGTTCACCCCGGCTGGGGATGGAAATAGTCGAAAATCCTGCGCGCGCTCTCGGCGCTCACCCCCGGAACCTTGCCGAGATCGACGATCGAGGCCCGTTCGATCTCCTTCAGGGTTCCGAAATGATGCAGCAAGGCACGTTTGCGTGACGGGCCGATGCCCGGAATCTCCTGCAAACCGGCCTCGCGAATGTCCTTCTTGCGCAGCTTGCGGTGCGAACCGATGACGAAGCGGTGGGCCTCGTCGCGCAGCCGCTGGATGAAATAGAGCACGGGGTCGCGCGGCTCCAGCTTGATCGCCTCGCGCTCCGGCATGAACAGGGTCTCGCGGCCGGCATCCCGGTCCGGCCCCTTGGCGACCGACATCAGCGACACCTGGGTCAGGCCGAGATTCGTGAAGATTTCCCGGACCGCATTGAGCTGGCCGCGGCCGCCATCGATGATGACGAGATCGGGCCATTGCGGGAAGTCGTCGTCCCTGGTCCTGGCTGTGCCCTCTTCGGGCGGATTGACGAGGCGCTTGAAGCGGCGCTCCAGCACCTCGCGCATCATGCCGTAGTCGTCGCCGGGCGTGAGCCCTTCCGACTTGATGTTGAACTTGCGGTACTGGTTTTTGACGAAGCCGTCCGGGCCGGCGACGATCATCGCGCCGACCGCATTGGTGCCCTGGATGTGGCTGTTGTCGTAGACCTCGATGCGCTTGGGCGAATGCGGCAGGCTCAGTGTCGCGGCCATGGCATCCAGCAGCCGGCTCTGCGTCGCGGTATCCGCGAGCTTGCGGCCCAGCGCCTCGCGCGCATTGGTCAGCGCGTGGGTGACCAGTTCCTTCTTCTCGCCGCGCTTGGGCGTCGTGACCTCGACCTTGTGGCCGGCCTTGATCGACAGCGCATTGGCCAGCAGCTCGCTCTCCTCGATCTCGTGCGAGAGCAGGATGTGCTTGGGGGGCGGCTTGTCGTCGTAGAACTGGGCGAGGAAGGACCCGAGCACTTCCTCCGGCGTGTAGGTCTTCTCCGCGCGCGGGAAATAGGCGCGGTTGCCCCAGTTCTGCCCGGTGCGGAAGAAGAACACTTCGACGCAGGAGAAGCCGCCTTCCTGGTGGATGGCGAACACGTCGGCTTCTTCGACCGTGCGCGGATTGATGCCCTGCTGCGACTGGATCGCCGACAGCGCGGCGAGGCGGTCGCGGTACAGCGCTGCGCTTTCGAATTCGAGCTCGCCCGAGGCCCTTTCCATTTCGCCCGCGAGCTCCTTCTTCACCGCCTGGCTCTTGCCGGACAGGAAGTCGGTCGCCTCGCGCACCAGCGTCGTGTAGCCGGGGAAGTCGATTTCGCGGGTGCAGGGACCGGCGCAGCGGCGGATCTGGTAGAGCAGGCAGGGCCTGGTGCGGCTCTCGAAGAACGAGTCGGTGCAGGAGCGGATCAGGAACGCGCGCTGCAGGGCCGTGATGGTGCGGTTGACGGCGCCGGCGGAGGCGAACGGGCCGAAATAGCGGCCGGGCCGCGACTGGGCGCCGCGGTGCTTGAGGATCTGCGGCGCCCAATGGTCGCCGGTGATCAGGATATAGGGAAACGACTTGTCGTCGCGCAGCTGCACGTTGAAGCGCGGCCGGAGCTGCTTGATGAGGTTGGCCTCGAGCAGCAGCGCTTCGGTCTCGGTCGTGGTCGAGATGATTTCCACGGTCACGGTGGCGGCGATCATGCGCAGGATGCGCGCCGGCTGCGGCGCACTTTGGCGCGCATAGTTCGACAGGCGCTTTTTGACGTTCTTGGCCTTGCCGACATACAGCACGTCGGCATTCGCACTGAGCATGCGATAGACGCCGGGCGAGGTGGGGGCGAGCCGGACCGCGCGCTCGATCGCCTCATGGCCCGTCGCCAGAGGCTCCTCGCCGACCGCGCCGCTCTCCTCCAGGATGTCCGGCAGCCGCGGCTCGTCCTCGTCGTCGCCGCCGGCGGCCGCGGGATCGAGATCCGGCGGCGTCAGCCCCTCGGGCGGAGTGTCGGTCGCAGCGGCCCGCGGCGATTTGCGCGCGCGCGCCTCATCCGGATTGTCGGTGGAATCGTGAACCATGGTGCGAATTTAAGCGCTGGGGATGCCGATTTGAAGTTCCGGCGGTGCGGCACGCACAGGGATGGCGGGCGCGGTTCCCGGTAACGCTTCCTTAAGTCTGTTAACAGCGCGGTAACCCGCCTTAACAGCCCTTTAACTTAAAACTCTCGATAAATCTTACGCGAAAAGTTCTTGGTTCCGTAACCATGCGTTTTTGGCCCGGCGCGGCGGCGCAAGGCAGCATCCGGTTACGGCAGTTGCGTTGGAGAGTGTGATGAAGGGGTTCGTTGTGGGCGCAGCCGCGTTGGTTGCTGCCGCCTGGACAGCTTCGGCAGAGGCCGCCGATCTCAGTTACGGGCAGCGTGCGCCCTACACGGTCAATCAGCCGCTCAACGCCTATAGCTGGGCGGGCCCCTATCTCGGCGCCAATCTCGGCTATGAGTGGGGCTCGGTGAGCAACAGTCCCGTGAAGCCCTCCGGCTTCGTCGGTGGCGCGCAGGCCGGCTACAATTTCCAGAACGGCCCGTGGGTGTTCGGTGTCGAGGGCGACATCCAGGCCGCCGGCGCCGACGACACTTTCGCGCCGTGGAAGTTCTCCAATCCCTGGTTCGGCACCCTGCGCGGCCGCGCCGGCTATGCCTTCAGCAACGTGCTGTTCTACGGGACCGCCGGCCTCGCCTTCGGCGAACTGCGTGCGCAGACGTTTGGCTGGACAGAGTCGCACACCAGCCCCGGCTGGACCATCGGTGCCGGCGCAGAACTCGGTCTTGCGCAGAACTGGAGCGTGAAACTCGAATATCTCTACATCGATCTGTCGACGAGCCAGTTCGGAATTACGGGTGTCTCAAACGGCTATAGCGCCAGCGTTGTGCGCGCAGGCGTGAACTATCACTTCTGATAGCAACAAGAAAATACCGGACAACAACCTCCCGGCCGCTCGCGGCCGGGATTTTTTTTGCGTCAGGTGGTTTGCGTCAGGCCCGCTAGGAGAGGACTAAATTGACCGCCTTCGGTCCCTTCCCCTTCTTGTCCGGCTCGACTTCGAAAGTAATACGCTGTCCTTCGGCAAGGTCCTTCAGTCCCGCCCGCTCCACAGCGGTGATGTGTACGAACACATCGCGACCGCCGTCGTCCGGCTTGATGAAACCGTAGCCGCGCTCGCCGTTGAAGAACTTAACCGTTCCCGTCATGGCCATCGGGAAACTCCCCCTCATTGCTCCTCCGTCGCGACGCAGACTCACGTCACGACATGACCGGGCCTTACGGAGCCCGGGAGAGCTGGCCATCCTTGAACGGACCTTGTCGGTCCGGCCGGATCTTTCTTAGGCCTTCACTCCGCCGCAACCATTCGCGGAAGCGGAACGTAAAGCCAGTCACTGAAACAGCATAATACGGTTCTCTGCAGATTGACTACCGCTACTGCATATTTTTCCCAAGAATGCCGGAGCGTTACGGCCGCGGCACCTCTAATCGGAATCTGGCAGATCCGCCCTGGCCGAGCGGCATTTCCAGCTCGGGCAGGATCGTCTTCAGCTCGCCGTGCAGCGTGTAGGGCGGGTTGACGATCAGCAGGCCGGTGGAGGTGAGGGCGGCGCCGTCGAGCTGCGGCGCGACACTGAATTCGAGGCGCAGACATTTTCCCGGCGGCTTTGCTGCGGCTGCGAGCCGCGCCACGAGCTGCGATAGCGCGTCGGTGGCGCGCCGGCTCTTGGCCGGATACCAGATTACATAGATACCAGTCGGCCATTTCGCGAAGGCCGCCGAGAAGGCCTCGCCGAGCCTTTCGAACTCGTCCTTTGCCTCGAACGGCGGATCGATCAGCACGAGGCCGCGCCGTTCCTTCGGCGGCACGAAAGCAGGGAGCGCCACCCAGCCGTCGAGATCGACCACGCGGGCCTGTTCGTCGCGGCGCAGCACGCCGATCAGCGCCTTGCGGGCCTTCGGCTCGAGCTCGCAGGCGACCAGGCGGTCCTGCGGCCGCATCAGGCCGCGCGCGATCAGCGGCGAGCCCGGATAGGCCTTGAGCTCGGCCTTTGGATTGAAGGCGCGAACGATGTCGAGATAGGGCTTGATCAGCGCGATGGTGTCGTTCGACAGCCGCGCCTGCATCAGCCGCGCAATGCCCGTCAGCCACTCGCCGCTGCGGCGCGCCTCGTCGCTGTCGAGATCGTAAAGGCCGGCGCCGGCGTGGGTGTCAATGACGCGGAACGCCCCCGGCTTGTCCTGCAGATAGGTGATGATGCGGGCCAGCACGATGTGCTTGATGACATCGGCGAAGCTGCCGGCGTGGAAGGCGTGACGGTAGTTCATGGGAAGATCTGCGGCTCATGAGAGAAGATGCGCAGCATCTTCTACTCGTCATGGCCGGACTTGTCCCGGCCATCCACGCGCGACCACAGGGCAGGAAGGACGTGGATGGCCGGGACAAGTCCGGCCATGACGGAGGCTGTACTGTCCTCAACCACCCCTGATCGGCGGCATCGTAACCTGGTCGCGGCGGCAGGCGCGGCGGTCGGTGTCCTCGCAGGCGCGGAACTGCAAATCCTTGCTGAGGCAGATGCGGACCTCGGAGAGCCGCGTCCGGTTGCAGGTGACCGACACGGCTGCATTGCTCAGGCCCGGATTGGCCTTGATGAAGGCTTCCTCGACGGCGGCCGGCGCCACTGACTTGGCCTGCGACAGGTCGAGATATTCGGCCGGGATCTTCACCACGGCGCGCGCTTTGCGGATCGTCTCGAAATAATTGCGGCCGTCGAGCCCCGAGCAGGTGCCGTGCTTGTCCCACTCGTTGAAGATCAGGCCGGGCGCCGGCATGAGGTCGAGCATCGAGGAGACGATGTTGCGGTTCAGCCGCGGCGACGGCCGCTGGCAGTATTCCGGGAAGCCGTTCTCATATTGCGGCCACAGCCCGTGCACCACGAAGGCATAGGGCCGCCCGCCGCACTGCATCTGCGAGCGCCCGCCGCGCTCGGCGGCCTCCTCGCAGAACGAGGGCGACCACGACAGCGACAGCACATAGAAATCGAATTCGCCGGGCGCGTTCTGCCGCTTGTCCTGGGCCTTTGCACCGCTGGCGAAGACGACCAGCCCGGCCGCAAGGGGTAGGGCAAGCGTCAGCGAGATCATCAGGCGGGAGAAAGATTGCAATCTGGAATGAAACATGGCGACGCCCCTCAACTAGACTGTGCAATCGAGCCTAGCAGGCGAAAAGAACATTTCAAGAACAAATTTCGAGCGGCGCTCGCTTGGCTCCTGATCGGTCCGAATCAGGGCTGGTCGAATTACGGCTTGGCGGCGCGGCAGGCCGGATTGTAGGCCCAGTTGCGATCGACCCCGACCACGCACCATTCGACACCGTTGCCGTACCCGGCAAAGCCGCCGTCCTCGATGATCGAGAAATGCACCTTGCGTGCCTTGCCGTCATTGAGCATGGCCTCGCCGGTGCAATAGCGGCGCGGAATGTTGTCGGACTGCCAGGGCCGGAAAGCGACCTCGTGAACAGCGGCGAAGCCGGTGATCTTCAACGAGGAATTCCAGAACGAGCTTTCCTTTTCCCAGAACTGGGTGGCGATGGTCGGCAGCGCCTTGTCGCAATCGGCGACGGCGCCGTCATAGCGCGGCCCGCTGAGCCAGAAGTTCAGCTCCAGCGGATTGGCGGCCCTAGCCTCGCCGAGCGACATTGCCCCGAACATGAGGCCGAGCACGGCGGCAAAGCGGAGCGATTTCAGGGAGGGGGCGCGCATGGGCAATCCGGACAGCTGGGTCTTGAAGGCTGGACGGTGCCGCGAAGGCCCGGGCAGGTCAAGTGCAGCGCGGCAACACTTACCCAAGAGTTGACCATAACGTCGCAGCCAGCAGGGCTTCAGTTCTTTTCACTTCCATTCCGGCACCGTAAACTGGCGCCAACCAATTGGAGTAACAGGAATGCGAATCATTGCGGCCGCGGGCATTCTTGCCTTGGGTATTATGGCGAGCCAGTCGGCGCGCGCCGATCTCCTTCCGGTGCCGCCGTTCAAGGGCAACGACACCGGCGGCATCATCGCCTATTCGATGGCGACCCAGGTCGATGCGCGTCAGGTCGCGGTCGATCACTGCGCGCGCTACGGCAAGGTGGTGAAGTTTCTCGCGGTGCAGGCCTATGAGGGCGGCTACATCTCGTTCTCCTGCCGCTGGGTGCCCTATGGCGCCGCCGAGCAGCCGATCCGCACGCTCTACTAAAGCGCTTTCGCAGCGCCCCAATCTCTCAGCGGGAGCATCTCCTCATGACGCGCAAACTCGCTTTGCTCGGCTCGGCCCTTTGCCTCGTTCTGTCGGCAGGCGTGGCTCGTGCGGACGATCTGCCGGTGCGCAAGGCCGGTCTCTGGGAAATCAAGATGGTCAGGGCCGGCTCGCCCGTGCCCGAGATGACCATGCAGCACTGCACCGACGAGACCGTCGACAAGGAGATGAACAACAACGTCTCTCCGATGGCCAAGCAGATCTGCGCCAAGCAGGAGATCAAGAAGACCGCGACCGGCTATGTCAGCGATTCCGAGTGCAGCGTCGCCGGCATCAGCACGACCTCGCATGCCGAGATCACTGGCGATTTCAACTCGGCCTATACGGTGAAGACCTCGTCGCATGCGCAAGGCGGCGCTGTCGGCGCCGCGGGGCGCGACACCACCATGACCCTCGAAGCCAAGTGGCTCGGGGCCTGCAAGCCGGAGCAGAAGCCCGGCGACATCGTGATGCCCGGCGGCTTCAAGATGAACGTGCGCGACATCGACAAGCTGAAGAATTTGCTGCCGAAGTAGGTGGGATCGTAGCCCGGATTGCTCGTCGCTCCATCCGGGCTTCTGTAACGGGCCCTGGTTAGTCAATCCCTTTTTGCGCGATCCTGTTGCCGGGCACTTGCTTCTGTACGGGATCGGCGCGAAGGCCGTCGCCTGATGGGGTGCATTTGAGGAGCCGGCCGGCCAATCTACGGAAGCGTGGTTATGACCCACTTCCCGGATGGCGGCCTGACCGGATCCATCGTCCCGGCTAGGGACCTCGCTCAGGGAGAGCCTGATGTCGTGACTCCCCCAGAACCGATTGATGCTTCCTTGTTTAAGTTGCGGCCATGGCGATGACCTTGGCCTTGTTTTTGACCTCGGGGTTGAAGGGTTTGGCATCGGCGAGCATGCGATGCAGGATGACGGCAAGCTTGCGTGCCAGGGCGACCTTGGCCTTGCGCATGCCGGCCCGATTGGCGATCCGCATGGCCCAGCTCTTGAGCGCCGAACAATTCTTCAGCGGCTTGGTCAGCATGACGTGAGCCGCCTGGTAGAGCGCCTCGCGTACGGAGGCGTCGCCGATCTTGCTGATGCGGCCGGTATAGTCGGTTTCTCCTGATTGGTATTTCCTTGGGGTCAGACCAAAGTGTGCGCCAGTGGCCTTCGAGGAACGGAAGCGCTTCGGATCGTCGATCGCCGCAGCATAGGTGAGCGCCACGATCGGACCGACGGAAGGCGTCGTCATCAGGAGCTTGGCGGAGGGCTGCGCTCTGGCGAGCTTCTGGGTGTGCCTGTCCAGGCTCTTGAACTCCTGGAGTAGCACGGCATGGGCCTGGAGGAGCGCCTTGGCGACCAGCTCAAGTCCGGGGTGACCGGCGACGAGTTCCCGGATACGTTCGGCGAAGGTGCGCTCGGTGGTCTTACCGACCTTCAGGCCGAAGCCCCGCAGCACGCCGCGCAGACTGTTCTCGACATCCTGCAGCTTCGACTGCAGCAGCTTGCGGGCCGTCAGAATGGCCCGCGTCTCCTGCGATGCAACGGATTTGCAGTGCACCGGCCGGAACCAGCCCAGCCGCATCAGCTGGGCGATCCCGCGCGCATCGTTGCGGTCTGACTTCACCGGCATTGCCTTGAAGGCATCGCGCACGTGCCGCGTCTCCAAGAGCTCGACCGCAAGTCCTGCATCCCGCATCGCCGCGTACAGCCATTGCGACAACGGACCTGCCTCCAGACCGATCCGCTCGCACGTCAGCCCCAGCGACCCGAACCACCCGATCAGAGCCTCCGGCTCGCTCAAAACCTTCGTCTCGCGCAAAATCTTGCCCGCTCCATCCACCAGGCAAACGCTCGAGCATTCCAAAGACACGTCAATTCCTGCATAGTGGTACACGGTCGTCCCTCATGATGCTTGGAGCGGGCTTGCCCGACTCCGTTAAACACCATCAATTTGAGGGACGACCGCCTTCCATCCAACAGGCCGCTCGCGAGCGCGCTTCCAAATCGCGCCGTAGCGAGCGGGCGGCCGGCCCGTTACCCCATCTACATCATCGCTTACACCGGAATCCTCACACTCGCCCTCAATCCACCCATCGGGCTGTCGCCGAGGGTGATGTCGCCGCCATGTGAGCGGGCGATGTCGCGGGCGATGGCAAGGCCAAGGCCCGTGCCGCCTTCGTCCTGGTTGCGCGCGTTGTCCAGCCGCAGGAACGGCTTGAACACTTCTTCGCGCAGATGGACGGGAATGCCCGGCCCGTCGTCGTCGACGGTCACGGTCAAATAACGGTGATCGCGCTGGCCGGTGATGGCGATGCTCTTGCCGTAGCGCGCGGCGTTGGTGACGAGGTTGGCGAGGCAACGCTTGAACGAGGCCGGCTTCACCGTGACCACAGGCAGGCCGTGGAACGCGACGGTGGCGGTGTGGCCGTGGCGTTCGGCGTCGCTGCGCAGCTCTTCGAGCGCCTGCGCCATGTCGGTCGGCTGCGACTGCTCGCCGGAATCGCCGCGGGCGAAAGCAAGGTAGTCCTCAAGCATCATCGACATCTCGTCGACGTCCTTGCGCATGCCCTCGAGCTCGGGGCTGTCGCCAATCAGCGCCAGTTCGAGCTTGAAGCGGGTCAGGATGGTGCGCAGATCGTGGCTGACGCCGGCGAGCATCGCGGTGCGCTGCTCCATCGTGCGCTCGATGCGCGATTTCATTTCCAGGAAGGCGACCGCTGCGCGCCGCACCTCGCGCGCGCCGCGCGGCCTGAAGTTCGGCGCCTCGCGGCCCTTGCCGAAACTCTCCGCGGCGTCCGCAAGGCGCAGGATCGGCTTGATCTGGTTGCGCAGGAACAGCACCGCGACGATCAGCAGGATCGAGGACGTGCCGACCATCCAGAACAGGAATATCTCCGAGTTCGAGGCGTAGGCGGCGCTGCGCTGTGCGAACACGCGCATCACGGCATCGTCGAGCTGGATGCGGATCTCGACGAGGTTGGAGCGGCCAACGGTGTCGATCCAGAACGAGCGTCCGATCTGGCGGCCGAGCTGCACCGACAGCGTCTGGTCGAGCAGCGAGAAGAACGGTTTTGGTCCGGGCGGCGGCATATCGCCGGCGGGGAGGAAATCCACCACGAGGCCGAGACGCTGCTGCGCGATGCGGCGGATCTGGTCGCGGTCCTTGTCCTGCGGATAGCCCTTGTAGACGTCGATCAGCGCCGCGATGTCCTGCACCACCGCCGCGGACAGGCGGCGCGTCACCGTGTTCCAGTGCCGCTCCATGAACACGAAGGCGACGACCGACTGCAGGATCACCATCGGCACGATCATGATCAGCAGCGCGCGGGCATAGAGGCCGGTCGGCATCCAGCCCTTGAACGCGTTGCCCATCCAGCCATTGGCGGCTGAAACGCGGCCGGCCGCGCTCTTGAGCAGAGTCAGGCCGGTATCGATCGTGCTCATCGGTCGCGCTTCACTGATCTATTTATGGCGAGGCCACCAGGCGATAGCCGATGCCGCGCACCGCCTGGAGGAACAACGGATTGGCGGGGTCGGTCTCGATCTTGCGCCTGAGACGGTTGATCTGCACGTCGACGGCGCGCTCGTTGACGCTGCCATTGCCGGTCAGCGCGCTGCGCGGAATGGTCTCGCCCGGCGTCTCCGAGAGAATGCGCAGCATCTCGCGCTCGCGGTCGGTGAGGTGGATGACCTCCTCGCCCTGGCGCAATTCGCCGCGGTCGAGATGGTAGACGTAGGGACCGAACGCGATCTTCTCGACCGCCGCGGTTTGCGGCGGCGGTGCGGCGCGCTTGAGGATGTTGTTGATGCGCAGCGCAAGCTCGCGCGGCTCGAATGGCTTTGCCACATAATCGTCGGCGCCGATCTGCAAGCCCTCGATGCGGGCTTCGGCTTCGTGCCTTGCCGTCAGCATCACGATCGGCACCGAGGATGAGGTCCGGATGAAGCGGGCGAGATCGAAGCCGGTCTCGCCGGGCATCATCACGTCGAGGATCAGCAGATCGAAATGCAGGCCCAGCAGCTTCGAGCGCGCATCGCCGGCGCTCGCCGCGGTGGTGACGCGATAGCCTTCGCTGGCGAGGAAGCGCGACAGCAGATCGCGGATGCGGCGGTCGTCATCCACCAAAAGCAGATGAGGCGCGTCATCGGCCGGTTGCACCGGCGGGCGGGCGAGCGTGGCAGCGAGTGGCACGGTCACTCCTTTCCGTCTTGATTGACGTTGGCGAAGATCGTCTCCAGCACCTTGTCCGGATCGTCGCGGTCGATCATCGCGCGCAGGAAGCGCTTGACGGTCTCGGCGTCCTCCGGCGCCATCTCGGCCAGCGCCTTGGTGATCCGCGTGGTCTGCAGGCCGGCGAGCTTCTGCACCAGCGCCTCGCCCTTCGGCGTTGCGTAGAGCAGGCGCTGGCGACGGTCATTGTCGCCGGTCTTCTGCACGATGTATCCCTCGTCCAGCAGCTGCTTGAGCACCCGGCCGAGCGACTGTTTTGTGATGCGCAGGACGTCGAGCAGGTCGGCGACCTTGAGACCGGGATAGCGATAGACGAAATGCATGACCCGGTGATGGGCCCGGCCGAAGCCAAAGGCCTCCAGCTCCTGGTCGGGATCGCCGACGAAATCACGATAGGCGAAGAACAGCAGCTCGATGATATCCCAGCGCAAATTGCCTCCATCGCCTGCGGCCGGCCGAGGCTCGGCAGCGTCTTGAGGGGGAGTCGCGAAATTTATGTCAGGCATATTGACGTATCTTGGGTTCAATGTTACAAAACGATCGACCCGCACGAAATTTTAGATCGTTTCGCGTTGGGTCGCATCGAAGCAGGGCGGCCGGAGTGAGCCGGACAGGCGGCGACGGCCGAAGCAGATCTACCGTGCGATTGTCGAGCGGCATTTCGGCAAAACATACTGGACTTCCGCCTTCCGCAAAAGCATGTCCTCGGCGGACATGCTGGCCACGGAAACCGGCCGTAACAAGGCTGGCGGTGGTCCGGCCAGAAACCACATCAAGCCAGCCGGGCCCGAAACAGGGTAGGCAGGTGCCAGACAGCGCCGCCACCGGCAGCGGGAGGCCTAAGGACATGAGCATGAAATTCGACATCCAGCCCGCATCCAACCCTACGCCAGAAAAGGACCGCGTCGCCAAGCTGGTGGACCCCGGCTTCGGGCGGGTCTTCACTGATCACATGGCGATCGTCCGCTATAACCAGGCCAAGGGCGGCTGGTACGAGGCCAAGATCGAGGCGCGCGCCAACTTCCAGCTCGATCCGGCCGGCGCCGTCCTGCACTATGCCCAGGAAATCTTCGAGGGGCTGAAGGCCTACAAGCGCGACGACGGCGGCGTGAACCTGTTTCGCCCCGACGCCAATGCGCGGCGGTTCAAGGACTCCGCCGATCGCATGGCGATGGCGCAACTGCCCGAGGACGTCTTCATCGAAGCGGTCGAGCAGGTCGTGCGCATCGACCGCGCCTGGATGCCGGGCGGCGAGGGCAGCCTTTACTTGCGGCCCTTCATGATCGCGAGCGAGACCTTCCTCGGCGTCAAGCCGTCGTCCGAATACATTTTTGCAGTCATCGCTTCGCCCGTCGGCTCTTACTTCAAGGGCGGTCCTGCGCCGGTGTCGATCTGGGTCTCGGAGAACTACACGCGTGCGGCCGTCGGCGGCACCGGCGCGGTCAAGTGTGGCGGCAACTATGCCGCGAGCCTGCGGGCCCAGGCCGAAGCGATCCAGCATGGCTGCGATCAGGTCGTGTTCCTCGACGCGAACGAGCGCCGCTATATCGAGGAGCTCGGCGGCATGAACGTGTTCTTCGTGTTCGAGGACGGCTCGCTGTCGACGCCGCCGCTCGGCACCATCCTGCCCGGCATCACCCGCGACTCCATCATCACGCTCGCACGGGATGCCGGCAAGACCGTGCGAGAGGAACCGTATTCGCTCGACCAGTGGCGCAAGGATGCGGCCTCCGGCAAGCTGAAGGAGGCCTTCGCCTGCGGCACCGCCGCCGTGATCTCGCCGATCGGCAAGGTGCGCTCGGTGAGCGGCGACTTCGAGATCAGCGGCGGCGCCGCCGGCCCCGTCGCCATGGGCCTGCGCAAGCAGCTCGTCGACATCCAGTACGGCCGCACCAACGATCCGCATAACTGGATCCGCAAGGTGTTTTGAGGCTTCGTGTCCCGGGTTTGGGGTCGCGAAACGGATCGACAACGTGCCGCCCTGCGGAGGGGCGGCACGTTGGGACTTCCCTGATGACGATAACCTTTAGTTGTTGAACGCGTCAGCGCAACTGTGCGACAATGGTTGGGACATCGTAGTTTTAGACGCCCGAGCATGCCGACCTCTTTCTCCCCGCCAATCAAATGGGCCGTATCCGCCGTCGTCACGGCGCTTGCCGTCTTCGGCATTCTAAACCTGGGTCCACGCCCGACGGTGAACGTGCCGGACCGGGTCATCAGCGTGGCCGATACTGACGCCGAAATGAATGCCGCGATCGCTCGCGCACGCACGACGCTGCCTGTCTTCTGGGCTTCCTATGATACGCCAAACGGTCGGAGACGGAGCACTCTCTCAAGGTGCGATTTCCCGCAGGCAATGGCGAGCATATCTGGATGAGCCAAGTGAAGAAGCTGCCGAGCGGGGAATATGCAGCGCGTTTCGCGGACACGCCTCAGAATATGCCAGGAAAGCGGTTGGGCGACCTCGCTGCTTTCAAGGATGCTGACATCTCGGACTGGATGTTCATGCGCAACGGCAAGATCGTCGGCGGCGAGACCATCAAGCCGCTGCTCAAATCCATGCCGAAGGCGGACGCCGACGCGCTACGGGCACGGATGGAGCAGCCGTAGGGGCAAGCTGGCGGTTGCCGCGTCCCGCGTCGGCTGGTAAACGCCGCGCATGGCCGAAAAACTCAAAAAACCCCAGAAACTGAAGGCGCGCCTGCCGCGCGGGCTCGAGGATCGCGATCCCGCCGCGATCCGGGCGACGCGCGAGATGGTCGAGAAGATCCGCGCCGTCTATGAGCTCTACGGCTTCGAGCCGGTGGAGACGCCGGCGATGGAATACACCGACGCGCTCGGCAAGTTCCTGCCCGACCAGGACCGTCCGAACGAGGGCGTGTTCTCGTTCCAGGACGACGACGAGCAATGGATCAGCCTGCGCTACGACCTGACCGCGCCGCTCGCCCGCTATGTCGGCGAGCGCTACGGCACCGACGGTCTGGTGTTGCCCTATCGCAGCTACCGCGTCGGCTACGTCTTCCGCAACGAGAAGCCCGGTCCCGGCCGCTTCCGCCAGTTCATGCAGTTCGACGCCGACACGGTCGGCTCGGCGACGCCGGCGGCGGATGCCGAGATCTGCATGATGGCGGCGGACACGATGGAAGCGCTGGGCGTGCAGCGCGGCTCCTATGTCGTGAAGGTGAACAATCGCAAAGTGCTTGATGGCGTTCTGGAAGCCATCGGGCTCGCCGGTGACGAGAACGCGGGCCGCAGGCTGACGGTGCTGCGCGCAATCGACAAGCTCGACAAGTTTCCCGCCGAGGAAGTCCGCAAATTGCTTGGTCCCGGACGGTGGGATGGGGGCGAAGAAGGCAAGGGTGACTTCACGAAAGGCGCCAATCTGAGCGCGGCGGAGGCTGACGTCGTTCTCGCCATCACCAAGCCGCGCGACGATTGGAAAGAGGCCATTGCCGCGGCGGAAACCTATCTTGCCAAGAGCGAAGTTGGTCAGGCCGGCGTGAGCGAACTGGAAGAGATCGCCAAGCTGGTCGCCGCGTCGGGTTACAGTGCGGATCGCATCAAGATTGATCCGTCCGTCGTGCGCGGTCTCGAATATTACACCGGTCCCGTCTACGAGGTCGAACTGCTGCTCGAGACCAAGGACGAAAAAGGCCGCCCCGTGCGCTTCGGCTCGGTCGGCGGCGGCGGTCGTTACGACGGCCTCGTCTCGCGCTTCCGCGGCGAGCCGGTGCCGGCGACCGGTTTCTCCATTGGCGTGTCGCGGCTCCAGGCGGCGCTGACGCTGCTCGGCAAGCTCGACACGCGGCCCGAGTTCGGTCCCGTCGTCGTCACCGTGTTCGACCGCGATCGCGTCGCCGACTATCAGAAGATGGTGGCAATCCTTCGCACCGCCGGCATCCGCGCCGAGCTCTATCTCGGCAATCCCAAGAACATGGGTAACCAGCTCAAATATGCCGACCGCCGCAATGCGCCCTGCGTCATCATCCAGGGCTCCGATGAAAAGGCGCGCGGCGAGGTGCAGATCAAGGATCTGATCGAAGGCGCCAAGGCCGCCGCGGCCATCGCCTCCAACCAGGAATGGCGCGAGAGCCGCCCGGCGCAGTTTTCATGCAGCGAAGCCGAGCTCGTCGCGAAAGTGCGCGAGGTGCTGGCGCGCCATGACGTGAGCTGGGGATAGCCATTCCGGGAGGCCGTTATGCCCGGGCTTGTTGTTTAGTCCGGAGACATGGCTGACACCTGTTCGGACACATCACTGACAGGTTGGCGGTTAGTCAAGTCGATTGATGCGACCTGCCAGCTGGCGAAGAAGATGCCGTAATGGCCGTCACGATCCAGCGGCCTGATGGCAAGCCGTTCGCGTGCGAAGGCCTGAGGAACCTTCCAGAAGCGTCCCTTGAAGGAGATGTAGGGTCTTGTCGATGAGACCCTGCGCACGATCTCGCCGCTGTCGTACTCGACGTTCGGGACACGGGCCGGCATGGCACGGGCACTCGGTCGGAAGCGATCGGCGGGAACGTGCATATCGAGGCCTTGGTGGGGGCGCTCCAGATTGTAGACCGGCCGCCAGGCATCAAGGGCGCGTTGGACTTCCGGGAGAGTGCGGAAGCGACGCATCGCAAAGACTTCAGCCTTCAGCGTGCGATGGAAGCGTTCGTTCTTGCCGCGGGCCTGTGGGTGACATGGCCGGGCATGCACCACCCTGACGCCCAGCTTGAGCAGCCACACCTTCAATCCGGTCCAGCGGACGCCGGACGTATCGCCCCAGGGGGAGCCGTTGTCGGTGTAGAAGGCCTCCGGCAGGCCATAGCAACGGAACGTCGCCGTCAGGTGATCCTGCACGGTAAGACGCCGTTCGTCGGCGCACGCCTTCAGGCACAGGACATAGCGCGAGTGATCGTCGACGATGGTCAGCGGATGGCACCGCGTGCCGTCAGCGAGCGGCATGTGGCCCTTGAAGTCCATCTGCCACAGCAGGTTGGGTGCTTCCTTCTCGAAGCGGTGTCCCGGATTGGGCGGCGCATTCTCGCTCGGTTTGACCCGGCCGTTCCGGCACAGGATCCGGTGCACCGTTGACGGCACAGGTACCGTCTGGCCGTTCCGCTTCAGGCAGTGGGCGATCTTGCGCGCGCCCCAGGCCGGATGCTTGTCACGCACCGCGAGCACCTGCGTCTCGACCGCAGGCTCGCTGCGCCTGGGCATCGCATGCGGCCGCCGCGAGCTGTCCGCCAGCTCCCGATCGCCAGCCAGCCAGCGCCGCAGCCATTTGTAGCCGACGTCAGGACTAATATCGAACCGCCGGCACAGCTCGCGCCGATTGGCGCCTTCCTGCAAGGCCAGCCGCACGAACTCATGGCGCTGATCCATTACTGACACCTCACTCCAGGGCATGGACGGCCTCCCGAATCGGACCAATCCAGCCAATGTTGATGTGTCAGCTATGTCTCCGAACACCCGTCAGTGATCTGTCCGGGCTAAACACTTGTCCCGGGCATCCACGTCCTGTTTGATGGCGACCGTCAATGGCCGGTGTTCGGCCGCAAGGGAGAAGACAATGCCTGAGATCACCGTCAGCATGGCCGAAGGCCGCACCGACGAACAGAAGGCCGGCATGATGCGCGACATCACCCAGGCGCTGGTGAAGAATCTCGGCGTCGATGCCGATGCCGTCGTCATCCAGATCAACGAAGCCCCGCTCCGCCACAAGATGAAGGGCGGCAAGACGTTCGTCGAGCGCGCGGCGGCGGCGAAGAAATAGGCCACACTGCTTCGGCAACCACCGCCGTCGTCCCCGCGAAAGCGGGACCCATAACCACAGGGCGTGGTTATCGGCGAGCTGGCAACTCCGAATCCTCGCCAAACTCAATCCTATGATTGGGTCCCGGATCGGCGCTGCGCTTGTCCGGGACGACAGCGGAGTTTAAGGCACCATGGACGCACGCGATTTCATCACGATCGGCATGAGCGCCGAGCGCACGCTGGTGGTGCCGGTGGAGCGCACGGTCGGGCATTTCGTGCCGGGCATGCCGATGGTCTATGCGACACCGATGATGATCCTGGAGATGGAGATGACCTCGGGCGATGCGATCCGCGCCGCGCTGCAGCCGGGCTGGGTCACGGTGGGCACCGAGGTCGACATCCGCCATCTCGCGGCAGCGTTGGTCGGCGCAACGGTGCGAACCACAGCGAAGGTGATCGCGGTCGAGCGCCGCGTCATCCGTTTCGAGGTCGAGGCGTTCGAAGGTACGCGCAAGCTCGGCGAAGGCCGGCATGCACGCGGGCTCGTGAATGTCGAGATGTTCAACAAGCGGCTCGGAGCGTAGCCGCTACTTCGCCAATTCCTTCGACCGTTTCGTCGCCGCGGCGATCGCGCGGATCATCAGGTCGCGCAAGCCGGGCTCGCCCATCAGCACGCCGAGGGCCGCGGCAGTGGTGCCGCCGGGCGAGGTGACGTTCTGGCGCAGCGTGCCGGAGGCAAGCTCCGACTGGTGCAGCAGTTCGCCGGAGCCGGCGACCGTTTCGCGTGCGAGCTTCGTCGCCAGCGCCTCGGGCAATCCCGCCTCGACGCCGGCACGCGCGAGCTCTTCGGCCAGCAGGAACACATAGGCCGGGCCCGAGCCGGACACGGCGGTCACCGCATCCATCAGGCCTTCATCCCCGACCCATTCGACCGAGCCGGTGGCGCGCAGCAACGCGTCCGCCACCGCGCGCTGCTGTGCACTGACATCGTTCGCGGCGACCGCAACGGTGATGCCGCGGCCGATCGCGGCCGGCGTGTTCGGCATCGCGCGCACGACGGCGCCGCCGCAGACCTCCTGAAGCGAGGCGATCGTGGTTCCCGCCATGATCGAGACGACCGAGGTCTTCTCCGAAACGAACGATCTCAGCCTGGCGCCGGCCTCGCGGAACATCTGCGGCTTCACAGCGACGACCATCGTCTCGACGGCGCCGGCCGCCGTCACATCGGGATTGAGCGCCACGCCCCTGCCGGCAAGCGCGGCGATCTCGGGCGAGATGTGCGGATCGACCACCGCGACGCGGCGCGGGTCGAGCCCGCCCGCCAGCCATCCGGTCAGCAGCGCGCCGCCCATCTTGCCGGCGCCGGCGAGCAGGATGGTGCCGGTGATGTTTTGGAGAGTGCTGTTCGCCACTGTGGTCACCACAAACAAAGGTGTCGTCCCGGCGAAGGCCGGGACCCATAACCACAGGCGGTTCTAATGGATGGAGGTGTTGGCAACAAGCCGCGTGCCACAAGATGAATCATGGATCCCGGATCTGCGCTTCGCTTGTCCGGGACGACGATGGGGGAGTCGTGACTCCCTGACCGTTAAAGACCCTACGCCTCTCCCACCGTGTCGAACATCGCGGCGTCCATCGCCTGGGCGGTAGTCTTGCCGGCCCACACCACGAACTGGAACGCGGGGAAGTAGCGCTCGCAGGCGTGGATGGCGCCGGCGAGCATGGCTTCGCACTGCGCGGTCGA
The DNA here is from genome assembly GCF_042076515.1 of Bradyrhizobium sp. A5. Taxonomy (NCBI): domain Bacteria; kingdom Pseudomonadati; phylum Pseudomonadota; class Alphaproteobacteria; order Hyphomicrobiales; family Nitrobacteraceae; genus Bradyrhizobium; species Bradyrhizobium sp. A5. The sequence continues at coordinate 6,032,471 of NZ_CP148990.1, read as the reverse complement.
GGCGGTGAGGCCGCCCGGCAGCACCAGGGCCTGGCGATGCATGATCATGCCGGTGTTGGTCCAGAGGTCGAAATGGCCGACCCACAATTGCTCGTTGACCGCGGCGACGAGCCGCTGCACCTCGCTCCGGCGCGCGAGCGGAATCTTCATGTCGAAGGCGCAGGCCAGATGCAGCGCCTCGATCTCGCCCATCCAGGTGAAGGAGATCTGGTAGTCGGTCCATTGTCCCTTGGAGACAATCGTGAGTTCGTCTTCGCCGGAGCGTTCAAACGGCCAGTTGTTGCTGGCAGCAATATCTTCGACCACCGCGAGCGGGTGACTTCTGGAATCGATAGTGCCTTCGAGCAGGGACATGCCGTCTCGACCTCTTGCCTTTTTGTTGTCTTTGATACGCACGCGGTTGGTCCGGCGCGCGCTCCCCCAGTTATCGCTGGGGCGATCCCTCGGAGTCGCTGTTGCGGTCCCGGGATCAGCGCGGCTTGTCGCGGATCAACTGATGTGATTTGCGGAATCTGCGCAACTGGCTGCCGAGTCCGTCCACAAGTCAGGACTCGTTCGTCCACAGCTCATCTCTCGGCCACAATTCTTAACGAAGAGAACAAACAGGAATCGGATTCGCCAAAGGCGCCAATCGTTAATTCCGCCGCGCGAGGGCCGGACCTCCAGGAGGACCCTCAGGAGCACCGCCAGGCCGGCATGGGACCATGCGGTTTTTCCATGCGGAACACGCTTGCTGCAGCCCCGAACCGGCGTCATATTTCCATCCAGGCCGTTCATTCCGGACGGCCGATGTTCTCAGGGCGGGGTGAAAGTCCCCACCGGCGGTAAGGGCCGAAAGGCCTAAGCCCGCGAGCGCCTTCCCCAAGGTTTCTTGCCAAGGGGAAGGGTCAGCAGATTCGGTGCGACTCCGAAGCCGACGGTTAAAGTCCGGATGAAAGAGAACGGTCGGTGGCAGACGCATCGCAAGATGCGGCTGTTTGTCGTTCCGTGTGCCCTGATTCTGGTCCTTAAGAGGAAAGCCATGAATCAGATGTTGCAAGACCCCCAAACCGAAACCTCCCAACCCACTCAAACGCCGCCGCCGGTTCCGCAGGATCCAGCGACCGGGCATCCGCGCTTCGCAAAGCCGCAGCGGGTGGCCTTCGTGCAGGCCTGCTGGCACCGCGACGTCGTCGAGGAAGCCCGCATCGCCTTCGTCAAGGAAGCCGAGGCGCGCCACCTCACCCATGTCGACGTGTTCGAGGTGCCGGGTTCGTTCGAGATCCCGCTGCATGCGCAGATCCTCGCCAAGACGCGGCGCTACACCGCGATTGTCGCGGCCGGCCTCGTCGTCGACGGCGGCATCTATCGCCACGAGTTCGTCGCCGACACCGTGATCAAGGCGCTGATGGACGTGCAGCTCCGCACCGAGGTGCCGGTGTTCTCCGCGGTGCTGACGCCGCAGCAATTCCACGAGACCGAAGTGCATTACGATTTCTTCCGCAGGCACTTTGCGATCAAGGGCGTCGAGGTCGCGGCAGCCTGTGCGGAGACGTTGCACGGGCTGGAGCGCCTGCGCGGCCAGGTGGCGGCGGGAATTGTGTAGCCGTCCGCTCACACGCCGCTGATTGTCAATCCCGCCGCCGTCCCTATAAGGTCGGCGGCGGGAGGAGGCCGTGCCGTGGAGACGGGGCGGCCGATAAGATCATGTTCGAAGGACACGATCCCTATCTCGTTGCGCTCTCTGTGGCGATCGCGAGCCTGGGTGGCTATACCGGCTTTGCACTTGCGGCTCGCATCCGCAACACGCCCGGCGTCAGTAACCGCGTTCTGCTCGCGGGTGCGGCCGCGTTTCTGGCCGTCGGCATCTGGACCATGCATTTCGTCGGCATGCTGGCCGCGCCGCTGCCGCCCGACACGGCCTATCTCGTCCTGCCCACCATCATCTCATTTCTGATCTGCGCATTGGTGGTCGGCATCTCACTGTTCTTTGTCTCGATCGGCGAGCCATCCTTGAGAAGGGTGGCGTCTTCGGCCGTGCTGCTCGGCGTCGGCATCGCCAGCATGCATTATGTCGGGATCCATGGGCTCGCCGGCCCCTTTGCCATCGTACACGACCGAATGATGGTGCTGCTGTCGGTTCTGGTTGCGATCGTCACCGCCTATGGCGGCCTGCGTGCCTTCCTGGCGCAGCAGGAGGGTGCGCGGCTGATCGTCAGCTCGATTGCTTTCGGCATCGCCGTCTCCGGCATGCACTACACGGCAATGCTCGGCATGCATTTCGAGCCGCTGACCGGCGCGGCGCACCATCATGCCGGGGGCGGTCTTGCTGCGTCGCAGCAGATACTGTCGATTATTGTTGCGGTGCTGTGCTTCATTATCGCAGCCGGGTTCCTCCTGTCGCTGGTCCCCGACCAACGACGGCAGGCTACGGCCTCTTTTGCTGCCGACCCCGCTGCGCCACCGGTGGCACCAGCCATTGTCGAGCCGCCTGCCGCGGCGGCGGCAGCTGCGCGACCCCTGGGGCCACTCGGCGGCCTCGGTCAGCCGTCGCGCGCGCCAGCGCCGCGGTTGCCGGTCGAGGGCGCCGACGGCACACACTTTATAGAGTCGGCCAATGTGCGCAGCGTCCGGGCCGATGCGCACTACACGCGGGTCCATGACGGCACTCGCGAGCGGATGTGCCCGTGGTCGATCTCGGAAGCCGAAGCGCAGCTCGACCCCTCGCTGTTCCTGCGGGTGCACCGCAGCCATATCGTCGCGATCCCCCATGTCGCGCTGGTCCGGAAAGAGGGTGATGGTGCCGTGCTCGAGCTCGACGGGCCATCACCGCACCGGGTGCCGGTCAGCCGCGCCAAGATCGCCGAGGTGAAGGCGAGGCTGGGGCTGGCGAACAGGCGGCAGGCGTAGAGGCTCTCTCCAAGCTGAAGGTGCGCTCCCTCGCCCGCTTGCGGGAGAGGGTGGGGAGAGGGTGTCTCCACAATGGGACTCCCTGTCCGGAGAGAGCCCTCACCCCCGCTTCGCGTCGACCTCTCCCGCAAGCGGGAGAGGGTTGCAGCGAGATCGCGGCTCATACGTCGCGCCACCTGACGCAATTCGTGCGTTGCCCGCCGCAACTCGTGCGAAATCCGCTGTTCCGTGCCCGAATGATTGCGGGCCGCTCCGCCGGGAGTGACCGTTCGCTCCAACGTCCGCGCCGACACGTGGCCTAAGGACGACGAGGAGGAGACGATGATCCCGGGCTCATTCAGCTATCACCGGCCGGCGAGTGTCGCCGACGCCGTCAAACTCTTGGCCGACCTCGGCGAGGATGCGCGGCCACTGGCCGGTGGGCACAGTCTGGTGCCGATGATGAAGCTTCGGCTCGCCAGCCCCGCCCATCTGATCGACCTGCACGGCATCGCCGTGTTGAAGGGCATAAGCCGCAACGGCAATACTGTCGTGATCGGCGCGATGACCACCCAGCACGATTTGCTGGCCTCCGACGAGATCGCCAGATCGGCGCCGATCCTGCACGAGACGGCGCTTCTCATCGCCGACCCGCAGGTACGCTACCGCGGCACGATCGGCGGCAATGTCGCCAATGGCGATCCCGGCAACGACATGCCGGCGCTGATGATGACGCTGGGCGCGAGCTACCGGCTCGAAGGTCCCGGCGGCGCCCGTGACCTGCCGGCTGCGGATTTCTACCAGGGTGCCTACTTCACGGCGCTCGAGCCCGGCGAAATCCTGACCTCCGTCTCGTTCCCGGCGTCCACAGCCGGCCACGGCTACGCCTACGAAAAGCTCAAGCGCAAGGTCGGCGATTACGCGACCGCGGCGGCCGCCGTCGTGTTGACCATGAGCGGCGGCAAGGTCGCGACCTGCGCGATCGGGCTCACCAACGTCCACGAGACGCCGCTGCTCGCCACCGACGCGGCGAAGGCGGTGATCGGCACAAGTCTCGATGCTGCCACGCTCAAGAAAGCGGCCGCAGCCGCGGAAGCGATCATGGCGCCGGCCGCCGATGCCCGCGGTCCCGTCGAATACAGAAAACATGTCGGCGGCATCATGGTGACGCGTGCGCTGCAGCGCGCCGCCGCCATGGCGAAATGAGGGGAGAGGATCGATGGCAAAAACACATGTGACCATGAAGGTGAACGGCGCCGAGGTCGAAGGCCTCGTCGAGCCGCGCACGCTGCTGGTGCATTTCATCCGTGAGAATCTGCAGTTGACCGGCACCCATATCGGCTGTGAGACCACCCATTGCGGTGCCTGCACCATCGATATCGACGGCATGTCGGTGAAATCCTGCACCATGTTCGCCGTGCAGGCCGACGGCAGCGACATCATCACGGTGGAAGGCATCGCCAATGCCGACGGCACGCTGTCGGCGCTGCAGGAGGGATTCCGCATGATGCACGGCCTGCAATGCGGCTTCTGTACGCCCGGCATGATCGTCCGCGCGCATCGGCTGCTGAAGGAGAATCCCTCGCCGAGCGAGCCGGAAATCCGCATGGGCATCTCCGGCAACATCTGCCGCTGCACCGGCTACCAGAACATCGTCAAGGCAATCCAGTACGCGAGCGCCAAGATCAACGGCGTGGAATTCCAGGAGGCCGCAGAATGAATGACCTCACTCCCACGCGGGAACAACGCACCGCCGCGCTCGAAGGCATGGGCTGCAAGCGCAAGCGCGTCGAGGATATCCGCTTCACGCAAGGCAGGGGTAATTACGTCGACGACGTCAAGCTGCCGGGCATGCTGCATGGCGACTTCGTCCGCTCGCCGCATCCGCATGCGCGCGTCAAGACAATCGACGACAGCGCGGCGCTGAAGGTCCCCGGCGTGCTCGCGGTGATCACCGCGGAGACGCTGAAAACCGTCAATCTCGCCTGGATGCCGACACTCGCTGGCGACGTGCAGATGGTGCTGGCCGACGGCAAGGTGCTGTTCCAGAACCAGGAGGTTGCCTTCGTCGTCGCCACCGATCGCTATGCGGCGGACGACGGCATCAACGCGGTCATCGTCGAATACGAGCCGCTCCCGCCGCTGGTCGATCCGTTCAAGGCGATGAACGCAGACGCGCCGGTGCTGCGCGAGGACCTCGTCGGCAAAATGTCCGGCGCGCATGGTCCGCGCAAGCACAACAACCATATCTTTGAGTGGACCGTCGGCGACAAGGACCTCACAGACGCCGCCTTCAGGAAGGCGGAGGTCACTATCAAGGAGCTGATCTCCTATCACCGCACCCATCCGTCGCCGCTCGAGACCTGCCAGTGCGTCTGCTCCTTCGACAAGATCAAGGGCGAGCTGACGATCTACGGCACCTTCCAGGCCCCGCATGTGATCCGCACGGTAGTGGCGCTGATCGCGAAGATTCCGGAGCACAAGATCCACGTGATCGCGCCCGATATCGGCGGCGGCTTCGGCAACAAGGTCGGCGCCTATCCCGGCTATATCTGTGCGGCGGTCGCCTCCATCGTCACCGGCAAGCCGGTGAAATGGGTCGAGGATCGCATCGAGAACCTCACCGCGACCTCGTTCGCGCGCGACTATCACATGACGACCGAGATCGCCGCGACCAAGGACGGCAAGGTTACGGGGCTGCGCGTGCATGTGCTGGCCGATCACGGCGCGTTCGACGCTTGTGCCGACCCGTCGAAATGGCCGGCCGGCTTCTTCAACATCGTCACCGGCTCCTACGACTTCCCGACCGCGCATCTGGCTGTCGACGGCGTCTACACCAACAAGGCGCCGGGCGGCGTCGCCTACCGCTGCTCGTTCCGCGTCACGGAAGCGGCCTATTGCATCGAGCGCGCCATGGATATTCTGGCGCAGAAGCTCAAGATGGATCCGGCCGAGCTGCGGCTGAAGAACTTCATCAAGCCGGAGCAATTCCCGTATCACTCGGCTTTGGGGTGGGAATACGATTCCGGCGACTACCACACCGCCATGCGCAAGATGATGGAGACCACCGGCTACGCCGCGCTTCGCAAGGAGCAGGCGGACAAGCGTGCTGCGTTCGCGCGCGGCGAGACCCGCGAGATCATGGGCCTCGGCATCTCCTTCTTCACCGAGATCGTGGGCGCCGGGCCGTCGAAGAACTGCGACATCCTCGGCATCGCCATGTTCGACTCCTGCGAGATCCGCATGCACCCGACGGGGGCCGGGATCGCGCGGGTCGGCTCCAAGAGCCAGGGCCAGGGCCACGAGACCACCTGGGCCCAGATCATCGCGACCGAAATCGGCATTCCCGCCGACAACATCATGGTCGAGGAAGGCAACACCGACACCGCACCTTACGGGCTCGGCACCTACGGCTCGCGCTCCACGCCGGTGGCGGGCGCCGCGATCGCCATGGCCGCGCGAAAAATCAAGGCCAAGGCGCAGATGATCGCGGCCTACAAGCTCGAGGTCCACGAGGATGACCTCGAGTTCGACATCGACGGCTTCCGCGTGCGGGGCCTGCCGGAGAAATTCATGTCGATGAAGGACATCTGCTGGGCGGCGTACAACTCGGTGCCCCCCGGCATGGAGCCGGGGCTGGAGGCGGTGAGCTACTACGATCCACCCAACATGACCTATCCGTTCGGCGCCTATCTCTGCGTGATGGACATCGACGTCGACACCGGCGTGTACAAGATCCGGCGCTTCTACGCGCTCGACGATTGCGGCACCCGTATCAACCCGATGATCATCGAGGGCCAGGTCCACGGCGGCCTCACGGAAGCCTTCGCCATCGCGATGGGCCAGGAGATCCGCTACGACGAGGTCGGCAACGTCGTCACCGGCTCGTTCATGGACTTCTTCATGCCGACCGCGGTGGAGACGCCGCATTGGGAGACCGATTTCACCGTCACCCCGTCACCGCATCACCCGATCGGTGCCAAGGGTGTCGGCGAAAGCCCGAATGTCGGCGGCGTGCCGGCCTTCTCCAACGCCGTCAACGACGCGTTCTCTTTCTTAGGGTCCACGCACATCCAGATGCCGCACGATTTCTGGCGCAACTGGAAGGCCGCGAAGGAGCTCGGGGCGGTGGCGTAGTGTTGTCGTCATTGCGAGGAGCGAAGCGACGAAGCAACCCGGACTTTCTCTGCTGCGGCATTCCTGGGTTGCTTCGCTTCGCTCGCAATGACGGAGGAGTATGGAGATGAAAGGCCGAGACGAGATCGCGAAAGCCTTGGCCGCATCGGGCTATATCGCCGATGCGGACCTCGCGACCGCGATCTCGCTGATGCAATTGTTGCGGCGTCCGCTGCTGCTCGAAGGCGAGGCGGGCGTCGGCAAAACCGAGGTGGCGAAGGCGCTGGCCAAAGTGCATGCGACCGAGCTGATCCGGCTGCAATGCTACGAGGGGCTGGACCAGTCCTCCGCATTGTACGAATGGAACTACCAGCGCCAATTGCTGGCGATCCAGGCCTATCGCGGTGCTGACAGCATCGAGGACCAGGTGTTCTCGGAAAAGTACCTGCTCGAACGTCCCTTGCTCGCCGCGATTCGCCGGTCGAAAGCGCCGGTGTTGCTGATCGACGAGATCGACCGCGCCGACGACGAGTTCGAGGCGTTCCTGCTGGAGCTGTTGTCCGACTTCCAGGTCTCGATCCCCGAACTTGGCACCATCCCCGCAATCACCATCCCGCATGTGGTGCTGACCTCGAACGGCACGCGCGAGCTGTCCGACGCGCTGCGCCGGCGCTGCCTCTATCACTATGTCGACTATCCCGACGTCGACCGCGAGACCCGCATCATCCTGGCGCGGGTCACCGGCGCGAGCCCATCGCTGTCGCTCCAGATCGCCCGCATGGTCGACGGTATACGCAAGGAGGAGCTGCGCAAGGTCCCGGGCGTCGCCGAGACGCTGGATTGGGCGGCCGCGCTTGTCGGCCTCGACATTCGCGATCTCAACGACGCGCCCGAGACCGTGCATGAGACACTGATCTGTCTTTTGAAGACGCACGAAGACCGCGCGCGCGTCACGCCAGAGGTGACGCAGCGCCTGTTGGGGAAGGTCGCATGAGTTGCTGCGGATCGAGTCCCGGGTATGATGACCTCGACCAGGTCTCCCGCCTGGTCTCGGCGAGGCTTGCCGCCTTCCTGCGTACCTTGCGCGATGCCGGCTTTCGCGTGGGACTGGCCGAAGGGCAAGACGCGGCGACGCTGATGTCGTCAGGCTACGCGGGGCGGCCCGGCCTCTTGCGCGCGGCGTTCAAGCACCTCTTCTCGGCGCGCAAATCCGACTGGGACAAGTTCGACGGTCTGTTCGATGCATTCTGGCTGGGCAAGCGCGTGCGCTCGCGCTCCCGCACCATCGGCTCTGCGCCCGGCGCCAGCAGTCCCTCGCTGAAGAGCTTGCAGGATGCGGCAGCGGAGCAGGGTGGTAGCCAATCCATCACCGACCAGCTTCCGTCCTCCGACGACGCGCCGGAAGCCCATTCCGGCGAGGGCCGGATGGAAGGTGCTTCGCCGGCGGAGAATATCGCCGACGTCGATTTCAGAAAGCTCAGCGATCCCGATCAGGTGGCAGAGGCCCATGAGGCCGCAGCGCAGCTCGCACGGGTGATGCGCACACGGCTGACCCGGCGGGATCTGGCGCGCCGGCGCGGCTACCGGCTCGATCTCCGGCGGACGATTCATCGCAACATCAGCCATGGCGGCGTGCCGATCAGCCTGGTGAAGCGGCAACGCAAGGACAAACCGCTGCGGCTGATCTTGCTGCTCGATGCGTCCGGCTCGATGAGCATGTACACGTCCGTGTTCCTGCGCTTCATCCACGGCGTGCTCGACCAGTTCCGCGAGGCCGAGGCGTTCCTGTTTCACACGCGCCTTGCCTATGTCTCCGATGCGATGAAAGAGAAGAATGCCGCTCGCGCGCTCGACCGGCTCTCGATCATGGCGCAGGGCGCGGGCGGCGGCACGAAGATCGGCGAGAGCCTGCAGACCTTCAACCGCTGGCACGCGCGGCGGGTGATCCATTCGCGCAGTTGCGTGATGATCGTGTCCGATGGTTACGAGACCGGCGATGCTGCTTTGCTCGGGCGGGAGATGGCCGCGCTGTCGCGGCGCTGCCGTCGAATCGTCTGGCTCAATCCGATGATGGCCTGGGAAGGCTATACGCCCGAGGCGAGGGGCATAAGAGCGGCGCTGCCGCATGTCGATCTCTACGCGCCCGCGAATTCGCTGCAAAGCCTGCGCGCGCTCGAACCCTATCTGATGAAGCTCTGAGGAGGCACTGATGACCGCTCATGTCGAAGTGCTGGATCTCGTGGCGCAATTGAAGGCCGCCGAGCGCGCCTTCGTTCTTGCGACCGTCGTGCGCACCGTGTCGGTGACCGCGGCAAAGGCCGGCGCCAAGGCGATCATCGCCGCCGACGGCACCATCGTGGCCGGTTGGATCGGCGGCGGCTGCGCCAAAGGCGCGGTACTGAGGGCGGCGCGTGAGGCGCTTGCCGACGGCGAGCCTCGCATGGTCTCGGTGCAGCCGGAGAATCTTCTGGCCGAGCTCGGCGTCAGCGCCGGCGAGAGCCGCGACGGCATACGCTTTGCCAGTAACATGTGCCCGAGCAAGGGCACCATGGACATTTTCGTCGAGCCGGTGCTGCCGCATCCTTCACTGGTCATTCTCGGCGCGAGTCCGGTGGCCTTGTCGCTGGCGGTGCAGGCGCGCACCCTCGGCTATCACGTCACGCTCGCTGCGCCCGCCGCCGATCTGGCGGCGCAGCCGGATGCCGACACCCTCATCGATGGCTATCGGCTCGGCGAGCTCAACGACGCCAAGCGCTTCGTCGTGGTATCGACACAAGGCAAGGGCGACGAAGCCGCCTTGCGCGCCGCGGTCGCGACCAAAGCCGACTATCACGCCTTCGTCGGCAGCCGCCGCAAGATGGCGTCGCTACGTGCAAAGCTGATCGCGGAAGGCACCAGCGCCGCTGCGATCGACGATTTCAAGGCGCCCGCCGGGCTCGATCTCGGCGCCATCACGCCGGAGGAGATCGCAATGTCGATCCTCGCCGAGATCACCAGGGAACGGCGGCGCGACCAGCGCGCTGCCGTTCAGTCAGCAGGCAGAGAGTGAGACACACATCATGCAGATGAACGACAGCCAGCGCATCCCCGCCTCACGCGAACAGGTCTGGGCGGCGCTGAACGATCCCGCTGTGCTGAAGCAGTGCATCCCCGGCTGCCGGTCGCTCGAGGTGACCGCGCCGAACGAGATGACGGCGACGGTGGTCTTCAAGGTCGGCCCGGTGAAGGCGACATTCAGCGGCAAGGTGACGCTGTCCGATTTCGACCCGCCCAACGCCTATCGCATCTCGGGCGAGGGCTCGGGCGGCGTCGCTGGCTTTGCCAAGGGTGGCGCTCTCGTGCGGCTGGAGTCCGAAAGCACGGAGGTCACGGTGCTGCATTACGAGGTCGACGCGCAGATCGGCGGCAAGCTCGCCCAGTTAGGCGCGCGGCTGATCAACTCGACCGCGACGAAGCTGGCGGGCGAGTTCTTCAAATCGTTTGCCGAGGTGGTGAGCGCGAAAGCCGAGGCAAGCTGACGGACATTAAGGTGGATTACGCCTTCGGCTAATCCACCCTTACGATCGTTGCCGTGTTCGCCCTCACCCCAGCGACACCCCCGCCTTGGCGCGGCTGATTCCAAGCGTCAGGATGCGCTGCAGGAGAGCCGGATATTTGAGCCCGGCATGTAGAGCCGCCGTGGCGAACTCCTGGCTCTTGGCGATCTCGGGGTTCGGATTGGCTTCGATGAAATACGGCGTGCCGTCGGCGGCAAGACGAAAATCGATCCGCGCGTAGCCGTCGAGGCCAAGCGCCCGGTAGATGCGTTTCGCGGCCCGCTGGATGCGGGCGGTCACTTCCGGCGGGAGATCTTTTGCCGGCCCGTCGACGATGCCGAGCTTCTCCTGATAGTCGGTGTCGTGCTTGGCCTTCTCCGTGGCGATGTGCCGTGACCTGCGCCCGCCCATGCTGCCGAATTTCAACTCCCAGACCGGCAGCACGCGCAGACGGTTGTTGCCGAGCACGCCGACATAGAGCTCTCGTCCCTCGATGAATTGCTCGGCGATGGCTGCGGTTTCGCTCCGATCGTGGATGAAGGCGACGCGCTCCGCGAGCTTTTCGTCGGTATCGACGATGGAGGCCTGAGAAATGCCGGCAGATCCATCCATGTTGAGGGCCTTGACGATCAGCGGCAGCGCAAGATGCCTCGGCCGCTTGACCTTGCGTCGCATCGGGAAGACGGCGAAGGCGGGCACCGCGATGCGGCGGTGGTGCACCAGCGTCTTGGACAGATCCTTGCCGCGCGCCAGAATCAGGCCGCGCGGATTGCACCCGGTATAGGGGACCTTCATCAGCTCGAGATAGCTGGCGATGTGCTGGTCGTAGGCGACGTTGTTGTGGAATTCTTCCAGCAGGGTGAAAACCACGTGCGGCTTGAACTGCTCGATCGCTTCGCGGACCGGTCTGATTTCCTCCTGAGCACCGAGGACACGGACCTCGTGACCGGCCGCGCGCAGGGTGCTGACGACGTCGTATTCCGTCTTCCAGTTGTTGATTTCCTGCGGGGTATAACCCTCGGAGGAGTCCGGAGGCATGAAGTCCGGATGCATCAGCACGAGAATACGGAGTCGTCTCATAGCGCGATCCATTTGCGCCGAGACGGGCCGAACATCGTGTGCATCGTCTTGGCGGTCACGAGGACGGTGAAATCGAGAACGAGCTTCTGTTCGGGACCGACTGCGCGCAGGTCGAGCTCGCGGCAGCGGGAGATCATCTCGTCGAGCACGGCATCGAGCGTCAATTGATTTTCGCCCGTCCATCGCGCCACCAGTTGCCTGATGTGGGCGCGGTGCCGCCTGATCAGGGCAGAAGCCGGCTTCGACCGGTGATGCCGTGGATCGGCTGAAAACAGCCGGGAGAGATCGCGGTCGTAGGTCTTCGGCGGCGTGAAGGCGTAGAACGCCTGCTTCTTCTTGTAGTGCTCTTCGAGGGTCTGGCTGAGCCGACCCAGCGGGTCGACACGCTCTCGCGTCGTGATCAGCGGTCGCTTTCCCGCGATCTCGCTCATCAGTTCGTCGACATATTCGAGCTTCTTCAGCGCCGGCCAACCCTCATATCGCGTCCGCCAGTTCGAGCGCGGCCGCAGCCACACCGCAAAGGTCTCGGCGAAATCTTCATCCGGATGGCTCTGCGCGTACCATAGCCGAAGATGCTGGACGTAACGCCTGCTGGCGGGATTGGGCCGGTAGTAGCGCGGATAGTGTTTCGACGACGGGCCGAACAGCTGCTGCCAGCGGCGGCGGCGTTGCAGCTGGTAGCCATGCTGCACGGCATGCCCTGCCTCGTGACGGAGGATGGCCATGCATTCGCGCCAGGTTCCACCCTCGACGTCGAACATCATCTTCTTCTCGAGCTTCATCAGGCGGGGATGAGCGAGATAGAACGGAATGGCGATGCCGGGCACGCCGCCCGGACTGAACCATTCGCTCGACATCCAGGTGTGCGGTCGCAGCCGGATGCCGCGCTCTTCCATCTCCTCGTGGAGCGTGCTGACACAATCTTCCAGCCAGGTGCCCTCGACCGTAACCCTCAGGCTCGAGAGGCGTTGCTTCAGCAACTCGTCATCCGGCAGCTTGTCCCAGGCAAATTTCCGGCTCGGCATCAGGCATCCAGAGGGCAGAGATGACTCGGCATCCGGATGATGTCATGGGCGGCGGCTGGCAACAACCCGTGGGGTTTGTGCTGCGGCGCGGTCAGAGCGCGGCCCTGCAGGGTGGGAAAAGCGAAGCGTGCCCACCGTCTTCATGGTCACAACAAAGGCGGGCACGGCGCGTTGTGCTTTTGCCCACCCCCCGAGGCCTTTGTCGGGATCGGAAGAGCTAGTCGAACAGGCTCGACACCGACTCTTCCGCGGCGGTGCGGGCGATGGCGTCCGAGATCAGGCTGGCGATCGGCAGCGTGCGGATGTTCGGCGCCTTGCTCACCGCGTCCGTCGGCAGGATCGAGTCGGTGATCACGAGCTCCTTCAGCCTGGAGTTGGTGATACGGGCGGCCGCGCCGCCGGAGAGCACGCCGTGGGTGATGTAGGCGTAGACGTCCTTGGCACCCTTGGCGATCAGTGCATCGGCCGCGTTCACCAGCGTGCCGCCGGAGTCGACGATGTCGTCGATCAGGATGCAGGTGTAGCCGGCGACGTCGCCGATCACGTTCATGACCTCGGATTCGCCGGCGCGCTCGCGGCGTTTGTCGACGATCGCGAGCGGGGTGTTGATGCGCTTGGCGAGGCCGCGGGCGCGGGCCACGCCGCCGACGTCGGGCGAGATCACCATCGTCTTGGAGAGGTCGAACTTGTCCTTGATGTCGCGCACCATCAGCGGCGCGGCGTAGAGGTTGTCGGTCGGGATGTCGAAGAAGCCCTGGATCTGACCGGCGTGCAGGTCGAGCGTCATGACGCGGTCGACGCCGGCCTGCGTGATCAGGTTGGCGACCAGCTTGGCCGAGATCGGCGTGCGCGAACCCGATTTGCGATCCTGCCGGGCGTAGCCGAAATAGGGCAGCACCGCGGTGATGCGGCGCGCCGAGGAGCGGCGCAGCGCATCGGTGATGATCAGCAATTCCATCAGATGGTCGTTCGCCGGGAACGAGGTCGACTGGATGATAAAGGCATCCGAGCCGCGGACGTTCTCCTGGATCTCGACGAAGATCTCCATGTCGGCGAAGCGCCGGACCACCGCCTTGGTCAGCGGCAGGTCGAGGCCCTGCGCGATGGCCTGTGCGAGAGCCGGATTGGAGTTGCCGGCGACGAGCTTGATGGAGCCGTTCTTGGCCGACATAGACGCTTCCTCCCGCGCTTTGCTGGACACGATGTTCAACATCTCGGATACCCACGGAGCACGGTTATGACGGGCGAGGAAATATCAGGCCGGGGGCTCCGATGGCAACCCGGGATGCTACGTTTTCCCTCTGAAAATCCTGAGTCGGGCCAACGGTTTGGCCGCAAGTTGAGGCTGTGGTTTAGCGGCCGTTATCGTTCGGCGTAGCCGAGCGCAGAGGCCGGCATGTCCGGCCCGTCCGGGGTCACGCTTGCCACCGCCGGTCCGCGCAGGCCGGGAACAGCACTCGGGGTATCCGGCGTCCCGTTGATCATGTTGGAAAGTCCGCTGAATCCGGCCTGGGCGATCTTCCGCAGCACGAGGTCGTCGGCGGCTGACCAGGGATCGCGCCCACCCTTGGCGGAGGTCGGTTCCTCGCCCGAGACCCGCAGTGCCCGCTGCTGGTTGGCATCGTAGACGTCCCAGACCCAGGCGATCACGGTCTTGCCGCGCACCACCTGGGCGGAGAGGTAGCTGCGCACACGATAGGCAGCCGTCCCCTCGCGAGAGACCACGGACAGGCTGCGCAGCTTGGATTCGCTGTCGAGCACACCGACCATGCGGTCGAACACTTGCGGCGGCGGCCCGTCGATCGATTCGAAGGCGACCGTCGCTCCGGAGCCGGCGCTCGGCGCCATCGCATAGGAATTGGCGGCGCCACCGCCGCCGGCACAGCCGCCCAGCGCGGTTGCTGCCGCCAGCAGCATGACCGCCAGCACGCGCGAGCCCGCGCGGCGCAAAATGGATGACGCGTCCCTCATTATGGAGGGCAGCGATATCGTTAAAATCGATTAAGGTCTAGGGCAGAGGCGACACAACGCTGTCATTCCGGGGCGCGCCACTTGGCGCGAGCCCGGAATCCATGTCTCCGCGTGAATTGCTGCACGATGGATTCCGGGCTCGATGCTTCGCATCGCCCCGGAATGACACGAGGTTGCTCTTGTGTTCACCCTTCCAGCGCGATCGCATGGACGTGGCGGCCGTAATCCGGCTCCTTGCGATGCACCGAGCGGCGATAGCTGAAGAAGCGCTCGTCGGCGTAGGTGTCCAGACCAAGATCGTCGATCATCAGGATGCCGGCCGCCTCCAGCCGCTTCCGGATGAAGCCGGCGAGGTCGAACATCGCGTGGCCCTCGCGGACCGACGGGATGAAGAACATGGCGTTGTCCGCATCAGCCTCGATGAAGCGCGCCACGAATTCGTTGCCGACCTCGTAGCTGTCCTGCCGGATCAAGGGCCCGATCGCGGCAATGATGCCGCTGCGCGCGGCGCCGAGTTTTTCCATCGCGAGGATCGTCGATTCCAGCACGCCGGTCAGCGCGCCCTTCCAGCCGGCATGTGCGCCGCCGATCACGCGGGCGTTGGGATCGACGAACAGCACCGGCCCGCAATCGGCGGTGGAGACGCCGAGCGCGATCCCCGGCGTCTTCGTCACCAGCGCATCGCCTTTCGGCCGCGGCCCGCTTGGCCATGGCGCATCGGCGACGAGCACGTCGGGCGAATGGATCTGGTGCAGGCTGAGGAAGCGCTCCGGCGCGACGCCGACATGCTCGGCCATACGGCGGCGGTTCTCCGCGACGAGGGTCTGATCGTCGTTGGAGCCGAGCCCGCCGTTCAGCGCGGAGTAGAGGCCGCCGGAGACGCCGCCCTCGCGCGTGAAGAACGAATGCCGCAGCCCGGGCACGGCCGACAGCAGCGACGAAGCAAGCGTCATGAACCGTCTCCGGCCTGTTCGAGATCGCTCAAGCCCGCAAGGCCTGTCAGCCGCGGCTCGGAGATGCCGAGCACCTTGAACATCGAGCCCATGCCGCTGCGCCCGGTGTCGGTCAGGCGCCTGAGCGCGATCGAGATGTCGGTGGCAATTTCAGGCGAGGCCTTCTGCATCAGAGCGTTTGCGCGCGTCTCGATGCCGACGCGCTTGAGGAAGTCGCCCTGCGTCACCGGGCCGTGCACGCGGGCGCCGACATCCTCGGCCGCGCGCGCCAGCGCCTGGAAGTCGACATGGGCGGTGACGTCGGCCTGGCCCGGCGCCTTCAGGGGATCGGTGAAGGTGTGGCGCGCGATGGCCTGGAAGGTATCTCCTGCATCGCTGCGCAGATGTCCGTAGTCGATGATCAGCGCCGCGCCGTCCTGGTCGCGCACGCGCGTGGCGAGCTTCATGATCTCGCTGTCGGGCCGCCATTCGAACACGGCGCCGACGGGCGCGGCGCGCACCAAAGGCGGCAGCAGCACGTCGAAACGCGGCGTCGGCTCGGCCGCCGCGCCGAATTGAAGCTTGCCGTTGGGGTCGACCTCGATCACGCGTTCGTGCCAGCCGTGTTCGCGCTTCACCATCTGGTGAATCGGCAGCACGTCGAAATATTCGTTCGCGAGGATGATGCTCGGTCCTTCCGGCACGTCGTCGATGCTGTCGTGCCAGGCAATGTTGCGTACGCCCGACAGCGTCGCACTCTGCCGCTCGCGCAGGACGGGATTGACCTCGACCATGTGGATGTGAAGCGCCTGATAGAGCGGCGGCAGCACGCGGAGCGCGCGCAGCGCATCCGCCATCATGGTGCCGCGTCCGGGGCCGAGCTCGATCAGCCGCAGGAATTGCGGCGAGCCCATCTGCTTCCAGACCGAGGCGGTCCACAACCCCAAGAGCTCGCCGAACATCTGGCTGACCTCCGGCGAGGTGGTGAAGTCGCCCTCACGCCCGAGCGGATCGCGCGAGATGTAATAGCCATAGCGCGGGTGCATCAGGCACAGTTCCATGTACCGCCAGACCGGCATGGGGCCTGAGGATTTGATCAGCGCCTTGATCTCGTTGAGTAGCGGCTGTTCGGTCACGGTCTGTCTTCTCGAAGGAAATTAACGAATGGCCCCTGTGGGCTTCGGCGCACCGCGCCTCACAGCCAATACAATAAGTATGAGGCCGACAATAAGCATCGGGATCGACAACAGCATGCCCATGGTTAATCCGCCCCAGAGGAAGCCGAGCTGGGCGTCCGGTTCGCGGAAATGCTCGCCGGCGATCCGGGACAGGCCATAGATCAGGATGAAGGCGCCGAGGATCATGCCGGGTCGCTTCAGGGCGCCGAGGCGGATCATGATCGCGAGCACCGTGAACAGCAGGATGCCTTCCATGCCGGCCTCGTAGAGCTGGCTCGGATGGCGCGGGAGCTGTGTGGGGTCGTTGGGGAAGATCATCGCCCAGGGCAGGCTGGGGTCGGTGGCGCGGCCCCACAATTCGCCATTGATGAAATTGGCGAGGCGCCCGAGCAGGAGGCCGACCGGAGCGACCGCGGTGGTGATATCGCCGAGCGACAGGATCGAGATGCCGCTCCGGTAGGCGAACCACATCACCGCGACGACGCAGCCGAGGAAACCGCCATGGAAGGACATGCCGCCCTCCCACAATTTCAAGATCGCGGCGGGATGATTGATGAAGAAGGGTAGATTGTAGAACAGCACGTAACCGGTGCGACCGCCCAGGATGATGCCGAGCGTCACCCAGAGGATGAAATCGTCGATCTGCACCAGCGACATCGGCGCGGGGCCGCCCCACAGCCGTTCTTTTTTCAGCAGCGACCGCGCATAGAGCCATCCGAACACGATGCCGCTGATATAGGCCAGCGCATACCAGCGGATCGCGAACGGACCGATCTCGATCGCGATCGGCTTGAAGGCGGGAAAGTCGATGAGCAGAAAGGGCATCGGGCCTTCTATTATGTCTGGACGAGATTGCGGCGATAGAGCGCCAGCAGCCGCTCCCAGTGCCGCTCGGCGGCGTCGCGGTCGTAGACCGGGCGCTTGGGAAAGGCGAAGCCGTGATGCGTGCCGGGATAGATCTCGACCTCGGCTTTGGCGCCGCTCATGCCCTGCTTGACCTTCTCGATGATCTCCGTGGGCGCGTAGATGTCGGTCTCGGCGCAGGCGAAATAGAGCTCGGCCCTGGACTTGCCCGCGGCGAGATGCGGGCTGTCGTCCTGGTCGGTCGCGAGCTGCGTGCCGTAGATCGAGGCGGCGGCCTTGACGCGATCGGGGAAATGCGTGGCGGCGTTGACGGCGTAGCGGCCGCTCATACAGTAGCCGACGGTCCCGACAATCTTCGTGTTCGCGGCCGCCTGGCCCTCGGCATAGGTGAGCAGCGCCCTGGTGTCGTCCATGATCATCGGAATCGTGAGCGAGCCCATCAGCGCGAACATGCGCTTGCGCTCCGGCGCGTTCGGATCGGCCGGCAGCGCGCCGAGCTCCATCACGCCGGAGCGGTAATAGAGGTTCGGTAGCATCACGTAATAGCCCGAGGTCGCGAGCCGCCGCGCCATGTCGCGCAGCTCCTCGCGGATCGCCGGCGCGTCCATGTAGAACAGGATGACCGGAAACGGTCCGCCCCGTTCGGGATGGCTGATGAAGGTTGCGGTGTGGCCGTCCTTGGTGGGGATTGCGATCTGCTGGTCGATCATCTCGAGCGCCTTATGATTCTTCTTATGCAGGGACGTTGAATACGATTGCAAGGAAACCGGGGCATGACAAGGATACCGCCAATCGGCCCTTGAACCGTTCCGCTCGGATTGCCATTGTCTCCTGCAAGTTCGCGCAAAGTTTATCGGAGGCCGACATGACCCAGACCAACAACCGGTTTTTCGACGAGATCGGCCGCCTGATGAACGACGCCGCTGGTGCCGCCCAGGGCGTCAAGCGTGAGTTCGACACAGTCTTGCGCACCCAGGCCGAAAAATTCCTGCGCGACATGGACCTGGTCAAGCGTGAGGAGTTCGAGGTGGTCAAGGACATGGCCCGCCTGGCGCGTGAGGAGAACGAGACCCTGAAGGCGCGCATCGCAGCGCTGGAGGCCAAGCTCGGGGGGTAGGCGGTCTAGGACGTTTCTTACCTTCCCCTGGAGGGGGAGGGTCGCTGAGCATGCAGCGAAGCGGAATGCGTAGCGGGGTGGGGTGACAGTCTCTCCACTCGGGCAGCGCCTCCGTGGAGAGACTGTCACCCCACCCCGCTCGCGCTGCGCGCGATCGACCCTCCCCCTCCAGGGGAGGGTGGGAAAGCCCGCCCGGCGGCCCAATCTCCTTGTCATTTCCGCGTCTTCCGGGTAAAAGCCCGCCACGTCCGCGGCCCCCGCACCCCTGGAGGCTTGCTGCGGCGAACGCGATGGGCCGCCTTGCGGCCCATTAACTTTTGCAAAAACAAGGACTTAACGTTATGGCGACGACCGTCAAGGAATTGAAGTCGACCGCACGTCCGAAGAGCGGCAAGGGGGCCGCCCGGGCTGAGCGTCGCGCCGGGAGAGTGCCCGGAGTGATCTATGGCAACAACCAGCCCCCGCTTCCGATCTCGGTGGACGATCGCGAACTGCGTGCGCGCATTCTCGCCGGCCGGTTCCTGACCACGCTGGTCGACGTCGAGCTCGACGGCAAGAAGCACCGCGTGATTCCGCGCGACTATCACCTCGATCCGGTCAGGGATTTTCCGATCCACGTCGACTTCATGCGCCTCGGTGAAGGCGCCACCATCCGCATCAGCGTTCCCTTGCATGTCGTGAAGGCGGAAGGTTCGCCTGGCGTGAAGCGCGGCGGCGCCGTCAACATCGTCGCCCACGCGATCGAGCTCGAGTGCGGTGTCGAGAACATCCCGCAGTTCATCGAGGCTGATGTCGGCTCGCTCGAAATCGGCCACTCGCTGCATCTGGCCGACATCAAGCTGCCGGCCGGCGTCAGGGCGCTGACCTCCGAGGACGCAACCCTCGTCACTATCGTGCCGCCCTCCGGCTACGCCGAAGAGCAGAAGGCTGCGGCTGCTGCTACGGCTCCGGGTGCTGCTGCGGCTCCGGCGGCTGGTGCCGCTCCGGCGGCTGGCGCTGCTGCGCCGGCGGCTGGCGCGAAGGCTCCAGCGGCGGCTGCCAAGGCTCCCGCCGGCGGCGACAAGAAGAAGTAATCTCTCAAAGCTGGCGCGCGGTCTCTGATCGCGCGCCGAGCGAGGGGCGCGCCGCGTCATGCGACTGTTTGTTGGGCTCGGCAATCCCGGCGCGAAATACGCACGTAACCGGCACAATATCGGCTTCATGGCCGTCGACGAGATCGCGCGGCGTCATGGTTTCGCACCGTGGCGCCGCAGGTTTCAGGGCGAGACCTCGGAAGGTGCGCTCGGCACTGAGCGCGTGATCCTGCTCAAGCCCACGACCTACATGAACGATTCCGGTCGCAGCGTTCAGGAGGCGGCAGGCTTCTTCAAGATCGCGCCCGGCGACGTCACCGTGTTCCACGACGAGCTCGAGCTGCCCCCGGGCAAGGTGCGGGTGAAGATCGGCGGCGGCATCGCCGGCCACAACGGCCTGCGCTCGATCTCGGCGCATATCGGCAACGACTACCGCCGGGTCCGACTCGGCATCGGTCATCCCGGCGTCAAGGAGTTGGTGCACGGCCACGTGCTGTCGGACTTCGCCAAGGCCGACAACGACTGGGTCGCGACCCTCTGCGACGCTGTTGCCGAGCACGCCGCACTGATCGCCAGGGGCACCGACGCGACCTTCGCCAACAGGGTGCATCTCGCGATGCAGGCGAAGGGATTTTTGACCAAGGACGACAACGGCAAGGAATAACGCTCGTGGGATTCAAATGCGGGATCGTCGGATTGCCCAATGTCGGCAAGTCGACCTTGTTCAACGCGCTGACCGAGACGGCCGCGGCGCAGGCCGCGAACTATCCATTCTGCACCATCGAGCCGAATGTCGGTGAGGTCGCCGTGCCAGATCCGCGGCTCGACAAGCTCGCGGCGATCGCCAAGTCCGGACAGATCATTCCGACCCGGCTGACCTTCGTCGACATCGCGGGCCTCGTGCGCGGCGCTTCCAAGGGTGAAGGCCTCGGCAACCAGTTCCTCGCCAACATCCGCGAGGTCGACGCCATCGCGCATGTCGTGCGCTGCTTTGAAGATTCCGACATCACCCATGTCGAGGGCAAGATCGCCCCGCTCGCCGACATCGAGACCATCGAGACCGAACTGATGCTCGCCGATCTCGACAGCCTCGAGAAGCGCGTCGACAACCTCACCAAGAAGGCCAAGGGCAACGACAAGGACGCCAAGGAGCAGCTCGACCTCGTCAACCGCACCCTGGTGCTGCTGCGCGAAGGCAAGCCCGCACGCCTGGTCGAACGCAAGGCGGAGGAGGAGCGCGCCTTCGGGATGCTGGGCCTGTTGTCGTCCAAGCCCGTGCTCTATGTCTGCAACGTCGAGGAAGGCTCGGCTGCGACGGGCAATTCGTTCTCGAAGGCGGTGCAGGACCAGGCCGCCAAGGAAGGCGCGATTGCCGTCGTCATCTCCGCCAAGATCGAATCCGAGATCGCCACCATTTCACGCGAAGAGCGTGCTGACTTCCTCGAGACGCTGGGTCTGGAAGAGGCCGGCCTCGATCGCCTGATCCGCGCCGGCTACACGCTGCTCGACCTCATCACCTATTTCACGGTGGGCCCGAAGGAAGCGCGCGCCTGGACCATCCATCGCGGCACCAAGGCGCCGGGCGCAGCCGGTGTGATCCACACCGATTTCGAGAAGGGCTTCATCCGTGCCGAGACCATCGCGTTTGAGGATTACGTGGCATTCAACGGCGAAGCCGGCGCCCGCGATGCCGGCAAGCTCCGCCTCGAAGGCAAGGAATACGTCGTCGCCGACGGCGACGTGATGCATTTCCGGTTCAACACGTAAGCGGCAATTGCGGTGCCGTAGGGTGGGCAGAGCGAAGCGTGCCCACCATCTCTCTCAATCGCGGAACGATGGTGGGCACGGCGCTGTGCGCCTTTGCCCACCCTACGGCACCTGTGCCGGCCTCACCGCATCCCGCCGCCCTGGTCCCTGATCGCGCCGAGATGCTCGTTGATGCGGAAGATGATCAGGATCAGCTCCGCGATGATGCGCGAGAACACGATGCCGACCACGACACTGGCGATCGACGACAGCAGCAGCAGGAAGCCACCGAACGGGCTGATCGCCATCGCGGCCAGGCCGGAAAAGATGCCAGAGAGGCCGAACAGGCAGATCAACGCGATCACCAGCCAGTAGAAGGTCTTGATGATCGTCGGCGTGATGAAGCGGTCCCATTGAAACAGGTCGCTGAATGAAAACATTGCTCTCCCCAGAACACGTCGGGTCTCGTCAAATCGGGCCTCTCGGCAAGTGGATCCCGGCCCTCGGTCGGACCCGACCCGGGCCAACCGACTCGCGCCAGGGCCGCCGCGTCGAATGTAGCACGAGCCATGCGGGCCGGCGGGTTGAGATTGCCGCAAACTGCGGCCACAATCTGTCCTTTCCTCCAGCAATCCAAAGATGACCCTGACCTTCGAAGACTTCCCGCCCGGCCGCTTCGGAACGTTCGGCCCGCGCCGTGTCACCCGAGACGAGATCCTGGCCTTTGCCGCCGAGTTCGATCCGCAGCCGATGCACCTCGACGAGGAGGCGGCGGCCAAGAGCATGCTGCGCGGCCTGTCCGGCTCCGGCTGGCACCTCTGCTCGCTGATGATGCGGATGATGGCCGACGGCTTCATCACCCGTGCCGCATCGCTCGGCTCGCCCGGCGTCGACGAGGTGCGCTGGCTGTCGCCCTTGCGGCCCGGCGACGATCTCATGCTCGACGTCGATGTCGTGGAAGCCCGCGCCTCGAAGAGCCGCCCCGAGCTTGGCATCGTCAAGTTCAAATGCACCGTGCGCAACGCGACCGGGCAGGCGCTGTGCGAGATGACCTCGCCGATCCTGATCAAGCGGCGCGAGGGGGCGGTCTGATGCGGTTCTTCGACGACATCGAGATCGGCCACCGCCGCGAGATCGGCGCCTACATTTTCACCGCGGACTCCATCAAGACCTTCGCCGCAAAGTTCGATCCGCAGCGCTTTCACCTCGACGAGGAGGAAGGCAAGAACTCGCTGTTCGGCGGGCTCGCGGCTTCGGGCTGGCATGTCGGCTCGGCCTGCATGAGCCTGCTTGTCGCGGACGGCCAGCGTCTGGCGCGTGAGGCCGCGTCGCGCGGCGAGGAGGTCGCGGTGTGGGGCCCGTCACCGGGCTTTCGCGATTTGCGCTGGATCAGGCCGGTGCTCGCCGGCGACACGATCAGCTACGTCAACGTCGTCGTCGACAAGCGTACCTCCGCCTCGCGTCCCGGCTGGGGCATTTTGACGGCCCGCACCACCGGCACCAACCAGCGCGGCGAGGAGGTCTATTCCATCACCGCCAGCGCCTTCGTGCCGATGCGCGCAAAGAGCGGTTAGATTCGTTCCAGGATGAGCGGCTGAAAAAAGAGCTGGCGAGTGTTGCCCGCGCGCTATGGACGCGATTCGGGGCGGCTGGCATAAGCCAGCGCAACATGGTGATCCCGCGAAGAGTTGGCGGAACCATCGAGTTGCTAACCAATTATGAACCTGTCGCTGTCTATTTGAACGAACTGGGCAGAGTACAGGGGAACGAGGACCATGGCAGATCGCGGCGCACTCAAGCTGGTCGGATTTATCTTTGCTACCGCCACGCTGGCCGTGATGCTGGTCGCCGGCATGGTGGTGAAGGGCTATGCCGATGGCGGCTACACCCTGGAAGCCTCGAGCGTCGACGCGAGCCGTTAAGGGTTCGTTAACTCCGCGGGGCCGCGAAGCGGCCTCCGCCCTCAGCGGCTATAGACGAACGCCAATATCGCGATCGCAACCGCCAGAAGTCCGACAAAGCGCAGCATGATCGTGCCGAACTGGTTCGGCGTCGGACGCATCGGTATTGGGTCCGTGGTGTCGGGCCGTATGCTTTCCATCTGAAATGTCCCCAGGCCCGGCCGTCGGTGGCGCGGGCGCTTGGCGTTAGTCGGTGCGAGGGCGGGGAAAGTTCAACAGCGAAGCCCTCCGCTGTCATGCCCTGCGCAGGCGGGCATCCAGTACGCCGCGGCGTCTCGGTTCAATCACTGCCGTCTCAAGAATACTGGGTCGTCCGGTCAAGCCGGACGACGACAGCGAGACTATGGCGGCAGAATCAAAGCCGCCGCGCCCCTGTCGGAACGCGGCGGCTGGTGATGCGTGACGCTAAGCGATCAGCTGTTGCGCAGGCCGTCGGCGGCGCGCTTCCACTGCGCGACGTTGTCGGCGATCATGCGGGTCGACTTCATCGCGGCCTGGCTGAGCTGGGCGTAGCCGGAGATCTCGCGCTGGACGCGCTGGCCTTCGGCGTGCAGCAAATCGCGCAGGCTCTCGAGCTCGGAGATCAGGTTCTCGATCTCGGCGAGCGAGGTGCCGGCGACGCGCTGGATCAGCGAGTTGACGTTGGTGACGGTGGCCTCCGCGCTCGAATCGAGCGGCGGCGCGTCGGTGGTGGCGGTCGCCGCCGGCCGGCGCAGATAGGCAATGTCGTTGCGGACGAAGTCGCGGATGCCGGCTTCGACCTCGGTGACGGCGGCGAGGTTGGTGTCGACCGTCTCGGTCTCGGTGGTCTCGGTCTTTTCCGGACGCGTGGCGTTCATCGTTGTTCCCCTGTTCGCGTTGAGCGCAGCGCGAGTGTCCCCCGCACGACGACGTCTGTAAGGCCGTAGCATCAGGGCGCCGGATTTTGGCCGCAACTTGGCCGAGGTGCGGCAAGGGTGGTCCATTCAGGGGCTTTGCCGTGGCGCATGGTTAGCAGAGCGTGAACGCCAAGCGCGTGGCGTTGAGCTACCAGCTCTTCTTGAAGCCTGCCGACAGGCTCTTGTTGATCGCGCCTTGCGAGGTCTCGCCGACGGAGCCGGAGACGGTGACGTTGTCGAACAGCTTCTGCTCGGCGCCGACCTTGCGCAGCCATTTGTCGTCGGTGGTCGACAGCGTCTGGCCGGCGGTGATGCTGGTGCCGGTGTCGGTGATTGTGACCTTGGCGGATTGGTCGGTCCCGTAATTGCGCGTGATGTGGCCGACGCCGGGCAAAGCCGTCGTGCCTTGCTGGTTGACGCTGTAGCCGTTCTGCAGCGTCAGCGACGTGTCGCCCGACAGCGGCACCGATTTGGTCAGCGATGCCCCGATCTTGCTCTGCTCGGCGCCGGGATCGACGCGGGCTTCCACCGCGGTCTTGTCCCAGATCACGCCCGCCCCCGGCGCGGTCGCCGCCGCCCAGGCGCTGCCGGAGGATTGCTGCAGGTTGCCGCCATTGGTGGCCTTCTGCGCCAGCAACTCGGACATCGTTCGCGGCTCGCTCGCCACCGTCATGTCGGCGCCGATACGGGCGTCCCAGAACGAGGAGACCGACTGCTTCACCGTCACCGCCGAGGAGCCGTTGGCATTGGCGTTCGACGACCAGTTCATGCCGTCCTCGGCGGCGGCCTGGGCGCGCTTCTTGGCGGCTGCGATTTCGCTGGCGGTGCCGGCATCGACCGCGAGCTGGCTCCAGTCGAGCTTGTCGACGTCGATGCCTTTCAGCACGTCGGGGTCGTTGACGTCAGGTGTCGCCTCGGCGGTCTCCGCGGCCTCGGCCTCATCGTCGGGCACGGCCGCGGCGGGGGAGAAGGGCGGAATGATCTGCGCAGAGACTGTCAGCACCGAGCCCAAGACGAACACAGCCGCCAGCACCGGCAGCCTGGTCCAGCCAAAACCTGTCGTGAATTCCATCGTCCTGCCCGCGAGCCCGGTCCGCACCCAGGATGCGGAACCATCGTTGCAAAATTGTGGCGTGGTGCTGCTCTGCACAAGTACGGGATGCCGCAGCCTCCCTAAAAAAATGATGAACCAACGGGCCGCGCGAAAGGCGCGCGCCCGGTGACGAGCTTCTCCACGACGGCATCCGGCGGGGCTGGAGGCCAGGACGTCGCGGGCGCATCATGACCGGTCCCGAACTGCGGGGCCCGTTGGTGTCCCTTCAGCCGACGCTGGTCATCCTTGGCAGATGAATGGCGCGGCCGAGCGCCTGCTCGACCAGGTCGAAGCTGTCGACCAGCACGCGCATGCTGATCAGCTTGCCGGCCCTGAACTGGGCGAATTGCGCCACCCGCAAGCTGATCGGCTTGTCCGAATCCAGCGCGGTCAGCGAATAGCGCAGCATCGAGGCGGCGGAATCGATGCCGAGCATGATGCTCTCGCGGTCGAAGCGGCGGACACGGAAATTGTCGGCGAGCTGGTGGATGACGTCGAGCACGGCGTCCTTGCCCTGGCGTGCACCGAGGAACGGAAACATGTCGATCGGGCCGTAGATCGCCCACTCGACGTCCTCGTCGATCAGGGCCTCGATATCCTCGAAATGCCGGTCGTTGATCGCGCGGTGCAACGCGCGCGAGAAACGCCAGAGGCTGTGCTCTGTCATTTTGGGGCGTCCTGAAACTGGCTCGTAAAAACGAAAAACAACCCCATGCACAGTAGGCGCCGCGGGGTTGCTTCAATTCATTCGTGTACAAACAGATAGACTCGATTTGCGGAAATGCAAATCACGATATTGCAATGCACAATTGAGCGCTGTTTGTGAGATTTGCAATAGAACCCCGTATTTTTCCGGGATATCGCGGCACCGCCGCGCGTCCGCCCGGGCCGCCATCGCGTCCTGGCGAAAGCCAGGACGACAGCGGGGCTATCCGCCGTCGATCCGCTGCCCCACGATCAATGGCCCGATCTCGCGCTCCAGCACCTGCTGCACCAGGTCGTAGGAATCGATGATTTCGCGGATCTGCGCCACCAGCCCGCCGCGGAAGCTGTAGAACACGGCCATGTCGAACTGCACGATGCGGTCGTTGCTGCGCTTCCTGAAATAGGTGTGCATGTAGGTCGCGACCTCGTCGCCGTCGGCCAGGATGTGCGGCGCCTTGTAGCGGATGTCCGAATAGCGCGACCAGATCGTCTGCCAGAGCGCACGCAATTCGGCCTTGCCATGGCGCGGCACCATGTGCGGCAACACGTCGATCGGCGCGTGGGTGAGGAAGTCGACGTCGTCGGTGCAGCACGACAGCGCGGCCTCGATATCGCCGCGCGCAAAACTGTCCAGCAGGTGCAGCACGCGTTGCCTGTTCAGCGATTCAACCGTCATGCCGCTCCCGCCCCATTGGCCGTGGAATGCAACGCTATCGTGCAGCTTGCGGGTCCATCAATCCGCAAAAACACAAAGCCCTGCCGCGATTGGTCACGTATCGATGGACCGCGGTTCACATGCTGCAAGGGCGGATTGCGCATGCATCCGCCTGCTGGAATTTGCAGGGACGCTGATGACGCCACGCGCACAGCGTCCGGCGCGATGCGACATGCGGCGAGCGTTGGAACCGGAACCCGCTTGCGCTCGTTGAGATGCTGATAATTCATCCGGAGACACCGATCCATGAAATCCCCGCTTCTCGCCGTCGCCGCCGCGGTTCTCATGCTGGGCGCGACCTCCGCCGCCAATGCCAAGGGCTGCATCAAGGGCGCCATCGTCGGCGGCGTCGCCGGCCACTATGCCGGCCATCATGGCGTCCTCGGCGCCGCCGCCGGCTGCCTCTACGGCCGCCACCACGCCAAGGAACAGCAAGAGCAACAGGAAAAGCAGCAGCAGCAGCAGAGCCAGGTGAACGGCCAGGGCAAGCTGTAGCCCCTGTCATTCCGGGGCGCGCGAAAGCGCGAACCCGGAATCCATTGGGCCGCACCTCCGGCGGCCTTTTGAGGCGCGTGACCCATCTCACATCACGCCCCTCCCGGCGCGGCTAACGTCATCGGCATGTCATCAGGGAGACGTGCCATGGCCGCCATCGCCGCCGCAAGAAAGTCCCGCCTGCCCAACGCGATCGAAGGCCTCGCGCTGACCGCGACGCTGCAGAGCTTCCCAACCATCGCCGCCGCCGCCTTCGCGCTCAAGCTCTGCGGCACCCACGACCTAATCGGCGACCCCGGCGTCGCCATCTTCGTCGCCGTCGCCTCGCTGGCCCATGCGATGCTGGCCGTGACCCTCGGACCGAGCTTCCCCGCCTTCTTCAAGACCGTCTACGAGCCAAAATTCTTCGAGGCCCATCTGTCGCTTGCCGACAAGATCACCGCATGGCGCACCCAGCCTGTCGCATCGCTCCAGCTCGTGACCATCGTGCTGCTGCTGTCGGTGATGGCGGTGGTGACGGCGAGCGTGGGGTGAGCGCGTCATGGCCTCGATCACCGCGCCGAAATTTGGTCCGCTCAACTGGCTCGAAGGCTTCGTGCTGACCACAACGTTACAGGGCTTCCCGATCTTCGCCGCGGCCTCGCTGATGGTGAAGCTGCTTGGCGATGATCGCGGGGGCCATCGCGTGCTCACGGTTGTTATGGCGACGCTGCTCTACAGCGTCCTCGTCATCTGGCTGGGAACAAAATTCCCGAAATTGAAGAACGGCTACGAGGCGAATTTCTTCGATGCGAGCCTGTCCTTCTCCGAAAAGATCGCGCGCTGGCGCGCCAAGCCCGCGACGTCGGTGCAACTCGTGGCCTCGGTGCTGCTGCTGTCGCTGTTTGCGGTGAGTGTGGGGTGAGGGCTGCTTGTCATTCCGGGGCGCCGCAACGCGGCGAGCCCGGAATCCATAGCCACGAATGGCGCGGATGATACCGCGCAACCTACCTCTTCTTCCACCCACCTCGCCGCCCCGGCATCCCACCCGTCGACTTCGGCGCGGGCCCGAACTCCGGCCCCGACTGCCTTGAATCCGTAGGCTGGATGATCCGGCTCTCGCCGCCGAACGGCTTTGACGGCAGTGCGCGGTTTTCGCGGTAGGGCAGCGATTCCGGCCCGTGCATCTCGTCGAGATGCGGCTTGTGCACCTTCGAGCCGCTGCCGCCGCCGCTCGCCTTCAGCGCGGAGCTCACGGTCTTCTTCTTCATGGCGCTGACCGGAAGATTGGCGGCATCGCCGTATTTCTTCGCTCCGGCATAGGCGCCGGCCTTGCCCTGCACGGTGCGCTGCTTGGCGGTGGGATCGTCAACCACTGCAAGTTCGGTGGCGCGCAGGCGTTTGACTTCGTCGCGCAGGCGGGCGGCTTCCTCGAAGTTCAGATCGGCGGCCGCCTCGCGCATGCGGGTTTCGAGATCGGCGAGCACGGCTTCGAAATTGTGGCCGATCGAGATGACGTCGTCGGTCATGTCGTGGCCGCCGATCTCGACCAGCACGTGGTCGCGCTCGTAGACGCTGTTCATGATGTCGCCGATCGACTTCTTGATGCTCTCCGGCGTGATGCCGTGCGCGGTGTTGTACTCGACCTGCTTCTCGCGGCGGCGGTCGGTTTCGGCGATGGCGCGCTCCATCGATCCGGTCATCTGGTCGGCATAGAGGATCACCTTGCCGTCGACGTTGCGCGCGGCGCGGCCGATGGTCTGGATCAGCGAGGTCTCGCTGCGCAGAAAACCTTCCTTGTCGGCATCCAGGATCGCGACCAGCGCGCATTCGGGAATGTCGAGGCCCTCGCGGAGCAGGTTGATGCCGACCAGCGCGTCGAACGCACCGAGGCGCAAATCGCGGATGATCTCGATACGCTCGATGGTGTCGATATCAGAGTGCATGTAGCGGACGCGGATGCCCTGCTCGTGCAGATATTCGGTGAGGTCCTCCGCCATGCGCTTGGTCAGCACCGTAATCAGCGAGCGATAGCCGGCCTGCGCGGTGGCGCGGACCTCGCCGACGAGATCGTCGACCTGGGTGCGGGCGGGGCGAATGTCCACCGGGGGATCAATCAGGCCCGTGGGGCGAATGACCTGCTCGACGAACACGCCGCCGCTCTCGTTCAGCTCCCAGCTGCTCGGCGTCGCCGACACCGCGACCGTTTGCGGTCGCATCATGTCCCACTCCTCGAAGCGCAGCGGGCGGTTGTCCATGCAGGAGGGCAGGCGGAAGCCGTATTCGGCCAGCGTCGCCTTGCGGCGGAAGTCGCCTTTGAACATCGCGCCGATCTGCGGGACGGTGACGTGGCTCTCGTCGGCGAACACCAGCGCGTTGTCGGGCACGTATTCGAACAGCGTCGGCGGCGGTTCGCCGGGCAGGCGTCCGGTGAGATAGCGCGAATAGTTCTCGATGCCGGCGCAGCTCCCCGTCGCCTCCATCATCTCGATGTCGAAGGTGGTGCGCTGCTCCAGCCGCTGCGCTTCCAGCAGGCGGCCCTGGTTGTTGAGCTGGTCGAGCCGCATCTTCAACTCGGATTTGATCGACTTGATCGCCTGCACCAGCGTCGGACGCGGTGTCACATAGTGCGAGTTGGCGTACATCTTGATGAATTCGAGCTCGTCCTGCTTGTGGCCGGTGAGCGGATCGAACTCCTCGATGGTCTCGATGGTGTCGCCGAACAAATTGACGCGCCAGGCCCGGTCCTCATAGTGCGCCGGGAAGATGTCGATGACGTCGCCGCGCACGCGGAACGTGCCGCGGGTGAAATCGGCCTGGGTTCGCTTGTACTGGAGCGCGACGAGGTCGGCGATGAGCTGGCGCTGGTCGATGCGCTCGCCCTTCTTCAGCGCGAACGTCATCGCGGTGTAGGTCTCGACCGAGCCGATACCGTAGATGCAGGACACCGAGGCGACGATGATGACGTCGTCGCGTTCAAGCAGCGCGCGCGTCGCGGAGTGGCGCATGCGGTCGATCTGCTCGTTGATCGAGGAATCCTTCTCGATATAGGTGTCGGTGCGCGGGACGTAGGCTTCCGGCTGGTAATAGTCGTAATACGAGACGAAGTACTCGACCGCGTTGTCCGGGAAGAAGCTCTTGAACTCGCCATAGAGCTGGGCGGCCAGCGTCTTGTTCGGGGCGAGGATGATGGCGGGCCGCTGCGTCGCCTCGATCACCTTGGCCATGGTGTAGGTCTTGCCCGAGCCGGTGACCCCGAGCAGCACCTGCGAGCGGTCGTTGCGCTGGATGCCCTCGACCAGCTCCGCGATCGCGGTCGGCTGGTCGCCGCGCGGCTCGTAGGACGATTTGATCTCGAAGCGCACGCCGCCTTCGGACTTTTCCGGGCGCGGCGGCCGGTGCGGCGTCCACACTTTCAGCGAGCCGTCGTTCTTGCGGAACTCGGGGCGGCCCTCGCGGATCAGCGATTCCAGCGCATCGGCGGTCGCCTTGACGCCGAGCGCCTCCATCTTGTTGCGCGGCGGCCGCGCCAGCGCCTCGGCGTCGTCTTCCTCGGTGGGAAAACCGAGCTGCCGCGCCAGTTCCGGATCGAGCGTCGGGATCGTGGCCGCCGTGCCGTAATTGGCCTGCGGCGCTTCGTCAAAACCGCGGCCCTCGCGGGCGCCCGGCGGCTGCGGATTGGGACGCAGCGGCATCGGCCGCGTCGTATCCTGCGGAAACTCCTTCGGCGTCGAGGCGCGCGCGCGGTGCGCGGCGGCCTCACCCCCGGAGCGGCGATCGCGCGAATTGTCCGGCGGCGGCTGCAGGCCGGTGCCCGAACCAAGCCCGGCATCGCCGCGATTGATCGCGGGATTCAGCAGTTCGGCCAGCGCCGGCCCGATCGGCTGCACGTCGGGCCGATGAGCCTTCGAATTCGGAGCCTTGGATTTAGGGGATTTTGGGGGAGCAGGTTTCTTCGCCATGAGGCGAATATGGGGCGAGTCCGTCCCTCAGAAAAGGGCGAATGCCCATCCGGGTGCAGGCTGCTGACAGCAGGTTGGCAGCAGGCGCCGCCCTCATGCCGCCGGCAGCGGCCCGTTGTCGTCCTCGGCCACCAGGCGCGGCTCGAGGATGTCGAGATGGATCCCGCCGCAATCGGTGCAGCGCATGGTCCAGTACTCGCATCCGGCGCGGCCGCCGATCACGCGGAGCACCGTGAGATCGCCGTCGCATTCGGGACAATTCGACAGCACATTGCGGCTGTAAATCCTCGGCCGCGCTGCGTCTTCGAATTCGATGACTGACATGACCGGTTCCCCCTTTTATACGTTGCGCTGTCGCCGGGTTCGCTTGCCGTCCCGCGTGATTATTCGTCGTCGCTGTCGGCCCGCCGGCGGAAGCGATCGATGTGGTGCTTGGCGTCCGCGATCGCCGCGTCGGGATCGGGCCAGGCGAAGCCGACCTCCATGGCCGGAAACAGCACGCCGTCGATGGCAACCGGGCTGAAATCGGCACGGCGGATGCGGGCGTGCCACAGCCCCTTGCCAGCTTCAAAGGATTCGATGTCAAAGCCGTCGTAGAGGGTCGTCATTTGTAGTCCCCAGAGTGTCACGAAAGTGTCTTGTTGGAGGGTCAGGAGACCACGTTTGCGGATTTCAGGATGTGAAGCCGTTCACAGGTCGCCGGCTTTTTTGCCGAAGGGGCCTGTTGGAGGGGTGTCAGTTCCGCGCTGAGGCACGGCCGATCCGCCTGACAGGGCGGGCCGCGGGCCCGGACGCCGCGCGCATGATCCAGCGGCGGAACGCGGCGAAGTCACGCTGCTCGGTCTGAAAGCTGCGATAGAGCAGGTACCAGCGCATGCCCTTGGGCACCGAGAGGTCGAACGGCGCGACCAGCCGTCCGGCGGCAAGATCATCGTCAATATAGGGCCGGATGCCCATGGCAATGCCGAGCCCGTCGGCGGCGGCCTGCAGCGCCTGGCCGTAGAACTGGAATTCCGGCCCGCGCGGATTGATACGGGGGAGGTTCGCGGCCTTCAGCCAGATTGGCCAGTCCTCGGGCGAATGTTCGACGCGGATCAGGCTTGGGCCCTTCAGGTCGGCCGGACGCTTCAGCGAGGCGGCGAGCCGGGGCACGCAGACCGGTGTGAGATCGCCGGCGAACAGCGGCTCGGCCACCAGCCCCGGCCAGTCGCCGGTGCCGAGCTTGATGCCGCAGCTCCAGTCCTCGCCGAACGGCACCGAGGCGCCGCCGGTGGTGAAGCGCACCTCGATGTCGGGCTCTTCGCTGCGAAATTCCGACAGCCGCGGGATCAGCCAGCGCATCGCGAACGTATGTCCGACGCCGATGGTGAGCACGCGGACGCTGGAGGGCGCCGTCACCTGCGCGGTGAGGCTCGCGAGCGCATCGAAGATCGGCGTCAGCCCGCTCTGATAGGCACGCCCTGCCTGCGTCAGCACCAGCTTGTTGGCCTTGCGCTCGAACAGCGCGACGCCGAGCCGGTCCTCGAGCAGATGCACCATGCGGCTGACGGCGGCTGCCGACACGCTGAGCTCGAGCCCGGCCGCGGCAAAGCTGCCGGTCCGCGCCGCCGCCTCGAATGCCTTGATACCGTTGAGAAACAGCAGCCGCCGCAATTGTCCCACCCTCAGGAAAGCTGATGCCAGGCCAAGATAACTCAGTTTGCGAAGAAGGAGCAAGGGAGGCAGAAATATCGGCGCAATTCATGCTGATTTGCCGAGAGGCGCGGCGGTCCTTCGCCTCTCCCCGCCTGCGGGGAGAGGCCGGAATCCCAGCGCAGCTTGGATTCCGGGTGAGGGGGACTCTCCGCGAGTCCAACTCTCACCTCGCTTGCGGAGACTCCCCCTCACCCCACCCTCCCAGGGCGAGCTTTGCTCGTCCCGGCCCCGCAAGCGGGGCGAGGGAGACGAACAGCCTGCTCCCCTAACCGGAGACCCCTCGTGACGCCCATCATGATCGCTGCCCTCGGATTGCTGATGGTCGGCACCGCGTTCCTGTCCGGGCTGTTCGGCATGGCCGGCGGGCTGATCCTGATCGGCGTGCTGCTGGCCCTGATGCCGCTGCCGACCGCGATGGTGCTGCACGCGATCACGCAGATGGCGTCCAATGGCTGGCGCGCCTTCCTGTGGCGCGCGCATATCCGCTGGCGGCCGGTCGCAAACTATATGGTCGGCTGCGCCGTCGCGCTCGCGGCCTGGTCGATCACCCGTTACGTGCCGGACAAGCCGGTGGCGCTGCTGCTGCTGGGCATCACGCCGTTCATGGCGCGGCTGCTGCCTTCGACCGTCAAGCCGGATCCCGACCGTCTCTGGCAGGGCACGGTCTACGGCGCGATCTGCATGGGCCTGATGCTGATGACCGGCGTGTCGGGGCCGCTGCTCGACACCTTCTTCCTCGGCGGGGATTTCGGCCGGCGCGAGAAGGTGGCGACGAAGGCGATGTGCCAGCTCGTCAGCCACTTCACCAAGCTGATCTATTTCGGCGGCGTGATCGACCAGGCCGCGAGCCTCGATCCCGTGCTGGCCGGCGTCGCCATCGCGGCCTCGATGCTCGGCACCACGCTGGCGCGGCGCATCCTCGAAGCCATGACCGACCAGCAATTCATCGCCTGGTCGAACAAGCTGATCACCACCATCGCCTGCTACTACATCGCCTATGGCGGCTGGCTGCTGCTCCGTACGGACGTCGCGGCCGCCTTCGACAAGGGAGGATTGCCATGAGCAGCAACGCCGATCCGCTGGTGCTGGACTTCGTCGAATGGGTCGCCCGCGAGCCGCGCGCCTATGCCGAGGTGATCGCAACCTGGAAAACCTCGTGCCCGCGTCTCACCATCTGGGAAGACGCCGCCGACCGCGGCTACGTCGCCCGCGAGACCCGGCCCGGCATCGGGCTGATCATCGCGGTGACGGAAGCTGGCGAGAGACTGTTGCGAACGAACGGGCGGTGACGTCTATAGATCGTCATTGCGAGCGTCGGCGAAGCCATCCAGAATGTTTCCGCAGCGGCAGTCTGGATTGCTTCGCTTCGCTCGCAATGACGGAATTCCGGGAGTAGCCTTTCCATGTCCCTCAAACTCTTTGAACTCGTTGGCACCGACGCCTCGCGCCCGTTCAGCCCGTTTTGCTGGCGCACGCGGATGGCGCTCGCGCACAAGGGTCTTTCGGCGGAAACGCTGCCCTGGCGCTTCACCGAGAAGAGTGCGATCGCGCCGCACGGCTCGGAGAAGGTCCCGGTGCTGCTGCACCACGACAAGCCCGTGGTCGATTCCTGGGCGATCGCGAATTATCTCGAAGACAATTTTCCAAACCAGCCGTCGCTGTTCGGCGGCGAGGGCGGCCGCGCCATGGCACGCATGATCAACGCCTGGGGCGACATCGCCATCGTCGGCGGCATCTTTCCGCTGATCATCGCCGACATCCCGAACAACCTCGCTGAAGTCGACGCGGCCTATTTCCGCCAATCGCGCGAGGCGCGTTTCGGCGGCAAGACGCTGGAAGAGGTGATGGCGAGCCGCGATGCGGGCGTGGTCGCGTTCCGCAAGTCGCTCGAGGTGATGCGGCAGACCCTGAAGAAGCAGCCCTTCATCGGCGGCAGCGCGCCGAACTATGCCGACTACATCGTGTTCGGCGGCTTTCAGTGGGCGCGCGTGACCAGCCCCTTCAAGCTGCTGGAAGCGGACGACCCGGTCCATGCGTGGCGCGAGAAACTGCTCGACGCGTTCGACGGCATGGCGCGAAAGTCGCCAGGGCACGCCGTGTGAGCCCGCGAGCGCCTCTTGTCACCCGCAGGCTTTTGCCGTGACGCGCTCGTTTCTGACGACGTTTTCGACCATTTTGCGCGCGACGCTGCTCAAGTCGGAGAGCGTGAAATAGCCTTGCGTATATGCTTCCTGAGTCAGGCGCTCGATGCGCCTGTCCTCGCCCGTCGACCATTGTTTGGCAATGTAGTCGGCACCGGGCTTGCCGAACGTCTCGGGATAGCGCTC
Organism: Bradyrhizobium sp. A5; assembly: GCF_042076515.1. Classification (NCBI taxonomy): domain Bacteria; kingdom Pseudomonadati; phylum Pseudomonadota; class Alphaproteobacteria; order Hyphomicrobiales; family Nitrobacteraceae; genus Bradyrhizobium; species Bradyrhizobium sp. A5. The sequence goes on along the minus strand of NZ_CP148990.1, from coordinate 5,997,155 downwards.
CATCTGATTCTGGCGATGATAGTAGTATGAGTCGAGGCCGCCGATGAACTGCTTTCGGCCATCGCCCGCGCAGCGGGCGCCATAAGGCCGTTCCAGCGCGGCAATCACGCTCGCGCGCTTTATCGCTCTGCCGTCTACCGAATATTTCTCGCTGGTGCCATATCCAGGGCCATCGATCGGGGCCACTGGTCGGGCCTTAGGCTCGGGCGCGAACGCCCAGACAGCGATCTGCCAGATGACGATCGCCCAAACGACAATCCAGATGCGGCTCATTTGCGGCTCGCCGTCGCGCGTTGCCGCGGCAGGCAAATCGGTGATGGATCGGACCACAGACCCGGACCCGCGAATTGCTGGACGGTAAGACGGATGTCCTCTGGGAAATCCTCTTTGACCACGCCCTTCTGGTCGAAGGCCTCCGCAAGCGCGGTCCTGACGCGCATGTCGAGGGGCGTCGAATATGCCGCGTTGGCTTGGTCACGCTTCTTCTCGCTGCAGAACATTCCCATGGCCTGGGTCGGGCAGTCGTAGATCTCGGCGTAACCGCGCGCATAGGCCGAGGTGGCCGCGATGAGATTGGCTTTCATCGTGTCATCGCAGGGCGACATGGCGTAGGCAGTGCCGGCCTGCAACGCGTCCATGCGCAGCGCGTCGAGCTTCGGATTCTTGTCGCTCATCGCGGTGTGCTCCGCTTCCCACATCTTGCGGTCCCGGGCCTTGGAGCTTTCGTCGCCGAATGTTGCGGTGAGGGTCGGTCTCAGTTCGCCGATCGGCGAAAAGGAAGAGGTCGGAAATCCGCGCAATGCCCAGGAGATGCCGACGAAGGCGGAGGCGAACGCCATGCAGGTCAAGAGAATGAAGCGGCTCATGCGGCGTACTCGGATTGACGCATCGCAACTTAGCCGTGTCTGGTTAAGAGGTGTGGTATTTTACGGGTCTCGCCGTGCGAAGGTAAATGGAGCTCTAAGAAGCTGGTCTGATTCCGCTCATTAGCGTTTCCTGCACGACCGGTCATGTTGCGTCGGTCTTTGCCAGACGCCAGACACGCAATGGTCGCCGCAGGCTATTTCGCGGACACCGCCGCCGCTGCCTTCCGCAAGCACTCCCGGCACAGGCAGTCCTCGCCCTTGACCGGCATCGGCAATCGCGCCGTTTCCTCCGCGCACCAGCACTTGCCCGAGAGATCGCAGCTGAACTCCGTGCCGCAGCGGGAACAGGTGAGGCGGCGCGGTTCCGGCGTCGCGGATTCTTTTGGATTTGTCATGATTGTCGCGAAAACTTCGGCGTCATTTTCATATCGGGTTCATCTGCCGCTGCGGTATATTATGCGTTGCGCATGGACTCGCAAAGCGGTTGGCAACGCGCGAAGGACAAATCGATGGCCCGCGATTCGCAAGCCGCCCTGGTTGCGCTCAACCGTTTCGGCTTCGGCGCCCGCGGCGGGGCGTCCGGCGATCTCATCAACGCCGCCAGCGACCCGCGCGGATTCGTAAAGGCGGAACTCGCGCGTCCGAACGGCGTGCTGCTGGAGGCGCCCGGCCTGCAATCGACGCCGCAACTCGGCCAGGCCGTGTTTGCCTATCAGGACCAGGTCAAGCAGGCGCGCGAAGCCGCCAAAGAGCCGGCCAAGGAAACGGCCAAGGAAACGACCAAGGCCGCCGCGCCCGCCGAGGCGCCGGCCGATCAGAAGCCGGGCTTGCGCCGCAATCTCTCGCTGAGCACGGTGGCGACCGAGATCGCGGGCCAGATGGCCGAGGCGAAGCCCGCCGACACCACGGCGAAGCCCGAGACCATGCAATCGAATATTGCGGCGCCGCCCGCCGCAAAACCGGCGCCGCAGCCGCTCAACGTGATCCAGAAAACCTTTCGCGCCGAGGCGCTGGCACGGCTGCAGCGCGCGACGCTGGTCGAGTGCGGCTTCACCGAGCGCCTGGTCGTGTTCTGGTCCAACCATTTCTGCATCTCCGCCAGTAAGGGCGAGCTGGCGCGGATGTGGGCCGGCGCGTTCGAGCGCGAGGCGATCAGGCCGCACGTGCTCGGACGTTTCGCCGACATGCTGAAGGCGGTCGAGCAGCATCCGGCGATGCTGTTCTTCCTCGACAACCAGCAATCGCTCGGACCTGACTCGCGTGCAGGGCAGAACCGCAAGCGCGGGCTGAACGAGAATCTCGCGCGCGAGATCATGGAGCTGCATACGCTCGGCGTCGGCGGCGGCTATACACAGGAGGACGTCACCTCGCTCGCGCGCATCATCACGGGCTGGACGTTTGCCGGACGGCAGGGCCAGTTGGGGGCGCCCGGCTCCTTCGTGTTCAACGCCAATGCGCACCAGCCGGGGGCGCAGATGCTGCTCGGCAAGACCTACCAGGCGACGGGGCTGGCGCAGGGCGAGGCCGCGCTCGGCGACATCGCGCGCCATCCATCGACCGCGAATTTCGTCGCCACCAAATTCGTCCGTCACTTCGTCGCCGACGATCCGCCGCCGGCCTTGGTGGAGCACCTGCGCGATGTCTTCGTCAAGACCGACGGTGATCTCAAGGCGCTGGCGACGGCGCTGGTCGATTCCGACGAGGCCTGGAAGGCGCCGCTGACCAAGATGCGATCGCCGTATGACTTCCTGGTCGCAAGCGGCCGGCTGCTCGCGCGCGTGCCGGAGGATCCCGGCGGCTATCTCAACAATCTCAACCTGCTCGGCCAGCCCTTGTGGACACCGGCGGGGCCGAACGGTTTCCCCGACACCAGCGCCGCCTGGGCCGCGCCTGAGGGCATGAAGCTGCGGCTCGACATCGCCGCGCAAATGGGTGCGCGGCTCGGCAACAACATCGATCCGCTCGACCTGCTGGAATTCGCCGCGGCGGACGCGGCGTCGATCGAAACGCGCAAGACCATCGAGCGCGCGGAATCGCGGCAGCAGGCACTGGCCCTGCTGTTGATGTCGCCGGAAATGCAGCGGAGATGAAGATGATCGACTGCGTCGAGAACCGCCTCCTCACCTCGCGCCGCGGCCTGCTGCTCGGCGGCGCCTCCTTCGCGGCCTGGGCTTATTTGCCGAAATTCGCGCGCGCGGCCGATGGGCGCGATCCCAGGTTGGTCGTGGTGATCCTGCGCGGCGCGCTCGACGGGCTCTCGACCGTCGCGCCGGTCGGTGACCCCGACTATGCCGGCCTGCACGGATCGATCGCGCTGACGGCGGAAGGCGCGCATCCCGCGCTCATGCTCGACAGCTTCTTCGCGCTACATCCGTCGATGCCCGAGTTCGCGCGCATGTATCGCGATCAACATGCCGCGGTGATCCATGCAGTCGCGACGCCCTATCGCGACCGTTCGCATTTCGATGGCCAGGACGTGCTCGAAAGCGGCTATGCCGGTCCGGGACGGGTGCAGTCCGGCTGGCTCAACCGCGCGCTGGAAGCGCTGCCGCGCGGCGAGCGTGTATCCAGCGGTCTCGCGGTCGGTCCGACCACGCCGCTGGTGCTGCGCGGCAATGCGCCGACCGTCGGCTGGGCCCCGGTCGCGCTGCCGCAAGCCGATGACGACACCGCGATGCGGCTGGTCGATCTCTACCGTCACCGCGATCCCGCGCTGGCCTCTGCACTGTCTCAAGGCCTCCAGCTCGACAAGGTCGCGAGCCGCGACGACATGAAGCCGAAGCCCGGCAACCAGGTCGCGCAGATGCGGCAGGTGGCGCGCGGCGCGGCGAAATTGATGGCTGCCGATGACGGCCCGCGCATTGCCGCGCTCGCATTCGACGGCTGGGACACGCATGCCAATGAAGGCGGCCCGGTCGGGCGTCTCGCCTTCCTGCTCGGCGGGCTCGACGGTGCGCTCGCCGAATTCGAAGGCGGTTTGGGCGATCGCTGGCGCGACACCGCCGTCGTGGTCGCCACCGAGTTCGGCCGCACCGCGCGCATCAACGGCACCGACGGCACCGACCACGGCACCGGCACCATCGCGCTGCTCGCCGGCGGCGCCGTGAAAGGCGGCCGCGTCATCTCCGACTGGCCCGGCCTCAAGCTCGCGAACCTCTATGAAGGCCGCGACCTCAAGCCGACGACCGATTTGCGTTCCGTGATCAAGGGCGTGCTGCAGGGGCAATTCGGCCTGTCTGATCGCGTGCTGGCGGAGACGGTGTTTCCGGACAGCGCAGCAGCGCGGCCCATGAAGGGGCTCGTAGTTTAGCCGTCATTCCGGGGCGCGCGCAGCGCGAGCCCGGAATCCATACTCCCGATCGCGGTTATGGATTCCGGGCCTGCGCCTTGCGGCGCATCCCGGAATGACGACATGATTGGCGAAACATCAGGAGAGACCACCCATGTACATCGCCATGAACCGCTTCCGCGTCGCCAAGGGCTCCGAGTCCGCTTTCGAGCAGGTCTGGCTCACGCGCGACACGCACCTGGACAAGGTGCCGGGCTTCGTTGAATTCCACTTGCTGAAGGGGCCGGAGCTCGAGGACCATACGCTCTATGCCTCGCACACGATCTGGGCGAACCATGCCGCGTTCGAGGCGTGGACCAAATCCGATGCATTCCGCGCGGCGCATGCGCGGGCCGGGGATCACAAGCCGTCCTATCTCGGCCATCCGCAATTCGAAGGCTTCGAGGTGATCCAGACGGTCGGACGCGGCGCGAAATAACGCGCCGCGCCTCAAGCGTCAGCCCTGCGTGATCTTGTCGATCTCCGCCATCTCTTCCGCGCTCAGCTTCCACGCGATCGCCTTGACGTTCTGCTCGATCTGCTCGGCGCGGGTCGCGCCGGCGATGACGCTTGAGACCTGCGGGCGGCCGGCGAGCCAGGAGAAAGCGAGCTCGAGCATCGAGTGGCCGCGCGCCTGCGCGAAGGCCTGCAGCTTCTCGACCATGGCCTCGTTGCGCGGCGTGACGTAACGGTCGCGGAGCCGCGGCGTCTGGCCGAAGCGGGTGTCGCCGGGTGCGGCTTCGCCCTTCTTGTACTTGCCGGTCAGGAGTCCGCTGGCGAGCGGGAAGAACGGCAACAGGCCGAGCTTGTATTCTTGCGCAGCAGGCAACAGGTCCTTCTCGATGTCGCGCACGACCAGCGAATATTCGTCCTGGCACGAAACGAAGCGGCTGACATTCATCGCGCGAGCGATGTACTCCGCCTCCGCGATGCGCCACGCCGGAAAGTTCGAATTGCCGATATAGCGGACCTTGCCCTGACGGACGAGATCGTCGAGCGCGCGCAGGCTCTCCTCGATCGGCGTCAGCGGATCGTAATCGTGCTGCTGGTAGAGATCGATGTAATCGGTCTTCAGCCGCCTCAGGCTCGCTTCCACGGCCGCCATGATATAGCGGCGCGAGGCGCCCTGCTTGGTGCCGTCCTCGGCCATCGGCTTGGAATATTTCGTCGCCAGCACGATGTCCTTGCGGCGATCGCCGAGCACTGCGCCTAGCACGTTTTCCGAGCCGCCCATGTTCGAATAGATGTCGGCGGTGTCGAACAGCGTGATGCCGCTGTCGAGCGCGCGATGGATCACCTTGCGCGAGGCTTCGAGGTCGATGCGCTGGCCGAAATTGTTGCAGCCGAGCCCGACCGCGGACACGCGCAGGCCGGAGGCGCCGAGATTACGAATTTCCATGGGAGGTCCTGTCAGGGGAAAGCAGCGCCCATTGTGACCGCGGTGCGCCGCAGCAGCAAGGCGCCGGCCGCGCTGCTGCCATGCTTGGCAATCGCGGGCAAAAAAATGCGGCCCCTGTCAGACGCGGCGACTGACGGGGACCGCTTTGGGGCGCTTGATCGGTGACGGGGGGCCTGATCAGACGCAGCTGCAACCTAGTCCCGGAGTGTTACGCGCCGGTGACAGGCAAGGTTATCCACAGGGCATCTGGCTGGCGAAGATCAGAAGACCTTGCGATAGACGATGAAGCCCGAGCGCTCGGCAACCTGGTCGTACAGGCGCTGCGCCGTGACGTTGGTCTCGTGCGTCTGCCAGTAGACCCGCGGCGATCCCGCGAGCCTGGCGCGCTCGTAGACGCCATGGATCAACGCCGAGCCGACGCCCTTGCCGCGCGCGGCCTCAGTCGTGAACAGGTCCTGCAAATAGCACGACGGCTCGATCGCGGTGGTGCTGCGATGAAACAGATAGTGCGTCAGCCCGAGCAGCTTGCCGTCGCTCTCGGCGACCAGCGCATGCACCGGCTCATAGGCATCGAAGAAGCGCTGCCACGTCATCCTCGTGATCTCGGGCGCGAGCGCGGTCGGGCCCGAGCGGCCGTAGAAGGCATTGTAGCCGTCCCACAGCGGCAGCCACTGATCGTAGTCCTGCTTCGTGACGGAGCGAATGCTGAGCGACATTTGAAATTCCCGCGGCCGATGGAGGCCCTTCATACGTGATGATGGGCGCGCCAATCAATCGTGCTCTCGCGTCACTCCGCGACGCGCAGATACCGGATCAGCCTGCGGCCGGTGGGATCGCGCAGCGAGCGGTAATAGTCGGCGCGCGAGGGCGCGTCGGTGTGGCGCACGAGGTCGGTCACCGGCGTGTAGCTCAGCATGCGGCCGCCGTCGGGCAGCACGGCGCAGACGAAGCGCAGCACCTCGCCACTGCGCAGATTGATGTTGATCGGCGTGGCATCGCCGATCCGCACCGTCTCCATGCGCTGCGCGATGAAGGTGCCGAGCTCGTCTTCCGGCAGCTCGAACGCGCCGGTGTCGCGGCCATGATACATCAGCGCGACGAACGGCGGCTTGCCGTCGGCGATTTCGTCCGGCAGCGCGAAATAGTCGCGAAAGGCGCGGTTGATGAATTCGGCTCGCGTCTCCGCATTGAGCAGCACGATGCCGATGTCGACCTCGTCGAGCGCGGCCGACAGCCGCGCGGCGGTGGCGTGGCTCTTTCGCTCGGCGGCGAAGGTGCCGAGCAGCCGCTCACGCATCAGGCCGATGATGCCTGCGGTGCCGAAGGCTGTCATGGCCAGCAGGCCAAGCCGGACCAGATCCGCCGCTGCGCCGAAGGATACGCCGTGATGGCTGAGGAAGAACAGCGCAGCGCCGATCACGGCGAGCGCCGCGCTGGTCATGGCCGAGGCGAAACCCGACAGCGCTCCCGCCAGCGCGACGATGCCGACGAACAGCGGCGCGGGCGAGGGGACGGGGACACGACGATCGAGCAGGATCGCCAGCAGCGCGACCGCTGCCGTCAGCACAGGACCGGAGATTGCACGCCATCCGAATCGCATGGGCCTGACTCGTTCCTTCCTGAACGAGATAAGGCCGCGACACTGACTGATCGTTGCGCGGGTGCAGTGCGAAATCGCGCGGAACACTTAAGAAGCGGCTGTGATGGCGCGCAAAGCTTTCGGAAGATTTTAGACCAAATGCGCGTTTCTGAGGCGCTGCTGCTGCGCAGGCGCATTCAGCGTCGAGGTCCCCGAGCTCTTGCGCATGCCGGTGAAAATCAGCAGCGATGCTGCGACCAGGATGGCCGCCGTCAGGGTGATTGCAACGACGACCACAGGTGATTTCATCGAAATCCTGTCGCGATACCGGTCGGCGCGGGCCAGATCGAAGGTTTCTTGGCGCCGGGAAGCATGGTCCAGGATGAAACGGGGATCAGACCGGCAGACCCATCGCCATGGTGGCCTTGGTCGACAGCACCGTCAGGGTGACGATCAGACACAGCGACAGCGCGGCGACGGCGAGCGAGGCCGCGACCGCGTTGGTTAACCGGGAAGATGCGACGGTATCGGGACGGCCTTGAAAGCCTGCCGTGCCGGACGCCCGAATCATAGTCTAAATCCTTCAACGTGCGGGCGAATCACCCGCGACGTCGAACAACTTCACAATTTCAACCGGCAATATTGCGGCGGCTCCTGCGATGAAAATGGCGGGATTGCGGCAAAGGTTAACGATATGCCCGCTATTCCTTAACAACGGAGCCTTTCAGGCCCCCGCCGCCATGCTGGCGGGGTTGTCGATGTCGGCCGGCCGCCAGTCCATCGCCACGAAGCCGGGAGCGGCTTCGACGCGCTTCAGCCAGTCCCGGATCGCCGGGAAGGTCGAAAGGTCGAAGTCGCAGCGGTCGGCGAGGTGGGTGTAGCCGTAAAGCGCGATGTCGGCGACCGTGAGCTGGCGGGCTGCGAAATAGGCGTTGGTCTTGAGATGGTTCTCCATCACCTGAAGCGCGCCATAGCCACGCTCCATCCAGTCCTCCAGCGCGTGGGTTTGCAGGTCGCGGCCGCCCTTGACCAGCGACAGCCAGAAATAGGCCGCGCCGATGTTCGGCTCGAGCGCGTGCTGCTCGAAGAACATCCACTGCAGCGCCTCGGCGCGGTCGATGCGGTTCTCCGGCGCGAGCGGCGTGCCGACGGCGACGTACCAGAGGATGGCGTTGGACTCGGCGAGATAGCGGTCGCCGCCGACCTCGAGCAGCGGCACCTGGCCCGACGGGTTCTTGGTCAGAAAGTCCGGCGTGCGGCTCTCGCCGCGCAGAATGTCCACCTCGACGGCTTCGTAAGGCAAGTTCAACAGCGCCAGCGCAAGGCGGACCTTGTAGCTGTTGCCGGAGCGCTGCATCGAATAGAGCTTGTACATTCTGAAGATGATTCCGGACACGGGAAGACGCGGCGCTTGTTGCCCCGCAACGCGGCTAAACAATGATGCCGATGCGAATCCGCTGCAAGGGCCAGCCCATAGAAAAACTCGAAAACCCTACCGCATTGCAATGCGGCGGAAGATCATTTCCGTGCGGCCATGCAACTCAGTTCACGCTTGCGTCAACGCGCGGACGCATCGTGCCGTGCATTGCTGTGAGCGAGCGGATCTGTTGGCCTTGAAGCGTTAATGCTTCCACATCGTCATGGCCGTGCTTGACGGCGAGCGGGGCGACACACGACGCTCAGAATTGCTCCGAGGACAGGCCTTGCGGGATATGAGCGATTCCGGCGGCAAAGTTTCGGAAAATTGCGGCAAATCGCACCTTGAAACGCTCCAGATACGCAAACTTTTGCGAGATTGGGCCGAAGTTTCTTGCGGTGCAGCGGCACACGTTTTAGGGTGTCTGCATTCCCACAATCGGAGTCGTGAGGCCAAAGGGTTCACGACGCTTGTCAGGAGATGACGATGTCCTTCCTTGCCGCTGCGCTCGACCGTGTGAAGCCGTCCGCGACCATCGCGGTCACGGATAAAGCACGCGCGCTGAAAGCGGCGGGCCGCAACGTCATCGGCCTCGGTGCCGGCGAGCCCGATTTCGACACGCCGGCCAACATCAAGCTGGCGGCGATCCACGCCATCGAAGCCGGCAAGACCAAGTACACCGCGGTGGACGGCATTCCCGAGTTGAAGGAAGCCATCATCGGCAAGTTTCAGCGCGAGAACGGTCTCACCTACAAGCCGAACCAGATCATCGTCGGCACCGGCGGCAAGCAGGTGCTCTACAACGCGCTGATGGCGACGATGAATCCCGGCGACGAGGTCATCATTCCCGCGCCCTACTGGGTCAGCTATCCCGAGATGGTGGCACTCGCCGGCGGCGAGCCGGTGCCGGTGGTCTGCACCGCCGCGACCGGGTTCAAGCTGCAGGCCGATGCGCTCGAGAAGGCGATCACGCCGAAGACGAAATGGGTGATCCTGTGCTCGCCGTCGAACCCGACGGGAGCTGCCTACACCAGAGCCGAGCTGAAGGCGCTCACCGACGTGCTGGTCAAGCATCCGCATGTGTGGGTGATGACCGACGACATGTACGAGCATCTCGTCTACGACGACTTCCAGTTCACCACCGTCGCGCAGGTCGAGCCGAAACTCTACGACCGTACGCTCACCGTGAACGGCGTGTCGAAGGCCTATTGCATGACCGGCTGGCGCATCGGCTATGCCGGTGGTCCGGCGCAACTCATCAAGGCCATGGCGACGATCCAGTCGCAGTCGACTTCGAACCCGTCGTCGATTGCCCAGTGGGCGGCGGTCGAAGCGCTGAACGGCCCGCAGGATTTCATCCCTGCCAACAACAAGGTGTTCAAGGAGCGGCGCGACCTCGTCGTCTCCATGCTCAACCAGGCCAAGGGCATCGAGTGCCCGCGTCCCGAAGGCGCCTTCTACGTCTATCCGTCCTGCGCCGGCACCATCGGCAAGACCGCGCCGTCGGGCAAGGTGATCAGCAATGACGAGGACTTCGTGACCGAGCTGCTCGAGACCGAGGGCGTTGCGGTCGTGCAGGGGTCGGCCTTCGGCCTTGGACCTGCATTCCGCATCTCCTACGCGACCAAGACCTCGGACCTCGAAGACGCCTGCAAGCGCATCCAGCGCTTCTGCGGTAATCTGCGCTGAGCTTCTCGCGACAGGATTGCGAAAAGGCCCGCTTCGGCGGGCCTTTTTATTGCTTCACGAAATTTGGCACCGGCATCACTCTTGTGGCATAGAACTCCCGCGTGACTTGTACCGCACCTTCCAATGCTCGCATCACATTCATCGCCGGAGATATTTCATGCGCCGTTCGTTCATCCTCGCCGGGCTCGCCGCAGCCAGTCTCGTTGCCTCCGTCGCCAGCAGCGGCGCACAGCAGCAGCGGATGGTACGGGTCGGCGTGCTCGAATGCCGCGGCGGCGCCAGCGTCGGCTTCATCGTGGGCTCCGTGACCAATCTCGGCTGCGTGCTGCGCGCTGACGGCCTGCCCGAGGACCGCTACGTCGCGACGATCCGTAAGGTGGGCCTCGACATCGGTATCACTCAGGAGACGGCGCTGGCCTGGGGCGTGTTCGCGCCGGTCGACCGGCTCGGCCCCGGCGACCTCGCCGGCAACTACGCCGGTGCGCAGGGCAGCGCCTCGGTCGGCGTCGGCCTCGGCGGCAACGTGCTGGTCGGCGGCTCCAACAATTCGATCGCGCTCCAGCCGCTCAGCCTGCAGGGCCAGGTCGGCCTCAACATCGCTGCCGGCCTCGAAAGCCTGGAACTCCGTCCGGGCCGTTAAGCCCTCCTCACTGGAGGTGTTGGTTCACCTTTCCCCATCGTGGAGAGGTGAACCCCGCGATAGCGGTAACAAACAACTGACGACGCACCGCAGCGATTTTTGACGCTTGCCAAATCTTAGGGACGGGCAGAGCATCTGCGCTTGCCGACCCAATCATGGGCCGAGCTCCACACCAAGGAGGCGGCGAAATGGGACAAGACGTCAGAAGTCCCCGAGGTCCACGGTGCATCGCGCTGGTGGGCCCTTTCCAAAGCGGTAAAACCACACTTCTCGAAGCGATCCTGGCGCGAACAGGCGCAATCCCCCGCGCCGGCAGCGTCGACGCCGGAACCTCCGTCGGCGACGCAACGCCCGAGGCCCGTCATCACAAGATGACCGTCGGCCTCACGGCCGCCACCACGACTTTCATGGGCGACAGCTACACCTTCCTCGATTGTCCAGGTTCCGTCGAATTCGCCCACGACATGCGCGCCGCGCTGCCCGCGGTCGACGCCGCAATCGTGGTCTGCGAGGCGGACGAGAAGAAGCTGCCGCAGCTTCAGATCATCCTGCGCGAGTTGGAGGAGCTGAAGATCCCGCGTTTCCTGTTTCTCAACAAGATCGACCGCGCCAACAAGCGCATCCGCGAGACGCTCGCGACGCTGCAGCCCGCCTCGCGCGTGCCGCTGGTGCTGCGCCAGATCCCGATCTGGAAGGACGAGCTGATCGAGGGCTTCGTCGATCTCGCGCTGGAGCGCGCCTTCGTCTATCGCGAGCACAAGGCCTCAGAGGTGGTCGCGCTCGAAGGCGGCGATCTCGATCGCGAGAAGGAGGCCCGCTTCTCGATGCTGGAGAAGCTCGCCGATCACGACGACGCGCTGATGGAGCAACTGCTTGAGGACATTCAGCCGCCGCGCGATGCTGTGTTCGACGATCTCGCCCGCGAATTGCGCGAGGGGGTGATCTGCCCCGTGCTGCTGGGCGCTGCCGCGCGCGAAAACGGCGTGCTGCGTCTGATGAAGGCGCTGCGCCACGAGGCGCCTGATATCGAGGAGACCGCGAAGCGTCTCGGTGTGCCCGCCAGCAGGGACGCGCTCGGCTTCGTCTTCAAGACGCTGCATTCGCAGCATGGCGGAAAGCTGTCGCTGACGCGGCTGCTCGCCGGCCATCTCGAAGACGGCGCCACGCTGCAATCATCCTCAGGCGGGATCAGCCGCATCTCCGGCATCCTCGCCGTCAACGGCGCTTACGACACCAAGCGTGCCGCGGCCGAAGCCGGCGACACGGTGGCGCTCGCAAAGCTCGATCCCGTCAAGACCGGCGACACGGTCTCCACCGGCAAGACCCCGCCGGATGCGCTGGCCGCCGCGGAGCCGACGCCGCCGGTGCTGGCGATCTCGATTGCGGCCACCGACCGCAAGGACGACGTCAAGCTCGGCCAGGCGCTGGCGCGGCTGCACGAGGAGGATCCCTCGCTCGTCGTCGTGCAGAACGCCCAGACCCACGACACCGTGCTGTGGGGGCAGGGCGAGATGCACCTGCGCGTCGCGAGCGAGCGGCTCCGCGACCGCTTCGGCATCAAGCTCACCTCGCATCCGCCCGCGATCGGCTATCAGGAGACCATCCGCAAGCCGATCACCCAGCGCGGCCGCCACAAGAAGCAGTCCGGCGGCCACGGCCAGTTCGGCGACGTCGTGCTCGACATCAGGCCGATGCCGCGCGGCGACGGCTTCAAGTTCACCGAGAAGGTGGTCGGCGGCGCGGTGCCGCGCAACTATATCGGCGCGGTGGAGGAGGGCGTCGTCGACGGATTGGCGCGCGGTCCACTCGGTTTCCCCGTCACCGATTTGCAGGTGACGCTGACCGACGGCTCCTATCACAGCGTCGATTCCTCCGACCTTGCCTTCCGCACGGCGGCGCGAGTCGGGCTCAACGAGGGCCTGCCGCTATGCCAGCCGGTGCTGCTGGAGCCGATCCACGTTGTCGAGATCGTCTGCCCGACCGACGCCACCGCCAGGATCAACGCGATCCTGTCAGCGCGGCGCGGCCAGATCCTCGGCTTCGACACCCGCGATGGCTGGAGCGGCTGGGACTGCGTGCGCGCCATGATGCCGGAGGCGGAGATCGGCGAGCTGATCGTCGAGCTGCGTTCGGCCACCGCCGGTGCCGGCAGCTTCACCCGCCAGTTCGACCACATGGCCGAGGTCACGGGCCGCGCCGCCGACCAGATCATCGCCGCGCATCAGCACGCGGCGTGAGCTGGGTGGGACGCACAGCTCTCTCACTCCCTCGCCCCGCTCTCGCCGGGGGGAGGGAGGGGTGAGGGGCTGCCTCCGCGGGCACGACATTTCTTTTAGCCGAGCCTGCGCCGGAAGCTCCGTCGCTGCGCTCGCAACGACGGAGGACGCGCAAAGGGCGCTTGCGCTTGCGGTGAAATGATGTATTTTACATCATTGTACATGCATCAGATATCAATTATAAGCTTTGATACGTGAGGCCAAGGTGATCACGTCATTCCAGATGCGGGCGGCCCGCGCGCTGCTTGGCATTGACCAGAGGACCTTGGCGGAACTCGCAGGCGTGTCGCTGCCGACCATCCAGCGGATGGAGGCGAGCACCGGCAACGTTCGTGGCGTGGTCGAGACCTTGATGAGGGTGGTCGATGCGTTCGAGCGGGCGGGCGTCGAGCTGATCGGCGAACAGGCACGAAGCGACGGCGGCGGACGCGGCGTTCGGCTGAAAGAGCCGGGGCCGCCACGCCGGGTGGGGGCGTGATCCTGCGATGATCATGCTCGGGAGCAAATAGGACCAACGCACCGGGCGCGCCGAAGCACGCGGCCGCACGATGCATCGGAGCATTGTGGGCAGCGGAGCAATTTGCTGAAATGAGCATCACGGGCGAACACGCAGGCAAGCTGCACCAGCTTCGTCGGCCAACCTTTACCGAACTCTATCTGCCAAAGCTCGTGACCGTATGGCGCGAGGGCTATGGCCTTGCCGATCTCCGCGCCGATGTGTTCGCGGGCCTCACGGTCGCGATCGTCGCGCTGCCGCTGTCGATGGCGATCGCGATCGCCTCGGGCGTGACGCCGGACCGCGGCCTCTACACTGCCGTCGTCGGCGGCTTCATCGCATCGCTGCTCGGCGGCAGCCGGTTTCAGGTCGGCGGTCCCGCCGGGGCCTTCATCGTGCTGGTCGCGGCGACCGCCGACCGTCACGGCGTCGACGGCGTGATCCTCGCAACCCTGATGGCGGGACTTTTTCTGGTTGCCGCCGGCTTCCTGCGGATCGGCACCTACATCAAGTTCATTCCCTATCCGGTAACTGTTGGCTTCACCGCCGGCATCGCCGTGATCATCTTCGCCAGCCAGCTTCGCGATCTCGGAGGAATCACGCTCGCCGGGAAAGAGCCGAGCGAGTTCGTTCCGAAACTCCTCGCGCTCGCAGCGGGCCTGCCCACCATCAATCCGTCCGCCGTGGCCGTCGCGATCGTCAGCATCGCCATCATTGCCGGCCTGCGGCGCTGGCGGCCGTCCTGGCCCGGCATCCTGATCGCGGTCGTGCTCGCGGCGGTCGCTTGTACCGTGCTGTCGCTGCCGGTCGAGACCATCGGCTCGCGCTTCGGCGGCATTCCGCGCGAACTGCCGTCGCCGGCCTTGCCAGCGTTCTCGCTGGCGAAGGCGACGGCGGTGCTGCCGGATGCGATTGCGTTCGCGCTGCTGGCCGCGATTGAATCGCTGCTCTCGGCGGTGGTGGCCGACGGCATGACCGGGCGCCGTCACCGCTCCAATTGCGAATTGGTGGCGCAAGGCGCCGCCAATATCGGCTCGGCGCTGTTCGGCGGCATTTGTGTCACTGGTCTGATCGCGCGGACCGCGACCAACATCCGCGCCGGTGCGCGCAGCCCGCTCGCGGGCATGCTGCATTCGGTCTTCCTGCTGCTGTTCATGCTGATCGCGGCACCGCTGGCGAGCTACATTCCGCTGGCCGCGCTCGCCTCCGTGCTCGTTGTCGTCGCCTGGACCATGGCGGAGAAGCACGAATTCGCCACGCTGCTGCGTTCCTCGTGGGGCGACGCCGTCGTCCTGCTCGCCACCTTCCTGCTCACGATCTTCCGCGATCTGACCGAGGGCATCCTGGTTGGTTTCGCGCTCGGCGCGGTGCTGTTCATTCACCGCATGGCGGAGATGACCGGGATCGAGGAGCGCACCCCGCTGGTGGCCGCGGACCGTCCCGATGACGGCAATGGGACGCGCGTTCCTTACGATCCCGCGCTAGCGGTCGATCGCGACGTGCTGGTCTACCGCATCACCGGCGCGTTCTTCTTCGGCGCGGCCTCGGCGATCGGCAGCGTGCTCGACGGCGTCGCCGACGGGCGCAAGGCGATCGTGGTGGATTTCGCGGCGGTGCCGTTCCTGGACTCCACCGCGGCGAACGTGCTGGGGCGCGTCGCCGCCAAGGCCCGGCGCAAGGGCATCCGGCTGTTCATCACCGGGGCCTCGCCCACGGTCCGCCGCGCGCTGCTCACGCACGGTGTGAGCCCGCGACACGCGCGTTATCGTCAGACCATCGAGCGAGCGGTCGCCGATATCAAGGCGGCTCCCGGCGCGAACGGATCGTCGGTGCTGCCGCCGGCTGCTTGACAGGACCGACGGGACGCGAAATGGATCGCCCTCGACCACGCCCCGAGGGAAAGATGACCGCGCCCAAAGCTCCCGCAGCCTGCTTGATCGGATGGCCGGCCGCGCATTCGCGCTCGCCGCTGATCCATCATTACTGGCTGCGCACGCTCGGAATCGAGGGCGGCTATGTCATCGAGGCGGTGCCGCCGGAGAATCTCCGCGACTTCGTGCTGCGGCTGCCGCTGCGCGGCTTCGTCGGCGCCAACGTCACCATCCCGCACAAGGAGGGCGTGCTGGCGCTGTCGACGCCCGATGCGCGCGCCAGGGCGGTAGGCGCCGCCAACACGCTGTGGTTCGCAGGCGGCGAGCTGCACGCGACCAACACCGACGTCGAGGGCTTCATCAACAATCTCGATGCCGGCGCACCCGGCTGGGACAAGGCGGACGAGGCGCTCGTGCTCGGGGCCGGCGGCTCCTCGCGCGCCGTCATATTCGGCCTGCTCGAGCGCGGCATCAGCCGCATCCATCTCGCCAACCGCACCATCGCGCGGGCCGGGACACTGGCAAACCAGTTCGGGCCGAACGTGCATCCGGTGACGTGGGACGCGATCGACGACGTGCTGCCCCGCGCAAAACTTCTCGTGAACACGACCTCGCTCGGCATGCACGGCCAGCCTTCACTCGCTATCGACGTGGCTCGCCTGCCGCAGGCGGCCGTGGTCGCCGATCTCGTCTACGTCCCGCTGGTCACGCCGCTGCTCGCCGCAGCGCAGGCGCGGGGGCTCAGGACCGCCGACGGGCTCGGCATGCTACTGCACCAAGCGGTCCGCGGCTTCGAGCTGTGGTTCGGCCGGAGGCCGGAGGTCACGGCCGAGCTGCGCGCGCTGGTCGAGGCCGATCTCACGAAGACTTGAGAGAATAGTCCGCGCTCCGCGGCGTTCACCATTCGTGGGGACAATCGGAGACCGTCATGACCATCCACCGTGCAAGTTTCACACGTCCGCTGATCGCCGTCGCGATGGTGGCCGCTTCCACCCTCTGTGCAGTCGCGCAAAGGGCGCCGGTGCCGACGCGTGTGCGCGGCACGATCGAGAGCGTCAACGGCGATATCATGCAGGTCAAGTCGCGCAGCGGCGAGGACGTCAAGCTGCATATTGCGCCTGACGTGCGCGTGGCCGGCGTCACCAAGATTTCGCTCGCGGACATCAAGGTCGGCTCCTTCGTCGGGGCCACCACCGTGCCGGGACCTGATGGCGGCGACAACGCCGTCGAGGTTCACGTGTTTCCGGAGAGCATGCGCGGCACCGGAGAAGGCTCGCGGCCCTACGACCTCAGGCCGAATTCCAGCATGACCAATGCCACGGTGTCGGAGAGCGTGGTCGGCAATGACGGCCATACGCTGCTGGTGAAGTACAAGGACGGCGAGAAGAAGGTGTTCGTCGCCGACAACACGCCGGTGGTGACCTTCGTGCCCGGCGACAAGACCGACCTGAGGGCCGGCGCCAAGCTCATCGCCTTCATGAAGCAGCTCCCGGACGGCTCGTTCGAAACCAACCGCGTCAGCGTCGGCCGCGATGGCCAGACGCCGCCGATGTGAGGGAGGGAAAGAGCATGTCGAAAACAACCTGGATGCCACGCTTGCTCGTGGCCGCGTTATCTTCCGTTTTGATCGTCTCTGCCTCGGCGCAACAGGCGCCGACTGTTCGCATCCGGGGTACCATCGAGAGCGTCGACGGCAACACGCTCGCCATCAAGACCCGCGAGGGCACCGACGTGAAGGTGAGGATGACCGACAACGTCGCCGTCTTCGCCGTGGTGAAGACCTCGCTGTCGGAGATCAAGGATGGCTCCTACATCGGCGTCACCGGCATACCCGAGCCCGACGGCACCCAGAAGGCGATCGCGGTGCACATCTTCCCGGAGAATCAGCGAGGCGCCGCCGAGGGCTTCCGTCCGTGGGATGCGCGTGCCAACTCGACCATGACCAACGCCACCGTGGCGCAGACCGTGAAGGGCACCGACGGCCAGAACATCACGGTGAAATACAAGGACGGTGAGAAGAAAGTCGTGGTGCCGCCGGATACACCCATCGTCACCTTCATCGCCAGCGACAAGTCCGAGATCAAGCCGGGCGCCAAGCTGATCATCTTCGGCGCCGCGAAGAAGGACGACGGCTCGCTGGAAGCAAACCGGGTGAATGTCGGGCGGGATGGGATCACGCCGCCGATGTGAAGGACGAGCGCTGAACTCGTAGGGTGGGCAAAGGCGCATTTGCGCCGTGCCCACCACTTTCCTGCGTTTCGCAATTGGTGGGCACGCTTCGCTTTGCCCACCCTACGGCACTGCTGCTGCGATCACACCGCAATGATGTGATCGTCGATCTCGTCGATCCGGTTGACGCCGCACAGGCCCATGGTCGTGAGCAATTCCTTCTGGATGATCTCGATCGCCTTGGCGACGCCGGCCTGGCCGCCGGCACCGAGGCCATAAGCGTAGGCGCGGCCGATCATGCAGGATTTTGCGCCGAGCGCGAGCGCGCGCGTCACGTCCTGGCCGGAGCGGATGCCGCCGTCGAACATGATCTCCACCTTGTCACCGACGGCGTCGACGATCTCGGGTAGCACCTCGATCGATGACGGCGCGCCGTCGAGTTGCCGGCCACCATGGTTGGAGACCACGATCGCCTGGGCACCGGTCTTCGCGGCGAGCTCGGCGTCCTCGACGTCGAGAATGCCCTTCAGGATCAGCTTGCCCGGCCAGATGCTGCGGATCCAGTCGATGTCGCTCCAGTTCAGCGAGGTGTCGAACTGCGAGTTGATCCAGGTCGACAGCGAGGTGATGTCGTCGCTGACCTTCAAATGACCGGCGAGATTGCCGAAGGTGCGGCGCTTGCCCTGCAGCACGCCCGACACCCAGGCCGGCTTGGTGGCGAAATCGATCAGCTTCGACAGCGACCATTCCGGCGGCACCGTCATGCCGTTCTTGATGTCCTGATGGCGCTGTCCGATCACCTGGAGGTCGACGGTCAGCACCAGCGCCGAGCATTTCGCCGCGATCGCGCGTTCGATCAGCGCCTTGATGAAGCCGCGGTCCTTCATCACGTAGAGCTGGAACCAGAACGGCTTCTCGACATTGGCGGCGATGTCCTCGATCGAGCAGATCGACATCGTCGACTGCGTGAACGGGATGCCGGCGGCCTGCGCGGCGCGGCAGGCGTGGATCTCGCCGTCGCCATGCTGCATGCCGAGCAGGCCCACGGGCGCCAGCATCAGCGGCATGGTCGAGGGCTCGCCGAGGATCGTGGTCGAGGTGTCGCGCTTGGAGACGTCGACCAGGATGCGCTGGCGGAACTTGATGTGCTGCATGTCATCGCGATTGGCGCGCAGCGTTTCCTCGGCGTAGGAGCCGCGGTCGCAATAGTCGAAAAACGCCTTCGGCACGCGACGCTGATGCAGGGTGCGAAGGTCGTCGATACAGGTGATGTGCTTCATGGATGTTTTCCCCGGCCCGTCTTGCATCGGAAGATCGAGGGGTCATCTAGCATGGTTGGATGCACAGCCAAATCGTTTGAGAAGAGGGCGCTATGAGCAAACCGCACACCCAGCCCACGCCGGAAGAGATCAAGGAGAAGCAGGATCTCGAGGACGCGCTGGAAGAAGGCCTCGAAGAGACCTTCCCGGGCTCCGATCCCGTCAACGTCACCCAGCCCGCGCCGAGCCGTCAGGACGGCCATGTGAAGCGCTCCAGCTAGGGGCAGGGTTCCGCGCTGCCTGGGCGCATGGGTCGGAAATATAACGTTAACAGTAAGTTACCGGGGCGCCTTTTCCCCCGGTTCCGTAATGATTCATCATATTTTTTGAAGCCAATTTAGCCGCGCAGGCATTATAAGACCCCAGCAAATCAGGGATGCGGGGCCCATTGTGGCACCCGTAGGTTGTCGTGGGGATTCCTGGTTGTTGCGTGGGGGACGATATGAGCCGCAAATATTTCGGGACGGACGGGATTCGGGGCCGCGCCAACGGACTGATCACGCCGGAGCTCGCGCTCAAGGTCGGCCAGGCCGCAGGCCTTGCGTTTCAGCGCGGTGACCACCGCCACCGGGTCGTGATCGGCAAGGACACCCGCCTGTCCGGCTACATGATCGAATACGCAATGGTCGCGGGCTTCACCTCGGTCGGCATGGACGTGCTGCTGGTCGGCCCGATGCCGACGCCGGCGGTCGCGATGCTGACCAAGTCGATGCGCGCCGATCTCGGCGTGATGATCTCGGCCTCGCACAACCTGTTCGAGGACAACGGCATCAAGCTGTTCGGCCCGCAGGGCTTCAAGCTGTCTGACGACGTCGAGAAGCAGATCGAGCTGCTGCTGGACGAGCCGATCGAGAAGAGGCTCGCACAGAGTGCGAGCCTCGGCCGCGCCCGCCGTATCGACGGCGTGCACGACCGCTACATCGAATTCGCCAAGCGCACGCTGCCGCGCGATCTGTCGCTCGACGGCCTGCGCGTCGTGATCGATTGCGCCAATGGCGCCGCCTACAAGGTGGTGCCGGAAGCGCTGTGGGAATTGGGCGCGGACGTGGTGCCGATCGGCGTCGAGCCCGACGGTTTCAACATCAACAAGGATTGCGGTTCGACCTCGCCGGAAGCGCTGTCGCGGAAGGTGCGCGAGATGCGCGCCGACATCGGCATTGCGCTGGACGGCGACGCCGATCGGGTCATCCTTGTCGACGAGCGCGGCCATGTCGTCGACGGCGACCAGCTGCTCGCGGTGATCGCGCAGAGCTGGAAGGAAGACGGACGCCTCTCGCGTCCCGGCATCGTCGCCACCGTGATGTCCAATCTCGGGCTCGAACGTTTCCTCAGGGGCCACGGGCTCGATCTCGTGCGGACGCCGGTCGGCGACCGCTACGTGCTCGAGCAGATGCTGAACGGCGGCTACAATCTCGGCGGCGAGCAGTCCGGCCACATCATCCTGTCCGACTACGCCACCACCGGCGACGGTTTCGTTGCCGCCTTGCAGGTGTTGGCCGTGGTGCAGAAGCTGCGCCGCCCGGTGTCGGAAGTCTGCCACCGTTTCGATCCGCTGCCGCAGATCCTCAAGAACGTCCGCCACAAGGGCGGCAAGCCGCTCGATGATTCCGACGTCAAGTCGGCGATCTCGGACGGCGAGAAGCGCCTCAACGGCCACGGTCGCCTGCTGATCCGCTCCTCGGGCACCGAGCCCGTGATCCGCGTCATGGGCGAGGGCGAGGATCGTATCCTCGTCGAGGACGTCGTCGACACCATCGTCTCGGCACTGGGGCAGGCCGCAGCCTGAGGTCTTTCTTACCTTCCAGGGGCGGGTAAGCGACGAGAGCACCCGCGCATTCCAGCCATCGACGATTGTCGGTGGTTCGGTCGCCGCTATCATCGTACCTAGCGGTTCGCGGCAATCTGCCGCGCCGGGATGCTGCATTGAACAAGCCCGTCGTCGCACCTGCGGAAACGCTGACCGAGCCCGTCGTCCTTGCCGACGTCACGCCCGTCGCCAAGGCCGCGGGGCCGGCCTATGTCGTCCTCGCCGGTATCAGCTTCTCGCACTTTCTCAACGACACCATGCAGTCGCTGATCGCTTCGGTGTATCCGATCCTGAAAGACACCTACGCGCTCGACTTCGCGCAGATCGGCATGATCACGCTGGCGTTCCAGTTCACGGCTTCGCTGCTCCAGCCCGTGGTCGGGCACTACACCGACAAGAAGGCGCAGCCCTACTCGCTGGCGATCGGCATGGCCTCGACCTTCTTCGGCCTGCTGCTGCTCAGCGCCGCGCATCTATATCTCGTCATCCTCGTGGCTGCCGCGCTGGTCGGTCTCGGCTCGGCGGTGTTTCATCCGGAGTCCGCGCGCATCGCGCGGCTTGCGTCCGGCGGCCGCTACGGCTTTGCGCAATCGGTGTTTCAGCTCGGCGGCAGTTTCGGCACCTCGATGGGACCGGTGCTGGCCGCGCTGATCGTGGTGCCGTTCGGGCAGGGCAGTATCGCATGGTTCTCCTCGATCGCGTTCCTGGCGATTCTCATCCTCTGGCGCATCGGCCGCTGGTATGAGCCGCAGATCAAGGCGAAGAAGACGGTCGCGGTTCAGGCCCATCCCGACGCGCCGAGTTCGCGCCGCGTCGGGGTCGCGCTGCTCGTCCTGGTGGCGCTGCTGTTCTCGAAGCAGCTCTACGTCTCCAGCCTGTCGAGCTACTACATCTTCTATTTGATCGACCGTTTCGGCGTGTCGACACAGACCGCCCAGATCTATCTCTTCATCTTCCTCGCGGCGAACGCGGTCGGAGCGTTCTTCGGCGGTCCCTTGGGCGATCGCTTCGGCCGCAAGATCGTGATCTGGATCTCGATCCTGGGCGCGCTGCCGTTCACGCTGGCGCTGCCCTATGCCGGGCTTTATGCGAGCGCGGTGCTGAGCGTGATCATCGGCATCATCATTTCCTCGACGACGTCGTCGATCATCGTGTTCGCGCAGGAGCTGGTGCCGCACCGCTTCGGCATGATCTCCGGCGTGTTCTTCGGCGTCGCCTTCGGCATCGGTGGCCTCGGTGCCGCCGTGCTCGGCAAGCTCGCCGACCACACCTCGATCGAGTTCGTCTATCAGGTCTGCGCCTACCTGCCGGCGATCGGCCTGCTTGCGGTGTTCCTGCCCAGACTGCCGCGGCACACACATTAACAAATCTTCTTTAGCCGCATTGCGGCTTCATCAATCGTTAGCAATTGCGGCGCCTCGCCGCCGCATTTTTGCAACGCTTGCGCCGCATGCGCGCGAGTGGTGAGAAAAAATCAACCTTAAAAATTAGGGTTAAGTGGCGCTTAAACATTTGATGCGATCGTCCCTCCTGTGAGTTTCCAGAACGTGAGGCGCCCGTATTTTGCCTCACCGGCCATAAGGACGAAGCCAATGCGTAGCGTTAAGTCTCTCCTTGCCGCGGGTGCGGCAACCCTGATCTCGTCGATGGCGTTCGCCGCTGATATGCCGATCGCGGCGCCCCCTCCGATGTACGCGCCGGCGGCGCCGCCCGCCGATTTCGGCGGCTGGTATCTCCGCGGCGACGTCGGCATGACCAACCAGCGCGCCAAGAGCATCGACAGCGCTTTGCCGGTTGGTTATTCGAAGTCGACGGAAGGCCTCGGCTTCGACTCAGCGTCGCTGTTCGATCTCGGCGTCGGCTATCGCTTCAACAACTGGTTCCGTGCCGACGTGATCGGCCAGTACCGGGGCAAGGCCAATCTGCACGGCAGCGACAACGTCTTTGGACCCGGCTTCGTCGGCGTCAATAATTACACCGGCAGCAAGTCCGAGTGGGTCGTGATGGCCAACGCCTACGTTGACCTCGGTACCTGGTGGTGCATCACCCCGTTCATCGGCGCCGGTGTCGGCGGCTCCTACAACAAGATCAGCGGCTTCCGCGACGACGGCGTGTCGTACAGCCCGGGACTCAACAACAGCGTCGCCTACTTCGCCGACAACGGAAAGTGGAACTTCGCCTGGGCCGCTCATGCTGGTCTCGCCTACAAGGTCAATCCCGGGTTCACCGTCGAACTGGCCTACAGCTACATGAACCTCGGCGACGGGGCGCCCGGCAACTACCGCCTGTTCGACAACAGCGCGTCGGGTCCGACCTCGATCAAGGTCAAGGACATCACCTCGCACGACGTCAAGCTCGGCGTGCGCTGGGAGCTCAACAGCCCGCAGCCGGCCTACATGCCGCCGCTCGTCACCAAGGGCTGATCGTCAACTGATCGCTTAAGACATCTTAACGGCGCGGGATCATCCCGCGCCGTTTTGCTTTGCGTATTTTTCATGGTGCGACGGCGACGAAAGCGTCCGGCGCAACCATTGGTTAAGGTTAACGAGCCATGATCACGAGTGAAAGTTCGAGTTCGATGGAGCGTTGCGATGCGTAGGCTTTTATTGGCAGCGGTGATGTTTGGGATGGTGTCTGCCGCAAACGCGGCCGACCTTTCCGATCTGCCCATCTTGCGCGGCAGCTTCACCGACGGCCTGTCGAAGTCATCCCATAATTGGGACGGCTTCTATGTCGGCGGTCAGTTCGGCTTTGCCACGACCGACATCGATTTCAGTCACGCCCCGAAATCGATGACCGATTTCATGCTTCGCGACAGCATCCTTCAGGCGCCGGTCGGCGGCTGGTCGCTGCTGCCGAAAAACCACGTCCAGGCGACCGGGTTCGGCGCCTATGTGGGCCGCAACTGGCAGCTCTATGATGCCGTGATGGGCGTTGAGGCCAACTACAGCTACATGAACAATCTCACGAGCAGTGCAAGCGATTCCATGGCGAGATTGATCCCCGGCGAAACAGCCCCCACGAATCACGCCTATATTTACGATACGACGCTCGGCGGCGGCGCTACGTTGCAGCTCAAGGACTATGCGACTTTCCGAGGTCGGGTCGGATGGGCCGGTGGGGACTTCATGCCTTACGCGTTTGGCGGCCTTGCGGTCGGACGCGCCGACGTGTCGAGGTTCGCGACCGTGTCATACGTGAAATACGACGACTTTACGGACCCCGTCACCAGCGTCACGACTCGCTCGATCGCCGGCACCGGCACGATGACCCAGTCCGAGCGGCGCGCGAACAGCTTCATCTACGGATGGACTGCCGGCATCGGAATCGAATACGCGTTGCTCGACTGTGTGATCCTGCGCGGTGAATGGGAGCATGTCGGCTTCTCGAACGTGAAAGACATTACCGTCGGCCTGAACAATTTCCGCTTGGGCGCCGGCTACAAGTTCTGAGCCGCCCGCTTCCTGTTGACAGGTTCCCTGCGGCCTGATGCTCTGTCGCCCGTAAATGGGGCGGCAGAGATGCAGGTCTACGGCGATAGCAATTCCGGAAATTGTCTCAAGGTGAAGTGGGTCTGCGACAAGCTCGCGCTGCCCTACCAGTGGATCGAGATCGACACCCGCAAGGGCGAGACCCGCACGCCGCAATTCCTCAAGATGAACGGCGCTGGCCAGGTGCCGACCGTCGCATTCGACGACGGCCGCACGCTGGCGCAGTCCAATGCCATCATCCGCTATCTCGCCCGCGACAGCGCACTGATTCCGCGCGACGCTTTTGCGGCTGCCAAGATGGACGAATGGCTGTTCTGGGAGCAGTACAGCCACGAGCCCTATATCGCGGTATGCCGCTTCCAGCTGGTCTATCTCGGCAAGGATGCATCCGGGCTCGACCCCGAGAAGGTCAAGCGCGGCTATGCGGCCTTCGATTGCATGGAGCAGCATCTCGCCACGAGCCGTTTCTTTGCAGGCGATGAGGTTTCGCTCGCCGATGTCTCGCTGCTCGCCTATACCCGCCTCGCGCATGAGGGCGGCTTCGATCTCGGCCGTTATGCCGCGATCCGCCGCTGGATCGGCGAGGCCGAGGCCTCTCTCGGTCTGCCGCCAGCGCGCTGAGCTTCTCGCGCCGAGCCTGGAGTTTCCCAGATGAACGATAAGTCCGTCTCCATCCGTCCCGCACGTCGCGAGGACGTCCCTGCGATGATCGCAATGCTTGCCGACGATCATCTCGGGCGCGCCCGCGAGCGCGTGGAGGAGCCGCTGCCGCCCGTGTATTACGAGGCATTCGCGCGGGTCGAGCGCGATCCGAACCTCACGCTCGTGGTTGCGGAGAGCGAGGGCAGGGTGGTCGGCTGTCTGCAGCTGGCGGTGCTGCCGGGCATCAGCTCGCAAGGCGGCATCCGCGGCCTGCTCGAAGATGTTCGCGTCGCTTCCGACTGCCGTAGCCGCGGCATCGGCGAGCAATTGGTGCAATGGGCGGTGACTGAAGCAAAAGCGCGCGGCTGCATCCTGGTCGAACTGCTGACGCATGCGAGCCGCGTCGACGCGCAGCGCTTCTACAAGCGGCTCGGATTCACATCGAGTCATGTCGGCATGACTGTCCGCTTTTGAGGCAGCATCCAGCGGCCGTTGCGCGATCAGCGAAATCGGATCGCGCGTTCGTTCATATTAAGAGTGGGTAAACTACCCAGCCGTCGTTCACGTGGAACCAGGAACGAACGGTGCTACGTCAGCGTCTGAAAGCCGAGCTCGGTCGGTTCGGGGATTTCGATGACAAGGTATTCCATGATCAAGGTCGGCAACGACTACGTTGTCCAGGCCAACGACAAATGCATTTTGAAAGTCGGCAGCCGCCGCCGGGCCGCGCAATTGATCAGCGATGCCACGGACTTGCTGAATGCGCTTGCCGTGGTCGAATCCCCTGATATCGCACCGGAGGCGCCATCACTCGCGCGTGAGGCCCCGGAACTTCCTTGACGACTCTTCCTGTTTCCCGTATCAGCCGCGGCGGGACACCTCCCCCCAACGGGAGGCTTACTATCTGGAAGGGTAGAATATGACTGTAGCGAAGCCCGCTTCGCGGCCCAACGTGCCGCATTTCTCCTCCGGCCCCTGCGCCAAGCGCCCCGGATGGAACGCCCAAAATCTCAAAGACGCAGCGCTAGGCCGTTCGCATCGCGCGAAGGTCGGCAAGACCAAGCTCAAGCTCGCGATCGATCTGACGCGCGAAGTGCTTGAAGTGCCCGCCGATTATCGCATCGGCATCGTTCCGGCGTCGGATACCGGCGCGGTCGAGATGGCGCTGTGGTCACTGCTCGGTGCGCGCCCCGTCACCACGCTCGCGTGGGAATCTTTCGGCGAGGGCTGGGTCAGCGACATCGTCAAGGAATTGAAGCTCAAGGACGTCACCAAGCTCAACGCTGCTTACGGTGAGCTTCCCGATCTGTCGAAGGTCGATCCGAAGTCCGACGTGGTCTTCACCTGGAACGGCACCACCTCCGGCGTCCGCGTGCCGAACGCGGACTGGATCAGCGCGACCCGCGAAGGCCTGACCATTTGCGACGCTACGTCCGCCGCGTTCGCGCAGCCGCTCGACTGGCCCAAGCTCGATGTCGTCACCTTCTCCTGGCAGAAGGCGCTCGGCGGCGAAGCCGCGCACGGCATGCTGATCCTCTCGCCGCGCGCGGTGGAGCGGCTCGAGACCTACAAGCCGGCCTGGCCGCTGCCGAAGATCTTCCGCATGACCAAGGGCGGCAAGATCAACGAAGGCATCTTCGTCGGCGAGACCATCAACACGCCGTCGATGCTCTGCGTCGAGGATTACCTCGATGCGCTGAACTGGGCCAAGTCGATCGGCGGCCTCAAGGCGCTGATCGCGCGTGCTGATGCCAACACCAAGGTGCTGGCCGACTGGAAGGCGAAGACGCCCTGGATCGACTTCCTGGCCAAGGACGCCGCGATCCGCTCCAACACCTCGGTGTGCCTGAAGTTCACCGACCCCGCACTCACCTCGCTCTCGGACGACGCGCAGGCCGACTTTTCCAAGAAGCTGGTCGCGCTGGTCGAGAAGGAAGGCGCCGGCTACGACTTCGCGTACTACCGCGACGCGCCGGCCGGCCTGCGCATCTGGTGTGGCGCGACCGTCGAGGCGAAGGACGTCGAACTGCTGACACAGTGGATCGACTGGGCTTTTGCCGAGACCAAGGCCGCGCTGGCCAAGGCGGCTTGATTTCTGACCCTCCCCTGGAGGGGGAGGGTCGACGCACCGCGAGGTGCGGCGGGGTGGGGTGATCTCTCCACACGGCGCACCGGCGATTTGCTTTTTTTGCAGCTTCACCCCACCCCGGCGCTGCGCGCCGACCCTCCCCTCCAGGGGAGGTGTGAAGGACACATTCCCATGACCAAACCCAAAGTTCTCATTTCCGACGCGCTCTCTCCCGCCGCCGTGCAGATTTTCAAGGATCGCGGCATCGAAGTCGACTTCCAGCCCAACCTCGGCAAGGACAAGGACAAGCTTGCCGAGATCATCGGCAATTACGACGGCCTTGCGATCCGCTCCGCGACCAAGGCGACCGCCAAGATCCTGGAGAAAGCGGCGAAACTGAAGGTGATCGGCCGCGCCGGCATCGGCGTCGACAACGTCGAGATCCCGGCGGCGACGGCCAAGGGCATCATCGTGATGAACACGCCGTTCGGCAATTCGATCACGACCGCCGAGCACGCCATCACCCTGATGCTGGCGCTGGCCCGCGAGATCCCGCAGGCCGACGCCTCGACCCAGGCCGGCAAGTGGGAGAAGAACCGCTTCATGGGCGTCGAGATCACCGGCAAGGTGTTAGGGGTGGTCGGCTGCGGCAACATCGGCTCGATCGTGGCCGATCGCGGGCTCGGCCTGCGCATGAAGGTGATCGCGTTCGATCCGTTCCTGTCGCCGGAGCGCGCCAAGGATATCGGCGTCGAGAAGGTCGAGCTCGATGACCTGCTCAAGCGCGCCGATTTCATTACGCTGCACACCCCGCTCACCGACAAGACCAGGAACATCATCGACGCAGCCGCCATTGCCAAGATGAAGAAGGGCGTGCGCCTGATCAACTGCGCCCGCGGCGGCCTCGTCGACGAGCAGGCGGTGGTCGATGCGCTCAACTCCAAGCACATTGCGGGTGCCGCCTTCGACGTCTTCGTCGAGGAGCCTGCCACGTCGAACGTGCTGTTCGGCCATCCCAACGTGATCTGCACGCCGCATCTCGGCGCCTCCACCACCGAAGCGCAGGAGAACGTCGCGCTCCAGGTCGCCGAGCAGATGTCGGATTATCTGCTTACCGGCGCGATCTCGAACGCTGTCAATTTCCCCTCGATCACGGCGGAAGAGGCGCCGAAGCTGAAGCCGTTCATCGCGCTCGCCGAGAAGCTCGGCTCGTTCGCCGGCCAGCTCACCGAGAGCGGCATTCTCAAGGTGCAGATCACCTATGAGGGCCACGTCGCCGAGATGAAGATCAAGGCGATCACCTCCGCTGTGCTGTCCGGCCTGCTGCGGCCGATGCTGGGCGAGATCAACGTGGTCTCGGCGCCGGTCATCGCCAAGGAGCGCGGCATGGAGATCGACGAGATTGTGCGCGCCGCCCAGAGCGACTATGAGAGCCTGATCACCGTCACTGTCACCACCGAGCGGCAGGAACGGTCGGTCTCGGGCACCGTCTATGCCGACGGCAAGCCGCGCCTCGTCGACATCAAGGGCATCCGCGTCGATGCCGAGTTCGGCAAGTCGATGATCTACGTGACCAACGAGGACAAGCCGGGCTTCATCGGGAAGTTCGCCAGCCTGCTCGGCGACGCCAGGATCAACATCGCGACCTTCCATCTCGGCCGCGTCGCGCCGGGCTCCGATGCCATCGCGCTGATCGAGGTCGACGGCGCGGTGCCGGCGGACCTGCTTGCCAAGGTGCAGGCCCTGCCGCAGGTCAAGCAGGTCAAGGCGCTGACGTTCTGAGGACCGTCAATCCGGCGCTTACGCGCTTCGGAATGACGGGCATCATATCATAAATTCCGACATGCGGAACAAGAGCGCCGCCCTCCCGAGAGGGCGGCGTTTTTGTTGACGCAGCGCCGCGCTTTATTCTTCCCGTGGCCGCCCAACTTTGTGTACCAATGGCGCCGAGAACACCTTCGTTCCAACGCCTCCGTACCACTGTTCGAAAGGGAGAAAACAATGCGTGAAGCCGTCATCGTTTCCTACGCGCGCACGGGCCTCGCCAAGTCCGGCCGCGGCGGGTTCAACATCACCCCGCCGATGTCGCTGGCGGCCCACGCCATCCACCACGCGGTGGACCGCGCCGGCGTCGAGAAGGACTATGTCGAGGATTGCTACCTCGGCAATTGCGCCCATGGCGCGCCGAACATCGGCCGCCAGGCCGCGCTGCTCGCGGGTCTTCCCAAGTCGACCGGCGGCGTCTCGGTGAACCGCTTCTGCTCGTCGGGCCTGCAGACCATCGCGATGGCCGCCAATTCGATCCGTTCGGACGGCGCCGAGTGCATCGTCGCCGGCGGCGTCGAGAGCATTTCGATGCCGGGCGGCGCGACGGCGAAGGAGACGGTCGATCCCGAACTGCTCAAGGTCGCGCCCGACATCTTCATGGCGATGATCGACACCGCCGACATCGTCGCCGAGCGCTACAAGCTCAGCCGCGAATACCAGGACGAATATTCGCTGGAGTCGCAGCGCCGCATGGCGGCCGCACAGCAGGCCGGCAAGTTCAAGGACGAGATCGTCCCGATGAAGACGAAGATGAAAGTCGTCGACAAGGCGACCAAGGCGGAGAGCATCGTCGACTACGTCGTCGACCGCGACGAGTGCAACCGTCCCGAGACCACGCTGGAGGGGCTCGCCAAGCTCGAGCCGGTGAGGGGCCCCGGCAAGTTCGTCACCGCCGGCAATGCCAGCCAGCTCTCCGACGGCGCTGCCGCCGTGGTGCTGATGGAAGCCAAGGACGCCGAGAAGCGCGGCCTCAAGCCGCTCGGCCGCTTCGTCGCCTGGGCGGCGGCGGGCTGCGAGCCCGACGAGATGGGCATCGGCCCGATCTTCGCCGTGCCGAAGCTGCTCAAGCGTCACGGCCTCAAGATCGACGACATCGATCTGTGGGAGCTCAACGAGGCCTTCGCCAGCCAGTGCCTCTACTCGCGCGACAAGCTCGGCATCGATCCCGCCAAGTACAACGTCAACGGCGGCTCGATCGCGATCGGCCATCCCTTCGGCATGACCGGCGCGCGTCTCACCGGCCACATCCTCCAGGAAGGTGCGCGCCGCAAGGCGAAGTGGGGCGTGGTGACCATGTGCATCGGCGGCGGCCAGGGCGGCGCCGGCCTGTTCGAGATCTACAGCTGAGGCGATTGTCCGACTGAATGCGACGGGGCACGGCGAAAGCCGTGCCCTTTTTGATTGGGCCGCACGTGCTTGCGAGCAACGAGGTGCGCTCCCTCCCCCGCTTGCGGGGGAGGGCTGGGGAGAGGGTGTCTCCACAGTCGAGAACCCCCAAGAGGAGAGAGCCTTCACCCGCGCCTTCGGCGCGACCTCTCCCGCGAACGGCAGAGGTCAGGCGAGCCCGCGGCCGGATCGAGTCAACCGATACGCCTACGCCCCTGCCACCACCGGCGAAAACACCACTTCGATCAGCGTGCCGGTGTTGGCCGTGCTCTTGATGTTGAACCGGGCGCGGTTGGCTTCGACCAGCGCTTTGGTCAGCGACAGGCTCAGCGCCGAGCTGTCCGAGGCGTCGCCGGGCGGCGGCGTGCGGAACGGCTCCATCGCGGCGGCGACCTCGCGCTCGGTGAGGCCATGGCCGGTGTCGCGGATGCGCAGTGCGATCTCGCCGCGGTCGGACAGCGCGGTCGAGACGATGACCTGGCCGCCGGCGCTGGCGAGCCGGATCGAGTTCGAGATCAGATTCATGGTGATCTGCCGCATCGCGCGCGCGTCCACCGTGACCTGCGGCAGCGCATGCGCGAGCGAGGTGCGGATGATGATGCGCTCGCGATTGGCCTGCGGCTGCATCACCACGACGCAGGCTTCGACCAGGTCGTTGAGGTTGAGGTTGGCGAAGTTGAGGTCGAGCTGGCCGGTCTCGATCCGCGACAGCTCCAGCAGATCGTCGATGATGGTGATGACGCGCTCGCCGGAGGCGCGGATGTCCTTCATATATTCGCCGTAGCGCTCGTTGCCGAGCGTGCCGAAGCGTTCGGAGATCATCACCTCGGCAAAGCCGATGATGGCGTTGAGCGGCGTGCGGATCTCGTGGCTGATCCGCGCCAGCATGTCGGCCTTGGCGTTGGCGGCGCCGTCGGCGAGGCGCCGCGCGCTCCTCAGCTCGCTCTCGCCCTTCTTGCTCTGCGACAGATCGCGGAACACGGCGAAGAAGTTCGGGCCGTCGGGCCGCGTGCGGCCCATGATCATGGCGAGCGGAATCACGCCGCCCTTCTTCTCGCGGCCGAGCACCTCGCGGCCGTGGTCGAGCAGGCTCGCGATGTCCTGGCTCTTGAGGTTTTCCAGATAGTCGATGACGACATGCTGGCTCTCCGGCGCGAACAGCGTCACCAGATTGTGCTGCATCAGCGTTTCGCCGTCATAGCCGAACAGCGCTTCCGCGCTGCGGTTGCAGGCGTGGATGTTGCCTTCGGCATCGAACATCACGATGCCCTCGGCCGTGGTGTCGAGGATCGCGGCGAGATCCTCCGCATCCGCGTCGCCGGCCTCGGTCTCCGGCTCGAGCTCGGGCGCGTAAGGGAAGGACTCCGCGACGATCAGCTCGGCGGTAACCGGCGGCGCGAGAACAGGCGCGGCTTGCGGCAGCGCGCAGATCAGCGCATGCGCGCTCTCGCCGTCCCAGTCGATCGTGTGCAGGTGCGCTTCGGTGGTCGCCAGCGGCTCTTCGCCGTTGGGAAGCGTCGCGCTGATCGTCACCGGCGTGCCGGCCTGCGACGTGCTGCTGATTGGGGACACGCCCGGCTCGACATAGAGCGCGTCGAGCCCGCCGGCATCCTCCAGCGCGCTGATGTTGGCGTAGCCCATGCGCGCGAGGAAGGCGGGGTTGGCGTAGAGCAGGCGGTCGAGCCGGTAGATCAGCATGCCCGTCGGCACCAGGTCGAGCAGCGCGCGGTCGCGCGTGCTGTGGCCGTGCGCGGGCGGCGCGGGCTCGGTCAGCCACTCGGCCGGCGCGTGCGGCAGCTCGGGCTCGGGCATCGGCGGTTCGGGTGTGGTCTCCGCAGCCGGTGGCTCGACGGTGACTGCCGCGATCGTCTCGTGTTCGCGCTCGAGCCGCTCGGACAATTGCCGGGCGAGCTCGTTGAACGCGCTGTTCTCGACCGGCGTCAGCGTCGGCGACCGCTGATCACTGGGTGATCTCGCATCGCCGGCTGGGCGGAATTGCACGACGTTGGGAGGCGTTTCCACGGGCGTTTCCGGTTCGGGTTTGTGTGAATTCGCTTCTGGGACGGGCTCGGGCAGTTCAGGCTCGGATGTCGGCTCAGGCTCGGGTGCGGGCGGCTCGGCCGGCGGAGGCGGGGCCTCCGCCACGGGCTCAGGCTCGGGTTTGTCGTCAGGTTTCTCTTCAGGCTTGGGCTCGACGACATCGGCCGACAGGCTCTGCGGCGCGTGCGGTTCGACCAACAGCTCATAGCGGCGGAGCGCTTCGAGCCGGTTGAGGCCGTCGAGATCGCGGCAGACGCCAAAGCCCCTGAAGCCCGCAAAATTGCGATTCCGGTCGTAGACCGGCAGGCCCGCCAGCTCGACCGGCAGATGCTCGCCGCCGTCGGCCGGCCAGTTCACGGTGATCCCGGCCCAGGTGTCGTGGCTTTCGAGCGCCTGCGCGACGCGGCCTTCGGGATCGAGCGAAAATTCATTGGCGATCTCGCGCCAGGGACGGCCGAAACCGGCCGCCGTGTGCGCGCCCATCAGGCGGATGAACTCGTCCGAGCCGAGCACGAAGCGGCCCTCCGCATCCATCTGCCACAGGAAGCGCAGCGGATGCTGGCGCGGTGCAGGCGGCTCCGCTGACGGCGGTTCGACCATGCCGGATGTGATCGGCGCGGCCTGCGGCGGGACAATGGCTTCGGCCAAGTTTTCAACCGGAGAATCTTGCGCGGCCTCGCTCGCCTCGACAGCCTCTGCGGTATCAGGCGCCGTCTCCCGCACCGGCGGCTCAGGCGCGGGTGCGATCGCCTCAGTGGGGGCGGGCGTTTCGACCGGCTCGGCGAACGGGTCGAACAGTGTGATCCCGCCGTCAGCCTCGTCCGAGGACGGCGCCTCGACGCTGTCAGGCGCGTGATGAACCTGCGCCTCAGGCGCGGCCTCCGCTGGGCTCTCGGAAGCCTCCGCGGCAGGCGCGGCGTGCGCGGCCGCAGGCTCGATCAGCGCGACCAGTCCGATATCGGCGCCCGTGCCGACCCGTTGCAGCACCATCTGGCCGATGCCGATCGGCGTCTCGACGCGGCCTTCGCGCAGCGCATCGCTGCGCGCCTGTTCGAGCCCGGCCTCGCCGAGATCGCGGAAGCCGAGCAGGGCGCGCGCGGCTTCGCTGGCGCCGGCAAACATGCCGTCGGGCCCGAACGCCGCCATCGGCACCGTGGCGCCGTCGACGAGGCGATGCAGCCGCTCGATCAGCGGCATGGTGCGCAAGGCAGGGTCCATCGCGGTGACCAGCACGGCACGGCTGCCATCGGCAAACTCGAGCCGCGCGCAGCCGCAGGTCATCAGCGTGCCGAGCCGCGCGCCGAAGCCGCGCAGCCGTTCCAGTCTCATCGCACCGTTGGCGGGCAGCTGCAGGGCGAGCCGGACGATCTGGCGGCGATGGCTGTCGGCGGGGCCGAAGGTCTTGTTCGCCAGCACCGAAGCATTGGCTGCGCCGAACAGTTTTGCGCCGACCGGATTGGCCCAGAGCACGCGCGTGCCGTCGATCGACCAGAGCCAGGCGGGCAGGGATGAGGTCGCGTGCACGGCCAGCCGCGGATCGCCGACGCCTCGCAACTGGAAATCCGAACTTGTCATCCGACCGGCTTGTATCTCGCTGCCATGTTTCAGCAGATCAGGCTGCCGGGAATGACAGCCTTAAGAAAGGGTTAGTATCGCCCGCCCCCGCGGGCAGGTCCACGGCCCCGGTCTACAGGGGAGCTCCTAAAGCCGCGATAACCTTAATCCCTCCGCCCCCGCAAGCCGCAGCCGGGCGGCATCCGCAGGATTCGGCTGGGTCGATGTCAGTCACAGGTGCCCATCCTCCCCTGGAGGGGGAGGATCGGTTCGCACGGAGCGAAGCGACATGCGAACCGAGGTGGGGTGACAGTCTCCCCAGGGAAGCGGTGCCCGAGTGGAGAGATCACCCCACCCCGCTCGCGCTGCGCGTGATCGACCCCCGAGCGAGCCACGCTCGTCTCGCCCCCTCCAGGGAGGGTAAGCACCTCAACCCCCGGTTCCCCCAACCCGGAACCTCACCCTCCCCGAGATTAAATTTCGCGCCGCACCCCCGCATCGCGTTGCGCTGCACAATGTTGACATGTTAGGCAGCGATACTACCGGGCGTTGGGCGAGCCGTTTTGTTTCGCGTATCCGGTCACCGCACCGCTGAATGCAGGCCCAGATTGGGGCCCGGCGGGCGCGCCAGAAGGCTCACCCCATTTTCAATTAGAGTGAGGGACAACCATGTCAGGTGCGACTGATCCATTCTCCGCCTCCGTCATTCCGTTCGAGGTTCCGGAGCAGGTGCGTGCGTTCGCCGAAAAGGGCGTTTCGCAGGCCCGTGAAAACTACGCCAAGTTCAAGGACGCCGCCGAGAGCCATAACGGCACCGTCGAGGCCGTCTTCTCCTCCGCCCACAAGGGCGCGAGCGAATACGCCGCCAAGGTGATGGAGTTCATGAAGGCGAACACCACCGCCCAGCTGGAGTTCACCCAGCAGCTGTTCAGCGTGAAGTCGCCCCAGGACGCGTTCGCGCTGTGGACCGGCCATTCCAAGACGCAGCTCGAGACCTTCCAGGCCCAGGCCAAGGAGCTCGCCGAGATCGCCCAGCGCACGGCCACCGCCGCCGCCGAGCCGATCAAGGCCAGCGCCGCAAAACTCTACCCGCCCGCCGCCTGAGCGGATCGGGTCTGAAATGATCAAGAAACCCGGGCACAGTGCCCGGGTTTTGCTTTGGAAATAACGTTGTTCGAGGCGCGATTTCAGGGTTTTGCGGCCTTGCCAAAAACGGCCGTTGCACCTAGTTTCCGCCCCGTCCAGCCCCCTTAGGTCGACGGCCCGTTCAGGCGCCCAAGGCGGCTCGCAAGGATGCAGTTGTAGCTCAGTTGGTTAGAGCGCCTGTCTGTGGAACAGGAGGTCGGTGGTTCGAGCCCACCCAACTGTACCACTTCAGTTGAATTGCCCCACATTCTCAGCATCTTACTGATAAGCCAGACGTATTTGCGCCTTCAAAAATACAAAAGGCGCTACAAATGGCTCTGCGGATGGTCGCGTTAAATCGGCTGAAGAACGGTAGATGGTTTGCTCGGAAAGGCATCCCGGTAGATGTGCAAGACGAGTACGAGCGGCTCTACGAAGCGCGCTGGGAAGCGCAACTGAGACTGCCGGGAGACACGCCTCGCCACGAAGCAAAGGTGCGGCTTGGTGAGTGGGAAGCCGAGATTGAAACTCGCATCGCCACGCTGCGCGCCCAGCGGAATGGTGCGGGCCAGCCTCTCACTAGGCTCAACGCCATTGCTCTCGCAGGCCGATGGTACAAATGGTTCGTCAGTCAACACGAGGACGATCCCGGTCCAGCCAAGCGCTGGAAGGAAATGATCGACCATCTCGTGTGGAATGTGATCTATCCCGAGGCACCCGAAAGCTACCACGAGAACCCCAAGGCTGATCCTCACTGGGAATGGCAAAAGGAGCCCGAAGTTCGGGAAGCAGTGAGGCCGCAGGTTGCCGAGTTGGCGCGTGTGGCGACATTTCTTGCCAGCGAGGGTAAGGCGCTGAACGCCACTGCCTATGCGCTCTTTGTGGATGCTGTTAGCGACAATCTCTTGCCCGCCATGACGTTGCTCGAACGGCGCGCCAACGGCGACTACTCCCGAGACGATACTCCGGATAGCTTCCCAGCGTTAACCGATGGGCCGACGCGAGGCACAGGCATCAGTTCTTGGGATTTGTTCGAAGCATTCGTAAAGGCCCTTAAGCCCGCAGACAACACCGTGCAGCGTTGGCGAGCCGTGTTCCTTGAGATGCAGCGGCATTTTGCGGATGTCGGTGCCGATGGGATCAGCGAGGATGCTGCGCGTGCATGGGTGAGAGGCTTGGTCACCGAAGAGCGTTCAGCGACAACCGTGCGTGAAGTGTGGCTTTCGTCGTCGCGTCGGGTGTTCGGTTGGGGCGCGGAGCACAAGCACGTGAGAAAGAACCCGTTCGCCGACATCAAGGTGGATGTCCCAAGGAAATCGCGAAGCCGCGAAACAAAGGCTTTCACCGAGGAAGAAGCGCGCACGATCCTGAAGGCCGCTTTGGTCATCAAGGACCCCAAGACGCCTTTGGACCGAGCGAAACGCTGGGTGCCTTGGCTCTGTGCTTACTCAGGGGCACGTGCAGGTGAGGTCACTCAGCTTCGTGGAGAGGACGTAGAGAAGCGGGGCAGCTTCCATTTCATGAAGCTCATGCCAGATGCGGGCACGATCAAGACGCGGAAGACGCGTGTTGTGCCACTCCATGAGCATCTGATCGCCCAAGGCTTCCTCGAAATGGTCGGCTCGGTTGGGAAGGGCGCGCTATTTTACGACGATAAGACACCGCACCGGGCCAGCAGCGATCCAATGAACCCCAGTCGGAGCAGAGCGGGCAACGTGCGCGGAGATTTGGCGGAATGGGTACGAGAGCAAGGCGTGACCGACCCTGAACTGAGCCCGACGCACGCGTGGAGGCATACATTTAAGCAGATTGCCGAGCGCGTAGGGATCACGGAGAAAGTGCACGACGCCATCACGGGCCACGCCCCGGCCAGCGAAGGAAGGAAGTACGGACAGCCAACCGCTGAAGACATGGCCAACGCGCTGAAGAAGTTTGCACGCTACAAGTTGGATTGAGCACGATGACAGAGAACTCGGATAACTGGGAGCCGCAGGAACGCCCCGCATGGCAACCGAAGACGCCACGGGAGGAACGCGAAGCGCTCGACAACGCGCCCTTAGCTACTCTGCGTGCAACACCAGCAACACCAAACGCCTTCATGCTCATGGGCCATTTGGCCGAGCGCTATCCGAGGCCGCAATCGGCGAAGGGAAAGGCGTACGCGCGCCGCAAGACGCTGGTCGACTATGCGAACGCGGTAGGCGCATTTGTCGCCGATCTGCTGGCTGCAGTCGCGCGTGATCGGAGCGAGGGGTGGGTCATGTGCTCACATGACAAGGGCGACTACACCGGCCAATACGTCACATGGCGCATGTTCGACGGTGTTCGGACGGCGTGGCTTGAGGCGGGCCTGATAGAGCATAAGCCGGGTTATCCAGGCAGGCTGGCGTTCGGCAACCCAGGGCCAACCTCGGGCAAGCTGACGCGGTATCGTGCCAAGACGAGGCTCTTGGAGATTGCTGCGGAGCACGGCATCACTCCGGCCAACGTGCTCGAACACTTCAGGTTCGAGTTCGTGATGCCTTCCGAACTGATCAGGCTCACTGCGCCTCCCAAGCCGACACCGGACACACCGAGCGTCGCTAAGCTGCGCAGTGATGTCGCCGAACTGAACGCGTTCTTCGCCAAGCAGACGCTTACACATCCGACGATTAAGCACCTCGGGTGGATACGAATGTTCCATGGGTACACCGAGGGTTACAGATGGAATAAGGGCGGTCGCCTCTATTCTCAGCCTCAAGGGCCGGCCTGCTACCAGAACCTGCCAGAGACTTCCTCGGAGGCGGGTCTGCCTACACGGCTGCAGATGCGTATCAATGGCGAACGCGTTGTAGAGGTCGACATAGCATCCTCGTACCTCACCATCTTCTACGCGCTTTGTGATCAGCAACTGGATAGCAATGAAGATGCCTACGCAAGCATCCTTGGGCCAACAGCACTCGACAGGCACGTAGCGAAATTCTGGATTAACGCGTCGTTCGGCAACAGCAAGCTGCTTAGCAAGTGGAGCAAGGACGTGAAGCGAACACTAGAATTGCAACTTGCCAAAAAGGGGCTGTCAGGTTTCGATCCCAAGCTCTATCCGATGAATAGGATCAAGGAGAAGGTGCTAGAGCGCCACCCCCTACTCGCTCGCTGGGGCGGTGAAATCAGAGGTCGTGTGCGAGACTACGGTGACCTAATGTACATCGAGAGCGAAGCAATTATCGGCGCAATGCTGACGCTGATGCGCGATCACAAAGTACCGAGCTTGCCTGTACACGACAGCCTCATCGTTCCGGTGTCGAAGTTCAAACTGGCTAAGGAAGCTCTCATCCATCACTTCCGCAAGCAGACCGGAGTAGTGCCGAGACTGGACCCTGAGGAAGACCCAGAGGTCTAGTAAAGGACCTGTGCCCTTGAGCACCCGTGAGACTACAGGACGGGTGTATCTCGGTGATGGTTGATAATGATGGTCTATCCCCGGCGAGGCACTAGGCCATAACGTAGAACAAATGTTGAGAGTGCCGGGTCTGGTATTGATGTGGCATCAATGTGGCTGGGCGGCCGTGACAAAGCGGATGGGGCGCATTCAGCCGCGTGCGTCTCTCTTGCCTCATGGAGGCCCGTAGGATCCCGAGGGACTTGTTTGGGCCAGCCCGAGCCGCGGGCCCACGCCTTAGCAAGTCGCACCAGTAAGTTCCGTAGAGGCTCCTGAGGGCACCTAGGGCCCGCATCTCAACTCGGTCTCGTTAGGCACCATCGGTCTTTGGGGGCATGGTTAGGCTCGTGATTGCGAACCGAGTGGATCGCAGGCGGTCACGTCACCTGCAACGTCCAATGCCTCAACGGCGGCTGCAAACGCACCGTGGACTTTAGGCTCGACAGGTTTCCCTTGGATCCGATGGTCGCGTGTGGGCTGGTGTCCCGTCCGCATGGCGTGTGGCGCAGCGGGATCGGTGAGCATCGGTCCAAACTGGCATGACATGATCAAGCACGTGGTGCCCTTCAGCCAGAGTTGGCACACACTCGCACTGCTGCTGTTACCTCGGCAGGGGCGGAGGCTTTGGAAGTCGGGCTGGCCATCTGGTCCATTTGGAACCGCCGGTGATCGAAAGGATCCTTAGTTTCCCGCGCCCGAAAGGCTAATCCTGTGTAGCCGTCCGAATGTCGTGAAGTACAGCAAGCGTCATGTCGCTCACATCACCCTTTCGGCTCTTCACCA
Source organism: Bradyrhizobium sp. A5 (assembly GCF_042076515.1). NCBI lineage: Bacteria > Pseudomonadati > Pseudomonadota > Alphaproteobacteria > Hyphomicrobiales > Nitrobacteraceae > Bradyrhizobium > Bradyrhizobium sp. A5. The sequence continues at coordinate 5,957,962 of NZ_CP148990.1, read as the reverse complement.
TTTCCATGTACACGCCAAGCGCCTCAGGAAACTGTCCCGGGAGGAGCGCGTCGCTCTCTTCAAGGCAGTTGATAAGCACCTGGAATGCGGCGACCATAGCGGCGCCATATGCTGCGATAACTTCACCTTCACGCGAAGGTTTCCCTGTCATCATGTCCTCCATTCGATGTGGACTAAGGCTAACGTGGTAACGGCCGATGACCAAGGTGGCGACTGTCCGCTATTGCGGGCTTTTTTGGATACCGCAGAAATCGATCAGCCTGAAGGATTTCAGGAGCAATAGAGGTGAGCTGAATGAGTAACCGGTGGGGCATAGAGCTGAACGGCCCTGAAGCGGATCAGAAAGCTTGGCTCATGCTGCTGAAGCCGCCTTTCGATCCGTTCGTCGAAGAAGTTAAAGACGAGCGCGGCGACTATCTGGCCCTGCGATCATCAGCCTTCGATGGGATGACGACTTCGGAAGAGGTCCATCGGGCAGCTAAGCAGTTGTTCAATACGCTAAACGTGGTGATGTCGAAGAACGCGGACACCGATCCCGTCACCAACGGGGCGGTGATCGAGTTTGTCCCGGACGCCCAGCCCCGCAGACATAATTACCTAGAAGCGGAGGGCATCACGGTGCGCTTGCGGGTCGGCATTGCCGAGATAACTGTGAAAGACGCGCAGGGCAATGTGGTTGAGCCCACACCTGCACCATCCAGAGCGCAGCTTTGGATGCGCGCGGCCGCTTTGGAGCCTGAAATTGGCAGCGCCCTGCGCTACCTGCAGGATAAGCCAAGCTGGTTCGAGTTGTACAAGGCGTATGAGGCTATCAAGAATATGCCGAACGGCGGCATATCGGACAGTGAGATCAAGCGCTTTACACAGACAGCAAATGCCGGGGAGCGGCATCACCCCAATGAAAAGATCAAGCCGCACAAGCGCCCAATGGAGTTATGGGAAGCGCGCGCACTCCTAACTCAATGGGTCTCGGCTGCGATAGAACACATCTTAGGGAAGAACCCCTGAATGACCACGTGCGGATTAGATGGGTCAGCTCCTGGGCGCTTAGCGGACTTGGTGCGAAATAAGATTTTCGGCCGCAAGGGCTCCAAAGCGGACATCATGAGCTAGCGAGAACCTTGGACCACATAGGACACCGCTGGAGAACGGACCCTCCTGCCGTAACCTCGGCGGCGGCTGCGCCCTTTAAGCCTCGCTATTTGAAGCCGAGGGTGGGTGGAAGCCCAAATTAGGATCCAGTGTCAGAAGGGGGCCCACAAAATTCTCAGCGAGGTTTGCGCGCTGGCGTACCCCATCGCCCTCCCATGGTGCCTGTATTCCGATATTCCGATCGCCTCCTTTTGTTAACTCCCTAATGATTGCCTGTGCCTAAGCAGCGGTGTACTCAGGCGGAAACTCGCGCTGTTGGGTGCTGCAAGGAAAATCTGCAATGGGCTTTCGTTTTTACGTTTTCACGAACGAAGGGCTGAGGCGGATCGCAAGAGAGGTTTTCGAAAGCCGCGTTTCGCTTCCCCAGTTCGCAAATACTCGGCAAAGGACAGTTGAAGCAGTCACCCAACGCCGTGACGGGCGGCTGTTCGCTCGGACTTACGGGACCTATTCCGAGTTTGATGCCGATGGTTTCATCTGTGTTCCACTTGGGACGATGCTGAGTGCGTACCAGCTTGTCGAGGTCTCTGAAGCAATCGAGCGAGAGCGTCTTGAGCAACCAAAAGTCGCGGAGATTGGCCTACGCCGCCGTCACAACCAGTTGCAAAGTTCTATGCAATGGGCACTCTCTGCGGCGGAAAAGGAGGCCATTGCTGCAGACTTATTGGGCTCAGACAGGCCGAGAGGAACAAAACCTATCCCTCTCTTACGAAGCCATCGCGTCTAATGCCTTCCTTGGGAAACCTACACTGCTGCTGTGAGGCGGGCGGCGGCGATAGACTTTAGCCAGAGGAACTTGAAACCGCGTTGCGATGAGCGGCAAATTTAGGATCCATTCGGGAAAGGGAGGCTCATTTTCACATGAGGGCCCCTGATTTCGATGGCTACTTCCAGCCGTCCTGATCAAGTGCAGCGCACGAGCGGCCAAACTCCGACGCGGCCGAACAGCGCTGCGGTCCGATACGTTCGAAGGACGATACGGTGGCAAGCGGTGTGCACGTGGGTAGCAATATTGGTCAGCCGCCTTCCACCACTCGTCCGAGCATGATCTTTACGGCTGTAGGAGCATACGGCTTGCCTGACTTGGTGGTGTGCCCAACATCGGCGAGCGCCGCTGAGATTTCACGCAGGGACCGCTTGCCGCCCTTAGGTCGAGCCCGAGCCAGCTTTCGGGCCAACTCGATGGTGCGGGGCCTCTCCTCTGCAATGGACTTGCGGCCCTCAACTTTCATGCCCTTGCGGCGCTTACGGTCTCGCGCGCCTCTCAGTTTCGCAACCAGCATCGCCTTCTCGAACTCAGAGACGGCTCCAAGCACCTGTCTGATAAGGCGGGCGGTAGGTGTATCGTCGAGAAACGATGTCGGGCTATCTGCGGCTATAAGGTCGATGCCGCGCGCCCTCAACATTGCAAAGCCCACCTCCTGGACCATCAAGTCGCGAGCAAATCGGTTGGCTGTCTCAACAATGATGGTTTTGGTCCCGTTAGCCTCGAGCGCTTCCAGCATCGCCGCAAAGCCCGGCCTTGTGTCGATAGGATCGGAGCCTTTCACCGCTTCATCGTTGTAGGTACCCACCAACTCTACACCCGCGCGCTTGGCATAGGTCTCTATAGCTTGGAGCTGCCTGCGCCCGCTGTCCTTGTCCTCACCGATGTTGGAGGCCGAGGAGGTCCGCAAATAGGCAAATGCCCGGACCGATTGCGTTGATTTTCCCACTGCTTAGGCCTCATCGGTGTATCTTATTCCTGAGAAATAGATACGAAGACGGTCGCGGTCAATATGATTTTCTGGGTAGAAGGCACTCTTCGTACGGTTGCAGGAAGGGCAGGGCACGCGCGTTAATGCTATAAGCCGCCGGGCTCGGAACAACGGGGGGAAAATGTCAAAAGCAAAAGAGCGGGTTGTTCACACTCGCACAACTCCACTGAGTAGCCTGAAGCGCAAAGGGAAGGTTCTCGCGAGCCCGGCGAGCGGCCTGAACATGCAGTTTTCCTCTTGGATCAACGATGCGATCCCCGAGGTGCTATGGTCCTTGCTGGCTATCACTGGCCTCCCACGGGAAGACGCCCTCGGTAGCTTTCGCAGGATTTTGGCAAAGGTTCGAGAAAACAAGGATGCCTTGGACACTCGGCGACTGGAGCATTCCCGCCTCGCCGAGTTAGAGCAATCCGTCTTCAATTCCCTGTTCGCTGACGAGTGCGCCAAGCAGGACTTTTCAATCGCTCTGTCGCCGTTGCTGTTGCTTGAGGCATTGCCCGATAGAAAATACTGGGAAGCCTTGTTGCCAAAACCGGACGTCGAGCGTTCCTGGAGCCGTCTGGCCGAAACGGTGGCGCGGACATTCGATCACCAGTCGCAAGAAGCAACGGACGCTAGGTGGTTAAAGATCACCACAGTCGCCGCCCTCGGAAAGCTCCATTTGCCAACGTCGATGGCTGAGAGAGCAAGAGAGTTCGACGAGTATCCGAACCGAGGAGACATGAGGTCGGTTAGGCCCTCCATACGTGCGTTGGAAATGAGTTTCCGGCCGGGGGTCGCCAACGAAAAGCGAACGCCATGGATGGACGAGTTTTGGCAGGAGGGCTGGCAGAGCACAGAATGTGTACTAGTGAACCCAGATGATGAGGCGACGAGGGCGAACCATGCTGCGCTGTTCGATCAGCTGGCTACGCTGTATGAGGCGCTAATTGAACACTTTCTGGAGACCATCGATCAAACTGGCATAGACGCGAAGCACGATGCGTGTTTCGGACTGACCTTCTACGTTCTACAGTTGCTCTTCTTTTGTTTGAAGTCGACAGTTGGGCAGGCCTTGCCCGGTCGGATTGCCCTTAGGTCAGCAGTCGAGTGCTACATAGTTTTGGCTTACCTTGCGCACAACGATAATCCGACCGTTTGGCTTCAGTTTCGAAACTACGGCGCAGGTCAGTCGAAGCTGGCTTTCTTGAAGCGCCTCGATCAGGATGAAGTGCCGTCATTCATTAGTTCTGAGCTATTGGAGCAACTCGCAAATCAAGATGCTTGGATGGAGTTTCAAGACATCAAGTTGGGCGCTTGGGCTGACAAAAACCTTCGCAACATGGCGCAGGAGGCAGGCGAGAAGGCCTTCTACGATAGATACTATGATGCGCTGTCCGGCTATGTTCACGGAAATTGGTCGGCAGTTAGTCATGCCGTGTTTGGCCTTTGCTTAAACCCATTGCACCGATTTCATCGCGTTCCATTGCCACCCCGGCTGCTAATTGACGATGCCGTGCCTGACCTCATGAAAATCGGCAATCTTGCCTTGGACAAGCTCGCTCACATGTATCCGGCATTCAAGCCGCGGCTTCGAGAAGCGCATTCCAAAACCTCTGCAGAAAAGGCCGCCAAATGAATGCGGCCGCGAAGCGGGGTAAAAAAACGATCAAGCGTCCGCCAATTCCAGCAGCAATCCAATCGAAGCTACTAATCGAAAACAGGCACGCGTGTTGTGTCTGCCAGAAAGTCCGGGTGCAAATACATCACATAGATGGAGACCCAAAGAACAATGAACTTGCCAATCTGGCGGCGCTATGTGTTGACCACCACGACATGGCGTCCATGCAGTTGGGTTTGACAAAGAAGCTGAAGCCCAACGAGGTGAGGACTTACAAGAAGGAGTGGGAGGCGAGGTGTGCGGCTGACATGAAGGCGCTGTCGCGCGACCGTGAAAACTTCTTTGTCACGCTCTACAAGAACCCGCCTCGAATTCGCGAGCAGTTCTCCAGACTGCCTGATAGCGTTCGACGCGCAGCCGTCGTTGATGTGGCTCGTGCTATCGCGGGTGAGGAGAAGGACAAGCTAAAAGAAGGTGGTTTTAACTTCCAAATGCTTCCTCGCCGCAACGACATGACCTTGGCTTGCCTTGCATCAGCCGAGAAAGGCCAATTTTGGCCAGAGTGGCTCCCGAGGGTTCAGGGTCATCCTAAGGACCCTGACTATCCCACCGATTTGTCGCCGCCAAACGGAATGACAGCGTTTCACGGCTTCGATCTATATTGCCAGATATTGATCCGCGTTCTCACGGCTGCTTCGGTGCCTGTGCCGCTCGAGCAAATCCTGTCTCTAGGAAACGCACAGCTGATGAACACCTGGGCGGGCAGTCTCGTGAGTTTCCGTGAGCGGGCGATAGGAAAGGGGGTGACAGTGCCTAGCTTGGATCATAGTCGTCCCACGGCCTCGCTGCAGTTCAGGCATCGACAAGGAAAAAAGCTGCTACGTACGAGGATGGAGCTTCGCACTATGTACGTCTTCTCCGACACCGCCGCCATGAACCTAAGGTCGTCGCGGACTTGCGGCATAGGCGTGTTTGGCGGGGCGGACGTTGGCAGCGCTGATGCGGATATTACGCTATCGATAGTCCCTCTGCTGATTGGAATGGGTGGATTTGGACAATCAGATGCTTCGGGATGGAGTTGGAGCTTGCGATGAAATCGAGGCGACGATGCTGACGCCGCCCTCACAAAAATACAAAATCGTGCTACAAAAGAAGCTCTAGCGAGCGCAAATTCATCAGTCTTTTCAGTGATTATCGTGCTGGTTTGGGGTTCCCACCCAACTGTACCAATCCGGATAGATTTGCTGAGACATCGCCCCAGGACGTAGGGCGGATTAGCGCCAGCGTAATCCGCCGTTTCACTCTGAGACGATCAACCGGCGCGACCGCGGGTCACGGCTTTCGTTTCTTCTATCGGTTCATGCGGACAAAATCGCCTGACCCGCCATACGACATCTCTACCGCTCGCCAAACTCGCCGTCGGATCCGGAATCGCCGGCCCAATCAAGCGGAAAAATCCCGGCGCGGACGTCGCGATGAAATGACGAGTGCGCCCAATCGCAAACGCGATTGACCAGGGCATGCTTCACCGGATTGATATAGCAATATTCGATGTGACGAGCGTAGTCGTCGTCGTCGCGGATCAGGTGTTCCCAGAACCGCCGCTGCCAGATGCCGCGTTCGTGGCGTTCGATCCTGACCGAGCTGAGGCGCTCGTGTTTCGGCAGTGCACGGGCGAAGCGGCTCTTGATGAGCCGCCAGCGCGTCGAGAAGTCCGCATCATCAGGCGGCAGGGTCCAGACCGCGTGCAGGTGATCGGGCAGCACGACGAACGCATCGATCGTAAAGGGGTAGCCCTGCCGCGTGCGGGCGACCGCATCACGCAGATCATCGATATGGTCGACGAGCAGTGTTTGACGGCGCTCCAGCAGGTTGACCGTAAAGAACCACGAGCCGCCGGGAACGAACGCGCGACGATAGTTGGGCATGGTGACTACGATAGCGCAGGCGCCAGCGATGGTGTAGCCGATCATGGCGGATTACGCTGACGCTAATCCGCCCTACGGGCTACAATCGGACAGAGTGTAGCGTCTTCCGGATGGACATTGCTTGCTTTGCGATGAAATTCTTGTGCTTCCTGAGCTTTTCTTGCCTTGCGCAAAAAGCCACGTGAGCCTGGGTGCCAATAGATGCGCGCGCTATCGTCGCCGATCCAATCGAAGAGCTTTGGGCCAGAGTAGGTAATCGTCGTATACAGAACGAACTTTGACCTAGGCCGTCGCGATAACCTTTCAAATTCTTGATTGCAACGATTTAGGAATGCATCGGGGTCAGTCAGGCTCAACGATGGGTCGGATACAGAACCCGCTATACATTTCGCTTTAACGGGCTCTGCAATTCGAGTCGCTCGGATGGCAGAGCTAAGGACCGGAAACCAGAATGCGTATCCGGCCGCGTCAAACGAACGTCCGTCGCTTTTTCGAACCCCCTGAAGTTGGCGAAGCACCTGGTTGCGGTCGAACCCTCGCTCCCAATCGAATTCGCTCGGCATCTTGCTTGTTCAACCCTCTCCGCGTCTTACTCTATTCTGAGTTGCGAGACCCTGTCAGCGGATTTCTTACGGTGGCTCAGCTAAGCCAATCTGGCCAGCAGCCATCTTCCTCATGCCGGCCGGTGCGATTGGGACAAGTCTGGTCGAGCAGCCGTTGCCCGACATTCTTCCAGACCGCGTCGGGCCCAAAGCTTCGGCCTTCTGCATCTCGACGATGCGATAGCAGCGCGCGCATTCGACGCGAAGCATATGTCTCTGAATGTCAGCAAACCGGCATTGATGGACCGGCTGCCTAGGTTTGCCGGCCGCGCGGGGGTCGTCCAGCAGCGATTGCTACATGGCATCGGAAATTGGGTCGCAAGGAGCGGGATCGGGCGCGGAGGCTTGCTCCTCCTGAGCGATGCCTGCCAGCTTGTCGACCTGCTTCCTTGAGTACATCCGCCAGCTCGCCATCCGCTCTTTGCCCATAACGAAAATAGAACATATCAAGAACAAAGAGTCGTGCCGCTAGGGCTTGCGCCTTCAGAGGTTGACCACACCAGAAATTTAGTTCATTTTATTCTTGAACAAGATGCAGGATATGTAGATGTTGAAGATGATTTCCTCGCCCAACGAAGCCATCGCCAATATTTTCAAATTCGAAGCGGAAGTGGAGCGCAGCGTAGATTTGCAAGGACGCCTCGCCTATGCGCGCTCTTGGTATGCCGTCAAATTCGAAGATGGATGGCGGTTCGGTCCGTCGAAATTCGTCGGCTATCAAGACATGGATGCCGAGACCTATTTGGAAGCAGGGGAGAACAATGAGAGCGACGGTCGAAGGACCGAAGCTCAGCTCCAAACCTATTTTATGGATTGGGGGACGAGTGACGAACTCAATGCGGCCCTCGTGTCATTCTTGGCCAAGTTCGGCAAGAAGCCAAGCACCAAAGCTCGGATTAACATTTTGCGAGATCGAAGGCTTCTTTCAAGGCAGCCCGTAATCGAGGACGAAGTCGTTATGGCGATGGCGGTAATCGCAAAAGCAAAGCTGTCTCGCGAGCAGATCAGCGCCTTGGTTGATCAGCTCGAGGATCACTTGGCTTAGTGACGGCGAGCGAGCCGCCGCCGGGACGCCGGACAAGCTAGCGACGGCTCGCTTTGCCTACCGCGCTTGGTGAAGGGCAAGCCGCAGACTTTGCGCTGTTGTTACCGTCACCTGCGCAATGGACGGTCCCGGCCGTGAAGTTCATGAAGCGGCTGAGAGTCCCCCCAAGACCAGCGCGATCGGGAGGGTAACCGCCCCTGAGTGTGAGTTTCCAATTCAGGATTGCGGTGAAAGTGCACAAAACTCTCCACGCGCCCTATCTGCAACGCTGCTCAAAGCCGGTTTTGTCCGCCGTCACGGTAGCTCACGGGTCCGCAACGCGCTATCGGTAGCGAGCCAAAGCCGTTCATCGACAAGCAAACCAGGCGAAAAGGATCGTGACCTTCTTCCAGCGTCTCAAAACCGCAGCATCCGTTGAGTGGCGGGCCTACACCGAGCATCCCTTCACGAACGGATTGGCGGACGGATCGCTCCCCGAAGCGGCGTTTCGTCACTATCTCGTTCAGGACTATTTGTTCCTCATCGAGTTTGCGCGCGCCTACGCGCTCGCGGTCTACAAGTCGCCCCGGCTTGCCGACATGCGTGAAGCAGCTAGCGGCCTTTCGGCCATCCTCGATGTCGAGATGAACCTGCATGTAAAACTCTGTGGCGAATGGGGGCTGTCCCCGGCCGACCTTGAGCAGGCCGCTCCGGCGGCCGAGATGCTGGCCTATACGCGCTACGTGCTCGACGCGGGAATGCGCGGCGATCTGCTGGCCCTCAAGGTGGCGCTTGCCCCCTGCGTGATCGGCTATGCGGAGATCGCAACAAGGCTCGCCTCGCTCCCCCTCGCGGACGCCTCAGCGAACGCCTACCGGGTCTGGATCGCCGAGTATGCCGGCGCGCCGTACCAGGAGGTCGCTGCCAAAGCGCGGGCGCACATGGAGCATCTCGCCGATCGCTACGTCACGCCGGCCCGCGAGGCGGAACTGATTGCGATCTTCAGGGAAGCCACCCGACTCGAGGCAGACTTCTGGGAGATGGCCTGGCGCGCGGGCCAGCGTGTTCAATAAACCTTTCGGCAGTCGTCGGGCTCATGACCCGAAGGTTGTCAAATTGCGATGAGGGTGCTCCTCGATCTGTCGGGCGGAGCTTCCGTCACGATGCCGCTGTCAATCATCAGACGCTGGAACTGTTCGCTGACGTTTTGGCTGCCGCGATTGGTCTGATCCACGAGGTCCAATCGAGATGCTCGGCTGGATCATTTTAAGTTGGACGGCACCACTCTTACCGCATCGCGAAGAGCTCCTGATGGAATCGGTGTTTCGTGGGAAAGCCATGCGCGGCAAAGTCTCGTTTCAGCGCTTCGCCGAATCCCGTCGGGCCACAAAACCAGATGCTCGCCTCGCGCCATCGTGGCACGGATTGGCGAATTCGCTCGCCGGTTAGGCGCCCGTCGCGAGCATCGATCTGAAGATGCAGGCGGACATCGGCTGATTTGGCGTCGGCTGCCAATTTGCCTAGCGCTTCCTCATCGACATCGGCGGTGGTGTGGAAAAGATCGACCGCCTGCGCCTCAGGCCAATCGCGGGCGTCCTTTTGCATGGCCATGTGCTTCATGCGCGCGACAAAGGGCGTGACGCCGATGCCGCCGCCGATCCAGATCTGGTGCGGACACTCGTCATCGAAGGTAAAGCAGCCATAGGGTCCTTCCACCTTCACTTCCTGCCCAACGCGGAGCTTCTGGCGCAAGCGCCTGGTGTGGTCGCCCAGTTCCTTGGTGATGAAGGTGATCCTGGGGTCCTCAGCGTGCCAGCCGGAGGCGATGGTGTATGGATGTGCGCCCTCCGAGGCGTCCGACGTGGCGAAGGCGAACTGGCCCGGCTTGTGGCCCGGCCAGCCGTGCGGCACCTCGATTTCGGTCTCGAGCGAGGTGACACCGGGATAATATTGCAGCGATGTGATCCTGCCTTCGACCTGCCGCCCAGCACCCACCCGCCGCAAGAGGACAAGAACCGCCGCCCATGTGCCGCCGGCAAGCAGCCCCGCCGTCACCCATCCGACTGGAGACGTCCAGTAGCTGAACTTGATCAGCACGATGCTGTGAAAGACCAGCACCAGATAGGCAAGGGCGAGAAGCCGATGCGTTTTGTAGAAGAGACGGTAGGGAAAATATTGAATGAGAGCCAGCGCGACCAGTGCCACGGTGGCATAGAAAGCCCATTCGCCCAGGCCCTCCGCCGTCCCGTGGAGATTCGCAAGAAACGCTTCGACGGGATTCTCGAGGGCGCGCCTTGCCCCGCGTGCCGGTCGCTCCAGCAAACCCCAGCCGACTGCCCATTTCGGGCCGTTGGCCCAGAGCCAATGGACGATGGCAACAACAAGGGCTGCGATGCCGAACCATTTGTGCAGGCGGTACATCTTGTCGAGGCCGCCCAACCACGACTCCGGCCAGCGCGGCCGCAGCGCCAGGATCATCGCGACGCTCATGCATCCGATTGCGAGAATGCCGCTCAACTGCACCATCGCTCCGCGAAGAGCAAAGAACGCGGCGGACTGAAATACGGAGGGTTCCGCAATCAGCCACAGCAGCACCAGAAGCACGAGCGTGCCCCAAAACGTGCGTTTGAGGTTCTGCATGCGACCCTTCCTTCACGCAATATTCGGCGCAATTCATCGGTTCAAGAATTTAGCTGAAGGCAATCAACCAGCTTCGCATTGAGTTAAGTCAACATCACGTGCCGGGTTAAGTGCTCGGGACCGGCGATCTGTGCGCTCGTTTCCGAGTGCACGACCTGATCATCAGCGCGCGCACTGCGAAAATGCCTGCGCTACCTTTCGCCGGTCGGCATCGCCGCTAACAGCACGATCACGCCGGTTGCGACCTGAGGCAAACCGAGCAGCTTGTCGTGTGCGGATGTTTCGATGCGGTCGTAGATCTCCCGCCATTACTCATGCGGGTCGCCACGCGCGATGTCGTTGAGAGGCGTTGCCTCGGGCCCGCCGGATGCGCGCTGCTGCTCCTCCCGGCAAGCCTTCAGTCGAGACAATCCTGCATCGATGATCTCGATTTCTTCCTTGAGGGAGGCAATCATCCGGCTGGTGTCCATTTCGGCGATCGACCTCGCCGATTCCAGCATCTCGACACGGTGGGCGCGCAGCGTCTCGAGAGCCTCGCGATCCCCCAGTCGCACATAGCCGTCCACGATCAGCGATATGGCAAGCGGCATGCCGGTCCGGCTCAATGACCGCGGGGCACGCGATATGCCGCGTTTCGCAGCTTCATGACGTGCGAGGTGGAGAGTTCTGCGGCGGACAGGCGGGACGCCACGTACATCTGTGAGGCGATGAACAGGCAAATCGAAAATGCAATCGTCGTCGTCGCACTCGCGATCTGATGCCAGGCACTCATCGATCCCTCTTCCTCAAGACAGTCCCGGATTCAGAAGCAGCAGAGGGGCCATTCGTTCCTTCATTCGGGAAAAATCGGCAATCGGGGCGGCGGACCTTTTCGGCGGCCGGGGTGTTTGTAGTTGCGGCAGGGACAGACAACGCTGAGGAGCTGAACAATGAACGGAATTATCTATATCGTCGGTCTCGTTGTCGTGGTTGGCGTAATTCTGTCATTCCTGGGATTGCGTTGATCCGGCAGATGGCGACGTGCCGAGCGGAACGCGCATGGCGGCCTAGTTGAGACGTGCCACCACCACCATCACCACCATCACCACCACCACCGGCAACGTCACCGCCGCCAGCAGCGTGCCCAGCGCCACCGCGCCCGACACCGGGTTCACCAGCCGCTTGTACTGAACCGCGAAGATATACGCGTTCGCGCCGGTCGGCATCGCCGCGAACAGCACGATCACGCCGGCTGCGACCGGCGGCAGGCCGAGCAGTTTTGCCAGCACGAACGCGGCCGCGGGCATCGCCAGCAGTTTGAGCGCGCACATCACGACGACGCTGAACATCTCGCCCTTTACCTCGAACCGGAACAAATTGATGCCGAGCGCGATCAGCGCCGCTGGCGATCCCGCCTGTGCGAGCAGTTCGATCGTCTTGTCGACGACGGGGTTGAGGCCGAGGCCGGTAAAACGCCAGACGACTCCGAAGCCGATGCCCAGCATCAGCGGATTGCGCGCGAGATCCGCTAGCACGGGGCGGATCACCGCCAGGGGCGAGCCGCCCTGCTTGCGGCTGACAAGCTCCATCTGCAGGATGCCGCAGAGCCAGAGCAGCGGCGTGTTCACCGACAGGATCAGCGCCATCGGTCCCGCCGCCTCGTTGCCCAGCGCCGAGAGCACGAGCGGAATGCCGAGCATCACGATGTTGCCGTAGACCGAGCCGATCGCGAACACGACGCCGTCCTCGTGGTCCTCGCGCCGCTCGCGCAGCAGCGCCGAGATCGCCAGCGCCGCGATCCAGATGATCGCGAGCGCGCCGTAATAGGCGCCCCACATTCGCCAGGGGCTGACGTCGGGGAATTCCGATACGACGATGGTGCGGAACAGCAGCGCCGGGATCGCGATGCTGAAGGCGAATTCGGAGATGCCCTTGTGCGCGGTCTCCGAGACGAAGCGAAACAGCACCGCCGCATAGCCGGCCGCGATCAGGGCAAACACCGGCGCGACGATCAGAACGGTGGCCATGCGCCCCTCGCTTCACGGGGACTTGGACTGGCCACCCCTCACAACTCTCGATGATAGCATTATGCCGCTGTTTTGCCCGACGTGTCAAAGCCAAATTCGTAAAATCCGCAGGCGCGTCTGGAATTCGCAGCATTCGCCTGGGCTTGGCTACTGTGCATGGGGTTGTTTTCGCGCTTTGTCTTGGAGGGCACTCCCCCGCCTGTTGCCGAGAGCGCACACGTTGCGCCTTTCGCATTCCCGCGCGTTGCCAACGAACCGCCGTTCACCCACACTCCGCCCCGACTCGACATGCAGGGGGTATCGATGCCGGCGTTCCGTTTTCAGAAATCCGTTCTTGCTGCCGTCTCGGGGCTTGCCTTGGCCGTTCTGGTCCAGCCCGGCGCCGGCTTCGCCTACACGCCGGAGGAGCAGCAGGCCTGCTCGCCCGATGCGATGCGGCTCTGCAGCGAGTTCGTGCCGAACGTCGATGCCATCACCGCCTGCATGATCAGGAAGAAGACGCAGCTCTCGCCGCAGTGCAAGGTGTTCTTCCGCCAGGGCCCGGAGCCGGCCGAAGCCCGCGCCGGCAAGCCGACCAACATCGCTCCCAAGACCACGAAGACGAGCACCAAGCCGGCGCCGAAGGCGACCAAGAAGAAAAAGACCGAGAGCTGAGCCCGCAGCACGCGCGTTCCTTCGCTGAAACTCCGTCATGCCCGGGCTCTCGTCCGGGCATTTGCGTGTCGGCCGCCGCGTGTCAAAATGTCCCGGCATCAGCCTTGCGACAGCCACTGGACTCCTTTTGTTCGCCTGCGCGCGCGGACGCCTGCGACAATTTCAAACGTATGCGATGGAAGAGAGCCGCGAGCAGATTTGCGCGGGGAGGTTGCATCCCGGTTTTTCCTGCAAGACGGCTCGGAAAACGCATGAATGCCTGGATGAAAGGCGTTTCGTTGCGGTTTGTATCTGCGTCGCGGGCAGCAGTGTGACTCAAAAGCCAACACGTCTTGTTATTTCATGGCCGTAACGCAACTTACGATAAATTTTTCTTTCACGAATCAGAGAGGTGATTCATTTTCAGGCCACGGGGTCAATCTGGAGGCCAAGGGTATGAACGTTATTGTTTTCGCATCGCGTAAAGGCGGCTCGGGCAAGAGTACCCTCGCCGCACATCTCGCCGCGCAGATCAAGGCGAGCAAGCAGGTGATGCTCGTGGACGCGGATCCGCAGGGCTCGCTCACGCTGTGGCACAAGCTGCGTGGCACCAACGAGCCGCCGATCAAGGCTGCCGTGAACTCGGTCAGCGGCATCGTCTCCGCTGCCAAGCGCGACGGTTATGAATGGGTGTTGATCGACACGCCGCCGAACCTGTCGGCCGTGGTCGACGATGCCATCCGCAATGCGACGATGGTGGTGATTCCCGCCCGCCCCGGCGTGTTCGACGTCAACGCGGTGCAGGAAACGATTCAGATGTGCCGCGCGGCGCGCAAGCCCTACGCGGTCGTGCTCAACGGTGCGCCGGCGCGCCGCGACGAATCCGAAAGCCCGATCGTCACCATCGCCCGCGAGGCGCTTGCCAAATTCCGTGCACCGGTGTGGGGCGGCCAGATCACCAACCGTACCGACCTGCTGATGGCGCTGAGCCATGGCGAAGGCGCGCGGGAGTATCAGGCCGAGAGCCGTGCGGCTCAGGAAATCGCAAGGCTGTGGGCAGCGATCGAGCGTTCGGTGAAGGCCATTCGCGGCACGGCGTCGACATCCGGCGCGATGCACAAGCAGGCCGCTTAATTTCAACCAACAATCCCCGGACGAGAACGCGCGGCTCTCCGCGCGTTTTGCGTTTCAGGGGGTGTTATGAAGTCAAGCCACCATCAGCATGTAGAACACGATCACCGGCGACAGCGTCAGGATCACCGACCAGATGCCGACGGCCCAGAGGATGTCCTCGGTGGTGAAGCTCTCTTCGGTGGTATAGGCCTGCTGTCCGGCGTCGTAATGCGACGCCACTTCGTTCCGACTATTCACTAAACGCCCCCGCGATTTCTTCGCTTATGAGCGTGGACGATACGCACGATGTTTTAAAATTCCGGGTCGCAATCCCCTGCGCATTTTGAGCGCATTTGTGACCTCCGTTTAACCATCCGCGCGGGCTGCCGTCAGCCGACGAGCCAGACCCGAACCAGCAGCACCGGGAGCAGGCCGAGCATCACCGCCCAGAACCCGAACGACGACACGACCAGAATTCCCTGCAAGAGATCGGCGGGCGCGAACTGGCTCGCGGCCGTAGGCCGGGTGCGATGCCCCATGGTCATTCCCCCTTTGAAAGACTTTGAACGGGAACGATAGGCGCGGTCGCGTAAACGAGACGTGGACGCGCCATGCGGCGGCTGCGAAGGCTGTTGGGGCGGGGTTAACCAAGGGCGGCTCTGACCCTCCCCTGGAGGGTCCGTCCAGGGGAGGGTAAGCGCGCCTACGCCGCAACTTTCATCCGCCGCTCGATCTCGCGATCGATCGTGGCGGCAAGCTCGCTGCTGACTTCCACCATCGGCAGGCGCACTTCGGGACTGTCGATCAGGCCGCTGCGCCACAGCCAATACTTTGCCGGCGCCGGGCTCGGCTCGGTGAACAGCAGGCGCGTCAGCTCGGATACCTCGTGCCAGCGCGCCAGCGCCGCATCATGGTTGCCGCGCGTCAGCTCGGCCTGCACGGCCGCAAACGTCGCGGTCTCGACATGGGCCGACAGCACGATGCCGCCGTCGGCGCCGTCGACGAGCGCCTCGAAGTAATTCGCATCCTCGCCGGTCAGCACGCGAAAGCCCTTCGGGCGGTCGCGCAGCAGCGCGATGGACTGCTCGCGGCTGGCGCCGCAATCCTTCAGCCCGACGATGTTCGGGTGCTCGGCGAGCCGCAGCAAGGTCTGGTTGGTGATGTTGACCGAGGTCCGGTAGGGGATGTTGTAGAGCGCCAGCGGCCAGGCGGCGTGATCGGCCAGCGCCTCGAAATGCGCCAGCAGGCCGCGCTGCGACGGCCGCACGTAATAGGGGCTCGCGATCAGATATCCATCGATCGGCCAGTCCGTGGTTTCATCAAGCCGCTCCTTCAGCCGCGCGGTGTCGGCGCCCGACAGTCCCAGGCAGACCGGAACGGAGCGCCGTCCGGCCGCCATCTCGTCGCGCACCACTGCAACCAGGCGTTCGAGCTCGGCATCGCGTAGCGTCATGCCTTCTCCGGAGGTTGCCCCGAGGACAAAACCGTCGACGGCGTGTGCGCTGTAGTGCCTCGTCAGCCGCCGCAGCGACGTCTCGTCGAGACGTCCGTCGCGAAACGGCGTCACCAGTGGCAGCCACAGTCCGTGCAAATGATCTTCCAGGCCGGTCATGTTTCTTCTCCTTCTCGTAAAAACCTGAGACGGAGGGCACATGAAAAAACCCCGTCCAGGTGGCGGGGTTTTCGGGATTTGGCTCGCGATGACGAAGGCTGTATTAGCGCGCGCAAAAATCCGAGGCCCCGGGATGGGGGCCTTTTTTCGAAACGATTGCGCACGACTTCGTGATCATTTGTAAATGATGCGGGCTATGCCCAAAACTGTCAATACGCGCGGAAAGCGAAAGCCGAATCCGGCAGAAAAAAAGCCGGGCTCTCGAACGAGCCCGGCTTAAGGTATTGGCCACGTGAGGCCGACACAATCACCTTCCAAGAGGGATTACTGAACTCCCGCGCCACTGGAGGAGGGGGACAAATGCGCAACGCGAAGGCTCAGCGTGCAAGCAGTATGGGCTTGACGAGCGCCATGCAGCAAGCGTCCAAGCCGCATGTCAGACATGCGGAAATCAGGAAGGCCAGCGCTGCGCCTTGCTCACCACGAAGTCGCGGAACACCTGCACGCGCGCAACCGTCTTCAGCTCCTCGGGATAGACGAAGTACGTGTCGAGCTGGATCGAATCCGATTCGCCGAACAGTTGTACGAGCCGGCTCTGTTCTTCGATCAAATAGTCCGGCAGTGCCGCGATGCCGAGGCCCTGCTGGCAGGCGCGTACGAGACCGAGGATGTTGTTGACCTTGAAATAGGCTTCGCGCGGACCCGAGCCGTTGCGGCCGGCCTCGACCAGCCAGTTGCGGTTTTGAAGATGCGGCGCGAAGCTGCCGTCCGAGAGCGTGATGATGCGGTGAGCGTCGAGCTCTTCCAGCGTGCGCGGCGTACCGAAGCGCTTGATGTAGTCCGGCGAGCAATAGGCGTGGAAGCCCATCGCGAACAGCTTGCGCTGGATGAGATCCGGCTGGGTCGGCTTGCGGGTGCGGATCGCGACATCGGCCTCGCGCATCGACAGGTCCAGCTCCTCGTCGGTGACGATCAGCGAGATCCGGATCTCGGGATAGAGCGCGGTGAACTCGCCGAGCCGCGGGATCAGCCAGTTGATGCCGACGCCGGGCGTGGTGGTGATCTTGAGGTCGCCGCTCGGCCGCTCGCGGCTGTCGGTCAGCTTGGCGCGCGCCGCCTGCAGCTGCATGAACACATCATGCGCGGTGCGGAACAGCAGGTCGCCCTGCTCGGTGAGGATCAGGCCGCGGGCGTGGCGGTGGAACAGCGAGACCGAAAGCTCCTGCTCCAGCGCCGAGACCTGGCGTGACACCGCCGATTGCGACAGGCCGAGCTGCTCGCCCGCATGCGTGAAGCTGCCCGCTTCCGCCGCCGCGTGAAACACCTTCAGCTTGTCCCAATCCATATCCGTAAATCCGTCGCGTGTTCGAGGCATGATCTTTATTCCGCTGCCGCGCGCTCGCTGGCGCGCAGGGCCAAGAATCGTTCGGCCTCGAGGGCTGCCATGCAGCCGAGGCCGGCGGCCGTGACGGCCTGGCGATAGGTTTCGTCGGCGACGTCGCCGGCGGCGAACAGGCCGGGCACGGAGGTCGCGGTCGAATTCGGGGCGACCTCGACATAGCCGGAGGGTTTCAGCTTGATCTGGTCCTTCACGAGCTCGGTCGCCGGCGCATGGCCGATGGCGATGAAGACGCCGTCGGTCTTCAGGTCCGTGAGCGCGCCGGTCTTGACGTTCTTCAGGCGCACATGGGTGACCTTGTTCGGGTTCTCGGTGCCGCAGATCTCGTCGACGGCGCAGTCCCAGATCACCTTGATCTTCGGGTGCTTGAACAGGCGCTCCTGCAGGATGCGTTCGGCGCGGAAGTGATCGCGACGATGCACGATCGTGACCTGCGAGGCATGATTGGTGAGGTACAGGGCTTCCTCGACCGCGGTATTGCCGCCGCCGACCACCACGACCTCCTTGTTGCGATAGAAGAAGCCGTCGCAGGTGGCGCAGGCCGAGACGCCGCCGCCCTGGAATTTCGCTTCGGACGGCAGCCCGAGCCAGCGCGCTTGCGCGCCGGTGGCGAGGATGACGGTGTCGGCGAGATAGACGTCGCCGCTGTCGCAGGTGAGGCGGAATGGCCGCTGCGTCGTGTCCAGCTTGATGACCAGGTCGGAGACGATTTTGGTCCCGACATGGACCGCCTGCTTCTCCATCTGCTCCATCAGCCAGGGGCCCTGGATCACGTCGGCGAAGCCCGGATAGTTCTCGACGTCGGTGGTGATGGTGAGCTGGCCGCCGGCCTGCATGCCCTGGATCAGGATCGGTTCGAGCATTGCGCGCG
This sequence comes from Bradyrhizobium sp. A5, assembly GCF_042076515.1. Classification (NCBI taxonomy): domain Bacteria; kingdom Pseudomonadati; phylum Pseudomonadota; class Alphaproteobacteria; order Hyphomicrobiales; family Nitrobacteraceae; genus Bradyrhizobium; species Bradyrhizobium sp. A5. Next base: position 5,939,625 of record NZ_CP148990.1, on the reverse strand, counting down.
CAGCGTAGATCGCGGCCGTATAGCCAGCGGGCCCGGAGCCAATAATGACGACCTTTGCATGAACAGGAGCGGACATTTCGACGGACGCCTTTGTCACGGGGAACTGCAGCGCGGTTGCGGAAAGAGCCGGAGGCCTCGCGGTGGCGCTGAAATATCAGAGCTAATCTAAGCCTTCTGGTGAGCTATGCAAGAATTGCATTCCCATTCGTCGGATTTTTCCAACGGGGAACAAAAGTCGGCTGGAGTGAACGCGCAATAAAATTGCGCTGGCGGGCGTGACTGGGTATGAGGATTGCACCAAATCCATCCGATACCGCCATAAAGGCCAGGAGTTCCAGTCACGTGTCGCGGAACCTAGACGAGATCGACCTGAAGATTCTCACCGAAATCCAGGCCGACGGTCGAATCACCAATGTCGAGCTAGCCAAGCGGGTCGGTATTTCGCCTCCGCCGTGCCTGCGCCGCGTCCGGGCACTGGAGGAGGAGGGCTACATCCACGGCTATCGTGGGCTGCTGGACGCGCGAAAACTGGGCTTTGACGTCACCGTGTTCGCCGCTGTGCACCTGTCCAGCCAGGCCGAGGCGGATTTGCGCGCCTTCGAGGAGTTCGTCCGCGCCGAGCCCCTGGTGCGGGAATGCTGGATGCTGTCGGGAGAGGTCGATTTCATCCTGAAATGCGTCGCGCCCGACATGGCGACGTTCCAGGATTTCGTGACGCACCTGACCGCCGCGCCCCATGTGCGCAACGTCCGGACCTCGCTGGTGCTGCATAATTCGAAGTACGAGGCCGCCGTGCCGCTGGAAGTGAAGGGACGGAGGTAGGGGCTCGCAATGACGCGTGGTGAGGGAGCGCCCACCTCGCAGCAGCACGCCGAAACAAAAAGGCCGCGCATCGCGCGGCCTTTTCACAACCTCATCACCCGCAGCGGCAAATCCTTACCGCCACTCCACCTTGGTGATCTCATACGCCTTGGCGCCGCCGGGTGCGTTGACCTCGACGGTCGAGCCCTTCTTCTTGCCGATCAGCGCGCGCGCGAGTGGCGAGGTGATGGAAATGCGGCCCTTCTTGGCGTCGGCTTCGACCTCGCCGACGATCTGCCACACCGCCTTCTTCTCGGTGTCCTCGTCGACCAGCGTCACGGTGGCGCCGAACTTGATGGTGTCGCCGGAGAGCTTCGAGATATCGATGATGTCGGCGCGCGCGAGCTTGTCCTCGAGCTCGGCGATGCGGCCCTCATTGTGGGACTGCTCTTCCTTCGCGGCATGATATTCCGCGTTCTCCGAGAGGTCGCCGTGCGAGCGGGCCTCCGCAATGTGCTCGATGATGCGCGGACGGTCCTCGGACTGGCGCTTCTTCAATTCTTCCCCGAGCGCGGCAAAGCCGCCCGCAGTCATCGGAACCTTTTCCATCTCTTCTCTCGTCCTTCGGCCGCGCGCCCGACCAGACAGTGGGCGCGGCAACCTTGATTCGTCAGTGCTTCCGGGGGCTGAATACATGCCCGCCGGAACCGTTATGTGGGGCTGGCGCCGGAACAGAACAACCACATGGCCGGACAGTTCCTCCGGCCATTGTGGCTTCATTGCCAGTCACTTAGCGGAAGCTTCGCCGCCGCCAGCGATCAGGTTTCCGAAAAGTAGCTCTGCAGGGTCCGAACCTCAAGGTCCCCGCCCAGATAGGCGCGGATGCCCTGCGCGGCCGCCACGGCCCCGGAAAGAGTGGTGTAATACGGCACTTTATGCAAGAGGGCCGCGCGCCGCAGCGAACGGCTGTCGGCGAGCGCCTGCGGGCCGTCGGTGGTGTTGAAGACGAGCTGGACGTCGCCGTTGGTGATGGCATCGACGATGTGCGGCCGGCCTTCCAGCACCTTGTTCACCTTCTCGGTCGGGATGCCCTGGTCGGTCAGGAAACGCGCCGTGCCTGATGTCGCCAGCACCTTGAAGCCGAGCGAATGCAATTCGCGAACGGCCTCGGTGATGCGCGTCTTGTCGCTCTCGCGCACCGAGACGAACACCGTGCCCTTGCGCGGCACCCTCGTGCCGCCGCCGAGCTGGCTCTTGGCAAAGGCGACCTCGAAATTGCGGTCGATGCCCATGACCTCGCCGGTCGAGCGCATCTCGGGGCCGAGCACCGTGTCGACGCCGGGGAAGCGCGCGAACGGAAAGACCGATTCCTTGACGCCGACATGCTTGAGCTGCGCCTTCTTCAGCTTGAAGTCGGCGAGTTTCTCGCCGGCCATGATGCGCGCGGCGATCTTCGCGACCGGCGTGCCGACCACCTTGGCGACGAAGGGCACCGTGCGCGACGCGCGCGGATTGACCTCGAGCACGTAGATATCGCCGTCCTTGATGGCGTATTGCACGTTCATCAGGCCGACGACGTCGAGGCCGAGCGCGAGCTCGCGGGTCTGGCGCTCCAGCTCCTCGATCATCTTGGCGTCGAGCGAATAGGGCGGCAGCGAGCAGGCACTGTCGCCGGAGTGAATGCCGGCTTCCTCGATGTGCTCCATGATGCCGACGATGAAGGTGTCCTTGCCGTCGGAGAGGCAGTCAACGTCGACTTCGGTGGCGTCCGAGAGATAACGGTCGAACAGCAGCGGGTTCTTGCCGAGCACCGTGTTGATCTGGCCGGTCTTGTCGTTCGGATAGCGCGCCTTGACGTCGGCGGGCACCAGCTCCGGCAGCGTGCCGAGCAGATAGTCGCTGAGCTGGTTCTCCTCGCGGATGATCTGCATCGCACGGCCGCCGAGCACGTAGGATGGGCGCACCACCAGCGGCAGGCCGAGATCGGTCGCGACCAGGCGGGCCTGCTCGACCGAATAGGCAATGCCGTTTTTGGGCTGCTTGAGGCGGAGCTTGTCGAGCACGCGCTTGAAGCGGTCGCGGTCTTCGGCAAGGTCGATGGCGTCGGGTGAAGTGCCGAGGATCGGCACGTCGGCGGCTTCCAGCGCCCGCGCCAGCTTGAGCGGCGTCTGGCCGCCGAACTGCACGATCACGCCATGCAGCGTGCCGTTGGTGCGCTCCTTGGCGATGATCTCCAGCACGTCCTCGGCCGTAAGCGGCTCGAAATAGAGCCGGTCGGCGGTGTCGTAGTCGGTCGACACCGTTTCCGGATTGCAGTTGACCATGATGGTCTCGTAGCCGGCATCGGCAAGCGCGAAGCAGGCGTGACAGCAGCAATAGTCGAACTCGATGCCCTGGCCGATGCGGTTTGGGCCGCCGCCGAGGATGATGACCTTCTTCCGGTCCGACGGCTGGCTCTCGTCCGCGACGGTGCCGGCGAAGGGCGACTCATAGGTCGAGTACATGTAGGCCGTGGGCGACGCGAATTCGGCCGCGCAAGTGTCGATACGCTTGAATACCGGGCGGACGCCCAGGGCGTGGCGCTTGGCCGCGACGTCGGCATCCGCGACCTGCGTGAGCACCGCAAGCCGCGCGTCCGAAAAGCCCATGGCCTTCAGCGTGCGCATGCCGAAGGCATTGGAGGGGAGGCCGCTCTTCTTGATCTTTTCTTCCATGTCGACGATGCCGCGCATCTCGCCAAGGAACCACGGGTCGATCTTGCAGGAATTGAAGATCTCCTCGTTGGACCAGCCGAGCCGCATCGCCTGCGCGACCTGGAGCAGCCGGTTCGGCGTCGGCGTGCCGAGCGCCGCGCGGATCGCGTTCTTGTCGTCGCCCTGGCCGAGTCCGTCGATCTCGATTTCGTCGAGGCCGGTCAAGCCCGTCTCAAGCCCGCGCAGCGCTTTCTGCAGGCTTTCCTGGAAGGTGCGGCCGATCGCCATGACCTCGCCAACCGACTTCATCGATGTCGTCAGCGTGGTGGAGGCGCCGGGGAATTTCTCGAAGGCGAAACGCGGGATCTTGGTCACCACGTAGTCGATCGTCGGCTCGAACGAGGCCGGCGTCGCGCCGCCGGTGATGTCGTTGGCGATTTCGTCGAGCGTGTAGCCGATCGCGAGTTTTGCAGCGACCTTGGCGATCGGGAAGCCCGTCGCCTTCGACGCCAGGGCGGATGAGCGCGACACGCGCGGGTTCATCTCGATCACGACCATGCGGCCGTCTTCGGGATTGACGCCGAACTGCACGTTGGAGCCGCCGGTCTCGACGCCGATCTCGCGCAGCACCGCCAGCGAGGCGTCGCGCATGATCTGGTATTCCTTGTCCGTCAGCGTCAGCGCCGGAGCCACCGTGATGGAGTCGCCGGTGTGCACGCCCATCGGATCGAAATTCTCGATCGAGCAGACGATGATGCAATTGTCCTTCTTGTCGCGCACCACCTCCATCTCGAACTCTTTCCAGCCGAGGACGGATTCCTCGATCAGGACTTCGTTGGTCGGGGACGCGTCGAGGCCGCGCTCGATGATGTCGAGGAATTCTTCCTTGTTGTAGGCGATGCCGCCGCCGGTGCCGCCCATGGTGAAGGAGGGTCGGATGATCGCGGGCAGGCCGATCTCGGACAGCGCCATCATCGCCTGTCCCAGCGCATATTCCTGGTAGCGCTTGCGGCGGTCGCCTTCGCCGAGGGCCCATTGCCGGTCGTGCTCTTCCAGAGCCGCGCCCGACAGCTTCTCGCGCTCGGCCTGGTGTTTGTCGCGGAAGGATTTCTTCAGCGCGGAGGCGTTGGCGAGCCGCGACTTTGGCGTCTCGAGCCCGATCTTGGTCATGGCCTCGCGGAACAGCTGGCGGTCTTCGGCTTTGTCGATCGCGTCAGCCGTGGCGCCGATCATCTCGACGTCGAACTTTTCCAGCGTGCCCTGCCGGCGCAGCGACAGCGCGCAGTTCAGCGCGGTCTGGCCGCCCATGGTCGGCAGCAGCGCGAAGCCGCCGGGAATGACGTGACGTTCCTTCTCGATGATCTTGGCGACGATCTCGGGCGTGATCGGCTCGATATAGGTCGCATCCGCCAATTCCGGGTCGGTCATGATGGTGGCCGGATTGGAATTGACGAGGACGATGCGGTAGCCCTCTTCCTTCAGCGTCTTCACCGCCTGCGTGCCCGAATAGTCGAACTCGCAGGCCTGGCCGATCACGATGGGGCCGGCGCCGATGATCAGGATGGTGGTGATGTCTGTACGTTTGGGCATCAACTCTCGCCGAAGTGGAATTTGGGCACAAAAAAAGGGCGCGCTTGCTGCGCGTCCCCTGTGGCCGAGAGCGCGTGGTCTCCCTCGCGCGCGGACGGGTCTTAGACCAGTTTTCGGGGCGGCGAAACCCCGAAAAGCGCCCATCAACCAGCAATTTTGACGGGTTTTGGCCGCGCCTGCCAGCCACGGGCGAGATGCACCAGAAGCGCTGCGGAAACGCTCAATCCGCCGACCCAGCCGAGATCGGTCGGGCTCCACCCCGCAAGCACGGCGCCGCCCAGGACGCCCCCGATCGCAAAGCCGAGATACATGGCCGAAGCGTTGAGCGAGAGCGCGACCATCGAGGCCTGCGGGTCGATCCGGATGATGCTGGCGATCTGGGCCGGATAGAACGCCCAGCCCGAAACACCCTGCAGGAAGATCGGGCCCAGGATCGCATAATGCGCCTGGCCGGGAAGGAATTTCAGCACCAGTGAATGCAGGAAAAGCGCGCTGGCCATGCCGGTCAGGCCGAGCGCCGCCGTGGCGATGGCGCCGAGCCGGTCGGCCAACAGGCCGCCGAGCATGTTCCCGATCGCGGCGGCCGCGCCGAACACCAGCAGCGCGAGGCTGATATGTGAGGCGTCGAAGCCGAGCGCGCGCAGCGGAACGGCGAAATAGGTGAACACGGTGAAGCCGCCGAGCGCCCATAGGATCGTGATGAGCAGCGCGATCAGGACGTTGCCGTGGCGCGCCACGGCCAGCCGTTCGGCGAGCGATGCGGTATTTCGCGGCAGGCCGCGGGGCAGGCCAAAAAGCAGGCCCGCCATCGCGATTGCGCCGAGCAGGGCGACCATGGCGAAGGTCGCGCGCCAGCCGAACAGGCTGCCGATCCAATTGCCGAGGGGGACACCGATCACGGTTGCGATCGTGAGGCCGGAGGTGACCAGCGCCACGGCGCGGCCGCGCCGTTCGGGGGGGGAGACCGCCACGGAGACACCGAGCGCCGTCGGCATGCACAGGCCGGCGCCGAGTGCCATCAGCATCCGCGATGCCATCAGCAGTGCAAACCCGGAGGCGGCCACCGCCAGGAAATTGCCGGCGATGAAGGCCGACAAAGCCAGCGTCAGCACGGTGCGGCGGTCGATATTGTTGAGGGTCACCGCGAGGACCGGCGACCCCACGGCATAGGTGAGCGCGTAGACGCTGACCAGCTGTCCGGCCGCCGGCACCGAAATCTGCAGGTCGGCCGCGATCGTCGGCAACAAGCCTGCGATGACGAAGGCCTCCGTCCCGATCGCAAACGCCGCGACCGCCAGCCAGAACACGCTCATGATCCGTCATTCCTATGTTCAATAATCGTTGAACTATTGGGCGGTAGCCCGCTAATGTCAATTAGTTCAAGAACTATTGAACATACCAGCCGTATTGTTATGATTGCACCATGAGTCGTACGCCTCCTCACCCCACCCGCGAGCAGATCCAACTGCCGATGGTGCTGGATTGCCTGAGTGATCCGATCCGGCTTGCGATCGTCTACCAACTCGCCCAGCAGGAACGCGTCAGCAGCGAATTGCGCTGCGGCGACTTTTACGCGCTCAGCGGCAAGTCGAACCTCGCCTATCACTTCGCCAAGCTGCGCGAATGCGGCGTCATGCAGACCCGCGTGGCCGGCACCAACCGCTTCATGCGGCTGCGCCGCGAGGACCTCGATGCGCGCTTCCCGGGGCTGCTCGATGCCGTGCTCAACTCCGCAGCCAGGGATGCCGACCGGCTTCAGCTGCTGCCGGAGTGCGAAATGGTTGCTGCGGACCAAACCTGAGACGATGGCGCGCCGGGCCCTGATTTGCCCGCCGCATCAAGGCCTTCAGAAGATCCAGCGGACATCATGCCAGCCATCGTCGGCTACTGTGCATGGGGTTGTTCTGGACATTTTTTGTTTGGGCGGCGTGGCCGCGCGTAGCCCCGCAGGAGCGAAGCGTGGAGACCCGGCCTGGATTTGAACCAGGATGAAGAGCGATGCACTGCTCTCGCGTAGACGCTTCCGCCACCGGGCCGCGGAGATCATGCCCGATCGAGGTGCGACAAGCCACCTCAGGTGGTCGTTATGCTTAACGCACCAGAGGCGGCCGCGCGATGATGGTCATGCGCCAGCGATTATGGCCGATATTGGTGTGTGCGCGCTGGGCTGCGAAGCCCGCCGCTTTGAGCTTGCCGGTAATCTCGTCCTCGCTGTAGCGCTGCAGCCCGATGCGCGTTCGCAGATGCCGGTAGTCCGATAGCGCGGTGCTGATCAGCCCGATCAGCGCGTCCTTCAGGAAGCCGTGGCGCAGGCCGAAGCTGAGCAGCGCCATCACGTCCCTGACCATGCCGACATTGGGCTGGAGAATATCGCCGAGCACCAGCTTGCCCGACGGGGTCAGCAATCGCCGGACGTTGAGGAGCGCGGCATCGAGCTCCTCCGGCGTCATGTATTGCGCGACCGAGTTCATCACGACGAGGTCGATCGACTGGTCCTGCATCTTGCGGACGTCGTCGAGCGAGCGGACGCGGATTTTGTTGTTCGGGGCAAACCGTGCGATCAGCCGGCCGCGCACGCCTGGCGCGGGTTCGGCGAGGATCAGCTTGCCGCAGGCGGCCGCCACCTGGCTCGCCGACAGCGCCTCGCCGCAGGCGTAGTCCAGCACGGTCGCCTCGGGCGAAGTGATGTAGCCGATGATGTCCCGCGCGATGATCTGGAAGTGCAAATCGCGATGCAGCTTGCTGACATAGATCGTGTGCGTGGAGTCGTAGTAATCGATCCAATCGTCCATGGTATCCGAGGGCCCCGGCCAAACGGTTCCTGCACTGGAACCGACGCTACCCGTCTGCGTTAGGGGTGCGACGGCGCGCCGTCAATGTCTGCGTCCTAACAGGAAGGTTTCCCGTGAGCAAAGCCCCCAGCAAGGTCTCGCCCGACCTCGACACCCCCACCGATCTGTCGCCCCAGGCGGTCAAGAAGGTTTCCGAGGCGCTCAACGTGCTTCTGGCCGACGCCTTCGCGCTCTATCTGAAGACCAAGAATTTCCATTGGCACGTCAGCGGCCGGCATTTCCGCGACTATCATCTGCTGCTCGACGAGCAGTCCGACCAGATCTTCGCGACCACCGACCAGCTCGCCGAGCGCGTCCGCAAGATCGGCGGCGCGACGCTGAAGTCGATCGGCCAGGTGGCAAAGCTCCAGACCATCAAGGACAACGACGAGGACTACGTCCCGCCGCGCGAGATGCTGCGCGAGCTGATGCAGGACAATAAGCACGTCGCCGCGGCGATGCGGAAGGCTCATGAGGTCTGCGACGACGCCGGCGATGTCGCCAGCGCAAGCCTGCTCGAAAACTTCATCGACGAGACCGAGCGCCGCACCTGGTTCCTGTTCGAAGCCACGCGCCAGGAAGGCGGCAACGAGGCGTAGCGACGTTGCCGTAGAGCATGAGAGACAATTCGATTTATGCCGTTTTCGAGCAAGCTAAGTCGTTGATTTGACTCACATCGAAATCGCAGAAAGTCGAAAGATTCACATCCTCGTAGGGTGGATTAGCCGCAGGCGTAATCCACCACGTCTGTCTCCGCGGAAATGGAAGAGGTGGATTACGCTTCGCTAATCCACCCCACAGCGCCTGCGCTTTCAGCTACCGCCACAACCGCATCAACGCCCCATCCTTCCCCGTCACCGGATCGGCCGGCGGCATCGCGACCTTCGGAATCGTCGTCATCGCCCTGGCGTGGTTCTCCGCCGTCGCCCGCGTGATCTCCATCTTGCTGCCTGGCGGATAGGCGCCGATCACGCAGAAATCGCGGCTCGCCCTGAAGCACTGATGTCCCGTGCCCGCCGGCAGGATAGCGACATCGCCGGGCTTGATCTCCAGCTCCCGGCCATTGTCGCCGCCGAAGCGGACCCGCGCACTCCCGCGCGCGACGCCGAGCGCTTCATGCACCGTCGCGTGGTAGTGCAGATAGTCGTAGACGCCGTTGCGCCACGTGCCGCCCCAGCCGTTCGCTTCGAACAGGTTTTCGATGGTCTCTTCGGGACGCTTCGGATCGAGCGTCACCGCGCCCTGGTAGACCAGGAAGGGGAGAGCGTTGTTCGGCACGAGCCCGTCATCCTCAAACACGATGGCGAGCGGCTCGGCCTTGTCGCAGACGACGGACATGACAGGGCTCCGGTAGCAATTGACCAGGACTCAAGACGGCACAGGCACGCTTGTTCCGGACACCAGTCCACACGCCGGCTTGACGGAGATCAAGGCGCAGGCGGCTGTTCAGGGGCACGCAAGCCGGATCGAAGAGGGGACCGCCATGTACGCATCCGACGTTGCGCAGCGTCATTTTTCGGCCGCCGTCGACGAGGCCGAGACGGCCGGCCTCGGACACGAAGCGGTCTGCCGCGCCCTGCTCAGCCTCGTGATTTCGAAATATCTCGAGACGAGATCGGTTGCCGACATCCAGGCGGAGTTGCGCTTCATCGCCGAGAATTGCGATCCCGACACGGACTTCATGTTCATGCGTCCGTGACGCATAGCCGGCGGTCTCGTCCGCCGGCGTCTTTTGGACTTACGCGCTCTTCTTCTGCCGCATCAGATCGGCGAAGCGCTGGAACAGATAGTGCGAGTCGCGCGGGCCGGGCGAAGCCTCGGGGTGGTACTGCACCGAGAACACCGGCTTGCCGTCGAGCTGGATGCCGCAATTGGACCCGTCGAACAGCGAGATGTGGGTCTGCGTCGCGCCCTTCGGCAGCGTGTGCTCGTCCACGGCAAAGCCGTGGTTCATCGAGGTGATCTCGACCTTGCCGGTGGTCTCGTCCTTCACGGGATGATTGGCGCCGTGATGGCCCTGATGCATCTTCTTCGTCTTCGCGCCGACGGCGAGGCCGAGCATCTGGTGGCCGAGGCAGATACCGAATGTCGGCGTGCCCGAGTTGATCACGTCCTGGATGACAGGCACGGCATATTTGCCGGTCGCGGCCGGATCGCCCGGGCCGTTCGACAGGAACACGCCGTCCGGCTTCATCGCCAAAATCTCCTCCGACGAGGTCGTCGCCGGCACCACCGTCACCTTGCAGCCGACGCCGGCGAGCAGGCGCAGAATGTTGCGCTTGATGCCGTAGTCGATGGCGACGACGTTGAACTCCGGCTTGTCCTGCCGGCCGAAACCCTTGCCCCATAGCCAGGGCGTCTCGTCCCAGGTAAAGCGCTGGCCGGAGGTGACCATCGGCACGAGGTCCATGCCCTCGAGGCCCGGCCATTCGCGCGCTTCTTCCTTCAGGCCATGCAGGTCGAACTCGCCGGTCTTGGAATGCGCGATCACGGCGTTGGGCATGCCCTTCGAACGGATCAGCGCGGTCAGCGCCCGGGTGTCGATGCCGGACAGGCCGATGATGCCGCGCGCCTTGAGCCAGGCGTCGAGATGCTTGGTGGCGCGGTAGTTCGAGGGATCGGTGATCGCGGTGCGCAGGATCACGCCGCGCGCACCGGGCGTCGCGGCCATGTTCACCGTCTCGATATCTTCGTCGTTGGTGCCGACATTGCCGATATGCGGGAAGGTGAAGGTGATGAGCTGCCCGGCATAGGAGGGGTCGGTGAGAATCTCCTCATAGCCGGTCATCGCCGTGTTGAAGCAGACTTCACCCACGGCATGGCCTTCGGCGCCAAGACCGAAGCCTTCGAGCACCGTGCCATCGGCGAGCACGAGGAGCGCGGTCGGTTTATGGTCCGGCCAGGCGGTATCGTTTTCATGTTGTGTCATGAGCCCGCTTCATAGTCTCCGCGAGCGCCGCCGTCAAAGCGCAGATGCGCCGATTCACATGCGTTTTTGCATATTTGACAGGTGGTCTCAGGCACTTAAGCTCGGCCGGAATAATTTCCGGCAAATCCTGGGGCTTGCGAGGCAATAATGGACCAGACCGTCCCCATCCTGCTGGTTCCGGGGCTGGCGTCCTCGGCCCGGATTTATGCCCCGGTGATCCCGGCGTTGTGGCGGTTCGGCCCAGTGATGGTCGCCAACCATATCCGCGACGACAGCATGGCGGCGATCGCCCGCCGGGTCCTGAGCGAGGCGCCGCCGCGCTTCGCGCTCGCCGGCCATTCCATGGGCGGCTACATCGCGTTCGAGATCATGCGCCAGGCGCCCGAGCGGGTCGTCAAGCTCGCGCTCATCAACACCCAGGCGCGGCCTGACACGCCTGAGGCGACCGCGCGCCGCCGCGGCCTGATGGAGCGGGCGAGACGCGGTGAGCTGCGCGCGGCACGCGAGGAGATGTTTCCCGAACTGGTGCATCACTCGCGCCGCGACGATTCCGGCATTCGCCGGCTCGTGGATGAGCAGGGCGAGGATGTCGGCGTGGAAGGCTATTTGCGCCAGCAGACCGCGATCATCGCGCGGGTGGATTCGCGGCCCACGCTGGCGACGATCAAATGCCCGACGCTGGTGCTGACTGGCGATCAGGACAACACCATTCCCAATGCGTTCTCTAAGGAGATGGCGGAGGGCATTGTCGGCGCGAGGCTGGTGATCCTCGAGTGTTGCGGACATCTGCCGCAGCCGGAACAGCCCGAGGCGACGGCGCGAGCGCTGGCCGAATGGCTTCAAACCCAGGTTGTCTCGGGGGCGCGAACGGCCTAGATCAGGCCTCGGATATACGAAGGGATCACGATCATGCTGCGCGACGACATCAACAATGCGGTCAAGGAGGCCATGAAGGCCAAGGACGAGCGCAAGCTGTCCACGCTGCGCATGGTCAACTCGACCATCAAGAACGCCGACATCGAAGCCCGCGGCAACGGCAAGCCCCCGCTCTCCGATGCCGACCTGCTTGGCGTCTTTCAGAAGATGATCAAGCAGCGCCAGGAGTCGGTCGAGCTCTACGAAAAGGGCGGCCGCGCCGAGCTCGCCGCGCAGGAGCGCGAGGAGATCGCGGTGATCTCGGCGTACCTGCCGAAGCAGATGTCGGACGATGAGGTCAAGAAGGCGATCGCAGACGCGATCGCCGAGACGGGCGCTGCCGGCATGAAGGACATGGGTAAGGTGATCGCAATGTTGCGGGCGAAATACGCTGGCCAGATGGATTTCGGCAAGGCCAGCGGCTTGGTGAAGGCCGCGCTGACGGGCTAGGCCGTCATTCCGGGGCACGCGAAGCGTGAACTATGATGCGCAATTGCGCATCAGAGAATCCATCGTGCCGCCGGGCTCTGTTGCGAAATGGATTCCGGGCTCGCGCCAAGCGGCGCGCCCCGGAATGACAAAAAGAACATGGGGATGCAACCGATGACCGCCATCAAGCCGTTCCGCATCGCCGTCAGCGAGGACGTCCTCACCGACCTCAAATCGCGCTTGGCCCGCACACGCTGGCCGGAGGCTGAGCTGGTCGATGACTGGAGTCAGGGCGCGCCGCTGAAATGGATTCAGGATATCTGCGCCTACTGGGTTGATGGTTACGACTGGCGCGCCCGCGAGGCCAAGCTCAACCGCTTCGAGCAGTTCACCACCGAGATCGACGGGCTCGACATCCACTTCCTGCATGCGCGCTCGAAGGAGCCTTCGGCGCTGCCGCTGATCATCACCCATGGCTGGCCCGGCTCAATCGTGGAATTCCAGAAGGTGATCGCGCCGCTGGTCGATCCCGCCGCACATGGCGGCGATACCGCGGATGCCTTCCACGTTGTCTGTCCGTCGCTGCCGGGTTTCGGGTTCTCCGCCAAGCCCAAGACCACCGGCTGGGGCGTCGATCGCATCGCTGCAACCTGGGCCGGGCTGATGGACCGTCTCGGCTACGCGCGTTACGGCGCGCAAGGTGGCGACTGGGGCTCGGCGGTGACGACCTCGCTCGGCATGCAGGATCCCGACCACTGCGCCGGCATCCACATCACGCTCGCCTTCAACGCCGCGCCGAAGGTCGAGGGCGAGCCGACGCCGGAGGAGAAGCGCGCGCTCGCCGGCCTCAAGCACTATGTCGATCTCGACTCCGGCTATTCAAAGCAGCAATCGACGCGGCCGCAGACACTTGGCTATGGCCTGACGGATTCGCCGAGCGGGCAGGCGGCCTGGATCCTGGAAAAATTCTGGGCCTGGACCGATTGCGACGGCCATCCCGAGAACATCTTCAGCAAGGACGAACTGCTCGACAACGTCATGCTCTATTGGACGACCGAGACGGCGACGTCATCGGCGCGGCTGTATTGGGAGAGCTTTGGCAAGCGCCGGACGACGCCAAAGGTCAACGTGCCCACAGGCGTTGCAGTGTTCCCCAAGGAGATCATCACGCCGGTGCGGCGCTGGATGGAGCCGAACTTCTCCAGCATCACGCATTGGAGCGAGATGGGGAAGGGCGGTCATTTCGCCGCATTCGAGCAGCCGGAGCTGTTCGTGCGCGATGTCAGGAAGTTCTTCGCGACGGTGCGGTGAAACGCTCTCTTCGTCATGCCCGGGCTTGTCCCGGGCGTCCACGCCCTTAAACTCAGGGCCAAACAAGAACGTGGATGGCCGGGACAAGCCCGGCCATGACGCCGCTGCCGGGAAACGACCATGCTCACCGAAGCCGCCACCTACGACGAACTCTACCGCAATTTCCGCTGGGACGTCCCGGCGCGCTTCAACATGGCGGAGGCGTGCTGCGACCGCCATGCCGACGGGACCGGCCGCCTCGCGCTGGTCTATGTCGACGAGAACGGCGCTACCACGCGCACTTCCTTCGACGAGGTCGCGGAGATGTCGCGCCGCTTCGCCAATGTGCTGAAGGCCGACGGCCTCGCGCGCGGCGACCGCGTTGCGGTGTTCCTGTCGCAATCGCTGGAATTGCCGGTCGCGCACATGGCGGCGTTCCGTTCGGCGATGATCTCGATCCCGCTGTTCGCATTGTTCGGTGAGGACGCGCTGGAATTCCGTCTGTCGAACTCGCAGGCCAAGGCGATCGTCACCGACGAAGCGGGCTGGGAGAAGCTGGCAAAAATCCGCGATCGCCTGCCGGACCTGAAGAACGTCTATGTCGTCGGTGAAAGCGCGCCGGCTGGTACGAAATCATTTTGGAATGCAGTCAAGGCCGCATCGCCCGACTTCGCGCGGGTCGACACCTCGGCCGACGATCCCGCACTGATCATTTACACCTCGGGCACGACAGGCAATCCGAAGGGCGCGCTGCACGCGCACCGCGTCGTGCTCGGTCATCTGCCGAACGTCGAGATGTGTCACAACTTTTTGCCGCGCCCCGGCGATCTCATGTGGACGCCGGCGGACTGGGCCTGGATCGGCGGCCTCGTCAACGGGCTGTTCGCGTTCTGGTATCACGGCATTCCGCTGGTCGGTCATCGCGCGCGAAAATTCGAGCCGCAGGCGGCGATGCAGATGATGGCCGATCTCGGCGTCCGCAACGTCTTCCTGCCGCCGACCGCGCTCAAGCTGATGCGGCAGGCCGGCGTGAAGCATTCCGGTGTCAGGCTGCGCAGCATCTTTACCGGCGGCGAGTCCCTCGGCGGCGAACTGCTCGGCTGGGTGCGCGAGACCTTCGGCATCGATGCGCATGAAGTGTTCGGCCAGACCGAATGCAACCTCGTGATCGGCAGCAACTCGAACCTCTTTCCGATCCGCCCCGGCTCGATGGGCAAGGCGACGCCGGGCTTCGACGTCCGCATCGTCAACGACAAGGGCGAGGAACAGCCACGCGGCCAGCGCGGCATCATTGGAGTGCGCCAGCCATGCCCCTGTACGATGATCGAATACTGGCGCAATCCCGAGGCGACGGCGAAGAAATATGCCGGCGAGTTCCTGCTGACGGGCGATCTCGGCGTGCAGGATGAGGACGGCTATTTCTGGTACGTCAGCCGCGAAGACGACGTCATCACCACCGCCGGCTATCGTGTCGGCCCGTCCGAGATCGAGCACACGCTGATGAAGCATCCGTCGGTTGCGATGGCTGCGGTGGTCGGCATTCCCGATCCGATCCGCACCGAATCGATCAAGGCCTGGATCGTGCTGCGCCCCGGCTTTACGCCTGGCGACAAGCTCGCGCGCGAGATCCAGGAGTTCGTCAAGGTGCAGCTCGCCGCGCACGAATATCCGCGCTTCGTGGAGTTCGCCGAGACGCTGCCGATGACGGCGACGGGGAAGGTGCTGCGGCGCGAGCTGCGGGCCAAGGGGTAAGAAAGGGCAGGGGCGTCGTTCATCGCGGCGGCGCCGACAGGGCGGACCGCAGCATCGCGGCAAGATCCTGCCGCTTGAACGGCTTTGTCAGAATGCGGGCATCGACCCCGTCAGGCGTCTTGACGGAATTCTGGCTGTTGCCGGAGGTGAACAGCACCTTGAGAGCGGGCCGCAGGACGATGGCTTGTTTTGCAAGCTCCGGCCCGAACATGCCGCCGGGCATCACGACGTCGGTGAACAGCAGATGGATGTCTCCGGGCTGGCGCAGCACGTCCAGCGCCGCGGGCCCGTTCGATGTCGCGATGACACGGTAGCCGAGCATCTTCAGCTCGCTCGCGACATAGGCTCGGACCATGTCGTCGTCCTCGACCAGGAGAACGGTTTCGCTTCCATCGGGGATGGTGAGCCGCTCCGCTCGTGGCGGATCCTCGCTCAGCGTCGCTGCAATGCGAGGAAAGAACAGCCTGACGACGCTGCCTTGCCCCGGTTCGGACTGCAACTGCACGAGCCCGCCGGATTGTTGCGCAAACCCGTAGACCATGCTCAAGCCGAGGCCGGTACCCTTGCCGACCTCCTTGGTGGTGAAGAACGGCTCGAACGCGCGGCTTGCCACCTCGCCGGTCATGCCGCTGCCGGTATCGGTCACGGCCACCATGACGTAGTCGCCTGGCCGCGGCTCGCCGTTGACGTCGAGGTCGGATGCACTGAGCGAGTTGTTGCGGACCTCGACCGTCAGCTTGCCGCCGTCGGGCATCGCGTCGCGCGCGTTGAGCACGAGGTTGAGCAGGGCCGTTGCCAGCTGGCCGGGATCGACGCTGGTCAACCACAGATCTGGTCCGAACACGAAGCTGCACTCGATGTGCTCGCCCAGCGAGCGGCGCAACAACTGCTCCATGCCGACGACCTTCTCGGCGATGTCGATCTCTCGCGGTCGCAGCGGCTGCTTGCGCGCGAAGGCCAGCAGGCTCCGTGTCAGGTCGGCCCCGCGCTCGGCGGCGGTCGCGATGTCGCTGGCGATCCGGTGCAGTTCCTTGTTTCCCGCCAGCCTGTCGGCAAGATGCTCCGAATTACCGAGGATGACGGTCAGCAGATTATTGAAATCGTGCGCCACGCCGCCGGTGAGCTGGCCCATCGCTTCCATCTTCTGGGACTGGCTGAGCTTGTGGCTGAGGTCGGCAATGGCGGCACGTTGCTGCTCGAGCGACTCGGCGGTGCCGTTGAGCAGGGTCATCAATCCGCCGAGCTCGCCGCGCGGATAAGGAGGCGGAATTCGTGCGCTGAGATCGCCGCGCCCGAGCCTTTTCGCCATCGTGGCGAGCCGTCCGACCTGGCGCCCGACGCTCATGGTCGCAAGGATCCAGACTCCGGCCAAAAGCAACAGCGAGGCGACGGCGAGGATCGCCATGTCCTCGTAAAGCCGGCGGTTGCCGGCCGCGACCAGTCCGTCCTTGGAGCGCCCGACCATGATGGCGAGGCCGGCGTTGCGGATCGAAGGCGAGCGGGCGACGGCCCAGACCTGGGTGCGGCCCTCGCGATCGGTCACCTCCCGAAACCCCTCGCGATCGGGGTTTGCGGCGAACCGGAACAGGTCGGTCCCTGCGATCGAGGCGCCGACGGGCTCGCTCCAGCCGCCTCCCTTGGGGGCGACCAGAACAGTCCCCTTGCTGTCCGTGAGCAGGATCTCCTTATCGGTGAGCAGTCGCTTGTGGTGGTATTCCGCGAATTTGTTGAGGTTGAAGGAAGCAAGCAGGACGAATTTCAGCGCACCCGCCTCCGATCGCACCGGGTATGCGATCTGGAGCACCGATATCCCGGTCAGGCGGCCGAACACCGGCTCAAGCGCGACGACGCCGTGCAAGCCCTGGACCTGCTTGAAATAGGCGCGATCCCTCAGATCGAGGGTGCGGTCGGTCCGCAGCGAGTCGCAGAACAGGCTGCCGTCCGGATCGATGGTCAGGATTCCCGTGAACTGCGGGTATTCTTCGCGCACGTCCGACAGAAACGCCGAGCACGCCGCCTTGTCGCGCGTGTCGAGGTCGCGTGCACGGGCGAGACCATAGTGAAGCTGGGCGGTGCCCTGGATCTTCTCCTCCAGATCGCCGGCGATGTCGTCGGCCGTCGCAGCCAGATTGGCCAGGGCCGCGTTGATCTCGCTGCTCCTGTTCTGCACGAAGCGCAGCCCGACCAGGCTCGCCGGCACCAGCATGGCCGCGATCACGAGTATCAGTAGCCGGGTACGCAAGCTCATCGGTCGGGTGGTCCGCTCTGGTCATCGCGCGTGCTGGTCGGAACGGACAATCTGCGGCACCATCCTCTGCTCAGTCCATAGGCATCGTGCCGAAACGCCCCCCATGGGGAAAGATTCTGAAGTCGCGCGCGGCGCCCGAGGGCGCTACTATCGAGTTCGAACCGCGTGCGACGAAGATCGCACCGGAAGAGGAGGAGGGAGCCGATGTCCATCTCGGGCAAGGTCGATCCGGTGGTGCGCGCCGTTGCGACGACCGACATTGCCGAGGCGCTGGTCGAGGGCCTGCGCGATTTCCAGGCGGTGCCGCTTTACGGGCTCTGCTTCGGTGGGCTCTACGCGGCCGGCGGTATCGCCATCATGCTCTGCCTCACCGCCTTCGGCATGGTCTATCTGGTCTACCCCCTCGCGGCGGGTTTCGCGCTGATCGGCCCGTTCGTGGCGATCGGCCTCTACGAAGTCAGCCGCCGGCGCGAGCGCGGCGAGCCGGTCTCGTTTGCTGCGATCTGGTCGGCGATACGCTCACGCAGCGAGATCGGCTGGATGGCGTTCGTCACGCTGTTCGTGTTCGTGATCTGGATGTACCAGGTGCGGCTCCTGATCGCGCTGCTGCTCGGCCTGCACGCCTCGTTCTCGAGCCTCCAGGAATTCATGACGGTGGTTCTGACGACCAACGAGGGCCTGCTGTTCCTCGCGATCGGCAATGCCGTCGGCGCGGCGCTGTCGCTGATTTTGTTTTCGCTGACCGTGGTCTCGTTTCCGCTGCTGCTCGACCGCGAGGTCGATTTCGTCACCGCCATGGTCACGAGCGTGCGCGCAGTGGTGACGAGCCCGCTGCCGATGATCGGCTGGGCCGCCGTGATCGTGATCCTGCTGATCGTCTCGGCGCTGCCGTATTTCCTGGGGCTGATCGTGACGCTGCCGGTGCTCGGGCATGCGACGTGGCATCTCTATCGGCGGCTGGTGGCGCCGATGGCTTAGAGGGAGCCGGACGCATCGGCAGCGAGCTATTTGCCCCTGGGCGAGAAAACGATAGCTAATTGCCGTGATTGCGCGCACGGTGTGCCAATGTCGGAAAGAGCGGTCGTCTCCGCGCCCACGTGGCGCCACGATTACACGCGCGCGACGTGAAATGGCGCAATCCCCGCACCTCGTGCCCGGATGCCTGAAAGATCCCCCGCGGTTCGATATGAGATCGAACGCCAACCGAAAGCACCTGATGCAAGCTCAACCGATGCAAGCTCTCTCCCCACGGCACGTCAAGACAGACGAAGCGCTCCGGCTCGGCGTGGAGTCAGGCTGGTACGCGATCAAGGTCAGCGGGACCTTCGTCTCGGGCCCGCACGATTCGGAAGGGGATTGCCGCAACAAGATCGACGAGATTCAGCCGCCGGTGAAGAAGAAGCGATGAAGGCGCGGGTTCCAATCGCTACGGCGTCCTGATCCCCATCGCCTTCAACGCCGCCAGCATCTGCGCTGGCGGCGCCATCTTTATCTGCGGCGCCTTCCCCGTCTCGAGCAGGCTCTTGAGCCCGGACAGGATCGCCGGCCAGCCCGTGCGGCCGCCGGAAAGGATATCGTCGCTCAGCGGACGGTCGTGGCGCTCGCTCATGGTGAGGCGGACGGCTTCGCCGGCTTGCTCGATCTCGTAGGTGACGAGCGTGGTGCCGAGCTTTGCGACGAGGTCGGGCCAGTTGACGTCCCAGGTTACCGTCAATTTATTTGGCGGGTCGTATTCGAACACCTCGCCGGAGATGTGCTCGGAACCGTCGGGCGCGCGCACGATGAAGCTGCCGCCGAGCTTCGGCTCCATCTCCACCGCAAAGCCGGAAAAGTATCTGCGGCTGAACTCGGCCGATGTCAGCGCCTCCCATACCTCTTCCGGCGTCGAGGCGATGTAGATGGTGTAGACCGTCAGCGGCTTGAACTGTTCGAGATTCATGTTGCGTCGAATCCCTTGTTGAGGGCTGCTCGCGGGATGGCGAGCACTTGGCCCCTCTCAAGCAAGCTCTTGAGCCCGGACAGGATCGCCGGCCAGCCATTGGATACGGCGCCGAGGTATTTGCCGCCCTCGACAAAGCCGTCATGCAGCACGGTCAAACGCACGAGCGAGCCGAACGGTTCGATGGTGAAGACGACGCGCGAGATCGGCTCGCCGCGGAGCTCTTCGAACTTCTGGTGCTTGAAGCTGTAGGACAGGCGCCGCGGCGGATCGGCCTCGAGGATTTCGCCGGAATCGGTGATCTCGCCATCGAGCGTCAGCGCGAAGGGGGAGCCGGCCTTCCAGTCGGACCGGACCTCGGCCCCGAACCAGTATTGCTTTGTGAACTCGCTCGACGTCAGCGCTTCCCACAGTTTTTCCGGCGTGGTTTCGATATAGCTCACATAGACGAATTGCGGCTTACTCATCGCGCTTCTCCAACTGGCGTTTCAACTCGCCGAGCGCGGCGAGCTTGCTGCGCTCGAATTTCCTGATCCAGCGTTCGCCGATCTGATGGATCGGCACCGGGTTGAGATAGTGCAGCTTCTCGCGGCCGTGCCTGATCGTCGTGACCAGGTTGGCCTCTTCCAGAACGACAAGGTGTTTGGTCACCGCCTGGCGCGTCATCGCGAGGCCCTCGCAGAGTTCGTTCAGCGTCTGGCCGTTCCTGGCGTGAAGCCTGTCGAGCAGCGACCGTCGTGACGCATCGGCGAGCGCTTTGAAGACCTCATCCATGGCAGCGATAATAGGCAACCAAAAGGTTGCATGTCAAGTGCGAGGTCGTGACTTCCGTTCCCGCCTTCGCCATGCATTAATGTCCCCGAACCGCCCTCAGCGAGTCCTTCTCATGATGTCCATGCAAGCCTATCTCGCCTTCGTCGCCGCCTGCGTTGCGCTGGCGCTGCTGCCGGGGCCGATCGTGACCCTCGTCATCGCCAACGGCCTGCGCCACGGTACGCGCGCGGCGCTGACCAATGTCGCGGGCGCGCAGGCGGGCCTTGCCATCGTCATTGGCATCGTCGCGGTCGGCCTGACCTCGCTGATGGCGACCATGGGCTACTGGTTCGACTGGGTGCGCTTCGCAGGCGCGGCCTACCTGATCTGGCTCGGAATCAGGCTGATCTGGGCGCCGGTCGAAGGGCTCAATGTCGATCAGCCGCCGGCGCCGCCGCGCGGCGGGTTCTTCCTGCAAGGCTTTCTGGTGCTGCTGTCGAACCCGAAGGTCCTGATTTTCTTCGGCGCCTTCATTCCGCAGTTCATGGACATGAACCGCGACCACTTCCCGCAGGTCGCGCTGCTGGGCGCTACCTTCATGGTCACTGCGGCGATGACCGATGCGCTCTACGCCATCGCGGCCGGGCGTGCGCGAAAGTTCTTCTCCGCCCGCCGCACCCGTCTGATGTCGCGCGTCTCCGGCGGCTTCATGATCGGCGGCGGTATCTGGCTGGCGCTGACCAGGGCGAAGTAGTCCGCTTTCGAGCTTGTCCGGCTTGAACCTTTGTCGGCGGCGATGCGTCCAATCGGGCATTGCCGCCGACGAAGGATTTTGCCGTGCCCGATCTGCCCTGGTTCGTCTATGCGATGTTGCTTGCACCGCTCGGACTCATCCTGGTCGCCGCAATCGTCAAGACCTGGCAGGTGCGCGAGGCGCGAAGCTGGCTGCAAGCGCCGGGCAAGGTCGTCACCTCGGTCGCCGAGATGCGCGACGTCAAAGTGCTCGACGACGATCGCGAGGGCGGCTCTCGCCTCGAGAGCCGTAATTTTGCGAATGTGACTTACGAGTATTCGGTGGGTGGGAGGAAGCTGCGCAACAACCGCATCTCCATCGGCGAGGACCTCGGCAATTTCCAGATCGCCGAAAAACTCGCGAAATATCCGGCAGGCAGCATCGTCACGGTCTATTACAATCCCCGCCATCCCGATCAGGCCGTGCTGGAACGCGATATGCCCAAGGGTCTGTGGGGCTGTCTCGGCATCGGCACGGTGATCGTGTTTGCCATCGTGTTCGGCTCGGCGTTCGGGTTCAATCAGGGCTATGCTTATCTCGCGCACCATATCGGACGGCCTGATCTCGCGGGCCTCGTCGTCGGCTTCGGCGCATTCGGTCTCGTCATCGCGCTGATGGGGTTTGCCGTGCGAAAGCAGGCATCGATGGCGACGCGCTGGCCGGTGGTGCCGGGCACGGTCAAGCTGTCGGGAATCGAGGAATATCATGCGGCCAGCGAGCCTGGTGAGGCGCGCGGCGTCGAGATGTTCGGCAAACGCGTGACCTATACCTACCTCTATCAGAACGTCAGCTACACCAATGAATGCGCGCGGGCCGCGGCCGGAACGCCGTCGGCGTCCGACGAGATGCTGCGGAAGCTGATGTCGCGCTATCAGGACGGCGCGACCGTCGAGGTCCATGTCAATCCCGACAACCCGGCCGAGGCGACGCTGGATGCCCGCGGCGACGGCCGCATGGCCTGGGTACTGTGGGGCCTCGCCGCGATCTTCGCCACGCTGGCGCTGTTCGTCGCGACGCGCGGCGGCTAGTCGACCACTCTCTCCGCCCTCAGCTCCACCTCGATCTCCGCGAAGATCCGCGCCAGCCGCTCGGCCCATTGCTGCTCGCCGGACTGATCCGCGATCAGATCCTGGCGGATCTCGATGCCGGTGTTGACGAGGCCGCGGGCTTCGCCGTGCACGGGGATGGTGTAGTCGGTGAGGTCGTTCACCGCATAAGGCTCGTTGTCGCCGACGACGAGATCGCTCTCGGCGCGGAGATGTTTCAGCAGAAGGTGCGGCAGCACCGTGTCGCGGTTGTAGAGCGTGCCGATGTGCCAGGGCCGCTCCACCCCGGCATAGACCGGCGTGAAGCTGTGGAGCGACACCAGCACCGTCGGTCGCTTGTCGTGCAGCCGGCCGTCGATGACGGCGTTGATGCGGTGATGATAGGGCTCGAAAATCTCGCGCCGCCGCGCCCCGCGCTCGTGCTCCGAAATGTCCTCGTTGCGCGGGATTGCCGTTGCCTCCGAAATGACCGGAATCGAACTCGCTGCGCCCGGCGGGCGGTTGCAGTCGATCACGAGTCGCGAATAGCGCTGCGCGATCAGATGTGCGTCGAGCATCCTTGCCAGCCGTTCGGCGACACCGGCGATGCCGATGTCCCAGGCGATGTGCCGCGTCAGCTCGGCCTCGGCGACGCCGAGATCGCCGAGCGCACCTGGCAGAACCCGCCCGTAGTGGTCCGAGGTGAGCAGAAAGGGTGATGCTCCCCCGGCATTCACCTCATGCACCGGCGGAATGTCGCCCTCATCCAGCAGTTGATCGGTCGCGTCAGCCGTGTCTAAAGCCATCCAGATTGCCTATGGAAAGAGCAGTCACCCTCACAATTGGGCAGAATCGCTATAGATTGATCCCCCCAATATCACCATGATTGCCTCACGATGCCGCTGCTGACGATTCATCACAAGACCGAATATCGCTACAACCGCCCCGTGGCGTTCGGCGAACACCGTATCATGCTGCGTCCGCGCGACGGGCACGATCTGCGTGTGCTCGACTCCAGGCTCGATATCTCGCCCACGCCGATGTCGCTGCACTGGATTCACGACGTGTTCGGCAACTCGGTCGCGATCGCCAATTTCGACGAACGGGCGGAGACGCTGAGCTTCGAGTGGCATGTCACCGTCGAGCACAACCCGGTCGAGGAATTCGCGCTGACGCCGGACGATACCGCCTATTTCTACCCCTTCGTCTACGACGACGAGGAATTCCCCGATCTCGTCCAGTACATCACGCCGCAATACACCGATCCCGACGGCGAGATAGCGGAATGGGCACGGGGCTTCCTCGACGAGGACGCGCCGACGCCGACTTTCAAGATCCTGAGCGGCATGACGCACGGCATCCGCAAGCAGTTCAAATACCGCAAGCGCCACGAGCTCGGCACGCAGCATCCGCTCGATACTTTGCAGTCGGGCACGGGAACTTGTCGGGACTATGCGCTGTTTATGATCGAAGCTTTGCGCCACCTCGGCATCGCCGCGCGATTTGTCTCCGGCTACATCTTCGTGCCGGAGGATATCGAGCAGCGTCACGTCGGCGGCGGATCGACCCACGCATGGGTGCAGGTCTATCTGCCGAGTGCGGGCTGGATCGAGTTCGATCCGACCAACGGCATCGTCGGCACCCGCGATCTCATTCGCGTCGCGGTCGCCCGCGATCCGCGCCAGGCGATCCCGTTGCACGGCGTCTATATCGGCGCCGGGAATGCCTTCGAGGCCATGGACGTGAACATCAGGGTGGTCTCGGACGACCAGCAGAGCGACGAAGAGATGGAGGCAGAAGTCTCATAGATGGAAATCAGTGTCGGCTTCGAGATCACCTACGCGGCAGAGCAGCCGACACCGATGGTGATCATGCTCAACATCCACCCCTCGCGGCAGGCCGACATCATCGGCAAGGAGACGGTGGTCGCTGAGCCCGACGTTCCGATCCGCTTCTATCACGATAGCTTCGGCAACGTCTGCGGCCGCCTCGTCGCTCCCGCCGGCGGCGTGGCCCTGAAGGGCCGCGCGCTGGTGCGTGACACCGGCCTGCCCGACGAGGTGATGCCGACCGCGCAGCAATTCCCCATCGAGCAATTGCCGAACGAGCTGATGCTCTATCTGATGCCGAGTCGCTATTGCGAGACCGACAAGCTCACCGACATCGCCTGGTCGCTGTTCGCCAAGACCCAACCTGGCTGGGCGCGTGTCTGCGCGATCACCGAGTTCGTGCACAAGCACGTCACGTTCGGCTACGAGCACGCCCATCACATGAAATCGGCGCACGACGTCTATGAGCAGAAGACCGGCGTCTGCCGCGACTTCGCCCATCTCGCGCTGGCCTTCTGCCGTTGCATGGGCATCCCCGCGCGCTACTGCACCGGCTATATGGGCGACATCGGCATCCCGCCGGATCCGGCCCCGATGGATTTTTCCGGCTGGTTTCAGGTCTGGCTGTCAGGCAAATGGTTCACCTTCGACGCCCGCCACAACATTCCCCGCAGGGGCCGGATCCTGATGGCCACGGGCCGCGACGCCGCCGACGTCGCGCTGTCGACCAGCTTTGGCCGGATGGAGTTGAAGAAGTTCGTGGTGGTGAGTGATGAGGTTGTGAAGGCGGGGTGAGCCGTTGCTGCAGGTTCGTCGCAACGGCTCCTCGCAATGACGGTGGCGAGAGGTTATAGAGCCTCATGACCTCTGATCGTCTCTTCGTCTACGGCACCCTGATGCGCGGTTTCGACCATCCGATGGCGCGGCTACTCGCGGGCCACGCGGATTTCCTTGGCGAGGCGACCTGTCGCGGCCGGCTCGTTCTGGTGAAGCATTATCCGGGATTGCTGTTGTCGGACGCCAACGCCGAGGTCGTCCATGGCGAGCTGTTTCGCCTCCACGTGCCGGAGGAATTGCTGCGCGAACTCGACATGTACGAAGCCTGCGGCGAGGGCTTTGCGGAGCCGACGGAATATCTGCGCAAGCTGATCGACGTGACAGGCGCGGACGGCGTTGCGGAGAAGGCCTGGACCTATATCTATAATTGGCCCGTCACCGATCTGCCCCACATCGAGTCAGGCCGCTTCCTCGATCATTAAGCCGACAGCACTTCCTTGACCACGCGAACGTCGACCTCGCGCTCGACGTAAGTCCACTCTTCGGTTCGCCTCAGCAGCCCCACCAGCTCCTCAAACAGCGAGGCGTGCGCGGGGGCGAATTCGAACCAGGTGAGAAAATCGAAGGGCTCGCCGAGGTCGCGGCAATGATAGAGCTGCCGCGCGATTGCGGGAAGGAAGCGCAGGCTGCCGGCGATGTGGTGCGACTTGTCCTCGAAGATCCTGCGCCGTTCTTCCTGTGTCAGCTCCCACCAGGCCTGCGATTTGCGGATCGGGATCAGCGCCGCGGAGGTCGCCTCCAGCCGGCCGAGTCCGGCCTGCACCGCGGTGAGCTGCTGCTTCTCGGCGCGCTCGGTATAGCGGAGCGAGCTCGGCGCGCCGACCAGCCGCCACGCATTGCGCGAGGGCACCAGCGGCAATGAGATGGCCTCGCTGTCGGTGACTGACAGCGCCGGCATGAAGGGCAGGGGCTCGCCCGTCACGGGCGAAATCGAGATCACGCGCCAGCCCCCGCTCTGGCCGCCTCGAAACGTCCTGAACATGGCGGTATGGAAGCGTGGAACTGGGCGCGGTTCAAGGGGCTCTGTCCACCGTCATTCCGTGCCCATCCGCTCCGTCATCCCGAGGTGCGAGTGGCGCGATGCAAAGCATCGCGCCGGGAGCCTCGAAGGATGAACGGCCGGGAGCGGCTGCCAGCCGGGCCGTCGCCCTTCGAGGCCCGCCGAAGAGGCGCGCGCCTCAGGGCGACGGGATAGGCGGCTCGGCATGACGGGAGGCCCTGTGCATAGGTCGAATAACTCGGATAACCCGCCTAAACCTAACTTCTGGGCAGGCCGCACCTATATCCCTGATCCTTCGCCCGACTCACCCTGGTTCGCGCTAGACACAGCCCATGCGCTTCACGCCCCAATTCCTCGACGAGCTTCGTGCCCGGCTTTCGGTCTCCGAAGTCGTGGGCAAGCGCGTCAAGCTGAAGAAGGCGGGGCGGGAGTGGAAGGGGCTGTCGCCGTTCCAGCAGGAGAAGACGCCGTCCTTCTACGTCAACGACCAGAAGGGTTTTTACCACGACTTCTCCTCCGGCAAGCACGGCGACATCATCACCTTCGTGATGGAGACCGACGGCCTGCCGTTCGCCGAGGCGGTCGAGCGGCTCGCCAGCATCGCGGGCCTGCCGCTGCCGGCGGTGACGCCGGACGCGGCGCGGCACGAGCAGCGGCGTCGGACGCTGCACGACGTCATGGATCTCGCCGCGAAATATTTCGCGGAAACGCTGGCCTCGCGCGTCGGCGCCAAGGCGCGCGGCTATCTCGCCGACCGCGCGATCTCGCCGGCGACGCAAGTGCAGTTTCGCCTCGGCTATGCCTCGCCCGATCGCTTCGCGCTGAAGGAGCATCTCGGCAAGCTCGGCATCTCCGTCGACGACATGGTCGAGACCGGCTTGCTCGTTGCCGGCAACGACATTCCCGTGCCCTATGACCGCTTCCGCGACCGCGTGATGTTTCCGATCACGGACTTGCGCGGCCGCGTCATCGCCTTCGGCGGACGCGCGCTGGAGAAGGACGTTCCGGCCAAATATCTCAACTCGCCGGAGACGCCGCTCTTCCACAAGGGCGACAATCTCTACAATCACCAGACCGCGCGCGCTGCCGCGCATAACGGTGCTTCGCTGATTGTGGTCGAAGGTTATGTCGACGTCATCGCCATGGTTACCGCGGGCTTTGCGGGCAGCGTGGCGCCGCTCGGCACTGCGCTGACCGAAAACCAGCTTCAACTGCTCTGGAAGATGGCGGACGAGCCGATCCTCTGCTTCGACGGCGACAAGGCCGGGCAGAAGGCGGCCTATCGCGCCGCTGATCTCGCGCTGCCCTTCCTCGCGCCGGGCAAGAGCCTGCGCTTTGCGTTGCTGCCGGAAGGGCAGGACCCCGACGATCTCGTGCGCTCCGGCGGCCGCGGGGCGGTCGAGGAGGTGATCGCGGCGGCGCGGCCGCTTGCCGACATGCTTTGGTCGCGCGAGCTCGAAGGCGGCAATTTTGCCACCCCCGAGCGCCGCGCCGCGCTGGAGGCACGCATCAAGGAGCTCGCGGGCGGTATCCGTGACGAGGTGGTACGGCGCTATTATCGCCAGGATCTCGCCGAGCGGCTTCAGCGCACCTTTGCGCCGGAGAGCGGCCGCGGCGGCTTTGCCGGCCGCGGCAATTTCCGCCCAGGTGGCGGCGGCCGCCCGTTCCAGCCCCGCGGCGGGGGGCAGGCGAATCGATTCGGCGGCCAGGGATTCGGTAGTCAGGGACGTCGCGGCCCGCCCGGTCCCGTCATGCTGCCCTCCGGCCCCTACCAGGCGGCCAGCCCCCAGCTGGCGGCCAGCCCGATCATGCAGGGTCAGCGCAGCGCCATTTCCCGGCGCGAGGCGCTGATCCTGCAAATTCTGATCAACCACCCCTGGCTGCTGCACGAGCACCTCGAGGAGGCCGCAGCCCTGGAGTTCATCCACTCCGACGTCCACAAGCTCCGGGCCGGCATCATCGCCGCCTTCGCCAACGACCATCACCACAGCCCGGACCCCTCCGAGCAGGCCGAGAAGATGCGCGACGATCTCGAGAAGGGCGGATTTTCACAGCTTATTCAAAAGGTTGAGGGGCGTATCACGACCCAGGCGGTATGGGGCGCCCGCGAGGGCGCTGCGCAGGACGACGTTCTCGCCACCTGGCACCAGCTCGTTGCCTTGCATCGGCAGTACCATTCACTACTTAGAGAATTGAAGGACGCCGAGCTGGCCTTAGGGGAGGATCCCAGCGAGGCCAATATGGCGTGGCTTCGTGACGTGAAGGCTCGGTTGGCCGAAGTTGACGGCACCGAGGCCCTGATCGAGGGTTTTGGCGAGCTGTCGGGCCGGTTCCAGAAGAGCGTGTGATGAAAGAATCATGCGGACGGCCGGGGCCGGAACCGCTAAAAGACTCGCCAAATCCAAGGTTTGGCGGCAAAAACAGGGTTAATCGAGGCTTAACGGTCTTGTAGCACTTTGGCCCCCAGGCGGCCGCAGGCAGAACAGACGCGTCAGGAATGAATCCGCGCAATAGCTGTTGGCACTTCACCTGCATCCGCTGTGACAAAGAGGCTCACGAAGCGTTAGGCAAATCCGGCGAGAGAAAGGTCGGGGTGGCGAGAGACATGCGCGCCGCCCTTTCCGTGTCGAGATCTGGCGAAGCGAGAGCGTCGAGCAACAGGTTCAAGTGATTTCACGCGGGCGGGCCGATGTGCCTTCCGCATGAAGCGCGTTTAGGAGCAATGGATGGCCACCAAGGCAAAGACGCTGCAGGCGAAGGACAAGGAAAAAGACGACAAGGCAGCGGACGCTCCGGAGAAGGATTCCCAGGACGCGCCGTCGCCGTTGCTCGATCTGTCCGACGCGGCAGTGAAGAAGATGATCAAGCAGGCCAAGAAGCGCGGCTTCGTGACCTTCGATCAGCTCAACGAAGTTTTGCCGTCCGACCAGACCTCCCCCGAGCAGATCGAGGACATCATGTCCATGCTCTCCGACATGGGCATCAACGTCACCGAAGCCGACGATAGCGAAGGCGAAGAGGACAAGGACGAGGGCGGCGAGGACGAGACCGACAACGAACTCGTCGAGGTCACGCAAAAGGCCGTCACCGAGGTCAAGAAGAGCGAGCCGGGCGAGCGCACCGACGATCCCGTCCGCATGTATCTGCGCGAGATGGGCACGGTCGAGCTCTTGTCCCGCGAAGGCGAAATCGCGATCGCCAAGCGCATCGAGGCCGGTCGCGAGGCGATGATCGCGGGACTGTGCGAAAGCCCGCTGACCTTCCAGGCCATCATCATCTGGCGCGACGAGCTCAACGAAGGCAAGATCTTCCTCCGCGACATCATCGATCTCGAAGCGACCTATGCCGGCCCCGATGCCAAGGCCGGCATGAACACCGCGATGATCGCCGGTCCCAACGGCGAAGCGTCGGCCGAAGGCGGCCAGGCCGCCGCGGCCGTGGGCGCGCATGTCGCGCCGCCCGCCGCACCGCCGGCGCCGACCCCGTTCCGCGCCGCGCCTGCGCCGGGCAATGCCGGCGAAGCCGAGAAGGATCCGGGCGAGGCCGCCGCCGAAGCCGACATGGACGATGACGACGAGTTCGAGAACCAGATGTCGCTTGCGGCAATCGAGGCCGAGCTCAAGCCGAAGGTCGTCGAGATCTTCGACAAGATCGCCGAGAGCTACAAGAAGCTGCGCAAGCTGCAAGAGCAGGACATCCAGAACCAGCTCGAGAGCACCTCGCATGGTCCCTCGCTCTCCCCGCACCAGGAGCGCAAGTACCGCAAGCTCAAGGACGAGATCATCGTCGAGGTGAAGTCGCTGCGCCTGAACCAGGCGCGTATCGACAGCCTCGTCGAGCAGCTCTACGACATCAACAAGCGCCTCGTCTCGCACGAGGGCCGCCTGATGCGCCTGGCCGACAGTCACGGCGTCGCGCGCGAAGACTTCCTGCGCAACTACACCGGCTCGGAGCTTGATCCGCGCTGGCTCAACCGTGTCTCGAAGCTCTCGGCCAAGGGCTGGAAGAATTTCGTCCACCACGAGAAGGACCGCATCAAGGACCTGCGCCACGAGGTGCATCAACTCGCTGCGCTCACGGGCCTCGAGATCGTCGAGTTCCGCAAGATCGTGCACTCGGTGCAGAAGGGCGAGCGCGAAGCCCGTCAGGCCAAGAAGGAGATGGTGGAAGCCAACCTCCGTCTCGTGATCTCGATCGCAAAGAAATACACCAACCGCGGCCTGCAGTTCCTCGACCTGATCCAGGAAGGCAACATCGGCCTGATGAAGGCGGTCGACAAGTTCGAGTACCGCCGCGGCTACAAGTTCTCGACCTACGCCACGTGGTGGATTCGGCAGGCGATCACCCGCTCGATCGCCGACCAGGCGCGCACCATCCGCATCCCCGTGCACATGATCGAGACGATCAACAAGATCGTGCGCACCTCGCGCCAGATGCTCAACGAGATCGGCCGCGAGCCGACCCCGGAAGAGCTCGCCGAAAAGCTCGGCATGCCCTTGGAGAAGGTCCGCAAGGTCCTCAAGATCGCCAAGGAGCCGCTCTCGCTCGAAACCCCCGTCGGTGACGAAGAGGATTCACACCTCGGCGATTTCATCGAGGACAAGAACGCGATCCTGCCGATCGACGCCGCGATCCAGTCGAACCTGCGCGAGACCACCACGCGCGTGCTCGCCTCGCTCACCCCGCGCGAGGAACGCGTGCTGCGCATGCGCTTCGGCATCGGCATGAACACCGACCACACGCTGGAAGAAGTCGGCCAGCAGTTCAGCGTGACGCGTGAGCGTATTCGCCAGATCGAGGCCAAGGCGCTGCGCAAGCTGAAGCATCCGTCAAGGAGCCGGAAGCTGCGGAGCTTCCTGGACAACTAGTTCAGGCGTGCCGGGACTCGATCCGGCATCCATCCAAACGAAAACGGCGGGTCGAAAGCCCGCCGTTTTTCTTTTGGGATGATGTCGCGTGGCCGGCGCGCGGCGCCTATTTCTTCTTCGCGCCGACCCGCTCCAGGTCCTTGATGGCCAGCGGCGGGCGGCCGGATTTTTCAGCGATCTCGCGGTCCTGCTCCATGATGAAGGCACGGGCTGGCTCGTCGCCGTCGAGGCCTCCGAGCAATTCCGAAGGCACGCGGCGGTTGGAGCGCTGGGAGCCGTCTTCATAGAAGACGTTGAAAAAGGCGAATTCGCCTTTGGGATTGGTTCCGGGTTTTTTGGCCATGGCGGGCTTGTCGTCGATCAGGGCGCCATAGTCAAATGACTTTGGCGGGTTTCCGGTAGTCAGCCACGGCCTTTGCGGCGCCGGAACCGGTTGCGGGATCGAGCGACGACGTCCGTTGGCAATTCGGGCAGGATGGAAGCGTCCAGCGCTTCGCAAAATCCGATGCTTCCGGTTGACGCGGCCCCGACCTCAATAAACGGCGGGCCGCAAAGCCCGCCGTTTATTTTTGGTCTTCAGCGTCGCCCGGGGCTGGTAGGGCAACAACCTAAAATAGAAGGCTAATAGCATCGCCTTGCCATGGCAAGGCAAATCATGACGGCATTGATGTCGCAGCGTGCGCATCAGATATGCGTCGATGGCGAGCGCCGCCTCCACGAATTTTCGAAGCAGATGATTGGATAGTCAAAACACTTTGTTCAGCACTTCGCCCTCGCGATGCAGCGAGAACTCGCGCGGGATGTGTTGAAACGCGTAGAGCTGCATCTTTTCCGAATGCATGCGGAGGGCTCTCGTTCCCTGCACGCGAACGTATTCCAACTCGCAGTGCACATCTCAGCGCGTGTGCGCACGCTGCGTCAGTTCCTGTACGGCGAGCCGCGATCCGTGTCCGCCGCCGCGCTGGCCGTCATCCTCTTTATCTTCCTTGCGTCCCTGCAGCATAATCGCGCTGCCCATCGCGGCGGAGCCGAAAGTGATGAGGAAGGAGCCGAGCAGGACGAGAAGCGCAATGCCGGGGGCGCGGTCGGCGAAGATCAGCTCACGCAGATGACCGGGGTTGAGCCAGAGCAGCCCGCCGACGAGCAGTGCCGCGGCGCAGGCGCCGATCGCAAGGTTGATGGCGAGCAGGCGAAACAGGGGGATGCGGAGCAGGGCGGGGCGTGGTGGAAGAGAATGCTGATTGTCGGGCATGGCGTTTCGCCTCCTGCGCAAGCATCGACATCATAGCAGCAGCGTCCGGGAATGACGAGCAAGGCCTCACGGCGCCACCAGTTCCACCCGCCGGTTCAGCGCGCGGCCGCTATCGCTTGCATTCGAGCCGACCGGGGCCAGCAATCCGACGCCGGCGGTGCGCAGCCGTGTTTGGGCGATGCGAAAGTTCTTCACCAGCTCTGCGGCGACCGCGTCGGCGCGGCGCTTCGAGAGGTCGAGATTGTACTCATAGGCGCCCTGGCTGTCGGTGTGGCCGACGATGAAGACGTTGAGCTGGGGCTGGCTGGCCAGCAGCTTGGCGATCTGCTCCAGCGTCGGGCGGCTCTCGCGTTTCAGCACGGCCTTGTCGGTGTCGAAATAGATGCCGTAGAGCGCGATGTGGCCGGTCTCGCCGAGGCCCTTGGCCATCGCGGCGGCATCGACCATCTTGTTCGCGATCGCCCCCAGCTCCGCGACGGTGACCTGCGCATAGATTTCCTGGTTGTTCTGGCTGACGAGGACGCTGGCCCAAATCTCGCGCCCGCCCTCGGTCTTGCGGCCGGCAACATAGCGGTAGCTGAAGCCGTCGACCCACATTTGGGGGATCGGCAGCGTGTCGATGCTTTCCGTGAACGGAATCGCGCCGCAGGCGTCGGTGTCGCAGGCCAGCAAGGTCTCGAAGCCGGCCTTGGCAAGCTGCATCTCGAAATTGCGCGACACTTCCAGAATCGAAGGGCCTGGATTGGTGCGGTAGGCGATGCGGACGATGCGGCCCTCGAGCCGCCGCGCGTCGGTCGGCTGGCCGTCCTTGAAGCTTGCCGCCTGCATCCGCGCCGCGTCAAAATCGTTCACGACATAGCCGGTGATGGCACTGCCGCTGAACCGGCCGATGCCGGGATAATCTCGGCTGCCGGCAACGTCACGCGTCTGTGCCGAGACGGTGACCGTGTGAAAGGAGAGCAGGGCGAGGACAGCGAACATCCGGCAGGGAATGGGCATGGTCATCTCGATCGGGTGGGACGGGGGGAGCGCTGCTCGTTAGTCGCGCACACGGCCGGATCGGTTCTGGCGAGATTTTGCCGCTTTGACGTGAATCCTGTTCCCGGGCATGATCGCGCGTGGCATCCCACGCACATTGTTCAAAGGATTTTCCCGCATGCTGAGACACGCCCTGATGTTTGGACGAGGCTTGGCCACCGCCTTTATCGTCTGTCTGGCCGGCGGCTCGGCCGAGGCCGCGCGCTGCGGCGGCGACTTCAACAGCTTCGTCGCCAGCATGGCCTCGGAGGCGCAGGCGGCCGGTGTCTCGGCGAGCGTGACCAATGCGGCGCTCAGCGGCGTGCAGCAGGACGGCGCGGTGCTCGCCTTCGACCGGCGCCAGCGCCACACCTTCAACAAGAGTTTTGAGCAGTACGTCTCGACCCGCGTTGGCCCCGGCCGCATCAATGGCGGCAAGGCGCTGTTGCAGCGTCACGCCGCGCTGCTCTCGCGCATCGAGCAGCAGTTCGGCGTGCCTCGCACTATCCTGGTTGCGATCTGGGGCCTGGAGAGCGATTTCGGCAAGGGCGACATTGGCAAGATGCCGGTGGTCCGCACGCTGGCGACGCTCGCGCATGACTGCCGCCGCACCGAGCTATTCCAGGGCGAGCTGCTCGCAGCCCTCAAGATCGTGCAGCGCGGCGATCTGCCGCTGCGCGACCTGATCGGCGCCTTTGCCGGTGAGATCGGCCAGACCCAGTTCCTGCCGTCGTCCTACATCAAGTACGGTGTCGATTTCGACGGCGACGGCCACGTCGACCTCCGCCACAGCGTCCCCGACGTGCTCGCCTCGACCGCGAACCTGCTCCACAGCAACGGCTTCAAGATGGGTCAGCCCTATGGCGAAGGCACCGCCAATTTCGAGGCGATGCGGGAGTGGAACCGGGCCGTGATCTACCGCAAGACGATCGGGTATTTTGCGGATCGGCTGGCGGGGCAGTGAGAGGCGGCATCGTTCTTGTAGGGTGGGCAAAGGCGCGCAGCGCCGTGCCCACCATCCTTTGCGTTGTCAGAAGTGGTGGGCACGCTTCGCTTTGCCCACCCTACGAATTCACTTCCCCTTCGCCATCTTCTCCAGCTTCCGCTGCAGCGGCCCCCAATAGGTCCCCGGGCGAAAACGCTGCAGCAGGTCCATGAAGCGGGCGTCGTTGCCGATCAGGATGCGCGGCTCGTTTCTCTCGATGCCCCCGATGATGCGCAGCGCGGCTTGCTTTGGTGTCGTCCTCGCCGCCGTCTCGAACCGTTCGATCGATTGCGCGCGGCGGGCGTTGTCGGTGACGCCGACCCCGGTGCGCGAGTTGCGCGCGATGGCGGTGGCGACGCCGCCGGGATGCACGACCGAGAGCCTCACCGGGCTGCCCGCGACTGCAAGCTCATGGCGCACGCTCTCGGAAAAACCACGCACCGCGAACTTGGCCGCCGCATAGGCCGACTGTCCCGGCGGCGCGATGATGCCGAAGATCGAGGAGAGGTTGACGATGTGCGCCTCGCCTCGCGTCTTCAAATGTGGCAGGAAGGCGCGCGTGCCGTGCACGACGCCCCAGAAATTGATGTCGAACAGCCACTCCATCTGCGCCTGGTCGATCTCCTCGAACGATCCCATCAGCGCCACCCCGGCATTGTTGATGACGATGCCGAGCGTGGGATGTGCCGCGATCGCATCGGCGGCGAACTGCGCGATGTCGCCGGCTTCGCCGACATCGACGCGATGCACGCTGATCTTGTGATCCCGTCCGATCTCGGCGGCGAGCGTCTTCAGCCCAGCCTCGTCGCGATCGGCGAGCGCAAGGTCGCAGCCGCGGCTTGCGAGTTCGAAGGCGAGGGCGCGACCGATGCCGCTGGCCGCTCCCGTGATGGCGGCCGCGCCGCGAATCGTCGTCATGGTTGGCTCCGTCAATCGCGAGATGGGAACTTCTATCGACACATTTTTCAGTCTGGAACCGAACCATATCGCGTCTCGTCCCCTTAACCCACGCCACTTGAGCGGAGGCGAGCATTTTGGGAGCAGTCAAATGGGACAGGCGCAGCCATATCAAGCGACCGCGTTGATCGTTGAGGACGACGCCATGCAGCGGGAGATGCTGAGTCTCCTGCTGGAAGAGAGCGGCTACCTGGTCATCCAGTGCGAAAGCGCGGAGGCTGCCGAACGCGTGCTGGACAAGAACGCCGGCGCGCTGTGCCTGATGCTCACCGACGTGCAGCTCGCGGGCCGCATGACCGGGGTCGAGTTGGCGCACGTCGCCAAGGGCCGCAATCCCAGGCTCGATGTCGTCGTCACCTCCGGTCGCCCGCTGATGCAGCGCTTGCCCGATGGCGCCAAATTCTGGGCCAAGCCATGGGCGCCGCTGGACGTCCTGCGCGAGGCCGAGATCGCCCAGTTGAATTAGCGCAGCGCCACCCCGCGGTCGGTCGATCCACGCCGGCCCGCTGACCGGGTCGTGATTTCCCGGTCAGCCTCGGGGGTGGTAGCGACGAGACCATGTCCTGGTCGTTCCTGCTCACCTCGCTCATCGTCGTCGCTTCGCCCGGCACCGGCGTGCTCTACACGCTGGCTGCGGCGCTTACGCGCGGCTCGCGTGCCAGCGTCGCGGCGGCGTTCGGCTGCACTCTCGGGATCGTGCCGCACATGATCGCGGCGATGCTGGGCCTCGCCGCCGTGCTGCACACCAGCGCGCTCGCCTTTGCAGCGTTGAAATGGGGCGGGGTGCTCTATCTGCTCTATATGTCCTGGCAGGCGCTGCGCGAGACCGGCGCGCTTTCGGTCGAGGGTGCGATCAAGGAACGCTCCAGCGGCCGGGTCATCGTGACCGGCTTCCTGATCAACATCCTCAACCCGAAGCTCTCGATCTTCTTCCTCGCCTTCCTGCCGCAATTCGTCGCGGTGGACGAGGCCCATGTGCTGGCGCGGATGCTGGAATTGAGCGGCGCCTTCATGGCGATGACCTTTGCCGTGTTCGTCGTCTACGGCCTCTGTGCTGCCTCCGTGCGCGAACGTGTCATCTCGCGGCCCCGCGTCATGGCGTGGCTGCGCCGTAGCTTTGCCGCGGGCTTTGCCGCCCTCGGCGCCAAGCTGGCGTTCGCGGAGCGGTAGGCTCTCTCACCCTTGATATCGAAAGGTCGTCGTGCCCGGGACAAGCCCGGCCATGAGGCTGTGGAGCGTTCGTGTCTCCACCACTCAGGCAACAAAAAAGCGGGCCTCGGGCCCGCCATCTTCAAACTCGCTTACCCGACGCCCGGGCGGAGCGAGACTCCACCCGGGCAAAGAACATGCTGGCTACTTCTTCTTCGCGGCCTTCTTGGCCTTCTTCTTCGTCGCCTTCTTCGCCTTCTTCGCTTTCTTAGCCATAGTATCCTCTCAAGGGTTCATGGTTAAACGCGACACGAGGGATGCTCGGCGGAGGGCCAGCCTCGCAACATCCTCGACGACAAGCTCAGCAGATTCGCAGGTCTCTGCCCCGCACTGTCACATCTGTGTCATTACGTTATCCACAGTTCAGATGCATTTTCGGGTGATTTTTGCCCGTGAATCCGCCTCGCAGCGCGCTCGCGGCGGGCCAGGCGACATGGCTAACGATCCGGCAATCACCGCGCGCCGTTCATGAATCCAAAACCAAGGGCGGACTTTCGCAGATCGCAGTGAGGTTCCGTTAAGTGCAACCCGCGCATTCTTTGCCGCAAGAAAACGGGGACGGGTCATGGACGAACGGCTGCCAGAGACGGGGGGCGCGACGCTGCGCGGGCTGCGGTCGCCATGCTGAACTTGCCGACACTCTGGACCGTCTTCGTCGTCAACTTCCTGGCGCTCGGCCTGATCTGGGCCTACGTGACGCGCTCCTATCCGAAATTCGCGGCTGCGCGGTTCTGGATGGCATCGTGCTTCGTCGGCGCGACGGGTGCGATGACGGCACTGGTCCGCCTGTTCGTCGACTCCCCCCTGCCGCTTCTGATTGGCGCTGCCGGTGTCATTGCGGCGAGTTGCCTCGCCGCCATGGGCATTCAGCGGTTCTACGATCGGCCGGTCTCATGGCGAGTCCTGACCGCAACGGGATGCGCGAGCCTCGCCGGCGTCGCGGTCTTCATGGTCGGCTTCGAACAGATGCAGCTGCGCATGCTCAGCTACACGCTCGGTCAGGCGCTGCCGCTGGTGCTGGCGCTGGGTCTGCTGTTGTCGCCGCCGAAGGGCCGCGTCAGTCCGGGCGCCCGGCTGTCCGGCATCGTGATCCTCATCATGATCGCGATCTTCGCGGCGCGTTCAGTCGGCAACCTGCTCGGCGGCGACTTCTCCTCGGTGGCCGGCGGCCAGGCCCATGCCGTGATGGTGCTGGGGCTCCTGTTCCTGTCGATGACGCTCAATTTCGGCTTCCTGCTGATGGCGATGGACCGGCTGCGCAACGAGGTCGCCGACCTCGCGCTGCTCGACGACCTCACCGGTGTCGCCAACCGGCGGCATCTGCTGCAGCGCCTGTCCGAGGAATGCGCCCGCTCGGAGCGCAGCGGCGAGCCGTTCTCGCTGCTGGTGATCGACCTCGACGGCTTCAAGACCATCAACGACACCCACGGCCACGCCGCCGGCGACGACTGCCTCCGGCACTTCACCCTGATGGCGCAGACGCGGCTGCGGCCGGGCGACATGCTCGCCCGCACCGGCGGTGACGAGTTCTGCATCGTGCTGCCGTCATCGTCCTTGCGCGAGGCCGCAATGATCGCCCGCCGCGTGCTCGAGGTCTGCCGTCAGGATGCCGTGGCTTGCGCCGGCAAGGACATCGCGATCGCGATCTCGATCGGCGCCGCCGAATGGGACCGCGGCATCGGCCAATTCCCGGACCGGCTCATCGCGCACGCCGACCATGCCCTCTATGCCGCCAAGAAGAACGGCAAGAACGACTTTGCCGTGTACGATCCGGCACCCCCGCTTTCGCCCGAGCCGCCCGGGCTCGGCGAGGCCGCACGCAAATTCGCGTAGAGCCGTGCTAGGCTCGGTCCGTGATTGGACCCGCATGATGATGTCTCGCCTGCGTCTCGCGGCTGTTCTCGCTGCATTCGCCCTGGTCGTTCCCGCAGCCGCAACCGACGCCGGGCTCGTAAAGCTCGCGCGCAGCCCCGGCACGCCCGATATTCCCGGGCTGAAAATCGTCTGGCTTGCGTCGTGGGGCGATCTTCAGAACGCCCACCCCTGGCGCAACATCATCGTGCACCAGACCGAGGGACCGGCAGGCTCGGCGCGCGGCGGCGCGCAGCAGCAGTCCAAGAATCCGACGCGGCGCGGCGTCACGGTGTGGGTCGAGACCGACGGCACGGTCTATTGGGCGGTCGCGGAGAATCTGGTGCCGACCCATGGCGACGGCGCCAATCGCAACGACAACAAATATATCGACAACAAGCCGACCTACCGCCAGGTCGTGCGCGGCAATTCGATCGGCGTCGAGTTCGCGGGTAACTATCCCGATGTCACCGCCGGTCCGACCGAGGCGCAGGTCGCGGCGTGGAAGATCCTCGTCGAGGTCCTGCGCGCGCGCTACGGCATCCCGCTCGACCACGTCTATGCGCACAACTGGATCGACTACAAGGACGCGCGCTATTGCGAAGGCTGCTCGCTCGCGACCTTGGCGAGGACCTGGGGGGAGTGAAGGTTAAACCGGCTCCGACATCCAGCCGAACAACCGCCGGATCAATCCCGGTCGCCGCGGCACTTCCGGCGGTCCGTCCGCCGCCAGCACGCGCTTGAAGAAGTAGTCCAGGAACACCATGTCGTTCGGCTCGGTGACGGTGAATGTCTCCTCGCCGAAAAACACGCTGTAGTTGAAGAAGAACGGACCCATGATCGGGATCGTCGCCGTGCTCGCATAGTCCTTCGAGATCACGAACTCCGCGGGGTCGAGCCCGTGCTCGCGCATCGCCTGCTCGACCAGCGGCAGCTTGCGCATGAACTGGGCGGAGAAGCCGCCGACGGTGGATTGCAGGATGATCGACACGATGGTGTCCGTTCGATTGATGCGGATCGCTCATTTGGGTCGGTTGACCGGACGCGAGGGTTCAAGGCAAGCTCGGTTCCGAATGATGTTGGGTGAGGTTGATCACCCAAGCCGGCAGCAGATCGGCAGGCTCGACTCGATATAGGCATCAGGGATGGGAACACCGACATTCGAAGAAAGCGCTGTGGAATATCAGTGGGCCAGCGATATAGATTTCGACGGTATCCGATTGGAAGTTCTTTCGAGCGGAGGGGATGTGATCTTCGACGTTAGCGTGCCGGACGGAGGTCCGATCACGGTCAACACGTTCGGCAAGGATGTCGCCGCAAACCTGCTGATGGTAGCGATCGAGTTTGCACAACGTCCGCGATAGTCACCCCCGCCGCGCCAGGAGCGGACGGGCGCTAACACCATATCCGGCGATCGCCCGGAAATCTGCGCGTCTGCCACTCAACAAAAAAGCCGGCGTCACCGCCGGCTTTTCCGTCTCATTCGATCCGCCAATCTCTGGTGCCGAAGCCTCGCTTAGTGCGCGGCTTCCAGCGCGGCCTGTTCGGCCTTTGCGATCGTGCCCTTAACCGCGGCCTGCACCTTTTCGAAGGCGCGGACCTCGATCTGGCGGACGCGCTCGCGCGACACGCCGAACTCGGCGGCAAGGTCTTCCAGCGTCATCGGATCATCGGCGAGGCGGCGGGCCTCGAAGATGCGGCGTTCGCGCGGGTTGAGCACGCTCATGGCGCCGTTCAGGGCGTCGCGGCGTTCGTCATATTCCTCGTGCTCGGCCAGCATGGCTTCCTGGTTGGGCGTATTGTCGACCAGCCAGTCCTGCCATTCGCCGGCTTCGCCGTCGTCGCGGATCGGCGCGTTGAGCGACGCGTCGCCACCGAGGCGGCGGTTCATGTCGATCACGTCCTGATCGGTGACGCCGAGGCGCTTGGCGATGATCTTCACCTGGTCGGGGCGGAGATCGCCTTCGTCCAGCGCGTTGATCTTGCTCTTCGCCTTGCGCAGGTTGAAGAACAGCTTCTTCTGGTTCGCGGTGGTGCCCATCTTCACGAGCGACCAGGAACGCAGGATGTACTCTTGAATCGACGCCTTGATCCACCACATCGCGTAGGTAGCGAGACGGAACCCCTTCTCGGGTTCGAAACGCTTCACTGCCTGCATCAGGCCGACATTGCCTTCCGAGACGACCTCGGAGATCGGCAGGCCGTAGCCGCGATAGCCCATGGCGATCTTGGCCACGAGGCGGAGATGGCTGGTGACGAGTTGGTGCGCCGCGTCGCGATCGTCATGCTCGCGCCAACGCTTGGCGAGCATGTATTCCTGCTGGGGTTCCAGCATCGGGAACTTGCGGATCTCGGCGAGGTAGCGAGAGAGGCCGGATTCTCCATTGAGCACCGGCAAAGCAGCGGTACGGGCCATAGGCGAGCCCTCCAAAGGTTCAGGCCCCCGATAGCGGCGGGCCAGGCAGACGACCGCTTTGTTAAAGCCGGCCGTAGCTGCGATGTTCCGCGTTGGTCATTTCCAACGCAGGCGCAATATACCCCATCGGGGGGCAAAAAGGGAAGGATTGCTGACGTCACGTCCCCGTGTGGCAGCTATAACTTTTTGTAATGTAACGCTTTTCCAAAGGGGGCTGCGTCATAGCGCCGCTTTCAGGGCTCCCTGCAAGAGAAGCAAATCCTCCGGCAGAGCCGCCTCCCAGTGAAGAAGTTCTCCGGTCCTCGGGTGCTCCAATACCAGAAGATAGGCGTGCAGGGCCTGCCGTCCAAGGCTGTCCAGGGCGGCCTGCGATTCCGGCCCGAGCTGGTTCGCCTTGGTCTTGAAATGCGGGCCATAGATCGCGTCGCCCATCAGAGGGTGCCCGATATGAGCGAGGTGAACGCGGATCTGGTGGGTGCGGCCGGTCTCGAGCTCGCAGGCGAGCAGCGTCGCGATCGGCTTTCCGTCGCGCCCGGCAAAGCTCTCGAGGATCTCCCAATGGGTCACCGCCTCGCGGCCGCTCTGGCGCACCGCCATCTTCTCGCGCGCATATGGGTGGCGGTCGATCGGTGCATCGACGGTGCCGCGGTGCCGGCCGGGCACGCCCCAGGCAAAGGCCATGTAGCCGCGCCGCATCGGTCCGGTGCGGCCGTGATCGGCGAATTGCGCGGTGAGCGAGGCATGGGCGAGGTCGTTCTTGGCGACCACCATCAGCCCCGTCGTGTCCTTGTCCAGCCGGTGCACGATGCCGGGCCGGCGCACCCCGCCGATGCCCGACAGCGACGTTCCGCAATGGGCGATCAGCGCATTCACCAGCGTGCCGGTTTCGTGGCCGGCCGCGGGGTGCACCACCAGCCCCTTCGGC
Organism: Bradyrhizobium sp. A5; assembly: GCF_042076515.1. Lineage (NCBI taxonomy): Bacteria > Pseudomonadati > Pseudomonadota > Alphaproteobacteria > Hyphomicrobiales > Nitrobacteraceae > Bradyrhizobium > Bradyrhizobium sp. A5. Next base: position 5,898,491 of record NZ_CP148990.1, on the reverse strand, counting down.
TTGTTGAGGACCACGATGTCGTCGTCCTCGAACACGATATCGAGCGCGATATCCTCACCCTTGGGCTCGGCGGGCGCTGCCTCCGGCACGTCGATTATGATCGTATCGCCGGAACTGACGTGATAAGCGGGGTCGCGGATCGCTGAGGCCTTGAGGGTCACCGCTCCCGCCAGAATCAGGGCTTTCAGCCTCGATCGCGACAGCTCGGTGAGATGCACCGCCAGCACGCGGTCGAGCCGGGTCGAGCCCTCGGAGCCTTCGACGACAACCTCCAACCTTTGCGCAGAGCCTGAGTTTTCCATGACGACGTCTGATACCGCTGTTCCCGAACCGAGCCCCGAGCAAGCCGCGCTGTTTGCGCGGGTGCGGCGGATGATGCTGATCGCGGGGTTGACCACGGCGCTGGCAATCTGCGCCGTCCTGATCGCGGTGGGCTACCGCCTTTTCAAGTCCGAGGGAAGGGCGCCCGAGCCGGTGGGCGACGTCACCGCCACCCTGCCGAAGGGCGCCAGGATCGTCTCGACCGGGGTTGCCGGCGACCGCCTCGTCGTTACCCTCGATGTCGGCGGGGTCATCGAGATCCGCACCTTCGACGCCCACACCCTGAAGCCGGCTGGAAAGCTGAAATTTGCCAATGAGCCGTAAAAGGCCCGCCCGGGTCCTTGCGGCGGACAAATTTCGAGGTTATTGGCTAGCCCGCACGCTCCCTTCGTCTAGCGGTTAGGACGCGGCCCTCTCAAGGCTGAAACAGGGGTTCGATTCCCCTAGGGAGCGCCATCCGGCTCCATCGAGCGTTGAACTTTCCGCTGTCCGCCGGTCCCAGCCTCTCGCCACAAAACGCGATCTAGGTCGTGGACTCATAAGCTCGGAGCCAAAGTCTCGTTGATGCCAGCAGAACGGCGGCGAGGAAGTTTCTAGCGAGTTTGTCGAAGCGCGTAGCGACGCGGCGGAAGTGTTTGAGTTTGCAGAAGAAGCGCTCGATCATATTGCGCTGGCGATAAAGACCCGGATCGACCGAGCGCTGAACTTTACGGTCCCGCTGGGTCGGGATGTGCGCCTCGCTGCCGCGCTGGCGAACCAGTTCGACGATGGCCTGAGCGTCGTAGCCGCGATCGGCAATGAGCGCGCGGGCCGGCGGCAGTCCCTCAAGCAGGGCTGCCACGGCGGCCTTGTCAGATGCCTGTCCGGCGGAGAGCACGATCCGCAATGGAAGGCCATTCTCATCCACGACGGCGTTGATCTTGGTGCTCAGTCCTCCACGAGAACGGCCAATGGCGTGATCCGGGCCCCCTTTTTACCGCCGGCTGCATGCTGGTGAGCGCGAATGATCGAAGAGTCTATGAGGTGCAGGGATCCGGGTGATTGCGCCGCAAGTGTCTCGAAAATCCGCAGCCAGACGCCAGCCTTCGACCAGCGGTTATAGCGATTATAGGCGGTCGTATAAGGCCCGTAGCGACTGGGCAGATCGCGCCAGGGCGAGCCCGTCCTCAAAACATAAAAGATCGCATTGATGATGCGTCGGTCGTCCACCCGTGCCACGCCCCGCGGTTTGTTGGGCAGCAGCGGTGCGATCAAACGCCACTCGGTCTCCGAAACATCGTACCGGGCCATGATCAAGGTCCTCCTGGGACCTTGAATCACGACAAACCCAAACGCTCAATGGTTATGGGTACAGAACCTAATCCCTGGGAGCCCACCGCAGCCGGTCGTCTCGAAGCAGGGCCGCAGCCGGGCTTCAGCCCCGCTTGTCTTCCTCTGCGATCACCAGCCTCGTCGCCCCGCGACGTGAGCGACAATTTTTTGCCTGTCGCGACCGAGGTGATCGCCGTCACAGCTGTCATCTGGCGTGCGCGCGCATCCTGCGCGTGCTTGCGGGATGGCCCGCATCACCAACTGGAGACGCCAATGAAAAATCCTGACGACGCCGGTTTTGAGAACCGCGAACTGTCCATCGAAGAACTCGACGCCATTGCCGGAGGCGGCGTCTGGGGCTGGATCAAGCATGAAGTTCATTCGGCTGCGAAGTGGGTCGGCGAACAATGGGGCAAAGGCATCGAAGCCCTGGGCAGTCTCGGCGGCGGCGGCCACATCAACATCACCGTCCACCGGCAGAACTGAGCGGACGGCTTGTCCGGCATGCGACCTCCGGGCCTTCGGGTCCGGAGGCTTGGACTGCTTGGTCAATCAACCGACGATTTCGATCTCATTCAGCGCACACCAGTCGCGCAACGCTTGCTCCGTGGCTTTCGCCTCGAACACATGCCAGCGATCGATCGCACCTCGTCTGGCGAGCAGCGCCTTGAATTTCGGATAGGCGCCCCGCTTGCTGAAGAAATAGCGGGCGTCGTCAAAATCGTTCGGCAGGAATTCGCGGGCAAAGTCGAGCACCAGCGGCTTGCCCAGGCCGAGTTCACGCTTGTCCGGGAGCGGAATGTACTTGTCCTCGTCGTCAATGTCCTCGGGCAGTTCGTCCTTCAACTCAGAGCCGTCAATGAAATCGGTTTGATAATGGATATTTCCGGTCTGCCTGCAGACGAACGCGCGAAATTCTCCCATGTCGCCATTGGTGTTGGCGAATTCGAAGGCTTAGGTGATGTCTCCGAAACTCACTGGCATGGGATCGTCGGTATTCGCGATTGCGTTGCTCTCAAACCGCTTCGTAAGTTGCAATCTTCCTGATCTGCGGCGCAAGCACATCTTCCGCCATTTCGAGGTCGAAGCGCGTCTGAATGTTCATCCAGAACGCTGCGCCGGTCTTGAAAAACTTGCCGAGCCGTAGCGCGGTGTCGGCTGTAACGGGCTTTTCCTCGCGCGCAATGCGTTCGATCCGGGTGCGCGGCACGTTCAGGGCGGCCGCGACCGCATAGGGCGTCAGCTTGAGCGGAACGAGAAATTCTTCGCGCAGGATTTCGCCAGGGTGAATCGGCGGAAGTTTCTTTGTCATCTGCAAACTCCTTTCAGTCGGTGGCGGTCGTCCGAGCTAGTGATAGTCCAGGATCTCGACGTCTTCGGGGCCTGTATCGGTCCATTTGAACACGATCCGCCATTGATCGTTGATCCGGATCGAGTACTTGCCCGCCAAATCTCCCTTGAGAGCTTCAAGACGATTGCCGGGAGGCGATTTCAGGGCATCGAGAACATCGGCGGCGTCCACCATGATCAGCTTTCGGCGTGCAACCTTCGCGATGGCTGCCGGGAAGCACTTAAGGATCGTATCGGGGGGACGAGAGGCACGTGACTCGGGCAGATCCTGCCGCGAGACTGCCGGTGTGGTCGCGCCTGCGCGCGTCGATCGTACCATGCCGATCAACAGAGGGTCCCACGATGGGCCCGACGCCCACCCGAAACAGAATCTCAACCCAAACCGCCTAGGCTGTCACGTCCTCATTCAACGGTTCTTTTGCATGAAATTGGTTCGATGCTTCTCGCTGCTGCTTCTTGTCCAGCTCTTCCCGGGATTTTCGGCCCGGGCGCAGGACAGCCAGATCGTCAAATTGTCGGCAAACATCGAATACCAGCGCATCGGCCGCTGGGATGCCGCTCAGCTGAACAAGATCCTCCAGGTCGATACCCCGGCCTTCGCCGGTATCACCGTAACCTATAGCCCGGCGCGAAATGCCGTCAGCCTCTATCGCGTGACCTACGCGTCCGTGGTGCCGGAGCGTGGCAACAAGCCGACGGTCACGTCCGGACTGGTGGCCGTTCCCGACGTCGAGGGGACGTCGTTTCCCATGGTGACGTACCAGCACGGCACGGTTTACGGGAAGCAGGAAGTCCCGTCGTTTCCCGAACAGTCACCGGAGACGCAACTGATGATCGCGCAGTTCGCAGGCCAGGGATATGTCGTGATCGGCGCCGACTATTTCGGGCTTGGCACGTCGACCGAGCCGGAAGGCTATATGGTCAAGGCGAGCCACCAGCAGGCGACCTACGACATGCTGATCGCAAGCCGCGCCGTGCTCGATCACCTCAAGCTCACCACGACAAAACTGTTTCTCGCCGGCTGGTCGCAAGGCGGGTTCGTGACCATGGCCATGCTCGAGAAGCTCGAGCAATCCGGCATCAAGGTCGACGCCGCCGCAACCGCGAGCGCGCCGGTCGACGCGTTCGTGGCGCTGAACGGCTTTCTCAGCTTCCCGCGCAAGAACGATGCGAGCTGGGTGAATTCGCTGTTCATACTGACGGCGTTCTCCTTCGAGAATTATTACGGCGTGCCAGGGCTCGCGCGCTCGCTGATCGCGGATGCCTATTACGACGTGTCGCGCAAGGCCTACATGCGCGAGCCTTTCAACGCCGCGGACGTGCCGACCGATCTGCACAAGCTGATCCGTGCCGACTATTTCGATCCGCAGTTCTTCGCAACTTCGGCCTACGGGCGGCTCGTCGCGCAGACACAGGCGTATCGCTGGCTCGTCAAGAGCCCGGTGCGCAACTATTACGGAGAGACCGACGAAGCGATCAGCGTCGGGCTCGGCCAGCTCGCCATGACCTACCAGCGCGCGATCGGCAGCGGCAACCCGGCCGTCGAAGCCGTCTCGACCGGTAGTACGAGCCATCGCGGCACCTTTGCGACGGCGGTGCCGAAATGGAAATCGTGGTTTGACGGGCTCTGACCGCGCGCGCGATTCCGCATGATGCGTCGGCATCAACGGCGGTAGTCGTTCCCCCCAAAATCTGCATCTATGCGCGCCGGGACGGTGCGCGATGCGGCCGGTCTCCGCTTCCAAAGCTGCTGCCGGGCCTTTGGAGGTTTTGGCAATAGCTTTTCGGAGTGACGATATGAGCGGTTTGGTGATCAGCGGCGGCCGGGTGGTGGATCCCGCGAGCGGGATGGACGCCGTTGGCGATGTGGCGGTGGTGGACGGCAGGATCGCTGCCGTCGGCACGGGCCTCGGCGGCGCCGAGCGGGTGATCGACGCGACCGGCCTCGTGGTCGCCCCTGGTTTCATCGATTTGCATGCCCACGGCCAGTCGATCCCGGCCGATCGCATGCAGGCGTTCGACGGCGTGACGACGACGCTCGATCTCGAGGCCGGCGTGCTGCCGGTCGGGTCGTGGTATGAGCGGCAGGCCAGGAAAGGCCGTGTGCTGAACTATGGGGCCGCCACCAACTGGGCCTTTGCGCGCATCGGCGCGATGACGGGCTCCAATGCGGAGAGCTCGCTGGAGGCGTTCGGCAACGCCATGCGCGACCGGCGCTGGATCGACAACGTGGCGAGTGATGCGGAGGTCGCCGGCATTCTCGAACGTCTCGAGCGCGGCCTGAACGAGGGCGGCATCGGCATCGGCATTTTGAACGCCTACGCGCCGGGCGCCGGCGTGCAGGAATTGACCGCGGTCTGCCAGCTCGCCGCAAAGCAGGACGTGCCGACCTTCACCCACGTCGCCTACATGTCGCGCGTCGACCCCGAGAGCGCGGCCGAAGCCTATATCCGCCTGATCGGCTATGCCGGCGCCACCGGCGCGCACATGCACATCTGCCATTTCAATTCGTCGAGCAAGACCGACATCGAGCGTTGCCGGGTGCTGATCGCGAAGGCGCAGGCGCAGGGCCTGCCCATCACGGTCGAGGCTTATCCTTACGGCACCGGCTCGACCGTGCTGGCCGCGGCCTTCTTCAGCGATCCTGAATTCGTCGAGCGCAACGGTACCGGCTATGATTCAGTGCAGCGCGTGACCGACGGCTACCGTTTCCACGACCGCGAAGAGCTGCTCAAGGCGCAGGCCGAGGAGCCGTCCTCGCTGGTGCTCTGGCACATCCTCGACACCGAGAACAACGCGCATCACCGCGACCTCCTCGACATGTCGGTGCTGTATCCCGGCGGGGCCATCGCCTCCGACGCGATGCCGTGGACCACGTCGGACGGCAAGACCTACACCGGTGACGCCTGGCCGCTGCCCGATGACGCCACGTCGCACCCGCGCTCGGCCGGCTGCTTCACGAAATTCATTCGCGAATGGGTGCGCGAGCGCAAGACCGTGTCGCTGCTGGAAGGCGTGCGCAAATGCGCGCTGATCCCGGCGGAGATCCTGTCGCAGAGCACGCCGGCGATGCGCGCCAAGGGAAGGCTCACGAAGGACGCCGATGCCGACATCGTCGTGTTCGACTACGAGAAGCTCAGCGACTGCGCGACCTTCACGGCGATGAACCGTCCGTCGGCGGGCGTGCGGCATCTGGTGGTCAGCGGCCAGCCGTTGATCAGCGACGGCATCCTCGATGTCGCGGCGCGGCCCGGAAAGCCCGTCCGCCGTCCCGTCGTCGAGGGTTGAGACATGCCGGTCCCCGTTGTCCTGGTGACGGGCTTTCTGGGGGCCGGCAAGACCACGGTCGTGAACCATCTGCTGGCGCATGCGGAAGGCCGCCGCATCGCCGCAATCGTCAACGACTTCGGTGCGATCAACATCGATGCGGAGCTGGTCGCGGGCGCCAGCGACGGCGTGGTGAGCCTTGCCAATGGCTGCATCTGCTGCTCTCTCGAAGGCGATCTGCTCCGCACGCTCTCGACGCTGCTGCGGCGCGATCCGAAGCCGGAATATATCGTCATCGAGACCAGCGGCGTCGCCGATCCCGCCGACATCGTCCGCAACCTGATGGACCCGGTGATCCTGCGCGAGGCGCCGCTGGAAACCGTGCTCTGCGTGATGGACGCGGGCACGCCGCCGGCCGCCCTGGACGACGCGCTGATGCGCTCGCAATTGCGCGTCGCCGACATCGTGGCGCTGAGCAAGCTGGATCTGGCGGAGGAGGGCGCGGGTGGGCGGCTGCGTGAAGCCATCCGCGCCCTGCGCGTCCCCGCCGTGGTGGTGGATGCGAAACACGGCGAGATCCCATCCGCGCTGCTGTTCCCTGCGACCGTCGATCGCGCGCCGACGCCGCGGGAGCCGGGGCCGAAACGCCCGGCGGAGGAGCGCTTCGAGACGCTGAGCTGGACCTCGGACCAGCCGCTCTCGTTGCCGCGCCTGCAGCAGGCCATCGGTCGGCTTGCGCCCAAGCTTGCGCGCGCGAAGGGCCTGTTCGAGACCGTCGAGCAGCCGGGACGCCTGATGGTGTTTCAATTCGCCGGCGGCCGCGCCACGCTCGCGCCCGGCGATGCGCCCGCCCCTGGCGTGCCGCGCGCGAGGATCGTCTTTATCGCCGAGCTCGGCGTGCTGTCGAAGGCCGAGCTCGACGGGGTCATGGAGACGTGCGTTGCAGGCTAAATCGACAGCGCGCGTCGCCTCATGCGAATTGCGCGATGCCGTGGCCGACGGACCAGTTCTCCGCGGGGGCGTCGAGCACGTTCACGAACACGTCTTCGGGGCGGATGCCCGGGTTTTCGCCGAGCAGGTCCGCGATCCGGCGGTATAGCGCCTTCTTCTGCTGCGCGGTGCGCGTCGCGAACACCGTGATCTGGATCAGCACGGCGTCCTCGCTGCGCTTGACGCCATAGGCATTGCCGCAACGGAAGTTTGCAGGCGAAAGCTCGCTGATGGTCATGAACTCGTCGCCTTCAGGCACGTTCAGCGCCTCGCGCATGGCGCGATAGAGGCCGTCGAGGATCGCCTGCCGGTAGGCTTCCGGCCTCCCGGCGCGCATCGAGATGTGAAGGAGAGGCATCGCGAGACCCTTTGCATGCTGTCCGGCCGGACAAGGCAAATCGCCCGCGCCGGCGGTTCAACCCATTGACGAAACGGGCTATCAAGCCCAATTAGTTTTTGACAGGATGTCTAGAAACCACGTTCTTGACGTCGTGTCAAATACTGCGAGCCAAAACCCTTCAAGCCAGGAAACGACATTGAGACCGCGCGAATTCGACCACGACGACGTCCTGCGCATCGCGTTCGAGCAGTTCTGGCGCAAGGGCGTGCGCGGCAGCTCGCTGTCGGATATCGCGCGCGACGCCGGTGTCCAACGCGGCAGCCTCTACAATGCCTTTGGCAGCAAGGAGGCGCTGTTCCTCCAGGCCTATGAACGCTACGCGGACGATTATCTCCTCGCCCTGCGAAAAGCGCTCGGTGCCGGCAGCTTGCGAAAACGTCTCACCGCGTTCTTCGACCTGACCATCACCAATTTTCGCTCCGGCACGCCACCCCGGGGATGTCCGACCACGCGCGGCCTGATGGAGCTCGGTGCGGTCGAAGGCGAGGGGCTGGACGAAGAGGCGCGTCGGACCTTCGCGAACCTGATCTCGCGCATCACCGCCCTGGTTCAGGACACGTTGTCGGCAGGCGCCGAACGCGGCGAATTCAGCGGCAACGCCGCAGCCGCAGCACTGCACATCATCACGGTGACGCGGGGCCTTGGGGTGCTCGAACGTGCCTATGGCGACGAGCCGCAGCTGCGCAAGATTGCCGCGCACACGATCGATCTCGTGCTCGGCAAGAAGGGTGGCTAGCAGACCGCGAGCGCGTTGACCGCCCGCGTCGTCGCAATCTCGTTCTCGTTGCCGACGAATTGGCAGACGACAGATTCGAGTTCACCCGGCTGCTTGCCGCGGGCGACCGCGAGCAGTCGCATCAATTCCGCCTCGTCCTTCGACAGGCGCCGGCAGGACGGCGGCATGAAGCAGAGATCGCATGGCCGGCCGCTGCGCAGGATCCTGACAAGCGCGGCCGCCCGCGCGACCAGCAGCGGGCTGTCGGCAATGCCGGGCGCCTCGTCGGCAAAGCGATAGGCCGCTTCCCAGCAATCGGAGGCGCCGGTCGCATAGGCGGCGCCGATGAAGCGGAACAGCGACAGCGCAACGCGGCAAAAATCATCGTAGTTCTCGACGCAGGGGCGCGTCGCAAGCGCGGCCTGGAGCGGACAGAGCCGCGACTTGCCGTCGTCTGGGACTGGCACAAAGCCGCACGCATCCTGCGTCATGAAGGATCTCGTCAGTGCAGGGTGGGGCTTCCGACCAGCCAGCTCTTCATCGCCATCGTCCGGCCATGGTCGAAAGACGGAACCTGCCGCTCGGGCAGGATGAGACCGGCCATGCGGAAGATCGTTGCAAGACCCCGGACCGGCGCCAGCGCCCAGTCGACGCCGACAGGCGGTAGCCAGCTCTCGAATTGCGCGCGCGCAACATCGATGCGGTCCTGCTGTGCCGCGGCGATGGCGTGCAGGATTCCGTGCTCGCTGTCCGACATCTTCGGACAGGTCGGGCAATGAACCTCGATGGCCGTATGCCCCGTGCAGGCAAAGATCTCGATGATGGAATCCAGTGAAGGCACGGCATCGCCGACGCGAAAATAATCATACACCTCCTGGATGTCGGCCGCCGTCGGAGCGGCGCCTCCGCTGCGGGCCTTCGCCCGAAATCCCCAGATGAACAATCGCTCCGCGGCGCTCAGCGCGGGGAGGTCGAGGGATTTGGCGTATGTCGATTGGTGCATGGAGCCTCTGCTCGCTGGCTGCGCTCACGACCCTGCTGGCGCAAAATTTCTGCGCCGATCGTTCCGCCAGAGGCTGATGCAAGTCAACGCTGGGAAGGCCGATATCGAGGTCTTCTAGATTTGGCAGCCACGTGAATGTCGACGAATTCTAAAGCCCGACGTGCAGCGCGGAGCGTCCGAGACGGGCGCGGGTCGTCGCAGGTTCTGTCGGCGGCCCGATCGCTGGCGGCCGACAGCGTCAGCCTGAAGCAGAAGGTGAGCGCGTTCATGACCACGTCCGCGCGGCCTGACGAGGCTGGACTTCCGCTCCGGAGCGCTGCATGAGAGCTGGGGCACGCCGGCCAAGGGAGCGCGCCGTCGCGAAGGTGGGTCTTGAATGTCATCGAACAGCGCCGCATCCTCCTGATCAATTCGAACAGTCTCGATGCGACCACCGCGATGATGGTCGCCATCGCGAAGTCCGTCGTTGCGGACGGCTTCGACGTCGTCGGCGCAACGGCGACGCGCGCGCCGAAGATGATCGTGTCGGCAGAGGCGCTGGAGGCGGCTGCACCTGAGGTCGAAGAGATTGCGCTGGCCCGCAGTGCCGGGTGCGACGGCATCATCGTTGCCGCGTTCGGCGATCCCGGTCTCGCCGGGATCAAGGCGGCATTGAGCTTGCCCGCGGTCGGCATCGGAGAGTCCGCAATGCTCGCGGCTGCGGAAGATGGCCGCCGCTTTGGCGTCGCGACCACGACGCCGCTGCTGGAAGCCAAGATCGATGCGCTGCCGGAAGCGCTGGGATTGCGATCGCGTTACACCGGCACGCGCTTTGCCGAGGGCGATGCGCAAGAGCTGATGCGCGATCCGGCGCGGCTGTGCGGAGCCCTCGCCGGTGCGGTTGAGGCCTGCATCGCGCAAGATGGCGCCGAGGCCGTCATCATCGGCGGTGGGCCGCTCGGCGAGGCCGCGCGCGAGCTGCAGCCGATGTTCACAGTCCCCGTCATCGCGCCGATCACGTCTGCCGTGGCGCGGATTATTCGCCTCATCAGGGCGCGCGAGGCCGTCTGATATTCCGGCCGACGGGAGCGGTCATCGCGTCCGGTATTCCCTCTCTTGACGGCTGCAGCCAAAGCGAAGATGCAGGACCATCGAACCTGCCACCCCCGTTCGGCTGCGGGCATGGAGATCGCTGCATGTCGTTCAAGAAACTCCTGATCGCCAACCGTGGCGAGATCGCCATCCGCATCGCACGCGCGGCGGCCGATGCAGGCATCGCGACGGTTGCGGTCCACCCCGCGGATGACGCGCTGTCGCTGCATGCTCGTGTTGCCGACGAGGCGGTCGAAATCCCCGGCCGCGGTGCGCGGGCCTATCTCGACATCGAGGCGGTGGTGAAGGCGGCCGGGAGTGCCGGCTGCGATGCCCTGCATCCCGGCTACGGCTTCCTCAGCGAGAACGCGGCATTCGCCAACGCCTGCGCGGAGGCGCGCATCGCCTTCGTCGGGCCGAAGGTGACGGCGCTCGAGCTGTTCGGCGACAAGGTCGCGGCGCGGCAATTGGCAAAGCGCTGCGGCGTGCCGATCATCGCCGGCACCAGCGGCCCGTCGAGCCTCGAGGAGATCACCGCATTCTTCGAATCCCTGGGCAAGGGCGCCGCGATCGTGATCAAGGCGATCGCCGGCGGCGGTGGCCGCGGCATGCGTGTCGTGGAGAACGTGGCCAATCTCGCCGAAGCCTATGCGCGCTGCCAGTCCGAAGCCAAGGCGGCATTCGGCTTCGACGGCGTCTATGCCGAGCGGCTGATCCGGCAGGCGCGCCACATCGAGGTGCAAATCATCGGCGACCGTCATGGCGCGATCTCCCATCTCTGGGAGCGTGAATGCACCATCCAGCGCCGGCACCAGAAGCTGATCGAGGTGGCGCCGAGCCCGTCCCTGAGCGAGTCCTTGCGCGGCCGCATCATCGAGGCGGCGAAGCAGCTCGCGGCTGCGGCGTCGTATGACAATCTCGGCACGTTTGAGTTCCTGGTCGACGGCACGGCCGAGGACAGCTTTGCGTTCATCGAGGCCAATCCCCGGCTCCAGGTCGAGCATACCGTGACGGAAGAAGTGCTTGGACTCGACCTCGTCCGTGCCCAGCTCGCGGTCGCATCAGGCGCGACGCTGGCCTCGCTCGGCCTCGCGCAGGGATCGATTCCGAAGCCGCGCGGCTATGCCATGCAGCTCCGCGTCAACATGGAGACGCTGGACGCTACGGGCGCGACGCATCCGACCGGTGGCGTGCTCGCATTGTTCGAGCCGCCATCGGGACCCGGCGTCCGCGTCGATAGTTTTGGCTATGCCGGCTACAAGACCAGCGCGGCGTTCGACTCGCTGCTGGCCAAGGTCGTCGTTCATACGCCGGGCGAGGCCTGGCATGACGTCGTAGCGAAAGCCTCGCGCGCCCTTCGCGAGTTCCGGATCGACGGCGTCGTCACCAACATTGCTTTCCTCCAGGCGGTGCTCGCGCATCCCGATTTCAGGACCAACCGCATCGCGACCGACTTCATCGATCGCAACATCGCAAAGCTCGTCGAGGCCGCCGATGGCGCGGCCAAGCCGCTGTATTTTGCCGCAACTGAGCGCAGCAGCGCTCACGTCACTGAGGCACACGTCGCGCAGGTGGTGCCGGAAGGCGCACTGATGGTCGCGGCGCCCTTGCAGGGGACCATCGTCACCATCCAGGTCAAGGAGGGCGAGATCGTGCGCCCCGGCCAGCAGCTCGCCGTGATCGAGTCCATGAAGATGGAGCATCTCGTCACGGCCGAGCAGGGCGGCCGCGTCATGAAGCTCGTCGCCGGCGACGGCGTCACCTTGATGCATGGCGAGCCGATCCTGTATCTGGAGCCGCTCGACGTCGCGGCCGACGCGTCGGCGGCGGAGGCAGAGATCGATCTCGACCACATCCGTCCTGATCTGGCTGAGCTGATCGCGCGCCAGGCCAATACGCTCGATGCCAATCGGCCGGCCTCGGTCGAGCGCCGCCGCAACACGAACCAGCGCACCGCGCGCGAAAATGTCGCCCAGCTCGTCGACGATGGCTCGTTCATGGAATATGGCAGCCTCGCCATCGCGGCGCAGCGCCGCCGGCGCAAGGTCGACGATCTCGTCAAGAACACGCCGGCCGATGGTCTCGTCATGGGCGTTGCCACGGTGAATGCCGATAAGTTTGGCGCTGAAAGCGGCCGCTGCATCGTCGTGGCCTATGACTACACCGTGCTCGCGGGCACGCAGGGCCACATGAACCACAAGAAGATCGACCGCATGCTGACGCTGGCGGAAGACTGGCGCGTGCCGCTGGTGTTTTATGCTGAGGGTGGTGGCGGCCGGCCCGGTGACACCGACCGGCTCGGCATGACCGGCCTCGACGGTCCGTCCTTCGTGCAGTTCGCACGGCTCTCCGGCCTGGTGCCTGTGATCGGTGTGGTCTCCGGCTATTGCTTTGCCGGCAACGCCGCGATGCTCGGCTGCTGCGACGTCATCATCGCCACCAGGAACGCCTCGATCGGCATGGGCGGCCCGGCGATGATCGAAGGCGGCGGGCTCGGCGTCTACCATCCAGCCGAGGTCGGCCCGGTCTCCTTCCAGTCGCCCAACGGCGTCATCGACATCCTCGTCGAGGATGAGGCGGAGGCGACGTCCGTCGCGCAAAAATATCTGTCCTATTTCCAGGGCGCGGTGACGGAGTGGCAGGCCGCCGACCAGCGCCTGCTTCGCCGCGCGATCCCCGAGAACCGTCTGCGCGTCTACGACATCCGCAGCGTGATCGACCTCCTCGCGGACAAGGACAGCGTGCTGGAGCTGCGCCGGGAGTTCGGCGTCGGCATGGTCACTGCGCTGATCCGGATCGAGGGCAGGCCGTTCGGCCTGATCGCCAACAATCCGCGCCATCTCGGCGGCGCGATCGATGCCGATGCCGGCGACAAGGCCGCGCGCTTCCTGCAGCTCTGCGACGCCTTCGACCTGCCCATCGTCTCGCTCTGCGACACGCCCGGCTTCATGGTCGGTCCCGAAGCCGAGAAGACCGCGATCGTGCGCCACGTCTCGCGCATGTTCGTCACCGGTGCGAGCCTTACCGTGCCGCTGTTCGGCATCGTGCTGCGCAAGGGCTATGGTCTCGGCGCGCAGTCGATGATCGGCGGCGGCTTCCACGCCTCGTTCTTCACCGCGGCCTGGCCGACCGGCGAGTTCGGTGGCATGGGCCTGGAGGGTTATGTCCGGCTCGGCTTCCGCAAGGAGATGGAGGCGATCGCCGACCCCGAGGAGCGTGAGACCTACTACCGCAACAAGGTCGCCGAGCTCTACGCGAACGGCAAGGCGGTCTCGATCGCCTCGGTGTTCGAGATCGACAATGTCATCGACCCCTCCGAGACGCGGCGCTGGATCATGGCGGGGCTGCGCTCCGTGCCGAAGCCACCGGCGCGGACGGAGAAGAAGCGGCCCTGTATCGATACTTGGTGAGGCAGGTCAGGCGCTGACGACCGTGCCGGCCTGAGCGAGGCTCTCAGCATAGGCGGACAGTTGCTTGGCATAGGCCGACGCTGCTGCGTCGCCGGATGGGGCGTTGCCGTCCTGATGGGTCGCGGCGGCGCCGAGGCCACTTAGCAGCTTGCTGAGTTCCTCTGCGGCGCTGAGCAGGCTCTTCAGCGCGTCGTCGCTGCTTTCGCCATCGCTCGGCGTGTGACTGAGATCGAACTTGGCGCCATTCGGCAATTCGACGTGAATGAAGTCGATGGCCACGCGCTTGCCGGATTCGCTCGTGGTTCCCGTCGTCGGGGCCGGGCTGGCGTGGCTGTCGGCCGGAGGGGTTGGCGCTGATGAGGACGAGTCGGACGAGGCCGTATCGGTGAGCGCAGTCAGGGTCGAAGCGTCGAGCAGATCGTGTCCCGCCCCCCGGATGCGCTGGTTGAAGGCTACGCCTCGATCATTTGTTGCGGTGGCGCCGTCCTTCGACTGCTGATCCGAGGTCCTGGCAATGTCTCCAGCCATCGGCCGGGGCGATGGACCGACAACACTCAGGGGCGAGGGGGTGTGACTGGCGATGCCGATACTCATGACGAAACTCCTGCTCTGGAGGCATTCCGAACCGCCTGAAGGGCGATGCGGCGCAATGGAAGCAAGCCCCAGGCCATTTCCATGATGATCGTCATTTCAAAGAGTTGCAGGGCGTTTCGGGACGTCTCCGGACCGCACCAGGGTGAGATTCTGCCGGGGTGGCCGGCAGATCCTGCCGAGGGCGTCGGCCGCAGGCGGGGCCCTGACCGCTTCCCGATTGACATCCCCGCCCGTGGTGCCAGACTTTGCACAATAATACAGGGTGGAGACGTCCGCGATGGCCAGCCTTTCGGCCTCGAACCATGTCGCCCGTGTCTTGTCGGTCGCCAATCGGGTTACAGACCGCTTGGCCGACGTCGATGCCACGTCGCGCATCGCCAATTCCTGGCGGCGGTGCGTCATCAGCCACAAGCTCGATCCCGCCCGCCAGGGCCCGCCACAGACGTTGACTGAGGCCGAAATCCGCCATGTCGCCGAGCCCATGGAGGAGACGATCAGGTTCGTCACGCCCGAGCTCGATGATCTCGCCCGCGTGCTGCGCGACGCCGGCTATTGCGTCAATCTGGCTGATGCGAACGCGACCATGCTGTTCAGCCGTCTGCCGGGCGAGGCCGACGCGAGACTGTTCATGGACTGGAAGATCTACACCGGCTCGAACTTCGCCGAGGCTTTCGAAGGCACCAACGGGCTAGGCACCGCGCTGGCCGAGCAGAAGCCGATCCTGGTGCATCGCGACGAGCATTTTCGCGCGCAGTGGCACATGTTCTCCTGCGCCGTGGCGCCGCTGTTCGACCAGGCGGGCCGGCTCGCCGGCGCCGTCAACATCACTTCATGCCGCGAGGATCTCGAACGTACCGCGCACCAGCTCGCGCTCGCGGTGACCATGGAGGCGACCCGGCGGATGGAGGGCGCGATCTTCCGCGGTCATTTCCGTAACGCCTGGATCGCCACCGTACCGGGGGATGGCGGCAGTGGCCTGCTCGCCTATGACGACGACCGCCGCATCGTCGGCGCCTGCCGCTCGGCGCGGGCGCTCCTGGGCCTCACTGACGGCCTGATCGCATCCGGCATCGATCTGTCGCGCTACGTCAAGTTCGACCATCACGCCGCGCGTGGCGCGGACGAGACTGTCGAGCTGCGCCGTGCCGATGGCCGCGCATTGGGGCGGGGACATGTCGCGCCGCCGCTGCGCGCAAGATCACCTGCGCCGCGTCGTGACGCGCCTGTCGATCGCTACGACGCGATGCACCGGCTTGCCGGCCGCGATCCCGGCCTGGTCAAAAGCGTCAAACGGCTGCGAAGCATCGGCGATCACAATCTGCCGGTGCTGCTGCACGGCGAGACCGGCGTCGGCAAGGACGTATTCGCACGCGCCATTCACGCCGCCAGCAGCCGCGCCCGCAACAACTACGTCGCGCTGAACTGCGCAGCGATGCCGGAGAGCCTGATCGACGCCGAGCTGTTCGGCTACGAGGCGGGCGCCTTCACCGGCGCGCGGCGCGACGGTTCGAAGGGCCTGATCGTGCAGGCCGACGGCGGCACGCTGTTCCTTGACGAGATCGGCGACATGCCGATCGCGCTGCAGACGCGTCTCTTGCGCGTACTGGAGAACCGCGAGGTCTGGCCGCTCGGTGCGCTCAAGCCGGTGCCTGTGGACATCCGCCTGATCAGCGCCACCCACCGCGATCTCGGTCGCATGGCCGAAGAGGGCGCTTTCCGCGCCGACCTCTATTTTCGTCTGCGCGGCATGGAGGTACGATTGCCGAGCTTGCGCGAGCGCGCCGATCGCGACGACATCATTCGCCAGATCGCGCGCGAGGAGGCGCCGGACTGCCGCCTGTCTAACGAGGCGTGGGTGTTGCTCTCGGCCTATCCCTATCCCGGCAATATGCGCCAGCTCCGCCATGTGCTGCGGCTTGCCGGCTGCACGGCGGAGGGCGGCGTCATCGTGGATGCAGATCTTGATCTACCACCATTCGGCGGCCGAACGCCGGAGCCGGATCTCGCTGCAGCCGAGCGCGCGACGATCGTCGAGGCGCTGCGCAAGCATGGCGGCCGGGTGACGGAAGCGGCGCGTGCGTTGAAGCTCAGCCGCGCGACGCTGTATCGGAAGATCAAGCAACTGAAGATCGAGACGACGCAGTAGGCGCTCTTTCTTTCGCCTCTCCCCGCGTGCGGGGAGAGGGAACGTACCGCCGCCGCTCCTTACGAAAAATCGCTCCAGCTCAGATGCCGCGAATCGCGGTCGCCGACCGTCACGGTGCCGCGGATTTCGTGGGGGACGTGGAAGCTGCTGCGCAGATACACGAGCGGCGAAGCCCCGTCGAAATGCGACACGCCGCGAACCTCGCCGACGAAGATCGAATGTGTCCTGGTCTCAAACTCCTGCGCCAGCGCGCAGTCGAATGCCGCCACCGCATCCGTCAACACCGGCGCGCCGGTCGCGCCGCGCGTCCATTGGCCGAAAGCAAAACGGTCATCGCCGTTGACGCCTTTCTGGCCGCTGAAGGTCAGCGCCAGCGCCGCGTGGTCCTCGTGCAGGAAGTTGATCGCAAACGCTCCTTCCTCGCGGATGCGCGCATGCGCGCTGGCGTTGCGGTTGACGCAGACGATCAGCGACGGCGGATTGTCCGACAGCGAACAGGCCGACGTGACCGTCAGTCCCGTGCGCTTGCCGTGTTCGGCGCCCACCGTGACCAGTGCGACCGCGCCGGCGCATTGGCGCATCGCCTGCTTGAATTCCTTCGCGTCCACGCTCACGCCAAAAATCTCCGAAATGAATGCGGGTGCGGCACGATCGCGCCGCACCCGCTGTCGGTCAAGCTGCCTTCTTCGCGGAGCCGAGATGCTTCAGGCGCGGCATCACTTCGTTCTTGAGCAGCGAGAGCGAGTGGTGCCAGGCTTCCGGCTTGTGCTTGTAGTCGAAGCCGAACACGCAGAGCACGCCGAAGCCGCCGACCTCGTCGTAGATCTTCTCGATCTTCTCGGCGACGGTTGCCGGCGAGCCGACGATCCAGTTCCGTTTGGCGCAATATTCGACGGTGACGTCGCTATCGGGCACGTCGGGCGCGTGCTTCAGATAGTCCTTGAAGCCGAAATGGCCCAGCAGCGGCAGGAAATACTCGCCCATCATCCGGCCCATCATGTCCCCGGTCGAGAGCTTCCAGGCCTCCTCGTCGGTGTCGGCCACGAACACCTCGCGCACCAGGCGCCAATCCGCGCGGTTCGGCTTGCGCCCGGTCTTGGCGGCGCCGATCTCGACCGAGTCCCAATGGCTGCCGACATAGGCCGGGTTGAGGTTGAGGCTCATCGGGATGAAGCCGCGCTCGCCGGCAAGCTTCAGCGTGTCCGAGTTCTTCGACAGGCCGGCGACGCCGATCGGCGGATGTGGTGTCTGCAATGGCTTGATGTGCGGCTTGAGGAAGTCGAACATCGTGTCCGGCTTGGAGACCGTCCAGAACTTGCCCTTGTAGGTCCAGGGCGCGGGATCGCTCCACATCTTCAGGATGATCTCCAGTGCCTCGCGGGTCATGTCGCGGTTCTGCCCGCTCATGCCGTCGACGTTGAACATCGCCCAGTCGCTCGGCAGGCCGGATGCGGCGACGCCGAAATTGAGCCGGCCTTCGGAGAGGTGGTCGAGCATGGCGACGCGGTTGGCGAGCTCGGCCGGGTGATGGTAGGGCAGCAGGAACCCGCCCGGCCCGATGCGGATATTCTTGGTCTGCATCAGCGCCTGCGCGATCAGCAGGTCGGGGGTGGGATTGGGTTCCCAGGGCGCGGTGTGGTGCTCGCCGATCCAGGCTTCCTGATAGCCGAGCTCGTCGAGCCAGCGCAGGACCTGCAGGTCCCAGTCGTGTCCTTCCTTCAGGCCGCACTCCGGCGGATGCGAAGGCATCGTGAAATAGCCGATCTCCATGGGTTTCCTCATCTGATGTTGACGCGTCTTGCTGCGCGGTTCACGGACGTGAGCGGAGGCAATTCAGCAAGCGCTGTGCCAGCGCGGCGGGCGGCTCAGACCTGCGAGAAAGCGCTGGTTTGCGGCGGCAATTGCCGATATTCCGGGGCGGATTTGCAAGACGCCGTCTCATTGTCGCGAGACGGCGTCTTGCCGGTGAGACGAGGACACACGTCGAGATGACCGAACCCGCCTATGTCGCGGTGGACTGGGGCACCAGCAGCTTTCGGCTGTGGCTGGTCGATCGCGCCGGCCAGGTGCTGGCGGCGCGACGCAGCGACGAAGGCATGCTGGCCGCGGCCAAGGTGGGTTTTGCCGGCGTGCTGCAGTCGCATCTGGCGGCCGTCGAGGCTCCCGTCGGGCTGCCGGTTCTCATCTGCGGCATGGCCGGCGCCAAGACCGGCTGGGTCGAGGCCGGCTATGTCGACACGCCGGCGCCGCTCGCTGCGGTCCTGAAGCAGGCCGCGCGCGTGCCCGGCGAGGCGCGCGAAATCCGCAT
Organism: Bradyrhizobium sp. A5; assembly: GCF_042076515.1. Taxonomy (NCBI): domain Bacteria; kingdom Pseudomonadati; phylum Pseudomonadota; class Alphaproteobacteria; order Hyphomicrobiales; family Nitrobacteraceae; genus Bradyrhizobium; species Bradyrhizobium sp. A5. The sequence goes on along the minus strand of NZ_CP148990.1, from coordinate 5,879,605 downwards.
CCTGCCTGGCATCGCGCAGCGCGACGCCAACGCACCTGACGTGATGCGCGGCGAGGAGACGCAACTGCTCGGTGCGCTCGGTCTCGATGCCGCCGGCGAAGCGCTGGTCTGCATGCCCGGCACGCATTCGAAATGGGTGCGGGTGAAGGACGGCACCGTCGAGCATTTCTCCACCTTCATGACCGGCGAGCTCTTCAGCGTGGTCTCGCGCGAGACGATCCTGTCGCTCGCGGTCGCCGGCGCCGATGACGCCGAGGATGTCTCGAGCTTCAAGGCGGCGGTGAGAGCCGCGTATGATGCGCCGGCCTTCGCGGCCAACCTGTTGTTCGGCGCGCGATCGCGGCAGCTCCTGTTCGGCGGCACCCCGGCCGCCGCGCGCGAAACGCTGTCAGGCACGTTGATCGGTGTCGAGCTGGCGGCGGGGCTTTCGGGCACGGTGCCGAAAGCCGGCATCACCCTGATTGCATCGGGGCGGCTTGCGGCGTTGTACCGGCTCGCCTTCGACGCGGTGTCGGTGGCCGTGAATCCGATCGATGCTGATGAAGCCGTCCGCCGCGGCCTGTCGATGGCGGCGGCCGCGATCTGGACGACATAGAAGGACACCGAAGATGAGCGTTCCCTTTCCGCCGATGAAGCGACCGCTGGTCGCGATCCTGCGCGGCGTCAAGCCAGATGAGACCGAGGCCATCGTCGGCGTGCTGATCGAGGCCGGCATGACCGCGATCGAGATTCCCCTGAACTCGCCCGATCCGTTCCGCTCGATTGCGACCGCCGTGAGGCTGGCGCCATCAGGCGTGCTGATCGGCGCAGGCACCGTGCTGACCACCTCGGATGTCGATCGCCTCAATGACGTCGGCGGCAAGCTGATGGTCTCGCCGAATGTGGATACGCAGGTGCTGACGCGGGCACATCAATACGCCATGGTGACGTTGCCGGGCGTGTTCTCGCCGACCGAAGCGCTGCTCGCGGCGCGCTCCGGCGCCTCTGGCCTGAAGTTCTTCCCGGCCAGCGTGCTCGGCGCCTCGGGCATCGCCGCGATCCGCGCCGTGCTGCCACCAGGCGTGCTGATCGCCGCCGTCGGCGGCGTCTCCGACCAGAATTTTGCGGAGTACATCAAGGGCGGCGTGACTGCGTTCGGGCTGGGCTCCAGTCTCTACAAGCCCGGCATGTCGGCCGCCGATGTCGCGGCGCGCGCCAGGGTGACGATCGCGGCCTACGATCGGGCGATTGCGAAAGACTGAGCCGGCAATAAACAAGATGCAGTCACGGTCGCGCGTTATCCTATCTTGGGTGACTCGTGGAATCAGGAGACCGACATGGCGATCAACAACGTGGCCGAACTGTTCGTGGCAACGCTCGAACAGGCCGGCGTCAAGCGCATCTACGGCATCGTCGGTGACAGTCTGAACGCGTTCACCGAGGCGCTGCGCCGCCGCGGCACCATCGAATGGATCCATGTCCGGCACGAGGAGGTCGCGGCGTTCGCGGCCGCCGGCGAAGCCGAGATGACCGGAAGCCTCGCGGTCTGCGCGGGTTCCTGCGGGCCCGGCAATCTGCATCTGATCAACGGCCTGTTCGACGCGCATCGCAGCCGCGTTCCCGTGCTGGCGATTGCGGCGCAGATCCCGTCGGCCGAGATCGGTGGCGGCTACTTTCAGGAAACCCATCCGCAAAACCTGTTCCGCGAATGCAGCCATTATTGCGAGTTGGTCTCGGACCCGAGCCAGCTGCCGTACGTTATTGAGAATGCGATCCGCGCGGCCGTGGGTCTGCGCGGCGTCGCGGTCATTGCCATGCCCGGCGATGTCGCCTTCCGCGACCCGCCGAAGCGTGCGCTGTCCACGACGCGCGGGCTTGCGCTGACGCCGCCGAAGGTCGTGCCGCAGGCCGATGAGCTGACGGCGCTGGCGGATCTCCTCAACGGCGCCGAGCGGATCACGCTATTCTGCGGCCGTGGCTGTGCCGGTGCGCATGCGCCGCTGATGCAGCTGGCGGAGGCCTTGAAGAGCCCGATCGTGCATGCGCTTGGCGGCAAGGAGCATGTCGAGTACGACAATCCCTATGACGTCGGCATGACCGGCTTCATCGGCTTCTCCTCGGGCTATGCTGCCATGCACGCCTGCGACGCGCTGGTGATGCTCGGCACTGATTTCCCCTACAAACAGTTCTTCCCGACCGACTGCCAGGTCGCGCAGATCGACATTCGCCCTGAAAATCTGGGACGGCGCTGCAAGATCGATCTCGATCTCGTCGGCGACGTCAAGCCCACCATCGAGGCGCTGCTGCCGCTGCTCAAGGCCAAGACGCAGCGCAAGCATCTCGACGATGCGATCGCGCACTACAAGAAGGCGCGCGAAGGCCTCGATTCGCTCGCCAAGGGTACGCCGGGATCAAAGCCGATCCATCCGCAATATCTGGCAAAAGTCATCAGCGACCACGCCTCCGATGATGCCGTGTTCACCGCCGATGTCGGCACGCCGACGGTGTGGGCCGCACGCTATCTCGACATGAACGGCCGGCGCCGGCTGATCGGCTCCTTCGTGCACGGCTCGATGGCCAATGCCATGCCGCAGGCGATCGGTGCGCAGGCCTCGCAGCCTGGCCGTCAGGTGATCTCGCTGTCGGGCGACGGCGGCTTCACCATGCTGATGGGCGATCTGATCACGCTGACGCAGATGAAGCTGCCCGTGAAGGTGGTGATCTTCAACAACGGCGTGCTCGGCTTCGTCGCGCTGGAGATGAAGGCGGCGGGCTTCGTCGATACCAATGTCGACCTGGAGAATCCCGATTTCGCGGCGATGGCGCGCGCGATGGGCATCTTCGCCAGGCGCGTCGAGGACCCCGGCGAACTCCCGGGCGCGGTGAAGGAGGTGCTGGCCCACGACGGACCGGCGCTGCTCGACGTCGTCACCGCCAAGCAGGAGCTGTCGATGCCGCCGACCATCACGGCCGAGCAGGTCAAGGGTTTCAGCCTGTGGGTGCTGCGCGCCGTGATGAGCGGCCGCGGCGACGAGGTCATTGATCTCGCCAAGACCAATCTGCTATCGCGCTAGCCGCGCTTCACCGACGGTACCGTCAGTCGCTCGTGGCGGCGCTGGAAACGTTGCCAGTGCAGCACGAGGCCGATCAGCAGAGCCGGCACGAAGCCGAGCGCGATCAGGAAATGCGGCAACTGCGTCGGCGAGATGAAGGCGATGGCGATGTCGGAGATCAGCCAGAGCGCTGCGAACATCACTGCGAAATCCGTGCGCGGGCAGCGCAGGTAATAGAACACGGCGGTGATGACGATGGCGGGCCCGATCGCGATGCCGATCATTACCGCCGTCAGTTCCTTCGGCGTCAGCGCATCGAGCACCATCGATGCCAGCAGCCAGAGCGCGGCGAACATGGCGATGATGTCGAGCGGATGCCGCAACCCAATACCTCTCGCAGAAAGCGCGCTATCGTTGTGGCCCGGTCCCCGGCCGTCAAGGGAAAATAGCCTATTCCTCGTCGTTTCCGGGCGTCGGCCGCAGCATGAAATGACCGAAGGCGGAGGCGATCGGCTTGTTCGCATTGTCTTGCCAGGCCCGCGCCTCGAAGGCGACGATGCGCCGGCCCTGCTTCACGATCGAGACGTTCGCGAAGGTGTCGAGTGCCCGGCCGGAGCGGAGATAGTTGACGGTCAGCCCGATCGGCTTGGGCAGCGCGGCGATGCCGAGCTCGCGCCTCACGCCGAAAATCGCGGTGGTTTCGAGGAAGGCGCCGGTCATGCCGCCATGGATCGCGGGCAGGATCGGATTGCCGATGATCTGGGGCGAGAACGGCATCGTCAGCGTGCCGTCGTCGTTGACGCGAATGCCGAGGGCGCGCGCGAACGGGCTGCTCGCGAACGGGCCGTCCGGATCGTCCGGCGCCTCCAGCGTCGGGATGCTGCGTGCATCCATCCTGCGGTCGGCCAGCATGTTGGTGCGGTTGGCGCCGATCATGAAGCAGGCGGTCGCGGTGGCGACCGGATCGTCCTCGGACTCCTGATAGGCGGTGGATCGCACGAAGGCGATCGAGCGGGTGGTGCGGTAGCAGACCGAATGCGCCTTGATGTCGAGACCGGGCGTGGCCGGCTTCTGGTAATCGATGCGCAGATCGAGGGTTGCGATCGCGCTCGTGCCGTCGAGCGCGAGTTGCACCGCCATGCCGCAGCTCTCGTCCAGCATCGCGGTGACGACGCCGCCATGCAGCACGCCGGTCTCGGTGTCGCCGACGAACACCGGACGGTAGGGGAGGCTGGACCAGGCCTCGGCCGGCGCGAAGCGGTCGAGCTGGAGCCCGCTGATATGGCCGTAATCGGAGCGGCGGCCCTTGATGGCTTCGGCAAGTTCCTCGAACGGGAGTGTGGCCGGAGCCTTGGACGTCGATGAGCTGGACATGCCAACGTTCTAGACCAGTGTCGGGCGTCGCGCAAAACCCCGAACAGGCCTCGACAGGGCGGGCCGAAGCAACGATGGTGGGCGTTTCGTCCGTCGACCAGCCCCAAGGAGTGCCCATGGCCGATCCCGAAACGCCCGCCACCAGCCAGGGGCCTGTCACCATTTCGAGCTCCAGCGCCGAGCGGGCGCCGATCATCTATTTCGACGGCGCCTCCTGCTTCGGCCATCACAACGGCGCGATCCAGATCGAGCTCGCCGCGAACTTGCTGATGCCGGTCGGCGCCGCCGTCAGGGTCGATGTGGTCCAGACCGCGCACTTACGTTGCAGCGTGGCGGCCGCGCTTGCCCTGCGCGAAGCGCTGGACAAGGCGCTGGCGATGTATAGGCAGGGGCAGCAGCAGCCGACGGCGGAGGAAATTCCGATGGTGAAGAACTGAACGGCAATTGACTCGACGCGCTGTTTGCGCCAATTTTCGCACAGGTTGATACGACCTGCCGGTTGCCCCCTCCGTGGAATGGTGAACGTATCGAGCCCTTGATCGGCTCCCTTTGCCCGAGCGACCGGGTCAGCAACGCAACCACCTGACACATCTGGATCGCTCATGCAGAGGACGAACCGATGCGCGATTTTCGCGATGCCAAGGCTATGGCGCAGACCCTGCGCGAATCCCTGACCAACAAGGCCGTCACCATCAGTCACAGCGAGAGCCTCGAACTGGTGTCGAGGATGCTCGGTGTTGCCGACTGGAACACGCTGTCGGCGCTGCTTCACGCCGAGCGCCGTGACACGATTGCGCCGATTACGAACCTCAAGACGACAACGGCGTTCTATCCGGCCATTCCGTTGCGCGATCTCGTTCCATTTCCGAACGCGACCTACCCGTTGTTCGTGGGCCGCGAGAGGACCGTCCAGGCCTTGAACCAGGCGTTTGAAGGAGGGCGGGAGATCGTCGTGGCGATTCAGCGAGAGGCAGCCGTCGATGATCCCCAATTTTCCGATGTCTACGAGATCGGCCTCCTGGCCCAACTGCTTGAGCTCGAAACGCTCGGCGATGGCACGCTCAGGGTGTTGACGCGCGGGCTTCGGCGTGTCGCGCTACGCAGCTTTGCCGCTGAATCAGCCGCGTATCAGGCCGAGGTGGCTGACGTCAGCGAAGGGGCGACCCGCGATGCGCGGGATCTGATCCGACGGATCTATCAGCGCTTCCAGGATTACACCGCGACGCTGGGGATTCTGGTGCCGGACATCTGGCTGTTCTTCGATCAAACCCGTGATCCCGGACAGATCGCTGATACCGTCGCCACGCGGATGAAGCTGTCCATCAGCGACAAATACGAACTGCTGGCGACGCTCGATCCCATGAAGCGGCTTGAGCGGATCGACGCGCTACTTGACGTGCCACAGCGTCCGGTGTCGGCAAATTACGCGGCCACGAAACGGCAGGCGCTCGATCACGCCGGGCGACGGCGCCATCAATACGCGACGCTCGAGCATTTTCTGCTCGCCCTGATTGAAGATGCGGAAGCCTCGGCGGTGATGCGAGCGTGCGATGCCGATCTCGCCAGCCTGAGGCAGGGTCTCGCGCAATATCTCGACAACGAGCTCAAGCATACCGTGACCGAGGTCGGGAGTGCCGAGCCCACGGCGGCGTTCAGGCGCGTCGATCAGCGCGCCGCGCTCCACGCCCAAGAGGTGGGTTACGCCGCGGTGACCGGCGCCAATGCGCTTGTTGCCTTGTTTGCCGAAACGCGAAGCCCCGCGGCGCGGCTGCTCGCGGATCATGGCGTCTCGCGCGGGCGCGCCGACAAGACGATCGGGCGGGGCGTTGGCTAGGGAGAAGGGCTAAGCAGTCCGTGGCGACTGTTTACGCCTTCGTCACATGCACCTTCGGCGTCCTGCCATCGTTCCACTTGCCGTCGAACGCGCGCTCGATCTGGGCGGCGAGTTGCAGCAGGAGGCCGTCATTGGCCTGCTTGGCGATCGCCTGGATACCGAGCGGCAGGCCGTGATCCTGCGTCGCCATCGGCATCGAGATCGCGGGCATGCCGCAGAGGTTGGCGAGCGGGGTGAAGGCGAAGAAGCGCCAGAGGTTGCCGAACCAGTCGAGCACGTCGGGATTGTCGGAGATGGTGAGATATTCCCTGGTGCCGACCTTCGGCGTCGGCAGCGCCGTGATCGGGGTCAGGATCACGTCCCATTGTTCGAAGAACGCGCCGAAGCCGCGCGAGGTCGTGTTGAACACACCCTGCATCCTCGCCCGCTCCGCGAAGGTGGTGTGGCGGCCGGCTTCCCAGATCCGGATGTTCATGGGCTCGATCAGATCTTCCGGCGGCTTGTCCAGTCCGCGCGCGGCGAGCATGTTGGAGATCACCACGGCGAAGTTCGAAATGTAGCACATCGTCTGCGCTTCGAACGCAGCGCGGAAGTCGAGCTCGGGCAGCGCGTCGTCGACATGATGGCCGAGACCTTCGAGGAAACGGCCGGTCTTCTCCAGCTCGGCGGCGATCTCAGGTGTCGCGGTGTAGTCGCCCCAGGTATGCGACAGCGCGATGCGCAGCTTCGACGGATCGCGCTTGATCATCTCCGAATAGGGCTGCGCCGTGGTCCAGAACGGCATGAACTCGCCGGGCGCGGGTCCGCGGGCGTGATCGACGAAGGCGGCGGTGTCGCGCACCGAGCGCGACTGGCAGCCCTGGATCGAGACGAGGCCGGTGAGATCGGACATGTGCGGGGCGAGCGAGAACACGCCGCGCGACACTTTCAGGCCGATATTGCCGTTGACGCCCGCGGGAATGCGGATCGAGCCGCCGCCGTCGGTCGCATGCGCGATCGGCACCACGCCGGCCGCGACCATCGCGGCGCTCCCCGCTGACGAGCCACAGGTGGTGTAGTCGGTGTTCCAGGGATTGCGCGTGACGTACACGGCGGGATTGTCGGCCGAAGAGCACACACCGAATTCCGGCGTCGTGGTGCGGCCGATCAAATTGAGGCCGGCCTGGCGGAATTTACCGGTCAGGAACGTGTCGGCGGCGGCGCGATTGCCGCGCATCAGCAGCGAGCCCATCTCCTGGAGGCGGCCCTTCATGGTCGGCCCGAGGTCCTTCATCAGGAAGGGCAGGCCGGCGAACGGGCCGCCGAGATTGGCGCCGTCCTTGGCCGGATCGGCGATCACGTCCTCGAACAGCTCGACCACGCCCGACAGCGCCGGATTGACCTTGGCCACGCCTGCGGCGGCCTGGCGCGCCAATTCCTTCGCCGTCAGCTCACCCTTGCGGACGCGCGCCGCCAGCCCAACGCCATCGTGCTGCGCCCATTCGTTCCAGCTCATCGGCAAAGTCATGAAGTTATAATCCCTTGAGGTGCGGCATCACCTTTTTCGCAAGGGCCCGCGTGAATCAACTGAGCCGGCGCGAGGGGCAGGGTTGCGCCGGGCGGAGAGGTCTGCGTCAGTAGGCCAGTCGGACGATCACCGCAACCGGCCCGCCGCCCGCCGGACCCTGATGCTCGGCGCCGCCGGAAACATAAATCGCGCCGGTGCCGGCAAGGCCCGCGATCAGGCCGCCGACCGCCGCGCGGGCATGGCGTGTCGAACTGATGTCGGTATCTTCCAGCATGGTGTGGCGGAAGCCGCGCACGCTGCCATCAGGCGACGCCTCGGCCTTGGCGAAGATGTTGACGAACTCGCGGCCCGGCTGCGGATCCGCACCGAGCCCGACGCTCTGCAATGCCGCCACCACCGCCGTGGCGTCGATCGCATCGTCCATCACGTCATGCCCGATCTCGAACGCGCTCGCGGAAGATGTGGAGTTACCGAGCACGATGATGACGCTGTGCATCAGCTCGATCCCGGACGAGGTCGAGGCGACCTTCGAGAACAGATCAGTGCGGCGCAGAACGTCGTCATCGCCGACGTCGGAGGCGATCTCGCCGAGCGCGACCGCAACCCCGAGCGCGGAAGCACCCCGCGAATAGGCCATCGAGCTGTAGGCGCTTGTCGTTGCGGTCTTGTTGCCGCGCGCGTTCGCCGCCGCGACGCGGTCGCTGGTGAGCAGCGGGCACTTGATCTGCACGAAATGGACGTCGGCCGGGTCAGAAATGCCGGCATCCGCCATGGCGGTCTTCACGGCTTTCGCCGTCTCCGCGATCTGTGCCGCGCGGCCGAGCTCTTCGGGCAGGAAGTCGCGGGTGTGGGCCATGCCGATGCTCAGGCGCTTGCCGGACAGACCCGCTGGTGGCTGATCGATCTCTTGCCGCGTGAACACGGTGATATGCGGGCTGAGCACGCCCTCGGTGCCGCCCGACATCACGAAGGCAATGCGCTGCTCGACCTCGTGCGCGGAAAGGCCGAGCTGCGGCGCCAGCGCCGTGCACAGCGCGGCCACCGCATACTCCCGGGTAAAGTCGTTGACGCCACCATTGCCCTCGGTCTTGCCGAGGATCGCCAGGATCGATGTCGCGTCGATCGCGCCGGAGCCGATCATGGCCATGAGGCCGGAAACGTCGCCGGGGCCCCTGGTAGCGATCTTGAAGACGCCGACCGATGTGGCTGGCATGACTGGTCCTCAGAGTGGTCCGGCGGGATCAAAAAGGCGTGGAACGGAGGCGTCTGTCAAGTGCAACAGTCTGCGTCATTCCGGGCTCGCGCCAAGGGGCGCGCCCCGGAATGACAGCAGAGATGATGGTCGCTGTCGCCCTGTTTCGCCAAAGAGTCAAGCTGCGCCCTGAAAAATATTCCGATTTACCGAAATTCGGAAATATCGTATGTGTCGCCCATCCCGGCTCATCCTTGAGGGGCGATCGTACGTCGTCACGATATGCGAGCCGGGCCTGCGGTGGACGCGGCAGCGTCGTGCGCAAGAGGTCGAGGGCAGGGCGGGTAGTCCCTGTGAGCCCGCGGCCATGTGCGGACGAGCGGCGCTGATGCGTACGGCAAAACCGTGTGGTCCTGGCCGTCGTTGCTACGGTCAAGCCTTGAGCGGAGATGTGCGCGAGCCCAACCGGGCGGACGGCATCGTCAATTCGCAGGGCGAGGGAGGCCAGAAGGAAAGTTCGGCTCCCGGGAGAGCGCGGCATAAGCCGTCCGACCATCGCGCAGGGAAGGCCGAGTGATCGGCGACACCTGTATGCTGCTGTGCGGTCTCTTTGCGTGTGCCTTTCGCGCAGCGGACCGCGGGTGCCCGCCGGCACCCGGTCTTCCCTGCGCCCTCTTGGATTGGAGGGTATAGAGAAGAAGCAAAGCTCGGGCGAAATGCGCCGCGAGAATGAGAAGGCGTGTCTGAGATTCAAAGTGCGAACCGAAAGAGCGGCGCCATTGCCTCATACTCCGTCATTGCGAGCGCGCGTCACATTCCGCTCCCGCGCCCCGGACGCAGCGCAGCGCCCCCGGCGATGCGAAGCATCGTCCGGTGCGGTGCGTTGCAGCGCGTCCGGGACACGTACATCATGCCGACGCAGCGACATCCCCACGATTGTGGCGAGATCGCATCGGTTCGGCAAAAAAATCCCCTGTCGACGGTTGCGCGCCGCACCTTGATGAATCATCCTTGGTTGGTCCATAAGCGGCGTCCCGCTGCCGGTGGTTCGCCGCCGCCTTGCGTGCTTGGAATAGAGGGATTCTCGCGTGGCAAATATCAACCAGAAAATTGCGCAGGAGCTTGGGGTACGGGCGGAGCAGGTCGAGGCGACCGTGACGCTGCTCGACGGTGGCGCCACGGTTCCCTTCATCGCGCGCTACCGTAAGGAAGCGACCGGTGCGCTCGACGACGCGCAATTGCGCACCCTGGAGGAGCGCCTGGGTTACCTGCGCGAGCTGGAAGACCGCCGCAAGGCCATCCTCGAATCGGTCCGCGAGCAGGGCAAGCTCGATGCCGCGCTGGAGGCCTCCATTCTCGCCGCCGACAGCAAGGCGCGTCTGGAAGACATCTATCTGCCGTTCAAGCCGAAGCGCCGCACCAAGGCCGAGATCGCCAAGGAAGCCGGCCTCGAGCCGCTCGCCAATCAGCTCATGGCGGAGCCCGGCAACGATCCGAAAGTCGTGGCCGAAGCCTTCGTCAATGCCGAGAAGGGCGTCGCGGATGCCGCCGCCGCACTCGATGGCGCCCGTGCCATCCTGGTCGAGCGCTTCGACGAGGACGCCGACCTGATCGGCGCATTGCGCGAAGACGTCTGGACCAATGCGCGCATGGCCTCCAAGGTGCGCGAGGGCAAGAAGACCGAGGGCGAAAAATTCGCCGACTATTTCGAATTCTCCGAGCCGCTGACCAAGCTACCTTCGCACCGCATCCTCGCGATGTTCCGCGGCGAGAAGGAAGAAATCCTCGATCTGCAAATTCAGGCCGAAGAACCGCCGCCGCCGGGCGTGCCGGGAGTCTACGAGCTGAAGATCATGAAGCGGTTCGGCATCGCCGACCTCAAGCGCGCCGGCGACCGCTGGATGGTCGACACCGTGCGCTGGGCCTGGCGCACCAAGATTCAGGTGCATCTCAACATCGATCTTCGCATGCGGCTGTGGAACGCGGCCGAGACCGAGGCGGTGCGCGTATTCGCGTCGAATTTGCGCGACCTGCTGCTGGCCGCGCCGGCCGGCACCCGCGTCACCATGGGGCTCGATCCCGGCTTCCGCACCGGCGTCAAGGTCGCCGTCACCGACGCGACCGGCAAGGTGGTCGATACCGCCGTGATCTATCCGCACGAGCCGCAGCGGCAGTGGAACGAGGCGCTCGCGATCCTCGGCAAGCTGGCGCTGAAGCATCGCGTCGAGCTGATCGCGATCGGCAACGGCACAGCCTCGCGCGAGACCGACAAGCTCGCTGGCGATCTCGTCAAGGGCCTCGCCGAGCTGAAGATGACCAAGATCGTGGTGTCGGAAGCCGGTGCGTCGGTGTATTCGGCCTCGGCTTTCGCCTCGGAGGAACTGCCCGGTCTCGACGTCACCCTGCGCGGCGCGGTCTCGATCGCGCGGCGCCTGCAGGATCCGCTCGCCGAACTCGTCAAGATCGAGCCGAAGGCGATCGGCGTCGGCCAGTATCAGCACGACCTCGGCCAGGCCAAGCTTGCAAAATCGCTCGATGCGGTGGTGGAAGACTGCGTGAACGCGGTCGGCGTCGACGTCAACACCGCGTCCGCGCCGCTGCTGGCGCGCGTGTCGGGCGTCGGCTCCGGTCTCGCGCAGAGCATCGTGGCGCACCGTGATGCCAACGGCCCGTTCAAGTCGCGCAAGGCGCTGAAGGAGGTGCCACGGCTCGGACCGAAGGCGTTCGAGCAGTGCGCCGGCTTCCTGCGCATCCTCGGCGGCGAGGACCCGCTCGATGCGTCTGGCGTGCATCCGGAAGCCTATCCGGTGGTGCGCCGGATCCTCGCGGCCACCAAGAGCGACATCAAGGCGCTGATCGGCAGCAGCGAGATCGTGCGCACGCTGAAGCCGAAGGATTTCGTCGACGAGACTTTTGGTTTGCCGACCGTCACCGACATCCTGCGCGAGCTGGAAAAGCCCGGCCGCGACCCGCGTCCGGCGTTCAAGGCCGCGGTGTTCAAGGAGGGCGTCGAGGAGATCAAGCATCTCCAGAAGGGCATGATCCTCGAGGGCACCGTGACCAACGTCGCCGCCTTCGGCGCCTTCGTCGACATCGGCGTGCATCAGGACGGCCTCGTGCACATCTCCGCGATGTCGAAGACCTACATCAAGGATCCGCGCGAGGTGGTGAAGCCCGGTGACATCGTCAAGGTCAAGGTGCTGGATTTCGAGGTCGCCCGCAAGCGCATCTCCTTGACGCTGCGGCTCGACGACGAGGTCGGCGCCAAGAAGGACGCGCCCGGCATGCAGCGCGACAACAGCACGCGCAATCCCGCCCGCATGACGTCGTCGGCGCCGCGCAAGCAGGAGTCCTCCGGCGGCGGCGGCGCGCTCGCCGAGGCGCTGCGCCGCGCGGCCGAGAAGAACGGCGGCAAGCGCGCGTGAGGCGCGCTGCCTAGAGCTCGATCACGCCGCGGCGCGCCGCATGTGCCACCGCGTCGGTGCGGCCGGTCGCGTCCAGCTTGTCGAGCAGCGAGCCGACGTGGAATTTCACCGTGTGCACGGAGATGCCGAGCTGGCGTGCGATCATCTTGTTCGAGGCGCCCTCGGCCATCAATGCGAGCACGTCGAGCTCGCGCTGGGTCAGTGCGATATCATCGGGCATGCTGACCGGATCGCGGGCGACAACCGTCGCCGCGGCCTGCTCGCCGGGCGCGGCGAGGCGAAGCCCGGTCACGTTGCCGAGCAGAGCTGCCAGGCGATCGGCGAGAATGGGATCGTCGATCTCCAGCGACAGCACGATCTCCGGCGTTGTATCGCCGCTCACGCCTCCGGCCTCTCGCCGACCGTGACCTTGAAGCTGACCGGCTCGCCGCCGCGGCGTGCGGCGACATCGACCACGGCGCCGACGCTTGCGGGGCCCAGCATCCGTGACAGCGCGCGCACGCCGGACAGCTTCTGATCGTTGACCGCGATGATGACGTCACCCTGGCGAATGCCGGCGGTGGCGGACGGCCCGGCCTGGTCGACATTCATCACCATCGCGCCCATGCCGTCGTCGAGCCGCACCGGCTGCAGCCCGAGGCCGAGATAGCCGCGCGCGATACGGCCGCGCGTCTCGAGCTGCGCCGCAACCCGTGCGATCGTCGCCGTCGGAATCACCAGCACCCGCCGCGGTCCGAGCACGGCCATGCCGAAGGCTTCGCCCGATGCGTCGAGCGCGAGCCCGCCTTGCTGGCCGAAGCGCAGGCGCAGGTCGAGCTCGATGCGGGCATCGATGTCGCCGCCACGCAAGGAGCGCCAGCCCTTGCCGGATGCCGACACCATGCCAAGCGCCGCGCTTGGAGCGTCGCGATCGGTGGCAACCACGACCGACAGCGCGCCGAGCGGAGGAACGGAGGCAGCCAGCCTGACCGGGGCGATGCCGGTATCGGCGCGCAGCAGCGCGATGTCGGTGGTGTGGTCGCGGCCGGCGATTGTCGCGGCGACCGCGCTGCCGTCGGCAAGGCCGATCCGGACCTCGCCCTCGTCGGCCAGCGCCTCGTCGGCGGTGACGATCAGGCCAGGCTTCCAGACGAAGCCGGTGGCGCGGCTACGATGCGAATGCACGGAGACGACGGACGGCGCGGCGTGCGCCACGACATCCGCGAGCGCGGACGACAGTGAAGACGGAGGCGTGGAATCGGTCATGGCGGGCTCCTGTAAGCTGTCTTCAATCTGGGATGTCGCGGCTGATTGCGAAACTGCCCGTGTGGCCAGTCCTCCGGTGGAGCACGGCCGACGAACATGTGATTGGGAGGCGCTCACGGGAACGTGTAGCAATTCCGGGATCGCGCCAAATGGCCTCCAACGAGCCCTGATTGATGACCATCGACTTCACCCGCCGCACCCTGCTTCAACTTGCCGGCGCCAGCTCGCTTGCGATGGCGGCCGCGGCTGCGGCGCGCGCCGAGGGCACGCCGCAGGGCGGCGGGCCGACCTATGCCAGCCGAACGCCGATGCGGGTCGGCATGGTGACGCTGCGGGTGAAGGATCTCGACAAGGTCGCCGATTATTACCGTGACGTGATCGGCCTCACCGTGATGGAGCGCTCCGCCAGCGCGGCCAGGCTCGGCGCAGGTGGTATTGCGCTGGTGGTGCTGGAAGCCCGCCCCGATGCGATGATCGAGCCGCGCAACGCCGCCGGCCTCTATCACACCGCCTTCCTGATGCCGACGCGAAGGGACCTCGCGCGCTGGCTGGTAGCAGCCGCCTCGCATCGCGTGCCGCTGTCGGGCTTTGCCGATCACCTCGTCAGCGAGTCCGTCTATCTCGACGATCCCGAGGGTAACGGCATCGAAGTCTATGCCGACCGCGATCCCTCGCAATGGCAGTGGAGCGAGGGCAGCGTGAAGATGGCGACCGACGAGCTCAATATCCCCGACCTGCTGTCGCTGACCAATACGCGCGTCGCCGACTATGCCAGGGCGCCGGAGGGCTTGCGCGTCGGCCACATGCATCTGCGCGTCGGCGATCTCGCGCTGGCCGAGAGCTTCTATCACGGCACGATCGGCCTCGACCCCACCTGCAAGCGCAACGGCGCCGCGTTCCTGTCGTCGGGCCGCTATCATCATCACCTCGGCATGAATGTCTGGCAGAGCCAGGGCGCCGGCCCGCGCGACGATGCCACTACCGGCCTTGCCTGGTTCTCGCTGGTGACGGCGAAGCAGGACATCCTCGCCGCGCAGGAGGAACGCCTGCGCAAGGGCGGTGCGCGGATCACGGCGCTCGCGGACGGTGTGGAGGCGATCGATCCCTGGGGCACGCGGGTGCGGCTGCTCAGGGTTTGATCGCAGGCTCGGGCATTGCTAGGAACCGCAAGGCGCAAACCTGCTTTCCGGGAGCCACAGCCGACATGTCCGAATTCCACGGTGTCTTCCCTTATCTCGTCTCGCCCGTCGATGCCGACGGCGCGGTCCGCACGAAGGTGCTGGCGAAACTCTGCGACGACCTGATCGGCGCCGGCGTGCACGGGCTGACGCCGCTGGGCTCGACCGGCGAGTTCGCCTATCTCAACGCCGCGCAGCGCACGGCGGTCGTGCAGACCACCATCGAGGCCGCGAAGGGCCGCGTGCCCGTGGTGGCCGGCGTCGCTTCCACGTCGACGGCTGATGCGGTGGCGCAGGCGAAGGCGTATCAGAAGCTCGGGGCCGACGGCATTCTGGCGATCCTGGAGGCGTATTTTCCGCTCGCGGACGCGCAGGTGGAATCCTATTTTCGCAGCATCGCCGACGCGGTGGATATTCCCGTCGTCATCTACACCAATCCGCAATTCCAGCGTTCCGACCTGACTCTCGACGTCATCGCGCGCCTCGCCGCGCATCCGCGCATCGGCTACATCAAGGACGCCTCGACCAATACCGGCCGGCTGCTCTCGATCATGAACCGTTGCGGCGATGCCTTGCGTGTGTTCTCGGCCTCCGCCCATATCCCGGCCGCGGTGATGCTGATCGGCGGGCTCGGCTGGATGGCGGGCCCGGCCTGCATCATCCCGCGCCAGAGCGTCGCGCTGTACGAGCTCTGCAAGGCCGGCCGCTGGGACGAGGCCATGGCTCTGCAGCGCAGGCTGTGGCGTATCAACGAGGCCTTCGCGCGCTTCAATCTCGCCGCCTGCATCAAGGCCGGGCTCGCGAGCCAGGGCTATGACGTCGGCGATCCTGTCCCGCCGCAGGCCCCGCTGACGGACGACGCGCGCAAGATCGTGGAAGCGGCGCTCAGGGAGCTAGGTTAGACCCCCAGGGCATGACGAATCCACGGTCCCGCCGCCCAAAACCGCGGCTGGTCTCGCCTGCCCCGATCCGCTAAAAGGCTGCCGCATTTCAAGAGACCCTGAGGACCCAGCGGAATGAACATTCTTCCCGGCAATTTGCGTTTCGGAGCGGGCCAGCCCGTCAAGCGTTTGGAAGACCAGCGGCTGCTCACCGGGAAGGGGCAGTTCATCGACGACAAGCCGGAGGAGGGCGCGCTGTGGTTGCATGTGCTGCGCTCGCCGCACGCCCACGCGAAGCTCGTCTCGATCGACACCAGCGCCGCCGCCGCGATGCCCGGCGTCGTCGCGATCTACACCGGCGCCGACCTCGTCAAGGACGACATCGGCACCATCCCGACCTTGAGCATCTTCAAGCGTCCCGACGGCAAGCCGATGACGGTGCCGCCGCGCCGCCTGCTCGCCCATGAAATCGTGCGCTATGCCGGCGAAGCCGTGGCCGCCGTGGTCGCATCCTCGCGCAGCGAGGCGCAGAGCGCGGCTGAAGCCATCGTGGTCGAGTATGACGTGCAGCCTGCGGTGGTCGATCCCGTCGAAGCCGTCAAGCCGGGCGCGCCCGTGGTATGGCCGGAGGCGCCCGACAACATCGTCGGCGCGATGAGCTATGGCGACGCCGCCAAGGCGGATGAAGCCTTCGCCAAGGCTGCGCATACGGTCGAGCTCGACATCGTCAGCCAGCGTCTCGTGCCCTCCGCGATGGAGCCGCGCTCGACCATTGCCGAGATCGACAAGAAGACCGGCCGTCTCCTGCTGCATGTGCAGTCGCAGACCCCGGCCTCGACCCGCGACGTGCTGGCGGAAGCCGTGCTGAAGCGACCCAAGGACAGCGTCCGCGTGCTGGTCGGCGACATCGGCGGCGGCTTCGGTCAGAAGACCAATCTCTATCCCGAAGACGGCATTGTCGCCTACGCCGCGACGAAGCTGAGCAAGAAGATCCGTTGGCGCGGCGACCGCACCGACGAATTCGTCGGCGGCACCCACGGCCGCGATCTGACCTCGACCGCCTCCTTCGCGCTGGACGAGAAGGGCAAGGTGCTGGCCTATCGCGTCAAGTCGATCGGCTGCACCGGCGCTTATTCCTCGGGTGCCGCGAACATCATTCCGCTGGTGCTCGGCCCGTTCGTGCAGACCGGCGTCTACGATCTGCCGCTGGTGCATTTCGAGGTGAAGTCGGTGATGACCCACACTGCGCCCGTCGGCGCCTATCGCGGCGCGGGCCGCCCTGAGGCGGTCTTCATCGTCGAGCGCCTGTTCGACGCCGCCGCGCGCAAGATCGGCATGGATCCGCGTGCGATCCGCAAGGCCAACTACATCAAGCCGGCGCAGCTGCCCTACACCAACGCGGCCGGACAGGTCTACGATTCCGGCGCGTTCGCGCACATGCTCGATCGTGCCGTGAAGCTCGCCGACTGGGACGGCTTTGCCGCGCGCAAGAAGGCCGCGAAGAAGAAGGGCCTGCTCTACGGCCGCGGGCTCACCTCCTATATCGAATGGACCGGTGGCCGCGCCCACACCGAGAAGGTCAGCCTGCACGCGACCTCGGAGGGCCGCGTCATCCTGCATTCCGGTACCATGGCAATGGGGCAGGGGCTGCAGACCACCTACACCCAGATGATCTCGGATACGCTCGGCATTGCCATGGACAAGATCGACGTCGTCCAGGGCGACACCGATCTCGCCACGGGCTTCGGCAGCGTTGGTTCGCGCTCGCTGTTCGTCGGCGGCACGGCGGTCGCGGTCTCGTCGAACGATTTGATCCAGAAGGCGCGCGAGAAGGCGGCGAACGTGCTGGAAACCTCGGTCGAGGACATCGAGTACCAGGGCGGCATGCTGACCGTGGTCGGCACCGACCGTCGCATCAGCCTGTTCGACCTCGCTGAGAAGGAAGGCGGCGCCAAGCTCAGCGTCGATTCCGAAGGTGAGGTCGACGGTCCGAGCTGGCCGAACGGCACCCACATTTGCGAGGTCGAGATCGATCCGGAGACCGGCGTGTCCAAGGTTGTGCGCTACACCACCGTCGACGACGTCGGCGTGGCCGTGAACCCGATGCTGGTCACCGGCCAGATCCATGGCGGCGTCGCGCAGGGCATCGGCCAGGCGCTGTACGAAGGCGTGTCCTACGATGCCGACGGCCAGCTCCTGACCGCGAGCTACCAGGACTACTGCATCCCGCGCGCCGACGACGTTCCGCCGATCGTGGTGACGCTGGATGATTCCGCGCCATGCCGCACCAATCCGCTGGGCGCCAAGGGCTGTGGCGAATCCGGCGCCATCGGCGGCCCGCCCTGCGTCACCAACGGCGTGATGGACGCGCTCGCCGAACTCGGCATCACCCAGCTCAACACGCCCCTGACGCCGCAGAAGATCTGGAAGGCGATCCGGGACGCGAAGGCGGCGCGCTAGAGCATGTTGTTTTTTACCGGAATCGGGATTCCCAGGGGAGCCGATTTCTGATTCAAAGTTCATGCTGGAGGACGGAGGCCAGCATGGATGACGCGACCCTATTCGGAAGACCTTCGTGAACGGGCTCTGGCGCGGGCTGACGCAGGGGAGACGGTTCGCTCGATTGCAGAGGCGCTTGAGATCAGCCCGTCCTGTGTAACGAAGTGGAAGAATCTGAGGCGGGAGACTGGAGGCGTTTCGCCTGGCAAGATTGGTGGTCACAAGAGGCCGGTTCTATCCGGTGCCCATGCCGACTGGCTACGCAAGCGCGTTCTCTCTGGGCCATTCACCTTACGGAAGCTGACACAGGAGTTGGCAGCACGCGGGATCAAGACAGATGTGCGGGCCGTGTGGACGTTTGTGCATGCCGAAGGGCTGAGCTTCAAAAAAAACGATCCTGCCGGCCGAACAAGATCGCCCCGATATCGCTCGTAAACGAACGCGCTGGAAGGCCCATCAAGGCAAGATTGACGCTTCACGCCTGATCTTTATCGATGAGACCTGGATCAAGACCAACATGGCACCACTGCGCGGCTGGGGTCCGAGTGGACAGCGGCTCCAGGCATCCGCGCCTTTCGGTCATTGGAAGACCATGACTTTCATTGCAGCGCTGCGGCACGACCAGATCAGCGCACCTTGGGTCATCGACGGCCCCATCAATGGGGAACTCTTCACCCTCTATGTCGAGAAGGTTCTGGTGCCAACGCTGGCAAAAGGCGAGGTCGTCATCCTCGATAATCTCGGCAGTCACAAAGGCAAGTCCGCCCGCAATGCCATCCGCGCCGCCGGAGCGCATCTGCTCTTCCTGCCGCCCTACAGTCCCGACCTCAATCCGATCGAACAGGTCTTCGCCAAGCTCAAACATCTGATGCGAGCTGCAGAGCCGCGTGACGTCGAGGCAACCTGGCGCAAGGTCGGTGAACTGCTCGACCTCTTCTCCGCGCAGGAATGCGCCAACTATCTCAAAAATTCAGGCTATGTTTCCGTATAAAAACAGCACGCTCTAAGAGAAGCGCGTTGTTGCGCGAACTGCTGCCTCAAACTCACCTGTCGTCCCGGGGCGCGCAAAGCGCGAGCCCGGGACCCATAACCACAGGACATGGTTGTGGCACGAACCCGTAACTCCGAGTCTTCGCAATCACGTCCGCCTGTGGATATGGGTCCCCGCCTTCGCGGGGACGACAGCGAGTTTGTTGAGGCTACGAGCGCTAAATCCCCAGCATCATCTTCGCGATGATGTCGCGCTGGATCTCCGAGGTGCCGCCGAAGATCGTATAGGCCCGGCCGTTGAGATATTCCGGCACGACGGTCAGCATGTCCTCGGGTGTCGGCGGCTCGTGGTTGAGCTTGTAGAGCGGGCGCATCGGCTCGACGGCGAGCGCGTCGTGGCCGATCACGTCGACCCCCAACCGTGTCACGGCCTGGCGGATTTCGCTGTTGCGCAGCTTCAGGATCGACGACACCGCTCCGGGATTTTGGCCAGTCTGGAGCGCCGAGAGTACCCGCAGCTCGGTCATCTCCAGCGTGTCGATGTCGACCTCGACCTCCGAGATGCGCGCCGCGATATCGGGACTGTCGATCGCGCGTCCCGTCAGGTCCGACTCGGCAAGGTCCGCGATCGCCTTCAGCCCCTCGCGCAGCTTCGCCGAGGCGATCCCCGAGCCGCGCTCGAACTCGAGCAGATATTTGCCGTAGGTCCAGCCCTTGCCTTCCTCGCCAACGCGGTTGGCGACGGGCACGCGCACGTCGTCGAAGAACACCTGGTTGACCTCGTGATCGCCGCCGATGGTCAGGATCGGCCGCGTGGTGATGCCTGGCGTCTTCATGTCGATCAGGATGAAGCTGATGCCGTCCTGCTGTCGCGGCCCGTCGCTGGTGCGCACCAGCGCGAACATGCGGTTGGCATGATGGGCATGTGTGGTCCAGATCTTGGTGCCGTTGATGATGTAGTCGTCGCCGTCGCGCACGGCGCGCGTCTTCAGCGAGGACAGATCGGAGCCGGAGCCCGGCTCGGAATAGCCCTGGCACCAATAGTCTTCGCCGGAGAGAATCCGCGGCAGGTAGAAATTCTTCTGCTCCGGCGAACCGAAGCCGATGATGACGGGCCCGACCATCTTCACGCCCATCACGTTGACGTTCGGCACGCCGGCCCGTGCGGATTCCGTCTCGAAAATCCAGCGCTGCGCCGGCGTCCAGTCCGGGCCGCCGTATTCGACCGGCCAGCCCGGCGCACCCCAGCCGCGGCTGTGCAGTACGCGCTGCCAGGCCATGCCGATGTCGGGGTCGGAGAACACCGAGGGCGTCAGCGCGGTGGCGCGCTTCATCTCCTCGGTGAGATTTCTGGCGATGAAGCCGCGCACCTCGTCCTGGAAGGCGCGCTCCTCGGCATTGAACGACAGGTCCATGATGCGCTCCTTGTGTCAGGCGGGGACGATGGTGCGGCCAAGCCGGGCGTGGCGGCCATAGTGATGCGCGCTGCCGCCGAACAGGGTGTCGAAGGCGACCAGCCGCTTGAAATAGGCGCCGACCTCGAGCTCCTCGGTGACGCCCATGCCGCCGTGGAGCTGGATCGACTGCTCGCCGATGAAGCGCGCGCATTTGCCGATCTTCGCCTTCGCGCCCGAAGCCGCCCGTGCGCGCTCGACCGGCGGACTGTCAACCTTCAGCGCGGCGCGCAATGCTATCGAGCGTGACTCGTCGACCTGCATCGCCATGTCGGCGAGCCGGTGACGGATCACCTGGTTGGCGGAGAGCGGCCGGCCGAACTGCTTGCGGATTTTTGTGTATTCCAGCGTGGTGTCGAGCAGCACCTGCATGATGCCGACCGCCTCTGCGTCGAGCGCGGCCATGGCGCGATCGACGGCCCATTCGATCGCCGGCAGTGCGTCGTGCCCATCGCCGAGCAGCGCATCCTCCGGCAGATGCACGTCGGACAGTTCGATGTTGCAGGCGCGCCCGCCGCCGAGGCGCTCGTAGTCGCTGACGGCTACACCCGGCGCCGTTGCCGTTACCAGGAACAGTCCGATCCGTCCCGATGGCCCCTTGTGATCGTGAATATGCGCGGAGACGATGATCTCGTCGGCGGCGTGGCCGTCGAGCACGGCGATCTTGCTGCCGGACAGACGCCAGCCTTGCGCCGTCTTGCTGGCAGCGGTCGCGACCTTGGCGAGGTCGAACCGCGCCGCGCGCTCGGAATGGGCGAAGGCGAGCTTCAATGATCCGCCCGAGATCTCAGGCAGGATTGCCTGCTTCTGAGCCGCGCTGCCGCATCGGTCGATCAGTCCGGCTCCGAGCACCACCGTCGCGACATAAGGCTCGGACACCAGCCCGCGGCCGAAGGCTTCCATCAAAATGCCGATCTCGACCGCGCCGCCGCCGAGTCCGCCAAACTCCTCCGGGATCGGCAGCGCCAGCCAGCCGAGCTCGGCGAACTGCTTCCACACCGCAGGGCTGAAGCCGAGCGGATCGCTCGCCGTCTTGCGACGGTGATCGGCATCGTAGCTTTCGGCTACGAAGCGTTCCGCGCTCTCGCGAAGCAGGCGTTGCTCGTCACTGAGATTGAGGTCCATGTCGCTACTCCGCGGCCGCCGGCGGCTTGCGCACGGAGGGATGCAGTCCGGATGGATCGACCACCATGCCGAACTCCTGAAGATTGTGAGCGTGACAGAGCTGATGCAGCGCAAAGGCCTGGTCGATCGCAGCCGGCTGGCCCATCACATCGACCGAGCGGTTGACGGCTTCCTTGGTCAGCTTCAGCGCAAACGACGGCTTTGATGCGATCCGGCGCGCCAGATCCAGCACCCGCGACGACAACTCCGCGCGCGGCACGACCTGGTTCACCATACCGAGCTGATGCGCCTCCTGCGCACTCCAGCTGTCGGCGGTGAACAGGAATTCCTTGGCTTTGCGCGGGCCGAGCTCCCAGGGATGCACGAACCATTCGACACCGCAGACGCCCATGGTGACGACGGGATCGCAGAACTGCGCATCGTCGCTGGCGACGATGAGGTCGCAGGCCCATGCCAGCATCAGGCCGCCGGCGATGCACTTGCCGTGCACCTCGGCAATGGTCGGCTTGGCAAGGTTGCGCCAGCGCCGGGTGATCTGGAGATAAATTTCCTGCTCGCGCGCGAAACGGCCATGGGCGTTGGGCTCGGCAAAGCCGCCCCAATTTCCTACCGGTGGAAAATCGACGCCCGCGGCATTCTTGCCACCGGGGCGGAGGTCGTGGCCGGAGGAGAAGTGCGGCCCGTTGCCGGCGAGGATGATGACCTTGACCGCTTCGTCCTGCACCGCCTCGTCGAAAGCGGCGTTGAGGTCGTAGGTCATTTGCAGGTTCTGCGCGTTGCGCGCATCGGGCCGGTTCATCACGATCCGGGCAATCGCCGGCTCCGGCCGTTCCACGAGGATGGTCTCGAACGAGGACATCGCGTTCCCCCTCAGCGTTTCCAGTCTGTCTTATTGTTCCGTCAAGTTGACTATGTCGGCCAGAGATAGGCAAGGGGATCGGCAAGAGGCTTGCGTAAATCGGCTGCTTTTCGTGCCCAATCTGCTAGGTTGCCCCCGATTCCACCGGGAGAAATTTGATGCGCAAGATCCTCACCGTGCTGGCGGCGCTCGCCTCGCTCAGCCTGACCAATTGCGGCTACAACGCGATCCAGAGCGAGGACGAGCAGATCAAGGCCAACTGGTCCGAGGTCGTGAACCAGTATCAGCGCCGCGCCGATCTCGTGCCCAATCTCGTCAACTCGGTAAAGGGCTTTGCCCAGCAGGAGAAGGACGTGCTGCTCGGCGTCACCAATGCGCGCGCCAAGGTCGGCAGCATCCAGGCGACGCCGGAGGTGCTGAACGACCCCGCAGCCTTCCAGAAATTCCAGGCCGCCCAGGGCGAACTCTCCAGCGCACTGTCGCGGCTGTTGGTCGTCACCGAGAATTACCCTCAGCTGAAGTCAGATGCCCTGTTCAAGGACCTGATGTCGCAGCTCGAGGGCACCGAGAACCGCATCACGGTGGCGCGCAACCGCTACATCAAGGCGGTGCAGGAGTATAACGTCACCATCCGCTCCTTCCCGAGCAACCTCACCGCGATGATCTTCGGCTACAAGGAGAAGCCGAATTTCTCGGTCGAGAACGAGAAGGAAATATCGACCGCGCCGAAGGTTGATTTCAACCCGGCCCCCGCGCCGTCGAAGTAGCACCGTAAGCTGAAAATGGGCGCCATCCCAACCACTGTCATTCCCCGCGAAGGCGGGGAATCCAGTACGCTGCGGCCTCTCGGTCATCCGCTGGTGTCTCTGGAATACTGGATCGCCCGGTCGAGCCGGGCGATGACAGCGAGGTTGCGGCGAGCCGTCTGGGCCTTCTCGCCGCTAGCTCTCGTATTCACACTCCTCCTCACCTTCGCCTTCGTCCTCCCCGCCGCGGCCGACGTCGCCGTCCCGCAACTCACCGGCCGCGTCGTCGATCAGACCGGCACGCTCTCCAGCAGCGACGTCGCCGCGCTCACGCAAAAGCTGCGTGACTTCGAGACACGCAAGGGCAGCCAGGTCGCCGTCCTGATCGTGCCGACGACGCAGCCGGAGACGATCGAGCAATTTTCGATCCGCGTTGCCGAGGCATGGAAGATAGGCCGCAAGAAGGTCGACGACGGCGCGATCCTCGTCGTTGCCAAGAACGACCGGCATTTGCGCATCGAGGTCGGCTACGGCCTCGAAGGCGTGCTCACCGACGTGACCTCGCGGCGCATCATCGACGAGATCATCACCCCCAAATTCAGGAGCGGCGATTTCGCCGGCGGCATCTCCGATGGCGTCGATCGCATGATCCGCGTGATCGACGGCGAACCGTTGCCGGTCCCTTCGCCCAGCGTGAATTTCGGCAATCTGGACGATCTCGCACCGCTCTTCATTGTGACGCTGTTCGCCTCTCTGGGCGTGGGCGGGTTCTTCCGTGCCATGCTGGGGCGGTTACTTGGATCGTTGGCGACCGGCGGCGTCATCGCCGTGCTGACCTGGTTCATTCTCGGCTCCTTCGCGCTCGCCCTCGGTCTCGGCGCGCTCGGTTTCGTCATCGGGTTCATTGCCGATCTGTTTGCAGCGATGGGCCCAACCGCGGGACCCTCGCGCCGCGGCTCGTGGTCGAGCGGTTCTTCGGGAGGCGGCTGGAGCAGCGGCTCGTCGAGCAGCGGCGGCTTCAGCGGCGGCGGTGGCAGTTTTGGCGGCGGCGGCGCCTCGGGGAGCTGGTAGCGGTCATGAGCATCAAGCGTATTGCCAGACATCTCGTGCAGCATCATTGGCGAGCGAAGCAGATCTTTTCGCAGGCCGTGCTCGCCCGTATCGAGCAGGCGATCAGGCAGGGCGAGGCCACCCATTCCGGCCAGGTCCGCTTCGTCGTCGAAGGCGCGCTGGATGGCGCGCCACTGTTCCGCAATCAGCCGGCCCGCGAGCGTGCGCTCGACGTGTTCTCGCATCTGCGCATCTGGGACACCGCGCACAACAACGGTGTCCTCATCTATCTCCTGCTCGCCGACCGCGACGTCGAGATCGTGGCCGACCGCGGCATTCACGCAAAGGTCGGCGGCGAGGGTTGGGAGAGCATCTGTCGCGCGATGGAGGCCGAGTTCGCCTCCGGCCAGTTCGAGCGCGGCGTGATCGGCGGCATCGCGGCGGTATCGCGCGAGCTGTCGCGGCATTTTCCTCCGCAGGGCCCGCATGTGAACGAGCTGCCGGATGCGCCGGTCGTGATGTGACGGAAGAGACGCGGGCGTCTCGTTGCGCGGCCGTTCATCTTGCCCCGGTTACAAATTGTTTCACGCTCGCCACACCGGTTCCACTTTCCCGGCCCAATTCGGCCCCGGAAGACTTCCTAAAATTTCGGTAAGCGGGTCCCGAGGTAAGGATTTCGCAAGCAATGAAAGTTACCAAAAGGTCAATCCAGAGTGGAGTATTTTAGCCGTGAGCGAACCTATGGCTGAGCAGGCTGCCCAACGGACCGGTGAGCAGACCAGCGTCGACGAAGCTGCGAGCGCGCCGCAGGGTTTCGAAGCTGCCGGGATCGAGGCCCCCTCGATCGCCCCTGACCATGAGGCGCCGCCCAAGCCGGATCCCGTCAAGGTCGAGCCGCCAAAGTTCGAGGCCAAGGTTGAAGCGAAGGCTGAGACCAAACCCGAGCCGAAGCTTGGCAAGCTCATCGTCATGGCGCCGTCCGAGCGTTCCTGGGATCGCGAGGAGTTTGCCCCGCATGTGAAGGCGGACGCACCGCGCGAGACTGGCGGCAAGCGCCGCCTGTCGGCGATGGCTGCGGTGGTGGCGATCGCCGCGGGCGTCGGCGCGATCAGCGGTGCGCTTGCGACCGCCGGCATGATGCACTTCGCAGCCCCTGCGCCGACGCAGGTCGCCGACAACGGCGCGCTGGATGCTTCTGTCGCCCGGATTGATGCCGATCTCGTCGCGCTGAAGGCCAATGTCGAGCACACCTCCAAGACCGGCCTCGGTCAATTCAACCGGACCAACGACCGCCTCGACAAGCTCGAGAAGGCTCAGGCCGAGCCGATGGCCAAGATCGCAAAGCTGTCCGAGACCGTCGACAAGCTGCGTGCCGCGCCGCCGGCCGCCCCTGTGCAGGCCGCCGCGGCACCCGCCAGGGAGACCACCGGCTCGATCGCGCCGACCCAGGTTGCGACCGCAGCGGCCGCACCGGCCCCTGTTCCCGCCGCGCCCAAGACCGAGGTCGGCCGTCTGCCGACGGTCGGAGGATGGGTGCTGCGCGACGTCTCCAATGGCGGCGCGCTGATCGAAGGCCGCGGAGGCCTCTACGAAGTTTATGCCGGCGACCCCATTCCCGGCGTGGGCCGCGTCGATGCAATCCGCCGCCAGGACGGCCGCTGGGTGGTCGTCACCAGCAAGGGCCTGATCGTCGCGCGCTGAGCGTTCGATATCCGATCTCTAGAGGGGCGCTTCACCACCATGTGAAGCGCCTTTTTGCTTGAATAGGCTGGCACGCGCGGTGTTATTGGAAGCATGAGCCGCGCGTTGCGAATTCTCGTTGCTGCCGTCGTCGTGTTGGGCGGCGCTATTTCGCTCTCGGCCGCGGAGAACGCATCGTACACGCGCGGCACGGCGATCACCGATCCCGATCTCCTTCGCAAGCTCGATCAGGGCGACACACTCACGATCTCGCGGCTGCTGTGGCCGGAGCGGAACGCGAATTCTCCGCTCACGACCGACTTGCTGTTCGCGTCGCTGCCACAGCTGAAGGACATTCCCCCAGCAATCGATGCCGAGTTCGAGCGCTATATCACCCGGCAGACAGCGGCCTATCCGACCGAGACCATCGGTGTCGGCGAAGGCTTCGACCTCCAGCTGTTCGACCGCGCCAACCTGAAATCCGCCAACACGCGTTTCGTGCTCGCCGGTATCGTCAATCGCATGGACCGCGCTTACGTGTCGGAAGAGTCCTGCGGCGAGACCCGGCTGATCTACCGTCTCACGCGCTTTGACGCCGGATCGGATGGGACCAGGACAGCAACGCGTCTGCCGATGACGTTCAATCTGGTGCTGAAGGCGCGCGATCCCCGCCAGGTCGCTTCGAACGGCAAACCCGTGAGTTGCGCCGAGGTCGCGCGGCGCTGGCTCGACAATAATGGCGACTGGCAGGGGCTGATCGGCAGCAGCTTCCATCCCTCCGACGCTATGCTCGACCGCATCGAGACCAATATCCAGATCTCGATCGCGCCGAAATCGGCGCTGCACGATTTTCGTTCGGACTATCTGCTGAAGGTCTTCAAGTACAACGCCGCCACGAAGACGTTCGAGGAATCGACGCTGGAGAACCAGATCGACCGCGACCGGATTTTGGTCGACAATGACCTCCGGCTCGATTTCAGGGATTGGCTGTTCGCGCCCGATCATCTGCGCGCATTCGATCGCGGCACGTTGCTGATCCCCGAAAAGTTTCTGGCCAGGGCCGTGGTCGTGCCGACGCCCGCCGGCCTCGATGCCTCCGCGCTGCAGCCGGAGTTCGGCATGATGCAGGGGGAAGGCAAAGGCGAGCCCGTCTTCACCGACAGCGACGTCGTCAGCGCGCTGAAGCAGGCCGCGGCGCGCGGGGACATGCAGAACATCCGTTCGGTCGCGGGCTTCCAGCGTCGTCTCAACGACGTCACCTGTGCCGGCTGCCACCAGACCCGCGGCATCGGCGGCTTCCATTTTCCGGGCGTCGACTGGCTGGCGGACAAACCGTCCAATTCCGCCATCGTGCCGGCCTCGCCGCATTTTGTCGGCGACCAGCTCCGTCGCCGCGACATCCTGATCGCGTTCGCCGCGGGCAAACGCCCTGATTTCTCACGCGGATTTGCCAGCCGGCCGCAAACGCGCGGCAGCCGGGAGCTCGCCGGCACCGAATATCAGGACGGCTGGGGCGCGCATTGTTCTTTGCCAGATGCGGGATCGGAATCGGGCGACAGGAGTTTTACGTCATGGAGCTGTGCTAAAGGTCTCGCGTGTCAGGCTGCCGCGGCCTCGAGCCGCATTGGCATGTGCTTCATCAAGACGCGTTAGCCAAAGCACCGGTTTGGATGACCCATGACGGATACCAGCGACGCCAACAAGGAGCGTAATCTCGAGATTGCGCGCAATGAGGAAGCCAAGCAGGTCGCTGGCAGCGTTCGCATCAGCGCCTCTGCCATCGTAGCGGTCGTCATCGTCGGCGGGATCTTGTTCACGCTCGGCTGGCTGGCGTTGAGGTAGCCCCTTCACTTCGCGTAATTCGTCATCCGCTTGCCGGGCAGCAACTCATACGCCGGCTTCCAGCCGGGGAGTGCGGCCATGCGACCGAGCCAGGCGTGGATGGCGGGATAACTCGCCGCGAAATCAAAACCGTGCTCGTCGCTCGGATAGTGCAGATAGGCCATCATCGAGATGTCGGCGACCGTCGGCCGCGCGCCGATCGCGAAGGCGTTGTGCTGGAGGTGTCCGTCGAGAATGCCGAGGAAGTCCTCGAGCCGTCGGCGGAAATGCTTCAGCACCTGCGGATCGTTTTTCTCGGTGAAGGCCCGCATGAAGCGGTACGTCGCCATGTAGCCGGTGAGCTTGTGGTTGTCCCAGAACAGCCAGCGCAGCAGCTCGAATTTTTCCTCCACCGTCTCGGCGCCGAAGCGGCCATATTGCTCGGCAAGCTGCAGCAGAAGTGGCGCGGTCTGCGTCATCTTCACGCCGTCGATCTCGAGCACGGGAATTTCGCCCATCTCGTTGACGGCCTTGCGCCACTCCGCCGTGCGCGTGACGCCGCCGCCGAAATCGGTCCACACCGGTTCGAACGTCTCGCCGCAAAGCGTCAGCATCAGCGCCAGCTTGTAGCTGTTGCCGGATTCGGGAAAGTAGTGCAGGCGGTAGCTGGGCATGGGACCTCACGAGGCGTGCGTTGTCGTGAGGTTATAGCGAGATCGTTCGGCACCGTCATTGCGAGCGCAGCGAAGCAATCCAGCAATGCATCTCCGCCGTCGTCCGGGCGAGCGAAGCGAAGATCCGGGACCCATAATCACAGGGAGACGTTTGGCGAAGATTCGGAGTTATCAGTCGCGCCCTACAACCACTCCCTGTGGTTATGGATCCCGGGTTCGCGCTATGCGCGCCCCGGGACGACAGCGGAGTGTGAGGCGCTCCTAACCAACCGCCCCCGAACCCCGCAGCTGCTTGATCGCGGCTTCGTCGTATCCCGCCCCGCGCAAAATCTCGTCACTGTGCTCGCCGACGGCGGGCGGCTTGCGCGGCTGGACCTTCCTGGCGCCGTCGATCCAGATCGGGCTGGAGATGGTGAGCATGGTGTCGTTCTCGAACGGCACCAGCACCTCGTTGTCGAGCATCTGCTTGTCGTTCGGGATGTCGTCCAAAATGCCGACGATGCCGAACACGAGGCCGTTGCCGTCGAGGATCTTGCGCCATTCGGCGAGATCCCTGGTCGCAAAGGTCTCGTCGAAGATCTTGATCAGCTCGACCGAGCGGGCGTGACGATCGGCTTTGGTGGCGAAACGGGGATCGGTGATGAGGTCTTCGCGGCCAAGGCACCTGGCCAGCGTGGGAAACTGCTTCTCCTCGCTCAGCAGCGACAGGATCAGCCAGCGGCCGTCCTTGCACTGATAGTGGTTGGCGACCGCGTTGAGCGCACGCTCGCGAGGCCGCCGCTCGGCGAACGTGGCGCCACACAGCTTTGCCTGCGCCAGCACGCTCGCGGCCCACACCCCGTTCGCCATCAAATTGGAGGCAACATGCGAGCCCTTGCCGGTCTTCTCGCGCTGATAGAGCGCGGTGACGATGGCGCCGTAGAACGCCATGGCGCAGGGATGATCACCCATGCCGGCAACCGAGCGGGCCGGCGTGGTGTGGGTGTCGGCGCGGACGAGGTCCATCAGGCCGGAGCGCGCCCAATAGGCGTTGCTGTCGAAGCCGGGCTTGTTGGCCTCCTCGCCCTTTTCGCCGTAGCCGGTAAAGGAGGCGTAGATCAGCCGGTCGTTGAGATGGGCGAGGTGGTCATAGGTGATGCCGAGCTTGGCGCGCACCGGCGGCGGCATGTTGGTGATGAAGACGTCGGCCTCTTCCACCAGCTTGTAGAGCACGGCCTGCGCCTCGGGCTTCGCGAGGTCGAGCGCGATGCTCTTCTTGTTGCGGGCCTCCAGCAGCCAGGCGAAATTGTGCTCGCTGCTCGGATAGCCTGGAATGTTGGGCAGATTGCGGTAGGGATCGCCGGCGCCGGGCGGCTCGATCTTGACGACATCGGCGCCGAAATCCGACAGCACGGTCGCGGCCGCGGGCGCAGCGATGAAGCTCGCGCAGTCCAGAACCTTCAGGCCTGCAAAAATGCCCTTTTCCATCGCGGCGTAGCTCCCTCGCTCTTGTTGTTTCCCGCGCGCTGGAATTGGCGCGGGCCAGATCATGGCAGCATTAGACCGATGTTTTGCCGGGATGCAACGGCGTCAGGCGCAGGGCTTCACGCCTCCCCCGCAAGCAGAGCGGCGTTGCCGCCGGCGGCTGCGGTGTTGATCGTCACGGTCTGTTCCGTGGCGAAGCGCGATAGATAGTGCGGTCCGCCGGCCTTGGGGCCGGTTCCCGACAGGCCGTTGCCGCCGAATGGCTGCACGCCGACCACAGCGCCGATCATGTTGCGGTTGACATAGATGTTGCCGACCTGGACCCGGTCGATGATCGCCTCGACCGTGTCGTCGATGCGGGAGTGGATGCCGAGCGTGAGCCCGTAGCCGGTGCGCTCGATCGCGGTCAGGACGCGCTCGAGATTTTCGGCGCGGTAGCGCACGACATGCAGGATCGGGCCAAAGACTTCCTCGGTCAGCTGGCCGGCGTCCTTGAGTTCGAAGATGTGCGGCGCGACGAAGCAGCCTTCCGGCGCGGTGCCGGCAAAGTGCAGCTTCGCCTCGGCCGTCATTCGCGCGATATGCGCATCAAGCCGCTGCTTGGCTTCCATGTCGATCACCGGGCCGACATGGGTTGCGACATGGCCGGGATCGCCAATCCTGAGTTCGCGCGCAGCGCCGGCGATCATCTCGATCATGCGGTCGGCGACATCTTCCTGCACGAACAGCAGCCGCAGCGCCGAGCAGCGCTGGCCGGCCGAGCGGAACGCCGATGTGACGACGTCGTCGGCGACCTGCTCGGGCAGCGCTGTGGCATCCGCGATCATGGCGTTGATGCCGCCGGTCTCCGCGATCAGCGGCACGATCGGTCCGTCCTTGGCGGCGAGCGTCCGGTTGATGGCGCGCGCCACCTCGGTCGAGCCGGTGAAGACGACGCCGGCGATGTCGGCATGCGCGGTCAAGCCAGCGCCGATGCGGCCGTCGCCGGTGACGAGATGCAGCGCGCTCGTGGGGATGCCGGCCTCGTGCAGCAGGGCGACGGCCTCGCGCGCGATGCGCGGGGTCTGCTCGGCGGGTTTTGCCACGACGCTGTTGCCGGCCATCAGCGCCGCTGTGACCTGCCCGAGGAAGATCGCCAGCGGGAAATTCCACGGCGAGATCGCCACGAAGACGCCGCGGCCGCGCAAGGCGAGCGCATTGCTTTCGCCGGTCGGGCCCGGCATCGCCGTCTCGCTGCCGAACAGCTTGCGGCCCCGCGCGGCATAGTAGCGGCAGAAATCGACGGCCTCGCGCAGCTCCGAGAGCGCGTCGTCGAGCGTCTTGCCGCCTTCGGCTTGCAGCAGCGCGATGAAATGCGCGCCGCGGCTCTCCAGCAAATGCGCAGCCTGCTCCAGCGCGGCCGCGCGCGCGCCCGCCGGCGTCCGGCTCCAGGCGGCAAAGCCCGCGCGCGCAGCAGTCACCGCTGCGTTGGCCTGATCCGGCGTTACATCGGCGATCGGCTTGAGGTCGGCCGTCTCCGCCTTGACTTCCGTCAGCAACTGGTCGAGCGCGGCGCGCGCGCCGAACTCGACGCCGCGCGAATTGCGCCGCTCTGGCGCGAACAGATCGGCCGGCAATGGAATTTTCGGATGCGTTGCCGCTTGCGGCTGGACGATGGCATCCGCGGGACGCTGCAACAGCGCCGGTACAGGCACGCGTTCATCGGCGGCCTGCGCCACAAAGGAGGAGTTGGCGCCGTTCTCCAAGAGCCGCCGCACCAGATAGGCGAGCAGGTCGCGATGGCTGCCGACCGGCGCATAAGTGCGGTAGGCAATATCAGGGTGATCCTTGGCAAGCTGCTCGTAGAGCGCTTCGCCCATGCCGTGCAGGCGCTGGAATTCGAAGCAGCCAATGTCCCCGGCGAGTTCCAGTACGGTCGCGACCGTCAGCGCGTTGTGGGTGGCGAATTGCGGGAAGATGCGCGGCCGCAGGGCGAGCAGCTTCGCAGCGCAGCCGACGTAGTTCAGATCCGTCATCGCCTTGCGCGTGAACACGGGATAGCCGTCGAGCCCGCGCTCCTGCGCGCGCTTGATCTCGGTGTCCCAATAGGCGCCCTTGACCAGCCGCACCATGAGCTTGCGATCGTGGGCGCGGGCGAGCGCATCGACATAGTCGATCACGGCGCTGGCGCGCTTCTGATAGGCCTGGATCGCCAGGCCAAATCCGTCCCAACCGCTGAGCGAGGAATCGGCGAGCGTTGCCCCGATCACGTCGAGCGACAGCTCCAGCCGGTCGGCTTCCTCGGCATCGATGGTGAAATTCAGGTCATGCGCCTTGGCGCGCTGCGCGAGGTCCAGCAGTTGCGGCACCAGCTCGCGCATCACGCGGGCGTGGCTGATCGCCTCGAAGCGCGGATGCAGCGCCGAGAGCTTGACGGAAATACCGGGCCGGTCGGGCAGGGGCTGGCTGCCCGCGGCCTTGCCGATGGTCTGAATCGCGCTCGCATAGGCGTCGAAATAGCGCGTGGCGTCTGCCGCCGTGCGTGCGCCTTCGCCGAGCATGTCGAAGGAGTAGCGCGACTGGCCGGAGCGCGGCCGGCCCCGCTCCAGTGCCTGCGCGATGGTCTCGCCCAGCACGAAATGATTGCCCATCAGCCGCATCGCCTGGCGCGTCGCGGTGCGCACCGCCGGTGCGCCCAGCCGCTTCACCAGCCGGCCGATGGTGCCGTCCGGCGTCTCGCCCGGCTGGATCACCCGCGCCGACAGGCCGAGCGCCCAGGCCGAGGCGTTGACCAGGAAGGCGGTGGACCTGGTCTCGTGGTGGATGAAATCGCCCTCGCCGAGCTTGTCCTCGATGAACTGATCGGCGGTGCGCGCGTCGGGCACGCGCAGCAGCGCCTCCGCCAGCACCATCAGGGCGAGGCCCTCCTTGGTCGAGAGTGCGAACTCCCGCAGCATGTCCTCGACCCCGCCAAGCCGGTCGTCGCGCTTGCGGATCGCCTCGATCAGCCGCGTCGCGGTGCGGTCGATCCGCGCCTCCTGCGGCGGGCTGAGATGCGACGCCGGCAAGAGGCGCGCGGCGATCTCGGCGTCATCGGGGGCGTACGGGGCGGTGAAGGGAGGCGGGATGTTCGGCATGGCGTGTCCTGTCGTCCAAGTTCAGGATAAAGCCGGCTTGACCGTAGTTCGATAGACAAATTAGGGAGTTTGCCTTAGGAAATTAAGGCAAACTAATAATTGACTGTAGAAAATATGGAACTTGATCGAACCGACCGCAAGATCCTCGCGATTTTGCAGCAGGACGGGCGAATCGCCAATGTCGAGCTCGCCGAGCGCATCGGGCTGTCGCCGACGTCGATCGGCGAGCGGCTGAAGCGCCTGCAGCGTGAGGGCTTTGTCGAGGGTTATGGGGCGCGGCTCAATCCGCACCGGCTCGGCCTCGGCTTGCTCGTGTTCGTCGAGGTGCTGCTCGACAAGACCACGCCCGACAATTTCGACCGGTTCGCCCGCGCGGTGAAACTCGCGCCCGAGGTGCTGGAATGTCACATGGTTGCAGGCGGCTTCGACTATCTTGTGAAGGCGCGGCTTGCGGACATGACCGCCTATCGACGCTTTCTCGGCGAGACCCTGCTGTCGATGCCAGGGGTGCGCGAGACGCGGACCTATGCGGTGATGGAAGAGATCAAGCGCGACGCACCGTTGCCGGTGGAGTAACGAAATGCTGTCGCGATTGTCATTGCTGCGGCGTTGAACGAGCGGTCTTCAAAGGCAAAATAGCTATCCTCGTGCAGTCGCAACGCCCGTCGTCGAATGCACTGGCCGTCTTCTGAAATTTTCTTGGCCCGCTCCCGGTTCAATGCGGGAGGCAGCATAGGCTGCCGGGCTTATACTTTGAGGTTCTCTGCGGAGGTCTTGCCCCGGTTTGCGATCTCTTCGTATTCCACCGTCTGTCCTTCGTTGAGCGAGGACAGGCCGGCTTTCTGCACTGCCGAGATATGCACGAACACATCCTTGCCGCCCGACGCAGGCTGGATAAATCCATAACCCTTCGTCGGGTTGAACCACTTGACCGTACCTTTAGCCATCACGACTTCTCCGCGGGTCTTCCTCCGAGATCTCGAACCGCCAGTCCCCGCCAACCGGCCGGTTCGGTCCTAATAAGATACGCGGAATGTTGCGGGCTTCATAGATCAAACCACATTGGGCTTTCGCCGAATTCCGCTCAACTTCGCGGCGTTTTTGCCTATTTTGCCCGTTTCGCGGTCAATCGGCCCGCGCGCCGCAAGCCAGCCGTTAATACGTCGCGGCCAGATAATCGACGATCTTGCCGACATCGGCATCGTCGATCGGCGCGCCATAGACCTTGATCATCTTGGTCACCTCGGCTTGCCAGAAGCCTTTCCTGTCTTTCATCGGCGGCTGCGTCGCGATGTAGTCGGCCGAGTGGCATGCGGCGCAATTGCCCTGCACGATTTCGAGATTGGGGCCGGGCTTGAAGGCGGCGACCTCGTCGGGTGTCTTGTAATTGACCGGTGCGGCAAGTGCCGAACCCACGACGGCGGCGAAGGCGAGTGAGATCGCGAGGAGAACGGTGCGCTGCATGATCATTCTCCTTCAGGCCACGCTGACGCGGACGGTTTCGACGACGTTGCGTAAATAACCCGCGGGATTCCAGCGCGGCGTATCCGGCTGCGTCTCGCCGCCATTGCCGGTGGCGCGGACCTTGAGCTCGTAGGCGCCGGCAGCGAGCTTCACCGGCAGCTTCCATTCGCGGAACGAGTATTTGCCGAGGTCCTTGCCGAGCCTGGCGCTGGTCCAGGTCTTGCCGCCGTCGGTGGAGACCGCGACATCCCTGATGCCCTTGCCGCCGTCGAAGGCGATGCCGCGTAGCGTCGTGCGTCCCGCCTTCAGCTTGGTGCCGTCACTGAGGTTGGTGATGAAGGAGCGGATGGTGAAGCGATTGATCGGGATGGTCGCCTTTGGCGCCGTGCCGGGCTCGATCGCATTGTTCGGCGTGTCCGGAATGCGATAGGCTGATTTCATCCAGAAACCGTCGAAGACGTTGTCTACGACGGTAATCTCGTTGAGGTGCTTGACCCAGTAGGTGCCGTAATAGCCGGGCACGATCAGGCGCAGCGGGAAGCCGTTGAGGAACGGCAAATCCTCGCCGTTCATGCCATAGGCCAGCATGACCTCACCGTCGGTGGCGTGATCGAGATCGAGCGCCTTGACGAAATCAGGCGTCTTGTCGCTGACCGGGCCGTCCATGCCGTTGAAGGTGACCTGTTTGGCGCCGCTCTGCACGCCCGCCATCTCCAGCACCGCCTTGAGCGGCACGCCGCGCCAGCGCGCATTGCCCATTGCACCATTGGCGAGCTGACCGCCGGCGACGCGCGGCTCGACGAAGCCGCGGCTGTTGCCGGAGCACTGGTTGACGGCGACGATCTCCGTCGCCTTCATCTTCCGGATGTCCTTCAGCGACAGCTTCAGCGGCCTGTCGACCTTGCCCTTGACTTGAAGCGTGAACGTGTCGGGGTCGAGATTGTAGGGCAGGTCGGAGAGGTGATAGCGCACGAAGAACGCGTTGTTCGGCGTGATCGGGCCGTCGTTGAACACCGCGAACGGCGTCTCGAGCTGCGGCGGGCGGCTGGTCAGGCCGATCATCGGTCGCTTCTGCGGATATTTCACCAGCGGCCGCTCGCCATTGGCGAACGGGAGCGTGACGGTGTCGAGTGCCAGCGCTTTGGTGGAATTCAGTGTGGCCGCAAGCGCGGCAAGCCCCGCTCCTTTGAGCAGGTCGCGTCGATCGAACATTCTGGTCTCCTCCCGGAGCTTTTCGTTGGATCGCGGTCATCACCGCAATCCTGCGCTCATCTGTCGCAATGATCAGGATGAAGTCAATTCGTGCTTTCGCAGCAGCCCCATGCCGCTGCGTTGCAACAAGCCGGTGTTACGGTTGTCATGCAATGGAGTCGAGTCGCAGACGCGCAAGCGGTGCGCCCCCTCGCCCCGCCTGCGGGGAGAGGGCTGGGGTGAGGGGGAGTCTCCGCGAGGGAGGTGAGAGTTAGACTCGCGGAGAGTCCCCCTCACCCGGATTGCATCTGCGATGCAATCCGACCTCTCCCCGCAAGCGGGGCGAGGTGAAGAATCACGCGGCAACGCGCGCGCCGCGATCGACCAGCGCCGACAACTCTCTCGCATCCGCAACCAACCGCACGGCCATCGGTTCGTCGCGGCCGCGGATCGCGACGTCCTGCTGCGGCAGCGAATCGTCCGCAAGGCCGGCGGTGCGGCGGACCTCGTCCGAGACGATGGCTTCACAGGCCAGCGTCTTGGTCATGTCCTGGAGGCGGGCGGCGACGTTGACGGCATCGCCGAGCGCGGTGAAGACGATGTGATCGCGATAGCCGATGTCGCCGATGATGACTTCGCCGCCGTGAATGCCAATGCCGAAACGGATCGGCTGGTGCAGATCATGGCTCAGGAGCTGGTTCAACTCGTCGATGTTCGCTGCGATGCCGCTGGCCGCCTTCAGCGCCTGCCGGCAGGCTTCCTGCGGATCGGCCGACAGCCCGAACAGCGCCAGCATGCCGTCGCCGACGAACTGGTTCGGCTGACCGCCATTTTCGATCACCGCCTGCGACACCGCGCCGAGGAAGCGGTTGACGATGAAGACCGTGTCGAACGGCAGCCGCTTCTCGGCGAGCTGCGTCGAGCCGCGCATGTCCACGAACAGGCTGACGAGATAGCGCTCCTGGCCGATTCTGGTGGGCGCCGAAGCATGCGCGTTGGCCGACAATGCGTGCGGCATGAAGAGCTGGAAGAAGGAGAGGTCGGTCTCCGGCCGCAGCTGGCAGGCGAGCCGGATCGAGGGATCGGCGGTGCCGACCCGCGCGAGCACGAAAGCTTCGCGCTGTGACGGCTCGGGCAGGGCGGCATGATCGCCGATGATGCGGATACGGCAGGTCGAGCAGCGGGCGCGGCCGCCGCAGACGCTGGCATGCGGCAGATTGTGGCGCAGGCTTGCTTCCAGCACGGAGAGGCCCTTGGGCACGCGCACCGTCTTGCCGTTGCCGTAGGACAGCGCGATCATGCCGCCGCGGCGTTCGCGCAAGGCGCGCACGCCGCGCGCCGCGAGCGCGAGGACGAGCAGGCCGAGATAGCCGATGGTGAGACCGCCGGAGATGCGGTCGAGCGTGTCGGCCTCGGCGACCGTTCCGACCTGGCGGCGGGTCAGATTGTGCGTGCGCCACTCCCCATCGTCGGCTTCGATCGCGATGCTGCGGCCGCCCTGGTAGATGCCGAGCAGCGCCAGCGTCGGGATCAGCACGGCCGCCGCCAGCAGGTAGGGCGCAGCGCGGGCGAACAACGGTTTCAGGCGAAGCCAGAAATAGATGCCGATGCAGCCATGGATCCAGGCGATGATGAGCAGGGTCGTCATCAGCCAGAGCCGGCCGGGCGCCGCGACGAAGAAGAGATAAAGCTCCTGCGGATAAAGCTTCTCGTGTCCGTACAGCGTCTGACCGAGCCGCACCCCGATCACATGCGCCACGACGAGGGCGGGTATGCTCAGCCCCAGCACGAGCTGGAGCGGCTCGATCGTCCGCCAGCGGAACTGCCGGCGCTGATACAGCGCGTAGATGCCCAGACCCATATGGGTGAGCGCGGCGGTGTAGAACACGAGCGCTACGGGGAGGAACTGCCAGAACAGGGTATGGTAGACGACCCCGACCTCCATGGCATCGATCGAGATATTGCCGAGCGCATGGTTGATGAAATGGCTGACCACGTAGGAGAACAGGATGATCCCGCAGACCAGCCGCACCTGGCGCGCGCTGGTCGCACGGAGGAGTTCGGACAATCGTGCAGGAGCGGTGGTGGCCATGATTCGGTTGTATCAGTTCATGAAGGAGAACAGCCAGCCCGGCGTTTCATTCCCGGGGGCGCATGCCAGCGCGATCACAAGCGCGCAAAGCCCCGCTGTCATCCCGGACAAGCGCGCCCTTAGGCGCGCGCAGATCCGGGATCCATAGCCACAGGGAGGAGTTTGACGACGACTCGTCGTTACCAGCTTGTAATATAACCTCGCCCTGTGGTTATGGGTCCCGGGCTCGCGACTACGTCGCGCCCCGGGACGATAGTGGCCCGCATTGACTCCCCCTCCCAGGTTGGCGAAAAGCGCGGCCGTGACGACAGCTTCCGACATCACCACGCCCCCCGGCGGCGCCGCGCGCCGTCTCCTCGTCATGGCCGTGCTCGTGATCGTGGCGATGACCGTGCTCCGCATCGTCTACGCCTCCGCGATCGAGCTGCGCACCGACGAGGCCTATTACTGGACCTGGTCGAAAGAGACCGCGCTCGGCTTCCTCGATCATCCTCCCATGATCGCCTGGTTCATCCGCGTGGGCACCGCGATCTTCGGCGACACCACGCTCGGTGTGCGCTTTGGAGGCATCGTCGCGATGCTGGTGACGCAACTGTTGCTCGCCGACATCGTCCGCCGCCTCACCCATGATGCGCGCGCGATCATGTTCGCGGTGCTGATGCCGGAGGCCGCGCTTTATTACGGCCTGCTGATGGCCAAGGTCGCGCCCGACGTCGCCATGATCCCGTTTGCGATGGCGATGATGTGGTCGCTGGTCCGGCTGGCGCAGAGTGGCGACGGCCGCTGGTGGCTGGCGGCCGGATTGTTCGCGGGCCTGTCGATGCTGTCGAAATTCACCGCGATCATGTTCGCGCCGGCGGTCGCCGCCTTCCTGCTGGTGCCGGATTGGCGCTGGCGCTGGCTGCGCAGCCCCTATCCTTACCTCGCGGTCCTGGTCGCCATCGCGGTGTTCTCGCCGGTGCTGATCTGGAACGCGCAGCACGACTGGGCCTCGTTCCGTTTCCAGGGCGTGCGCGCCACCGCCAATTACGGCATCTCGCTGCGGACGATCGGCGATTACATCGGCCTGCAATTCGGCCTGGTCGGCTTCGTGATGCTGCCGGTGGTGTTGACCGGGCTGGTGACGACGGCATGGCGCGGCTATCGCACACGCGAGCCGGTCGCAATCCTGCTGTCGACCGCGGTGCTGGTGCCGTTCCTCTATTTCCTTGCCAAATCGACGACGCTGAGGGTCGGCGACACCTGGCCGATGTTCATGTGGCCGGTCGGCTTCGCCGCGGCCGCGGTGAACCTCGTGATGCTGTCGCGTGAAAAGCGGTCGGCGCGGTTGATCCGGTCGAGCCTGTTCTGGCTCAACACGGCGGTCGTCTCGGGCATCGCGTTCGTCGTCATCGTGTTCCTCTACTACGTCGCCGCGCCATGGAATTTGCTCGGCAAGATCGATCCGATCGGCGCCGAGGCCGGCTACGAGCAGGTCGCGGCGCGCGCGCAGGCCGCGCTCGACGAGACCGGCGCGACCTGGATCGCCACCACGGACTACCGCACCTTTGCGATGATGCGCTGGCTGTTCCGGGGCCGCGTTCCCGTGATCGAGATCAACGAGCGCGGCCGCTTCCAGGATTTCCGCGATCCCGGCCTGGACCGGATCAGGGGCCGCGCCGGCATCTATGTCGGCCGCGAGCCGGACAATCGCGCCCCGGTGTGGGACGCGATCCCTGCTAAGCGCGAGCAGCTGGGCCAGGTCGAGCGCCGCTGGCGCGGCCTCGTGATCGACACGTATGCGATCGAAAAACTGAGCGGCTGGACCCCGGAGCTGTCACCGCCGAAGGATTCGCCGCTGTTTTGGTGGAGGGTGCTGGCGGGGGCTTACCCTCCCCTGGAGGGGGAGGGTCGATCGCGCGAAGCGCGAGCGGGGTGGGGTGATCCTTCCACGCGGGCAGTGTTGGAGGTGGAGAGACCGTCACCCCACCCCGCTACGCATTGCGCTTCGCTCCATGCGCAGCGCCCCTCCCCCTCCAGGGTAGGGCTATCGCATATGGGTAAGGGCGCGGAGAAGGAAATCGTTATTCCATCTGGCTTCGAGCATTTTGTGGCTTGTGCGCACAGGGCCTGGTGTCGCCTGCAATGTGTTGATGGCGAGTTTGCGGATAGCTGCGAGGTTCTCGGCAGCATGGCCCTTGCGGCTACGGCATGCGTCCTCATCGAACAGAACGTCGAGAACCCAGTGCAAGTTGTTCTCGATGCCCCAATGGGCGCGCACGACCTCAAGCAGCTTCTTGGCCGGGAGCGGACGCGATGCCAGAAAGTATCGTGCCGTGTGCTTGGCGGCTTTGCCGGTATTGGCTCTCCAACTGTCGATGCGGCCAACGGCGGCGATGGCGGGGAAGCCGAATTGCTCCGCCAATTGCGGTGCCGGGGTAACGATGGCCTGCCGGCGCTCCGTGCGGCCGTGGGCGGATGTCCTCCGCTGGCTCGCTCGCGTGGGCTTTCGGGCGGTGTCGATGAGCGCCTTCGCGGCTTTGAAGAGCCGACCGCGATTGCTCTTGATGGCCAACACGTAGTGGCCCTTCCGCTTGCGTATGGCCTGCGCCGTGTCGGGCCGGCAATGCAAGGCGTCGGCGGTGACAAGAGCGCCGTCCAGATCGAGCAGAGCGAGGACTTTGAGAACGCCGGCAACCTCGTTGCGATTGGGGGCCTTGCTCTGAGCCAGCGCCATGCGTGTGCCTGCCGCCCAGACATTGACCATATGCAGCGGCATGGCCCGCCGGCCACGTGTGAAGGCTCCTCGCAAGGCCTTCCCGTCAATACTGACCACGCCCTTGATGCCGAAGCCCTTGCTGAACTTACGCAAAACCGCTTCCAGCCCCTTCGGGTCCAGCGCGCGGAAAACCGTGCTGAACGTATCGTGGCTGGGAATGCCGTGTCGAAGCTCCAGGAACCCTCGCAACAGCTCCTCTCGGCCTCTGCCGAAGAACTCGAACTCGGTACAGGTCTTGGCGCCAGCCAGCGTTGCCGCCAAAGCGATGATGAGAATCTCGGCCAGATCGTGCCGTGTGTTGTCGGCGCGAGGATCCTTAAGCGGTCGAAGCAGGCGCCTGAGTTTGCGCATTCCGGTCTCCCTCGGGAAGCGAGAGACACCCAAAGAATCCAGTTCCAACCCCTTTGCAACACGCCGTTAGCGTCATATGCGATTCCCCTACCCTCCAGGGGAGGGTAAGCGAGCCGCTTACTCCTCGTCGTCTTTCTTCCGCAACAGATCCGTCGCCAGATCCGACAGCTTCGGCGGCGGCAGCGCCGCAAATGGCAGCGGCCTTGTGACGTCGATCGCGGCCAGGCCCAGCCGCGCCGTCAGCAGTCCGTTGAGTATCCCTTCTCCAAGCCGCTGCGATAGCTTCGCCGCGATGCCGTGGCCGAGCATCTGCTGTACCAGGCTGTCGCTCGCGGCCATGCCGCCGGTGATGGCGAGATGGGCGATGACGTGGCGGAGCAGGCGGATCATGCCGAGCGCGCCGGGGCGGCCGCCATAGAGATAGGCGAGCTGGCGGATCAGCCGCAGCGCGGCGACGAACACGAACATCACGTCGATCGCCGCGCGCGGGCTCACGGCCGTGACGATCGAGACTTTCTGCGCGGCTGACGACACTAGCCGACGCGCCTCCGCATCCAGCGGTGACATCAATTCGCGTTCGGCGAGCCGGATCATGTCGGCGCCGTCGATGATCTCGCCGGTATGGCTCTCCAGCGTGGCGCGGGCGCGCGCTAGCTGCGGGTTCTGGTGCGCGAGCTTGAGCAGGTCCTGCACGATGACGCGACTCTCCTTGCGGTCGTCGCTGGCAAGCACCGCGGCCGCGCGCGCATGCAGCTTCTCGATGGTCGCGAGGCGCGCGAGCCCGAACGCCTCGCGCCCGATCACGACCGCGAGCGCAAGTGCAGCGACGAACGCAAAGGCAACGCCGACGAAGCCGAGCGTTTCGCTGCGTGCGAACAAATCCTCGATCAGATGGACCACGCCGAGCCCGGTGCCGAGCAGCGTCAGCCCGGCGAGCCCGGACCAGAACAGTGCGCCCCAGGGAAAACCGCGCCGCGCCGGCAGCGCGGCTTCGATCGGCACCGGCAGCGCCTGAGGATCGTGCTCCGGCGTGATCTGGATCGTGGTGCGGCCAAGTCGCGCCGCTTCGTCGGCCTCGGTGACGACGACGCCGGGATCGTCGAGCCGGAACGTCGCCGGGCGCCGTGGCTTGGATCGGTCGTTCATGACAGCTTGTCTCCGATCAGGAACTGCAAGGCCCGGTCGAGGCGGATGTGAGGCAGCGTCGGTTCGTCCGCGCCCACGCGTTCGAGCTTGGGCGGACGGAAGCGCAGGAAGCGGAAGTCGCTTGTCCCGGCGGTTTCCGTCGACAGACCGCGG
This sequence comes from Bradyrhizobium sp. A5, assembly GCF_042076515.1. Classification (NCBI taxonomy): domain Bacteria; kingdom Pseudomonadati; phylum Pseudomonadota; class Alphaproteobacteria; order Hyphomicrobiales; family Nitrobacteraceae; genus Bradyrhizobium; species Bradyrhizobium sp. A5. The sequence goes on along the minus strand of NZ_CP148990.1, from coordinate 5,837,304 downwards.
AACGCATCGGTGCCGTTGAACAGCCCCTCGGGATCCAGCGGCAGATCGCCCGGAAAGGTCGCGACCTCCGTGTTGCCGTCGAAAAACTCGCCGCCGGTGCTTTCGCCCGCGGCCGGCGTTCCCAGGATCGACGGCAATTTGTCGCGGCCATGCGCGACCTGCGCTTCGCGCGTGGCGCGCACGGCGGCGAGCGCCACGACGTCGATCGCCGCGCCGGTATCTTCCGCGCGCGCCACGGCGCGGCTGACCGCGCGCCGCAGCACGGCTTCGAGCCGGTCGTGGCTGGAATGATGCAGATGATCCGCCTTGGTCGCCGCGAACAGGATGCGGTCGATGCGCGGGCGGAACAGGCTGGAGAGGATCGTGCTGCGGCCGATGTTGAAGCAGTCGAGAATGCCGGCAAGCGCGGCTTCGAGATCGTGCAGCGCCTCGGGTCCCGCGTTGAACGCGGCGAGCGCATCGGCCAGCACGATCTGGCGATCCAGCCGCGCGAAGTGATCACGGAAGAACGGCCGCACCACGACGTCCTTGTAAGCCTCGTAGCGGCGCACCATCATCGCCCACAGCGAGCCTTCCGGCGCCTGCCCGTCGATCGGGACGTCGAGTGGCGCGAAGGTCAGCGCCGGCGAGCCTGCGAGATTGCCGGGCATCAGGAAGCGGCCGGGCGGCAGCAGGCTCATCGCGAAGCGCTCGTCGCGGCAGGCGCGCAGATAATCGGTGAACAGCTTTGCCGCTGTGAGCGTGGCCTGCTCGTCCTCGCGTGCCTCGGGCTTGAGCGTTGCAAGATGCGCGTGCCATTCGGCGGCGACGTGCGCGCGCGGCGCCTCGCGCGACAGCGCCAGGCTCTCAGTGGACCATTGCTCAAAGCTCTTCTGGAGCAGGGGCAGGTCGAGCAGCCATTCGCCGGGATAGTCGACGATGTCGAGCGTCAGGGTGCGGTCGGCGCCGTTCGGGCGCTGGTAGTCGATCACGAGGCGCAACTCGCTGATGTCGACGGTCGAGCTCGGCCAGTGCCGTTCCTCGATCAGTGCGTGCAGATGGCTTTCATAGGCGAAGCGCGGCACGGCATCGTCGGGCTGTGGCGCCAGATTGGCCCGCGCGATCCGGCCCGAAGCATAGGCCTCGAACACCGGAAACCGGCCGCCGCGGGTCAGACCGTGGATCAGCGCGGTGATGAACACGGTTTTACCGGCCCGCGACAGACCGGTGACGCCGAGCCGCACCGTGGGATTGAAGAAATGCTCGCCATAGTCGATCAGCGCCCGGGCCGACAGGCGTGCTTCCTCGACCATATCCTGAAAGGTAAATGCCATATGAACGCTGGAAATCCCGGGCGGGGAACTGTGAGACTGTTCACAAAAGTGGCAATTGCATTGGGAAAATCAAGCTTCATACTTCCACCGCCATTGTCTGCAATCAGCCGATTGAACGACGCGCGGGTGCCAAAAGACCCATAGTAGAGGGCATTATCTTTAGCCTTTACGGATTGCCATGACCGTCTTCCAACTGAAACAGTTCGCCTCCACCTCCGTCCACGCCGCGGCCGACGCGATCGGCTGGCACTACGATCGTGCCGAGCTGATTGCCGACGGAATCATCCATGCGATCGGTGTACTGTCGGGGATCATCGCCGCGACGGTCCTGGTGGTGCTTGCGGTGGTCTATGCCGACGCCACCAACATCGTCGGCGTCTCGATCTATGTCGCCGGCCTGCTCTCGATGCTGGTGCTGTCGGCGACCTATAATCTCTGGCCGGTCTCGCCGGTCAAATGGCTGCTGCGGCGGTTCGATCATTCCGCGATCTATCTTCTGATCGCCTCCACCTACACGCCGTTCATCCTGGAGTTGAAGGACAGCGTGTTTGCGCTGGTGCTGCTGGTCTGCGTCTGGTGTGTCGCGATATCAGGCATCGTGTTGAAGCTTCGCTTTCCCGGCCGGTTCGACCGCGTCGCGGTCGGCATCTATCTCGCGATGGGATGGAGCGGCATCATGCTGTACGACGCCGTGGTCAAGGCGCTGCCCGCACTGGTGCTGGGCTTCATCCTTGCAGGCGGGCTGCTCTACAGCTTTGGCGTGATTTTCCACGCCTGGCGGCGGCTGCGCTTCCAGAATGCGATCTGGCACGGCTTTGTCTTGGCCGGCGCGGCATGCCATTATACCGCGGTGCTCGACCTCGTGTTGAGCTGAGCCCATCCGCGAAGCAGTACAAGAGAAATAAGAAGAGGAGACGTCGCATGCAGGTGACCGGCAAGGTCGTGGTCGTCACGGGCGGCGCAAACGGTATCGGCAAGGCGCTGTGCGTGGCCTTTCACGCGGCGGGGGCGGCCAAGGTCGTCGTTGCCGACATGGATGCCGCCAATGCAAGGGCAGTCGCGGCCACGGTGGACGGCGCGGCGTTCAAATGCGACGTCGCGCAGGAAAAGGATATTTCGCACGTCATCGAAGAGACCGAGCGGCAGTTCGGCCCGATCGAGCTGTTCTGCTCCAACGCCGGCATCGGCGGCGGTTTTGATCCGATGTCGCAAAATGCCGGCGGCGCTTCGGACGAGCCGTGGCAGCGGAGCTGGGCGATCCACGTCATGGCCCACGTCTATGCCGCGCGGCATCTCATCCCCCGCATGAAGACGCGCGGCGGCGGCTATTTCCTCAACACGATCTCCGCCGCGGGCCTGCTCTCGCAGGTCGGCAGCCCGGCTTATTCCACCACCAAGCACGCCGCGGTCGGCTTTGCCGAAAATCTCGCGATCTCGCACAGGGCTGACAACATCAAGGTCTCGATCCTCTGCCCGCAGGGCGTCGACACCAACATGCTGCGCTCGATCCCCAAGGGCCCGCAATCCGGCGACGGCGATCTGACGCCCGAGCAGGTCGCAAAGGACGTGCTCGCTGGCCTCGACCAGGAGACGTTCCTGATCCTGCCGCACCCCCAGGTGCTCGGTTACATGCGCAAGAAGACCGAGAATTACGACCGCTGGATCGGCGGCATGGCCAAGATCCAGGCCAGGATGCGGGAAGAGTTCGGGAAGTAGACAAGACAGGCGCAAAAAACTCGGAGTCGTCCCCGCGAATGCGGGGGACCCATAACCACAGGGAGAAGTTTGGCGAAGACTGGTAGTGCTCCCGCGGTACTGACACTTCCGCTTTGCCGATAGATCACGCGGTATGGGTCCCCTCATCCGCGGGGACGACAGCGGTGGCTACGCCACCGACTTCACCCCTTCATCCACCCGACTCTGCCGCAACGCCTGCGCATAGAGCATCATCCCCTCGCGCACTTTGCGTTGTTCGGCTTCCGTCAGCACCGCCAGCGCGCCGCTCACCTGCTGTCGCCCGAACGCGTGCAGCGCCGCCATGGTGCGCCGGCCTTTCGCCGTCAGCGACAGCCGCTTGCTGCGTGCATCAAGCTCGTCCGGCGTCTCCCTGAGCTCGCCGCAATCGATCAGCTTGCGCACCAGGCGGCTGACGCTGGATTTCTCCAGCCGCAGGAAATCGCCGAGCTCGCCTGAAGTCATCGGCCCGCGGATTCCGATCTCCAGAATGGTGTGCACGGCCGAGGGCGGATAATCCGACGCCGCCACCGTCGCATCCATGAAACCGAGCTCGCGCACCATCAGGCGCGAGGCGGCACGGATGTCGTCGATCAGCGAAAGTCCGGCCATCTTGACTCCCTGAGTATAGTTGTATCATACAACTATATGTGCGCAGCGGCGCGCGCAAGCGTTTTGGAGTGAGCCATGAGCGAGACCTTGCCGGCCGGAATGCGGATGAGAGGCAAGGTCTGCCTCGTCACGGGCGGCGGCAGCGGCATCGGCCGCGCCACGGCCCTGCGGATGGCGGCCGAAGGCGCGGAGGCGATCTTCGTTGCGGGCCGGCGTGAGGCCGAGATCGACGCCACCGCCGCGGCATGCCGCGAGCACGGTGCGAACGCGATCGCGATCCAGACCGATCTCACGCGAGAGGACGACGTGGCCCGCCTCGTCGGCACGGCGATCGAGCGTTGCGGCCGGCTCGACGTCGCCTTCAACAATGCCGGCTTCCAGGAGCGCCGCGCGCCGCTGGAACAGCAGGGCATGGAGATCTACGACAGCGTGTTCGACACCAATGTCCGCGCCCTGTTCCTGTGCCTGCGTCATCAACTGCCCGTGATGCTCGCGCAAGGCCGTGGCAGCATCGTCGTCAACGCTTCCGTCAGCGGCGTGCGCAATCCCAATCCCGGCTTTTCGCTCTATTCGGCCTCGAAGGCCGCCGCGATCTCGCTGACCCGCTCGGCCGCGATGGAGAACGCCCCGCGCGGCATCCGCATCAACGCCATCGCACCGGGCCGCGTCGTCACCGACATGATGCTCCGCGCGGGCGTCGGCGACATCGCAACCGTCAGTGCGGGCCTGCCGCTGCGGCGGATGGGCAGCCCGGAGGAGGTTGCGGAGGCGGTGGTGTGGCTGTCGTCCGACGCGTCGTCATACGTCGTCGGGCATGTGCTGGCGGCGGACGGGGGATTTCTGGCGTCGTAGTTGGCGGCACTCGCGCAACAAGCTCAGTGTCGTCCCCGCGCAGGCGGGGACCCATAACCACAGGAAGAAGTTTGGCGAAGACCGGCAGTGTCCTGCGGCACCAACACCTGCGCCATCAACGATAGATCACGCGGTATCGGTCCCTGCGTTCGCAGGGACGACACCGTCAATGCTTCTGCCCATACAGCACGGGCACCGCCGAATCCACGACGACTTCCACCAGGCTCGTGCCCTCATGCGCCATCCCGCGCTTGAGCGCTTCGCCCAGCTCGCCCGCCCTGCTCACCCGCACCGCATGGCAGCCCATGCCTTCAGCCAGCCGCACGAAATCGATCCCCGGCAGCTCCAGCCCGGGCACGTTGCGCACCTGCATCACCTGGCTGAACGAGCGCATCGCGCCGTAGCCGGAATTGTTGATGACGACGACGGTGAGCGGCAGCTTGCGCTGCGCAGCAGTCCATAGCGCCTGGATCGAATACATCGCCGAGCCGTCGCCGATCAGGCAGACGGTGCGGCTGTTCGGCTTGCCGAACGCCATGCCGACGGCGGCGGGGAGCGAATAGCCGAGGCCGCCGCTTGCCATGGTGTAAAAGGAATCCTGGCCGCGCATCGGCATGAATTTTTGCATCGCCGGCCGGTGCGAGGGCACTTCCTCGACCAGTGAGGCGCCATCGGGCATTGCCTGCGACAATGCATGCAGCAAGAACTCCACCGGCAGCGGATCGGCCGCTTGCGGCGTCGGCGGCAGCGTGCGCCCCTTCGGCGTCGCGCGCTTGCTCTCCGGCAGCAAGTCGAGCAGCAGGCTCAGCGCGGGCTTCATCGTCGCGATGATGCTGGTGCCGACCGGCGTCACCGCCGCCGCATCCGGGTCGTCCGTGATCTGAAAGATGGCCGCGCCGCCGTCGAAGATCGCGGCATGGCCCTCGACATGGAAGGTGAACACCGGTGCGCCGACCACGACGACGAGGTCGTGCTCGCGCAGCGCATCGGAGAGCTGTGTGGGCGAGGCGTGCAGGAAGCCCGCGAATTGCGGATGGCGTTCGGGGAACGAGCACCGCGCCGAGAACGGGCTGACCCAGACGCTGGCCTTGGCCTTCTCGGCCACGCGCACCATCAGATCGACAGCGCCGGAGCGATCGACGCCGGGGCCAACGACGAGGGCAGGGTGCTTGGCAGAGCCGAGCGCCGCAACCAGCGCCCTCATCGCGTCAGGCTCGGGTCCGATCTCGCGGCTGACCTTGCGCGCCTCGACCGGCGCACAGGCATGTGCCCAATCGTCGACCGGGATCGACACGAAGGTCGGCCCGCACGGCGGCTGCATCGCGGTGTAATAGGCGCGCGCAATCGCGGCCGGCACGTCCTCGGGCCGCGCCGGCTCGACGCTGTACTTGACGTAAGGTCGCGGAAACTCGGAGGCGCGCTCGGCATAGAGAAACGCCTGCAAGGGGAGGATCGAGCGTGCCTGCTGGCCCGCGGTGATCACCAGCGGCGTCTGGTTGCGATGCGCGGTGTAGATGTTGCCGAGCGCGTTGCCGACGCCGGCCGCCGAATGCAGATTGACGAAGCCGGCATTGCGCGTCGCCTGCGCATAGCCGTCGGCCATGCCGACGGCGGAGGCTTCCTGCAGCGCCAGCACGTAGTCGATGTCATCAGGCCAGTCGCTCAGGAATGGCAGCTCGGTCGAGCCGGGATTGCCGAAGACTTTCCTGATGCCGAAGGAGCGCAGCAGGTCGAGCGTTGCCTGCTTGACGGTGACGGATTTGGTGCCGTTCTTGCCGTTTTTTGACATCGTTTCCGTCCCTTCTTCTCCTCATCCTGAGGAGCGCGGAACGCGCGTCTCGAAGGATGAAGGCCCGGCTGGTGGCCTCGCCCTTCGAGACGCGCGCGAAGGCGCGCTCCTCAGGGGGAGGGTCTAACAGCGGCGCGTCACCACACCGCCGTGCCCTTCATCGTCGGCTGCCCTTCGGCATTCGCGGTCCACAGCTCCATGCCCGCCTCGGTCTCGTTGGCGTTGATGGAGAACTCCGTGCCCTCGAACAGCGGCTGAAGGCCGCGATAGGTGAATTTCCTGGGTGCCTTGCCGCCGCGCAGCTTCGCCGCCAGCTCGACGATGAACGCCGCCTGCAACGGCCCGTGGAAGATCAGGCCCGGATAGCCCTCGACCTTGGTGGCGTAGTCGCGGTCGTAATGGATGCGGTGGCCGTTGAAGGTGAGCGCGGAATAGCGGAACAGCAGCACGGGATCGGAGACATGGGTCTCGCGGTGCTGGGCCTCCGGCGGCGGAGGCGGGGCCTTGGCCGACGCGGGCGCGCTGCTCGTCATCTCGCGGTAGACGATGTCCTGCCGCTCGCGGATGGCTGTGCCGCGTGGGCAAGAGATGCTGTGCTCGACCGAGACGAAGCACAGCGTACCAGTCGATCCCGTCTTCACCTGCACATCGGCAATGCGCGAGGTCCGCGTCGATTCATCGCCAACCTGCAGCGGCTGCAGGAACTCGATCTCGCCGCCGGCCCACATCCGGCGCGGCAGCGGCACCGGCGGCAGGAAACCGCCGCGGGTCGGGTGGCCGTCGGGCCCGAGCATCGACATCGGGAACACCGGCTGCGCCAAACACCAGTGCACCGTGAACGGCGCGGCGTCGCCCTTTTTGGGCTCGCCCACCTCCTGGAACAGCGTCGCGCGCAGGCCCATGACGAGCTGCGCGGTGACGATGTCGGTCGCCTCGGTGCTGCGGCCGATCCATTGCCGCAGGTGATCGATGTCGAGCTTTTCGGTCATGACGCCTCGCTCTTGTTATGACTTATTTGTTGGTTTCTCGCCAATCGCGGGCACAGCGCCGTAAGCCCGCGTCTCGCCGACGATGATCGGCGCCGGCGCGGGATAGCTGACACGACCGTTCGGCGTGTCGACCTCGATGCGGCGCAGATGCGGATGGTTGGTGAGGTCGGCCATGGTGTTGACCTCGGCAAAGGCGATGTCGGCAGCGGAGAGCCGCTTGAGCAGCTCGTCGCGCGTCAGGCTGCCGAAGGCATCGGCCACCGTCTTGTCGGTGAAGTCGCGGTTGCGCACGCGCTCGACGCCATTGGCGACGCGCGGATCGTTCGGCAGGTCGGGCTGATCCAGCACCTTTGCGCACAGCGTCTTCCACTCGCGCTCGCTCTGGATCGAGATCAGGATGTCCTTGCCGTCCTTCGAGGTGAACACGCCATAGGGCGCGATCGAGGGATGACGCAGACCCATGCGCTTGGGCGGATTACCGGCCTCGGAGTTGAGCAGCGGCACGGTGCACCAGTCGGCCATCACGTCGAACATTGAGATGCGGATATCGGCGCCCTTGCCGGTGCGCCCGCGTCCGATCAGCGCTTCCAGGATCGCCGCATGCGCGGTTGCGCCGGTCGCGACGTCGACGATCGACATGCCGACGCGCGAGGCGCCATCGGGGTTGCCGGTAATCGAGGCAAGCCCGCTCTCGGCCTGGATCAACAGGTCATAGGCCTTGCGCTGCGCGTAGGGGCCTTCGTCGCCATAGCCCGTGATGGTGCAGGAGATCAGCCTCGGGTAATCCTTCAGCAGCCGCTCGCGCGAAAAGCCGAGCTTGTCCATCGAGCCGGGCTTGAGGTTCTGGATCAGCACGTCGGCGCCGGCGATCAGCTTCTCGAGCTCGGCGCAGCCTTCCCTGGTGGCGAGATCGACCACCGTCGACTGCTTGCCGCGGTTGAGCCACACAAAGTAGCTGCTCTGGCCCTTGGCCGCCGCGTCATAGCCACGGGCGAAATCGCCCTCCGGCCGCTCGATCTTGATGACCTCCGCGCCGGCATCCGCGAGGCGCGACGAGCAGAACGGCGCCGCCACCGCCTGCTCGACCGCAATCACCCTGATCCCGTCCAATGCGCCCATGATTCCTGCCTCAGTACGAGCGCGGCATGCCGAGCACGTGCTCGGCGATGAAGGACAGCACGAGGTTGGTCGAGATCGGCGCGACCTGATAGAGCCGCGTCTCGCGGAATTTGCGCTCGACGTCGTATTCCTCGGCGAAGCCGAAGCCTCCATGGGTCTGGACGCAGGCGTTCGCCGCTTCCCACGATGCATCGGCCGCCAGCATCTTGGCCATGTTGGCTTCCGCGCCGCAATCGAGTCCGGCCTCGTATTTGCGCGTAGCTTCCTTCACCATCAGCTCGGCCGCGCGCATCGCGGCGTAGGCCTTGGCGATCGGGAACTGGATGCCCTGGTTCTGGCCGATCGGCCGGCCGAACACGCTGCGCTCCTTGGCGTAGTTCGTGGCCTTGGCGATGAACCATTTGGCGTCGCCGACGCATTCGGCGGCGATCAAAATGCGCTCGGCATTCATGCCGGAGAGGATGTAGCGGAAGCCCTTGCCTTCCTCGCCGATCAGATTCTCCGCCGGCACTTTCATGTCGGTGAAGAACACTTCGGTGGTGGCGTGGTTCATCATGGTGCGGATCGGGCGAATCTCGAGGCCCTTGTTCTTGGCCTCGCGCATGTCGACGATGAACACGGAGAGACCGTCGGTGCGCTTCTTGACCTCGTCCTTCGGCGTGGTCCGCGCCAGCAGCAGCATCAGGTCGGAATGCTCGGCGCGGCTGGTCCAGATCTTCTGGCCGTTGACGATGTAGCCGGCATTGCCGTCCTTGCGCGCGAAGGTCTTCAGCGAGGTCGTGTCGGTGCCGCTGGTCGGCTCGGTGACGCCGAAGGCCTGCAGCCGCAATTCGCCGCTCGCGACCTTCGGCAGATATTTCGCCTTCTGCTCGTCGCTGCCGTGCCGCAGCACCGTGCCCATCGTGTACATCTGGGCATGGCAGCCGCCGCCGTTGCAGCCCGCGCGCTGGATCTCTTCGAGGATCGCCACCGCCGCGGACAGCTTCAGCCCCGCGCCGCCATATTCCTCGGGGATCAGCACCGAGAGATAGCCGGCCTGCGTCAGCGCGTCGACGAAGGCCTTCGGATAGGCCATCTCGCGATCGAGCTTGCGCCAGTATTCGCCCGGAAACTGCGCGCACAGCTTTGCGACGGCTTCGCGGATGTCGGCGTGATCTTCGGTGTGGTGGTCTTCACTCATGGCGTTTCCCAATGGTAGCGGCAGTCAAGATAACGCCGGCCGATCCCCTGGCGTTGTGAAAACAATGCCAGCCCCCTATGCTCATTTGCTATAGCGTATGGAGTAGCCTTCCAGGATTGGCAAGCATGGATTTCCGTCAGCTCAGGACCTTCAGTTGCGTGGCGGAGCTCGGCAGCCTCTCCAAGGCCTCCGATACGCTGCGCGTGGCGCAGCCCGCGCTCAGCCGGCAGATCAAGCTGCTGGAGCACGAGCTTCGCGTCGAGCTGTTCACGCGCAACGGCCGCGGCATGGTGCTGACCGAGGCCGGCCGGCTGCTGCTGGCGCGCACCTCCGGCATCGTGCGCCAGATCGACCAGATCCGCGACGATATCCAGTCGGCCAAGGGGCCGCCCTCGGGCCAGGTGGTGCTCGGTCTCGTGCCGACCGTGAGCTGCGTGCTGTCGGCGCGCTTTGCGCGGCGCTGCGTCGAAACATTTCCCGGCATTTCGCTGCGCATCGTCGAAAGCTACAGCGGCCATCTGGTCGAATGGCTGCATCGCGGCGAGATGGACCTCGCCATCCTCTACGGCCGCTCCGCCGACCTGCATCTCAACGTCGAGAGCCTTGGCCGCGACAACATCGTCGCGGTCGGCCCGCGCGGCTGTGGCCTTGCGCGCAAGAAGAGCGTCGAGATCGGTTGGCTGCTGCGGCAGCGGCTGGTGCTGCCCAGTCATTCCCATGGCCTCCGCGCGCTGATCGAGCACGCAGCCGCCCAGCGCAAGATCAAGCTCAACGTCCAGCTGGAAGCAGATTCGTTTCGCGTGCTGACCAGCCTGGTCGAGGAGGGCCTTGGCTTTGCGTTGCTGCCGCCGTCGTCGGTGCACGGCGAGGTCGCCGACGGGCGGCTGGAAACCGCTGTCGTGTCCAGGCCGATGACGCGCGAGCTCATTTTCGCCTCTCCGATCGACCGTCCGGCCTCGACGGCCTCGCTCGCCATCACAGCCCTCCTGCGCGACGAGGTCGCCGCCTGCCGCAAGGAAGGGTTGTGGGACATCAAGCTGGCTTGAGTGCCGGCGCTTTCTTCGCCTATCCCCGCGTGCGGGGCGAGGGAGCGAAGTGAGCGCTCGGTGAATGCTTAGGACACAAGCCCGCCGTCGGCCCTTCGCATTCTTCGCGACCTGTCATGCCGGAATTTTATAGCTGCGCTCGCAATGACGGAGGGGAGAGCCTACCCCGGTATCCGCACCGGCAGCGACTCATAGCCCTTGATGAAGCTCGAATAGATCCGCTTCGGCTCGCCGACCACCTCGATCCGGTCGAACCGCTTCAGCATCTCCTCCCAGACGATTCTGAGCTGCAGCTCGGCAAGGCGCATGCCGACGCAGCGGTGGATGCCGAAGCCGAAGGAGAGGTGGGTGCGCGGCCGCGGGCGGTCGATGATGAACTCGTTCGGCTTTTCGAACATCTCCTCGTCGCGGTTGCCGGAGACGTACCACATCACGACGCGGTCGCCCTTCTTGATCTGCTTGCCGCCGATTTCAGTGTCGGCAAGCGCGGTGCGGCGCATATGCGCTAGCGGCGTCTGCCAGCGGATCACCTCCGGCACCATGGAATCGATCAGCTCCGGATTGGCGCGGAGCTTGTCGTACTGCTCGGGATTCTCGTTCAGCGCCAGCACCGAGCCGGTCATGGTGTTGCGCGTGGTGTCGTTGCCGCCGACGATGAGCAGGATGATGTTGCCCATGAGGTTGTCGGGGTCCATGAAGCGCGTGGCGTCGTTGTGCGCCATCAGCGACAACAGGTCGTTGCGCGGCGCGGAGTTGACGCGCTCGTTCCAGAGCTTCGACATGTAGGCGTAGCACTCGTCCATCTCGCGGCGGCGCTCTTCGGCCGAGGCGACGATGCCGCTCTTGGGCAGCGCGGTCGCGACGTCCGACCAGCGCGTCAGCTTGCGCCGCTCTTCCCAGGGGAAGTCGAACAGGGTCGCCAGCATCTGCGTCGTCAGCTCGATCGAGACCCGCTCGACGAAGTTGAAGGTCTCGTTGCGCGGCAAATTGTCTAGCACGGTCTGCGAGCGCTGGCGGATCAGTTTTGCCAGCTCGTCCAGATGCGCCGGCGTGAACATCGGCGACACCGTCTTGCGCTGCGACGAATGACGTGGCTGGTCCATCGCGATGAAGCTCGGCCAGTCATAGCCCTGCGGCACGTCGCGGATCCCGATGCCGCCGAGCGTCGAGTCGGATGAGAAGATGCCGTGATTGGTGTCGACATGCATGATGTCGTCGTACTTCACCACCGACCAGTACGGCTCGATCGGTGCGTTGGTGCAGTAATGCACCGGCTCTTCCTTGCGTAGCCGTTCGAACCACGGCCACAGCGTGTCGTCCTGGAATAGCCTGGGCGCGCCGGGGTGAAACTGCGCCAGCGGCGTCGCATAGGCCTCCTCGCGGGCCCTGCGCATGCGTTCGGCCTTGTCGGTCTTGACCGGAGTCTGGATGTTCATGTCGGTAGCTCCAGTGTTTGTTCTTTCGCCTCTCCCCGCGTGCGGGGAGAGGCCGGAATTCGAGCGAAGCTTGAATTCCGGGTGAGGGGGACTCTCCGCGAATCCAATTCTCTCCGTCCCCGTGGAGACCCCCCCTCACCCCGACCCTCTCCCCGCAGGCGGGGAGAGGGAGCTAACTCATGCCGCAATCTTCACCGGCAGGGTTTCAAGACCCTTTACGAAACTCGAATAGACCCGCTTGGGTTCACCGACCACGTCGATATGGTCGAAACGCCTCAGGATCTCTTCCCAGATAATCTTGAGCTGGAGTTCGGCAAGCCGCAAGCCGACGCAGCGGTGGATGCCGAAGCCGAAGGACAGATGCGTGCGCGGGCGGGCGCGATCGATGATGAAGTCGTAGGGCTTCTCGATCACCTCCTCGTCGCGGTTGCCCGAGACGTACCACATCACGACCTTGTCACCTTTCCTGATCTGCTTGCCGCGGAACTCGAAATCGGCGAGCGCGGTGCGGCGCATATGCGCCAGCGGCGTCTGCCAGCGGATCACCTCCGGCACGAAACTGTCGAGCAGCGCGGGATTGTCGCGCAGCTTGCGATACTGCTCCGGATGCTGGCTCAGCGCGTGGAGCGAGCCTGACATGGTATTGCGGGTGGTGTCATTGCCGCCGACGATCAAAAGAATGAGATTGCCGAGGAAATTCTTCGCATCCATGTCGCGCGTGGCGGCGCCATGCGCCATCATCGAGAGCAGGTCGCTTTTCGGCGGCTGCGCGATGCGCTCCTTCCACAGCCGGGCGAAATAGCCGGCGCATTCCGCGAGCTCGGCCTGCCGCTCGTCTTCGGTGGCGACGAGGCCGTCGGGGCCGGGAATGGTGGTGGCGATATCGGACCAGCGCGTCAGCTTGCGGCGGTCCTCCCAGGGGAAATCGAACAGCACCGCGAGCATCTGGGTGGTGAGCTCGATCGAGACGCGATCGACCCAGTCGAACACTTCACCGCGCGGTAGATTGTCGAGGCACTCCGCCGAGCGCTTGCGGATGTTGAGGGCGAGATTGTCCAGATGCGTCGGCGTGAACATCGGCGCCACGGTCTTGCGCTGCGCGGCATGGCGCGGCGGGTCCATCGAGATGAAACTCTCGCGGCGCAAATCCGGGTCGATGTCGCGGATGGTGATGCCGCCAAGCGAGGAGGCCGAGGAGAACACCGAATGGTTGGTCTCGATCTCCATGATGTCGTTGTAGCGCGTCACCGACCAGTACGGCCCGAACATCGAGTCCTTGCAGTAGTGCACGGGATCTTCCCGGCGCAGGCGGTCGAAATAGGGCCAGAACGTATCGGTCCTGAACAATTCAGGATCGCCGGGATCGAATTGCTCCAGCGGCAGTGATGAGGCACGCTCGCGCAATGCGTCGAGCTTGGCCGCGCTCTCGATGGTCCCATGCATGACCGGTCTCCCTGACATTTCCCCGCGCGCCTTTTTTTGAATTCTGCGCTGCGGTATTTGATTTGCAATTACAACCCGTTGTCGGCGCCGGAGCAAGGGAGAGTTTTGCCACATCCAACCTTTGCGAGAGGGTTGGATGGCCGTCACGTCGGTCTGTCAACGTGATCTCCCGCACGCCGTCGCCCGTGGAATCATGCAAGAAGCCGACGGAAATCGAGCCAAATCGAACCCGCCCGTCTTGGGGTCCGACTAATCTCTGATCTATAGTTTGACCGCAACAGATCCTCATCCCGAGGTTGCCGCCGTGAACGACATGCAATGGGCCCCGATCGGCTCCGAACCCTTACCCCCGCCGCTGCCGCCCACGCGGGTCGATTTCACCGGCAACCGCTCCGAATTCCGCAAATTGGTCACCAAGGGTGCCTTGCTGGAGCTCGTCACTTTCGGCTTCTACCGATTCTGGCTCGTCACCGACATTCGCCGTCATCTGTGGTCGAACACTGCGATCGAAGGTGACGCCGCCGAATACACCGGACGGGCCAAGGAGCTTTTGATCGGCTTCCTGTTCGCGCTCGCGATCCTGGTGCCGATTTATCTCGCTTATTTTCTCGTCGGTATCGAGTTCGAGCGCTGGCAGGGCTTTGCCTCGACGCCGCTGTTCATCAGCTTCTACGCCTTCGGCCAGTTCGCGGTCTTTCGCGCGCGGCGCTATCGGCTGACGCGCACGGTCTGGCGCGGCGTGCGGTTCTGGATGGACGGCTCGGGCTGGGCCTATTCGTTCCGCGCCATGGCGTGGGGCTTGCTGGTGTTCCTCACCCTCGGCCTGGCGCTGCCCTGGCGCGAGGCCTCGCTCGAGCGCTACAAGATGCGGCACACCCATTACGGCGATCTCTCCGGCGATTTCGAGGGCGACGGCTGGACATTCTTCAAGCGTGCGTGGTGGCTATGGCTGCTGAGCCCGATCGCGCTCTTCATCTTCCCGCTCGCGCCGTTCTTCTATGCCGAGTTCAGGGCGCGCGAATGGCGCTGGTGGCTCGACGGCATCCGCATCGGCGGCGTCAGCCTGTCCTCGCAATTGCCGCATGACGCGTTCTACGGCCTGTACTGGAAAGTGATCGGCTGGTGGATGCTGCTCACGACCGTGTTCGCCGCCTATATGGGCGGCGCCGCCTTGCTCGTCGTCCAGCTGAGCGGCGTTCCGGCCGATCAAATGTTCGAAGCCGGCAATACCGCCAGGAGCATCCCGATGGTGGTGATGATGGTCATCGGCTATTTTGCCCTCGCGCTCGCGATCAACATCGTCATGCGGGTCTATCTGCAGCGTGATATCTGGGCCAAGGTGCTGGAGACCGTCGAGGTGCACAACATCGGAGCCGCGGCGGACGTGCGCGGCAGCGGCGAGCTTGCCAGCGCGCTCGGCGAAGGTTTTGCCGACGGGCTCGATGTCGCGGGATTTTGATCTGTGAGTGAGTTGTCACCTGAGTCCCCCACGCACTCCGCCAGGCCGACGATCTTCTTCGATGGCGTGTCGAGCCGCAGGCGGCAGGTGACGCTGGCGCTCGGCGATGCGCTCGAGATTGTCGAGGAGGGCGGGGCGCCCGCGAGCTGGGCCTATGCCGACATTCGCCGCGCCGACAGTCCGGCAGGAATCTTGCGCCTTGCCTGCACCTCCGCGCCGTCCCTGGCGCGGCTCGAAATCCGCGACGCCGCGCTGGCCGCCGACGTCACCGCCCGCTGCATGCGTCTCGACGAGCACCAGACCTCGCGTCGCGGCGTCGCAAAAATCGTCGGCTGGTCGGTGGCGGCCGCCGTCTCCATCGTCTGTGTCGTGCTGTTCGGCGTGCCGCTCGCCGCGGACCGTCTCGCGCCGCTGGTGCCGAAACCGATCGAGCGGCGAATCGGCGATGCGTCGGAGGTCCAGGTCAAGACCGTCTTCGGCGGCAAAGCATGCGAGGATCCGGCCGGGAAAGCCGCCTTCGTCAAGCTCGTCAACCGCCTGCGCGATGCCGCCGGTCTCGACGACGATGCCATGACGGCGGGCGTGCTGCCGACCTCGGTGCCGAACGCGTTCGCGCTGCCCGGCGGCAAGGTCTACGTGCTGAAGGGCCTGCTCGACAAGGCGGAAAACCCGGACGAGATCGCCGGCATCCTTGCCCATGAGCTCGGCCATCTCAAGCATTACGACAACATGCGCGGCCTGATCTACAACGGCGGCACCTCGTTCCTGATCGGCCTGCTGTTCGGCGACGTCACCGGTTCCTCCGCCGTGATCTTCGCCTCGCGCAGCGTGGTCGAGGCCTCCTATTCGCGCGAGGCCGAGACCGCTGCGGATACGTTCTCGATCGAGATCATGCACAAGCTCGGCCGCTCGCCGAAGCCCGCGGCCGAGCTGATGTTCCGCATCACCGGCAAGGAAGGCGGCGGCCTCACGTCGATTCTGGCGAGCCATCCGCTCACCGAGGACCGGCTCGCCCGCATGACGAAAGAAGACCGCCCCGCCAGCGGCCCGCCGCTGCTGACGGACAAGGAGTGGCAGGCGTTGAAGCTGATTTGCGGCAGCGGGAAGATCTGAGGCGGCGGAAGCGCCCCTGCGGCCATCCTTCGAGACGCCCGCCTCCGGCGGGCCCTCAGGATGAGGTTGGAGTGTTCAGGAGCATGTTCAACGAAAAGCCTCATCCTGAGGAGACCGCTGAAAGCGGTCGTCTCGAAGGACGAGGCGCTTGCTCGGGCCTCGCCACGATGGATGCCTACCGTGTCCCGTAGGCGCGGTCGCCGGCGTCGCCGAGGCCCGGCAAAATAAAACCGTTCTCGTCGAGACCCTCGTCGACCGCGGCCGTCCAGATCGGCACGTCCGGATGAAATCCGCGCAGCCGCTCGAGCCCTTCGGGCGCGGCGATCAAACAGGCCAGGCGAATGTCCTTGGCGCCGCGTTCCTTCAGCCGGTCGATTGCGGCCACGGCCGTGTTGGCGGTGGCGACCACCGGCGTCACCACGATCGCCAGGCGCTCGCTGAGATCGGATGGCGATTTGAAGAAATACTCGACCGCCGCAAAGCTGTGCGGCTCGCGGTAAAGCCCGATATGCGCGACCCGTGCGGTCGGCACCAAATCCATCATCCCGTCGACGAAGGTCGTGCCGGCACGCAGCATCGGAACGAACACCAGCTTCTTGCCGGCGATCTTGGCCGAGTGCATCGTCGCCAGCGGCGTCTCGATCACGGTGTCAGTGAGCGGCAGGTCGCGCGTCACCTCGTAGCACAGCAGCATGCCGATCTCCTTGATCAGCTCGCGGAATGACTTGGTCGAGATGGACTTGTCCCGCACCAGCGTCAGCTTGTGCTGCACCAGCGGATGATCGACGATCGTGACGCCTTCCATGATCGAATGCCTTTCTTCCTTCTCGCCTTGCGGGAGAAGGTGGCGCGAAGCGCCGGGGAGAGGGTTTAGAAAACCGTGCCGTCGCTGATCACCTTGAGCGGCGGCGAACCATCGGGACGGCGCGCAAAGGCAATGGCGCGGCCAGCGGCCCAGGTGCCGCCTTCCAGGATGCTGGCGAGCGGCAACGACTCCGGTGTGCGGCCGAGTTTTGCGCGAACGAGTTTAGCCAGCCGGTCGAGCAGCGCCACAGTCAGTGCACGCCACTCGACGACGAGCAGCGAGTCCACCGCATGCGCGCGCCCGGCGTCAGCGGGATCGCGCAGGCGCAGCACCGCGTGATCGACGAACAGGCCGCCGTTGCGATATTCGGCAAGCCCCGTCAGGCCGTCGATATCGGTGACGTCGAAGCCGGCGCGCTGGAGCGGCTCGATCAGCGAATAGCTCAGCCATTGCGACAGCTTGTGCAGCGGCACGAGGCCGGTGGTCGCATCATCCGTCTGAAGCGCGGGATGGCGCCAGCAATCGCCGAGCGGAATCCCGGCGAGTTCGAGCCGCGACGGCCAGATCGGCCCAAGCTGGTTCAATACCGCGGCAAGGATCGCGGGCGCGGCGATGGCGCCGTCCTTGGCTTGCGCTACGATGTAATCGAACAAGCCACCCGGCCGTGGGCTGTCGTGCAGGCCGAAAACCTCTGGACGCCCGGCAACCAGCTTGCCCAGCCGCTGCAACAGATCGGTTCGGCCTTCGAGGCCGAGCAGGGGATTGGCGTCCGTCACCTGAAACGCGGATGTCAGGGCGGCGAGCGGCAGCTTTCCAAGGACACCCGCATCGACCCTGAACGGCGCGCGCGGATCGCCGGAAAACAGGCCGCTTGCGAACATATCGAGGCTCGCGATCGCCAGCCCCTCGGACCGGCCGATGCCTTGTCCCGTCACCGCGTCGCGATAGCGCCATGCAGCACCCGCGCCGGCATCGAGCAGCACGCTGACGATGGCGAGGTCGAACTCCGCGCGCGCCCGCGCGGCGCGATCCGGCCACGATGCGGCATCCTCCAGCCGCGCCCAGCGGTCGATACCGCCGAGCACGAAATGCCGCCACCGCGCGTGGAACGGAATCTCCAGCGTCGGGTAGGCCTTTCGCGTCACCGCGAGCACGGCCTCCGCGACGGCGTCCATGTGATGGAGATCGACGGTGAAATGCGTGAGCCCGCCGTTCAGGCCGATCTCGAGCATGTCGCCGGCCCGCGCGCGAACCGCTTCTGCACTTAGCAGCGAGCGGGCCTGCAGTTCCAGAGCGTCGGTCATCGCTTGATCAGTATTTTTCCAGCGACCGCCCGACCACGCCATTGACATCCTTCTCGGGCGCGATGTCGGTCGAGTAGTAGCCGGCCGCCTTCTTCGCGGCGATCTCGACATGGGCGTCGGCCGGGATCAGCTCCAGCGGAATCGGCACGCGCTCGACGATCTCGATGCCCTGCGATGTCAGCGCGTCGTGCTTCATGTCGCTCATCGACAGGAAGCGGTCGATGCGCTTCAGGCCGAGCCAGTGGATGGTGTCGGGCATCAATTGCTGGAAGCGCGCGTCCTGGACGCCGGCGACGCATTCGGTGCGCTCGAAATAGGCGGCGGCCGCATCGCCGTCCTCCTGGCGCTTGCGGGCGTTGTAGACCAGGAATTTCGTGACCTCGCCGAGCGCGCGGCCTTCCTTGCGGTTGTAGATGACGAGTCCGAGCCCGCCTTCCTGCGCGCCGCGCGCGGATTCCTCGATGCCGTGGATGAGATAGGGGCGGCAGGTGCAGATGTCGGAGCCGAACACGTCGGAGCCATTGCACTCGTCATGCACGCGGCAGGTGATCTTGGCGCGATGGTCGGGCAGTTTCGTCACATCGCCGAACATGTAGACCGTGGTGCCGCCGATCGGCGGCAGGAACACCTTCATGTCCGGCCGGGTCACGAGCTCGGGGAACATGCCGGCGGTCTGCTCGAACAGGGTGCGACGCAACTCGGTCTCGTTGGTCTTGAACCGCTCGGCGAGGCCGGGCAGGTACCAGACCGGATCGATCGCGATCTTGACCACCGAGACGCTGCCATTGGCATGCACGACATCACCGTCGGCGCGCAGCCGTTTTGCCGCCAGCGCCTCGCGGATCTCCGGCAGGTCCAGCCGCGCGCGGGTCACCGCGATGCTCGGACGGATGTCGATTCCCTCGGCGATGTCCTTGCCGAAA
Source organism: Bradyrhizobium sp. A5 (assembly GCF_042076515.1). Lineage (NCBI taxonomy): Bacteria > Pseudomonadati > Pseudomonadota > Alphaproteobacteria > Hyphomicrobiales > Nitrobacteraceae > Bradyrhizobium > Bradyrhizobium sp. A5. The sequence goes on along the minus strand of NZ_CP148990.1, from coordinate 5,818,187 downwards.
TTCTCCGCGACCAGATGCCCCCAGGGATCGAGCGCGACGATCTTGGCGGGATCGCGCCATTGCTCGAACGGGCCGATGGTCGCTGCCGGAAACGTGTTGGTGAGGTCAGGGCGCCGGATCGGATCGAGTGCGCCGGCGGAAACGGCGAGCGCGCGGTACATCGCGTAGGAGCCGCCATGGCTGCCGATCACGTTGCGATCCCCGGCGCGCGACACCGTGCCGATGATCGGCCCGCGGGCACGCGCGTCGGCGGCACCCCAATGGATCGGGAAGGCGGCCTTCCGGCCCGGCTCCGGATGGGAGGTCAGGCGGATGTGGTCGGTACGGTTCGCGCGGCTCATGACCAAACTCCCAAAAAGCCAACGGCCCGCCGCTCGGACGGGCCTGGCTCGGTCGCGCCGCCACCGGCGGCGCAAGATCAATCCAACATATTGTAGCGGCGAGCCGCGACAGACAAGTTAATGGTGTCGCATGACAGCGCCGTCTCATCGTCGATGCCGTTCATGTGAGCATCGCCATGCCGACCCCGAAGGGCGCGCCGACACCGGCCATGGCCCCCAAGATGGCACCATTATATATATGAATTTGTTCGCGTTTTTTAAGGGGCCGGCCGGGTGGCTAGGCCAATTCCCGCTCACCCCAGGGCGTCCGGATCACCGCGCGAAACGACGGTTTCGGGTCGGGGCGGAAGCGGATCCGGGGGGCGTCCAGAACGCCCGAAAGCGCCGCCCGGATCGTGTCCGCCTCGGGGTGCCGGATCTCGAACGCCACCAGCGCGCAGCCGAGGTCAGGCATGCGCGAAGCAGGATGCGGGCCTTCCGGCCATTCGATCACGGTCGGAAACGCGCCACCGAACGGCATCGAGCCGTCGGGCGGAACGGAGATCAGCCATTCGAGATCGCCCCGCGTCACCGTGATCGCCGGTCTCGCGGCCTGCGGGGTTTTTGCAAGCGCCGATGTGATGTCGGACGTGCTCACGACCCAGGTCATGAGCTTCGGCGAGGATGCGAGCGCCGCATGCGTGTGCGCATCATCCAATGTGAACCAGCGCGGCCGTTTCGGCGTGGGGGCCTGTGGGTCCGGAGCGATGACTTCGAGGAAGCTCGTCTCGCTCAGCCGCAACAGATGATTGTGCGTCCCCATCAGCGGATGCGCGCCGCCGGCCGGCGGCGCAATGCCGAGCGCCTGTTCGACATAGGCGACGCCTTCGGCGAGGTTGTTCGCGGCGACGGTGATGTGGTCGAGATGAAGCATGGCCGGCATCTTGCACAAATTGGCCGCGTCCACACCCTCCAAACAGGTGACTGGATCAAACGTGCATATTCAGACATATCGACCGGATCGGCTCTGCCCCGGAGACCCCCATGCCCGCCGCCAGCTACATCGATCCCCGCAACGGACAGCTCTATCCGCTCGACCAGCCGCGCTGGTGCTCGGACCAGCGCACGCCGCTGCTGGTGACGCCGGGACCGGGCATCTCGCGCGAGGACATCGAGCCCCGCTCGCGCTCGCTCTGGCGCTACCGCGCGGCGCTGCCGGTCGAGATCGCAAAGCCGATCACGCTCGGCGAAGGCTGCACGCCGCTGGTCCAGCAGCAATGGGGTGACCTGCGGCCGTTGTTCAAGCTCGAATGGTTCAACCCGACCGGCAGCTTCAAGGACCGCGGCTCGGCGGTGATGCTGTCCTTCCTGCGGCAGATCGGCGTCGACGCCATTCTGGAGGACTCCTCCGGCAACGGCGGCTCGTCGATGGCCGGGTTAGGCGCCGCCGGCGGCCTCCGCGTGAAGATCCTGGCGCCGGCCTCGACGTCGCCGGCCAAGATCGCGCAGGTGCGCGCTTACGGCGCCGAGGTGCAGCTCGTCGAAGGCCCGCGCGAGGAGTCGGAAGCCGAGGCGATCCGCCAGTCGAGCCAGACCTTCTATGCCAGCCACAACTGGCAGCCTCTTTTTCTGGAGGGCACCAAGTCCCTCGCCTATGAAATCTGGGAAGACCTCGGTTTTCGCGCGCCCGACAATGTCATCATGCCCGTCGGCGCCGGTAGCAGCTTGCTCGGTTGTGCCTTCGGCTTCCGCGAGCTGTTGAAATCAGGCCAGATCGCGAAGCTGCCGCGCCTGTTCGCGGCGCAACCGCTGAACTGCTCGCCGATCGATGCGAGCTTTCAGGCTGGCGTCGACACGCCTGTCGCGCGCGAGGTGCAGAAGACCATCGCCGAAGGCACCGCCATCAAGGCTCCGCTGCGCCTGCGCGAGATCATCGCCGCTCTGCGCGAGAGCGGCGGCGGCACCGTTGCGCTCACCGAGGACGAGATCGTCGCCGCCTTGCGCCGCCTCGCGCGCCAGGGCCTGTTCGTCGAGCCGACCAGCGCCAGCGCTGCCGCCGCGCTGGAAAAGCTCTCCGCCACCGGTGCCATCAAGGCGAGCGAGACCACGGTCGCCGTCCTCACCGGCACCGGCCTGAAGGCCGCAACCACCGTCGCCGATCTGGTGCAGTAGGGCGCTGCTCTTACCCTCCAGGGGGGTAAGCTCACTCTCTCAAATCATTCACCCGCCTCACCCACGCCCGCACGTCCGCGAGCACCGGGGGCAGCACCGCCCTGACCTCGGCGACCGTCATGCCGGGCTTGATGCGGGGGTCGTAGAGCAGGTTCAGGATGTACTGGTCGTAGACGTCGAAATAACCCATCGAGACGTTGTCGTTGAACATCGTCCACGGCACGCTCGCGGTGTCGTTGATGGGCCCGAGCGATTGCAGCAGCTCCTCATAGGCGCAGTCGAGGAAGGTGAAGTCGCCGTTGTCGACGGTGAGGATGACGTCGGAATGCTCGATCTCGAAATTGTCGTTCTTGCGGAAGCCGGACAGGCATTGCGGATCGAGCGAGGTGCGGATCTCGCGCGCCTTCTCGGCGCCGTAGAAGCTCGAGATGGTGCGGAACAGGTCGCGGTCGCGCACCAGCTTCACCCGCACGTTCGCGGCCTCGTTGGTCTCGATCATGGCGATGTCGAGATGCTGCACGCGCTTGCCGATGTCGGCCACGACCTTGGCGAGCTGCGCCTTGCGGTCGGCGCGGTCGCTCTCGGCGAACACGCGCACCGGCGCGTCGAATTTGCGGATGCGGTCGACGCGGCCGGCGAGGTGGTATTCGGCGCCGAACGCGGTCTTCAGAAAACCTTCGACGATCTCGCCGTCGGTGAAGCTCTTCTTCTCGGACCGCTGGCGCGCGGCGATCGCGGCCACTTCGCCCGCGACAGCCACGGACGCGGTGTCAGGCACACATGTGAGGGTTGCGAGCGCCAGCAGGGCGGTGCGCAGGGAAGCCGAGGGCGAGTTCAATGCGCTCATCGTGTTGCGACGCTGCCGCATTCGCGCCTTGCGCACAAGTCCGCAAATTCACGCCCCGCGGGTTCCCACCCAACGGAAGCCTGCGTGGCTCTAGTTGTTCAGCACGACCACGGTGGTGCCGACCCCGACGCGGCTGTAGAGGTCGCTGACGTCTTCATTGGTCATGCGGAAGCAGCCCGAGGAGACGGCCTGGCCGATCGTCTCCGGCTCGTTGGAGCCGTGGATGCGGTAGAGCGTCGAGCCCAGATACATGGCGCGCGCGCCGAGCGGGTTTTCGACGCCGCCCTTCATGTGGCGCGGCAGGTCCGGCCGGCGGGCCAGCATCTGCGACGGCGGCGTCCAGTCCGGCCACTCCTTCTTGGCGGTGATCTTGTGCACCCCGCCCCAGCGGAAGCCGTCGCGGCCGACGCCGATGCCGTAGCGCAGCGCCTGGCCGTTCTGCAGCACCAGATAGAGCCGCCGTTCGGACGTGTTGACCACGATCGTTCCGGGCGCATAGGCGCCGCTGTAGTTGACGGTGGTGCGGGGAACCGGGTTGGCGCCGGAACGGAAGAAGTTCGGGCCGCCGCCCATGATGTCGCGCGAGTCGAACTCTTCGGCGAGCGCGCCGCCCGCAACGGCCGACAGCAATGCGATGGCGGCAATCGGCGCGGCAAAAAACCGGATCATTGTTTCCCCCAGCAAAAAATCGTTTCAACGACAGCCAGAGGCCATATTCGCGGGCTTTCCGCAAGCCACGGCCCCGTGAGGCAGGCCCTTTCCGAATGAGCCATCGTTAATGAATGCCGTTACCAAATCGGCAACCGCGCCAATTTGCCAAAAAGAATTAGCCAAAACGGCGCATCGCCGCGCGGGGCAGGGCGGCGATGCCTCCTATTGCTTTGACGGCACGAGCGAACAATGATTGATCGGACGGATCATTGGAAATTGCCGGTTGCAGGAGCTTTGGGATGAACGGTGCGGAAAGCCTGGTGCGGACGATGGTCAAGGGTGGGGTCGACATCTGCTTCTCCAACCCCGGCACCTCGGAGATGCATTTTGTCGCAGCGCTGGACCGGGTGCCGGGCATGCGCTGCGTGCTCGGCCTGTTCGAAGGCGTGGTGACCGGCGCCGCCGACGGCTATTACCGCATGAAGGGCACGCCGGCCTCGACCCTGCTGCATCTGGGCCCCGGCCTTGCCAATGGCCTCGCCAATCTGCACAACGCCAAGAAGGCGAATTCCGGCATCGTCAACATCGTCGGCCAGCATGCCGTCTACCACATCGGCTACAACGCCCCGCTCACCTCCGACATCGAGGGCCTTGCCCGGCCGATGTCGTCCTGGGTCCGTACCTCGCCGGATTCGAAATCGGTCGCCGCTGACGGTGCCGCGGCGATTGCTGCCGCGAAGAGTGCGCCCGGGCAGATCGCGACCCTGATCCTGCCCGCCGACACCGCCTGGAACGAGGCCGACGGCATCGCCGAGGTGCCCGCCGAGCAGCAGCGCGCGAGCTATTCGCCGCAGGCGGTCGAGCAGGCCGCAAAGATCCTGCACGGTGACGGCGAGGGTACGTTGCTGCTGATGACCGGCAGCGCGCTCTCCGAGCAGGGCCTGGCGCTGGCCGAGCGCATCGCAGCCAAGACCGGCTGCACGGTGATGGGCCCGACCTTCCGTCCCAGGATGGCGCGCGGCCGTGGCCGCTACGCGATCGACCGCATCCACTATGTCATCGATCAGGCGCTGCCGATGCTGGCGAAGTTCCGTCACATCGTACTGGTCGAGTCCGACGATCCCGTGGCGTTCTTCGCCTATCCGAACAAGCCGAGCGTGTTGCGGCCCGAAGGCTGCGACGTGCATCGCATGACGTCGTGGGGCGAGAATTCGGTCGCAGCGCTCGAAGCGCTCGCCGGCGCCGTGAAGGCCAGCGCCAAGGACGTCAAGCCGCAAGCGCTCGAGGCGCTGGTCAAGCCGACCGGCGCGCTGACCCATGCCTCGATTGCGCAGGCGATTGCTTACGCGATCCCCGAGAACGCGATCATGGTGGACGAATCCCTCACCACCGGCCGCGCCTTCTTCCCGCCGACCGCGGCCGCCGCGCCGCACGACTGGCTGCAGAACATGGGCGGCTCGATCGGCTTCTCCACGCCGCTGTCGATCGGCGCCGCGATCGCCTGTCCGGATCGCAAGGTGATCTGCATGGTCGGCGACGGCAGCGCGATGTACACGATCCAGTCGCTGTGGACGCAGGCGAGAGAAAACCTCAACATCGTCACCATCGTGTTCGCCAATCGCATCTACCAGATCCTGCGCGGCGAGTTCGACAATGTCGGCGCCGGCGAGCCCGGCCAGCGCGCCAACGACATGCTCCGCCTCGACCGTCCGACGCTGGATTTCGTCGCGCTGGCAAAGGGCATGGGCGTGCCAGGCCGCGCCGTCACCAATGCCGACGAGTTCAACAAGGCGCTGGCCGAAGCCGTCGCCGAGCCCGGTCCGCGGCTGATCGAAGTCCAGATGTAGGGCGCTCTTTCGAGGCGGAGCGCCAAAGGCCCGGAGGCGACATGCAGACCGAGCTGAACAAGGTGATCGCGGCGCTCCGGGAGTTCTACGCCCACGAAGGATTTTTGTTCGAGAAGGACATCGGCGAGCGCGCGATCACGCACCGTTTCGCCGTGCATCTCGAGCGGCAGTTTTCGGGCTGGGCGGTCGATTGCAATTACGACCGGCTCGGCGAGCGCACGCTGCATCTGCCGCACGGCACCATCATCTCGACCGACGATCATCTCGGCAAGTCGATCTACCCCGATGTCGTCGTGCATCAGCGCGAGATCCCGAACAATCTGCTCAGCGTCGAGATCCGCAAGGCGAGCAATCACACCTCGCTGGAGCACGACCAGCACAAGCTGCGGGCGCTGACTGACCCGAATGCCTGGTTCGCCTATTGGATCGGCGTGCTGCTGGTGCTGGACAAGCAGCATGTGACGACATCCGAAGTCTATGTCAGCGGCAGCCTCGATCAGCCGCTGTCGCTCTGGTTCGCGGCGCGGCTCGCGGAGAGCGGGCTCGCGGCCACGCGTTAGGGCGAAGCGGAAGTCGCCGCCACTTGGCGTTAACCATCGCCAACGGTTCCAGTCCGAACCCATTCGCTTCGAAGTTTCTTAAATGTTGCTGGTTACGTCTTCAGGCATGGTGACCTGGAGAAAGATATGAGCAAGCGGCCCAAGCGCGGAAAGGCAAAGGCAGAGACGTTCGCGCTCCCAATGGTCGCGAGAGTTGCGATCGGCGCCGTCGCCATCGCCGCATTGGGCTACGGTTTGCTGTCCGGACCGATGAACGTGCAAACGACACGAAAGCCGTCCGCGCGCGAAGCCCAGGCGTCGTCAACCCCGGTGTACGTGTCACCGCCTGTTCGTGTCGCAGCGCCAGTTCCGGCTTCGACTCCAGCCCCGGCTCCGGTTCCGGCCCCCGCGCCTCTGGTCGAACCGCCCAAAGCCGCTGATGGTCCCGGAGCATTGGTTCGGCAGGTGGTTGACTACGCCAGCCGCCAGACGCCGGGCACCGTGATCATCGATACCAAGAACACGTTTCTCTATTTCGTTCTGAACGACACGCAGGCCCTGCGCTACGGCATCGGTGTCGGCCGCGAAGGTTTCACATGGTCCGGCGAGCAGACCGTGGCCCGCAAGGCGGAATGGCCGGATTGGCATCCGCCCGTGGAGATGATCGGGCGTCAGCCTTATCTGCCGCGCTTCATGGCAGGTGGTCCCGGCAACCCGCTCGGCGCCCGGGCAATGTATCTCGGCGAGACCGAATATCGCATTCACGGCACCAACAACCCCGATACGATCGGGAAGAAGGTTTCGTCCGGCTGCATCCGGCTGACCAATGACGACGTCACGGACCTCTATGAGCGGGTGAAGGTCGGAGCCAAAGTGATCGTGCTTCCGGCAACTGCTGCCCGCCGGCCATTCCAGCCAGCGCCGGCCGATGCGGCTTTGCGATTGCCGGACCCGGCATCGCTGCCGAAACGGCTCTCTTCAGCTAACGCGCAGATGCCGTCATCCGGACCGAAGCTCGCCGAGGCGAGGTAACTCAGGCCTCCGTCCTCGGTGCAGCCGAGGCGTCGGTGCCGAACAGGTGAGGCCTCGCGCCTAGCCCTTCGCTGCGGGTACCGGCGGCACCGGCAGAATGATTTCGGAAGCGACCTTCCAGTCGTTCCCGACGCGAAGCCAGTTGATGATCATGAGAAACGGCCTCGCTGTTCCATCCTGCCCCGCATAAGAGACCGTGATGTTCATCGCGACGTAGGACTCGGCGACGTCGCGCGTCAGGCCGACAACCCTCAGCTTCGAATAATCCGGCTCGAGCACGACTGGACCGGAGCTGCCGATATCATGCAGCTTTTGATCGATCGCTTCGTTGCCCCAAAAGCCAGCCCAGTTTCCCTCGGACGGGATCGCGCTCTTGGCCACCAACAGGGCCGAGGGCGATTGCCAGAACATCTCATGCAGAGCCTTGAAATCGTGCTTGTTGGCCAATTCCATCAGCCTGCCGAACTTCGATTTGATCGCGCCGAGGGTCGCAGCATCCAGCGGCTCTTTGCCGGCGGCGGGAGCAGACGCCACAGACCCGGTGGAAAGAGCCGCAGCAGTCAGAGTGACAAGAAGTGTCTTGTACATGCAGGAATGTCCCTTCCGATGTCGGGCTCGCGTCATGGCAACGCTTTTAGCTTGCACATTCGCTCAGCAAGGTCGTGATTTTCGTGTCGAGATTTCGGGCGACGGCAAGCGCTTCCGGGCTGCCATAATGCAGCAGATAGCTCTCCATCTTGTCGTAGGAGACGTGCACGCCATCGGGACGCTCATCAATGAGCACCGTGACTGGAGCATAGGATCCAGCATCCGGCACGTGCTTGACCATCTCTTTCATGATGAGTGGATTGCCGACCACAAGCCGTATGATCCTGGGTGTCCTGGATCCTGTTTCGCGACGCAGAATGTCGCCCAGATCGAATTCCGCGAAGAGCATGAGGTCCGTCCGGCCAAGGCCGCGTCGTACGACGCGCTCCAAATCCGGGAAGGAACTCGTCGCCCGCGTCTCCTTGAAAAATTCGACCATGTTGGGTTGCCCGACCGCCGACTTCAACGCGGCGACAACAGCGTCGAATGGTTTCGAGCTCGTGAGGCTGAAACGCTCCACTTCGACTTTAGCGATTGTCATTTGTCCTCCGTAACAGCCGCCGGGCTCGCGATGTCGAGTTGAGTCATGTGATTCTCCGGATGCCTGGCATGAAATAATTGAGAGGGGAGACCGGTGTGGCGCAGCGACCGAGGCTTTGCTCTGCGCTCCTCTGCGAACGTACCGCTCCCGGCGCGAAGGCGGCGGGAGCGGTACCGTCACTTCGCGAGCGCTGCCCTCTCGATGACCTCGGCGACCTGCTTGGCATGGACGACGAGCGAGGCATGGCTGCCGGCGACTTCCGTCGTCTGAGCGTGGATCCTGGCTGCGAACGACTTCTGGGCCTCGGGCGCGAGGACCTTGTCCTTCGTGCTGATGACGTAGAACGTCGGCTTGTCATGCCAGGCCGCAATGTCGACCGGGGCTTCGAACGCAACGTGGTTCAGCGGAAGCTGCGAGTTGGCGAGGTGCGTGGCGATCTCCGGAGGAAGGTCAGCCGCGACGGCCGACGGAAATACCTTGGGGTCGATGTACAGATTGCCCTTCGCGTCGGGATGGATCGCGCTGCCGCCTTCGGTCGGCGGACCTGCCTTGGCCAGCGACGCCAGGGATTCTCCGACCTCCGGTGCGAAGGCGGAGACATAGACCAGCGCCGAAACCTTGGGATCGTTGCCGGCTTGCGTGATCACCACGCCGCCCCATGAATGGCCGACCAGCACCGTTTTGCCATCCTGCTTCGCGAGCGCCTGCTTGGTGGCATCGACGTCGGCGGCGAGCGAGGTGAGCGGATTTTCCACCAGCGTGACGCGGTAGCCTTTCTTCGTGAGAATATCGGCAACCGGCTGCCAGCTCGTCTGGTCCACGAAAGCGCCGTGCACGAGCACGATGTTGTGGGCTGCTCCCTTGGGCGGTTCGGCGGAATGAGCGGAGCCGACCAATGTCGTTCCGGCCAAGAGCACGCTGGCGGCTGAGAATAGGAGATTTCGCATTGATTGTTCCTGTGGCAGTCGGACGGAATAAGGTCCGGGGGAATGGACAGGCGTTTCCGGTCAGGTCGCGGTTTTTCCATCCGCCGTTGGCGAAATGGTTGCCGCACTGACGTCGGCCGGCCGCGACATCACCTAGTTCGCGGACTTTCCGGACGATAGGGATCGATCGTCCGGATGTTGTGTCCGATCGTCCACCGGATTAGCTTGGGCGGCATGGATATCCTCGCCCAAGTGCTCGATCGCGTTCGCCTCGGTGGGACCCTGCTTTTCCATTTCGAGCTCGGCCATCCCTGGAATCTGGCGCTGCCGGCGCGTCCCTATGCGCTGTTTCACTATCTCAGCCGGGGCTCCGCGACGCTCGCGCTCGAGCAGGGACAGGAAATCCAGATGACCGAGGGCGATTTTGTCGTGATCACACGCGGCGAGCCCCACGTGTTTTATTCGGATCGCCGGGCCAAGCCTTTGCAGATCATGGATATCGATCGATCGTCGCCACGTCTGGGCGTCGTTCGTCACGGCGGCCGTGCAAAGCCGCTCTCGACGATGATCTGCGGCAATTTCACGGTGTCACGGCCGCTGTTTGGCAGCGTGCTGGAGCTGCTTCCGCCCGTGCTCCTGCTGAGGCCGACGGCGGACAGTGGCTGGCTTGAAGCCATCCTGCGCCGCATGGTCAGCGAGTCAGCGCTCGAGCGTCCCGGCCAAAGCGTCGCGCTCTCACGACTGACGGAAGTGCTGTTTGTCGAGGTGCTCCGAAGCTGGATCGCGTCCCTCAGTCCCGGACAAGGCGGCTGGCTCGGGGCCATATCGGACCCGCATATCGGACCGGCGCTCAAGTTGATCCACGAAAACCCGGAACGGCCTTGGACTCTGAGCGACCTTGGCCACCGCGTGGGGCTTGGCCGCTCGGTATTTTCCGCCCGTTTTACAAGGCTCGTCGGCCAGTCCATGCATCGTTATGTGATCGAACGCCGGATGGCGGAAGCCGCGTTCCTGCTCGAAACCAGCGATGAGCCGATCGCACGGATTGCGAGCCAGGTCGGTTACGAGACGGCCGCGGCGTTTTCAAAACTGTTCCACCGGCATCACGGATTGTCGCCTGGCCGCTACCGGGCCGCGCGATACATTGATGCAAGCCACCTGCAACTGGACGGTTCGGCAGTAACAGTTTCCGATTGACCTCGACCCGGCGCGCTGCCGGCCCGCCGTCATGGCGAAGTGGGCCACAGGGCCGCTCGCACGACGCGAACGGCCCTTGTCTCATCTCACATTACCCGCTCAATGCAGCGGATCGCCCTGTCCCAGCGCGTAGGCCACAAGGTCCTTCAGCGCGAAGTTCGCCCCGGTCACCGGCGCCCATTGCGGGTCGAGCGACAGCACCGAGGAATTGTCGCCGAACATCATGCCGAGGAAGACTTCGGCGACGATGCGGCCGCCGACGGGGCCGAGCTGCGGTGTGTTGATTCCGCCGGCCGGCGCGCCGGTGGCCGGGATCGGCACCGCAACCTGGAACTGCCGCGCCTCCGCGAGGATGTAGGCCCAGAGCGGACAATTGCCGGCGAATACACCGTTCGCGATGGTTGCGACCTTGGTCTGCGGATCGCCCGCGCCGGGTTCGTCGACAGCCTTGCCGATGATGATCTGATCGTCGGTCAGCGGCGTCAGGTTCATCGCTCTCGCCACGGCCTGTCCGGACGGCAGGCCGAGCCGCCAGCTGCGTTCGAGGTTGCGCAGCGCCAGCGACGACGGATTGGACGCGACGTCCGGCGGCAGCTTGCGCAGCGGGTCGACCAGCGAGGCATCGATGCGATAGGCGAATTGCAGCCGCCGCTTGTTGTCGGGATTGGTGTCGTCGTCCTCGACGCCGTAGGCGCGCGTGTCGAGATCGATGAAGCGGCCCCAATCCATGGCGCGCCCCGGACCCATGGCGCGGAAGCCGGTCAGCGCGTTGTGATCGGGGTTGTTCGGATCGGGGAAGATCTGCAGCAGCATGTTGTCCGCATCGTTCAGCCGGTAGCCGGGGCGGATCATGGAGTGACCGAGCCGGTAGGCCGCGACCGAGAACTCGACCGGCATGAACGGAAAATTCTTCCAGTGGTAATAGGCGAGCTTGCCGCGGTCGTACTGGCCCGCGGTCTTCAACTCGTCCAGCACGCTGGCGTGGACGATGCGCGGCAGGAAGTCGTTCAGCACGACGTATTGATAGTGGAAGCGGACGCGCTGCTGCACCTCCTCGAACGACAGGCTGTCATTGTCGTCGACCATGCGATTGTGAAAGCGCAGCATCAGGGCCTGGAACTGCGACACGATGCTGTTCTCGTCGTTGCGGGGATCGCCGATCAGCGCGCGGCCCTTGAAGCGCGGTAGGTCGCTGGCATCGGGGACGCCCGCGCCGGTCAGCTTCTCGCCGAGCCGGAACTTGATGCCGTCATACATGTAGGGCTGGTCGTTCGGACCACGGCCGTAGAGATTGTCGAGGTCGAGCGACGGGGTGCGGAAGTCGACCAGCCCGTCGGGATCCTGCTGCTTGGTGAGCGAGCTGACCGGATCGAACGTGATGTCGTGGTCGATGAACTGGCCCAAATAAGTGTAGAGCGAAGGAATGCCGCTCTCCTCCGCGTCCGGTCCGTCCTTCGGCCCGTCGAAGCCGGCGACCATCTTGTCGGCCAGCGCCGAAAGGTTGGCGATGTTGTTGGCATCGTTCGAGCCGAATTTCGCCGGTGCGAGCTTGCGGAACATGCGGCCGAAGCGGCCTTGGGAAAGCGACGAACGCGTAGCGTTCAGACCGCGCGGAACAATGGCGTGGCGGCTGCTCATGAAAGAACCTCCCTGAAAAGTCGAGATGAAACAGATCGGGCCTGAGTTTCCTGCGCTGGAGTTTGCAGCCTAGGAGCGATCACGCCCGTCACGAGCGAGATGGATCACAATTGCCCGGGATCAACGACTTTTCGGAGGGAGGTGCTTGCAAACAAGCCACGGCGGCGCATCGTGAATTTGCTGCGCGGCGGCGACGGATAACATTCTCGTCATCGACGGACGCGGGCGGCCCGCGTGCCCGAGATGAGCCGATCGGACGGCGAAGCGCATCGTCCGAATGCAGAAGTTGTCGCGGCGCGCGCGTCGTGCGCGCGCCGCGACGTCGTCAGTAAACGCGCTGCTGCGAGAATGCGTAGCGCGGATTGACGCCGCAATAGGCCGACGTGCCCGAGGCCGTGGCCTGACACTGCTGGTAGCTCGCGAACTGGCAGTTGCCGGGATAACCCCACATGCGGCCTTGCAGGCAGTATTTGTCGTTGGCGGCGTGGGCCTGGGTTGCCGGGACGGTCGCGGCGATCAAGGCCGCGAACGATGCGAGGGTGAGGATGGTGCGACGCATGTCAATCTCCTTCGAGAACGAGTGCAAGAACGTTTGAATGTGGAACATCAGCTCAGTCGGCATGTTCCAGGGCGAGCCCGACACTTTGTCGTGCTTGTCTTGGTGTCCGCAGTGGGCGCGGCGTTCGACATGAGTCTATGATGGAGCAAGCCGCGGTGAGCTATGTGATCTCGGCCACAGTTCGCGGCCGGCTTCCGCCCTATCTTGCACGGACTTGAACAATTCGATCCCGGGGCTGACGTTTCGCCTCATTCGGGATCAGGTCATTTTGGAGGTTTTGATGCAAAAATCATACGTGCTGGCTGCGGCCGCAGCGCTGGCGCTTCTCATGCAAACACCGTTCGCGCTGGCGCAGACCGCCCCGGCCGCCGGAGCAACGGCAGCGCCCGCGGCGACAACCGCTGCGCCGGCCGCGACCTCCACGCCGACAAATGCGGCGCCGGCCGCAGCCACCGACACCTCGAGCCAGCCGACCGACTCCAAAAAGAGCGCGTCGAAGAAGCAGCCGAAGAAGAAGATGACCCGGCAGCAGGAGATCGATCATTCGGTCGACAGCGGCACCGTTCCGGCGCGCTACCGCAGCTCGGTGCCCAAGCAGTACCAGCAGTATATTCCGTTCGATAAGCAGTGACCGATCGCACGGCGGCGCGGCGTGACCAGGCGCCGCGCTGCCGATGCCATCGAGGACCTGAAGACGGCCTTGGCCAGGCGGGGCTTGGCCACACATCCGTTGTGGCGGCCCGCCAGAGGAGTGTAGAATAGCCCGAAGCCGGGGGGAGTAATGAGTGACGACGTGAAGGATGCTGGCCTTGTGGCCATGATCAGCAGCATCCTGGGTGGCAACAAGCGCGCAGATACCATTGCACCGCCGCCGCCGACCGTGGTTCCACCGACAGCGCCAACGGACGGATTTGAGCAGGTCGCGGCCGCCATCCCCGATGAGGCACGGGCCGAATCCGGGAATGCCCCCTCCGAGAACGCCCCCAGTGACACGCCGGCCGCCACGAGGCCGGTCGAGAAGCCGGTCGAGCCGCCGCCGAAAATCGCCACGACCCCGGATGGCAAGCAATTGCTGCCCGCGGACGCGATTGCCGATCTCGTGCTCGGCGAGCTGCGCAAGCTGGAGGATTTTCCGGCGACCGGCGCTTCCGTCACGGTCTACGGTTACCGGCACTGGAACGCGATGATCACCTTCGCGCCGTTCTCGACCAGTTTCTCCAACGCGACCCGGTTCCGTCAGGCCCTGCCGGATATCGTGTTCAAGCTGCGCCGCTTCGTCGAACTTGAGGTATAGTCCGCACCTCCGAAACTGTTCGACGGGATTTTCGAGTTGAGCGTCGCCTTTACCAAGGAAGAGAGCGCCGAGACTGCGTCCGAGACGCTGTTGCCGGACCGGCCGATCTCGCCGCATCCAAACCTCGTGACGGAAACGGGCCTGCAGGCATTGCAGGCGCAGCTCCAGGCGGCGCGCGAGGCTTATGAAGCCGCGCAAGCCATCGAGGACGTCAACGAAAAGCGCCGGCAGTCGGCCGTGCCGTTGCGCGACGCCCGCTATCTCACCGAGCGGCTGCGCACGGCGCAGCTCATGCCCACCCCAGCGTCGACCGATATCGTCGCCTTCGGCAGCATCGTCACCTTCAGCCGCGCCGACGGCCGCGTGCAGACCTATCGCATCGTCGGCGAGGATGAAGCCGATCCGAAGGAAGGATCGATCTCGTTCGTAGCGCCCGTCGCGAAGTCGCTGATGGGGAAGGCGGTCGGCGATGTCGTGGGGGCGGGCGCGCAGGAGATCGAGATTCTCTCGATCGGGCTGCCCGCGCAACAAAGCCCGATGGCTGAATGAGACGGTTTCTGTCGGGAGCGTTGCCGTTTTACGCGCTGGCCGGATTGGCCACCTGCATGTACCTCGTCCTGTACAGGACGAACCTGTTCGACCTGAACGCCATCGTCCAGGGTGCGACCGGGTCGTCGTGGTTTCTGGTCTTCATGTTCGTCTGCGTGCTGCTGGAGTCGGTCTTCCCGTATTTCGGCTATTTTCCCGGCACTGCCCTCATCCTGATGTCCGTGGCGCTCAATCCGAAGCCCGCGGATACCTCCGTTTTCATCGTGGCGTGGCTGGCCATCATCGCGGGAGCCATTCTCAGTTACGGACAGGCGCGTTTCTTCAGGCCGCTCCTGCAGCGGGTGGCCTCGAAAGCGGCACTGCACCGCTGCGAGTCTCTCCTCGACGCCTACGGTCGTTACGCGCGCGTCGCCCTGTTCGTTCATCCCAACGCCTGCGCGATGTATTTCACGGCACTCGGACTTCTCGGCCGCAGCCTGACGCGCGAGCTCGCCTATCTCAGCGTGGGCGCAGCGGCCGCCGTGGGCATCCTGTTCGTCGTCGTAACCAGACTGGTGTCGTCGGTCGGCACCACCGATGACGGCGAATTGCAGGTGCTGCTGGCAGCAGCGTTGGTCGCGATCGGAACGCTGGTCGGTCTCTACGCGGCCTTGCGGCCGCAGCGGGTTGGTTGAAGGTTTCGCCTCTTGCGTTGTCATTGCGAGCGCAGCGAAGCAATCCAGAATCCCTCTGCGGAAAGACTCTGGATTGCTTCGCTGCGCTTGCAATGACGAGGGGAGATCATCCGCAAAACAAAACGCGACTCCTTCAGTGGATCGCGTCTGAAGGCCCTTGCGGTGCGTCCCAACAGTTCGACAGGATTTTGCGGTAAGCTTCGCCTTTACCAGGAAGTGAGCGCTGAGATCGCCTTCGAGACGGTACAGGCTGAAGTTGTCCCACCGCGCACCAAAGTCGTCGGCACTTCTGACTTCAGTCTGAAAAGCGCTCGATAAGGCTCTTGCAATGGCCTTCGCCGAATCCGCGAGCCCAAGCTTCCTTTTGATCGATTTCCGGCTGAAGGGCGTCCAGCGCAGTCGCTTGCCAGTGCTTTCTCATCTCACCAAATGGAAGCGCGTCCGTCTCGGAAACAATGCCAACAAAAGGCAGTAGGTCGACGTCCCGCTCATCGATGCGTGCTTTCGTCCCGGCCGCCGTGATCTTCCGAGCGCCCTCGATGTACGAGAGCTTTCCAGCCAACATGCCTCGTGCGGTTTTGACGATCATGCGGCGAGCCGTAAGAATCTCAGCTTCGTTCCAGCTCATCGCTATCCCCACGAGCCGACTATGCGAGTTGAAACCTCGGATGCAGCCTGAATGTCTGTTGGCCAGCCTCTCCCCGACGATCCCATCATGCCCCTGTTTTGCCCGACGGCGCAAGCAAATTTCGGAAAATTAGTAACCTATTGATCCGACTGGAGTCGGCTACTGTGCATGGGGTTGTTTTCGACAAATGTTATTTGGACGGTCCCCGGCAGGCCTGGGTGAACGTTCGCAACCGGCAAGTGTTCAGGAGCAGGGGTTCAGGAGGATGGATGGTGGGCGCACAAGGGATCGAACCTTGGACCTCTCCCGTGTGAAGGGAACGCTCTCCCGCTGAGCTATGCGCCCGGGACCATCATGCAGGCGGCCGGACTTCGGCCCGGCCGGCGCATTGAGCCCGCGATTTAGAAGTGCGGGCCGAAGGTGTCAAGTTTCCAGGCCGTCCGAGGCCCGGAAAAGCTTCCGTCAATTGTGCAATCCGCGGGAAACCAGGTTTCGGCCGGCTCACGCGCCCTGCTGGCGGGCGCGGGAGGCATGGGCCTGTAGTGCGCGGATGCGGTCGGCCAGCGTTCCGCCGCCTTCGGGCAGGCTGGGGGTGGCCGCGCCATTCGTCGCGGTGCCGTTGGCCGGGCGGGCGGCCTGCTTCGGCGGCTGGCCGGCTTCGGCGGCGAGCAGCGCCTCGATCGGCGAGTTCGGGCCTTCGAGCTGCATCGCGAGCTTGGCCACTTCGGCGGCGATGTCGTTGATGCGCTCGCGCAGCAGCGCGTTCTCCATGCGCTCGGTCGCCCAGGAGCTTTCCGCCTGCTGCTGGATCGCATTGAGGTCGCGCTGAAGTTTTGCGCGCTCGTCGCGCGCGGTGCGGAGCTGTTCCTCCAGCGCGGCCTTTTCAGCGCGGAGCGTCTCGACGGCGGTCGAGGACCTGCCGCCGCTCAGGCCCGCGATCTCGACACGCAGCTCCTTGATGGTGCGCTCGGAGTTCTCGCCGGCCTGGCGGAGCTGGTTGTTCTCGTAGTCGCGCTCGGCGAGCAGCTTGCCCTGGGTGGCGAGGCGGCCCTCGAGGTCGGCGACGCGGCCCGACAGCATCTCCGCTTCCTTGACCTGCAGCATCAGCTGGCGGTCGAGCTCGGTGACGCGCTGGCTCAGATTCTCGACGCGGCCGCGGGCGTCGCCGAGCTCGCGCGAGGCGGTCTCGGATTCGGTCCGCTCCTGCGCGAGGCGCGCCTGCGTCGCGGTGAATTCCTTCTCGGCATCGCCGACGCGGTTCTTGAGCTCCTCGATCTGCGCGCGCACGGCGAGCAGCTCGACCTGGCGGGTCTCCGCCATCATCGAGCGGTCGGTCAGTTCGGAGTTGATCTTGGCGAGCTCGCTTTGCTTGTCGGTCAGCGCGATCTCGGCGGCGCGCAACGCTTCGGTCTTGGCGTTGAATTCTTCCTCGGTGGCGCGGAGCTGCTCCTTCACCGCCTTCTCGCGCGCCTCGAGCGCGAAGATCGTGGCGTTCTTCTCGCCGAGCTCGATCTTCATGCGGTTGATGGCGTCGCTCTTCTTGCCGAGCTCGGCAAGCTGGCTCGTGGTCTTGTTCTTGAGCTGGTCGACGCTCATCTCGAGCCGTCGCGCCGACATGGCGAATTCGGCGCGAAGCTGGTCCTTGTCGGCCTGGATCTCCGCCATCGACAGCGGCGTGGCGGCCTCGAGCCGCCGCGTGGTCAGGCGGACCGCGCGATTATGCACCAACGGCACGATGGCGAGCCCGCACAGCATCGAGAGCAGGAAACCGATCGCAAGGTACATGATCGGTTCGACCATGGGCCACAACTCCCAGACTTTAGGAAAAATTCACCAAGGACAATGCATGGCGGGCCGGCAAAAAGCCAGCCCCGCCCTGTTGTTAACGTGAATCCGGAACTTGAGCGGAGGAGGACGCCTAGAACGGGTTCCAGGTCGCGCGCGGGGTGAATTTCAAATAGCCGATATTGGCTCCCAGGCGCAGGCCGAGGCCCGAGCGGATCGGCACCAGCACGATGTTGTTGGCGGTGAGCGCCGTCATGCCGAAGCCGCCGATGATATAGGCGGAGCCGTCGAGGCCGGCGAAGCGCTGGTAGATCGCGTTGGTGGCGGGCAGGTTGTAGACCAGCGTCATGGTGCGCGCGCCGTCGCCGCCCCAGTCGAAGCCGAGCGAGGGGCCCTGCCAGTAGACGCGCAGGTCGCCGGCGTTCTTGGTGTAGAGCGTGCCTTCGCCGTAGCGCAGGCCGGCGACGAAGGCGCCGGAGCCTTCCTCACCCAGGATGTAGCCGTTCGGCAGGCCCCATTGGCTGACCGCCTTCTCGATGATCGAGGCGAGCCCGCGCGAGACGTTGCCGAAGAAGCGGTGGCCGGCGTTGACGAGTTCGTCCGGCCCGTAGGTGCTGGGCGTCGGGGTCCGCTGCGGCGGCGGCAGGTTGGGCGGCGGCTCGGCCGTCTGAGCGGAAGCCGGCACGATCCAGCCAGCCAGCGCTATGAGCGCCACTGCGGCAAGGCGTGATGCGAAAGTCATAAAAGAACCCCTGGTATCGAATCCCGTCGCTTCCTTAACCTGGCGCCAACAGGCACGCCCTAGGTTGCGTCGGATGTCCCCTCGACTCGGATGTTATCCGCAGCAACTATGACGGCACAACGGCAGGAAGATAGCCCTTTGCGCCCCGGAATTGCCTTGATCGGCTTCATGGTCTGCCTGCTGGCGGGCATTGGGCTCACCTGCGCGGGGTTGCCGGCTCAGGCCGCCACCACCGAACGGATCGTCGTCAACCGCTTCAGCGGCGTGGCCATCGAGGGCTTCGACCCGGTCGCCTATTTCGTCGACGGCGCGGCCGTGCAGGGGACGGCGGAGTTCGAGGCGAACCTCTGGGGCGCGGTCTGGCGCTTCCGGAACGAGGGCAACCGCGCCTCCTTCCTCGCCCATCCCGAGGTCTATGGGCCGCAGTTCGGCGGCTACGATCCGGCCGACATCGCCCGCGGCATCGCCATCGCGGCCAATCCCCGCTTCTACGTGATCTCGGCGCAGCGGCTCTATCTGTTTAGCCGGGAGGCCAATCGCGACGCCTTCGCCGCCGATCCGGAGCGCTTCCTCTATGAAGTGCGCAAGCGCTGGCCGGCGCTGCAGAAACAGCTCAGTCAGTAGCTGCCTGCCGCCTGCGGGTCGCCCCAGGCGATGAAGTCCGGGATGATGAAGCCGGTATCGCCGCGCTGGCCGAACCGGAGCTCGCCGCCCTTGCCGTCGGTGACCCGGCCGCCGGCGGCGGTGACCACCGCGCAGCCGGCCCCGACGTCCCATTCACAGGTGGGCCCGAAACGGGGGTAGATGTCCGCGCTGCCCTCCGCGATCCGTCCGAATTTCACGGCCGAGCCGACGGTCTTTCTGACCGCATTGGGCCGGCCATCGATGAACGCCTCGGTCTTCGGGTCGCCATGCGAGCGGCTCACCGCCGCGATCCAGGGCTGGCCCGGAATCGGCAGCCGGCGGGTATGGATCGGCTCGGCGGCACCGATGGTCGCGCCGTCGAACCTGACGCGCTCGGCGCCGCGGCCGACGATGCCGCGCCAGAGCAGCCCGAGCGCGGGCGCGCTGACGATACCGAGCAGCGGCACGCCCCGGGTGACGAGAGCGAGGTTGACCGTGAACTCGTCGCGGCCGGCGACGAACTCCTTGGTGCCGTCGAGCGGATCGATCAGGAAGAAGCTGTCCAGAAATGGCGGCGAGGCGAGGTGGGTTCGCTCTTCCGACAGCGTCGGCACGTCGCCCGCAAGCTGCGCCAGGCCGTCCGCGATGATGCGGTCGGCGGCAAGGTCGGCCTCGGTCACGGGCGAGCCATCCTGCTTGCCGTCGACCCGCATTGCGGAGCGGTTGACCGCGAGGATCGCTTCGCCCGCCTTCACCACCAGCGCGGTGAGCGGCTCCATCAGGCCGGATGCGGCTTGGCCGTCGATGATCCGTTTCACCTGCATGCCTCATTCATCGGCAATTCCATCCCCACGCAACCGATTCGCCCGCGGCTTTAGGGCCGCTTCGAACCGATCGCAAGCTAGCTGCCACGGGCTTGCGAATGTTAGAACCTGCGGCATTCGTCAAGCATGCGTGATTCGCCGCGTCCGCGCCGTGCAATTCCAGGAACCCTTTATGTCTGACGTTTCGTCACCCGCTACCGCTACCGCCCCAGATGCGCTCGAACTCGCGGCGCTGCTGTGCTCGCGGGTCTGCCACGATCTCATCAGCCCGGTTGGCGCCATCGTCAATGGGCTCGAAGTGCTCGACGACGATCCCAAGCCCGAGGATCGCGAGTTCGCGCTCGACCTGATTCGCAAGAGCGCCAAGACGGCGTCCGCCCGCCTCCAGTTCTGCCGCCTCGCCTTCGGCGCGGCCGGCTCGTCCGGCGCCCAGATCGACCTTGGCGATGCCCAGACCATGGCGCGCGGCCACATCGAGGACGGCAAGTGCACGATCACGTGGAATTTGCCGCGGCTGCTGCTGCCGAAGAATCGGGTCAAGCTGCTGCTCAACATGCTGGTCGTCTCCCAGCACACGATCCCGCGCGGCGGCATACTCAAGGTCGATCCGATCGGCGACGGCGAGACCATGAGCTTTCGCATCACCGCGACCGGACATAATGCGCGCCTGCCGCAGAACATCTCCGAGCTCCTGAGCGGCGAGCGTGGCCCGGCTGCGGATGCGCATGCGATCCAGCCTTATTATACGCGGCTGTTGGCACAGGCTTGCGGGGTCACCGTAAAGCTTGCGCATGAGGGCGAGGCCATCACCGTTACCGCTTCGTAAGCGCGCCCGTCGCGCGCAAATCGTTAACCCATCCTTTACAAGGCGCTGCGGCTTGTCCGGAGCGCCTTATCTCTTTGTTGGTTCCGTTCTTTTCCACATACTCAACCATTATTAAACGCTTTGCGGTGAAGCTGGCCTCATTCCGAAATGGCGCATCACAAATCGTGCGCGCCCTCCCTGTATGAAGGCCTGTTTTCATGGATGATCTGTTGCGGGAGTTTTTGACGGAGACCAGCGAGAGCCTGGACACCGTCGACAATCAACTGGTGAAGTTCGAACAGGAGCCGAACAACGCCAAGATCCTGGATAACATCTTCCGCCTGGTCCACACCATCAAGGGCACCTGCGGCTTCCTCGGACTGCCGCGGCTGGAAGCGCTGGCGCATGCCGGCGAGACCCTGATGAGCAAATTCCGCGACGGCATGCCGGTGACGGCGGACGCGGTGTCGCTGATTCTGGCTTCGATCGACCGCATCAAGGAGATCCTGGCCGGCCTCGAGGCGACCGAAGCCGAGCCCGAGGGCACCGACCGCGATCTCATCGACCAGCTGGAAGCGATGGTCGAGCAGGGCATGGCGGCGATGTCAGCGTCGGCTTCGCCGATCGCGTCAGGCTCGGCGCAGCCGATGCCGGCGGCTGCAGCCGCTGCTCCCGTGGCGGAAGCGCCGCCGCTGGTGCCGGAAGCGCCGGCCGCCGCTGCGCTTGCGCCCGCAAAGGAGATGACCTCGGGCGCGCTGATCGACCAGACGCTGGAGCGTCCGCTGCGTCCGGGCGAAGTGTCGCTCGACGAGCTCGAGCGCGCCTTCCGCGAGACCGCGATCGAAGCGCCCGTTGCCGAGGTCAGGGCCGAGCCCGCCGCTGAAGCGTCGGCGCCGGTTGCCAAGGAAGTCACCAAGGAAGTCGTCAAGGAAGTCAAGGCTTCCAACGAAAAGGGTTCCAACGAAAAGGCGCCCAAGGAAAAGGCCGCGAGGAAGCCGGCCGCCGACGAGGCCGCAGGCGAGGGCGACCGCGTCGCCAACCAGTCGATCCGCGTCAACGTGGATACGCTGGAGCATTTGATGACCATGGTCTCCGAGCTGGTATTGACCCGCAACCAGCTGCTGGAGATCTCCCGCCGCAACGAGGACACCGAGTTCAAGGTGCCGTTGCAGCGCCTGTCCAACGTCACCGCCGAGCTGCAGGAAGGCGTCATGAAGACGCGCATGCAGCCGATCGGCAATGCCTGGCAGAAGTTGCCCCGCATCGTCCGCGACCTCTCGAGCGAACTCGGCAAGCAGATCGATCTGGAGATGCACGGCGCCGACACCGAACTCGACCGCCAGGTGCTCGACCTGATCAAGGACCCGCTCACCCACATGGTGCGCAACTCCGCCGACCATGGCCTCGAGACCCCGGCCGAGCGGCTGGCGAGCGGCAAGGGCGAGCAGGGCACCATCCGCCTGTCCGCCTATCACGAGGGCGGCCACATCATCATCTGCATCGCCGACAACGGCCGCGGCCTCAACACCGACAAGATCAAGGCCAAGGCGATCTCTTCCGGTCTCGTCACCGAGGCCGAGCTCGAGAAGATGAGCGAAGCCCAGATCCACAAGTTCATCTTCGCGCCGGGCTTCTCGACCGCGGCCGCCATCACCTCGGTCTCCGGCCGCGGCGTCGGCATGGACGTGGTCCGCACCAATATCGACCAGATCGGCGGCACCATCGACATCAAGTCGGTGGCCGGCGAGGGCTCCTCGGTCACCATCAAGATCCCGCTGACGCTTGCCATCGTCTCCGCGCTGATCGTGGAAGCGGCCGGCGACCGCTTTGCGATCCCGCAGCTCTCGGTGGTCGAGCTCGTCCGTGCCCGCGCCAACAGCGAGCATCGCATCGAGCGCATCAAGGACACCGCGGTGCTTCGCCTGCGCAACAAGCTGCTGCCGCTGATCCACCTCAAGAAGCTGCTCAAGATCGACGACGGCGCGGCCAGCGATCCCGAGAACGGCTTCATCGTGGTGACGCAGGTCGGCAGCCAGACCTTCGGCATCGTCGTCGACGGCGTGTTCCACACCGAAGAAATCGTGGTCAAGCCGATGTCGACGAAACTGCGTCACATCGACATGTTCTCGGGCAACACCATTCTGGGCGACGGCGCCGTGATCATGATCATCGACCCCAACGGCATCGCCAAGGCGCTCGGCGCCGCCGGCTCCTCGGCTCACGAGATGGGCGACGACGCCTCGGCCCACCACGCCTCCTCGGGCGAGCAGACCACCTCGCTGCTGGTGTTCCGCGCCGGCTCCAGCCAGCCCAAGGCGGTCCCACTCGGGCTCGTCACCCGCCTGGAAGAGCTTCCCGCCGACAAGATCGAGTTCTCCAACGGCCGCTACATGGTGCAGTACCGCGACCAGCTGATGCCGCTCGTCGCCATGGAGAGCGTCACCATCGCCTCGCAGGGCGCCCAGCCGATCCTGGTGTTCTCCGATGACGGCCGCTCCATGGGCCTGGTCGTCGACGAGATCATCGACATCGTCGAGGAGCGGCTCAACATCGAGGTCGGCGGCGCCAGCCAGGGCATCCTGGGTTCGGCCGTGATCAAGGGCCAAGCGACCGAAGTGATCGACGTCGGCCACTTCCTGCCGATGGCGTTCTCCGACTGGTTCACCCGCAAGGAGATGAAGTCGTCGATGCACTCGCAGTCGGTGCTGCTGGTCGACGACAGCGCGTTCTTCCGCAACATGCTGGCACCGGTGCTCAAGGCCGCCGGCTACCGCGTCCGCACCGCGCCGACCGCGCAGGAGGGCTTAGCTGCGCTGCGTGCGCAGAGCTTCGACGTAGTCCTGACCGACATCGAGATGCCCGACATGAACGGGTTCGAGTTCGCCGAGACCATCCGCTCGGACAACAATCTGGGCTCGATGCCGATCATCGGCCTCTCCGCCCTGGTGTCGCCGGCGGCGATCGAGCGCGGCCGTCAGGCCGGCTTCCACGACTATGTCGCCAAGTTCGACCGTCCCGGTCTGATCGCGGCGCTGAAGGAACAGACCGCGGGCGCCGCCGGTGCCTCCGAGCTGAACCGGGCGGCGGCGTAACAGCATGATCCGGAAAAGTGTGAAGCGGTTTTCCGAAGAGATCATGCTCAAACAAGAGAGCCGGGATCAGGAGATACGCACATGACCAGCAAGACACAAATCGGCGAAGGCGCCATGGTCGAATACGTCACCGCGATGATCGGCGGGCAGCTGTTCGGGCTGCCGATCTCCCGCGTCCAGGACGTGTTCATGCCCGAGCGCGTCACCCGCGTTCCGTTGTCCTCGCGCGAGATCGCGGGCGTGCTGAACCTGCGCGGCCGCATCGTCACCGTGGTCGACATGCGCGCCCGGCTCGGCCTTCCCAAGCCGGAGGACGGCAAGACCCCGATGGCGGTCGGCGTCGACCTCCGTGGTGAATCCTATGGCCTGCTGATCGACCAGATCGGCGAAGTGCTGCGGCTCGCCGAAGACGGCAAGGAAGAGAACCCCGTCAACCTCGATCCCCGCATGGCGAAGCTTGCCGGCGGCGTCCACCGCCTCGACGGACAGCTCATGGTCGTCCTCGACGTCGATCGCGTCCTCGAGCTTGCACCCGAGATGATGGCGGCCTGATACGGCGGCGCCGCCGCCGACGTGCCAGTAATTGGAAGTGCCCCCGCAAAGGGGAGGAAGCAGAGGTTCACATGCGAACTTGTCTCGTCGTTGATGATTCCAGCGTCATCCGCAAGGTTGCGCGCCGGATTCTGGAGGGCCTCGACTTCCAGATCCTCGAAGCCGAGGACGGTGAGAAGGCGCTGGAGGCCTGCAAGCGGGGGCTTCCCGACGCGGTGCTGCTCGACTGGAACATGCCGGTCATGGACGGCTACGAATTCCTCGGCCATTTGCGCCGCATGCCGGGCGGTGACCAGCCCAAGGTGGTGTTCTGCACCACCGAGAACGACGTCGCGCATATCGCGCGTGCGCTGCATGCCGGCGCCAACGAATACATCATGAAGCCCTTCGACAAGGACATCGTGACGGCGAAATTTCAGGAAGTCGGACTAATCTGAGCGAACATCCGGAGGCTGAACGGATCCTTCGGCGATTGTTTTCAACTGACCCGTTTCAGTCTGAGTTGGTGAGTAATGAGTGTTTCGTTCGCAGGTAATTCGACCACGAGCCCGTCGCGCGAAGCGGGTCCGCTGCGGGTGATGATCGTCGACGACTCCGTCGTCATACGCGGCCTGATTTCGCGCTGGGTCGGCGCCGAGCACGACATGGAGGTCGCAGCTTCGCTGCGCACCGGGCTCGAGGCGGTCAACCAGATCGAACGCATCAACCCCGACGTCGCCGTGCTCGACATCGAAATGCCCGAGCTCGACGGCATCTCGGCGCTGCCGCAACTGCTGGCGAAGAAGCGCGATCTCGTCATCATCATGGCCTCGACGCTGACGCGCCGCAACGCGGAGATCAGCTTCAAGGCGCTGTCGCTCGGCGCGGCCGATTACATTCCGAAGCCGGAATCGACGCGCGAGGCGTCGGCCGCGGACATCTTTCATCACGACCTGATCCAGAAAATCCGTCACCTCGGTGCGCGGCTGCGCCGCAAGCCCGCGGTTGCGAGCCCGCCGCTGGCGCCCGCGAGCCCCAGCGCGGCTCCGGCCGTACGCGGACCAGTCGCGCGGCCCGCTGCGCCGGCTCCTGCCGTACCTGCGCCGTCGTCGGGGATACTGTCCACGCGCCCGTTCTCGAGCCAGGCACCGAAGGTGCTGCTGATCGGCTCCTCGACCGGCGGCCCGCAGGCGCTGATGGCGCTCGTCACCGAGCTCGGCCCGGTGATCGACCGCTTCCCGGTGCTGATCACGCAGCACATGCCGCCGACCTTCACCACCATTCTTGCCGAGCATCTGGCGCGCTCCAGCCGCAAGCCGGCAGCCGAGGCGGTCGACGGCGAGCTGGTCAAGCCGGGACGGATTTATCTGGCGCCCGGCGGCAAGCACATGCGCGTCGTACGCAACGGCGCGGACGCAGCGATCGCACTCGACGATGGCCCCGCCGTTAATTTCTGCAAGCCCGCGGTCGATCCGCTGTTCACTTCCGCCATCGACATCTGGCACGGCAACATCCTCTCCGTGATCCTGACGGGCATGGGCTCGGACGGCATGCGCGGCGGCAAGGATATCGTCGCAGCCGGCGGCAGCGTGATCGCGCAGGATGAAGCCTCCAGCGTCGTCTGGGGCATGCCGGGCGCGGCTGCCAATGCCGGCATCTGTTCGGCGATCCTGCCGCTCAACCAGATCGGTTCCAAGGTCAATCGCCTGTTCGCGGGGGACCGCACGTGACGCCTGCGGACTACGAATATCTGCGCAAGTTCCTGAAAGAGCGCTCCGGCCTCGATCTCTCCGCCGACAAGCAATATCTGGTCGAGAGCCGGCTCCTGCCGCTTGCCCGCAAGGCAAGCCTTCCCGGCATTCCCGATCTCGTGCTGAAGATCAGGAACGGCGATGGCCGGCTTGCGACCGACGTGGTCGAAGCGATGACCACCAACGAGACCTTCTTCTACCGCGACAAGATCCCGTTCGATCATATGCGCGAAACCATCCTGCCGGGCCTGCTCCAGGCCCGGGCGGCGCGCAAGTCGTTGCGGATCTGGTCGGCGGCGTCGTCGACGGGGCAGGAGCCTTATTCGATCGCAATGTGCGTGAAGGAGATGGGCGCTGCCTTCGCCGGCTGGCGCATCGAGATCGTCGCCACCGATCTGTCGCAGGAGGTGCTGGAGAAATCCAGGGCGGGCGTCTACAGCCAGTTCGAGGTGCAGCGCGGCCTGCCGATCCAGCACCTGGTGAAGTATTTCACGCAAGCTGGCGAAATCTGGCAGCTCAACGCCGATATCCGCGCGATGGTGCAGTTCCGCCAGCTCAATCTTCTGCAGGACTTCTCCCATCTCGGCACGTTCGACGTGATCTTCTGCCGCAACGTGCTGATCTATTTCGACCAGGACACCAAGGCGGTGATCTTCGAGCGCATGGCGAAGTGCATGGAGGCCGACGGCACGCTGCTGCTCGGGGCCGCCGAATCCGTCGTCGGTATCACCGATGCATTCCGTCCCATCTCCGACCGCCGCGGTCTCTATCAGCTCAACCCCGCGCGATCCGGCCGTCCCATGGGCGGATTGATGCCGCAATCGCTGAAGATTGCCGCCGCAAGGTGATCTCTATCTGTCATTCCGGGCTCCCTCGCTTTGCGAGCGCCCCGGAATGACAGGCCTCACAAAATCGCGTGCGGCAGAAACCGCGAGCGGTTGCCCGTGATCGGGCTCTCGTCTTCGCGGATCGACAGGCCGCACGGCTGGTGGTTCACCAGCCAGCTTCCCACCACGACATAGAAGCCAGAAAAATTCGGCAGCGGCGACAATGCCTGCCGCACGAACCCTTCTGCGCCATAGGGACCTTCCTGTTGTTCGAGCGGCATGCCGCCGGATACCAGCGTGACATTGGCGCCTTCGCGCGACAGCAGCGGCTTGCGCACGTAGGATGTCCCGAGTTCAGCGGCGCGCGGATCGTCCTCGAAGAAGGCCGGCAGCAGATTGGGATGGTTCGGAAACATCTCCCAGAGCAGTGGCAGGATGCCCTTGTTGGAGAGCACCGCCTTCCACGGTGGCTCGATCCAGCGCGTCGGCGCGCCCGCAAGCTTTGCGCCGAAGGCATCGTGGAACATCCATTCCCATGGATAGAGCTTGAAGGCGAACGCGATGTCGCGATCGACGAGATCGACGAAGCCGTCGGGCTCGTCGCGCCAGCCGATCGCCTCGATGTCGAGCAGCGTGGTCGAAAGCCCCGCCTGGCGCGCGGTGTCCTCGAGATAAGCGAGCGTACCGGCGTCCTCCTCGTTGCCGGTGGTGCCGGTGAGATGGACATGGCGGCCGGCGGCAATCTCCTTCCACGCCGCGATCAGCCGCTCGTGGATGGAGTTGAACTGGTCGGCTCGTGCCGGAATGATGCGGCGTTCGATCGCCTGCTCGAGCCAGGTCCATTGAAACACGGCGGCCTCGAAGATCGAGGTCGGTGTATCAGCATTGTATTCGAGCAGCTTAGCCGGTCCTTTGCCGTCGAACTTCAGGTCGAGCCGGCCGTAGAGGCTGCGGTCGTCGCGTTCCCAGCTTTCGGTGATCAAACTCCAGAACGCTTGCGGAATTTTCAAACGCCGCAGATGGCGCTCATCGCCGATCACGCGACCGGCGAGCTCAAGGCACATTGCGTCGATCTCGCCGGTCGGCGTCTCGACGCCGCGCTCGATCTCGTCGAGCGTGAAGCCGTAATAGGCGCTCTCATCCCAATAGCGCTCGCCGTCGATGGTATGGAAGGAGAAGCCGCATTGCGCGGCGGTCTGCCGCCAATCGTCGCGCTCGGGACAGACAATGCGCCGCATGGATCAGCCGCCGCCATGACCATGGCCGCGATGGCCATGACAGCGGTGCAACGCGCCGTCGAAGCCACGGTGGTGGACCGGGCGGCAATTGGCCTTGCGGTCGATGCCGGGGCCGGCGTGGATCGTGGCGCTCCCCGTCAAGGCGACTATGGCTCGTCGCGAACGTTTCATGAATCGTGGCCTCCGACTGGCTAGCTAGCGTACCCGGGTAGTTTCCAACACCTGCTGGTCCAAGGACAAGCGAAAGCCGCCAATTCGCGGCATTTTATTATTGCGAACTCCAAAGTCGGCGCGACCGCCGCTTTTGACGTGTGTCAACGTACTGATCTCTCTTCCCTGCCACTTTGATGCTTGGGTCATAGCCCGGCGTGAGGAAATGTCGGCCTGCCGCGGCTTCGTCTCGATCCCAAAAAAGTGGCGTCTGTTGATGCCGATAAAATCAATTCTGCTGGCCGGGTCTCATCGTGAGAATGAGGATAGTGCCCATGCAATCCGAGACGCTTCC
Organism: Bradyrhizobium sp. A5; assembly: GCF_042076515.1. Taxonomy (NCBI): domain Bacteria; kingdom Pseudomonadati; phylum Pseudomonadota; class Alphaproteobacteria; order Hyphomicrobiales; family Nitrobacteraceae; genus Bradyrhizobium; species Bradyrhizobium sp. A5. The sequence continues at coordinate 5,789,461 of NZ_CP148990.1, read as the reverse complement.
TTCGACGTCGCGCAGGCAGAATGTTGATCGAGCTCATGGGACGCTGGGGCCCGGAGCGCTCAGGTTTGCGGTCGCGGCGTTCGTGCTGCTCGCCTTCTGCGGCCATCGCGATGCGGTCGTGGCACAGCCTGCCGGCATCCTTGCCAACGGCAATGCGGTTGTGACGGGATTTGCCGGCGCCCAGTTGCCGGCGACGATCGCGCCGGGTGTCGATCCGGCGGACAGGACCTTCATCGATCTCAACGGACCTTCCGCGCGCGTGGTCGACCTTCAGGCGCCGGGCGCACCGCCGCAGGCACAGTTGCTGACGACGCCCAAACCGTTTACCGCGACGGCGGGGCAAACGGGCCAGCTGTTTGGCGTCGCGCTCGACAATGCGACGCCGCCGAACGTGTTCGTCGCGGCGACATCGGTCTATGGCTTGCCTATCGTCACTCCTGGCAGTGGAGGCCAGCTCAATCGTGCCAAGCAAGGCGCGGCCAATGCGGCCTTCATGCCGGGGCTGTTCGGACCGGCGCAGCTTGGCGGCGGGCCCGGTTCGATCTGGCGCATTGACGGCGTCACCGGTGAAGTCCGGCTGTTCGCCAACGTCGCGCTCGCAGGTGCAACCAATCCCGGTCCGGCGCTCGGAGGCCTTGCCTTTGATGCCGCCTCGAAGACGCTGTTTGTTGCCGACCGCGCCACCGGTATGATCCATGCGCTTGACCCGGCCGGAAACGAGCGCGGCCGTTACGATCACGGCGTGCAGGGACGCGACGCGGCCGGCCTGCAGCCGGTTCCCTATGATCCCGCGGGGCGTCTCGACATTGCGAGTCCGAAATTTCGAACCGGCGATGCCGCGACCTGGGGCTATGCGAACCGGCAGCGCCTGATCTTCGGTCTCGGCGTCCGCAACGGACGCCTCTATTACGCGGTCGCTAAGGATCTGCAGATCTGGTCGGTGGCAATCGGTCCGACATTCGGGGCCGATCCGCGATTGGAGGTCAGCGTCGCGGCCGGTCCGGGCCCGAGCGAGATCTCCAAGATCGCTTTCGATGATCAGGGCCGCATGCTGCTCGCCGAGCGCGCTGCGCCGAGCGGAGCCTATGATTTCAACGTGCTGACGTCGGAGGCGACTGGCCGCGTGTTGCGCTATTTGCCGGTGCCGCCGGGGACCGCCGGGCCGCAATGGCAGTCGCAGGCCGACGAATATGCGATCGGTTTTGCGCGCCAGATGCGCAACGGCAATGGCGGCGTGGCGATCGGCTTCAATTACGACGAGCAGGGCCGCGTCGATCGTGCCTCCTGCGGCCAGTTCCTGTGGTCGACCGGCGAGCAGTTGCGCAGCGCGATCGATCCCGCCATCGCCGCGATGCTCGCAGCGGGCGGGCCGGCGGAAGTGAATGGCGTGCAGGGCAACGACACCACCGCCGTGGTGCCGGCCAACGCGCCGCCGTGGCAGAGCTACTTCATCGACTACGACGACCAGTTCCAGGATCCGGCCGCGCGCGGCCATCTCGGCGACATCGCGATCTTGCGCGTCTGCGGCCAGGCTGGATTCAATCTTCCGGGCTGGTACCGGCCACGCGTCGAACTATTCCCGGGATATCTCTGGTATCGCCTGCACGGCAAGAAGCCGCCTCTGCTCGATTGCCCGCCCGGTTCCGGCAATCAATGCGCCTGTCCGCCCGGCACCACGCAACAGCCTGGTTTCCAGTGCTGTCCGATCGGAACCTATGCGGGCCCCAACGGGCAGTGCATATCGCCGTGTCCGGATGGATCGACCGATCCCGGCAAGCTGGAGGCCTGCCTGCAAGGCTTTGATCCGAACTCGTTCGACCCCAATGATCTGTCGAAGCTGACATGCCTCGACGGCTCGAAGGCGGTGTATGACGGCAACGGCTATCACTGTCCCACGTTCAAGTCGCCGGTCTGTCCGGTGGGCTTCGAGCCCGATCCGTTGGGCAATTTCTTCGGCTGCAAGCCGACGGCTCAGGGAAAGGCGTGTCCGCCGACGCAATGGCCGACCATCCCTCAGCCCGGCCTCGACGGCAGTTGCCAGCAGCTGTGCCCGAGCGGGTCGTGGGCGTATGCGGCCTATCAGTGCTGCCCCAACGGCATGCTGCCCGGACCCGACGGCAAATGCGGCCAGCCGCTGCAGCCAGGCTGCCCGCCAGGCCAGTTGTCCTCGAAAGGCATCTGTTGTCCCGTCGGCAGCAAGCCGCAGCCGGACGGAAGCTGCTACCCGATGAAGAAGCCGTGTCCGCCCGAGCAATTGTCGTCGAGCGGTCAGTGCTGCCCGCCCGGCTCCAAGCCGCAACCGGATGGCAGCTGCGGTACGCAGCAGAACGCATGCCCCCCGGGTCAGCTCTCCTCCACGGGGCAATGCTGTCCGCTTGGGTCCAAGCCGCAACCCGACGGCGGCTGCAAACCGCAGCTCGACAAGGGCTGCAAGGTCGAGCAGCTGACGCCAAATGGCACCTGCTGTCCGGCCGGCACCAAGCCGCAGAACGACAACACGTGCGGCTCGTTGGCCGGCTGCCCGCCGGGAACGACCACCGATCCGTTGACCGGCGAGTGCTGTCCGGGTGCCAGTGCAGTGGCCGGCGTCAAGGCGGCATGCACTTGTCCGACTGGCCAATCGTTGGTCGAAGGAAAGTGCGTCGTGAATGCAGCGCCGAGCACGGGCGCCTGCTTCGCCGGCTATGTGCAGTTGCCGAACGGCTCGTGCTGTCGCGCAGGCCAGGCGACGGCCGGCGGCCAGTGCTGTCCGGCCGGCCAGAAGCCCGATGCCGAGAAGCGCAAATGCGTCCCCGCGGGAGGCACGACCTTCGTACCCGCCACGCCGCATCTGCCGGCGCCGATCATCGTTCCCGGCAAGCGCGGCAGGATCGTCACACCGCCGCCGCGGCGTCCGCCGGTCGTCGTCGTTCCGGCGCCGCCGAAGCGTGTCGTGCCACCGAAGCGCTTCACGCCGAGACCGGTCATCCGGCCGGCTCCGGTCCCGCCGCGCATCCGCCGGCAGATCGAACAATAGGAGAGACCTCTCATGATGCGTGGAAAGTTCATATTGGCGACACTCGCGATCGCAGGCTTCACCTGCGTTGCCGCCTTGAACGTCGCGAGCGCGGCGAGCCCTGCCGACGTCACGGCGCCGGCCGGCGCGCAGCAGCCGGTCAGGTTGGCGCAAGCGACGGTGACAACGCCGAAGCCTGCGAAGAAGACCAAGCGTTTGAAGGTCGAGCACCCCAGGACGAATTGGCTCAATCCGCAGCCCGAACCGCCGATGGCGGGCAAGAAGCCCGTGCAGGGCAACAACTGGCTGAATCCGCAGCCGGAGCCGCCGCGGCCCGACACGACGAAGAAACTGCAGTAGAGACGATGCGCGCGCGTCGTGAGGCGCGCCCGCCGCGATCGTGCAATCAAGAAATCGAGCGCGATGGCATCCCTGCCGTCGCGCTCCGGGAAAATTGGTGCGTTCGCGTCAGTCGCCCGGTCTTGCGGCCGGTCTTGCAGCCGGTCCTGGCGATTTGCCTTGGTTCACCGACGGCTTGTGCCCTGCTCCGCGCTCAATTGTTGGGGCCGGGCGATTTGTTCGGCTTCACAGTCGGCACGTTCTTCTTGTGAATCTCGGCCTTGCCGCCGCCACCCATGTTCCCACTGCCCGGCGCATTTTCACAACGGCACCGCTCCGGCGTGGCCGGCGGGCGGTTGCGCGCGCCCGGTTCGCAGACCTGCACCATGCCAGGCGGACAGGGCGCCGCTTGCACCGCGGCAGTCAGCGATGTCAGCGCGAGGAGAGCGAGTGCCGTCGTCACGATCGTACGCATCTTTGCACCTCGACTTTGCCGCCCATGCCGGGCGTCAACAAAGCCCAGGATACAGAGCCGCCACGTCTGCGATTTGACGTGTCTCAATCCCGCGCGGTTTAACTGTGCCCTGAAAATCCGAACGCATGCGCAAACGAGCCGAAGCCGCCGCGGGTGACGCTGCTATGGCCAGAATCGGACGACGTTCCCGACGAGGAGTGGCTCGAAGAGTCGCTGCTGAAGAAGCTCGATCGCGACGAGCCGCCGCCGCTCGATGAACTGCGGCTGCTGCTGCTGTTGCAAGCGGTGCTCGTCTGCACCGTTGCATCCGTTCCGGCAGGAGAGGGCTCGCAAGTCTGCCGCGGCATCAGCGTGTAGGCGGTGGTGCCGACCGCGATCGTGCCCATCACCAGCAGCGCGACATGGCCGGAGCGCTTCGCCGGAGGGCGCGGCGGCGGCTCGGCTGGCGGCCGGCGTTTGCCGAACTGTTTGCTGGAGGGTTTGTTCGCCATGTCAGTTGATCACGTCAGTAGATCATGCAGGCGGCGTTCAACAGGCCGGCGGCGAGCGAGGACAGTCCGAGCCAGATCGCCGGGGCAAGCTCGCCGGCGGCGATCCGCGCCGACAGGTTCGGCACCGGCACCTTCACCAGGAACAGGACGATGATCTGCACGATCAGGGCGATCACGGCCCAGATCAGGCAGTCCAGCACATTGGCCGAATGCGCGATCGCGCTGACCAGCGGCGCCACGAAGCCGAGCAGGCTGAGGCCGAGCGCGATCGCCGCGGCCGGCTCGTTGTCGCGGATGAGCTGAAACTCGTCGTGCGGGGTGATGCGGGTGTAGACGAACAGATACGCCACGATCGCGATCAGGCCGGTGCAGAAATAGACCAGGAAGGCGGGCAGGCCGGCGAGTGATTGCAGGATCATCGTTCCCCCATCGTGCAGCGACCATTCGTCGGCGGGAGGAGGATAGCGGTTCAATTCCGGGAGGACGACGGAGCCGCGCGCGCGTCCCCCAAAAAACAAAACCCCGCCATTTGCGGCGGGGTCCAGGCTGGGAGGAGCGAGCCCCGAGGGGCTCGCGGGTAAACCCAGGATCAGGCGGGAATGCGCTCTTCCTGCTCGTGCGGCTCGCGCAGCACGTAGCCGCGGCCCCACACGGTCTCGATGAAGTTGCGGCCTTCGGAGGCGTTGGCGAGCTTCTTGCGGAGCTTGCAGATGAAGACGTCGATGATCTTCAGCTCGGGCTCGTCCATGCCGCCATAGAGATGGTTGAGGAACATTTCCTTGGTGAGGGTCGTGCCCTTGCGGAGCGAGAGCAGCTCCAGCATCTGGTATTCCTTGCCGGTCAGGTGCACGCGCTGGCCGCCGACTTCGACCGTCTTGGTGTCGAGGTTGACGACCAGGTCGCCGGTCTGGATGACCGACTGGGCGTGACCCTTGGAACGGCGCACGATCGCGTGGATGCGGGCAACCAGCTCGTCCTTGTGGAAGGGCTTGGTCATGTAGTCGTCGGCGCCGACGCCGAGACCCTTGACCTTGTCCTCGATGCCGGCGAGGCCGGAGAGGATCAGAATCGGTGTCTTGATCTTGGAGACCCGAAGCTGCTTGAGCACGTCGTAGCCGGACATGTCGGGCAGATTGAGGTCGAGAAGAATAATGTCGTAATCGTATAACTTACCGAGATCGACGCCTTCTTCCCCCAAATCGGTCGTGTAGACGTTGAAGCTCTCAGACTTCAGCATCAGCTCGATCGACTGCGCGACGGCGCTGTCATCTTCAATCAGCAAAACGCGCATGCCAGTTCCCCATAGTCGCCGCTCCTGGGCGTCAGGTCGGCCGCATTCGCGGCACTCACAAAACGCCTTTGAACAACTGATTCGGATCCTGACAACAGATGGTTAACAAATCCTGATTCTGGAACGCAAGTCCCCCCGGTGCAATTTTTATCGAATCGCCCTAAGGTCTTGCGTGTGAAGCAGCTTTCGTCACCCGGTTCCGTTCAAGTTCCACTTTAAGAGACGGGCCTAACCGACTCCCGCGACTCAGCCTTCTTCTGAAGGGGAGCCACGCTCAGTCACAAAGACAGTGACGCAATGATTAACGATGCGGGTAAACACGAAGTTAAGCGCCGTTCAGAAATATGGCGAAACTTAAGGTTTCCGCCTCAAAGGCCCTTGGGATGAAGGCGCGCACCTTAATGAAGACCCTCTCATGAAGGCGGTCCGATGAAGGCTCTTGCCGAACAGATCGGCGATATCGACGGCATCAACATTTACGGCCGCGTGGTCGGCGTTCGCGGCCTGATGGTCGAGGTGGCCGGCCCGATCCACGCGATGTCGGTCGGTGCGCGGCTGGTGATCGAGACCGGCGCCGGCCGCGACATTCCCTGCGAGGTGATCGGCTTCTCCGGCAACAACGCCGTCGTGATGCCGTTCGCCGGCCTCGATGGCGTGCGCCGCGGCTGCAAGGCGGTGATCGCCAACGCCGCCAACCAGGTGCGGCCCTGCGCGGCCTGGCTCGGCCGCGTCGTCAACGCGCTGGGCGAACCGATCGACGGCAAGGGGCCGTTGCCGCAGGGTCCGGCGCCGATGCCGTACCGCAATTCGCCGCCGCCGGCGCATTCGCGCAAGCGCGTCGGCGCGCCGCTCGATCTCGGCGTGCGCGCGATGAACACCTTCCTCACCTGCTGCCGCGGCCAGCGCATGGGCATCTTCGCAGGGTCCGGCGTCGGCAAATCGGTGCTGCTGTCGATGCTGGCGCGCAACGTCGATGCCGCGGTCAGCGTGATCGGGCTGATCGGCGAACGCGGTCGCGAGGTGCAGGAGTTCCTGCAGGACGACCTCGGCGACGAGGGCCTGGCGCGCTCCGTCGTCGTCGTCGCGACCTCGGACGAGCCGGCGCTGATGCGCCGCCAGGCCGCGTATCTCACGCTCGCGATCGCCGAGTATTTCCGCGACGAGGAGAAGGACGTCCTCTGCCTGATGGACTCGGTGACGCGCTTTGCCATGGCGCAGCGCGAGATCGGCCTGTCCGCTGGCGAGCCGCCGACGGCCAAGGGCTATACGCCGACCGTCTTCACCGAACTGCCGAAGCTGCTGGAGCGTGCCGGGCCGGGTCTGGGGGAGGGCGCGATCACCGCGATCTTCACCGTGCTGGTCGACGGCGACGATCACAACGAGCCGATCGCGGACGCGGTCCGCGGCATCCTCGACGGCCATATCGTGATGCAGCGCTCGATCGCCGAGCGCGGCCGCTACCCCGCCATCAACATCCTCAAATCCGTCTCCCGCACCATGCCGAAATCGGCCGATCCGCAGTTCTGGCCGGTCATCCAGCGGGCTCGCCAGGTGATGGCGACCTATGCCGACATGGAGGAATTGATCCGGCTCGGTGCCTACCGCGCCGGCTCCAGCGCCGAGGTCGACGAGGCGATCCGCCTGCATGAGCCGCTCGAGGCCTTCCTGCGCCAGCGCAAGGACGAAAATGCCTCGCTCGCGGACGGCTACCGGCAATTGGCGCAAATCCTGGGCAATTTGGAAACGGAACGCTAACTTTGTCAGGTCATCATCCCCAGAGTAGCAGAGCCGGTCTTGGCCCTATCGGGGCCTGTGGGGAGACCGGTGACGTCCCACGTGCAGCCAAGGGACTTCTGGGGAGTATGAGTCGATGAAGTCACGTGATACCCTCATCCGCCTGAAGAAATTTCAGGTCGACGAGAAGCGCCGCCGGGTCACTCAGATCGAGACCATGATCGCGGACTTCCAGCGGATGTCGACCGATCTTGAACGCGAGATCACGACCGAGCAGGAGCGCGCCGGGATCAACGATCCCTCGCATTTCGCCTATCCGACCTATGCCAAGGCCGCGATCCAGCGCCGCGAGAACCTGACCCGCTCGGCCGACGAGCTGAAGGGCCAGCTCGATGAAGCCAAGGCCGCGCTGGCCGAGGCCTTCGAGGAGTTGAAGAAGGTCGAGCTCCTCGACGAGCGCGACCAGGCCCGCGAACGCGCCGAGGAGAACGCCCGCGAGCAGGCCGACCTCGACAGCATCGGCCTGATGCGCGCCCGGATCGGCGCCGTCGCCTGAGGTGCTGGCCGCCTGAACCTGCAAGAATCTGCAAAACCCGGACCCGCAAGGTCCGGGTTTTCGCATCTGCTATCCACAGCGTGGCGCCCGGCCGCTTGGTGACGGGCTTTGCCGCGCGCTATGGTAGCGAAGTGCCAGGGTCTGCGCGGAACGCGACGGGCCGTGCGTGGGGGGCTGAATGCTGACGCCAGCAGAGCTGGTCGGGCTGATAGAGTCGGTGGCGAAGGGCGATCAGGCCGCGTTCGAGCGCCTTTACGTCGCCACGCGCGCGAAACTCTATGGCGTCGTGCTCCGTATCTTGCGCCGGCAGGATCTCTCGGAGGAGGTCATTCAGGAGACCTACGTCAAGATCTGGAACAGCGCCGGCCAGTTCAATCCGGCTTTGTCGTCGCCGATCACATGGATGGCGTCGATCGCGCGCAACCGCGCCATCGACATCGTCCGCAAGAAGACGGAAGTCTCCATCGAGGAGGAGCCGCAGGCGATGGATGTCGCAAGCGACAGCCCCGATCCGCTGGCGCGAAGAGAGATGACCGAGGAGTTGAAGCGGCTGCTGGAATGCATCGGCCGGCTCGAGCCGGACCGTCAGAGGCTGGTGCTTCTCGCCTATTACAACGGCTGGAGCCGCGAGCAACTGGCGGAGAAATTTTCAGCGCCCGTCAACACGGTGAAGACGTGGCTGCGGCGCAGCATGTTGGATATTCGCGAGTGCCTTGGACTCTAGAGGATGACGAGAGTGTCGATGCTGGCGCAGCGTTCTCGCTTCACCTCTCCCGTAGGGAGAGGTCGGATTGCATCGCAAGATGCAATCCGGGTGAGGGGCTGTGCTCTCTCATGGGACCTGGACCCCTCACCCGATTTGGTCTCGACGATGCTACGCATCGCGAGGTGCAAATCGACCTCTCCCTATGGGAGAGGTGAAGGACACTGATGGCCTACACGGAGGACCATATCGCGCTCGCCGCGGAATATGCGCTCGGTACGCTCGACGCCGGCGAGCGCGCGCAGGTCGAGACCATGATGGCGGTGGACAAGGCGTTCGCCGACATCGTGCAGGGGTGGGCCTACCGGCTCAGCGTCCTCAACCAGATGGTCGGCTCGATCGAGCCGCGTCCGATCGTGTGGGAGAACATCAAGCTGGAGCTTGCGCGGACGGCCTTCGCGCAGGAGCCGCCTGCGCTGTCGGAAGCATCGCCATCGCCGCCACCCGCACCGGAGTTTTCCTCGCTCGAAGCTGCGCCGCCGCAATCGTCATCGGACGGCACGCAGCAACCGGAGCCGCAGCCTCCCGAACCGGATCAGATAACGCGACCGGCGTCCGACGCGCTTTCCGACGTCACGCCGATATTCATGCCGCAGGTCCACGCGCCTGATCCTGAAGTCGTGCGTACGCCGCAGGCGCCGGCCGCCGACAACACCAACGTGATCTATCTCGAGAGCCGGGTGAAGCGCTGGCGAACGATCGCATCCGCCGTCGGTGCGCTCGCGGCCGCGCTGCTGGTGACGCTGTCGCTTCAGATCTTCCAGCCCGACGCGCTGCCGGGCGGCTTGCGGCCTGCGCCGCGCGTCCAGAGGGTCGAGGTGAAGACGCCGGCGCCGCTCACGGCGTCGTCGCAATATGTCGCGCTGTTGCAGGGCCAGGGCGGCGGCCCCGCCTTCATTCTCACCATCGACGGCACGACCAGGAACTTTACCGTGCGCAAGGTCGGCGCGACGCCGGAGCCCGGCAAGAGCTTCGAGCTCTGGCTGATCTCCGACAAGCTGGCGCGTCCGCGTTCGCTCGGCGTGATCGGGTCGGGCGATTTCACCGCGCGTCCGGTGCTCGGCTCCTACGATGCCGACGTCGTCAACGGCGCAACCTACGCCGTCACCGTCGAGCAGGCCGGCGGCTCGCCCAATGGCCAGCCGACCTCGGCGCCGGTGTTTTCCGGCAAGCTGATCGAGACCGTGCCGCCGTCTCAGCCGCAGGCGCCCGCTAAAAAATAGGTGTCCTGATGTCGTAGCCCGGTGCTCCATCCGGGCTTCTGTAACGGGCCCTGGTTAGTCAATCCCTTTTTGCGCGATCCTGTTGCCGGGCACTTGCTTCTGTACGGGATCGGCGCGAAGGCCGTCGCCTGATGGGGTGCATTTGAGGAGCCGGCCGGCCAATCTACGGAAGCGTGGTTATGACCCACTTCCCGGATGGCGGCCTGACCGGATCCATCGTCCCGGCTAGGGACCTCGCTCAGGGAGAGCCTGATGTCGTGACTCCCCCAGAACCGATTGATGCTTCCTTGTTTAAGTTGCGGCCATGGCGATGACCTTGGCCTTGTTTTTGACCTCGGGGTTGAAGGGTTTGGCATCGGCGAGCATGCGATGCAGGATGACGGCAAGCTTGCGTGCCAGGGCGACCTTGGCCTTGCGCATGCCGGCCCGATTGGCGATCCGCATGGCCCAGCTCTTGAGCGCCGAACAATTCTTCAGCGGCTTGGTCAGCATGACGTGAGCCGCCTGGTAGAGCGCCTCGCGTACGGAGGCGTCGCCGATCTTGCTGATGCGGCCGGTATAGTCGGTTTCTCCTGATTGGTATTTCCTTGGGGTCAGACCAAAGTGTGCGCCAGTGGCCTTCGAGGAACGGAAGCGCTTCGGATCGTCGATCGCCGCAGCATAGGTGAGCGCCACGATCGGACCGACGGAAGGCGTCGTCATCAGGAGCTTGGCGGAGGGCTGCGCTCTGGCGAGCTTCTGGGTGTGCCTGTCCAGGCTCTTGAACTCCTGGAGTAGCACGGCATGGGCCTGGAGGAGCGCCTTGGCGACCAGCTCAAGTCCGGGGTGACCGGCGACGAGTTCCCGGATACGTTCGGCGAAGGTGCGCTCGGTGGTCTTACCGACCTTCAGGCCGAAGCCCCGCAGCACGCCGCGCAGACTGTTCTCGACATCCTGCAGCTTCGACTGCAGCAGCTTGCGGGCCGTCAGAATGGCCCGCGTCTCCTGCGATGCAACGGATTTGCAGTGCACCGGCCGGAACCAGCCCAGCCGCATCAGCTGGGCGATCCCGCGCGCATCGTTGCGGTCTGACTTCACCGGCATTGCCTTGAAGGCATCGCGCACGTGCCGCGTCTCCAAGAGCTCGACCGCAAGTCCTGCATCCCGCATCGCCGCGTACAGCCATTGCGACAACGGACCTGCCTCCAGACCGATCCGCTCGCACGTCAGCCCCAGCGACCCGAACCACCCGATCAGAGCCTCCGGCTCGCTCAAAACCTTCGTCTCGCGCAAAATCTTGCCCGCTCCATCCACCAGGCAAACGCTCGAGCATTCCAAAGACACGTCAATTCCTGCATAGTGGTACACGGTCGTCCCTCATGATGCTTGGAGCGGGCTTGCCCGACTCCGTTAAACACCATCAATTTGAGGGACGACCGCCTTCCATCCAACAGGCCGCTCGCGAGCGCGCTTCCAAATCGCGCCGTAGCGAGCGGGCGGCCGGCCCGTTACCCCATCTACTACGAGCGCGCAAAGCTGTCGCCACGGTCCATCTCGCCGTCGCATCCCGACAAGCCTCACTGAATCCGCCCCGGATTTGAACCTCCATCCATTTCGCGGCGTCAAATGCCCGGAATTTGCAGTCGGTGCCGACGATCATGGTGCCGGAGAGGGGCTAGAACTCAGATGGATGCAGCAAGGACGCCGGGCATCTTCGTCCACCAATATGCGGGCCTGCCGAACGGTCCGGCCTTCGAACATTGGCGCGAGCGGGCCTTCGGGTCCTGCGGCCTCGACATCGGGCCGAGCCACGGCGACAGCATCGATTGCCGGCTTCAGGTCAGCGTGGTCGACAACATCGCGCTGGCGATTCCGGAAGGCGCCTCGGCGCAATATTCGCGCACGCAAGGCGGGCTGGCCGACGGCAGCGACGATCTCGTCCTGATCGCGGCCCATGCCGGCCTCGTCTGTGTCGCGCAGAACGGCCATACCGTGGAGCTTGCGCCCGCGCAGATGGTGCTCGTCGACATGGGCGTCACCGGTACCGTCGGCCACACCGAGGAAGACCGCTTCACCACCATCCGCATGCCGCGCCGCGCGCTGCTCGACATCAATCCGCGTGCCGAGGACAAGCTGTCGCAGCCGCTCTCCGACGGGGCGCTCGCCGAGACGATCTTCCGCTACCATGCGCTCGCTGCCAATCACGCGCCGCATCTGGACGCCGTCGGCCAGCGCCTGACCGCGCAGCACATGGTCGATCTCATCGGTCTCCTGCTCGGCACCGATGCCGAACATGCCAGCCTCGCACGCGGGCGCGGACACGCGGCGGCACGTCTCGATCTCATGCGCGCCGACGTGATGGCCGCGCTCGGGCGCAACGATCTCTGCCTCTCCGAGGTCGCGACGCGTTCGGGGCTCAGCCCGCGCCAGGCCCAGCGCCTGTTCGAGCAGGCCGGCACGACCTTCACCGAATTCGTGCTCGAGCAGCGCCTTCTCCTGGCGCGAAAACTGCTCGGCGATCCCCGCGCGCGGGCGCGCAAGATCAGCGACATCGCGCATTCCTCCGGCTTCTCCGACCTGTCCTATTTCAATCGCGCCTTCCGCAAGCGCTTCGGCGCGACGCCGTCGGAACTGCGCGAGGCCTGAGCGGCGATTTTGTGCAGCGGAGCGGTCCCGCCGCATTTGGTCGATCCGGACGAATGGGGTATATCTGTCTGCGCGGAGCAGACCGCTGGGTTCCTTCGGATAGTGCAGCAGGCGGACATGGCGCGTATCGTCGTGCTCGGTGCGGGGTTTGCAGGCTTGTGGGCGGCCATCGGCGCCGCGCGCAAGCGCGACGAGATCGGTGCTGACACCGACATCGAGATCCGCCTCATCGATCGCAATCCATATCACAACATCCGGGTGCGCAATTACGAAGCCGATCTCAGCGAGGTCGTGCTTCCGCTCGAGCGACTGCTCGATCCGATTGGCGTCACGCACGGCATCGGCGAGGTCGAAGCCATTGATCCGGCGAGGCGCGAGATTTCGCTGGTCACCAGCCGGGGCGAGGAGGCGCTCGCCTATGATCGGCTCGTGCTGGCGCTCGGCAGCGAAGTCATGCGTCCCGACATTCCGGGTCTTGCCGATCATGGCTTCGACGTCGACACCTATGCCGCGGCGCTTCGCCTAGAGGACCATCTCGCCTCGCTTGGGCGCGGCGCGCCGTCGCCGGGGCGTTCCACGGTCGTGGTGGTCGGGGCCGGCTTCACCGGCATCGAAGTCGCGGCCGAGATGCCGGACAGGCTGGCGCGCGCCGGCATCAATGGCAGCCGCCGCATCATCCTGGTCGATCCCAATCCGGCGGTCGGCGCCACCATCGGCGCGCATGCGCGTCCCGTGATCGAGACGGCCTTGGCCGCGCTCGAGGTCGAGACACGCCTCGGCGTGCGTGTGATGTCGATCGAGGCCGCCGGCTTGCGCCTGAGCTCGGGCGAGTTCATCCCGGCCCAGACGGTGATCTGGTGCGCCGGCATGCGGGCGAGCCGGCTGGCGGCGAGCTTTCCGGGCGCGCGCGATCGGCTCGGGCGCCTTCTGGTCGATCCCTTCATGCACGTTGCGGATCTGCCCGGCGTGTTCGCGGCCGGCGACGTCGCCTCCAGCGTGGTCGACGGACTGCATCCGACCGTGATGTCCTGCCAGTTCGCCCGCCCGATGGGCCGCTTCGCCGGCCACAATGTGGTGGCCGATCTCGTGGGCCAACCGATGCTGCCGCTGCGGATCGACTGGTATGTGACAGTGCTCGATCTCGGCGGTTGGGGTGCGCTCTACACTGAAGGGTGGGATCGCGAGGTCCGCGCCACCGGCGCGGCCGCAAAGGCGACCAAACAGACCATCAATCGCAAGCGCATCTATCCGCCGCTTGCCGGCAGCAGGGTCGATCTCTTCGCCGCCGCAGCCCCGACAGTGCAGGCGCCGCCCCCGACCTATGGGGCGCGGTAGTCGTAGGCGGCGTCGCCCGCGCGCGTGCTTGCTGGAATACAAGCCCTTGCGTTGCCGACGGGCAAAACACGCCAGTAGTGGGGCAACGCGTGCAACGTAAAATATTCCACTTTACCGAAATTCGGAAACGGCGTATATAACCGCCACTCCGGCCCAAGGAAGAGGGGCGTATCGCGATCGTCACGAACGCGGGCCGGACGGCGGTGGACGTGGGCCACACTGGTGCGACGGTGATCGCAGGGCGGGAAACCGTGAGCGACGCACATCGCACGCACGACCGGTGTGATCTCGCGTACGGCAAAATCGTGTGGTCCTGGCGCCCGGGGTCTGTGCGCCAAGTGTTGCGGTGATGGGTGGGGTCCAACCGGACCCGCGCATCAGCCATCTGCAAGGCGACGGGGGCAATAGTGCATCGCTCCCCGACGAGAGCGCGACATAAGCCGTAAAACCACTGCGCAGGGAAGGCCGGATGTTTGGCTTCACCTGTATGCCGCTGTGCAAATTCTGTTGCCACCTTTCGCACAGTGGACCGTGGGTGCCCGGCCGGCACCCGGTCTTCCCTGCGCCCTCTTTCATTCGAGGGTGAGACGACCAGGCAAAGCTCGGGCGAAACACGCCGCGAGGATGCGAAGCTGTGTCTGCGATGACGGTGCGAATTGAAAGAGCGGCGCCATGCCCCCGTCATTGCCGAATTTGCGGCGGCGTCTGCGCCCGACCGAAACGTCACCCCAGAGATGAGAAAGCGCCCGTGGGGGGCGGGCGCTTTCTGTAGTCGACTTGGGGTTGGGGTCGTCTACATATCCACGTGGCGACTTTGGGGGGCTGGTAAAGAGCCGCGTGAATTCCTGAAACTCATGTCTCCTTAGCGAACGAGCGAAACGTTCGAGCTGGTGATGGCCATCGGCTTGCCGGCCTTCATGACGCGAGCGGTCTGGGTCAATCCTTCGTCTGAACTCGTACGCGCGGTGATGCCGAAGCCCGCCACCGTGATGCCGGCAACGAGCGCAACAATCACGATCTTCAGGTGGGTCGAGCGATCTGCGCTGTAAATCGAGTGGTTCATGGAAGGCTCCTGCCGCCATCTACCCGAAGTAGTCCCCGCCTTGTTGAGGCAGGTTCATACTTCCGATGCCCAACAACCTAGTATTGCGGGGATTCGTTCCCAAGGGGCGATCACAAGAGCGTGACACAGCGTGAAGAGCCGCGATCAAAAACTATCCTTATTCGTGTAATTTCGTAATTATTTCAAAGATGTAATGTACGTCTCAGGCGCCTTGTCGGCATTTGGTCGACAAGGCGCCAGGAACTCAAAAACCATTTGCCTGTGGCTGAAAAACACACGGCTTCTTAAGGCAAATCAGATGCTTCCGACCGTTTTCAACCGCGCCCGCGGATGGATTTCGGCCTGCGACAGCACCGTCGTCTGGGCCCGGAACCGCTCGACCAGGGAGCGGACGAAGGGACGAATTGCCGCAGAGGTCACCAGCACCGGCGACTCGCCTTCGCGGGCGGCGCGCTCGAACGCCTCGCGCACGCCGGTCATGAACTCCGACAGCTTCGAGGGCTGCATCGCGAGGCTGCGTTCCTCGCCCTGGCCGATAATGGATTCGGCAAAGGCTTGTTCCCAGCGCGCCGACAGCGCGATCAGCGGCAGGTAGCCGCTGTAGGAGGTGTTCTGTGCGCAGATCTGGCGGGCCAGGCGGGCGCGGACGTGCTCGACCATGGTGGCGGGATTGCGCGAGAAGGCGAGCGAGTCGGCGATGCCTTCGAGGATGGTCGAGAGGTCGCGGATCGAGATGCGCTCGGCGAGCAGCAGCTGCAGCACGCGCTGGATGCCGGAGACCGTGACCTGTCCCGGCACGATGTCCTTGACCAGCTCGCCCTGCTCCTTCGGCAGTTCCTTGAGCAGCTTCTGCACCTCGCCATAGGAGAGCAGGTCCGACATGTTGGCCTTGAGCAGCTCGGTGAGATGGGTCGAGAGCACGGTCGCGGCGTCGACGACGGTGTAGCCCTTGAGCGATGCCTCCTCCTTGAGACTGGCGTCGACCCAGGTCGCGGGCAGGCCGAAGGTCGGCTCGGTGGTGTGGATGCCGGGCACCTGCACCTGGCTGCCGCCGGGGTCCATGACCATGAACTGGTTCGGCCAGATCTTGCCGGTGCCGGCGTCGACCTCCTTGATCTTGATGATGTAGGTGTTGGCTTCGAGCTGGACGTTGTCGAGGATGCGCACGGCGGGCATCACGAAGCCCATCTCGATCGCGAGCGAGCGCCGCAGCGCCTTGATCTGCTCGGTGAGACGGTCGGTGCCGTCGGGGCCGTTGACCAGCGGCAGCAGCGCGTAGCCGAGCTCGATCTTGAGGTCGTCGATCTTGAGCGCCGCGGAGATCGGCTCCTCGGCCGCGGCGGAGCCAGGCGCACCCGGCATTCCCGCAGCGGGCGCGGTCTTCGCGACTTCGGCAGCCCTGGCGGTCGCCCGGTTGCGGTTGCGTGCGTGCCAGGCGAGCGCGCCGGCGCCGCCGCCGAGCGCGAGGAAGGGGAGGGTCGGAATGCCCGGCAGGGCCGCCAGCACCAGCATCACCGCGGCGGACATCGCAAGTGCCTGCGGATAGCCGGAGAACTGCTTCATCAGCGCCTTGTCGGCGGCGCCGGACACGCCGGCCTTGGAGACGAGCAGGCCGGCCGCGGTCGAGACGATCAGCGCCGGCACCTGGGTGACGAGGCCGTCACCGACGGTCAGCAGCGTGTAGCTGCGACCGGCGTCGGCGAAGGAGAGACCCTGCTGCGCCACGCCGATGATCATGCCGCCGACGACGTTGATGAAGACGATCAGCAGGCCGGCGATGGCGTCGCCGCGGACGAACTTCGAGGCACCGTCCATGGCGCCGAAGAAGCCGCTCTCGTCCTCCAGGTCCTTGCGCCGCTGCTTGGCAACCGCTTCGTCGATCAGGCCGGCGGAGAGGTCGGCGTCGATCGCCATCTGCTTGCCGGGCATGGCGTCGAGGTGGAAGCGGGCGGCGACTTCGGCGATACGGCCCGAACCCTTGGTGATGACGACGAAGTTGACGATGATCAGGATGGCGAAGACGATGATGCCGATGACGAAATTGCCGCCCATCACGAAGCTGCCGAAGGCTTCGATGACGTGACCGGCGGCATCCGTGCCTTCATGCCCGTGCGACAGGATCAGGCGGGTCGAGGCCATGTTCAGCGACAGGCGCAGCATGGTCGAGATCAGCAGGACGGTCGGGAAAGCGGAAAATTCCAGCGGCGCCTGGATGAACAGCGACGTCATCAGGATCAGGATCGAGAGCGTGATCGAGATCGCCAGGAACAGATCCAGCACGATCGCGGGCAGCGGCAGGATCAGCACCACCAGGATGGTGAGGACGCCGAGCGCCAGCGCGATATCGCCGCGCTTGAGGATGTTCCCGACCTCGGCAAGGGTGGGGAAGCCGGCGTTCGTGCTGCCTACGCCCTGTCCGGCGGTGACGTCGACCATGGTAGCTGCTCCCCCGCGCGACTGCCGTCCGCGCGCCCCAATTGTCTGCGCGGCGGCCGAGGGGCCGCCGTTCCGAAAGTGAGGCACCGCACTGGCGTCCACGGGGGACCTCCCGTTCTACGCGGCTGACGACACTCGACTTCACCCGGCAATTCTTGCCGGGTGTATGGTTAGCAAAGGGTTAACGGCGGGTGCGGCAGGAGTGCGGGGAGGTGGGGGACGCCCCGGATGACCGGGCGTCCCTACCTGGCCTTCTCCATTTTCGTCACCGTATATCCCGAAGCCGCCTCCTCGGCCTCGAAGGTGACCTTGTCGCCGACCTTCACCTGCTTGAGCAGAGCGGGATCCTTGACGCGGTAGACCATGGTCATGGGCTCCTCCATGCCGAGACTCTTGGCCGGGCCATGCTTGAGCGTGATCTTGCCGGTGCTCTCGTCGATTTTCCTGACCTCGCCGCTGATCGCGGCGCCTCCGGCCGCCAGGGCTCCAGCGGTAAGGCTCACCGTCAGCGCCAGTGCGGCTGCGAGGCGAATGATGCGGATCATGGGAAGCTCCATCGCTTACTTCACGGTGACGTGGCCGACCATGCCGTAGTCGCGATGGTCGGGGATCAGGCAGGAAAATTCGAAGGTGCCGGCCTTGGTGAATTTCCAGAGGATCTCGGCTGTCTTGCTGGGTGCGAGCCTGACTCCGTTGGGATCGTCGTGCTCCATGTGCGGATGCTTTTTCATCACCTCCGCATGCGCCAGATTTTCCTTGGGTGTCGCGAGCAGGAATTCATGATCCTCCTTGCCGACATTGCGCAGCACGAAGCGGATCTGCTCGCCGCGTTTGACCTCGATCCGCGACGGTGTGTAGTCCATCTCGTTCATTGCGATCTCGATGGTGCGGGCGGGCCTATTGGGATTACCGGGCTCGCCCGCCGAAAAGGTCTCGTGCGCATGATTTTCATGGGCGAGCGCGGGCGCGAGCGACAACGCCACCAGCGCCAAAGCGAGTTTGATCGTCTTCATCCTAGTCTCCAGTTCGTGGTTCATCAAAACGTTCACATCCTCATTTTTTGCGAGGTCTTGCCCGGCTCCCGTGCCGGCGCCGCATCGGGCGCCTCGACCTCGTAGGCGACGGTGCCTTGCGGAAATTGATAGGGGCCGGGATCGCGATAATCGTCGCGCGCGAGGCCCTCGCGGATCTTCATCACCGTGAACATGCCGCCCATCTCGATCGGGCCGAACTGCCCGGTGCCGCTCATCATGGGCAGCGTGTTGTCGGGCGCGGGCATCTCCATGTTGCCCATTGACATGCCTGTCGAGCCCATCGCCATGCCATCGGGGGCGAGCTTGCCGACGGCCTTGGCGAGATCTTTGCGCGATACCCCGATCAGATTGCGCATGTCGTGACCCATCGCATTCATGGTGTGGTGCGACTTGTGGCAGTGAAATGCCCAGTCGCCGGGATTGTCGGCGAGCACGTCGAACACGCGCACTGCGCCGACCGGCACGTCGGTCGTCGTCTCCGGATATTGCGCGCTTTCGGGAATCCAGCCGCCATCGGTGCAGGTCACCGCAAAGCTGTGACCGTGCAGATGAATCGGATGGTTGGTCATGCTGAGATTGCCGATGCGCACGCGCACCTTGTCGCCGAGCCGGACCGGCAGCGGATCGATGCCGGGAAACACCCGCGCGTTCCAGGTCCACATGTTGAAATCGGTCATCTCGTTGACCTTCGGCAAGTATGCGCCGGGATCGACGCGGTAGGTGCTCATCACGAAGACGAAGTCGCGATCGACAGGGCGGAAATTGGGATCGCGCGGGTGCACCACGACCATGCCCATCATGCCCATCGCCATCTGCACCATCTCGTCGGAATGCGGGTGGTACATGAAGGTCCCGCTCCTCTTCATCTCGAATTCGTAGACGAAGGTCTTGCCGGGCTGGATGTGCGGCTGGGTCAGTCCGCCGACGCCGTCCATGCCGCTCGGAATGATCATGCCGTGCCAGTGCACGGTGGTGTATTCGGGCAGCTTGTTGGTGACGAAAATGCGGACCTTGTCGCCCTCCACCGCCTCGATGGTCGGGCCGGGCGACTGGCCGTTATAGCCCCACAGATTGACCTTCATGCCCTCGGCGAACTCACGCACCACCGGTTCGGCGACGAGATGGAATTCCTTCCAGTCGCCGTTCATGCGGAACGGCAGCGACCAGCCGTTCAGCGTGACGACCGGGCGATAGTCGGGCCCGCTGATGGGGTGCAGCGGCGGCTGCATCACCACCTTGTCCATAACAGGCGCCTCCGGAATCGAAGCGGCCTGCACGCGGCCGCTGACGGCGGACGCACCGGCAAGCGCGGCGGTGCCCAAAAATCCTCGGCGGGAAAACATCGTGGCCTCCATGTCAGTGACCGCCGTCGGCAGGTGCTGCCGTGGCGATAGTGGTCGAATTGTCGCCCCCGGACGCAGGCGCGCCGCCGCCATTGACCGCGGTTTCCAGGTCGGACTGGGCGAAAAAGAATTTCTGCTTGGCGTCAATCGCGCCGCGCAGCGACGCGAGCCGCTGCCGCGCCTCGGTGAGCAGCGCGAAGATGTCGACCTGCATGCTGGAGAAGCGGAGCTGCATCTCCTCGGTGATGACCTTGCGTAGCGGCAGGATCTCGCGCTGGTAGTGACTGGCGATGTCGTAGCTGGACCGGTACGTGCGGTAGGCATCGCGCGCCTCGGACCGCACATTGACGGCGCGCTCGGTCAGGCGGTTGAAGGCGAGATTGTAGGTCTCGGCCGCCTGCCGTACCCGCACCTCGCCGCCGTCGAAGATCGGAATCTGGAACTGTACGTCGAAGCCGCGTTCGCGGAACGGAGCGCCTTCCGGATCCTGGGTGCGACGGGATATTCCGGCGAGATCGAGCAGCGTCACGAAGCGCGTCGCCTCGGTGAGATTCAACGACTTCGCCAGCGCCGTCAGCTCCAGCCGCGCGATCTGCAAGTCGATGCGATGAGCAACCGCGTCGGCCTCGATCGAAGGCAATGCCTGCGGCCGGCGCGGCAATGGCGGCAACTGGTTGGGCAGACGGAAGTCCAGGCCGTCGTCCCACAGCCCCATCAGGCGCGCGAGCCTCTCGCGGGCGCTCGCCGCGGTCTGCCGTGCGGCTGCGAGGTCGGCGGTGGTCTCGGCGTAGAACACCTGCTCGCGGGCCTGGTCGAGCTTGTTGAGCGCGCCGGTCTCGCCGAGCTTGACCGCAAGCTGGGCGGTCGATTCCGCCGTCGCCTTCGCGTCCGTGAGCAGCACCACCATCTCGTTGGCGGCAACGCTGCGAACGTAGGCGCGGCGCACATCGGCGGCGAGTCGCAGCGTTGCCAGCGCCGCGCGCAATTGCGCCTGGCGGAAGCGCTCGCGGGCGATGTCGGATCGGAATGGCAGTGTCGCCAGCGCGAGAATGTCACCGACGACCTGACGCTCGATCTCGCTGGCGCCATTGCCTGAAATCCGGGAGATCGAGAAGAGGGGATTGGGCGGCAGGCTCTGCTCGACGAGATCGGTCTCGGCGAGCGCGAGTTCGTTGTAGGCGGCTTGCAGCCCCTTGTTGTTGAGCAGCGCGATCTGGACGGCCGTCTCCGCGTTCAATGTCCGCGAGAGCAACTGGCGAACGCGCGCGTTGACCGCGCCGGCGCCCTCGGGCGTTCGCACGAAGGCGACGTCCTGATTGATGGTCTGGCTCGTCAGGTCGGAGATCGCATTCATGCCGCTATCGGGCGAGAAGGCGGCGCAGCCAGAGAGGCCGAACGTCGCAACGAGGAGAAGGTTGCGCACAAGATGGTGTGCCATGGCGCGCTGCTACCGGTCTTGCTTCGGCTGCGGCGCAACGGCGTCGTTGCGGTCGCGCCATGGCGCCGGCGCCGCAGGCCGCAGGCCGGTGTAGGGCGCGATCGTCGACCGATAGCCGGCAGCCGCGACCTTTGCCGCGGGATCGGCAGGATCAGCGCCGGCCACGTACGTCGTTGCCGGCATGCAGCCGGTGAGCGCCAGCGCGGCCGAGGCCAGCAGGCAACAAGATAGGAAGTGTCGTCCACGCGCTGTCGATGCAGCGGCGAACTCCGCCCCGAGAAGCGTAAGCATGATTCATCCCTGATCTGTCCGAAGACCAAAGGCGCACGCGCGCGGACGCGCGGAGCCTCAATTCGTCTTGTCAGGTCAGGCGATGGGGGGGCGGTAGAGCAGGGGCGGCGCCTCGCTGTGCAGACTCACAACGATATCCGGCGCGCAGGCGGAGATGGGCAGGACCGGCTTGGCGACGGCAGGCAGATCGGCCGGCAGCGCGCTGACGCACATCATCGCGCAGCACGGGCCGGCTTTGCCCTTGCCGTCACGATGATGCTGGACCGGTGCGTCCTGCGCGGCGGTCTGGTGATGCGCGTGCGGTCCCGAATGGTCATGCGACGCAACGCCAGGCATGTGGTCGGCCTGGATCTGATGACGCGCCGGTACCAGGTCGGCGAGGATTGCGCCGTCGAGGCATGGCGCCGCACCGGCGCCCCAGGCGAGGCTTGCTGCCGGCGCGAGCACGCAGAACAGATAGGCGAGGGCGATGATCCGCCCGACCCTGATCCGCATCGATCGTGTCAATTGCAGCAACATACCGTCGATTGGCCCAATGCGCGGCAATGTTGCACACGCAGATTGCAAACTAATGGCAAAACGCCATTTCGCCAAGCTCTTCTTACCGCAGTGCACCGCGCATGCCCAATATCGCGGCACAATGCTTGACCGCAGGGCGATCAGCGAACATGGTCCGCGTCGTGCACGCACCAAATCACCCTGGACAAATGCCTGAAACATTCACCCCTGATTCGCGTCAGGCCTGGGTGCGCCTTGTCATTGCGCTTCTGATCGGCTCGATCGGCGGCGTCGGCATGTGGGCGGTCGTGGTCGTGATTCCAGTGGTGCAGACCGAATTCGCCGCCACGCGCGGCGCGGTGTCGCTGGCGTTCACGCTGATGATGTTCGGCTTCGGGCTCGGCGGCGTGATCGCGGGCAAGATCACCGACAAGTTCGGCATCGTGCCGGCGATGGCGATCAGCATCGCGTTTCTCGGCGTCGCCAATGTGCTGGCAGGGCTCTCGACCCAGCTCTGGCAGTTCGTCGCGGCGTATTTCCTGATCGGGCTCGGCACGTCGGCGACCTTCGCGCCGTTGATGGCGGAGGCCTCGCACTGGTTCGAGCGCTATCGCGGGCTCGCCGTGACCATCGTCGCGAGCGGCAATTACGTCGCCGGCACGATGTGGCCGCCGCTCATCAGCACGGGCATCCAGACGATCGGCTGGCGCTACACCCATGTCGGGATCGCCCTCGTCTGCGTCAGCCTGATGACCATCATGGTGCTGGTCCTGCGCGCGCAGATCGGTGACGACAAGGTCCGCAACCACGCCAATGCGCCGCCGCCGCGGGTCGATCTCAAGCTTTCCACCAACACGCTGACGGTACTGCTCTCGATCGCCAGCATCTCCTGCTGCGTCGCGATGGCGATGCCGCAGGTGCATATCGTCGCCTATTGCGGCGATCTCGGTTATGGCGTGGCGCGCGGCGCCGAGATGCTGTCGCTGATGATGGCCTGCGGCATCGTCAGCCGGATCGGCTCGGGCTATCTCGCCGACAAGATCGGCGGTATTCCCACGCTGCTGGTCGGGGCGTTGGCGCAGGGCTTTGCGCTGGTATTCTACCTGTTCTTCGACAGCCTCACGTCGCTCTACATCATTTCCGCGATGTTCGGCCTGTTCCAGGGCGGCATCGTGCCGAGCTACGCCATCATCGTGCGCGAGGCGATGCCGGCGAGCGAGGCCGCGACCCGCGTCGGCATCGTGATCTTCGCGTCCGTGTTCGGCATGTCGTTCGGCGGCTGGGTCTCCGGCATCATATTCGATGCCACCGGCTCGTATGCTGCAGCCTTCGCCAACGGCGTGGCGTGGAACGCGCTCAACATCGGCATCGTCGTGACGCTGCTGATCCGGTCGCGGATGAACGCGGTCAAGGCCGGACCGGGTTTTGCGACCTAGACTTCCCGTCCCACCTTTAATAGCGAGCAGCCGGTGATCTTGTAGCTGCCGTCCGGCTGCAGCTCGAGCGTATAGAGCGCCTCCCAGGCCTCGCCATTGGCATCGACGATGTGGACGTTCTGCGAGATCGAGCTGCCTTCGCTGTTGCCGTCGCCGAACTCGAAGCTCTTGTGCCGGTAGACCGGCGCGTAGCCGTTCTGCACCATCGACATGAAGATGTCGGGCGCGGGGAAGATCTCCCGGATTGCCGGTGCGGCATGGGAATAGGCTCCGGCCGCATCATCGCGCGCAAAAGCCTGTTCCTGGGCGCGGATGACCCCTTGGGCCGCGGTGACGTCGCCGGCGTAGGCGGCGACGGAGCTGAAGATGACGCTGATAGCGACGAGCAAGGCGGCGATGCGCATGACAGGCTCCGCGTTGAGATCCCGGCGATGCTGATCCTAGCATGGCTTTAGTGAAATACGGGCGCGCTATCGCTTGCGTTTCATCGCTGGCTTCGCGGACTTGGCGGTGCGCGGCCTGGCCTTGGCGACGGGTCGCACCCGCAGCCCGTCCACGAACACGTCGAGCATGCGCAGCACCGACGATTGCCAGCCGGGCTGGTCGTGCATGTAGCACATGCCGACGAGCGCCCGCAGCAGGTCCTCCGGGCTGACGTCGCCGCGCATCTGGCCGGCCGCGACCGCGCGGTCGAGCAGCGAGCCGATCGCCTTGGTCAGCCGGTCCATCGAGAACGCCGCGAGTTCCGAGGAACTCTGGAACGTCAGCGCCAGAGCCGCCGACATGCCTTTTTTCGTGGCGACGAATTCGACGTTGGAGCGCAGCCAGCGCCGCAGCGCGTCGACCGGATCCCTGGCATTCTTCAACTGCTCGGCGAGCTCGCTGAGTTGCTCGACCTCGCGCCGGTACACCGCCTCGAACAGATCCTCGCGCGTCGGAAAATGCCGGTATAGCGTGCCGATGCCGACCCCGGCGCGCTTTGCCACGGCTTCCAGGCTCGCCTCGGGACCGCCGGCGTTGAACACGGCCTTGGCCGCTTCGAGCACGCGCTCGCGGTTGCGCACGGCGTCGGCGCGGGGCTTCCGGGTCTGGTCGGTGTGGTCGTCCATGCCGGCAATGTAGATCACGAATTGGTTAGATTGAACCCTTGCAGGGCTCCATCGCGTTGGTGGCGCACGGGCTTTTGACGAATTCCAAATATTTCGCGGCGGCCCTTGTTAAGCGGAGGGTGCCTCCGTATTTTGGCTGGGATGTTGGCCGGGCTCCGCCTAGCCGACACATGTCGACGGCGGCCACGGAGGTGGCGCGCCGGCCGATGACTCATGTCCATATCTGATCGGAGCCTTGTATGAACCACTCCATCAGCCTCACCGTGAACGGTGCGCGGCGCGACTTCGTCCTCGACGATCCGCGCGTCACGCTGCTCGATCTCCTGCGTGAGCGCCTCGATCTGACCGGAACCAAGAAGGGATGCGACCGCGGCCAGTGCGGCGCCTGCACCATTCTCGTCGACGGCAGGCGCATCAACTCCTGCCTCGCACTCGCCGTCAGCCACGACGGCGCCGACATCCTGACCATCGAAGGTGTTGCGCGCGGCGACCAGCTTCATCCGGTGCAGGCAGCCTTCATCGCCCATGACGGATTCCAGTGCGGCTTCTGCACGCCCGGCCAGATCATGAGCGCGATCGGCATGATGCAGGAGGCCCAGGCCGGCAACGATCCCGAGCGCATCCGCGAATGCATGAGCGGCAATCTCTGCCGCTGCGGCGCCTATGCCGGCATCGTCGATGCCGTGCTCGAAGCGCAGGCCGGCGCGGATGAATCCAACCAGAGGCGCTCCGCATGAAACAGTTCGACTATGTCAGGCCCGCCACGGTTGCCGAAGCCGTCGCCGCCGCCACCCAGCCGGGCGCTGTCTATCTTGCCGCCGGCACCAATCTGCTCGATCTGATGAAGGGCGGCGTGAGCCGGCCGGATCGTCTGGTCGATGTCACGTATCTCGACGGGCTCGATCAGATCGAAACGCTCTCCGACGGGTCATTGCGCATCGGCGCACTCGTGAGCAATGCCGATCTCGCGCATGATGCCGGCTTTGCAAGGTCTTATCCGGCCGTCGCCGAAGCGCTGCTCTCCGGCGCCTCCGCGCAATTGCGCAATGCCGCCACCGTCGCCGGCAATCTCCTGCAACGGACGCGCTGCGCGTATTTCTACGACACCGCCAGCCGCTGCAACAAGCGCGAGGCCGGCTCTGGCTGCGACGCCCGCGACGGCGAGAACCGCACCCACGCCGTGCTCGGCTGGAGTGAGAGCTGCATCGCGACCAATCCGTCCGACTTCTGCGTGCCGCTGCTCGCGCTCGACGCCATCGTCGAGATCGAGGGGAGGAACGGCCGCCGGGAGATCGCCCTCGATGCGTTGCATCGCCTGCCGGGCGATACGCCCGAACGCGACTCGGCGCTCGAGCCCGGCGATCTCGTCGTCGCGGTGCGCCTGCCGCCGGCCGCGCGCGGTTTCGCGGGGCATGCGCGCTATCTGAAGGTTCGCGAGCGCACGTCCTATGCTTTCGCAATCGTCTCGGCTGCGGCCGCGTTGCGCATCGAGAACGGCAGGATCGCCGAGGCGCGGCTTTCGCTCGGCGGCGTCGCCGCAAAGCCCTGGCGCGCCCGCGCCGCGGAGGACGTGCTCAGGGGTGTCGCGCCCACGGCCGATGCCTTCCAGGAGGCCGCCTGGCGTGCGCTCACCGACGCAAAGCCGTCCGGCGATAACGCCTTCAAGATCGAGCTCGCGCGCCGCATCGTGGTGCGCGCGCTGACCCTCGCCGCCGCCGGCACGCCCGCGCGCATTCCCGCGCTGCCGGCGTCTCCCTTTGCCTCGACCTCCGGAGCCATCCATGCCTGAGCTCAACCTCACCAGCGCTCCCGCCCATCTGCGCCACGGCTCGAGCATCGGCCAGCCGCTGACCCGCCGAGACGGCGTCCTCAAGGTCAGGGGGCAGGCGACCTATGCCGCCGACAATCACCCGCCCGGGATGCTGTTCGCCGTGATCGCAGCCGCCAGCATCGCGCACGGCCGCGTGACCTCGCTCGATGTCGCCGCGGCCAAGCGTCATCCCGGCGTCGTCGACGTCATGACGCCGGACCACAAGCCACCGCTCGCGATCGATCCTGAGATCAAGACCAATCCGTTCGTGTTCCGGATGGAGGTCTTGCAGAGCAATGAGGTCCGTTACGCCAATCAGCCCATCGCCGTCGTGATCGCCGAAACGCTGGAGGCGGCGACGGAGGGCGCGGTGCTGCTGGCGCCGCGTTATGAGGTGCTGCCTGCGCGCGTCGGTCTCGACGCCGGCGAAAGTTTCGTGCCACCGGTTGTCGGTGTCGGCAATCCCACGGAGAACCACCACGGCGATGTCGAGGCGGGCCTTGCCGCGGCAGACAAGCAGATCGGCGCGGTTTACGAGACGCCGCCGCAATATCACAACGCCATGGAGCCGCATGCGATCGTGGCCGCCTGGGACGGCGACAATGTGCAAATCGACATGCCGACCCAGGGTCTCATGCTGTCGCTCGCGCGCGTTGCCGAGCTGTTCGGCATCGCGCATGACAAGATCCACATCCGCAGCCCCTTCCTCGGCGGCGGGTTCGGCTCCAAGGGATTGATGGCGGGCCCCCCGGTCCTCGGTCTCATGGCGGCAAAGCTGGTGGGCAAGCCGGTCAAGCTCGTGCTGCGCCGTGAGCAGATGTATGGCCCGGTCGGCCACCGCGCGCCGACGCGTCAGCGGCTGCGCATCGGCACTGACAGCGAGGGACGCCTGACCGCACTCGATCATCATGCGAGAACGGTGTCGAGCACGTTCGACGACTTCTACGAGCCCGCCGCCGATGCCTCGCATACGCTCTATGCGGCGCCTTCCATCCGCACCTCGCACGACGCCGTGCGCGTCAACAGCGGCACGCCGCTGTTCATGCGCGCGCCCGGCGAGGCGACGGGCTCCATCGCGCTGGAGAGCGCGATGGACGAGATGGCCTGGGCGTGCGGCATCGATCCGCTCGCCTTCCGCTTGAAGAACTATGCCGAGGTCGAGCCGATGACGGGAAAACCGTTCTCGTCGAAGGCCCTGCGCGCCTGCTACGAGCAGGGTGCGGCGCGGTTCGGCTGGTCGAAGCGGTCGCTGCAGCCGCGGCAGATGCGCGACGATGCCGGCTTCCTGGTCGGCTGGGGCATGGGCACCGCGACCTTCCCGGCGTTGATGTTCCAGGCCGAGGCGCGCGCGGTGATCCGGCGCGACGGCAGTGGTGCGATGGAGATCGGGGCGCATGACATGGGGCAGGGCGCCTGGACGGCGCTCGCCCAGATCGCGGCCGATGAGCTCGGTCTCGATATCGACCGCGTCGAGTTCAAGGCGGGAAGCTCAGACCTGCCCGATGCCGGCATTGCCGGCGGCTCCGCACACACCGCGACCGCGGGCGCCGCGATCCACAGCGCCGGTGCGGCCGTGGTCGCAAAGCTCGCCGATCTCGCTACCGGCGACGAGCGCTCGCCGCTGTTCGGCGCGGGGAATGCCGGCGTGATCGCGCGTGACGGCAGGTTGATCCGGCGCGACGACGAGAGCCGCGGCGAAAGCTACGTCGAGATTCTCGCGCGTGCCGGCGTCGCCGAGGTCGAGGCGCGCGGCACCGGCGCGCCGAACCCCGCGGCGATGGAGGAGTATGCCATGCACGCGCATGGCGCTGTGTTCGCGGAGGTGAAGGTCGATCCCGAACTCGGCCAGATCCGCGTCAGCCGCATGGTCGGCGCCTTCGCGGCGGGACGCATCGTCAATCCGCGCATGGTGCAGAGCCAGCTGTTCGGCGGCATGATCTGGGGCATGTCCTTCGCGCTGCATGAGGAGGCCATCACCGACCGCCGCAGCGG
The DNA here is from genome assembly GCF_042076515.1 of Bradyrhizobium sp. A5. Taxonomy (NCBI): domain Bacteria; kingdom Pseudomonadati; phylum Pseudomonadota; class Alphaproteobacteria; order Hyphomicrobiales; family Nitrobacteraceae; genus Bradyrhizobium; species Bradyrhizobium sp. A5. The sequence goes on along the minus strand of NZ_CP148990.1, from coordinate 5,761,184 downwards.
GCGGATCATGAACGCCAATCTCGGCGAGTACCACATCCCCGTGAATGCCGATGTGCCGCCGCTCGACGTGATCACGGTCGAAGAGCACGATCCGCATGTGAATGCGCTCGGCATCAAGGGCGTCGGCGAGATCGGCATCACCGGCAGCGCCGGCGCGGTCGCCAATGCGGTCTGGCATGCGACCGGCGTGCGGGTGCGTCGGTTCCCGATCCGGATCGAGGAGTTGCTGATGCAGCTTTGAGGCAGCAGGCGGGGCGAGATCGTCTCGCTCCGCCGCGCCCCGTCAATGCAGCTTCTTGCGAAGTGCCTTTAGCGCCTCTCGCTGCGTCTCGATGTACGCGGCGATGGCCTTGCGCAGCTCCTGCGAACGGAGCTTGTCGGTGTCGCGCAGCACTTCGTCGAGCGCGGCGTCAGCATTGGCGAGCGTGATCTTCATCTGCGAGCCTCGTTACGAAGCGGCCCCGGAATGCCTCTCGGCTACGGCTCGCAACATATAGAGGTTTGGCACGCGGAAATTGAGCTGGCTCAAGCTCCGTAAGATACCGGGGACTCCGTAAGATTCCGGATAGCGCCGATGAGCTTCAGAACGTCGGCGGCGTGCAGGCCGAGATCACTTCACACGGCTTGCCGCCGACGCAGCGGAAACGATGCGGGCGGCGGCTCTCGAAATAATAGGCATCGCCGGGATTGAGGATGCGGCGTTCGTCCTCGACGGTGACTTCGAGCTTGCCGGAGATGACGATGCCGCCTTCCTCGCCGTCATGGACGAGGTGAACGCGCCCGGTGTCGCTGCCGGGCTCGTAGCGCTCCTTCAGGATCTGCAGGCTTCGGCCGAACAGATTGTCGCCGATCTGCCGATACGAGATCGGCTTCTTGCCGACCTCGGTCAGCTCTTCCGAGCGGTAGAAGATCTTGCGGCGGCTTTCCGGCTCCAGCGCGAAGAACTCGGCGAGCCCCATCGGGATGCCGTCGAGGATGCGCTTGAGCGCGCCGACCGAGGGGTTCATCTGGTTGGATTCGATCAGCGAGATCGTCGAGTTGGTGACGCCGGCGCGCTTGGCGAGCTCCCGCTGCGACAGCTTGTGGTGCGCCCGGATGAATCGCAGCCGTCCACCGATGTCGACGCTCATGCCCCTGGTCCCTGTTGCAGGTGTTGCGGATCGCGCAAATATGGACCCGCAGCCCCAGTTAAATCAATGGCTTGCAGCTCAACAGAAAAGGACTTGTTGCGGTTCCGAAGCCGTGCCTCTGCTAGAGGGTCAGCAAAGGAGCGTGGCCCGTGACCCTTCATCAGATTCCGAACACCATCAAGACCGACTCGTTCTGGATGCCATTCACGGCCAACCGGCAGTTCAAGAAGGCGCCGCGCCTGTTCTCCTCCGCCGAGGGCATGCATTACACCACCGTCGACGGCCGCAAGGTGATCGACGGCTCCGCCGGCCTCTGGTGCGTCAATGCCGGCCACGGCCGCAAGCAGATCGCCGCCGCGGTCGAGCGGCAGCTGATGACGCTGGACTTCGCGCCGTCGTTCCAGATGGGCCATCCGCTGGCATTCGACTTCGCCGAGCGCCTCGCCGAGATCGCGCCGAAGGGCCTCGACCGCATCTTCTTCACCAACTCCGGCTCCGAGTCGGTCGATACCGCGCTGAAGATCGCGCTCGCCTATCACCGCGCCAATGGCCAGGCGAGCCGCACCCGTTTGATCGGCCGCGAGCGCGGCTATCACGGCGTCGGCTTCGGCGGCACCTCGGTCGGCGGCATGGTCGCCAACCGCCGCGCCTTCACGACCCTGCTGCCGGGCGTCGACCACATCCGCCACACCCATGATCTCACCCGCAACGCCTTCGCCAAGGACCAGCCGGAGCATGGCGCCGAGCTGGCCGATGATCTCGAGCGTCTGGTCGCCCTGCATGGTGCCGAAACGATCGCCGCCGTCATCGTCGAGCCGGTGCCGGGTTCGACCGCGGTGCTGCCGCCGCCCAAGGGCTATCTCAACCGCCTGCGCGAGATCTGCGACAAGCACGGCATCCTGCTGATCTTCGACGAGGTCATCACCGGGTTCGGCCGCCTCGGCACGCCGTTCGCCGCCGATTTCTTCGGCGTCACGCCGGACCTGATGACGACGGCCAAGGGCATCACCAACGGCACCATTCCCTGCGGCGCGGTGTTTGCGCACCGGAAGGTGCACGATGCCATGATGATCGGCCCGGAGAGCGTCATGGAGCTGTTCCACGGCTACACCTATTCGGCGCACCCGACCGCCTGCGCCGCCGGCATCGCGACGCTCGACATCTACAAGGACGAAGGCCTGCTCACGCGCGGTGCGTCGATCGCCGAATACTGGCGCGATGCGCTGCACTCGCTGAAGGGCCTGCCCAACGTCATCGACATCCGCAATTGCGGCTTGATGGGCGCGGTCGAACTGTCGCCGCGCGACGGCGCGGTCGGTGCGCGCGGTTACGACGTGATGGTCGACTGCTTCAATCGCGGGCTGTACTTCCGCATGAGCGGCGATAGCTTCGCGCTGTCGCCGCCGCTCATCGTCGAGAAGAGCCACATCGACGACATCGTGTCGATCCTGGGTGATGCCATCAAGCGGGTGGCCTGATAATTGCTCTCGCCGTTGCGAGTTGTTTCCTTGCAGCGGCGAGCGTGATGCCGCGGGAGTTTGACGAAGCGTGAAAGTTCTGATCCTCGGCAGCGGTGTCATCGGCGTCACCTCTGCCTACTACCTCGCGCGTGCCGGCCATGAAGTGACGGTCGTCGACCGTCAGCCCGAGCCGGCACTGGAGACCTCTTTTGCCAATGCCGGCGAGGTGTCGCCCGGCTATTCCTCGCCCTGGGCCGGCCCCGGCGTGCCGGTGAAGGCGATCAAGTGGCTGCTGATGAAGCATGGCCCGCTGGTGATCCGGCCGAAGCTGGATCCCGTGATGTGGGTCTGGCTCACCAAGATGCTGCGCAATTGCACCAGCGCGCGCTACGCGGTCAACAAGAGCCGGATGATCCCGATCGCGGAATACAGCCGCGATTGCCTGCGCGATCTGCGCCGCGACATCGGCATCCAATATGACGAGCGCGCGCAGGGCACGCTGCAGCTGTTCCGCTATCAGGCCCAGCTCGACGGCACCGGCGAAGACGTCGCCGTGCTCAAGCAGTATGGCGTGCCCTACGAGACGCTGAGCCGCGAGGGTTGCATCGCGGTCGAGCCGGCGCTCGCCGGCGTGAAGGAGAAGTTCGTCGGCGGCCTTCGCCTGCCGCAGGACGAGACCGGCGACTGCCACATGTTCACGCAGGCGCTGGCCAAGCATGCCGAAGCGCTGGGCGTACGCTTCCTGCTCAACACCGGGATCGACCGCATCGTCACCGACGGTGCGCGTGTCACCGGTATCGCGACCAGTGCGGGCGTGCTGCAGGCGGACGCTTACGTGCTTGCGCTCGGCAGCTATTCGTCTCAGATGGTCGCGCCGCTCGGCATCTCGCTGCCGGTGTATCCGGTGAAGGGCTATTCGATCACGGTGCCGATCAAGGACGCCTCCGGCGCGCCGGAATCGACCGTGATGGACGAGAGCTACAAGGTCGCGATCACCCGCCTGGGAAGTCGCATCCGCGTCGGCGGCACCGCCGAAATCTCCGGGTTCTCGACCAAGCTTTATGATGCGCGCCGCGCCACGCTCGATCATTCGCTGACCGATCTGTTCCCGCGCGGCGGCGATCTCTCCCAGGCGACGTTCTGGAGCGGCCTGCGTCCGATGACGCCGGATGGCCCGCCCGTGATCGGCGCGACCAAGTACGCCAACCTCCACCTCAACACCGGCCACGGCACGCTCGGCTGGACCATGTCCTGCGGCTCCGGCCGCGTGCTCGCGGATTTGCTGTCAGGCAAGAAGCCGGATGTCGATGTCAGTGCGCTGACGGTGGATCGGTACAATCACCGGTTCGGGTGATTTCTTCGCCTCTCCCCGCACGCGGGGAGAGGCCGGAATTTGCGAGAGCAAATTCCGGGTGAGGGGGAGTCTCCGGGAGTCTCGCTCTGACCGTTCGCGTGGAGAGAGCCCCTCACCCCAACCCTCTCCCCGTAAGAACGGGGAGAGGGAGAGAGTCAGCCCGCCCCCGTCACGCAATTGACCCACAGCACTACGGCCTTCGCATCCTCGGCCGGATTGGAAAACCGGTGCGGCCGGCGGCTCGCAAAGCGAAAACTGTCGCCGGTTTTCAGCGACCACGTCTCGCTGTCCACCATCAGCAGCATCTCGCCGTCGAGCACGAGGCCGGCCTCCTCGCCGTCATGGGTGTAGAGCTCGTCGCCGGTGGAGCCGCCGGGCTCCAGATGCACCAGGAACAAATTGAGCTTGTTGTCGGCGCTGGCCGGGCTCAGCAATTGCTTCGACACGCCGGTGCGCCACAGCTTCAATTCCGGCCGTTGCAGCCCGCGCGTCACCACCTGATCGGATGCACCGTCGGCGCTCGGGCGCGCGCCGAACAGCGCGGCGATGCCGACGCCGAGCACGTCGGCGAGCGTTGCCAGCACACGCAGCGATGGTGACGACAGGCCGCGCTCGATCTGGCTGAGGAAGCCGATCGATAGCTCCGTGCGCGCGGCGACTGTCTCCAGCGAGAATTGCCTGACACGCCTGAGATCGCGGATGCGGCGGCCGACTGCGACGTCCATTGCCGGCTCCGCCGGCTTCGCGCTAGCCTTCGTCTTCTTCACCGCTTTCGCGGCGGCCGGTTTGCGCATTCTTTTGCCACCGCTCACGTCAAACCGCTTCCTTCATGTGCATGAAAACCGCTTGCATCACCCGCGAAAGTGTGACCAAATTTTCATAGTGGTGAAAATAGGCCGAAACGGCTCGGCCCGCAATGTCTGCGATCACGACATTTGCGAGCGCCGCCGGCCGGACCCAAAGGGGAATGCGATGAAGCGTTTTGGTTTGGCCGCGGTCGCGGCGCTCGCGATTTCAGCCGCTATGCCGGCTTCGGCGCAGCAGGTACTGAAGGTCGGCTCGACGCCGACGGGCATTCCCTTCACCTTCCTCGACACCAAGACCAATACCATCCAGGGCATCATGGTCGATCTCGTGACTGAAGTGGGCAAGGATGCCGGCTTCAACGTTCAGATCGAGCCGATGCAGTTCTCGGCGCTGATCCCGTCACTGACCTCGAGCAAGATCGACATCATCGCGGCCGCGATGTTCATCACCGCGCCGCGCAAGGAAGTCGTCGACTTCTCCGATCCGATCTACACCTATGGCGAAGGCCTGGTGGTGCCGAAGACCGACACCAAGGCCTATGCGACGCAGGAGGATCTGAAGGGCGAGACGGTCGGCGCCCAGGTCGGCACCGCCTTCGTCGATGCGTTGAAGAAGTCCGGCCTGTTCGCCGACGTGAAGGCTTACGACACCATTCCCGACATCCTGCGCGACGTGAACACCGGCCGCCTCAAGGCCGGCTACGCCGACTATCCGATCCTGGCCTACAATCTGAAGCAAGGCGGTTTCCCCGAGGTGCGTCTCGTCGACGGTTACAAGCCCGTCACCGTCGGCTCGGTCGGCATCGGCGTGCGCAAGGGCGAGAGCGCACTGCTCGGCAAGATCAACGCGTCGCTGGCCAAGCTCAAGGCCAACGGCACCATCGACAAGATTCTCGGCAAATGGGGCCTGAAGGCACAGGGCTGATCCTCAGGGGCCGATCGATGAAGGCTGGCCGATGAAGGGCTTCTGGCACGACGCCGTCGAGTTCTTTCCGATCCTGATGAGCGGCGTCGCACTGACGGTCGTCGTCACCATCGGCTCGCTGCTGCTCTCGACGGTGCTGGGCCTGATCTGGGCGATGATGCGGGTCTCCGGCATCAAGGCGCTGTCGATGCTCAGCGCCAGCCTGATCAACGTGATCCGCGGCATCCCGATCATCGTGCTGCTGTTCTATCTGTACTTCGTGATGCCCGATCTCGGCGTCACGCTGTCCGCGTTGCAGGCGGCGATCCTCGGGCTCGGCATCGCCTATTCGGCCTACCAGGCCGAGAATTTCCGCGCTGGCATCGAGGCGATCGACAAGGGGCAGATCGAGGCGGCGCAGTCGATCGGCATGGGCTGGTGGCTGACCATGCGCCGCGTGGTGCTGCCGCAGGCGGTGCGGATCGTGCTGCCGCCCTACGGCAACGTCATGATCATGATGCTGAAGGATTCCTCGCAGGCCTCGACCATCACGGTCGCGGAGCTCGCGCTGCAAGGCAAGCTGATCGCGTCATCGACCTTCAAGAACACCAACGTGTTCACGATGGTGGCGCTGATGTATCTCACCATGAGCATTCCGCTGATCCTGCTGGTTCGTCATTTCGAGAAGCGGGCCGGCAAGAAATGATCGAGCTCACCGACGTCCACAAGAGCTTTGGCCAGAACGAGGTGCTCAAGGGCATCACGGCATCGGTCCAGAAGGGCGAGGTGGTCTGCGTCATCGGCCCGTCCGGCTCGGGCAAGTCGACGATCCTGCGCTGTATCAACGGGCTCGAAAGCTACGACCGCGGCGAGATCAGCATCGAAGGCCTCAAGGTCGATCGCGATGCCTCGTCGATCGTGAAGGTTCGCACCCAGGTCTCGATGGTGTTCCAGCGCTTCAACCTGTTCCCGCATCGCACGGCGCTCGAAAACGTCATCGAGGGGCCGCTCTACGTCAAGAAGGAAGCCCGCGCGCAGGCGCTCGAGCGCGGCCGCGCGCTGCTTGCGCAGGTGGGGCTCGCCGAAAAGGCCGACGCGCATCCGCCGCAGCTCTCCGGCGGCCAGCAGCAGCGCGTCGCGATTGCGCGGGCGCTCGCCATGCAGCCCAAGGCGATCCTGTTCGACGAGCCGACCTCGGCGCTCGATCCCGAGCTCGTCGGCGACGTCCTCGGCGTCATGCGCAAGCTCGCCGACGACGGCATGACCATGGTGGTCGTCACCCACGAGATGGGCTTTGCCCGTGACGTCGCCGACCGCGTGCTGTTCATCGACGGCGGCGTCATCGTCGAGCAGGGGCCAGCCAAGGCGCTGCTCAACCAACCACAGCATCCGCGCACGCAGGATTTCCTGCGCCGCGTGCTGCATCCGCTCTGATCGGTCCTCGCCATGACTGCGCGCCTGCCTCTGCCGCCCTCCCTCTATGCCGACACGGCCGTCGCGCCGGTCGCCACGCCGCCGCTCGATGTCGACAAGACCGTCTCTGTCGCGATCGTCGGCGGCGGCTACACTGGCCTGTCCACGGCGCTGCATCTGGCGGAGCAGGGTGTCGAGGCCCTGGTGCTGGAGGCGCAGGAGCCCGGCTGGGGCGCATCGGGCAACAATGGCGGCCACACCAATCCCGGCTTGAAGCACGATCCCGACCAGATCGAAGCGGATTTCGGCGCCGGACTCGGCCGCCGCATGATCGACTTCGCCTACGGCACCACGAACTTCACGCACGATCTGATCCGCCGCTACCAGATCCCGTGCGAGGCGCGGCAGAACGGCACGCTGCGCACGGCGTATAACGAGGCCAGCGCCGCTGCGATCGAGACGACCGCGAAGCAGTGCATCCGTCGCGGCATGCCGGTGACTTATCTGAACCGCAAGCAGCTGCGCGAGATGACCGGCACCGACCGCTATATCGGCGGCATGCTGGACAGCCGCGGCGGCGATCTGCATCCGCTCAGCTACGCGCGCGGCCTCGCGCGCGCCGCGATCTCGGCAGGGGCGAAGGTGCATGGCGAAACGCCGGCGCTGTCGCTCCGTCGCGACGGCAGTCGCTGGCGCATCGAGACGCCGCGCGCGATCGTGCATGCGGACAAGGTGCTGCTCGCCACCAACGGTTTCACCGACGATCTCTGGCCCGCGCTCCGCCGCACCATCGTTCCGGTGTTCTCGTCGATCGCCGCCACCGCACCGCTGTCGGACGAGGTCGCCCGTTCGATCATGCCGACGCGTCCGGTGCTCTACGAAAGCGGCCACATCACCGTCTATTACCGCATCGATCAGCAGAACCGGCTCTTGATGGGCGGCCGCGGCCCGATGCGCTGGATCAGCGCGCCGAACGATGTTGCCTATCTCATGCGTTATGCCGAGCGGCTCTGGCCGCAGCTCAAGGGCGTCGCCTGGACCCACGGCTGGAACAGCCGGCTCGCGATCACCGGGGATCATTATCCGCATGTGCACGAGCCTGCGGAGAGTGTCCTGATCTCGCTCGGCTGCAACGGCCGCGGCGTCGCGCTCTCGACCGCGATGGGCGCCCAGCTCGCCCGCCGCCTGATCGGCGGCGCCAGGGCCGAGATCGACATGCCCGTCACCGGCATCAAGCCGATCCCGATGCATGCGTTCTGGCCCGTTGGCGTGACGACCGCCGTGATCGCGGGGCGTGTCAGGGACCGGCTGGGGATCTGAAGCGGATTAGATTTACTGTTGCTGCAAAGCAGGTGCGCTCCCTCTCCCGCTTGCGGGAGAGATTAAGGAGCCCGTGGCGCGATCGAGTTTCCTCAGCCCTCCGCCACCGCGTCGGCCCAGGGCTGGAAGATTTCGACAGCGCCGGAATTGACGTCGCCGTCGCGCATCACCACGCTCGGGCAGGCGAATTTCTGCGGCAAGGCCTGCACCCGGCTCTCCTCGTAGTCGAAGCGTGCGGCGAGCGCCTTGCGGGCTTCCGCCGGCAGGCGTGCGTCGCAGATCACGATTGCGCCTTCGCTGGCGTCGATGCGTGGCTGGTGGATGGCGGCATCGAGGTCCATGCCGAAATCCATCACGAACGACGCGAGCTGCATCACCGACGGCAGGATGCGGCGGCCGCCGGACGCACCGATCGCGAGGCGTTTGCCATCCTTGGTCTCGGCGATGACAGGGGTGTAGTTGGTGAGGCAGCGCTTGCCTGCCGCGAGCGAGTTGGTGGTGCCCGGCGTCGGGTCGAACCACATGATGCCGTTGTTCATGGCGATGCCGGTGTGCGGCGTCACGTATTTCGAGCCGAAGGACGAGAGCAGCGTCTGCGTCACCGCTGCGATGTTGCCGTCGCGATCGACCACGGAGAAATGCGTGGTGCAGGCCGGTGCCAGATACTCCGCGCCGAGCGAGCGCTTGCCGGCGGCATCGCCCATGTCCTTGAGCCGCTCGGCATAGGCAGCTTGCAGGGCGAGCGCATATTCGCCATAGGCGGCCGCATCGGGCGCGCCTGCCGGTTTCAGATTCTCCTGCAGCAGGCGCAGCGCATGCGCCAGCGTCGGTCCGGCCGTGAGCTCCGGCGTCGCAAGCACCTTGCCGTCGCGATAAGGGATCGCCAGCGGCTCGCGCGGATGAGCGCGGAATGCGGCGAGATCCTCCACCGATAGCGAGCCGCCGTCGGCCTTGATGTCGGAGGCGATGCTCCTGGCGAGATCGCCCTGGTAGAAATCGCGTGGGCCGGCTTCGGCAAGATGCGACAGCGTCGCCTTCAGATTGTCCAGCCGCAGCCGTGTCTCGGACTTGATGCCCCACGGCGCGCTCGGCGGCAGGCCGTCCTTCAGGAACGTGGCCGCGCTTCCTGGATAGCGCCTGAGATCGGCGGCCGATGCCGCGATCATCAGCGTGGTCCACCAGTCGACCAGCATGCCTTCGCCGGCAAGCAGCACGGCCGGCGCGACCAGATCCTTCCACGGCAACCTGGCATGGCGGCGATGCGCCTCCTCCATGCCGGCGACGACGCCGGGCACGGCGACCGCGCCGGGGCCGTGGATGTTGCGGTCGTCCTTCACCCGCGGCCAGGGGAAGAGATCGGAGGCAGCGCCCTCGCCGCTGAGGGGATAGTCGGTGACGCGCAGGCTCTGCGGCGCGCACATGCCGTAGTCGATCACCTCGTAGCGATTTTCCTTGGCGCGGTAGAGCACCATCGCACCGCCGCCGCCGATGCCGCTGTTCCAGGGCTCCAGCACGTTTAGCGCGAAGGTGGTCGCGACGATCGCGTCCACGCAGTCGCCGCCCGCCGCCAGCACTTGCGCCCCCACTTCGGCCGCCCGGCGCGATTGCGCGGCGACGATGCCGCCCTTGGACGTGACGGCGGGTTTGCGAACGGTTTGGGCGAGGCTGAACTGATGAGGCATGATGTCGTCTTGTCTGTTGTCGTCGGTTGTCTTGGTTGGCGGAGCGCGCGGACAATGGCACATTGCGGCAAACGAGAACAATCCAAAGGGAGAAGCGACATGGCAGGTGTGAAACAGGCGCGGGATGGCGCGGTCGGGATATTGACGCTGGACGAGCCGGCGAGCCTGAACGCGATGACTCCGGACCTGCTCGGCGCGCTCGCCGCTGCGGTTGCCGAGACGACGCGGGACGAAAGCGTTCGCGCCCTGGTCCTCACTGGCGCCGGGCGCGGCTTTTGCTCAGGGCAGAATTTGAAGGCATCCGAGGCGCTCGGCGAGGACATCGCCGCCGGTGTCATGCGGTTCTACTGGCCGGCCTTCAGGGCGCTGCGCGAATGCCGCGTGCCCGTCGTCGTCGCCGTCAACGGCGTCGCGGCTGGCGGCGGCTTCAGTCTTGCGATGGCCGGCGACATCATTGTTGCGGCGCGGTCGGCGAGCTTCATCCAGGTATTCAGTCGCATCGCGCTGGTGCCGGATCTCGGCTCGACCTGGCTGCTGCCGCGCCTGATCGGCCGGCAGCGGGCGCTCGAGCTGATGCTGCTGAACGAGCCGCTGACGGCCGAGCGCGCCCAGGAGATCGGCCTGGTGCGGCAGGTCGTCGATGATGCGAAGCTGATGGAGGAGGCGATGACGCTGGCGCGTCGCCTGGCGGAGGGGCCGACGCGCGCCCTGGTCGCGACCCGCGCGCTGATCGAGGAGAGCGAGCATGCGACCTACGAGGCGCAATTCCGCCGCGAGATCGAGCTTCAGGCCACGATCCGCAGGAGCGCCGATGCGGTCGAAGGCCGCAACGCCTTCGTCGAGAAGCGCAAGGCGAAATTCACCGGCAAATAGGGGAGGGATGGCGGACCGCGCTCAGCGTGTGCGGTCCAGCCGGCTGGCCTGATATTTGGCGTGCCATTTCGGCCCCGGGCCGCGCATGTAGTGAAGCTCGGGGCGGTAAGGGTTGCCGGCAATCCGCACCAGCTTCTGCCATTTGGTGGCGATGAAGCTCAGGGGCTGGCAGAGCAGGGTCAGTGAAGCGAACAGCACGGCATCACCTCAATGCGGCTTGCCGAGCATGGCGGTGAAGGGGAGATCGAAAATCTCCTCGCCGTCAGAGCCGCTGACATGAATCACCCAATCGCGCCAGTCCTCGGTGCCGGGCGTCTGGATCATCGAGCTCATGATCTGGGCGGCACGGTCGCGCGCCTCGGTCAGGCTGGTCACCGCGGTGCCGCTGCGATCGATCAGCGTGCCGTCGGTATTGGAGCAGTGAAAATAGACCTGAACCATATTCGTCTCCTATAGGGAGCGATCGGGATGGCAGACCGATACCATCCGAAGCATGCGCGAAACATTCGGGTCGAGCCCGGTAAGGGAATTTACGGATATTGGTCGGCACCAAGGTCGTTTCAGGTTTAATCACAGGCGGGTGATGACCAACTGGACGGCGTTCCCTCGACATGGAACAAGTCTGCACGGAAAGTTTGGGAGGCTGCCGTGCATCACCTCACATTCTGGCGCGAACGTCGCTACCAGCGCCTGTTTGTCGCTGCTGTCACTGGGGTCCTGCTCAGCCTTGCATCGGGAGCCTCCTCCGAACCGGTGAGGAAAAGCGGCTACGTGATCGGCGCGGAGCTCTGCGGCAGCGGCGATCTCGCCTTTCCCAAACTCCAGATCGACATGAAGGCGGGATTTTGCGCCGGCCTCGTCGCCAGCGAGGAGGATGACCTCAAGTTTCCGCGTTCGATCGTCCAGGTGCCGGGCCGTGAGCTGTTCGTCGTGGCCGACATGGGCGGCTGGGGCCACACCGATGGCAGGCTGCTGCTGCTCGATCCGCATGCGCCCCAAGGGCAGGGATTCAAGGAACTGCTGACCGGCATCGAATATCCGTTCGGTCTGTTGATCGGCCCGGACAGGAAGCTCTATGCCTCGACCGCCGAGACGATCTTCCGGTTCGACCCGATCGCGGACAATCCGCGCGGCACGGTCGAGACCATCATCCGCCACATGCCCGGGCGCCGGATCCGGCTGCCTGACGGCACCAGGCTCGACGAGAGCGCGCATCCGCTGAAGCAGTTCGTCTTCGACAGGAACGGGCGGCTGTTCGTCAACATCGGCTCGCACAGCGACGATTGCATCACGCCGGCGCCGATCACGCGGCCTTGCGCGGCCGCCGAAGGCGGTGCCGCGATGGCGTCGATCTGGCTGTTCACGCCGCCCGCGGGCGGTGTCTTTCCGGCGTTGAAGCCGAACGATCCGGATCCGCCTCATCTGGTTTACGCGCGCGGCTTGCGTAATTCGATGGCGTTGGCGCTGCATCCGAACTTTCCCGATGCCGGCTATGCCTTCCTGCAAGGCGAGAACGGCCGCGACCTGCCGGATATCTTCAAGCCGAACGAGGAGATCAATGCGATCGAGCAGGGCAAGCATTATGGCTGGCCCTATTGCTATGATTTGTCGACGCCGAGCCCCGAATTCAGAACCGTGCTGCAGTCCGGCGTCTACAAGTCGCTGTGCACGGCCAACGCGCTCTACAGGCGACCGCTCTCACTGATGCCGCCGCACGGCGCCCCGCTCGCGATGCTGTATTATCACGGCGCCAAATTCCCGGAGCTGGAGGGCAGGCTGCTGGTCGGTCTGCACGGCTATCGCCCGACCGGCAGCCGCGTCCTCGTCTACGACGTCGACGACCACGGCTTCCCCAAGCCGAGCCCTCCGCCGGTGCGCTATCGCGTCAGCTGCGCAGCCGAGCCGACCCACAGCTTCCAGACCGACGCGGGTGAGGTTGCCGCCGCGCCGTTCGAGGAGCTGATCGCCGGCTGGCACCGCGTCAACGGCGCGCGGCCGCAGGGCGCGCCGGTCGGCATGACGGTTGCGGAGGACGGCGCGATCTGGCTGGTCGAGGACAAGAACCAGACCGTGATCCGGATCGATCGCGCCGCGGGCGATCCGCCGTCGCCGCTGCCCTGCGATACCCGCAGCCAGGCGGTGATCGACCAGCTCGCAGCCTTCGTCGCCAGGGACGCGCAGAACCGGATTCGGCTGACCACGCTGCGCAAGGGCCTCGTCGAGAAGCACTGCGTCGGCTGCCATTCGGATTTCGGTCTGAAGCCGGGACAACCGGATGCGGAGAAGGACACAACGGTGCTCCGCTTCATGCTGGCGCAGGACGGCTGGATCTACCCCGGCGATCCCAACTCGGGCAGGCTGCGCACGCGGCTGCGCGGGATCAGTGCGGAGAAGCTGATGCCGCCCGGCGGCGAGAAATTGCCGAAGACCGAACCCGGCTATGCCGGCTTGCTCGATACCGCCGACATGCTCGTTGCGAGAATGGTCCCCGGCACGCGGATGTGGATCAAGGCAGGACCGCCGCAACGCAAGTTCTTCAGCAGAGCCAACAAGGAATGCGGCGAAATACCGGCCTCCAAGGTCGTCGTCGTGACACAAAGGAGCGCTGTAGACAAACCCGGCTTCAGCCGATTCTTCCGGCCGGCCGATCCCTATTTGAATGGCGAGTGCAGCGACGACGATGGCTATTACATCCGGCAGGAATTTCTGGTGCCTGTGCAGTAGCGTTTGTCTCATCCTCGCGGTCTCGTCGGCCCGCGCGGAAACGAAACTGTTCGAAAGCGTGCAGGTCACGCCCGCCAGCGAATACACGTTCGGCATCGAAGGGCCCGCCGCCGATCTCGATGGCAATCTCTTCGTCGTGAACTTCGGCAAGCCCGGCACCATCGGCAAGCTGCCGGCGGGCGGCGCGGCCTCGGAGCCATTCACGGCACTTCCCGAGGGCAGCGTCGGCAACGCGATCCGTTTCGATCGAAGCGGCGCTATGTTCATCGCCGACTACAAGAAGCATAACATCTTCACCATCCCGAAGAGCGCAACCGAGCCCTCGGTCTGGTTTCACTCCGACGAGATGAACCAGCCCAACGACATCACCATCGCGCGCGACGGCACGATCTATGCGAGCGATCCGAACTGGAAAGGTCGCGAAGGCCACATCTGGCGGATCGCCAAAGCCGCCGACGGTTCGGTGCAGGGGCAGGTGATGTCCGCGCCGCGCGCGATGGGCACCACCAACGGCATCGATCTCAGCCCCGACGGCAAGACGCTTTATGTCGGGGAATCCAGCAGCGGCCAGATCTGGTCTTATGCGATCAATGGCAACGAGCTCACAGGCGCAAAGCTTATCAAGACGTTCCAGCCCGACACCGTCGACGGCCTGCGCACCGACGTCGCCGGCCGTCTCTATATCGCTCGCATCCTCAAGGGCACGATCGCGTTGATGAAGCCGAACGGCGCAGTCGAGCGCGAGATCGCGCTGAAGGGCAAGGAGCCGACCAACCTCGCGTTCGGCGGCAGCGACGGCAAGACCGTTTTCGTCACCCAGCGCCAGGGCGGCTTCATCGAGTCCTTTCGCACCGATCAGCAGGGCCGCGAGCACTGCCTGCAGCGCGGGCGTTGCTGAGCATCAGAGGTGGGCTGCTTCCGGCGCAGGACAGCGCGGCAGGGGCGGCATTCTTCTTGCTTGCATCCGGCCGCCGCAGGGATTTAGACATCCGTGGCATGAGAGCGTTTTCGAGCGAAGTGGATGCCGGTTCGCGCTAGGAAAGCGCGTCAAAACAAGAGTACAAAAGCGACCACGGAGTGTTTGAGTGAAAGCCGTCCATACCGAGCTGCATCGCAGCCACGATCCGCAATTCTTCCTGGTTCGCGGTGTCGTCAAGCGCACCACCGAACAGCCCGAGCGCGCCGATCGCCTGCTCGAGGGGTTGAAGGCCGGCAAGCACCAATTGGTCGAGCCGACCACATTCGGGCAGGGGCCGCGTTCGCGCATTCACAGCCCGGAATATCTGTCGTTCCTGAGCGAGGCCTGGGACGCCTGGACGGCGCTCGGCGATTCCGGGCCGGAGATGATCGGCAACATCCATCCCGTGCGCCAAGCGGCGACCTACCCCACCCACATCGTCGGCAAGCTCGGCTGGCACACCGCCGACACTGCAGCACCGATCGGTCCCGGCACCTGGGCCGCAGTATGTGCGGCCACCGATGTCGCAACCACGGCGGCGCAAATGGTGATGGACGGCGAAGACGCCGTCTATGCGCTCTGCCGTCCGCCCGGCCATCACGCCTATCGCGATATGGCCGGCGGCTTCTGCTTCCTCAACAACAGCGCGATCGCCGCCGCACATCTGCGGCTCAAGCACGAGCGCGTCGTGATCCTCGATGTCGACGTCCATCACGGCAACGGCACGCAGGGCATTTTCTACGCGCGCCCCGACGTCTATACCGTCTCGATCCATGCCGATCCCGTCGCGTATTATCCTTATGTGTGGGGCTACGCGCATGAGCGCGGCGAAGGGCCGGGCCTGGGCACCAATCTGAACATCCCCCTGGCGATCGGCACCGGCGATGACGGTTACATTCAGGCCATGGATGTCGCACGCAAGGCGATCGAATCCTTTGCGCCCGGCGCCCTCGTCATCGCACTTGGTCTGGACGCCTCCGAGCACGATCCGCTGAAGGGCCTCGCCGTCACCACGCCCGGCTTTCGCCGCATCGGCCAGGCCATCGCGAAGCTGGGCCTGCCGACCGTGTTCGTGCAGGAGGGCGGCTATCTCTCGGATATCCTCGGGGCGAACCTGACCTCGGTGCTGGCGGGATTCGAAGAGGCGCGGTGAGGCGAGCTCTTCACCTCGCTCCGCTTGTTGGGAGAGGGAATAGACCTCCTAGTCCTTGAACAGGATCTGCTCCAGCAGATCGATACGCCTGATCCGGATGGTGCTGCCGTCGATGGCGATGATGCGGCGGTTCTGGAATCGCTTCAGCATCATCGTCACCCATTGACGGGTCGAGCCGACCATGGCCGCGATCTGGTCATGGGTGATCTTGCGATTGATGATGATGGTGTCGCCGTCGGCAACGCCGTGCAACTCCGACAGCGTCAGCAGGAATTGCGCCAGCCGCTCGATCACCGAGCGTGTACCGAGGATCTGTGCCATCGAGGAGTAGCACTTGCCCTTGGCGATGAGGCCGTCGATCAGCGCCAGCGCGAAGCGCGGCATGCCGGTCAGGAGCTTCTCAAGCGCGGGGCCGGAGAGCGCCGTGATCTCGCAGGCGTCGATGGCGATGCCGGACCACATGTGGATGCCGCCGCCGGAGATCTCGGGACCGCCGATGAAGTGTCCCGGCGTCCAATAGGCGAGCGTGATCTCGCGCCCTGACGGCGCCGTGTAATAGACCCGCACCTGACCGCGCCGGATGATGAAGATGCCGTCGTGCCGATCGCCCTGGCTGAACACCATGTCGCCTTGCGGCACCGTGATCGTGCGGCCGGCCGCGTGCACGCGCGCCTGCTCGGATGCCGACAGGCGATCGAGGAAATGCGCACCCACGTTCAGCCCGTCGACCGTCTCGCTCATGAACAGCGCCGAGCTTGCGGCCTTTGCGCGAGCGCTGCGAGCCGGCCGCGTCCTGGTGCGATCGCTCCAATCGAGCTGAACGCCCGCGCCGGGCGGGTTGGCGTAAGCAGCAGGCTCGGTCACGGCAACGTCCTTGAGTATGGTCATCGCAATCCGTCAATGCTCCGAAGTCTTGCGAACAGGTAAGAGCGGTGATGGTGCGATGTCCATCTCTTTGCGATCGTTCCAAATCACTTAGCAAGGCTTGATATGCGCGCCGTCCGGCGGCGAAACGATTCCGCTGCCGATCGCTCCGTCCTGAGAAAATCCTTTGCGCCGCTGTGCGGCGGAATCTCGAGCCGAGCGGCTGCAGCTACGATGCAAGTAATTGCTTCAACCGCCGCGCCACGCCTTCGATAGTGGCGCCTCGCATCGTCGCCGGCATCGGCCCGGCCTCGGAAGGACAATTCGATGATCGATTTCAGCTCTTTGAGAATGAGTGCGGCCGTTGCGGCCATCACACTCGTCATGTTCGGGCCGTCGCAGGCGGAGACGATCCGCGTGGCGGTCGGGACGCAGGATACGACGATTAATTGCGCGACCGGCGGACTGCTCATTCGCGAGCTGAAGCTGCTGGAGAAGTTCCTGCCCCATGACGGCAAGTACAAGGATGTCACCTACGACATCCAGTGGAAGAACTTTACCAGCGGCGCGCCGCTCACCAACGAGATGGTTGCGGGCAAGCTCGATTTCGGCGCGATGGCGGATTTCCCAGGCTCGCTGAATGGCGTGGCGTTCCAGAAGGCGGGACGCCGCAGCCTCTTCATCAGCGTGCTGTCCGGCAGCACCAAGGGCAGCGGCAACGGCATCGTGGTGCCGTTGAATTCGCCGGTGCAGTCGCTCGACGAGCTCAAGGGCAAGACCATCTCCGTTCCCTTTGCCTCGACCTCGCACGGCATGCTGCTTCGCGCCATCGAGGCCAAGGGCTGGAATCCCGAGACCGATGTCAACATCGTCACCCAGGCGCCGGAGGTCGCGGGGCCGGCCTTGCAGGCGGGAAAGATCGAGGCGCATGCCGACTTCGTCCCATTCGCCGAACTGTTCCCGTGGCGCGGCTTCGCACGCAAGATTTTCGACGGCGCGCAAGCGAACGCGCCGACGTTCCATGGCAGCCTGGTTGACGCCGAGTATGGCGAGAAATATCCGGAGATCGTCGTCGCCTATTTGCGTGCCGCGCTCGAGGCGGACCGCCTGATCGCGGAGGAGCCCGAGAAATACAGCGAATTGATCGCCAAGGTGACTGGCATCGAAGCGGAGGTCGATTATCTCTTCCACGGCCCGCTCGGTCTTCAGACCCGCGACATTACCTGGAAGCCCGAGTATCGCCAGGCGGTCGCCACCTCGATCAAGACGTTGAAGCTGCTCAAGCGTGCGGACAGCGATCTCGATATCAACCAGTTCGTCACGGACAAGTTCATCCGCATCGCGGCCGCGCAGGCCGGGCGTGACTACGACGCCGAGTTGAAGAACTACGCGCAGCTTCCGCTGAAGACCAGGGACGCAGCGACGGGCGCCGAGATCGGCGACACCACACGCGTGGCGCAGATCTGGGTCAAGGACGAGCCCCGTGTGCGTCATTACGCTTCGCCCGAGAGCGCGCTGAAGGCGCTCGCCGGCCTCGAAAAGGACGGCAAGGTCATCCGCGTCGTCTATGCCCAGGATCGTGAGAGCGGCATCAAGCTGTTCGCAAACCAGGCCTGGTTCGTGCGGTCGCCCAAGGGCGAACTGAGCGCGTTCCTGCTCAAGCAGGCGGCCGAGCAATGGTCGAAGCAGCACGGCGGCGAGGTGCTCGATTTCGGCGCCGCGCGCGTGTCTCTCGTCGCGAGCCGGTGAAGGCATGGCCACCGCCATCCAGACGCGGCCCGCCGGCGTCCGATGGCTGGTCCGCGGCCTTTCGATCCTGGCCTGCATCTCCCTGTGGCAGATCGCATCGATGACGCATGTCAATCTGGGGATCGTCACTTTCCGCAACGTGCCGCCGCCGGTCGAGGTCGTTGAATCCGCCGTCGCCCTGTTTCACTCGCCGAAACTGGCGGCGCATATCACCAGCAGCCTCTGGCGGGTTTTCGCGGGTTACGGCGCGGCGGTCGTGATCGGCGTGATCTTCGGTTTCGCCATCGGCCGGTCGCGCGCCGCGAGCGACCTGCTGCTGCCGCCGCTCGAATTGCTGCGGCCGATTCCGGCGGTGGCGTGGATACCGCTCTCGATCCTGATCTTCCCGTCGTCCGAACTGTCGATGATCTACATCACCTTCATCGGAGCTCTGTTTCCCATCGTGCTGAACACGGTCCACGGTGTCGCGAATGTCGACCGCCGGCTGGTCGCCTCTGCCCGCAGTCTCGGCGCGGGGCGGCTGGCGATCCTCAGAGAGGTTGTGCTGCCGGACGCCGCGCCGAGCATCGTCACCGGGCTTGCGATCGGCATGGGCACCTCTTGGTTCTGCCTCGTCACCGCGGAGATGATCTCGGGTCAATTCGGCATCGGCTACTACACCTGGGAGGCCTACACGCTCCAGAACTATGCCGATATCATCGTCGGCATGCTGATCATCGGCCTGCTCGGAATGGGGAGCAGCTGGCTGCTGACGACCGCGGGGCGGCTTCTGATGCCCTGGCGCAGCCCAAGCGTCGCTCGATGAAGGGCGTGGCACGATGAAAGGGATGGGACGATGAACATTCGGGTCGCCGATATCGGTACGCAAAGCATCGGCCGTATCGACATCGCTGATGTCTCGATCTCGCTCGGCGAGGGCCACGCCGCGTTCGAAGCGGTGAGCAGGCTCGACTTTGCCGTCGCGCCGGGCGAGTTCGTCTGCATCCTCGGTCCCTCCGGCTGCGGCAAGTCCACGCTGCTCGGCGCGCTGGCCGGACATCTGCCGGTCACCGCCGGCCGGCTTACGGTCGACGGGCAGCGGGTTCGCGGGCCGAGCCCGGATCGGGGCATGGTGTTTCAGCAGCACACGTTGTTTCCCTGGCAACGGGTGCGCGACAACGTGGCCTTCGGTCCGAAGATGCGCGGCGTTGCGATGCGAGAGCGCGACCGTGCCGCCGATGCCATCTTGAATCTCGTCGGCCTTTCCGGCTTCGAGGCGTTCTATCCGGCGCAATTGTCGGGCGGCATGCAGCAGCGCGTCGAGATCGCGCGGGTGTTGATCAACCAGCCGCGGGTGTTGCTGATGGATGAGCCCTTCAGCGCGCTCGATGCACAGACGCGCGGCATGATGCAGGAGGTCCTGCTCGACATCTGGAGCAAGATCCCGACCACCACGGTCTTCGTCACCCATGATATCGACGAGGCTTTGTTTCTCGCCGATCGCATCGTCGTGATGAGCGCAAGACCCGGCCGGGTGATCGAGGATGCCGTGCTGCCCTTCGCGCGGCCCCGGGGCCACGAGCTCGTGACCGAGCCCGAGTTCGTGCGCCTGAAGCGCCATGTCATGCAGCTCTTGCGACGGCCGGCCGGAGCTGAGCCGCTGCCGCGGCTCAGTCCCCTCGGGGCCTGATTTCAGAGCATCCCGCTGGCCGCGAGCGCCTTGCAGACATGCTGCATCTCGGCCTCGTCCGCGACCATGTCGAGGATGATCGTGGTGAGGCCCTTCGCTGCAAACTCCTTCAGCTTGACGCCGATTTCGGCATAGCTGCCGACGAGGTAGGGGCAGTCGGCCTGGAAGGTCAGGAACGGCAATAGCCAGTAGCCGTTGTCGGCGAGCTCGCCGCTCTGGCCGTCATAGAGGCGCCGCTTCCACACGGAGTCGCTGTTCTCCACGGTGAGCGCGAGCAGTTCGCGATCATCGGGGTTGTCGCGGAAGCGCGCGTTGGCCGCCTGCCTCGCCTCCTCCCAGCTCTCGCGTGCGAAGATGCCGAAATTCATTCCGGGCGCATCCAGCCCGCGGTCGAGATCGGGCGGCAGCATCTGCATCTTGATGCAGCCGGTCTCCCTCGCCACGCGCTGCGCTGCGTCCGATTGGCCGGCGATCAGGAATTCCGGCATCATCTCCGCCGGCAGGCGCGGGCGAAGCTGCAGATGGTGCGCGCGGTAGAACCGGCCCTCGAAATTCACCGGTCGCGGGCTTGTCAGCAACTGGCGCATCAACTCCACGAATTCGCCGAGCCTGACATAGCGGTCTGCATGCGATTGCTCGTCGCCCAGCCCCTGCAAGTCACTGACCGCGGTCCCCGTGATCATGTTGAGATAGACTTTGCGGCCGTGGAGCTGGGCAAGCGACGAGACGAACTTCGCGGCCGTGAACGGGTGCATGTAGACCGGGTTGACCGCGATCAGCGGCGAGCTTCGCGTCGTCGCAGCCATGATGTGCTGGGCCATTGCCCAGGGCTCGACGAACACGTCGTTGCCCTCGAACAGCAGGATGCCTTCAAAGCCGTTGCGGTCGGCGAACTGCGCCACCCGCGTCAGCTCTCCGACATATTTGCTGGCATCGCGGTTGCGCGAAATCGCGGGAAAGACGCGCAGCCGCGGGGGCTTCATTCAGCCGCTTCCTGGAGCGGCCAGGCATTGCGGGTGATGGGAAGGCCGCCGTCGGCGCGTGAGCCGTCGGCGATCGCGAGGCGATGCGACGGCGATGGCGAGCACAGCGAGAAGCGCCAGCCCCGGGGATCGTCGGTGATATCGGGCTTGAATCTGATCTCGATGGCCTCCCGCGACACCTGCATCGCGAAGGCGTCGAGCGGCAGATTGAGCCCAAAACCCCTGGCCTTCAGGTAGGCCTCCTTGAGCGTCCAGTAGTCGAAGAAGCGCTCGATAGCAGCCGGCTCCGGCAGTCCGCGCAAGGCTTCGACCTCCTCCGGCGCAAAGAAGCGAAGCGCAGTCGACAGCGGCGCGACCCGCCGCGACACGGTTTCGACGTCGATGCCGACGGCCTCATGCCGCGATACGACGCAGGCAACGCAGCCGTCGGCATGGGACAGGCTGAAATGCAGCGCGGCCGATGTCGCGGGCGCTGCGACAAACGGTCGCCCGTAGCGGCCGGCCGCAAAAGACCAGTCGGACGGCGCGACGTTGGGCGCGACCCTGGACAGCGCCAGGCGCAGCATTGCGTGTGCAAAGATATACTGCCGCCGATGCCGCTCGAACATGAAGCGGTCGGCGCGGACCCGTTCGTCGACCGAGAGCAAGCGTCGGCACGCATCGACTGCGCCCGGCGCGTCAAAGGTCTCGATCAATCCGACAAACAGTTCAATTCCATCGTCTGCCATCAATTGGGCCCATGGCGTCAGGCGGAGGCAAAACTCCGGCTCTGACAGAAGAATCAACTGAGCAAGAATCAACTGAGCGAACCGCTTCTAGCGATCCACCCGGGCAAATTCTTGTCGATTGCTGGACGGTTTACGGACGCAAGCTTGTGCGAGCCCCCCAGCTCGGCTGGCGGTGCGACCGTTGTCCGAAGATTCGTGCGGCGTCTCGCCGACTAGTCTTACTTTTTCTTCTTGGCCTTCTTCGACCCGCCCAGCACCGAAAGGCTGGCATCGACATCCTTGAGCGCGGATTGCAGCTTCTTCTTCTCGGCGGCGAGCAGCTTCTGGAGCGCCTTGCGGTCCTTGTCGCTCAACGAGGTACCTTTGGTAAATTTGATGAAACCCATAACACTCCCCCGGTTGAAAATAATCGTCCAAATCAAAACGCGAGAATAATCTTGCGCGCTGGAGCCAAAGAATCAAGATGCAACTTGATCATTCACAGCTTTGGCGAGTGAACTCCCATTCGCTCGTTTTGTACAGCGGATCATGCCGCCCTGCGAGTGACCAACCGGCCGAGCGGCGTATTGGGTTGGGCGACGGCCGTCCCGAGCAGCGCGACGAGATCCGCCATCCACTCGCTGACCATGCGGCCATCGAACGACTCTCTCTTGTAGTTGCATGAGCCGGTAATTCCGGTTGGCCGCTCCTTGAGCATCAGCGACAGCCAAGTCTGGTCGATCGGCAGCACCGGCTGGCCCTCGCGTGCGATGTTTCCGATCGATTGCACTGCAATCTCCGGCAAATCCAGCGGCTGGCGCAGTGGATTTTGCAGCGTGAAATAGACCTGGAGCAGCGAGGACGGGTCGATCCCCTCCTGATCGAGATGGTCGGCCAGGATATTGAAGGGCAGTTCCTGCCGCGCATGCGCGTCGAGCACGCTTTGGCGAACCCGGGCCAGGGCTTCCGCGAACGACAACTCCGGCGTGATTCGCGTGCGGACGATGACCGTGTTCTCGAACGGGCCGACGATCCTATCGGTATCCGGCTGGGCGCGATTGGCCATGGCGGTGGCGATCGAGATGTCGTTACGGCCGGTTCGCGCCAGCAGCAGGGCCTTCAGGCCGGTGAGGAGGTACATGAAGAGCGTGCAATTGTGCTGGCCGGCTAGGGCCGTGAGCCGGCCGATCAGCTCGCGCTCGAGGTGGACCGGATGATGCCCGGTGGATGCACTCGGGCTCGCTTTGCCGTCGAAGACGGGGGCAGAGCCGCGCAGATTCTCCGTCCAGTCGGCGGCCTGGCGGCGGGCTGCGTCGGTGCCGCACCACCAGCGCTGCCAGCGCGCGATGTCCGCAAAGGCCAGCGGCAGTTTCGGCAGCGGCGCGGACGGACGTCCGGCCAGCGCCTCATAGCGGTTCGACAACTCCTCGAACAGCACGCCGATCGACCAGCCGTCGGCAATGGCATGGTGGAGCGTCAGCAGCAGCACGTGGTCGTCGGCATGAAGCCGCAACAGCCGTGCCCGCAACAGCGGCGGTCGCGCGGTGTCGAACGGAGTATAGGTTTCCTGCTGGATCAGGAGATCGACCTTTCTGAGCTCGAGCGCTTTGCGCCGCTTGTTATTGTGCGGATGCCCGTCGCCGATGACCTCGACGGTGAGGACCGGCCCGAGCTCGCTGGGTGTGGCGGTGCGGCTGACCGGCTCCTCGCCGCTCCAGCCGAATCCTGTCCGCAGCGATTCGTGGCGGCGCACGATGTCGCCGAACGCCTGGGCGAGGATGGCCGGATCGAGCGGGCCTTCGAGTCGGAAGGCGAAAGGCAAGTTGAACAGCGGCAGCCCGGGCAGCTTCTGCTCGATCCGTATCATCTGGTCCTGCGCGATCGAGAGCGTCGGCCGCCCGCTTTCGGCCAGCCGCGGCACGGTTGCCGTGAGGCTGCGCGGCTTCGCCGTCACGGCTTCGTCGACCCGTCGGGCCAGCTCTTCGATCGTCGCCGCCTCGAAGATGGTCTTGATCGGCAGCGACACGCCGAGTGCTCGGGCGATGCGCGCCATCACCTGGCCCGCCAGCAGCGAATGGCCGCCGAGATCGAAGAAATTGTCGGTGACGCCGAGGCTCTCGACCTTCAGCAGGTCGATCCATATGTCGGAGAGCACCTTTTCGGTGAACCCTCGTGCCGAAACGGCGGTGTCCGGCGCGGAGGCTTCCTGCTGCGTCGGCGCGAGCAGCGCCGATCGGTCGATTTTGCCATGGGCATTGAGCGGCATCTGATCCAGGAACAGGAATGCGGACGGGATGGCGTAACCCGGCAGCCGCCTCTTCAGGAATTCGCGCAGCTCGCTGGCGTTGCTCCGGCTGCCGGACCTTGCAACGATATGGGCGATCAGCCTGACATCGCCGCTCGCCTCGCGGCGCGGCTCGACGATGCCGGCCCGCACGCCCGGATGGTCGGCAAGCGCGTTCTCGATCTCCTTGAGCTCGATGCGGTAGCCGCGGATCTTGACCTGATGGTCGGCGCGGCCGAGGCATTCGATCGTGCCGTCGGCGCGGCGGCGGGCGAGGTCGCCGGTCCGGTACAGGCGCGCGCCGGCCTTGCGCCCGAATGGATCGGGAATGAAGCGCTGCCGGTGTTGCGCGGGATCGTTGATATAGCCGCGGCCGACGCCGGCGCCGCCGATGCAGAGCTCGCCGGTCACGCCGACCGGCAGCGGCTGAAGGTTCTGATCGAGCACGTAGAGCTGGGTGTTGGGCAGCGGCGCGCCGACCGGGACGTTGGCCGTCGCCGTCGCCGGCGCCTTGGTTAGGCGGTGGAGGGAAACGTCGTCGGAACATTCCGATGCGCCATAGGCGTTAATCAACGGCACCTTGGCGCAGCGGGCGAACCATGCACGGCAAAGATCGACCGGCAGCGGCTCGCCGGTCGAGATCAGCAGCCGCAACCCTGCAAAGGTGCGCTGGACCTGCGCTTCGTCCATGCGATCGAGGATCACGCGCAACAGCGACGGGACGATCTCGAGCACGGTGATTCCTTCGCGCTCGATCTCCCGGGCGAGCAATATCGGGTCCTGCACGGTCGCGTTGCCGCAGATATGGACGCGCGCACCGACCATGGGACCGGCGAGGAACTGCCAGACCGCAATCACAAAGCTCTGTGGCGCAGTCTGCGCGATCACGTCCCTGGCCGAGAGGCCAAGCTCCGCAATGAGCGACGCCAGATGGTTCGACAGTCCGCGCTGCTCGATCATGACGCCCTTCGGCGCGCCGGAGGAGCCGGACGTATAGACGAGATAGGCAAGGCTCGAAGCCGCGCGCCGCGCCGCACGCGCCGGCTTGGCGGATCCGGGCGACGTAACCGCATCGTCGATCTCGGCCACATGGATGCGCTCGACCAGCGGTTCGAGCAGCGCTTCGACCATGGCTGACTGCGCGCGTCCGGTCAGCAGCATGCGGGCGCAGCTCGATCCGAGGATGGTCGCGAGCCGTGCCGGCGGCTGGTCGGGATCGAGGTTCAGGAAGGCCGCGCCCACGCGCTGCACCCCGATCATCGTCGCGAGCAGATCGGGGCCGCGGTCCGCCAGCAGGGCGACGACGCTCTCGGCGCCGATGCCCTCGCGGGCCAGCCAGCAGGCCGCCGCCTGGCTGCGGCGGGCGAGCTCGCGATAGGTCAGGGATGTGTGTCCGTCCGACACCGCGATCGCATTCGGTCTCTTCCTCGCCTGGCGATCGAAGCGTTCTCCGAGATTGCCGTCTTTGGGGAAATCGGCCGGAGCGCCGTGGCCTTGCGCCAGCAACTGCCGGCGTTCGGCCTCGGTCCACAGCGGCAGGCGCGAGATGCGCTGCTCGGGATTTGCGATGACGGCCCTGAGCAGCGTCTTGAACTGCGCCGCCATGCCTTCGATCGTCGCCGCATCGAACAGATCGGTGGCGTATTCGAAGAAGCCGGTGAAGCGGCCGTCGGCCTCGACCAGTTCGAGCGTGATGTCGAAGCGCGCGACCCTCGGGTCCACTTCCAGCCGCCGTGTCGACAGGCCGGGGAAACGGGCCGCCTCGATCGAGGCGTTCTGGAGAATGAACATGATCCGGAACAGCGGATTGCCGTCGCTCCGGCGCGCGACCTGCAACGCGCGCAGCACCTCCTCGATCGGTAGGTCCTGGTTGCGGTAAGCATCCAGCGTCACCTGCCGCACCCGCCGCAGCACTTCGCCAAAGCTCGGATCCCCGCCAAAATCGTTGCGCAGGATCAGGGTGTTGGCGAACAGCCCGATCAGGCGCTCGCTCTCGATCTGGTTGCGGTTGGCGATCAGCGATCCGGTCGCGACGTCCTCGTGCCCGGTGTGCCGGAACAGCAGGCATTGGAAGGCCGCAAGCAGCGTCATGAAAGGCGTGACGCCCTGGTCCTGGCTCAGCGCGCGCAGATCGGCCGACAGTGCCTTGGAGAATTCGAGATAGTGACGGGCGCCGTGGCCGCTCCAGACCTCCAGTCGCGGCCGGTCGGTTCGCAGAGGCAGTGTGGTGACGCCGTCGAGCTGCGCCCGCCAGTAGTCGAGTTGTTCCTTCGCCGCTTCTGTCAGCGCCCAGCTCTGCTGCCAGAGCGCAAAGTCGCGATACTGGAAAGCGGGCGAGGGCAGCGCCGCCGCACTCGTCTTGCGCGCGGCGGCATAATGGGCGGCGAGCTCCTCCCAGAACAGGCGCTGCGACCAGCCGTCGGTGACGAGGTGGTGGACGTTGACCACCAGCGCGTGGCTGGATTTGTCGAATGACAGCAGCGTGATCTTCAGCGGCGGCTCCTTCGCCAGATCGAACGGATATTGCGCAAGCTCGAGCGCCGCGCGCCTGATCGCCGCTTCCCGCTTGTCCGCGGGGCAGGGCTTGAGCTTGATCCGCTCGAACTGCGGCGGCGACTGCAGCACATGCTGTACCGGCTCGCCGTGGCGTTCGACGAAGACCGAGCGCAGCGCCTCGTGGCGCGCGCAGATCGTGGTCAGACTCGCCTGGAGCGCAGAGACGTCGACCAGGCCTTTGAGCACGGCGACTTCGACGACGTTGTAGTTGTAGCGGGTCTTGTCGAGCCGCGAGAGCAGGTACATTCGCTGCTGCTGGAACGACAGCGGCGCCTCCGGTGCCGCCGCCTGGCGCCAGGCCGGCAGCATCGTTTCGCGATGCGTTGTCGCGGTCTCGATCCGGGCCGCGAGCGCGGAGACCGTGGCGCAATCAAAGATGTCTTCGAACGAGAAGTCGACGTTGAAGCGTTCGCGCAGGCGCGAACGCATCTGGGTCGCCGCGAGCGAGTCGGCGCCGAGCGCAAACACGTCCTGGTCGACACCGACCTGCGGCAGCTCCAGCAGGCCGGCCCAGATATCCGCGAGCTGGGTTTCCAGCGCGGTGCGCGGCAGCCGCGCTTCGTCGCTATCCTCGGTCCTCGCGATCAGATCGACCAGCGCATTGCGCTTGACCTTGCCGCTGGCGCCCTTCGGCAGCGCCGCCACGGCGCGGATCAGGCTCGGCACCTTGTAGGCGGCAAGGCGCTTGCGTGCGAACTGGCGCAACTGGTCCGAGGTCGCCTCGGAATTCGGCCGCAGCACCACGACGGCGGCGACGTTCTCGCCGAGCTTTGGGTGCGGGACGGCAAACACGCCGGCCTCGAGCACCGCCGGATGGCTCAGCAGGACCTCTTCGACCTCCAGCGGCGAGATCTTCTGGCCGCCGCGGTTGATGACGTCCTTGATACGGCCCACGATGTAGAGATAGCCGTCGGCATCGAGGTAACCGAGATCGCCGGTCCGGAACCAGCCGCCGCGAAATGCAGCCTGCGTCGCCGCGTCGTCGTTGTAATAGCCGCGCGTCATGTTCGGTCCGCGCAGCATGATCTCGCCATGCTCGCCGCTCGCAAGCGCCCGGCCTGTCTCGTCCATGATCGCGATCTCGGGGCCCGCGGCGCGGCCGACTGATCCGACCTTGCGCAGCTCGAATGGATTGGCGGCGATCTGCGAGGCCGCTTCTGTCATGCCGTAGGTCTCGAGCACGGGGACGCCGAACATGGCCTCGAGCCCGCTCAGGATCGCAGGCGCGAGCGAGGACGAGGCCGAGCGGATCACGCGCAGGGACGAGGACCGGGCGCGATCCGGGTCGGCTTCCGCCGCCGTCAGCAGCGCGCGATGAATGGTCGGCACCGCCGTGTACCAGGTCGGCTGCAGCTCTCGCATCCATCCGAAGAAGGACGATGCGTCGAAACCGTTGGTGCAGATCACGCTGGAGCCCGCGGCCAGTGCCGTCAGCAGGCCGGAGATCAGGCCATGGGCGTGAAACAGCGGCAACATGTTGAGCAGGCGATCATGGGACGCCAGCGACAGCACGCGGCCGGCATTGTGAGCGGACAGGCACACATTGCGCTGGGTCAGCGGCACCATTTTCGGCCGCGCCGCGGTGCCCGAGGTCAGCAGGATGAAGGCGTCATCGTCGCCGCTCGAAGCGCCGCTGGCGTCTGCCGGACCAACCGCCGGTCCGGCGAACGTGCAGGCGCCGAGACGATCGTCCGGCCCCGGCACGAAATCGATCACCGCGATATCCAGCGCCCTGGCGACGTCGCGACTGGCCGAGTTCATATCGGCACGGGTGACCAGCCCCCTCAGCTTCAATTCGCTGAAATAGCGTTGCAGCTCGTCTGCGGTCAGATCTGGGTTGACCGGGACGCAGGCACAGGCCGAGGCGACGGCGATCAGCGCTAGCGCACTGTCGGCGCCGCGCGGCAGTGCGACGGCAATCCGGTCGGCCGGGGTGATGCCACGCCCGCGCAGGGTGCGGACCAATTGCTGGATCAGCTTGTCCAGCTCGCCGTAGGTGAGGGCCGGCCGGCCCGGTGCAAGGAGCGCGGGCGCCGCCGGCGTCTTCCGCGCATGAAAGTCGAGAAAGCCGCTGATATGGGCAAAAGTCCCGGTTTCGGCGCCTCTGCCGTCCGATCCCTCTCCCGCTCCGGATGCAATGTCCGACAATGCCATTCCCTTTTGATCTGATTGAGCTATTCTTCCCAAGAGTTAGGGAACGCGTCCAGTCTGAGGTGAAGTTCGGGCCCCAAAATCTGTGGTTGAGGGGCCTAAAGCCCTTCGACGGAGTGATGGTCGGGCAGAATCACCATGCTGGAGAATGAACCGGGCACGGGGACGGAAGGCGGGCTGAATCGCTGGCTCGAAGGCATCGGTCTTGGTTACTATACCGATCTCTTCGCGCAGCACCGCCTCGATCTCGATGTCATGGCGGACCTGACCGAGTCCGATCTGGTCGAGCTCGGATTGCCGCTGGGCGATCGCAAGCGGCTGCAGCGGGCCATGGCCGCGCTGTTCCAGGCCGAGACTGCGGAGAAGCCCGAACCGGCGGCAGGCCTGCAACCGCGGACGGAGGTCGGCGCCGAACGGCGTCAGCTCACCACCATGTTCTGCGACATGGTCGACTCCACCTCGCTCTCGGTGCAGTTCGATCCGGAAGACGTGCGCGACATGATCGCGAGCTTTCGCGAGACCTGCGTCCGGGTGGTGAAGCATTATGAAGGGTTTGCCGCGCGCTTCGTCGGCGACGGCATCCTCGTCTATTTCGGCTATCCGACCGCGCATGAGGACGACGCCGAGCGCGCGGTGCGTGCCGGGCTCGAGATCGTGCGGGTGCTGTCGACCGCGCGCGCGGTCGAGCCGCGCGGCGCGCTGAGCCACGCTCCGGCCGTCCGGATCGGAATCGCGACCGGCCTCGTCGTGGTCGGGGACCTCGTCGGACAGGGCACCGAGGAGCGCGATTCCGCGGTCGGAGAAACCGTCAATCTGGCCGCGCGCCTTCAGAGCCTGGCGCCGCCCAATGGCGTCGTGATCTCCGCGTCGACGCAGTCGCTGCTGAAGGGGAAGTTCGACTACCGCAATCTCGGCGCCCATGCGCTGAAGGGGATCTCTGAGAAGGCGCAGGCCTGGCACGTGATGCGGGCATCGCGGGTGGAGACCCGCTTCGCCGCCGCCATGGGCGGGCGGTTGACGCCGCTCGTCAATCGCGAGGAAGAGATCGCACTGCTGATGGGGCGCTGGCAGCAGGTCAAGGACGGCGACGGCCAGGTCGTGGTCAAGTTCGGCGAGCCCGGTATCGGCAAGTCGCGCATCATCCAGGAGATCTTCGAGCGGATCTCGGGCGATCGGCACGGACAGATCTCGTTCCAGTGCTCGCCCTACTACACCTCCACGGCGTTCTATCCGTTCTCCGAGCAGCTCAAATTTTCGCTCGGTCTCGATCGCGAGGACCCGTCCGCGTTGTCGCTGGCCGGCCTGGAGACCGCGATCGCCGCCGCCCATGGTAATATCGAGCAGGTCACGCCGCTGTTCGCCGCGCTGTTGTCGATTCCGACCGGAGATCGCTATCCACCGCTCGACATGTCGCCGCAGCAGCAGAAGGATGCGACCGTCGTGGCGCTGGTCGATCACTTCCTCGGCCTTGCGCGCGAGATGCCGCTGGTGATCGCGTTCGAGGATCTGCACTGGATCGACCCAACCTCCCGCGAGGTGATCGATCTCCTGGTCGACCGGGTGCAGAACCGGCCGATCCTGGTCGTCATGACCGCGCGATCCGAGTTCCAGCCGAGCTGGAGCGCGCACTCGCATATCACCACGCTGGTGCTGAACCGCCTGAGCCGGCACCTGCGCACGACGCTGGTCGAGCGCGTCGCGGGCCGCGAGCTTCCCAAGGAGGTCGTGGAGGAGATCATTGTCAAGACCGACGGGGTGCCGCTGTTCCTGGAGGAACTGACCAAGACCGTTCTCGAATCCAACCTGCTGACCGAGCGGCATGGGCGCTACGTGCTGTCGGGCCCGTGGCGGCAACTCGCGATCCCGGCGACGCTAACGGATTCCCTGATGGCGCGGCTGGACCGGATGGGACCGTTCAAGCGCATCGCGCAGATCGGCGCCACCATCGGCCGCGAGTTCTCCTACGAGACGCTGCACGCCGTCGCCAACACGCCGGCGGAGCAGATCGAGGCCGCGCTCGATCATCTGGAAGAGGCGGGGCTGATCATGCGGCGCGGCCATCCGCCCGATGCTCTGTACTCCTTCAAGCACGTGATGATCCAGAACGCCGCGCATGACAGCCTGCTGCACAGCGAGCGGCGCAAGCTGCATTCAAGGATCGCGCAGGTGCTCGCCGAGATGTATCCGGAGAAGACCGAGCGCGAACCGGAGCTGCTCGCCCATCACCTCACCGAATCCGGCCAGAGCGAGGGCGCCGCGAGCTTCTGGCTCAAGGCCGGCAAGCAGGCGGCCAGGAGCGGCGCCAATCTGGAGGCGATCGGCCATCTGCACCGCGGCCTCGGCGTGGTGCAGGCCAATGCGCGCATGCAGGGCGCCGACGAGATCGAGCTCGAGCTGCGCATCGCGCTCGGCAACGCGCTGATCGCAGCCAAGGGCTATGCGGTGCAGGAGGTCGAGGAGAACTACATGCGCGCGCTCGAGCTCGGCCAGCAGCTCGACGACGATGAAAAGGCCTTCGCCGCCACCCGCGGGCTCTGGGTCTGCCATTTCATCCGCGCCGACCTGACCCGCGCGCACGATCTCAGCGTCGAGCTGTTGAAGTTCGCCAAGCGCGAGCGGCTGAACGAGCGGACGCAGCCGGCGCAGCAGACCGGCTACCTGATCGAGGCGCACCGCTCGATCGCGATGACCATGCTCTATCGCGGGCGCTTTGCTGCCTCACAACATCACCTCCACCGTTGCATCAATCTCTACAGCCCCGACCGGCACTCCGATCTGATGGAGCGGCACGGCACCGATCCCGGTGTCGTCTCGCTGTCCTATCTCGGCTATCTCCTGTGGTTCCTTGGCCGGCCCGACGCGGCGCGCCAGCACAGCGAGCAGGCGATTTTGCATGCGGAGAAGATTCGCCATCCCTTCTCGCTCGCTTTCGCGCTGGTGTTCGGCGCCTATCTCTGCCAGCACCTGCGCGATATCGAGGGCACGCGCGACTATGCCAATCGCGCCATGATCATCGCCACCGAGCACAATTTCCTGCACTGGAAGCAGCAGGCTGCGATCCTGCGCGGCTGGGCGCTGACGCAACTGGGCGAGGCCGATGAAGGCATCAGCCAGATGCGCCTCGGCCTCGACGAATACGAGGCGATGGATTCCTGGCTTGCCGGCTGCTGGTTTCGCTGCCTGCTCGCGGAAGCCTATGCCAAGGTCGGGATGCGCGATGCCGCCTTGCGCGCGCTGGACGGCGCGCTCGCGACCGCGAGAAGGACCGGTGATCATTCCTATCTCGCCGAAGTGTACCGTCTGCAGGGCGAGATCACGCTGTCGGACGGCGATCCCGCTTCCGAGCAAGAAGCCGAGGACCTGTTCGCCCTGTCGCTCGAGACCGCGCGCAAGCAGGGCGCGCTGTCTTGGGAGCTTCGCACCGCCGTCAGCCTCGCACGCCTGTCGCATGTGACAGGCAAGCGCGAGCACGCAAGCCTCCTGCTCGTGCCGATCGTCGCTAAATTCAGCGAAGGCTTTTACACGCCGGACCTGAAACAGGCGATGGAGCTGGTCAACGAACTCGGTGCGAGCGCGCCCGTTCGCGAACAGGCCGCTCGCTGACATGAGCGATGCTGTCGCCGCGCGTGCGCGCTACGTCGCGGTGATTGCCAGGCGGGAGCGGATTTCCTCGCCGCGCCTGCTCGCGGCGCTCGGTTCCGTGCCGCGCGAGGACTTTCTGGCGAAGGGTCCCTGGCGCATCAAGAGCGAGGCGGCGCGCAGCTACCGGCTGACGCCTGACGCCGATCCGGTTCATCTCTACGACAACGTGCTGGTCGCGATCGACGCGCGGCGCAAGCTCGACACCGGGCTGCCGAGCCTGTGGGCGCATTTCGTCGATCTGCTCGACGTCGGGGAGAAGGACCGCGTGGTCCAGATCGGCTGCGGGCTCGGCTATTTCTCGGCGGTGCTGTCGAAGATCGTGGGTCCCAGGGGCAGGGTGCAAGCCATCGAATGCGACGAGCGGCTCGCCGCTCGCGCCGCGACCAACCTTCGCGCCTATGGCAATGTCGAGGTCGTCCACGGTGACGGATGCCGGTATCTCGGCGAACCGGCCGACGTGATCATCGTGCATGCCGGTTTCTCGCATCCGCATCCGCTCTGGCTCCAGTCGCTCCGCCCGCGCGGCCGCCTTCTGGTGCCGTTGACCCAGCGCGACCGCGAAGGTGCCGCCCTCAAGATCACGCGCAAGGGCAAGGGGTTCGAGGCCGAAGCGGTGCAGCAGATCCGGATCTTTCCCGGCCGGGGCCGCGGTACGACCGCGCTGGATGACCGCGTCGCCGACTGGTGGCAGCGCGCCTCCGCTTTGGCGCCGCTGCGTTTTCGGGGAATAGAGCAGGGGCTGCCGTCGGATCGCTAATGCTTCGATTCATTTTACCTTGATTCAGATTGTGAGTTTCCGGCGTCACCCGGCGCCTGTATGAGTGCGGGGTCATGGCCATTTGAGCACGCATTATGCATTCCGTTGCCCTGCTGACAGCCAGCTACGCCAAGGATATCGAGCGGTTTTCGCTGCTCAGCGAGAGCATCGACACCTGGCTGACGGGATATACGCGGCATTATGTTCTCGTTAACGATGAGGACGTGCCGCTGTTCGCGCCGTTCGCTTCCGACAAGCGCGTCATCGTTCCGGCCTCGCATTATCTGCCGAAATGGCTGTTCGCGCTGCCGCCGGCGCTCCAGTTCATGAGCAGCCGCCGGATCTGGCTGTCGCTGCTGTCGTCGCCCGTCCACGGCTGGCACATCCAGCAGATCCTCAAGATCGCCGGCGTCCTCAATGCGCCGGAGCAGCGTGTCTGCATCCTGGACTCCGACAATCTGTTCTTCCGCGAATTCGACGTGAGCCGATATGCCGGTGCCGAGAAGACGCCGCTGTTCGTCACCCGCAAGGACATCGACGCCGATCACCCCTTGCATGTCCTGTGGCTCCGCACCGTCGATCAGCTTCTAGGTATCAAGGAGCGATCCTTCCCCGCTGACGACTATGTCGGCAACGCGCTGGTCTGGGACAAGGACACCGCGCGCGCCATGACCGGCGCCATCAAGTCGGCGACGGGATTGAACTGGGCTCTGGCGCTGTGCCGCAAGAAGAAGTTTTCCGAATATCTGCTCTACGGTCACTTCGTCGCCAATTCGCCAAAGCATCTGGCCGCCCATCGGGTGACGGAAGACAGCATCGCGGCCTCGCACTGGGACGATACGCGTCTCGACCGTCCTGCGATCGAGGCGATGATGCTTGCCGCTTCGCCCGAGCAGGTCGCGCTCTGCATCCAGTCCTATTCGTCGACCTCGATCGACGATATCCGCGACGTCTTCCGGCTGAGTTCGCGCGACCGGCGCGGCCCGAGCCTGTCTCCCGATCACATCGGGGACGTGGCCGAATTCGAGACGCCGAAGACGCGCTAGAGCTGGACTAAAGCCGCAGCTCAAGCATCCTTGGTGAACTTGCTTATGACCTCCATGAACGGCTTCGGCTTGAACTCGCCGTCGAGCGGCAGCGGGCGGTTCGGCTGCTTGTCCGCGCGGGCGAAGGTGCCGTTGATCCAGCTGTAGCGATCCGAAAGGCCCCAGGTCAGGATCGAGCGTACCGGTCCGCTGGTCGAAATTGCCGTCAGCAAATCGTTGACGCGCTTGGCGACGATGGCGTCGCGCTCCGCCGGACTGCCCGCCAGCTTCTGGTCGTCGACGTCGAGCTCGGTGACGAGGACGTCGAGGCCCCAGGAGCGTAGCTCGGTGACGAACTCGGCCAGCCCATGCGTGTCGATATCGAGCTCGGCGTGCAGATGCGATTGCAGTCCCACGGCGTGCAATGGCACGCCCCGGTCGAGCAGGTCCATGATGAGATTGCGGTAGGCCGCGCGCTTGGCGATGAACGAGTCCTTTGCCGACTCGATGTCGTATTCATTGATCGCGAGCTTGACGAAGGGATCGGCCGCGGCCGCCGTGCGGAAGGCCAGCGGAATCCAGTTGCTGCCCAGGTGCTGGGTCCAGAACGTGTCGCGCCGGTCGGTGATCTTCCTGGGATTGTCCGGGATCGGCTCGTTGACGACGTCCCACGACGTCAGCTTGTCCTTGTAATAGGAGACGACGGTGCCGATGTGGTCGACATAGGCGCGTTCGACGCCCTTGGTATCCTTGATCTGCTTGGTCCAGTCCGGAATGTCGTGATACCAGGCGAGCGTGTGGCCGCGCATCGTCAGATCGTTGTCCCGCGCGAAATCCAGGATGGCGTCGGCGCGCTCGAAGTTGAACGTGTGCGCGTTCGGCCGCAGCATCGGCCATTTCAGCTCGAGCACCGGCACCACCTGCGTGCAATAGGTGCTGATGGCTTCGCCGAGTCTGGGATCGGCCTGCAGGTCCCAGAGCGTGGCCGCGGCACCAAAACCCGGACGGCGCTGGGCAAGTTTCGACGCTGGCACCGCAGACGCCGATGCGCCGGCCGCAAGCGTTGCGGCGCCGCCGATCAGAAATTCGCGTCTGTCGAGCTTGACCAATTTGGGACGTTCCTTTGGGAAGCAACGCGCCAATGTACCAAGCGTCGCGTCGCGAAGCCGGGGTTTCCCGTGGTTGGGTTAACTTTTGCCCGGGGCGCCGCGCATCAACGCGCGTGATGCTGCATCACGGCTTCCGCGATCTCGGAATAGTGAAGCGCGCCCTTTTCGAGCGTCAAATTGTCCATCACATAGTCGCGAGGTGCGAAGTCGCCGGCGCCGACATGAGACCAGAACTCGCCCCAGCCAGCGGCGAAGCCATCCGCATCGGTGAAGGTCATGCCGCAACGGGCGTCGAAATAGGGCACTGATGACACGCCGCCTTCATATCTCACCTTGTTCGGAAAATACTGGGGGTCCTGCCATGGCCCGCCGCGGTCCCAGGCGAACACGGGGACGCCGCTCGACAATGCCTGCTGGCAGGCGATGCCCTGGCTCTCATGCTCGCAGAGGAAGATCATGCTGCGGCTGCGCGCCAGCGCCGCCTTGTAATCGTCTTCCTTATAGTGGCCGTAGCGGATCACCTCGACCGTGCGGCCGCTTGCTGCAAGATGTCTGCGGATCGGCTCGATCAGCTCGGTCTCGTAGCGCGCGTGGTCCCAGCGCACCTTGTCGTAGAGCAGCACGTCGACGCTCTTTTGTTCGGCAGGTGCAGGCGGCCACAAATCGGTCTCGATGCCGACCGGCCAGACCTCGACACCTGGCCAATAGGGCCGGCACATGTCGGCATACCAGGCGCAGGGCACCAGGATGGCCCTGACGTCGAGATCTTTCAGGCTGTCCGGTGCCTCGATCGGATGGTCGTACATGGCCACTCCGAGCAGGAGCGGGTTCTTCCATGCCAACCAGTCGAGCACGAAGGGACGCCCGATGATGCAGGCCAGCTCTTCCGGATGCTTGCGGATATGGCCGTAATCGTTGACGCGATAGCGGACGCCGATCCTGTCGAGTCCGGCGCAGAGATTGAGGAACACGCGCCTCTGGCCGCTGATCCAGGACCCGCCGAGCAGCACGCGTCGCAGCAGCGGCCGGATGTGGCGGTCGCCCGGAAACCAGCGGTCGTCCCGCTCCTCGAAGAACAGGTTGAGCGTCATCCGCTCGCCGTCGCCTGGGGCCGCCGGAACCAAGGGAGCTTCGGTGCCGCCGTGCGGCAGCGAGGCCGGGTTTGCCTGAATTCGCTCGGCAACGTCCATGTCAGTCAAGTCCAGGCACTGGAAAACGTCGGACGACGTTTAAAAATCATGGTTTCTTTTCTGTGATCGCGCCGTGCCGTGCAAGGAAAGGGCAAATTTAACGCTAACGCGCGAAATCCCCCGGCTGGTCCCGTTCGCGGCCCGATTTGCAGACTTATGTGACACTCTTCGGGGATGCTGCGCCGCAGTCCGATTGCCAAGCCCCTGATCGTCAAGGCCTCCGATCGTCAAGCCAAGGTCCAACTGATGAACGGCTGCGAAAGCCGCGCCGCCGGTCCCGTGTCCGCATGCTGAACCGACATTTCTCGATCTATCTCGTCGCCTATATCCTGCCTGCGGCGGTGGGCTTCTTCGCGGTCACGGCCTACACGCGGCTGCTGACGCCGGCCGAGTACGGCGTCTATGTCGTCGGCATCAGCCTTGCCGGCATTCTGGGCGCGATCTTCTTCGCCTGGATCAAACTGTCGGTGTCGCGCTATCAGGCGATGTCGGCGGAAGTGGATTTTCGCGGTACGGCGATGGTCGCCTTCGGGCTCACGGCCGCGGTCCTCTGTGCCACCACGCCGCTGGTCTTCCTGTTCCGCAGCGATGTCAGCGTCGAGCTGCTGCTCGCCAGCATGTTCGTCGCGATCATGGCCAATGCGGTCGATGTCGGTCAGGAGTTCGAGCGCGCCAAATTGCGGCCTTATCGGTTTGCCGCGATCTCGATCGTGCGCAGCGTGGCGAGCGTCGGCTTCGGCCTGCTCGGCATCTGGCTCGGCTGGGGTGGATTGGGGCTGCTCGCTGCGTTCGGTCTCGGTTCGCTCACCGGCATCGTCCTCAACCTCGTCGGCGATCGCACCAGGATCGCACGCTTCGAGCGCAGCCAGTTCATGCAGCTGGCGCGTTATGGCCTGCCGCTGACGCTGGCCGGATTGTCCGTTGCGGTCTATTCGGCCTGCGACCGGCTGATCGTCGCTTATTTGCTCGGCAAGGATGCCGCCGGCATCTTTGGTGTGGCCGCCGACCTGCCGCGCCAGTTCATGGTCATGATCGCGTCCAGCGTCGCCGCGGCGACCGTGCCCCTGGTGTTCCGGTCATTGTCGGAGAAGAACCACGAGACGACGCGGCAGCGGCTGACTGAAAGCCTCGAGCTGCTGCTCGTCGTCGTTGCGCCGGTCGCGGTGTGGCTCGCGCTTGCGGCGGACCAGGTCGCGGGCACCCTCGTCGGTATCGACTTCCGCGCCGGCGTGTCGGCGCTGCTGCCGACCCTGGTGCTGGCCCGGCTGTTCGGCATCGCCAATCAGTTCTATGTGCAGATCAGCTTCCAGCTCGCCGAACGGCCCTTCATGCTGGCGGCGCAATCCTTCCTCACGCTCGTCGTCAGCGTGGTCCTGATGTTCGCACTGGTCGCCGGCTACGACCTCTACGGCGCGGCGCTTGCGACGCTCGCGACCGAGGCGATCGGCTTCGTCGTCGCCGTCGCCCTGATGAGGCGTGCCCATCCCGTGCCGTTCGACTTCAATCGCCTCGCCGGCGTCGCGGCATCGGCTGCAGCGATGGCAGGCGCCATCCTCGTTGCGCGATCGCAAGTCAACGGCACCGGCATCGTCTCGCTGATCGTCGTGAGTCTCGCGGGCGGACTCGCCTATGTTGCCGCGGCGTGGCTGCTCAACGTCGCGAATGTGCGAACGCTCTCGCTGCGCTTCCTGCGGACGTTCAACCGCAAGGCGCTGGGCGTCTAGCCGCCTTCTGCCGCCACCCGCTTGGCAATGTCGGCGGGACGGTCCCGGGCACCGACAGGCCTGGCTGCCCGGCGGGGTGAGCAATATTGACCAGCAACTTCCGGTCTGAAGGCACATAATGTGCTTATCACCGTCCCTTATCGGCATCTATCGGTGACTGAGAGCGTGGTAGGGCTCCCGCCTGTGATCAGGGTGCATCGCATGCAGTTGCAATATTCCCATCTATTCGGTCCGTCACTGACGCCAGTCCAGCGAGCGCACAGTCCCGACTGCGGCGAACGCCTGAGCCGGACGAGAATCCCGGGCTTCTCCGCGTTTGACGCCGGTGCGTCCGCGTGTGCTGGCTGTCATCCCGTCCATACCGCGGAAGCCGAGACCGACCCGATCAAATCGACCGCGGTTCTCTGGCTCGCCAGTCACGATCTCAGGCCGCCGGCCTGAGCGAGTGCCCCGAATGGAGAATCTGGAAGAATTCGTTCACCGCGAAAACCTGAAAATCTTCAAGAGGCAGCTCGAGCTGGCGAAAGACGACGCCAGACGGCAATCGCTCACGAAGCGTCTCGCCGAGGAAGAGGCGAGAGTCTCGGTCGCGACCGGATGGGCGACGAGCGGCGCACCGGCAAGGAACCTCTGACGTGAGGCGAGCGGGTATACCGCAATCAAAAAGGTGTCTACGCCGGATATCCAGTGAGGTGCGGCGATTTTCGACCTTGCCGGCGGGAAGATCCACGCCGGATAGTTTCCGGCACGCCGTTCAATCGTCGTGAAAGAGGATGATCGCGCGCAGCAGGGCGCGGCAACTATTGCAGCGGGGATCTGGTCCTGGTCGCAGCATCGTAAATCAGGATCTGCAGCATGGGAAACCTGCCCAACAGCTCGGCGCCGGCTTTTTGAGCGGCATCTGCGTCGTCGTAATGCGTCTTGAAGTGACCGTCGACCACCAGCGAGAAGCCGCTGGTCGGCGCCACGTCAGCCCTTTGGATGATTCTCGGCTCAATCTCGTCTGCGGTTGTAAGCGGCTTTTTCATCGGTACCTTCATGTCATTGCAGGAGGCGGCTCGAGGCGCTGGCCCAAAACTGTCTCAGTCGTCCCTCACGATCTCAGGTTTGTCATACAAGACCGCGTTCAGGAGAGAATTGTGAACCTCGATCTTGCCGTTGTAGCTAATGAATCCGAGCTTGCGAAACTTGTTCATGAAGAAGCTGACCCGGGATCGGGTTGTCCCGATCATGTCGGCGAGCGTCTCCTGGCTGATCTGCAGCGCAATCGGCTGAGGGGCGCCTTCCTTGCCAAAATTCGCCAACAGCAGGAGCAGACGCGCAAGCCGCTTCTCGCTGGAATTGAACAACTGGTCGATCAGGTCTTCTTCGATGCGGCTGTTTCGGCTGAGAAGGTAGCCCATGAACAACTCGGAAAACTTTGGTTCGCTCTTGAGCGCGTCGAGCATCGCGGATTTCGCGATGGCCGTGATCACACATTGCTCCATCGCCACCGTTGTTGAAATCCGCAGCGGATGCCCGTTCAGGCAACCTTCGCCGAAGAATTGCCCGGGCTCCATGATTCCGACCACCGCTTCCTTGCCTTGCTCGGAGACGACGAGAACTTTGATCTTCCCCTTCTGGATATAGAAAACGGCATCCGCAGCGTCGCCTTGTGAAAACACGACCTGGTTCTTGTCGAATTGCAATATGGCTTTGCCGTCGCCGACTTTGGCGAGAAAGATCTTTGGATCAAACGTGCTTTTCGGCGCTTTTGGCATGAAGGCCTGATATGGGGACGATCCTCACGGAGGATAGCA
Source organism: Bradyrhizobium sp. A5 (assembly GCF_042076515.1). Classification (NCBI taxonomy): domain Bacteria; kingdom Pseudomonadati; phylum Pseudomonadota; class Alphaproteobacteria; order Hyphomicrobiales; family Nitrobacteraceae; genus Bradyrhizobium; species Bradyrhizobium sp. A5. The sequence continues at coordinate 5,721,198 of NZ_CP148990.1, read as the reverse complement.
GGGTCGGTGCCCGGCGCGTTAGGCAAATCTTGCTTGTCGTTTGTGGTCCAAGCCCCCGTTGGGGGCCATTTCGGGCTCACCGGCTCGTCTGCGCTCAATGTCGCGCGATCGTCTGATCCCGGTCCTTCATGAGTGCCGCATCCAGTTCCGTTTGGCTGATCGAGAACGACTGGATTAGCGGTCGGGAGGCAGACGTTGCGGGCGTCTGAAACAGCGTCGCGACGCGCCGGTAGGCGATCCTCGACAGCCCCTCGATCTGCTCGTCGTCGACGACGACGACATATTCACCGGCAGGTTGAACGCCATCGAGGTTGCGAAGGGTGAAGGCGTTGGCGAATGAAACGGTCGTCCGTGTAGTTCTGATCGTCAAGGGTTGGTCTCCTGGGCGAGCCCGCATTGGCGGCCGCCGCGCCATTTGGCAATCCGGCTCACTCCCGGTCGTGAGCGCGGTCAACCAACCTATCGGTTGGGTGGCGTCTCCGCAGAGCAAAATTGCTCAGTTCTGTAGGATGAGCGTTCGCAACCGGGCGAGCAGCGCTCAGCTAAGATGATTGGCACCTGAGCAGTTTTGCGCATTCCCTGCTGTCCCTCAGGTCTATTCTGAACAGCGGCAGAAGTTCCTCTGTCCGCAGGTGAGAGCGTGAAAATGAACTATCCCAAGGCGTGCTCGCACCGCCTCCCTACAGGGCTCTGCTTGGAACGAACGTCGCCAGGGTCGCTTGATGATAGCGACCGGATATGATGCCTACCCATCATATCCGATGAATGGCGGCCCCGGTTCGCACCCCCGTGCTGGGGCCGCTTCCGGTTTGGGGCTACTTGGCCGAGCTTACCGGATCGCTGGCGGGTCTTCCGCAGACGTGCCCGCAGCCGGAGCATTCGAAGATGCGCAGATCCGGGCCGTTGCAGCTTGATCCGATGCGGACCAGCATCATGCGGCGTTGGCAGGCCGGGCAGAGTGGCCGGGGGATCGGAATAAGCGATGGTTCCGGACGAGCATAGACCTCGACATGTGAAGTTCCTGTCCATGTGGCGGGGTATGCTGTACCAGAAGCCGCCGATGGCAGCCGATTCGCCGGCTGCGACGGCTGAGCATGCGGCGTGCCGGCGTCGGCCACTGTTCATTATAGCTCATACTTGGGAAGATTTGCTTGCGGTTCGGGACATGCGGAGGCGAATGCTGGACCTTGGACTGTGCAATATTGCTCAGCAAGATGTCCTCGCACGGATCATTATGAGAGTGCGCGGGGAGCGCGACCTCAGAGCTGCTGCCGAAGGCGTCCGTGCGCAAGAGCCATGCTTTCCTGGGCGGGCAAATTCGGGAGCCTGCCAGATATGACGCAAAAGACGCCGGACATCCGCGCATTGGCGCAGCTGCTTGCCCGCTATCGCGAGCCCGATAGCGCTCGCGGCGTCCTCGAACTCGTAATCACCGCGGTGCCGTTCCTGGCCATCTGGGTTCTGGCCTGGAATGCCTTTGACAACGGCTACTGGCTTGGCTTGCTGCTCGAGGTGCCTGCCGCCGGCTTGCTCGTCCGCCTCTTCATGATCCAGCACGATTGCGGACATGGCTCGTTCTTCCGCAGCCGGTTCGTGAACGACTGGGTCGGACGCGCCATCGGCGTCGTGACGCTGACGCCCTATGATTACTGGCGGCACAACCATGCACACCATCATGCGGGCTCCGGCAATCTCGATCACAGAGGTCTTGGCGACATCGATACGTTGACCCTGCGCGAGTTTCACGCACAGTCGCGATGGCGTCGGCTGCTCTATCGTCTCTATCGGCATCCCCTCGTCATGTTTGGCGTCGGCCCCACCTACCTGTTCATCTTGAAGCATCGATTGCCGGTGGGGATGATGCGTGGCGGCTGGAAGCCCTGGCTGAGCACGATGGGCACCAATGCCGCGATCGCGGTTTTCGTCGCCGCGGCGATGTGGCTGGTCGGATACGGTCCGTTCCTGCTGGTGCATCTGCCGATCGTGGTTCTGGCGGCGTCGATCGGTGTCTGGCTGTTCTACGTCCAGCATCAGTTCGAGGACACGTACTGGTCCCACGGCGAAGACTGGAGCTTCCACGAAGCTGCGCTGCATGGCAGTTCCCACTACCATTTGCCGGGCGTGTTGCGATGGTTCACAGCGAATATCGGCATCCACCACATCCATCATTTATCCAGCCGAATTCCCTGCTATCGATTGCCGGATGTGTTGCGTGACCATCCGCAGCTTGCGAACATCGGACGAATGACGCTGTTGCAGAGTTTGAGGTCCGTGCCGCTGGTTTTGTGGGATGAGGAGCGGCTGCAGCTCGTCTCCTTTGCCGAAGCACGCGCTCGGGTCCACGCCCGATCTGTCGGGACCTGACGCCCGCCCGTATCATGGTAAGAGGCCAGTGTGATCCGGCCTGCGATCTATTTCTCAATGTGGAAATTCTTGCAAAAGAGATGGGCAGGCGCCTTTACATTTTGCCGTAGCGGCGGCCGGAGCCATGTCCTGTTGTGCTTGTCAATCAAAGCTCGTTCTGCTCATTAGGGGTCTGAAATTGCGCAGCAATATGCGCATGCACTATCGACTAAAGTCGAAATCCAGCGAGGAAACAAAAACAATGCGCAAGCTCACTTTGGCCATTGCCGTGATCGCCCCGATGCTCGGTCATGCCGCGTCGGCCGAGGATACCATCAAGATCGGCTATATCGATCCGCTCTCCGGCGGCGGCGCCAGCGTCGGCGAAGGTGGCCTGAAGACATTCCAGTATCTGGCCGACGAGCTCAACGCCAAGGGCGGCATCCTCGGCAAGAAGATCGAGATCATCGGTCTCGACAACAAGACCAATCCGCAGGAGAGCCTGGTGCAGGCCCAGAAGGCGATCGACGCCGGGGTTCACTACATCACGCAAGGCAACGGCTCGTCCGTCGGCGCCGCGCTCTCGGACTTTGTCACCAAGCACAATTCGCGCAATCCCGGCAAGGAAGTGCTGTACTTCAACTACGCCGCGGTCGATCCGAGCCTGACCAACGAGAAGTGCAGCTATTGGCATTTCCGCTGGGATGCGAGCTCCGACATCAAGATGGAAGCGCTCACCAACTACGTGAAGGACACGCCTTCGGTCAAAAAGGTGTACCTGATCAACCAGGACTATTCGTTCGGCCAGTCGGTACGCACCGACGCGCGCAAGATGCTGGGTGCCAAGCGGCCCGACGTCCAGATCGTCGGCGACGAGCTGCATCCGCTGCTGAAGGTCACCGACTTCTCGCCCTACATCGCCAAGATCAAGGCGTCCGGCGCCGACAGCGTCATCACCGGCAATTGGGGTCAGGACATTGCGCTGCTGCTCAAGGCCGCCGCCGATGCCGGGCTGAAGGTCAATTGGTACACCTATTATGCCGGCGGCGCCGGCGGTCCGACCGCGATCAAGCAGACCGGCCTCGACCATCAGGTCTTCCAGATCACCGAAGGTTTTGCCAATTCCGGTAACCAGACCGCGATGGACTTCGAGAAGGCGTTCCGCGCCAAGGTCGGTATCTCGCTGTGGTATCCGCGTGCGGTCAACGAGATGCGGATGTTCAAGGCAGCGGCCGAGAAGGCCAACTCGATCGACCCGGTGAAGGTCGCAGCTGCCCTCGAAGACCTGAAGTTCGATGTTCTCGACGGTGGCCAGGGCCTCATGCGCAAGGACGACCACCAGTTCTTCCAGCCGATCTACATCTCCTCCTTCGGCAAGCTCGCCGCCAACGAGCCGTTCGACGAGGAGAGCACCGGTTGGGGCTGGCATCTGGTCTCCAAGGTCGACACGCCGCAGGCCATGGTGTCCACGACCTGCAAGATGGCGCGGCCGTAATCGCTGAGCTCGTCGTTCTCCCGCGGCCGTCATGGGCGGCGGGAGAATGGCGGCCGGACGACGTTTGATCGGATTCACCGGGACCGCCGGGCCCCGGCCAGAGACGAGTGCGCTGTGCTTGAACTGATTGTCATTTCGACCTTGAACGGCGTGCTGTTCGGCATGCTGCTCTTTCTGTTGTCGAGCGGGCTCACCGTCATCTTCAGCATGATGGGCGTGCTCAATTTTGCCCATGCCAGCTTCTACATGCTCGGCGCCTTCTTCGGCTTCCAGCTCACCAAATGGATCGGTTTCTGGCCCGCGCTGGTGCTGGCGCCGCTGCTGGTCGGCGCCATCGGCATGGCGGTGGAGCGCTACGGGCTGCGCAATACCCACAAGCACGGCCATGTCGCGGAGTTGCTGCTGACCTTTGGTCTTGCCTTTGCGATCGAAGAGATCGTGTCGATGATCTGGGGCAAGAGCCCGGTCGACTACCGCGTGCCGGCGCTGCTCGACTTTCCGGCCTTCACGATCTTCTCGACCAATTATCCCGCCTACAAGATCTTCATGCTGGCCGTGTCGGTCGTGATCTTCGTGGCGCTGCTGCTCGTGCTCAAGCGCACTCGCGTCGGCCTGATCGTGCAGGCGGCGCTGACGCATCCCCACATGGTCGGGCATCTCGGCCACAATGTCGGGCGCGTCTTCATGGCGGTGTTCGGCGTCGGCAGTGCGCTGGCCGGCCTTGCCGGCGTCATTGCCGGTCCCGCTCTGGTGACGCAGTCCGACATGGCCGCTTCGCTTGGACCCATTCTGTTCGTCGTCATCGTGTTCGGCGGCCTCGGCTCCTTGCCCGGCGCCTTCATCGCCTCGCTCGTCATCGGGCTGGTGCAGACGTTCGCGGTGGCGCTCGATGGCTCGCTGGCCAGCGCATTCGGCCCGCTCGATCCGTCGTCGGGACCGTCCGTCCTCACCGACATCTGGAACGTCACGATCGCGCAGGTCGCGCCGATCGTTCCCTATATGCTGCTGGTGCTTATTCTGATCGTTCGCCCCCTGGGCCTGATGGGGACGCGCGAGTCATGACGACTGCAACGACTTCGACATCGAACATGACGGGCAAGCGCGCTGGCGACGCCCTGCGCTTCTACGGCGTCTGGCTGATCGGTGTGATCGCCCTGATTGTCTTGCCGATGATCTTCTCCTCCGGCGGTTCGCTGACGTCCTTCAGCCTGATCGGCATCGCGATCGTCTTCGCGCTGTCCTACAACATCCTGCTCGGCCAGACCGGCCTGCTGTCGTTCGGCCACGCCGTTCACTACGGCCTCGGCGGCTTCGCGGCCTGCCACATGATGAATGCGGTGGTGTCGCACGGCTGGCCGATCCCGCTGCCGTTCATTCCGCTGTTCGGCGGGCTCGGTGGCCTGATCTTCGCGATGATCATCGGCTGGGTGATGACCAAGCGCGCCGGCACCGTGTTCGCGATGATCTCGCTCGGCATCGGCGAGCTGGTGGCGTCGTCCTCTCTGATCCTGCGCTCGGTGTTCGGCGGCGAAGCCGGCATCACCACGGACCGCACCGCGCTGCCAAAGATGTTCGGCTGGTCGTTCGGGCCGCAGCTCCAGGTGTACTATCTGATTGCGTTCTGGCTGGTGCTGGCGGCGATCGCGATGTACGCGCTGACCCGCACGCCGCTCGGGCGCATCAGCAACGCGGTCCGCGACAATCCGGAGCGCGTCCAGTTCATCGGCTACGATCCTCACGTGGTCCGCTATCTCGCCTTCTGCTTTGCCGGCTTCTTTGCCGGCATTGCCGGCGGATTGGCCGCGATCAATTTCGAGATCGCAAACTCCGCCTATCTCGGCGCGATCCAGTCCGGCCTCGTGCTGTTCTCCACCTTCATTGGCGGCACCGCCTATTTCTTCGGCCCCATCCTCGGTGCGATCCTCGTCACCTATCTCCAGCTTGGCCTCACAGGCCTCACCAGCGTCTGGCAGCTCTATTTCGGCATCATCTTCATCGGCATCGTGATGTTCTCGCCCGGCGGCATTGCCGGCCTGTTGATGATGCACCGGCCGCTGGTTCGCGCCGGAACGCTGTGGACGGTGATCCCGTCCTATCTCGTCGCCGTCGTGCCGACCGTGGCGCTCGCGTGCGGCGTCATCCTGACCATCGAGACGGTTGCGCGCTATTCCGGCGGGGAGGCCATCAACCTGTTCGGCATTGCCTTCAATCCAAAGTCTCCGATGACTTGGCTCAGTGCTGCGGTTCTGGTCTTCGGCGGCGGGTTCCTCGCGCGGCTCACCTGGCGGCGGATCGCCGATGCGTGGGACAGGGCTGCGACGGTCGCTCGTGACCGGGGGTATCTGGCATGAGCGGAGCGGTTTCTGTAAACAGCGGAGCGGTATCTGATAAGAGCGCAGCGATCGAAGTCCGCGCCGTCGAGAAGCGTTTCGGCAATGTCAGCATCATTCGCGATCTCAATTTCAGCGTCGCCAAAGGCGAGCGGCACGCCATCATCGGTCCGAACGGCGCGGGAAAATCCACGACGTTCAATCTGATCAGCGGCCATATCAAGCCGACCTCGGGCGAGGTGAAGCTCAACGGCGACGTCATCTCCGGCCTGCAGCCGTTCGAGATCAACCGGCGTGGCCTGTCGCGCTCGTTCCAGGTCACCAACGTGTTTGCCCGCATGTCGGTTTGGGAGAACGTGCGCTGCGCCGTGCTCTGGGCCACTGGACATCGCTATGCCTTCTGGAAGAACGTCGACAGCCTGCCCGAGGTACGCGAGCGCACCGCGCAGATCCTGGACGACATCCATCTGACGCACCGGCGCGATGTCCCGGCCGGTCTCTTGACCTACGCCGAGCAGCGCGAGCTCGAGATCGGCATCACCATCGCCAGCGGCGCCACCGTCGTCATGCTGGACGAGCCGACCGCCGGCATGAGCAATGCGGAGACCGAGCGCGCCATGGCGCTGATCCGGCGGCTGACCGAGGGCAAGACCCTCGTCATCGTCGAGCACGACATGAGCGTCGTGTTCGGCCTTGCCGACCGCATCTCGGTGCTGGTCTACGGCCACATCATCGCCTCGGGCACGCCGGAAGAGATTCGGCGCGATCCGAAGGTCAAGGAAGCCTATCTCGGCGAGGAAGCACACTGATGCTCGAGGTCAGGGATCTCCATGCCTATTACGGCAAGAGCCACATCCTGCAGGGCGTCGATCTCGACGTCGCCGCCGGCGAGGTCGTGAGCCTGCTCGGCCGCAACGGCGTCGGCCGCTCCACCACGGTCAAGGCGATCATGGGCGAGGTCGCGCCGCAGGGCACGATCCGCTTCAAGGGCAAGGACATCGTCGGCCTGCCCAGCTACAAGATCGCGCGCCTCGGGCTCGGCTATGTGCCGGAGCATCGCGACATCTTCCCGAGCCTGACGGTTCGCCAGAATCTCCTGCTCGGCGTCAAGGACACGCGCCGTCCCGGCAAATGGCGGCTCCAGGACATGCTCGACATGTTCCCCAATCTTGCCGCGCGTGCCGACACCGCGGCGGGCGTGCTGTCCGGCGGCGAGAAGCAGATGCTCACCACCTGCCGGACGCTGATGGGCGATCCTGACCTGATCATGATCGACGAGCCGACCGAAGGTCTGGCGCCGCTGATCGTGCAGCAGGTTGGCGATCTCATCGCGCGCATCGCGCAGGCCGGCGTCGCGATCCTGCTGGTGGAGCAGAAGCTGTCGATCGCGATGCGCATCTCCAAGCGCGTCTACATCATGGGCCACGGCCGCGTCGTGTTCGAGGGCACGCCGGACGAGCTCAAGGCGAATGCCGCCGTGCGGCAGGAATGGCTCGAGGTCTGACCTTACCTTCAGGCGGCAGGCTCGCAGAATAGAACGGCTGCAAGCTGCGCATACGCATCTGAATTCTTCGCTACATCTCCCGCTCCATATTCAGGCTATCGTCGCAATTGCCGACATCGCGATCGATGCGGCCGATGATAACCAAGAACAGAAGTGGAGGACGTTGGCGACGGCCTTTCGGGCCCGCGTCGATGCGCTCTGCCAGGGAAGGAGATGCCGGGCATGCCGGGAAAACAACTGGTCCGTGGAGCTGTTGCTCTGTTTGCAGTCCTGAGCGGCGCTTCGGCCGCGATGGCCGGAAACTACGACACCGGCGCGACCGATACATCCATCAAGCTCGGCCAGACCATGCCCTATTCGGGGCCGGCCTCGGCCTATTCGGCGATCGGCCGCGCCGAGATCGCCTATTTCAAGATGCTCAACGACAAGGGCGGCATCAACGGCCGCAAGGTCGAGCTGCTCAGCATGGACGATGCCTATTCGCCGGCGAAGACGGTGGAGCAGGTGCGGCGCCTCGCCGAGAGCGACGAGGTGTTCGCGATGTTCTCGATGCTCGGCACCGGCCCGAACATCGCCGCGCAAAAATACCTCAATGCCAGGAAGATCCCGCAGCTGTTCCCGTCGAGCGGCGCCAGCCGCTGGAACGATCCGCAACATTTCCCGTGGACCACCGGCTCGCAGCCGACCTACCGGACCGAAGGCCGCATCTACGCCAAGTGGATTCTGGCCAACAAGCCGGACGCCAAGATCGCCGTCATCACGCCGAATGAGGATCCCGGGCGCGACTATCTCGCGGGCTTCAAGGAAGGGCTGGGGGAGCACGTCAGCCAGATCGTTGCGGAGGCCACCTACGAGACCTCCGATCCGACCGTGGACTCCCAGATCGTCAAGTTCAAGGCCGCCGGCGCCGACGTTGTCTTCAACGAGTGCACGCCGAAATTCGCGGCGCAGGCCATCAAGAAGATCGCGGAGCTCGGCTGGAAGCCGCAGATCATTCTTCCGGCCGTCTCCAATTCCGTCGGCTCGGTGCTGACGCCGGCCGGCCTCGACAATGCCGTCGGCATCGTCACCGGCGCCTTCCAGAAGGACCCCGGCGATCCACGCTGGGCCGACGATCCCGGCATGAAGGCCTGGCGCGAATGGATGAAGACCTACAATTCGGGCGCTGACCCCGCCGACATCTTCAACGTCACCGGCTACACTATGGCGCAGATGATGGAGCTGGTGCTGCAGCGCGCCGGCAACGATCTGACGCGCGCCAATCTGATGAAGCAGACGCAGTCCTTCAAGGACGTCGAGCTGCCGATGCTGCTGCCGGGCATCAGGCTCAACACCTCGGCCGAGCAGGTCACGCCAATCCGCCAGCTGCAGATGGCGCGCTTCAACGGCAAGTCATGGGAGCTGTTCGGCGACGTGATCGGCGAATAGGATCGATACATCATCACAGGCGGGCAGGGTGCGAACCTTGCCCGCTTGCAATTGCCCGCATCGCTTGCTCCAGCCCGAGTGAAGACATGACGACAGCAACCGGTCCCCTCAGCGGCATCCGCGTTCTCGATCTGACGAGCGTGCTGTTCGGTCCCTATGCCGCGCAAATGCTCGGCGATTGGGGCGCCGACGTCATCAAGGTCGAGCCGCCCGCGGGCGACACCTGGCGCTACACCGGCGTGTTTCGAAACCGCGGCATGAGCGGGCAGTTCATGGCGGTCAACCGCAACAAGCGCAGCCTCGCGCTCGATCTCAAGCATCCGGACGGCAAGGCGGCGCTGGCGAGGCTAATTCCGACGGTCGATGCCCTCGTCACCAATGTGCGGCCCGCCGCGATGGCGCGCCTCGGCTTCGGTTATGAGGCCTGCGCAAAGCTCAATCCGCGGCTGATCTATGCCGCGGCGACCGGCTTCGGCCAGGACGGCCCGTGGGCCGCGCGTCCCGCCTTCGACGAGATCATCCAGGCCGCCTCGGGTCTCGCGTCGTCGATCGGATCGGACGAGGAACCGGCCTTCGTCCCGAGCCTGATCGGCGACAAGATCTGTGCGATGGCGATGGTCGGCGCGGTCTCTGCCGCCTTGTTCCGGCGCGAGCGCACCGGGCAGGGCCAGATGGTGGAAGTGCCGATGCTGGAAACCATCGCCGGCTTCAACAGCATCGAGATGCTGGGCGGGCACGCGTTCGATCCGCCGATCGGCCCGACCGGCTACAAGCGGATGAAGAACCGGCGTCCGGTGCGGACCAAGGATGGCTGGCTGACCATGCTGCCCTATTCCGGGGACAATTGGTGCGCCTTCTTCGAAGCCGTCGGCCGCCCTGAGCTAAGCGACGAGCTCGGCGTGCGCGATCCTGTGCTGCGCTCGCAAAACATCGACAAGATCTACGACCGGATGAGCGAGATCGGGCCGACCCGCACCACCGCGGAGTGGGAGGAACTGCTGCTGCGGCTGGACGTGCCGCACACGGCGTTCGCCAAGCTCACCGAGATCGGTGAGCAGCCGCATCTGGCTGCCGTCGGGCTGTTCGCCGATATCGATCATCCCACCGAAGGCCGGATCAGGCAGGCGCGCCCCGCGACGAAATTCTCGGAAAGCCCGGCCGGCCTCCATCGCATGGCGCCGCGCCTCGGCGAGCATTCGCGGGAGGTGCTGCGCGAGGCGGGCTTGAGCGATGCGGAAATCCAGGCGGCGGTCGACAGCAAGGCGGTCGGCGTCGCGTCGTAAGCCGTTCAGGAACCGTCACACAATTCTCTGTGATGACCGTCACATCGCGCTGCCCAAAGCACGGGCCTGACACGCCGTTCATTGTACCAGCGGACATCGTGCCGCAGCGATTCGTGACCAGCCCCGGGCCAGCCCCGGCCCCGCGCCACCTTCCGCCTGCGCAAGCCCTCGTATATGAGAGATTTGCCGCCTGCCAGGTCCGAATATTGCCGGATACGGAACGCAAGGTGGCTGCGATTTCTTAATCCAAAGATCGCAATCTGATCGAGATTGGCGCGGACTGGTATCGGACCGGGGTATGGCATGAAAGACCTGATGACGACGGCGCAATCCACCCCGGCGATGCGGCGTTGGCGGCCTCCCGGACTTGTCGCGCTCGCCGCGGTCGCCGTCCTGACGGCGCTGACCGGCAGTGCCGAAGCGGCCAAGCAGGCGCGCCAGCCGGCCGAGGCGGTGGCGCCGCGTGAAGCCGGCGAGCCGATCATGGCGATCGTGTCGATCAAGAGCCAGCAGGTCACCTTCTACGACGCCGATGGCTGGATCCTGCGCGCGCCGGTGTCGACCGGCACCACGGGGCGTGAGACGCCGGCCGGCGTCTTCGCCATCGTCGAGAAGGACAAGGACCACCGCTCGACCATGTATGACGATGCCTGGATGCCGAACATGCAGCGCATCACCTGGAACGGCATCGCGCTGCATGGCGGGCCGCTGCCCGGCTATGCCGCCTCGCACGGCTGCGTGCGCATGCCCTTCGGCTTCGCCGAGGGCCTGTTCGACAAGACCAACATCGGGATGCGCGTGATCATCTCGCCGAACGACGCGGCTCCCATCGATTTCACCCATCCCTCGCTGTTCGTGCCGAAGCGGGAGGCCATCGCAGCCGTGCCGAGCCGGGCCGACAAGCTCTCCGCTGAAGCCGAGGAGGCGACCCAGGCTGCCGCCGAGGCCAAGAAGGCTGCGGCAGCGGCCGTGAAGGAGGCGGCGTCGCTTCCTGCGTCCCTGCGCAAGCTGGAACAGCAGAAGGCCAAGGCCGACGCCGAGCTCGCCTTCGCCGACAAGAAGATCGCTGCCGCCAAGACCGATCAGGCGCGTGCGCAGGCCGAGGAGCTGAAGCAGAAGGTCGCCACCAAGGCTGCCGACGCTGCGTCGGCGCTCGATGCCGCCAAGACTGCCGCGCAGCCGAAGCGCGACGCCGTGGCAGCGACGAAGGAAGCCGCCAAGGTCGCGGCGACCAGGAAGGCCGAGGCCGTGACAGCTGCGACCGACGCCAAGCTCGCGCTCGAGCCGGTCTCGGTCTACATCAGCCGCGCGACGCAGAAGCTCTACGTGCGGCGGAACACCCACAAGCCGGCGCCGGATGGCGGCGGCGAGGTGTTCGACACCAGCATCGAGGTTCCCGTCACCATCCGCAATCCCGACCAGCCGCTCGGCACGCATATCTTCACCGCGATGGCGAAGAGCGATACCGGCCTGCGCTGGAGCGTGGTCACGATCGAGAGCGGCGACGACGCCAAGGACGCGCTCGACCGCATCACCATTCCGCAGGACGTCTGGGATCGCATCGGGCCGACCGCGTTGCCGCGCTCGTCGATCGTCATCTCGGACGAGCCGTTGAGCGCCGAGACCAACTACCGCACCGAGTTCGTGGCGGTGCTGAGCAATCATCCGCAGGGCGGCTTCATCACCCGCAAGCCGACCGCGCCGCCGCCGATGGAAATGGCGAGCGACGATGGCTGGGGCGGCAACGGTTTTGGCTTCTTCCAGCAGCGCGATCCGTATTCCCAGCCAGTCAATCCACGCCGCCGCGGCCAGTATCAATACTACCAGCCGGCGCAGCCGATGCAGCGGAGCTTTTGGTAAGTTGCGCGGGAGCTGAAGCTCCCAGCGACTTCTACCGCGCCTCGATCACGATCGCCTGAATCTTGCCTTCGACCGGTCCGGATCCATGGCGTGTTTGGATCGCCTCGGCAACGAGATCGGTTGCGGCCTGAAGCTTGCTGGCATCCCTGGCCTCGATCTCGTTGCGCAGCGGCGTGCCCTGGCAGAGAGCGATCGCGACATATTCGGCCGACGGCGCGCGGCTGATCTCGGATCGCGTTTCGATCGTGATGTCGCGGAAGCCGGCACGTTCGAGGTCGGATCTGATGACGTCCCTGTCGTAATAGCCGTGCGGTGTCCGGATCATGAAACGCGGCGGATCGGAGGGAAACATCGTGCCGAGCGCCATGGTCGCCTCGTGCGTCAGCACATTGTCCTCGATCCGATCCCAGACATTGAACACGAACGTGCCGCCTGGCTTCAAGACGCGCTTCACCTCGCCATAGGCCTTGACGCGATCCGGAAAGAACATCGCGCCGAACTGGCAGCACGCCACGTCGAATTCGCCGTCGCCGAAGGGCAGCGCCATTCCGTCCGCCTGGCGCCAGGTGATGCGATCGTCGTCCGCCTGCCGCTGCGCCGCGACCGCGAGCATCGGCTCGTTGAGGTCGGTCGCGACATAACGGATGCCGCGCGGCAGCGCCGCCGCCACGGCGCGCGTCACCGCACCGGTGCCCGCGGCGATCTCGAGCAGTACCGAAGGAGAGCGTGCCGCGACGCGTCGTGCGATGTCCTGCGCGTAGACCGCGAAGATCATCGGGACCAGATAGTCGTCGTAGAGCTTTGGGATCGAGCCGGCAAAAACCTTGTCAGTGCTGGACATGATGGCCTCGCTGAAGGTTCAGACACGAGGCTCACGCTAGCATGGATCGTTGTCCAGCGTGCAGAGGTGATCCGTCCTACGATTTCCCGACCACCTCGCGGATCGGACGCGAGCCGTCCCAGTTCATCGCCGCCTGTCGGACCTTCTCGAAGAACGGGCCCTTGGTGCCGCTGATGTCGGAGATCTCGATGACCGTTCCCGGATGCGCCTGCGTGTCGAAATAGGCAAAGCGCCCCTTGTCACCGCCGATCTGGCCCTCATGGCCGATCCTGTAGCCGAGCCCCAGTGCCTTGTCGTAAAGCGCCTGGTAGTCGTGACTCCAGTAGGACATGTGCTGGAGGCCTTCGTGCCCGGCGTCGAGGAATTCCCTGTACAGCGAGGGCGCGTCGTTGCGCTGCTGGATCAGTTCAATCTGGAGGTCGCCGGAGTTCGCCAGCGCGATGCTCATCTCGACGGCGGACTCCTGGCCGCGATGGCGGAACCAGTCGGTCTTGACGCGGTCGATGTAGTACCACGGGCCGACGCCCATCACCTCGATCCAGTGCTTCATCGCGGCCTGGATGTCCCGCACCACATATCCATTCTGGCGCACCGCGCCGAAGATGCGGCTCATGCCCGCGCTCCTGTTTTCATTCTATTCACTCCATATGGCGGCGGGAGTCTGTGGGACGAGCCCGGCCTGCATGGTTCGAGACGCCCGCTTGCGCGGGCTCCTCACCATGAGGGTTTAGGGTCGCGCCGCGAAACAAGTCCTCATCCTGAGGAGCCAGCGCAAGCGGGCGTCTCGAAGGATGGCCGCACGCAAGCTTCTCGCCAGGTTCCTGCTCACTTGACCTCGATGCCTGCGTCCTTGGCAACCTGCTTCCAGGCCTCGATGTCGCGGGCATTGATGTCACGCTGCTCGTCACCCGGCACGAATTGCGGCGTGATGCCGAGCGCCAGCAGCTTGTCTTTCACCACGGCGTCGCCGAGCGCGTCCTTCAGCGCCGCCTGCAATTTCTGTGCGATCGGCGGAGCGAGGCCAGCCGGCGCATACATCGCCCAGGACAGGCTGCGGTCGAACGGCACGCCCTGTTCCTTGTAGCTGGCGATATCCGGCAGGCTCGGCGAGCGCTCGCCGCAGGCGGCCAGCGCCTTGATCGAGCCGTCCTTCACCAGCGGCGTCGCGGTCGCCACGTCGAGCGTCGCCAGCGAGATGTGGCCGCCGAGCAGGTCGCCGGCGAGCTTGGCGATGCCGTTGAACGGCACGTGCTCCATCTTGATGCCGGTCTGCTGCATCAGGATTTCCGCGCAGAATTGCCCGGTCGAGCCGATGCCCCAGCTGCCGTACTGGATCGGTTGGCCCTTCTTGGCGAGCGCAATCAGCTCCTTGATGTCATTGGCGGCGAAATCCTTGGTCGCCACCAGCATGATCGCGGAGACGCCGACGCGCCCGAGCGTCGTAAAATCCTTGATCGAATCGTAGGGCAGCTTTGGATAGATTGCGGGGGCCAGCACATGCGTGGTCATGCCGCCGACGGTGATGGTGTAGCCGTCGTTCGGCGAGGTCGCGACCATCTGGGTCCCGAGCGTTCCGGCAGCTCCCGTGTGGTTCTCGATATAGATGCTCTGCCCGAGCGTCTTGCCCATCTTGTCCGCCAGCAGCCGGCCGACCACGTCGCCGCCGCCGCCGGCCGCATAGGGCAGCAGCATGCGGATTTTATGCGTGGGATAGACGGCGGGATCCTCGGCGCGCGACGGCAAGGCCGCCGACAGCAATGCGAGAAGCGAGAGCGAGACGGTGCGCAGCATCATGATGGCATTCCCTAATCTTCGAAACGAAATCGGTAGGCCTCGCCGTGCCGGATCACGCGGCCTGCGGTTGGCGCCGGAAAATGGCCGGTGAGCAGATAGCTCGGCGTGTCGGCAATCTCTTCCAGCAGCGCCATCCGCGTCGCGACCGCCGCGGCTGGATCGACGTCGGCGGCATTGGAGAGCCAGGGCGCGGCGCACTGGATCGGATGGTGGATGACGTCGCCGGACATCACCGCGTGGTCGTGCCCGCCGTTGAGATGGATCTGCATGTTGCCGGCGGTGTGGCCCGGCGCCGGCGCGAAGCGCAGGGCGGCGTCGCGATCATCGAACAGGCGATGGTCGGTCTCGACAAGCTCGGCGAGGCCCGCCGCGACCACCGGCAGCACGGAATCCTCGAACGAGCCGTGGTTCACCGGGCTCTTCGGCGCCGCATTGTGTGCGGCCTCGAAATGCCGGTATTCCTCGCGGCCCATCAGATAGCGCGCGTTGGGGAAGGTCGGTACCCAGCTTCCGTCGAGGAGGCGTGTGTTCCAGCCGACGTGATCGACATGCAGATGCGTGCACATCACGAAGTCGACCTCTTCGGGCACAACGCCCAGCGCCCGCATGTTTTCGAGATAAGGCTGGTTGAGGTCGTTCCACGCCGGCACGCGCGGCCGCTGCTTGTGGTTGCCGCAGCAGGTGTCGACGATGGCGGTCCAGCGCGGCGTGCGCACCAGATAGGAGTGGTGGCTGAGGATGAAGCGGCCGGTCTCCGGCTCGATATAGCGGTGATCGAGCCAGCTGCGGTTCTCCGCGATCACGGCGTCGGTGACGTTGGCGAACAGCCAGGTCTTGTCGAACGCAAGCGAGGAGATCTCGCTGACGAGATCGACCCGCATGCTGCCGATTTTGACCTGCCGCATAGCTCAATTCTTCAGCAGGTCGCCGAACGGGACCCAGCGCGTGCCGTCGAAACGGATGAGCTGGAGGCTCGTCATCGGCGTATAGCGCTCGGGCGAGTTGTTCACCGCGGTGCCGTTGATCAGCATCGGCAGCTTGACGTCCTTGAGCGTCGTCGCCTGCTTCATCACATTGGCGCGGGTGAGGTCGTTGCCGGAGGCCTTCAGCACCGTCACCAGCGTCTGCGCGATGGTGTAGCCATAGACGTTCAGCCAGTCGTTCTTGTTGGCGTCCGGCATGTACTTGTCCATGAACGCCAGCCATTCCTTGTAGCCGGCGTCGTCCTTCGACGCGGGATCCGTCGCGTCCTTCAGGTACTGGCTGGAGATGACGCCGGTGGAATTGTCCTTGCCGGCCGGCTCCAGCACGCCGCTGATCGAGGCCGAGACGTTGGAGATGATCGTTACGGGCTTCCAGCCGATTTCGCCGATCTTGCGGATCGCCTGCGCCGCAAATTTCGGCGTCGCCGCGACCAGCACCACATCGGCGCCTGCGGTCTTCAGTTGCAGGATCTGGGTGTCTACAGTCGGCGCCGAGGTCTCGTAGGCCGCGCGCGCGACGATCGCCTCGCCGCTGCCGAGGCCTTCCTCCAGCGCCTTCAGATAATCCTTGCCGAGATCGTCGTTCTGAAAGAGCACGCCGATCTTCGCCTTGGCGTGGCTCGCCTTGATGTATTTGGCATAGGCGATGGCTTCGTCGCGATAGGTCGGCTGCCAGCCGACGGTCCACGGAAAATTCTTCGGGTCGTCCCACTTCGCCGCACCCGAGCCCAGGAACAGCTGCGGCACCTTGCGGTCGTTGAGATATTTGTGCACGGCGCTGTTGGTGGGCGTGCCGACGCCGCCGAAGATCAGCAGCACTTCCTCGCTCTCGACCAGCCGCCGCGTCTGCTCCACGGTCTTCGGCGGGCTGTAGGCGTCGTCAGCGATGATCATCTGGATGCGCCGGCCGTTGACGCCGCCGTCGTCGTTCACCTTGCGAAAATAGGCTTCGGCGGATTTCGCGATCTGGGCGAAGGCCGAGACCGGCCCGCTCAGCGGCGCGGTGGTGCCGATCTTGATGGTCTTGTCGTCGGCGCCGGGATCGTACTTGCTTTGGGCGGAGGCGGTGCTGGCCGCGAGCAACGGCAACAGGATGCAGGCCGCACCCAGGCGAAGGCGGGCAAAGCGCGCCATGACGTCATCTCCCAAACTTGCTCTCCGCCTCTCGAATGAGCGGAGTTGAAACGCGAGAACCTGGCCCTTGCGGGCCGCGACCGTTGTCTCCACATTGGCAAACGAACGATCGTTCGTACGGTTGACTAGCGAACGATCGTTCGTTAGTCAAGCCGTCATGGCTGTCCACACCTCCAGCACGGCGGAAGCGGCTGCGCCCACGACCCGCGAGCGCATCCTCACAGAGGCGCTCGATCTGTTCGCACAGAGCGGCTATGGCGGCGCCTCCATGCGCGAGCTGGCGCGGCGCGTCGGTATCCGCGAGAGCAGCCTCTACAACCATTTCTCCGGCAAGGCCGCGATCCTGGAAGCGATCGTTGCCGAGCACGGTCCCGCCAGTTCGGCGAGTCGGCTGGAGGAAGTGCGTTACAGGCAGCTCGCGCGCCAGCCCGCCGCGTTCTGCCGGCAGTTTGCATTGGACCTCGTCGAGCAATGGTCCGATCCGCGCGAGCACCAGTTCCAGAAGGTGATCACAGCCGAGCGTAACCGCGTGCCCGGCATCCGCGCCAAGTTCGCCGATCATTTCTACGCGCGCGAGCAGAGCATGATGACGGACTATTTCCGCGGCTTTGCGCTCGCTGGCCTCGTCTCGACGCCCGACCCGCGCGAGACCGCGCGGCTGTTCGCCGCCGGCCTGATCTACATTCGCCTCGAACATTACGTGATGGGCGCGGCGCCGTCGCCGCGGGCCAAGGTGATCGAGGCGATCGACCGCTACCTCGCCTTCTTCCTGTCGCTGATCGCGGCGGGCAACGACGAAGCCAACAAGAAACGAAAACCCAAGGGAGAAACGCGTGGCAAGGCTGCCCCTGATTGATCCGGAGACGACGAGCGGCGACATCCGCGCCTCGTTCGACCGCATGCCGGTCAAGCTCAACATCTTTCGCATGATGGCGCACGCCGAGGCCAACATGATCCCGGCGATGCGGCTCGGCAATTCGATCCTGCACAAGCAGAAGCTCGGTGCCGTCAACCGCGAGCTCTTGATCCTCCAGGCCGCGCAGTTGGAAGGCGGCGCCTACGAATGGCGCCAGCACGTGCCGATCGCACTCGGCGTCGGCTGCACGCAAGGACAGATCGATGCGGTGGAGCGCGGCGACTACGACTCTGCCGCATTGAACGAAGCCGAGCGCGCCTTGCTGAAGTTTGGCCGTGAGGTCGTGCAGAACGTCCGCGTGCCCGAGACGACCTTTACTGCTGCGCGAGAACATTTCAGCGATCAGGAGATCGTCGAATCCATCGTTGCGCTGGGCTTCTACATGATGATGGCCCGCCTCACCGAGGCGACCGAGACCGATCTCGATCCCGCCGCGGGCATGAAGGTTTATGACGGCGGCAAGAAGTAGGGCGGCTGAGATGACGGATACCGAGAGCAAGCCGGAGCGCTACGTCCGTCCACCAAGCGCGGAGTCGTCGGGCGAAGCACCGGGCAGGGGGCGCCTGAAGGGACGCCGCATCCTGATCGTCGGCGGCGGCCAGCGCGTGTTCGATGCTGCCACCGATCCGATCGGCAACGGCCGCGCCATGAGCATCCTTTGCGCGCGCGAGGGCGCGAAGGTCGCGGTGGCCGACCTCAACCGCACCTCCGCACAGCAGACCGTCAAGCACATCACGGACGAAGGCGGGGAGGGTTTTGCGATTGCCGCCGACGTGACATCGGAAGCCGACGTCGTCCGCATGATCGAGGAGGCCCACCGCGCGATGGGCGGTCTCGACGGCATGGTGTTGAACATCGGCACTTTCGGCAAAGTTGGCCTCGATGCGGTCAGCCCCGAGGAATGGAACAGGATCTACGACGTCAACGTCCGCGGGCCCATGCTGTGCTGCCGCGCCGCGCTGCCGAGATTCGACGATGGCGGCGCCATCGTCTTCATCTCGTCGATCGCCGCACTGAAAGCCGGCTCCCAGATGGCCGTGTATGATTCCTCCAAGGCCGCGCTCGGCGGCCTGATGCGCAACATCGCCCATTTCGGATCGCGCCGCGGCATCCGCGCCAACCTGGTCTATCCCGGCCTCGTCGACACCCCCAACGGCCGCGAAGCCGGCGCCGGCCGCCCCAATCGTGGCAAGGGCCACGTCCCCTTCGGCCGCCAGGCCACCGCGTGGGAGATCGCCTATGCGGTGCTGTTCTTCCTCTCGGACGAAAGCGTCTACGTCACGGCACAGACGCTCGCGGTCGATAGCGGTCTGAGCGGGATGTAAGATGCGAGAATTCGGCAGCGGGAGCGCCGATCCGCCTCCTTGCCATCGCGACCTTCCCGCGCGATAATGCCACCCATATTAAAGCCTTAAGTTGAGGCTGCGCCGGTGGCCCGGCGATCCGTTTTGTCAGAACCATCTGTTTTCCGGAGCCCCCATGCGCGTGATTTGGGTCGACGGAGAGTCGCACAGCGTGGATGTCGAGGACGACATGCCCCTGTTGTGGGTGCTGCGCGACGAACTTGGTTGCACCGGTCCGAAATATGGCTGCGGCATCGCGATGTGCGGTGCGTGCACGGTGCATGTCGACGACCGGCCGGTGCGGTCGTGCTCGCTCAGGATCGGCGACCTCGCGAACGAGGCCAAGGTCGTCACGATCGCCGGGCTGGGAACGCCGCATGCGCTGCATGCCGTTCAGGCGGCATGGATCGAGCATCAGGTGGCGCAATGCGGCTATTGCCAGCCGGGGCAGATCATGGCCGCCGCCGCACTGCTGAATGCCAGGATCAAGGGCAAGCCGCTACTGTCCGACCGACAGCTCGACGATCAGATCGATCGCGTGATGTCGGCAAATCTTTGTCGCTGCGGCACTTACACCCGCATTCGCGCCGCGATCAGGACCGCAGCGCGGAAGCTGCAGGGACAACAGCCGTGAGCCGCCTCGGCGCGTGCTCGCGGCGTGCCGTGCTCGTCGGGGCGGGCGCGGTCGCCGGCGGCCTCGTTGTCGGCGTTTATTTCTTCGAGCGATTTCGCGTGAATGCGCGGTTGAAGGACGGTCTGGACAAGGGGCAGCTCATGCTGACGCCCTATGTGCGGATCGGCGAGGACGGTGTCACGATCATCACGCCGCGTGCCGATCTCGGCCAGGGAGCCTATTCCGTGCAGGCGGCACTGGTCGCCGAAGAGTTGGATATCGCGTGGAGCGACATCAAGGTCGATCCGGGGGCGCCGAGCTCGGTCTACTACAACGGCAAGGTTCTCAAGGAGGGGCTTCCGATTGCGGCGACCAGCGTGCTTCTTGGTCCGGTGGCGGAGGCGATCAGCCAGGCCGGCGGCAAGTTCCTCAGTCTTCAATGGACCGGCGGCTCGTCGACTGTGGCCGATGCTTACGACCGGCTGCGCATCGCCGGTGCGACCGCGCGCGAACTGCTGCTCCGCGCGGCGGCGAAGCAGATCGGTGTTGCAAGGGCTGATCTCAAGACGCGGGATGGAGCGGTCATCGCGCCGAATGGTCGCGCGCTCAGCTATGCATCGCTGGCCGAGATTGCGGCCACGCTGGAGGTGCCGGCCGACGTCAAGCTCAGGGATCGCAAGGATTGGCGTTATCTCGGCAAGTCCATGCCGCGGCTCGACATGGTCGCCAAGTGCACGGGCACCGCCACCTTCGGCATCGATATCCGCCTGCCCGGCATGGTCTACGCCACGGTCTGCACCAATCCCCATCTCGGCGGCAGCCTGCGGAGCTACGATGCTTCCAGGGCCGCGAAGGCGAGGGGCGTCCTCAAGATCGTGCCGGTCAAGGGCGGTGTCGGTATCATCGCCGACAACACCTGGCGCGCCTTCCAGGCGGCGAAGCTCATCGGGTTCGATTGGGGCGAGGCGTCCTATCCAGCGAGCAGCGCGGCGATGTTCGAGGAGGTGAGGGCCTCCTTCATCCCGGAGCGCCGCGACAGTCGCTGCAAGGACGATGGCGACGTCGATGCCGCGCTCGCCGGCGCGAGGGTGATCGAGGCCGAATACCGCGTGCCCTATCTCGCCCATGCGCCGCTCGAGCCGATGAACGCAGTGGTCCAGCTCAAGGACGGACGCCTCGACATCTGGACGGGGACGCAGGCTCCCGTGTTTCTGGTGAAAATGGCGCGAAAGCTGACCGGGCTTGCCGCCGAGGACATTCATCTTCACGCCCTGCCGAGCGGCGGCAGCTTCGGCCGGCGCCTGGAAAACGATTATGTGCGTCAGGGCGTCGAGCTCGCGATGGCCTATCAGGGCCGGCCGATCAAGATGACGTGGACGCGCGAAGAGGACATGACGCACGATTTCCCGCGTCCGCTCGCCGTCGCCCGCATGCGCGGAGCGGTGAAGGACGGAAAGCTCGACGCCTGCGACCTCGCCATCGCCGCGCCATCGGTGACGTCGTCGCAATTCGGCCGGCTGGGCCTGCACATGCCGGGACCCGACATGGCGATCGTCGCCGGTGCCTGGGATCAGCCGTTCAGGATTCCCAACTACCGGGTCACGGGCTATCGGGTGCCCGAGCTGGTGCGCGTCAGTTCCTGGCGCTCGGTCGGCGCGTCCGGCAACGCCTTCCTGCACGAATGCTGTCTCGACGAGTTGATCCAAATTGCCGGCGCCGATCCGCTCCACGAGCGGCTCCGGCTGTGCTCGCACGCGCCGTCGCGCAGGGTCCTCGACGAGGTCCGCAGGATGTCGTGCTGGGACAGCAAGCCCGGCCCTGGCCGCGCGCGGGGCCTCGCGTTTACGCTCTCGTTCGGTGTGCCCGTCGCCGAAGTGATCGAGGTCGAGAAGATCAATGATGCGATCAGGATTGCGCGTGTCTTCGTCGCGGCCGAGGTCGGGGTGGTGCTCGATCCCGATAATCTGAAAAATCAGGTCGAAGGCGCCGTGGTCTGGGCTCTCGGGCATGCGATGAACGCCGAGCTCACCTTCGCCAACGGCCGGGCGGTTCAGACCAATTATCACGAGTACGAGGGCATGCGCCTCTACCAGGCTCCGGAGATCGAGGTCGCAGCGCTGGAGACCACCGGCGAGACGGGAATCCGCGGCATCGGCGAGCCTGCCGTTCCTCCGGCCGCGCCCGCGCTTGCCAACGCCATCTTTGCCGCAACCGGAATTCGTGCGCGCCAATTGCCGCTGATCAAGACCGAGGGCATCAGGTTCGTCTGAGGGAGGGCCTCGCCGCATGATCCGCTACGCGCTCCTCATCCTGCTGATCGCCTGTCCCGCACAGGCGGCCGCCGAGGCTCAGCCGCCCGCCCGGGATCCAGCGCCCGGCCTCGCGCTCTGGAGCAGGATCAACGAAGTCTTCTCGCATCCGCGCTGCGCCAATTGTCATGTCGGAGAAGACGGTGTGCCGATGTGGTCCGGCGCAAGTAACGGGCCGGTAACGCGGCCCCATGGCATGAACATCGTTGCCGGCGACCGCCGCAACGGCGCAACCTATCTCGCCTGCACGACGTGTCACATGCCGCGAAATTCAGAGGCGCCGCATGGCCCGCCCGGCGCGGTGGACTGGAAGCTTCCGGCGCCCGAAAGACAATGGTTCGGCAAGTCCAGCGCCGAGATCTGCAGGCAGTTCAGGGATCCGAGGCTTCGCGGCATGGCCTCGATCGATGACGTGGTCGACCACATCAGGAATGACGGCAAGGTCAGATGGGGATGGAGTCCGGGCCCGGGCAGGGCCGCGCCACCTTACTCCGCCGATCAACTGGCCGCCTTCGTCGCGCAATGGGACAAGAGCGGCGCGCCATGTCCGGAGCAATAGCGCGTCAACGAGCTGGGCACCCGGCTGCAGCGCGACGCGAAGGCGTGAGGCCGTCCATCAAATCGGCTGGCAAATCCGCTCCATCGCACGCATGATGCGTGGGCCATATCGGCCCACATGCGTTTCCCGGACAGCTCCACCACATGAAAACCACGCTGCTCAAATCCGAACACTACACCCGCTCGCCCTGGAAGAACGGCGGCGGCATTTTCACCGATATCGCGGATGCCCATCGTGAAGGGAGCCCGGCCAGGGACTGGGACAGCCTGCTCTGGCGTTTCGCCGCCACGCCGATCGTGGCGCCCGGTCCGTTCTCCCACATGCCGGGTATCGATCGCCTGCAGATGGTCGTCGGTGGACGCGGACTGGTGCTGAAATCACCGACGCAGGACTTCGACGAGCGTGAACCTTTTACGACGGTGCGCTTCACCGGCGAGATGGAGATCGTCACTGCGCTCGAGGCTGGCCCGGTCGAGGTGGTGAACCTGATGGCCCGGCGCGGCGCGGCGGAGATCGAGCTGGACGCGATCAAGCAGCCCGGCGAGCGGATGCTTCCCGCCGGCACGCATTTGGTCTACGCGGCGCGCGGCGAATGCCGCATCCGCCTCGGCGGTGAGGATTTTGCGATTTCGCACGAAAACACGCTGAAGGTCGATCTGGCCGAGGCATCGAGGCTGGCGCTCGTTTCGGGCCTGATCGTGCTGGCATCGATCCGGCTGGTCGGTTAACGACGATCAGGCGCTGCGTACAATCCATGCAATCGGCCAGGTTGACGCCGCGTGGCCGGCGCACGATATCTGCATCCATGAATGCGCCTGATAAAAATACCCCCACGCTGTCCGACGGCGTCGTCGACTGGCTGACCAACGGCACGCGCGACGAGCGCTTCATCGACAACATCTTCGCCCAGATGTGCATCCGGCTGCAGCAGGCCGGCATTCCCCTGCAGCGGTCGACGTTTCACGTCCTGATCCAGCATCCGCAATGGCTGGGGGCCCGCTTCATGTGGGCAGACGGCCTGCGCGAGGCGGAGATCGCCCTGGTCGATTTCGACGTGCGGGAGCGCTCCGAATACATCGGCAGTCCCGCCAACGAGATCCAGGACGGCGCAACCGAATTGCGCGAGAATCTCGAGCGCGACGTCGCGCTCGGCCGCAAGCACGCGCTCTACGACGAGATGCGGGCAAAGGGCCTGACCGACTATGTCGCCTGGCCGCTCTATCACACCCTCGGCAAGCGTCATCTCGTCACCTTCGCGACCGATCGCCCCGGCGGTTTCGACGAGGCGCATATCGCTGCGCTGAAGCGCGTGCTGCCGGTGCTGGCGCTGGTCAGCGAAATCCGCATCAAGAACCGCCTGGCGCGGACGCTGCTGGAGACCTATGTCGGCTCCCATGCCAGCGAGCTGATCCTGGCCGGCGCGACACGGCGCGGCACCGGCACCACGGTGCGCGCCGCGATCATGATCTGCGACTTGCGCGATTTCACCAAGATCTCCGACAACTGGCCGCGCGACGACGTCATCGATCTCCTCAACGATTATTTCGACGCGATGTCGGAGCCGATCGCGAAGCACGGCGGCGAGATCCTGAAATTCATCGGCGACGGCCTGCTCGCGATCTTCCCGCTTCACGAGCCCGCCGCCTGCGCCAATCTGCTGCGCGCCGTGACCGAGGCGCGTCAGGCCATGGCCGCCCTGAACGAGCGCAACGGCGCGACCGGACGCGCGCCGCTCAACTACGGCATCGGCGTTCACGTCGGCGACGTCATGTACGGCAATATCGGATCATCCACGCGGCTGGACTTCACCGTGATCGGCCCCGCCGTCAACATGGCCTCCCGCCTCGAAGCGCTCACCAAGCAATTGGGGCGCAACGTGCTGCTGTCGCGCGCGTTCGCCGAACTGGTGGAGCGCGAGTTCGAGCTGGAGCATGTCGGCAAATATGAAGTGCGCGGCTTCAGCGACCCGATCGAGCTGTTCGCGTATCACGGCTGAGCCGGCGTATCGCGGCCGCCAGCCTCGCCTCAAGTGAACGTGGCGAAGAAGCGGATGACGAAGAACGCTCCTGCGGCGACCGCGGCGGTGGCGCCGATCGCGAAGACGATCCTCAGGCTCTCATCCATCGAATGCTGATTCCTTGAGGCGGCCCCGGACTCCGCAGGGGTGGGCTAAGAGCCGGAGCCGCCAAAGTGCCGGTGTTTTGTGGGACCCGGCGTTCACCAATCTCCGGCCGATGCGCCGGTTCCTATCTGATTTGAACGGCGGCCCATCGTGGGCGCGACCAATCTGGCCCGGTGGGACCGCCGGTCGGCTTCGCGCGTGAGGAGGTCCGCTCGCCGACATCCAAGATACGTGCGGCGCGCGCCGGGATTTCCAGATCGCCACCTTAAATTCCTGTCATGTGAATGGAACGCGCCCGGCTACGACATGCGACGCCCAAAGTTTCAAACCCCCGTGGAGAATGTTTTGCCGGCTCGATGGCCTCGCTAGGAACGAGGCGACTCGACGCGACGTTGCCCCCGCACAGATGAAGGAGTTTCCCATGAAGAAGATCATGATCGCGACCGCCGCCCTCGCCCTGATGTCCGGCTCTGCTTTCGCCCAGAACACCGGTCCCGCGCCGCAGTCCGACAACATGCAGAAGCCCGGCATGCACAGCACTGAAAAGGGTTCGATGCACAAGGGCACGACCGGCATGAATACCGGAACGAAGGGCATGGCCAAGGGCGGCATGCAGCCCGACGCATCCGGCCAGGGTGGTTCCGGCCCGGGCAGCGACCAGGGCGGCACCAAGGCCGGCACCATGAAGTAACCCGGTCGACATACCGCGAGATCAAGGGCTCCGCAGATTGCGGGGCCCTTTTTTGCTTGATGGCCGCGCGGCTCGCTGATGCCGCGACCATGGCCGCGATTGGATTGGCCGGCGCTGACGTCAATGCGGTATATGAAGCATCGGAGAGGCCACGGCGATCATGCCCCAAGTCCTGCAATGGTTCTTTCGAAGCCGGACGACCGGCGAGATTACCATCGCCCAGGCGCCCAATCTCGTGCTCTGGGTCGTCATCGTGGCCGGTGCCTTGCGCTGGGTCTGGCCCTCGCCTGGCACGGTTGCCACCGCTCTGGACATCTTGTTCAGAGGCGGCCTCGTCGTCTGGGCGCTCGACGAGATCTTTCGCGGCGTCAATCCATGGCGGCGCTGTCTCGGGGCGGGCGTCCTGATCTATGAGCTCGCGACGGTTCTGTGATCGGCCTCGGCGGCGGATCGTATTGCCAATGCCGGAGTGTATCACTACGCTTGACGCTGGGTAGCCCCAAGGTTGCTGCGAAGGTTGCGTCGACTGGCCGCGCGTTCATGCCGAAATTTCTCCGCATCGGAATCCATTGGTCGAACGTCTCTGGATACACGTCGAAGGCGTGGTGCGTCCGGCGCGTCGGCTCGGTGGTTTACCTGAAGTGGGGCGCCGTCGAAGTCCATGGCGCCGGCGACGGCCGCGAGGTCTGCTGGTCGCGCCTGCCGCAGGAGAAGACCATTCGCTGCGGCACCGCGCAGCGCGCCCAGGACTACACCAGGGCCGCGATCGCGCGGCGTCGCAGCCATCGCTATGAACCGCTGACCGGACCCATCACGAGCCGGCGCCCGTCGGCCGGGCGCAGCCCCGAACCCAAACAGGCGCTCGCCACCATCCTGATCGTCGACATCGTCGGCTCCACCGCAAAGGCCGCCAAACTCGGCGATGCGCGCTGGACCAAGATCATCGGCCATTATTACGCCGCCGTCCGCAAGGAGCTGAAGACCGCGCGCGGCAGGGAGGTGGTCACGACCGGCGATGGCGTGCTGGCGACCTTCAAGGCGCCAGCTGCCGGCATCAATTGCGCCACCGCGATCCAGAAGGCGATGCGCACGCTCGGCCTCGAGATCAGGGTGGGCCTGCATGCCGGCGAATACACGATGAGCGGCGGCGAAATGGTCGGCCTCGCCTTCCACATCGGCACCCGCGTCGCCGCCAAGGCGCGCGCCGGGGAAGTGCTGGTGTCGAGCGCGGTGAAGGATCTCCTGAAGGCGCAGCCTGCGATCAGCCTGCGGGATCACGGCATGCATCAGCTCAAGGGCGTGCCGGAGCGGTGGCGGCTGTATCGGGTCGAGTGTTAAGTCAGGCCATCACCTCGACCTCACCGCACCCCCGTGCCCTTGCAGCGCTGGCACTTCACCACCTTGTCGCCCTTCTTGAGCAAGCCCTTGCCTTCGCAATTCTTGCATTTCTGCTTCTTCTTGATGTTCGGGCCTTTTTCACTGGTCATGAATGTCTCCTGCCGCGAGAGGGCGGTTGTGTGCGAGTGCTCGGCGGAACGGCCAATATGGTCCGATCTAAGCTGCGGGTCCATCTGCGCTTTCGGCTGCGCACAAATCCGTCGACTTTCGCGTCCCATGGGAACACAGTGGCTCGCCACGGCCCGGATGATGCAATCCGCCGTCGCGGCGCGAAGGATGGAGCAGTCTTGACGACACCGTGTGACCAGTAAGCGCCGATCGGCGCACGCGCCAGCGCCCGGTTCGCGGGCTCGGTCGGCATGACCGCTCTCTGGTGGCAGACAGGCGTGATCTACCAGATCTACCCGCGCTCCTTTCAGGACAGCAACGGCGACGGCATCGGCGATCTCGCGGGGATCGCGCGGCGGCTCGATGATCTCACGGGCCTCGGCGTCGACGCGATCTGGATCTCGCCGGTCTACCCGTCGCCGATGGTCGACTTCGGCTATGACGTTGCCGATTACTGCGACATCGATCCATGCTTCGGCACGCTGGCGGATTTCGACGAGCTGCTGCTGCAGGCGCATCGGCGCGGGCTCAAGGTGCTGCTCGACTTCGTGCCCAACCACACCTCCGACCAGCATCCCTGGTTCGTCGAGAGCCGCGCTTCGAAGGAGAACCAAAAAAGAGACTGGTACATCTGGCGCGATGCCGCAGACGGCGGTGCACCCAACAACTGGATCAGCGATTTCGGCGGCTCGGCCTGGCAATGGGACGAGATCACCGGGCAATATTACTACCACGCCTTTCTGAAGGAGCAGCCGGACCTCAACTGGCGTCATCCGGACGTGCAGGCGGCGATGTTCGATGTGATGCGGTTCTGGTTCGACCGCGGCGTCGATGGCTTCCGCATCGACGTGCTCTGGCACATGGTGAAGGCGGCGGACTTTCCGGACAATCCACCTAACCCGGACTATCGTCCAGGCATGGGCGAAATGCACCGCCTGCTGCAACGCCACTCCACGGACCAGCCCGAGGTGCACAACATCGCCGCGGCGATGCGCGACATCGCCGACAGCTACGGCGCGAGAGGACTGGGCGAGCGGGTGCTGATCGGCGAGATCTATCTGCCGGTCGACCG
This sequence comes from Bradyrhizobium sp. A5, assembly GCF_042076515.1. Lineage (NCBI taxonomy): Bacteria > Pseudomonadati > Pseudomonadota > Alphaproteobacteria > Hyphomicrobiales > Nitrobacteraceae > Bradyrhizobium > Bradyrhizobium sp. A5. The sequence continues at coordinate 5,693,072 of NZ_CP148990.1, read as the reverse complement.
TCTCATGCACTATTACGGCGGGATACGCCCGGGCGTGCATCTGCCGTTCAATTTCCAGCTCATCGACATGAAGTGGGACGCGCGCACCCTTGCTGCGGCCATCACCACTTATGAGGCCGCGCTTCCGCGCGGCGGCTGGCCGAACTGGGTGCTCGGCAACCACGACCGTCCCCGCGTCGCCACGCGGCTCGGTCAGATACAGGCCCGCGTCGCTTCCGTGTTGCTGCTGACGCTGCGCGGCACGCCCACGCTCTATTACGGCGACGAGCTGGGCTTGAGCGATGTCGGAATCGATGAGTTTCGAAGGCTGGTGGGCCCGGCAGGACTCGAACCTGCAACCAGACCGTTATGAGCGGCCGGCTCTAACCATTGAGCTACAGGCCCCGCCGCGGGACGGCCCGCGGGAACGCGCGGCCGGCAACGGTGCGCGGTTCGTTTACAGGGATGGAGGCAGGGGTGCAATGCTGGCTCGGGCGGATGGAAACGCCTGCGGCAACGCCGGGAAATTACGAATACCCGAAATTTCCGATAATGCCGTTATGCTCCTGTTTTGCCCGACGGGTCAACCGATTTTTGCCGGGGCGGCGTGCCTTCGTCGGTAACTCCTTGTAATCATTGGTCTCGTCTACTGTGCATGGGGTTGTTTTTGCTTTTTGATCGGAGGGGGCCTTTTGATCCCCTCCGATGTCTCGCCGGTGAGCTGCAGGCCCACGGCGGGGGCGGCCTCAGTCCACCGACACCCCGGCGAACTCCACCACCTTGCGCCACTTGTCGGTCTCATCGGCGACCAGCTTGCCGAACTCGGCCGGCGTCATCGGCTTGGGGATGCCGCCGGTCTCGGCGAGGCGCGCGACCAGCTTGGGGTCCTTCAGGGCCTCGTTGACGGCCTTGTTGAGGATCTCGACCACTTCGGGCGGCGTGCCCTTCGGCGCGGAGATGCCGTAGAAGCCGACCGATTCGAAGCCCGGCACGGTCTCGGCGATCGCGGGCACGTCGGGCACGATCGGCCAGCGCTGCGGGGAGGTGACGCCGAGCGCGCGGACATTGCCGCCCTTGGCCTGCTCCAGCGCGGAGGGCAGGTTGTCGAAGATCAGCTGCACCTTGTTGGAGATGATGTCGGGGAAGGCGATCGCCGAGCCGCGATAGGGCACGTGCACCATGTCGCACTTGGTCATCGCCTTGAACAGCTCGGCCGACATGTGCACCGAGGTGCCGTTGCCGGACGAGGCATACGAGATCTTGCCGGGATTGGCCTTGCAGTAGTCGATGAACTCCGCAACCGTCTTCGCCGGCACCGCGTTGGAGACGACCAGCATGTTGGTGAGCTGCATGATGCTGGCGACCGGCACGGTGTCGCGCAGGAAGTCGAACGGCAGCTTCTTGTAGAGCGAGGTCGAGATCGCGTTGTTGGGCGCGACGAACAGCAGCGTGTAGCCGTCGGGCGGCGAATTGATCGCGGCACCGGCCGCGATGTTGCCGCCGGAGCCGGCCTTGTTCTCGACGATGAACTGCTGGCCGAATTTGTCCGACAGCCACTGCGCCATGATCCGCGCCACGATGTCGACCGGGCCGCCGGCCGAGAAGCCGATGATCCAGTGCACGGGGCGGTCGGGATAGGCGGCGAAGGCGCGAGGCGCGGCGCCGACAAGCGTCGACAGCAAAACCAGCCCGAAAACAGCGCACCGCAAAATTCGCAACATGAAGCCTCCCATTGTTCTATTGTCGTTGGGGCGCATGCTTTCACAAAATCGGGCCGCTGCCTACATCGTCGCAAGTCGGTGTTGACGCAGCTCCGCCGGGACTCATCATGAGATTCGCTTCGATCGTCGTTCTTGCCGCGGCACTCCTCGCCAGCCCCGCCGCTGCTCAAACCGGAGGCAACGCCATTCCGCCCACGACAATCAGCCTCGGCACCGCGACGCCCGGCGGCGGCTTTCCGCTCTATGGCAACGCCTTCGCGCAGGCGATGAACGCGGCCGATCCGTCGCTGACGATCGCCCCGCGCAACACCAAGGGCAGCAACGAGAACATTCCGCTGCTGGAGAAGGGCGAGCTCGATCTCGCGCTGGTCGCGGGCGAGCCGGCCTATGAGGCCTTCGCCGGCATCGGCCGCGCGCCCGTGCGGTTGAAGATCCTCACCGCGATCTATTCCAACCCCGGCATGTTCGTGGTGCGGGCCGACAGTCCCTACCGGACCATCCGCGATCTCGTCGGCCAGCCCGTCGCGTTCGGCGCCAAGGGCTCCGGCCTGCCGATCCTGGCGCGCTATGTGCTGGACGGCCTCGGGTTGAGGCAGGACGAGGACTTCAAGGCCATCTATCTCGACCGCGCCGGCGACGGCCCCGCGATGGTCGAGGACGGCCGCGTCGCCGCGCTCTGGGGCGCCGGCATCGGCTGGCCCGGCTTTGCCGCGGTCGCCTCGAGCGCATCAGGCGCGCGCTTCATCGCGCCCAGCGCTGAGGAGATCACGCGCATCCGCGCCAAACATACGTTCCTGAAACCGCTGCTCGTGCCGGCCGGCTCCTATCCAAAGCAGTCCGAACCGATCGTCTCGCTCGGCTCCTGGAGTTTTGTCCTGACGCGCGAGGATCTGCCCGACGATGTCGCCTATCGCCTCGCGAAGACGCTGCACGGCGTCGAGGCCAGCTTCTGCAAGCAGCTCGCGCAGGCCTGCGAGACAACAGCGTCGAACACGGTTGCGGCCGCGCCGAAGCCGGAGCTGATCCATCCGGGCGTGATGAAGTATTTTCGCGAGATCGGCGTGGTGAAGTAGGACGCGACTTTGCCCACCATCGTCATGGCCGGGACAAGCCCGGCCATGACGACTTCTCTCGCGTGTCGCTACACCATCACTTCTTCACCATCGCGCACGCCGGGTCCGGCGGCCCGAACGCCTTGTCGCCCGAGATGGTCGTGAGGATCTTGTAATAGTCCCACGGATATTTGCTCTCCTCCGGCGTCTTCACCTGCACCAGCCAGAGGTCGTGCACCATCAGATTGTCCTCGCGCAGTTTGCCGTTGCGGGCGAAGAAATCCTCGACCGGCTTCTCGCGCATCTTGGCCGCGACCTTGAGCGGATCGTCGGTGCCGGCCTCCTTGATGGCGTTGAGATAGTGCATCACGCTGGAATAGACGCCGGCCTGCCACATCGACGGCATCTTGTTCAACTTGGCGAAATAGCGCTTCGACCATGCGCGGGTCTTGTCGTCCATGTCCCAGTAGAACGACGTCGTCAGCAACAGGCCCTGGGCTGCCTGCAGGCCGAGGCCGTGGATGTCGGTGATCAGCGCCAGCAGCGCCGCCATCTGCTGGCCGCCCTTGAACACGCCGAACTCCGAGCCGGTCTTGATCTCGTTCATGTTGTTGGGGGGACCGGCGGCAATGCCGATGATCTTGGCCTTGGACGCCTGCGCCTGCAGCACGAAGGAGGACAGATCCGGCGTCGCCAGCGGCGGCTTCACCGAGCCCAGCACCTTGCCGCCATTGGCGGTGATGACGGTGGAGGCGTCACGCTCCAGGGAATGGCCGAAGGCGTAATCGTCGGTGATGAAGAACCAGCTGTCGCCGCCGCGCTTCACGACCGCGTCCGCCGTGCCGACTGCGAGCGCGCGGGTGTCGAACACCCACTGCATGGCGTAGGGCGAGCAGAACTTGCCGTGGAAATCCGCGGTGCCGGTGGAGTGGGTGATGAACAGCCGCTTCTTCTCGTTGGCGATGTTCTGCACCGCGAGCCCGACCGCCGAGACCGGCACGTCGACGATCAGATCGACCTGCTCGACGTCGTACCAGCGCCGCGCGAGCGAGGCGCCGATGTCGGCCTTGAGCTGGTGGTCGCCGACCACGATGCTGATCGGCTTGCCGAGTACGGTGCCGCCGAAATCGTCGATTGCCATCTGCGCCGCCGTCACCGAACCCTGGCCGGTCGGCGCGGAGGCGGGGCCGTTCATGTCGGTGAGCACGCCGATCTTGACGACGTCGTCGGAAACCTGCGCCATCGCGGTATCAGGCAGCAGCGATGCCGCCAGGAACGTCGCGGCAAAGCCGGCCGCGACCGGCAGTCCAAATCTCGTTGGATTCACGCTTGTCCTCCCCTGATCCGGCTCGTTGGCCGAAGTTGCTTGTCCCCGGGTACGGCCCGGCTGAATTGGTTTCTTTTGCAACTATTGAGGGGTGGGCGTCAATGTCAGGCCGCGAAGCGGATCTGCCCCGCGGGCGAGGGATCGTAGCCGGTCAGCTCCTCGGCGCGCTGCCGCAGCCGTCTTTCGCTGAGGAACCGGATCAGGGCCTGCATGGCGGGGCGGAAATAGCTGCGCTGCCGCATCGCGAGGTCCAGATTCTCCCAGACCAGCGGCACGAAATCGAGCCCGGCCGAGCGCGCCGCCGCGCGCGTCGCCACGCCGCAATCGGCCTGTCCGGCGCGGACCACTTCGGCGAGATCCGGTCCGGTGAGGGCCGGTGTCTCGATCCGGCGCAGATCGCGCGTCGAGGCGCCGGCGCGCTTCAGCAGCACGTCGAGCAGCATCTGCGCGCCCGTACCCTGTTGCCGCATCGCCATCCGCGCGCCGAGCGCGAGCACGTCGGCGAGGCCGCGCAGCCGTTTGGGATTGCCCGGCGGCAGCACGAGGCCCTGCTCGCGGCGCACGAACGCGACCAGCACCGCATCATGCAGGTCCGGCGCGTCACGCAGCGCCGTCGCGCTGGCGTTGGAGGCAAGATTGCCGTCGGCGTCGAGGCTGTGGAAGTGCACCGCGACCGCCATCACCTCGTTGCGCTGCAGCCGCTCGAGCCCGCGCGCGCTGCCTTCGCTCATCGATCCCAGGCCCGAGCCGGATTCGCGCAGGCTCCAATCCAGCAGCTCGTCCTGGCTGCCGCCCACCACCGGCGGCGGCTCCGCGGTCAGCATACCGGCCGGACGCGCCAGTCCCGACAGCACCCAGAGGTCGAGCTCGTGGCGGGGGAAGAGCCACTTTCCGGTCACCTTCGTGCAGGGGATCGCGCCGGTCGTCACGAGTTCGTAGAGCTTGCGTTCGCCCAGTCGGAGATAGTCAGCCGCTTCACTCGTCGTCAGGAATTCCATCCTGCATTCCTATGCAAATTCTTGCTTCTTTTTGGACGTTCGTCGCAGGTGGAATTCTGCAGTTCCATTTCAGTCCGCGCGAACCATGCCTGATCATCTCGCTGCTTTGCAACACATGCTGACCAGCGATTTCGCATTGGGTTTACAATCTGCGGCGCTCCAATGGTGTGAGCCTTGCGATCGCTCGATATGAGCGCCGATGCGTTGCCGAACTTTCCCGAGTGCGGCACCTCCACGCGATGCGCGGGACGCACCGCGAAACCTGCTGTTGGTGGTGGTTATGTTTCCACTCTATCTCTTGTTGTCGCATCGCGCTGCCAGCAGGCAATTCGTCATGAGTGCGGCGTAATCGATCATCATGATCGCGCCGGATTCAAGGGAACCCGCTCATGGCCGTACGCCGCCTGTTCGTTGCATTGGCGCTTCTCTGTGGTCTCGCCGCCGGCATTGCTGCGTCGTCCGCGCAGGACCGCGCGATTGTCCTGGCATCGACCACGTCGACGCAGGAGTCCGGTCTGCTTGATTATCTCCTGCCCATCTTTCGCAACAAGACCGGCATCGATGTGACGGTGATCGCGCGTCGCGCCGACGAGGTGCTCGACGGGGCGCGCAGGGGCGAGGCCGATGTCGTGCTGATGCACGCGCGGCCGCAGGAGGAGAAATTCGTCGCCGACGGTTTCGGCGTGAATCGTCTCGACGTGATGTACAACGACTATGTGCTGATCGGACCGAAGAACGATCCTGCCGGCGTCAAGGGCAAGGACATCGCGACCGCGCTGAAGGCGATCGAGGCCAGGGGCGCGCCGTTCGTGACACGCGGTGATCGCTCGGCCACCCATGCCGCGGAGCTCTCGCTCTGGATCGTTGCGGGCATCGACATGCCCGCCGCCAAGGGCGCCTGGTATCGCGAGGCCGCGCCGGGCATGGCCGCGGCGCTCGAGGCGGCGCGCAAGGCGAATGCCTACGTGCTGTCCGACCGCGGCAGCTGGATCGCCTTCAGGGAGCGTGGCGATCTCGACATCGTCGTCGAAGGCGACAAGCGGCTGCTCAACCAATACGGCGTGATGCTGGTGAACCCGGAAAAATTCGCGAACGTGAAGAAGGAGCTGGGACAGACTTTCGTCGACTGGCTCACCTCGCCGGAGGGGCAGATGGCGATCGCCGGATACAAGGTCGACGGACAGCAATTGTTCTTCCCCAATGCGGGCAAGTCGGGCGGTTGATCCCGGCATGACCTGCGGTTGCCAAACCGGGCGATGCGTGGTCCATCATGGCGCATGACCCAACGCCTGCCGTCCTCGCTCACGCCGCTCGACGCCACGCTCGCCGCGTTGCTGCGAGACGTTGAACCGGTCGCATCGGTGGAGCTCTCGCTGGCCGAGGCCGCCGGCTGCATTGCTGCAGGCGCGCCACTGATGGCGGCCTGTCCGCCTCGTGACATTGCCGCCGCCGATGGCTGGGCATTGCGCGCCACCGATCTCGTCGGTGCCTCTGCCTATTCGCCGCTGTCGCTGACGGAGGCCCCGGCATGGGTCGAGGCTGGCGATGCCATGCCGGTCGGATGTGATTGTGTCCTTGATGCCGACGCAGTGGATGCATCCGGGCCGCTGATGCAGGTACTGGCGGAGGGCGGGCCGGGGCAGGGCGTCCGTCGCGCCGGCAGTGATATCGGAGAACACGCCCCCGCTGCGGCAGAGGGGTGTCCGGTCAGTCCGGCTGCTCTGCTGCTCGCCCGTGTGGCCGGTGTCGAAAAGCTCAGCGTGCGGCGTCCCCGGCTGCGCATCGTCAACGTGCCGGGAGCGACGGCGACCATGCATCTGATCGCGGAGACCGCGCGCGCCGCGGGGCTGGAAGTGCAGATGCGCGAAGCCGCCGCGCGCGACGTGGCATCGATCGCAGAGGCGCTCCGCGATTCCGCCTGCGATCTCGTCGTGACGATCGGCGGCAGCGGCGTCGGCCGCCGGGACTATGCTGTCGCCGCGCTGGCTCAGCACGGCGCTGTGCTCGCCCACGGCCTTGCGCTCCTGCCAGGACGCACCGCCGCTGTGGCGCGGGTCGGGAGAGTTCCCGTCGTCGCCTTGCCCGGCTCGCCGGATCATGCGCTCGCGGCCTGGTTTGTGCTCGTGCTTCCGCTCGTCGATCGTCTGTCGGGACGGCACCCGCGCCGGCAAATGACCCTGCCGCTCGCGCGAAAAATCGCATCCAGTGTCGGCATCGCCGAAATCGCTCTGCTGGTCAGGGAACATCAGGCATGGCTGCCGCTTGCGGTCGGCGAATGGTCGCTTCAGGCGATCGCCCGTGCGGATGCATGGCTGCTCATTCCCGCCAGCCACGAGGGGTTTGCGGCGGGCGCGCCGGTCGATGCTTATCTCATGCCGGAATGATATGGGTTCCGGCATGACGATGATCCCGCAAACGCCAGACAGCAGCAGGCTCGAGCAGGAGCAGTTCCTCAAGATTCTCTCGCGCGAGGATGCGCTGGCTCGTTTTGAAACTGCGCTGTTCCCGCGCGCGATCCCCAGCGAAGCGCGCAAGCTGGCTGATGCGCTCGGCGCGGCGCTCGCCGAAGACATCACAGCGCCGGTCGACGTCCCCCCGTTCGACCGTTCCAATGTCGATGGTTTTGCCGTCCGCTCGGCCGATCTTGCCGCGGCTGGCGAAGGCACGCCGGTGCGTCTCGCAGTGAACGGTGAGACCATCCACTGCGGAATCGCCCCCACGCTGCAAGTCGTGGCAGGAACCGCAACGCCGATCGCCACCGGCGGTCCTTTGCCGCGCGGCGCCGACGCCGTGGTCATGGTCGAGCACACCCAGCCGGCCGGCCCGGATGCGATCGAGGTCCGTCGGGCCGCGTCTCCCGGGCAATTCGTCTCCTATGCAGGTTCCGACATCGCGCGCGGCGAGGCGCTGCTGCGCGCCGGCACGATCATCGGATCGCGCGAGATCGGCATGCTGGCGGCCTGCGGTATTGCCGAGGTGAATGTCGCGCGCAAGCCGCGGGTTGCCGTGATCTCCACTGGCGACGAATTGGTTCAGCCCGGCGAGGCGCTCGCGCCTGCCGCGATCTACGACACCAACGGTGCGATCGTCGCAGCGGCGATCGACGAGAACGGCGGCGAGGCGATCTTCTTCGGCGCCATTCCCGACGATGAAGCAAAGCTCGAAGCCGCCATGCGGCGTGCATTGTCGGACGCGGACATGCTGGTGCTGTCGGGCGGCACGTCGAAAGGCGCCGGCGACCTGTCCCATCGCATCATCGGCCGGCTCGGCCAGCCCGGCATCATCGCGCATGGCGTTGCGCTCAAGCCCGGCAAGCCGCTGTGCCTTGCTGTGTGCGACGGCAAGCCGGTGGTGATCCTGCCGGGCTTTCCGACCTCGGCGATGTTCACCTTCCACGATATGATCGTGCCGGTGCTGCGCAGGATGGCCGGACTGCCGGCGCGCTCCGATGCCAGGGTGAACGTGACAGTGCCGGTGCGCATTTCTTCCGAACTCGGCCGCACCGAGTTCGTCATGGTCTCGCTGGTCGAGGGTAGGGACGGCCTGATTGCCTATCCCTCCGGCAAGGGCTCTGGCGCGATCACGTCCTTCGCGCAAGCCGATGGTTTTCTACGCATCGATGCTCTGGCCGACCAGATGCCGGCGGGGACCGACGCCGAGGTGACGCTGTTCGCGCCGCATGTGCGGGTGCCAGATCTCGTCATCGTCGGCAGCCATTGCACCGGCCTCGATCTCGTCACCGCGCAGCTCGCGCATGCCGGACTGACCGTGCGATCGATCGCTGTCGGCAGCCTCGGGGGACTTGCGGCAGCCAAGCGCGGCGAATGCGACCTCGCGCCGATCCATCTGTTCGACGACAAGAGCGAGACCTACAACACGCCTTACCTCGTCGACGGTATCGAGCTCGTCCCGGGCTGGCGGCGGATGCAGGGCATCGTCTTCCGCAAAGGCGACATGCGTTTTGAGGGTCTTGGCGCGAAGGAAGCGGTCGCCGCCGCGCTCGCGGATCCCGCCTGCATCATGGTCAACCGCAACCAGGGCGCCGGCACGCGCATCCTGATCGACCGGCTGCTCGGCGGTGCGCGCCCGGAGGGTTACTGGAACCAGCCGCGTTCGCACAACGCGGTGGCCGCGGCCGTCGCGCAACATCGCGCCGACTGGGGCATGACCATTGAGCCGGTCGCCGATGCGGTCGGCCTCGGTTTCATTCCGTTCGCGGAAGAGCATTATGATTTCGCGCTTGTGACGGCACGCAAGCAGCGACCGGCGGTGCAGGCTTTCCTCGACGCACTCGGCTCGGACGAAGCGCGTACGGCGCTGGAACGAGCTGGCTTCAGGCCCGCTTAGACATGCGGTGACGCGGTGTTTCAGAGTCCGCAGCTTCTATTGAGAAGCCGCATCCAGCGCCGCGAGCCTTTCAGCCTCGGTGATATCCTCGACCGTGTTGGCATTGAAGAACGGATCGAGCGGCTCGGTCGACCACGTCACCGTCGCGAGCGGGTAGCGTGCGGTCCAGCGGTCGATCTTGCGGATGTCCTTGACCACCAGCGCGTGGCGCAGCTCATTGCGCAAGGCGACGCGCCACAACCCGATCACCGGATGCGTCTGGTCGCCGGATGCGGCGACCGCAAGCTGCGCATTTTCTCGTTCCCGTGCTTCATGCAGGCGTGCAACGAGATCGCGCGGCAGGAACGGGCAGTCGCCGGCGGCGCTGAGCACCCATTCGATCTCCGGCCGGTTTGCCGCGGTCCAGTCGAGCGCGGCGAGGATGCCGGCAAGCGGGCCGGGAAAGCCGGGCACGTCGTCGGCGATGACCTGCAAACCGAACACGGCGAAACGCGCGGGATCGCCATTGGCATTGAGGATCAATCCGCTGCACTGGGGCGAAAGGCGCGCGATCACGCGCTCCAGGATGGTGCGGTCGCCAATGGTACGCATCGGCTTGTCGCCGCCGCCCATGCGGCGCGCGAGGCCGCCGGCGAGCAGTACGCCAAGAGTTGACGGAATGCCCGTTGCCGGAATGCTAGTCGTCACCACCTTCACCCTTACGCTTGTGCTTCGACGATTCTTCCTCGACGTAGGCGAGGTTCTGGTCGTAGACGATGCGTTCTTCGCCCGCGAGTGCGATGAAGCGCTTGCCGCGCGCGCGGCCGACCAATGTCAGGCCGACCTGCCGCGCCAGATCGACGCCCCAGGCGGTGAAGCCGGAGCGCGACACCAGAATCGGAATGCCCATGCGCACCGTCTTGATCACCATCTCGGAGGTGAGTCGCCCTGTCGTGTAGAGAATTTTGTCGGACGGATCGACACCGTGGCGGTACATCCATCCTGCGATCTTGTCGACGGCGTTGTGGCGGCCGACATCCTCGGTGTAGCAGAGCGGCTCGCCCTCCTTGCACAGTACGCAGCCATGGATCGCGCCGGCCTCCAGATAGAGCGACGGCATGGTGTTGATGGTCTGTGTCATCTGGTAGAGCCAGGAGGTGCGCAGCTCGGCCTTCGGCAACGCGACGCTCTCGACCGCTTCGAGCAGGTCGCCGAACGCGGTGCCTTGAGCGCAGCCCGAGGTCTGGGTGCGCTTCTTCAGCTTGGCTTCGAAATTGGTGTGGTGCTCGGTGCGCACCACGACCACCTGGAGATCGTCGTCGTATTCAACCTCGGTGACCGCGTCATTATATTTCAGCATGTTCTGGTTCAGCAGATAGCCGAGCGCCAGATATTCGGGATAGTCGCCGATCGTCATCATGGTGACGATCTCCTGGGCGTTCAGGTAAAGCGTCAGCGGGCGCTCCATCGGCACCTTGATCTCGACCCTGGCGCCGGACTGGTCGGTCCCGGTCACGCTCTGAGTCAAGCGCGGGTCGTCAGGATTCGGGAGGATCAGGGGCACCGGGGCTTTGTCGATCTTCATCATGGCCGCGACGTTAGCATGACATTCGGGTCAAGCCGATATAAGCATGGCGGGGAATGGGTGAAATGCCTCGGTTCGTCATTGCGAGCGCAGCCAAGCAATCCAGAATTATATCCGCGCTGGCAGTCTGGATTGCGTTGCTGCGCTCGCAATGACGGGGAGGGGATAGCGGTTCCATCGGCCGGCGAGCCGTTGGCGGAGAGCGAACGGTCATGAAAGTCATCGGCCTTGCGGGCTGGAGCGGTGCGGGCAAGACCACGCTGTTGACGCGGCTGATCCCGCATTTCAAGGCGCAAGGCTTGCGCGTCTCCGTCATCAAGCATGCGCATCACCAGTTCGACGTCGACGTGCCCGGCAAGGATTCCTGGCGCCATCGCGAGGCCGGAGCAGCCGAGGTGCTGGTCGCTTCGTCAAACCGCTGGGCGCTGATGCACGAATTGCGCGGAGCGGCGGAGCCGCGGCTGCCGGAACTCCTGAGCAAGCTGTCCGCCGTCGATCTCGTCGTGGTCGAAGGTTTCAAGCGCGAGCCGCATCGCAAGATCGAGGTGCATCGCGCCAGCAACGACAAGCCCCTACTGTTTCCCGACGATCCCGGGATTGTCGGAATCGCGACCGACACCGCCATTGAAACGCGGCTGCCGACGGTCCATCTCGATGACATCGAGGCCGCTGCGGCACTGCTGCTGCGCGCGGCCATGCCGGTCGAGGACGCGGTCGCGAAGAGCGCTGCACTGCGCTGACGAGGCACCATGGCGCAACTGTCGGACGATTGCTTTGCCTTCGGCGGACCGATGATGTCGGTCGACGAGGCCGTTGGCCTGATCACGGCGCGCGTCAATGCGATCGCCGATATCGAGACCGTGGCGCTTGTCGATGCCGACGGACGCGTGCTGGCGCACGATATCGCGGCGCCGCTGCCGCTGCCGCCCTTCACTAACTCCGCTGTCGACGGCTATGCCGTGCGCGACGCGGACCTTCCGCAACAAGAGGAGCGGGCACTCCCGCTCGACGGTCGCATCCAGGCCGGCGGCTCTGCGCAAGCGCCGATCAAGGCCGGTCACACCGCGCGCATCTTCACGGGCGCGCCGATGCCCCCGGAAGCCGAAACCGTCTTCATGCAGGAGGATGTCCGCATCGACGACGCCGGCAGCATCGTGCTGCCGGCGGGGCTGAAGCGGGGTGCCAATGTCCGTCCTGCCGGGGAGGACATTCCGGAAGGACACGTGGCGCTGCGCGCCGGCCAGCGCTTGCTGCCGCAGCATGTTGCGCTCACGGCGGCGTTCGGCCTGACCAGGCTCGACGTCGTCAGGCGCATCCGCGTTGCGGTGTTCTCGACCGGCGACGAACTGGCGTCGCCCGGCGAGCCGCGCGCGCCGTCCCAGCTCTACGATTCCAACCGCTTCATGCTGATGGCGATGCTGCGCCGGCTCGGCTGCGAGGTGAGCGATCTCGGCATTTTGCGCGACGAGCGGACCTCGCTTGCGGACGGCTTGAAGCAGGTTGCCGGCAGTCATGACCTGATCCTCACCACCGGCGGCGTCTCGACCGGCGAGGAGGACCACGTCAAGGCGGCGGTGGAGAGCATCGGATCGCTGGTGCTGTGGCGGATGGCGATCAAGCCCGGCCGCCCCGTGGCGATGGGCATCATCGACGGCACGCCGCTGATCGGCCTGCCCGGCAATCCCGTCGCGAGCTTTGTCACCTTCGTCCACGTGGTGCGACCGACCGTGCTGGCGCTTGCGGGTGGTCTGCCCGAGCCGCTGTTGCCGATCCCGATCCGCGCGGCCTTCGCCTACGGCAAGAAGATCGGCCGCCGCGAATATGTTCGCGCCACCTTGCGACGTGGAGAGGACGGCGCCTTGGAAGCGGTCAAGTTCCCGCGCGAGGGGGCCGGGCTGTTGTCATCGCTGGTCGAGACTGATGGCCTTGTCGAGCTCGGCGAAGACATCACGCGCGTCGAGCCCGGACAGAGTGTAGGTTTCTTGTCCTATGCGGACCTGCTCTGAAGCCCCTTGCGTTGACGCCATCGACCCAGCCCGCCATGTTGCGACCATGACCAGGACAACGCTTGATCTCACCGGGCTCAAGTGCCCGCTTCCGGCCTTGAAGACGCGCAAGGCGCTGAAACCATTGCAGCCCGGCGACCAACTCGAAGTGCACTGCACTGATCCCTTGTCGGTGATCGATATTCCGAACCTGATCCGGGAGACGGGCGATACGGTGGAGATCACCGAGCGCAACGACGCGCGCATCGTGTTCTTGATAGAAAAAGCGAATGACTCGATAGAGCGAGCCAATGGTGCGCTGCATCCGTGAGCGCGTTACCTTGCTGATACCGACCTTTTGTCTATCGACATCGAACACAGCTTCTGCCCAGATTGACTTTCTCCGTGCAAGCGCGGAGGTTGAGTCTTGTCTGCGATACGCGGAACAACGGGCCACGCATGAAGCCTGCACGTCGTATCGGGCATAGAGCCCCGCTCGAGGGGTTAACGTTTCGAACGCGCGTGATGATCCTGGCGCGCGTCGGGTGACTGTGCGGAGCAGCAGGGACGACGGCTGCACTGCAAGGGCTGAGGACCAGGATAGTAGTGGCAGGCTGCTCAGAAGGGCGGCTGCAGGGGAGGAATGCATGGCTACAATTGAGAGCGCTGGAGCACTTTCGGGTGCTGGCGCAGGTTTCCTTGATCGCGAGCGGACCATCGCGACCGCCGGCTTCAACCGCTGGCTGGTGCCGCCGGCGGCGCTGTGTATCCATCTCTGCATCGGCATGGCCTACGGCTTCTCGGTGTTCTGGCTGCCGCTGTCGCGCGCGATCGGTCTGAACGCGCCGAAGGCCTGCGGGGATATTTCGTTGTTCCAGGAACTGTTCACGACCAGCTGCGACTGGAAGGTCGCCAGCATGGGGTGGATGTACACGCTGTTCTTCGTCTTGCTCGGTATCGCGGCCGCGGTCTGGGGCGGCTGGCTGGAGCGCGTCGGCCCGCGCAAGGCTGGCTTCGTCTCGGCGCTGTGCTGGTGCGGCGGTCTCTTCCTCGGGGCGATCGGGGTCTACACCCATCAGCTCTGGCTGTTGTGGCTGGGCTCGGGCGTGATCGGCGGCATCGGTCTCGGCCTCGGCTACATCTCGCCGGTGTCGACGCTGGTGAAATGGTTTCCGGATCGCCGCGGCATGGCGACCGGCATGGCCATCATGGGCTTCGGCGGTGGCGCCATGATCGGCGCGCCGCTTGCGAACCTGCTGATGAACTACTTCAAGACCCCGACCTCGGTCGGTGTCTGGGAGACTTTCGTCGCGTTGGGCGTCATCTACTTCGTGTTCATGATGATCGGCGCGTTCCGCTATCGCTTGCCGCCGCCCGGCTGGCAGCCCGAGGGCTGGACCCCGCCGTCCAGGGCCAACGCGATGATCTCGAAGGCCAACGTCCATCTCAACGATGCGCACAAGACGCCGCAGTTCTGGCTGATCTGGTGGGTGCTCTGCCTGAACGTGTCGGCCGGCATCGGCGTGATCGGCATGGCCTCGCCCATGCTCCAGGAGATCTTCGCCGGCAAGCTGATCGGCCTGCCGGACGTCGGCTTCAACGCGCTCGATGCAGGGCAGAAGGCGCAGATCGCGGCGATCGCCGCGGGCTTTGCCGGATTGCTGTCGTTGTTCAACATCGGCGGCCGCTTCTTCTGGGCGTCGCTGTCGGACAAGATCGGACGCAAGAACACCTACTACACCTTCTTCATCCTCGGCATCGTGCTCTACGCACTGGCGCCGACCTTCGCGGCGATGGGCTCGAAGCTCCTGTTCGTGCTCGGCTTCGGCATCATCCTGTCGATGTATGGCGGCGGCTTCTCGACCGTGCCGGCCTATCTCGCCGACATGTTCGGGACCCAGTTCGTCGGCGCCATCCACGGAAGGCTGCTGACGGCGTGGTCGACCGCGGGCATCATCGGCCCCGTCGTGGTCAACTACATCCGCGAGTTCCAGCTCGCGGCCGGCGTGCCGCGCGACCAGCTCTACAACACCACCATGTACATCCTGTGCGCGATGCTGATCGCGGGCCTGATCTGCAACTATTTGATCAAGCCGGTCGATGCGAAGTGGCATATGAAGGAGGCCGATGTTGCCAAGTTGCAGGCGGCGAGCGCCAGCGCCGCTGCGGCGGGACCGCACGGCTCCTACGGCATCGGATTTGGCGGGCTTGACGCCAAGGCTGCTCTGTTCTGGGCCTTCGTCGGCATTCCTCTGCTCTGGGGCGTCTGGAAGACTCTGGAGAGCGCGGTCAAGATATTCTGACTGCAGTTCACATTGCCGCGGGATGTTGATGACCAGCGTCCCGCGGCGTTCGTCTTTCAAAATTGATCAAGAATGGATTAAGGGGGATCTCATGGTTCGCACCCGAATTAGCCTTGCTGCCGTGTTGCTCGTGGCCGGCCTTCATGCCGCCTCCGCGCAAACCGCGGCAACACCGACGGCAACTGTGGCGACGACCGACGCCAAGCCGGGCAAGGTGAAGCTGACGATGCAGAAGCTGAAGGACATGAAGGCGAAGTGGTCGGCCAACAAGCCGAAGCTGAAAGCTTGCCGGGCCGACGTGAAGTCCAAGGGTCTCACCGGCGACGACCGCTGGTTCCACATCGAAGAGTGCATGGGCAAGACCTGACATCGGGTTCCGTTTGTTTTTGCGTGAAGGCGCGTGGTGGTACGACCGCCTGCCCCTAAATCACTATAGAGACGTTCTAAATTTTCTTGCATCTGGCATGCCAGAGACTAGAGTCGTGTCGATCGAGAGTTGATCTGAGGGACGGAGGCAATGCCGTTTCCGATGATCAGGCTTGGAAGTGCGCCCCGGAAGATGAGGGCGGTTCCGCTGGACTGCATCTGTTTTGAGGAGAACGCGACGTTTCCATGAACAGCAACGACGACGTTCACAAGGTCAGGGAATTCGAACATCCGGGCGAAGGGCGCCGGCGCGCCAAGGCCACGCCCAAGGGGCGGCAGGTCGACCCGACCGCGGCCCACGAGATCGAGCAACTGCTCGGCGACAGACCACGGCGGCGCGACCTGCTGATCGAATATCTGCACCTGATCCAGGACAAGTACCACCAGATCTCGGCCGCGCATCTCGCCGCGCTCGCCGATGAGATGAAGCTCGCCTTCGCCGAGGTGTTCGAGACCGCGACCTTCTACGCGCATTTCGACGTGGTGAAGGAAGGCGAGCCAGACATTCCGCCGTTGACGATCCGTGTCTGCGATTCCCTCACCTGTGCGATGCTGGGCGGCGAGCAGCTGCTGCAGGATTTGCAGAGCAGCGCCGGTCCAGGCATGCGCGTGGTGCGCGCGCCCTGCGTCGGACTGTGCGACGCAGCGCCGGTCGCGGAAGTCGGCCACCATTTCGTGCATCAGGCGACGGCCGCCGAAGTGCTGGCCACGGCAGAGCGCGGCGACGTCCATGCGCACCTTCCCGCCTATGTCGACTACGACGCCTATGTGAAGGACGGCGGATACAAGCTGCTGTCGCGGTTGCGCTCGGGGCAGATCACCCGGGACGAGATCCTCAAGCCTCTGGAAGATTCCAGCCTGCGCGGTCTCGGCGGCGCAGGCTTTCCGACAGGGCGTAAATGGCGCGCGGTTCTTGGCGAACCCGGTCCACGGCTCATGGCGGTCAACGGTGACGAGGGCGAACCGGGCACCTTCAAGGACCGCCTCTACCTCAACAGCGACCCGCACCGTTTTCTCGAAGGCACCCTGATCGGCGCGCATATCGTGGAGGCGTCCGAGGTCTACATCTACATCCGCGACGAATATCCGGCGGCACGCGCGATCCTCGAGCGCGAGATCGCAAAGTTGCCGGCGGGCGGACCGACGCTGCACATGCGTCGTGGCGCCGGCGCCTATATCTGCGGCGAGGAATCCTCGCTGCTCGAAAGCATCGAGGGCAAGCGCGGTCTGCCCAGGCACAAGCCGCCTTATCCTTTCCAGTCCGGCTTGTTCGGTCTGCCGACGCTGATCAACAACATCGAGACGCTGTGGTGGGTGCGCGACATCGTCGAGAAAGGCGCCGACTGGTGGAACAGCCACGGTCGCCACGAACGCCACGGCCTGCGCAGCTTTTCGGTGTCGGGGCGCGTGAAAAATCCGGGGATGAAGCTGGCACCCGCCGGCATCACCGTGCGCGAGCTGATCGACGAATATTGCGATGGCATGGCCGACGGCCACCAGTTCTACGCGTATCTTCCGGGCGGCGCGTCCGGGGGCATCCTGCCGGCGTCGATGGACGACATCCCGCTCGATTTCGGTACGCTGGAGAAATACGGCTGCTTCATCGGTTCCGCGGCGATCGTGATCCTGTCGCAGAAGGACAGCGTGCGCGCGGCGGCGCTGAACCTGATGAAGTTCTTCGAGGACGAGAGTTGCGGTCAGTGCACGCCGTGCCGCGTCGGAACCCAGAAGGCGGCGCTGCTGATGCAGAGGCCGGTCTGGAACCGCGCACTTCTGGAAGAATTGAGCCAGGCGATGCGCGACGCCTCGATCTGCGGGCTTGGACAGGCGGCATCGAATCCGCTGGCCACCGTGATCAAATATTTCCCTGACGAGTTCAAGGAAGCGGCCGAATGACCAAGGTTACATTCGAACTCGACGGCAAGCAGGTCGAGGCCAATCCCGGCGAGACGATCTGGCAGGTCGCAAAGCGCCAGGGCCGCGAGATTCCGCATCTGTGCTATTCGCCGGCGCCCGATTATCGCCCCGACGGCAATTGCCGCGCCTGCATGGTCGAGATCGAGGGTGAGCGCGTGCTGGCTGCGTCCTGCAAGCGCACGCCGTCGGTCGGCATGAAGGTGAAAACCGAGAGCGCGCGCGCAGTATCCGCACAGAAGATGGTGATGGAGCTGCTCGTCGCCGACCAGCCGGCGCGCGAGACCTCGCACGATCCGGACTCGAAATTCTGGCATTGGGCCGAGACGACAGGCGTCACCGAGAGCCGCTTCCCCGCCGCCGAGCGCTGGGCGACCGACGCCAGCCATCCGGCGATGCGCGTCAATCTCGACGCCTGCATCCAGTGCGGCCTCTGCGTGCGCGCCTGCCGCGAGGTTCAGGTCAACGACGTCATTGGCATGGCCTATCGCAACCATGGCTCGAAGATCGTGTTCGACTTCGACGATCCCATGGGCGAGTCCACCTGCGTTGCCTGCGGTGAATGCGTGCAGGCCTGCCCGACCGGCGCGTTGATGCCGGCCGTGATGCTCGACGAGAAGCAAACGCGTGTCACCTATCCCGACCGGAAGGTCGACTCGCTCTGCCCGTTCTGCGGCGTCGGCTGCCAGGTCACCTACGAGGTCAAGGACGAGAAGGTGATCTATGCGGAGGGCCGCGACGGTCCGGCCAATCACAATCGTCTCTGCGTCAAGGGCCGCTTCGGCTTCGACTACATCCACCATCCGCATCGGCTGACCAAGCCGCTGGTGCGGCTGCCGAATGCGAAGAAGGATTCCAACGACCAGGTCGATCCGGCTAACCCTTTCACGCATTTCCGCGAAGCGAGCTGGGAAGAAGCGCTGGACATCGCCGCAAAGGGTCTGGTCAAGATCCGCGACGAGAACGGCGTGAAGGCGCTGGCCGGCTTCGGCTCGGCCAAAGGTTCCAATGAAGAGGCCTATCTGTTCCAGAAGCTGGTGCGTACCGGCTTCGGCTCCAACAATGTCGACCACTGCACCCGGCTGTGTCACGCCTCCTCGGTCGCTGCGCTGTTCGAGGGCCTGAGCTCGGGCGCGGTGTCGGCGCCGTTCGCAGCCGCGATGGATGCCGAGGTCATCATTGTGATCGGCGCCAACCCGACCGTGAACCATCCCGTCGCCGCGACCTTTATCAAGAACGCCGTCAAGCAGAATGGCGCGAAACTGTTCGTGATGGATCCGCGCCGGCAGACGCTGTCGCGGCACGCGACCAAGCATCTGCAGTTCAAGCCCGGCTCCGACGTCGCCATGCTGAACGCGATGATCAACACGATCATCACCGAAGGCCTGACCGACGATCAGTACATCGCCGGCTACACCGAGGGGTTCGAGGACCTCAAGGAGAAGATCAAGGAGTTCACGCCGGAGAAGATGGAAGCAATCTGCGGCATCCCGGCGCAGACCCTGCGCGAGGTCGCGCGGATCTATGCGCGCGCAAAGTCGTCGATCATCTTCTGGGGCATGGGCATCAGCCAGCACGTTCACGGCACCGACAATGCGCGCTGCCTGATCGCGCTGGCGCTGATCACCGGCCAGGTTGGCCGTCCAGGCACCGGCCTGCATCCGCTACGCGGCCAGAACAACGTGCAGGGCGCCTCCGACGCCGGCCTGATCCCGATGTTCCTGCCGGATTATCAGCCCGTCGGCCGCGACGATTTGCGCGGGGCTTTTGAAAAGATGTGGGACCAGGATCTCGATCCCGTCCGCGGCCTGACCGTGGTCGAGATCATGAACGCGATCCATGCCGGCGAAATCAACGGCATGTATATCGAGGGTGAAAACCCCGCGATGTCCGACCCCGATCTTCAACATGCGCGGCAGGCGCTCGCCAAGCTCGACCATCTCGTGGTGCAGGATCTCTTCGTCACCGAGACCGCCTTCCACGCCGATGTCATTTTGCCGGCCTCGGCCTTTGCCGAAAAGGAAGGCTCGTTCACCAACACCGATCGCCGCGTGCAGCTCGCGCGCCAGGTCGTCAAGCCGCCGGGCGATGCCCGCCAGGATCTCTGGATCATCCAGGAGATCGGCAAGCGCATGGGCCTGCCTTGGAATTATGCCGGTCCGGGCGACGTCTTCACCGAGATGGCGCAATTGATGCCGTCGCTGAAGAACATCACCTGGGAACGGTTGGTGCGCGAAGGCGCCGTCACCTACCCCGTCGACGGTCCCGACGTGCCCGGCAACGAGATCATCTTCACCACGGGCTTCCCGACCGCCAGCGGTCGCGGCAAGATCGTGCCGGCGAAGGTCATCCCGCCGGACGAAGTGCCGGACGCCGAATATCCGATGGTGCTGTCCACCGGCCGCGTGCTGGAGCATTGGCATACCGGTTCGATGACGCGCCGGGCGCAGGTGCTGGACCAGATCGAGCCCGAGGCCGTCGCCTTCATGTCGCCAAAGGACATGCACAGGAAGAAACTGGCTCCGGGCGATTTCATTCGGCTCGAGACCCGCCGCGGCGCCGTCGAGGTCAAGGTCCGCTCCGACCGTGACGTGCCGGAGAACATGGTTTTCATGCCGTTCTGCTACGCGGAGGCGGCGGCGAACCTGCTCACGAACCCGGCGCTCGATCCGTTCGGCAAAATCCCGGAGTTCAAATTCTGCGCGGCCAGGGCGGAGCGCGCGGAAATGCGCGACGCGGCGGAGTAAGAGCCGTCTTGTTGGTTGGGCGGCTTGGTGCTGCCAAACACAACGTCATTGCGAGCGTAGCGACGCAATCCAGACTGCATCCGTGGGGATAGTCTGGATTGTTTCGTCGCTTCGCTCCTCGCAACGACGGTGGTAAACACCGTTCATGTCCAAAGTCACCCCAGCCACGCGCGCGCTCGAAGCGGCCGGAGTCGCCTTCTCCGTTCACACTTACGACTACGACCCTGATGCCGAGAGCATCGGGCTCCAGGCGGCGGCCGCACTCGGCGAGGACCCGGCGCGCGTCCTGAAGACGCTGATGGCGCTGGTGGACGGCAAGCCGGTCTGCGTCGTCGTTCCGTCCGACCAGGAAGTCTCGATGAAGAAGCTCGCCGCTGCCGCCGGCGGGAAGTCCGCACAGATGATGAAGCCGCCCGAAGCCGAGCGCGTCACCGGCTACAAGGTTGGCGGCATCAGCCCGTTCGGGCAGCGCAAGCTTGTGCGCACTGTGATCGAGCAGAGCGCGCTCGCGCATAACCAGGTCTTTCTCAACGGTGGCCAGCGCGGCTTGCAGGTTCGGCTCAAGCCCACCGACGTGCGGGATGTCCTGAAAGCGGTCGCGGCGGATGTGCTCGCCTGAAGAAGCTTGATGGCGAGGTTGCGATTGTCTCAATCGCGCTCTCGGTGCCCGGCCCGATGGTCGGCTGATTCCTTAGCCAAGTCACTCAGATCGGCAAGCGTGGTGCGTCCGTCGCCCTGATTTCCTGACGCTGTCCCACAACATCGGCCGGACTTGAGTTCACGCGCGGGGTCTGTATAGATCTGCAGTAGAAATAGAATATCGTTCCGCCTAATAGAACGAAGAAAGTCCGAGGGACGAAACGATGGAATCCCAACGCGTCCACCCAAGCGCTGATCCGCCGGTGACGTACACACAAGAGGCGATCTTCGAAGGCTTCAGGGCCATCCCGGAATTGCTGGCGCGCGACGCGGCGCTGACAGCGCGCGGCCGCTGGCTCGACGTCGATTGCCTGCTCGGGCCGACCACGCAGCCGTTTCATGTCGCGATCCGCGCCGGACAGATTGTCGACATGACGCCTGCGCCGGTCCTGATGCGATCCTGGCGTTTCGCCTATCGCGCGACGCCGGCCGCATTCGCCGCCTATTGGCAGGCTATGCCGCCGGCCGGCTGGCATGACGTGCTGGCGTTGACCAAGCGCGGGCAGGCGAGCCTCGAAGGCGATCTGCATCCCTTCATGGCGCATTTGCAATACTTCAAGGACGTTCTCGCGCTGCCGCGCCAAAACGGCTTTGGGGGTGCGTCATGAGTGGCTTCATCGAACCGATCGTCGGCCGCTACGTGCACGTCGAGATCGACGGCGAGATCAACCGGATCTATTTCGAGGAGAACGGCAGCGGCATTCCGCTGGTCTGTCTGCACACCGCAGGTTCCGACGCCCGGCAGTGGCGCCATCTGCTCGCGGACGAGGAGTTCACAAAAAACTTTCGCGTGATCGCCTTCGACATGCCTTGGCACGGCAAGTCCAATCCGCCCGATAGCCAATATGCCAGCGAATACCGGCTAACCACCGCGAGCTACACCGCAACCATCCGCGCCTTCTGCAAGGCGCTCAAGCTGGAGCGGCCGGTGGTGATGGGCTGCTCGATCGGTGGCCGCATCGTGCTCAATCTTGCTATCGAACATGCGCGTGAATTTCGCGCGCTGATCGGGCTCGAGTCAGCCGACTTCCAGCAGCCCTGGTACGACACGGCCTGGCTCAATCGCCCTGATATTCACGGCGGCGAGGTCTGCGCGGCGCTGGTCTCCGGGTTGATCGCGCCGAATGGTCCCGAAGCCTCACGTAACGAGACGCTGTGGGGCTACAAGCAGGGCGGTCCCGGCATCTTCAAAGGCGACCTCTATTTCTACCGGGTCGATGGCGATCTGCGCGGACGCACCAGCGCTATCGATGTCGACCAGTGCCCGCTTTATCTCCTGACCGGTGAGTACGATTTTTCCTGCACGCCGGAGGACACGCTGCGCACCGCTGCCGGCATCCCCGGTGCCAAGGTGACCGTGATGGAGCGGCTCGGCCATTTTCCGATGAGTGAGAACCCGGCGCAGTTCCGTCGCTACATCGCGCCGGTGCTGCAAGACATCCTCGACAAGCAAAATTCGTAAAAGGGAGGCGTATGTTATGAAGTTGCGTTGGATGATGGCGGCCATTCTGGCCGCCCAGACGGGCGCCGTGTTTGCGGCGGACAATGTGATCAGGATCGGCGTGCTCAACGACCAGTCCGGCGTGTTCGCCGACAATGGCGGGCGCGGCTCGGTCGCCGCGGCAAAGCTCGCAGCGGAGGACTTTGGCAACGAACTGCTCGGCAAGAAGATCGAGATCATCTCGGCCGATCACCAGAACAAGCCGGACATTGCCTCGGCCACCGCGCGAAAATGGTTCGACAATGAGGGTGTCGACATGATCGCGGACGGCGCGGCCTCCTCGGCCGGTTTTGCCATCCTGGAAGTCGCCAAGCAGAAGAATAGGATCTTCGTGATCTCGGGTCCCGGTTCGTCCGATTTCACCGGAAAGTCCTGCTCGCCCGTCAGCTTTCACTTCAACTACGACACCTACGCGCTGTCGAAGCTGACCAGCGATGCGATCACGCGTGCCGGCGGCAAGACCTGGTATTTCGTGACGGCCGACTACGCATTTGGCCACGCGCTCCAGCGTGACGCCACGAAATTCATCGAAGCGGCGGGCGGCAAGGTGATCGGCTCGGCCGCGCATCCGCTCGGCACCGCCGACTTCGCTTCGTTCCTGTTGCAGGCGCAGGGCTCGAAGGCCGACGTGGTCGGGCTTGCGACCTCGGGCGCGGACGTGCAGACCGCAATCAAGCAGGCCGGCGAGTTCGGCGTCGTCGAGGGCGGCCAGAAGCTCGCCGGTCTCCTCGTCTTCATCACTGACGTGGATTCGCTGGGACTGAAGGTTACCCAGGGCCTGCAGGTGACGACCTCGTTCTATTGGGATCTCAACGAGGAGACCCGCGCCTGGTCGAAGCGCTATGCGGCACTGATGAACGGCAAGGTCGCGAGCATGGTGCAGGCCGGCGTCTATAGCGGCGTTCATCATTATCTTGCCGCCGTGAAGGCAGCGGGCACGACGGATGCGACGGCCGTCGCCGCAAAGATGCACGAGATGAAGGTCAACGACGCCTACAACAAGGACGTTACGATCCGTCCCGACGGGCGCGTGCTGCACACGATGTATCTGGTGCAGGTGAAGAAGCCGGAGGAGTCCAAGTACAAGTACGACTACTACAAGGTCGTCAGTTCCAAGCCGGGCGAAGAGGTGTTCCGGCCGATGAGCGAAGGCGGTTGTCCGCTTGTGAAGTAAGCAGCGTCGACCGGGCGGGCACTCGTGCCCGTCCGGCGGCGAGATTTTCGAGGAGAATACGGAATGTCTGGTGTGATCGGGTTCATCGGTCTCGGCGTCATGGGCGAGCCGATCTGCCGCAATCTTTTGCGCAAGAGCGGACGGGCGATGCTTGCGTTCGATCTCGCCGCGGAGCCCTTGGCGCGGATCGTGGCCGATGGTGCGACGGCGGCGAAGTCGGTCGAAGATCTGGTCGGCGGCAGCGAGACAATTTTCCTGTGCCTGCCCAGCGCCAAACACGTGATGTCGGTATTCTCGGGCATCCTGCCGGCGATCAGGAGCGGCCAGACAGTGATCGATCTCGGCACCTCCGACGTCGGCCTGACGCGGTCCTTCGCCAAGCAACTCGCGGACAAGGGCGCGCTCTGGATAGATGCGCCGATCGCGCGCACCCGTCAGGCAGCGCAGGACGGCACGCTTAGCGTCATGGTCGGCGCGACACCCGAGCAATTTTCGAAGGTCGAGCCGCTGATCCGGCATTTCGCCACCGACGTCACTCTTTGCGGCGGCACCGGGGCGGGGCAGGTGACGAAAATCCTCAACAACATGGTGCTGTTCGAGACAGTGAACGCGCTGGCCGAGGCCGTCGCGATCGCCAAGCACAGCGGCGTCGAGCCGAAGCTGTTGCTGGAGACGCTGTCCAAGGGCTCGGCGGACAGTTTTGCACTCCGCAACCACGGCATGAAGGCGATCATCGCCCAGGAGTTTCCGCCGCGCGCCTTCTCGACCGAATATGCAATGAAGGATCTGTCCTACGCACTGGAGCTGGGTACCCAGGCCGGGCTGAATTTGCGCGGCGCAACGCTGATGCGCGAGATATTCGAGGAGACGATCGACAAGGGCATGGGCGATGCGTACTTTCCGATCATCGCTAAACTGATCGATCCCTCCGGATTCCCAGAGTAGGAGACTGTATGCCTTCGCCCGGTGTCGCAGCCGTCGACCGTGCTTTGACCATCCTCGCGGCCTTCGAGGATGCGCCGGAGCCGATGACGCTGGCCGAGCTCGCGCGTCGCACCAAGATGTACAAGAGCACGCTGCTGCGGCTGATGACCTCGCTCCAGGAGTTCGGCTATCTCGTGCAGCTCGCCGACGGCCGTTACCATCTCGGCCCGACACCGTTCCGGCTCGGCGCGGTCTACCAGCGCAGCAACAATCTGCATGATCGCGTCATGCCGCTGCTGCGCCAGCTCGTGGCCGACGGGACCGAAAGCCCGTCGTACCATGTGCGGCATGACGCCAGGCGCAGGCTCTGTGTCTTTCGCGTCGATTCCCAGCATTCGACGCTCGACCGGGTCGAGGCGGGCGCTCTGCTGCCGCTCGACCGGGGAGCGGCCGGCCGGGTCATTCTGGCCTTCGACGGCGAAAAGGGCGAGGCCTATGACGAGATCCGCGAGGGGGGCATCGCCGTGTCGTTCGGCGAGCGCGATCCGGATTGCGCCGGGCTGGCCTGTCCGGTGTTCGGTCCCGGCGGAAAATGTGTTGGTGCGCTGTCGCTCTCGGGGCCGAAGCCGCGCTTCACGCGGGACACGATCAAGACGATGACATCGCTGCTGCTGAAGGCCGCCATCCGCCTGACGCGTGCGCTGGGCGGGCCGACCGACCTGCTCGACGCTGCCCTCGCAGCCTCGGTCGATGATGCGCGTCCTGCGCGGCGGGCGCGGCGATAAGCGGTCTACTGCTTCTGCAGCAGCTTCAGCCGGCAGCGCAGCGCTTCGCGAATATGCGCGCGCGCGAGCTGTTCGGCCTTGTTGCCGTCGTGCATGGCAATGGCCTCGATGATGGCCTCATGCTCGCCGTGGCTGGTCGACGAGCGTCCCGTCACGGTGAAGGTGGTAGGGCCGAGCAGGGCGATCCAGTCCTGCAATTCGCGAGAGGCGTTATCCAGATAGCGGTTGCGCGCCGCGCGGCAGATGGCCTCGTGGAAGACGCGGTTGAGCCTCGCCATCTCGGCCGCATCGGTCTCGGAGGCCTCGACAAAAGCCTGCTCGATATCCCTGAACGCGTCGATCTCCGTCGCCGAGGCGTGTTCGGCGGCGAGGCGCGCGGCGGCGCCCTCCATGATTTCGCGCATGGCGTAAAGCTCGAGCACCTCGGAAATATCGAGGTTGCGCACGATCACCCCGCGGCCACCGGCGGGCTCCACGAAGCCGCGGGCCGCGAGTCGGCCCAAGGCTTCTCGAACCGGCGTGCGGCTGACCTTCAGCCGCTGCGCGACCTCTTCCTCGCGCAGGCGGTCGCCGGCGCGGTAGCTGCCGGCCTGAAGCGCTTCGCAGAGGGAGCGGAACACCGCTTCTCCCAGCGCCACGCCGCCGCCACGTGCGATCGATCCGCCTGCCTTTGCCGGGCGTCTGGCCATGCGTCCTCTTGGGCTGCCAAGCGCATCCTGCCTATGCACAGATGCCGCTTGCGCCGGATTTGTATATCTTTGTATACAAACGTGCGCAATGGCAGTCCGGTTGACCGGAGTCGTCGGCGGGCAGAATGTCTCTAACTTCGTCGCAGCGGGCAGACGGCATGAGCAGCAAATACGACGTGCTGGTGATCGGCGGCGGCAACGCGGCGTTGTGCGCGGCGATTTCGGCGCGCCGCGGCGGCGCCTCGGTTCTCGTGCTCGAAGGCGCGCCGAAGTTCTATCGTGGCGGCAACACCCGCCATACCCGCAACATGCGCTGCGCTCACGACGCCGCGACCGAGATCCTGACCGGCCCCTATACCGAAGAGGAGTTTTGGGAGGATCTGCTGCGCGTGACCGGCGGGAAAACCGACGAGGTGCTCGCCCGTCACATGATCCGGGAGTCCAAGGACATCCTGAACTGGATCGTGGAGCAGGGTGTACGCTGGCAGCCCTCGCTCGGCGGAACGCTGAGCCTCGGCCGCACCAACTCCTTCTTCCTCGGCGGCGGCCGGGCGATGCTGAACGCGTTATACTTGACCGCCGAGCGGCTCGGCGTAGACGTCGAATACGACGCCGAGGTCACTGATCTCGTGATCGAAGACGGCATGTTCCTTGCCGCGCGCCTCAAGCGGCCGATCAACGGCGAGACCCAGATTCGCGCGACGTCGCTGGTCGCCGCGGCCGGCGGGTTCGAGGCCAACATCGAATGGCTGAAGCAATACTGGGGCGAGGCCGCCGACAACTTCCTGATCCGCGGCACGCCCTATAACCGCGGCTCGATCCTGAAAATGTTGCTCGACAAGGGCGTGCAGGAGGTCGGCGACCCCACGCAGTGCCATGCGGTGGCGATCGACGCCCGCGCGCCGAAATTCGACGGCGGCATCATCACGCGCCATGACTCCGTCGTCTTCGGTATCGTCGTCAACAAGCACTCCCAGCGCTTCTATGACGAGGGCGAGGACATTTGGCCGAAGCGCTACGCGATCTGGGGCCGGCTGGTCGCCGCGCAGCCCGATCAGATCGCCTACATCATCTTCGATTCGACGGTCGTCACCAGCTTCATGCCGACGCTGTTTCCGCCGATTGCGGGGCAGACGGTCGCCGAACTCGCTGGCAAGCTGGAACTCGATCCGGCTGCGCTGGAGAAAACCATCACCGAATTCAACGCCGCGGTGCGCCCCGGTACGTTCGATCATACGGTCCTGGACGATTGCGTCACTGAGGGTATCACGCCGGCCAAGACCCACTGGGCGCGGCGAATCGAGACGCCGCCCTATCTCGCCTATCCGGTGCGGCCCGGCATCACCTTCACCTATCTCGGCACGCGCGTGAACAAGGAATCGCGCATGCTGATGGCTGACGGCAGGCCGTCGGCCAACATGTTCGCGGCCGGCGAGATCATGGCGGGCAACGTGCTCGGCAAGGGCTATGCGGCCGGCATGGGCATGACCATCGGCAGCGTGTTCGGGCGAATCGCAGGACGGGAAGCGGCGAAACATGCACGGAACTAGGATTCTGGACGAAGCCGATCGTCTGATGACGGTCTGCAATTCCTGCCGCTACTGCGAGGGGCTCTGCGCGGTGTTCCCGGCCATGGAGATGCGCCGCGCCTTCTCCGACGGCGACCTCAACTATCTCGCCAATCTCTGCCATTCCTGCGGCGCCTGCTACGTCGACTGCCAGTTCTCGCCGCCGCACGAGTTCAACGTCAACGTCCCGCAGACGCTGGCGGTCGCACGCGCCGAGTCCTACGCGGCCTACGCCTGGCCGCAGGCGCTGTCCGGCGCGTTTGCGCGCAACGGCCTCGTCATCAGCGTCATCGCCGCGCTCAGCATGGCGGCCTTCATCCTCGGCTTTGCCGCCTTGAACGAGCGCGGCGTGCTGTTCGGCGTGCACACCGGCCCCGGCGCCTTCTACAGACTGATGCCGCATAACACGATGGCCGTTCTGTTCAGCGCAGCCTTCCTTTACGCGATCCTCGCGCTGGTCATGAGCGTGCGCGCGTTCTGGCGCGATATCGGCACCCCGATCGGCGGACGCGCCGATGGCGGCTCGATCTTCCAAGCGATCCGCGATGCGGGCGAGCTGCGCTATCTCCACGGCGGCGGCGTCGGCTGCTACAACGAGGACGAGAAGCCGACTGACCGGCGCAAGCTGTATCATCACCTGACGTTCTACGGCTTCCTGCTGTGCTTTGCCGCAACCTCCGTCGCCACGCTGTATCACTATCTGCTCGCCCGCGAAGCGCCGTATCCCTGGTGGGACCTGCCCGTCGTGCTGGGCACGCTCGGCGGCATCGGCCTCATCATCGGACCGATCGGCCTGTTCATCGCAAAGTCACGCCGCGCGCCCGAATTGCTCGACGAGCAGCGCTACGGCATGGATGTCGGCTTCATCGCCATGCTGTTCCTGACGGGTCTCACCGGCATGCTGCTTCTGCTCCTGCGCGAGACCGCGGCCATGGGGCCGCTGCTGGCGCTGCATCTCGGCGCCGTGTTCGCGCTGTTCATCACCATGCCCTATGGCAAGTTCGTGCACGGCATCTATCGCTTCGCAGCGCTGGTGCGCTATGCGCAGGAGCGTCGCGGCGAAGCCGGCTCTTGAGGGACAGGCGGGGCTGACGTATGCCTGCGCCTTGCGACGGCGCGAATCGCCCGGGGGCCCGCTCTCATGTACATGTTTCTACCGTTTTTGCTGGCGCTGGCAGGCTGTGCCTGCATCTGGCATATCCGCTTGGGATTGAGCTATGCGCTCTGGAGCGCAACCATCCTCGTTACGGTCGCATGGTTTTTCCATCACGCGACCGATCCGCTGAAGCTCTCGTTCTGACGGTGTCGACATGACCGCTTTGGAGATCAACAAGCAACGTCCGGTCGGCGTAGTCCTGAATATGCTTGGGCTGCTCGGCATCTCACTGGTCCTGACCGTCGCATTCTACTATCAGCTCGTGCTGGGCGAGTTGCCTTGTCCGCTTTGCCTGCTGCAGCGGGCCGGCTTCATCGCGATCGGCATGGGATTTCTGTCCAACCTGCGCCTTGGTGAGCGCGGGTCGCACTATGCGATGATCCTCATCGCCGGTCTCGTCACCGGCTTCATCTCGATCCGGCAGGTGGGGCTGCATCTCGCGCCCGGTGATCCCGGATACGGTACGACGTTGCTGGGGCTGCATTTCTATACCTGGGCGCTGATCGCGGCAGTCCTGATCGTGGGTTACGTCGCGCTTGTGTTCTTGCTTAAGGATGCGACCGGCAGCCTTGACAAAGATCCGCCTCTGGATGGGCTGTTATCAAACGCGTCATTCGCAATCTTCGCATTGCTGGTTGCCGCAAATCTCCTGTCCACCGTGCTGGAGTGCGGCGCGGGTCAGTGCGACGACAATCCGGTGCGCTATCTCCTGCTCAGGTGACGGAAGCCGCGCGAAAGCGTCCCTCGCGCAGGAAGGCGACAGTCTGTTCGATCACTAAGGCGTGGCGTGGAAGTCCGGTATGGGAGGCTTTCACGACGATATGGTCGGTCATGCCGGCAAGCAACGCGCTTTGCACGGAGACTCGTCCGTCGTTCGGCTTCGGGAGAATAAGGAGGCCGGCGACGGGATCGATGAAGCGATTTCCTGCGATCACGCCGACAGGATAGTCCACCGGGGGAGAGGCGTTTGATCGGCTTGCGGTGGTGAGTTCGCGCCCCGCCGGTCCATAGAACGAACGATAGAGCCAAGATCCGCTCAGAAAATCGGCGACCTCGCTGCCGCTGTTCGGTGTGCCGAGCATCACGACGCGGGCAAGCTTGCTCGGCCGGTATTTCGCGATATAGGCGCGCGTCACCAGGCCGCCCATCGAATGGGCCACGAAATGCAGCGGCATATCACTTGCGGCAAAGCGAGCAATCGCCGGGTGGATATCGTCGGCAAGGTCCGCGATCGGCTTGGTGCGACTGGCGTAGTCGATGTTGAGCGTGGCGAAGCCGTTCGCCTGGAGCGACCGTTCGAGGCCTTTCAGGGATGCCGAGGTGCGCGCGATGCCATGGAGCAGAACCACGCTAGGGCATCGCGCGCCGACCGCATTCCGTGCCGCGTGCATCTCACTTACGCCACTTCGCGCTCCGGCGCCGTCGCCTGCTCGCGGGCGATCGTGGTTGCAGTGACGTAGTCGGTCTTGCCGGTGCCGAGCAGCGGCACCTTGTCGACCACCATGATCGCCGCGGGAACGGTGAGCTCGGACGCACCGATCGCCTTGGCCTGGCCCTGCATCGCGCTGCGCTCTGCGTTCTTCTCCGTCGTCAGCAGCACGATGCGCTCGCCCTTGCGCTGGTCGGGGATCGACACGGCGACCGATGCGGCCTGCGGCCACAACGCGGTCGCGATTGCCTCGACCGCCGACAGCGAGACCATTTCACCCGCGATCTTGGCGAAGCGCTTGGCGCGCCCCTTGATGGTGATGAAGCCAGCCGGGTCGATCGCGACGATGTCGCCGGTGTCGTGCCAGCCCTCGGGAAGTACCTCGAGCACGCCGGGATTCTCCGCCCTGAGGTAGCCGAGCATCACGTTCGGCCCGCGCACCGACAGGCGTCCACCTTCCTCGATGCCGGGGACCGGATCGAGCTTGCTTTCCATCAGCGGCGAGAGGCGGCCGACGGTGCCGGGACGGTTGGCCATCGGCGTGTTCATCGCCAGCACCGGCGCGGTCTCGGTGACGCCATAGCCTTCGAGGATGCGGATGCCGTAGCGCTCCATGAACACCTGGCGTGTCCGATCCTTCACCGCCTCCGCGCCGGCGATCACCAGGCGCAGGGTGCGGAAGTCGTAGGCATGCGCCGAGCGTGCATAGCCGGTGAGGAACGTGTCGGTGCCGAACAGGATGGTTGCGCCGGTCTGGTAGATCAGCTCGGGCACGATCCGGTAATGCAGCGGCGAGGGATACATGTAGATCGGAATGCCCGCGAGCATCGGCATCATCATTCCGCCTGTCAGGCCGAAGGAGTGGAACACCGGCAGTACGTTGAACACCTTGTCATTGGCGTTGGCATCGACCCGCGCCAGTGCCTGGGCTGCATTGGCAAGGATGTTGCGGTGGGACAGCACGACGCCCTTGGGCGTGCCTTCCGAGCCTGACGTGAACAGCACGACCGCCGGATCGTTGGGCTGACGGACGACGCGCGGCGTCGTGCCGGCAAGCAGCCCCTTGATCTTGTCGGCCGCGCCGATCGAGGCGCGGACATCCTCGAGATAGACGACGCTGGATTCAACGGAGATCGCGGCCATCAGCTTGTCGAGCTTGCCCTTCTCGATGAAGGCTTTCGACGTCAACACGGTCTTGACCTGCGCCGCCTTCATGGCGGCGAGGACGTTGACCGGGCCGGCCGAGAAATTGAGCATCGCCGGGACGCGGCCGATGTTCTGCAGCGCCATGAAGACGACGGCGACGCCTGCGGAATTCGGCAGCAGCACGCCGACGTTCTCGCCGGCGGACGTCCCGGTTTCCAGCTTGCGGCTCAGGACCTGCGCGCCGAGGATCAGCTTGCGATAGGTCAGCTTGGTACCGAGCGCGTCCTCGACGATGACCTTGCCGGTATCGCGGTCGCGATAGGCGTGTCCCAGCGCTTCGAACAGGGTGTGATCGAGCATAGCGTTCTTCACCAGCGCGTCGATCATCACATCCTGGAGTGCGGCGCCCGCGGCATTGCGGCGGGCCTTGCCCTTCAGCGACGGATCGACCGGCAGCTTGATCGGCGGCAGGATGGTGACCGTCACCCGCGGAAACCACGAGCGCTTGATTTGGCTGCTGTTGAGGTAGCTGAGATGCGAGCGCTGGGCGCCTTCGATACGAACGGGCACGACCACGGCGTCGGCCTTGTCGGCGATCATCGCGGTGCCGTCATAGACCTTCATCAGCGAGCCGGAGACAGTGATGCGTCCTTCCGGGAAGATCACCACCGGCTCGCCTGCGGCGACGAGCTTGATCAGGTCGCGCGCGGCCAGCGGCTTGGTCGGGTCCATGGTGTAATGCTTGACCACGCGCAGGAACGGCCTGGCCCACCAGGCCTTGGCGATGCCGGTATCGACCGCGAAGCTGGCGTCGATCGGCAGTACGGCGTGCAGCAGCGGGCCGTCGATCAGGCTGACATGGTTGGGCGCGATCAGCATGCGCGTGCCCGGAGGAGGCAGGTTTTCCAGGCCGCGAACCTCGGTGCGGAAGAGGGCGCGGAACAGCAGTCCGCCGAAATCGCGCACGCCTTCCTTGCCCCACTTCGTCAGGACGAACCACACCGCGCCGAAGCTGGCGACGCCGAGGCCGAAGAAGATCCAGCCGATGTGAAGGCCAGCCGCCTGCAACAGAGCCACGAACAGCGAGCCGACCACCATGAAGGCGGCCTGCAGCACGTTGCCGGCGGCGATGATGCGGGCGCGCTCGGACGGTTCCGACCAAGCCTGCACGGCGGCGAAAGAGGGAACGACGAACAAGCCGCCGCCGAACGCGAAGGCGACGAAGTCGATCAGCATGCGCAGGCCGGCGAACGAGGTTGCGAAGTCGACCGCAGCGATGTCCTGGCCCTTGGCGGTCACACCGATGGCCCAGGCGAGATCGAGGCCGGCAAACCCCATGATGATGGCGCCGATCGGCACCAGCGCGAGGTTCGGGCGAACGTGACTGAGGCTGGCCGCGAATAGCGAGCCGATGGCGATACCGATCGCGAAGATCGCCAGACACAGCGTCACCACGCTCTCGGTGCCACCGACGACGTCCTTGACCAGCGCCGGCAGCAGCGACAGCACGACGGCGCCGACCAGCCAGAACCACGAGACGATCACGGTGCCGTCCCACAGCCGGTGGTCCGCATGCAGAGTCTTCAACAGGCCGAACGTCGAGGTCCAGGGATTGGCGTTGACTGGCAGATCGGGGGCGGATGGCGTTGTCTGCGGAATGCGGGACGCGAAGGCCCAGGACATCAGGGCCAGCACGACCACGGCCGATGCGACCCAGCCCATATGCGCGGAGCCGGCCACGAACTGGCCGCCGGCGACAGTCCCGAGCAGGATCGCCATGAAGGTCGCGCCTTCGACCAGCGCGTTGCCGGTCGCGAGCTCACCGAGCTCCAGCTGGTCCGGCAGCATGGCGTATTTCACGGGACCGAACAGGGCAGCGATGACGCCGAACAGCGCCAGCGCTGCGAACAGCAGCGGCACCGAGTGCAGGAAGAAGCCGGCGGCGGCAAAACTCGCGGCGAAGATCTCGGCGAATTTGAGCCGCCGCGCGACGACGGATTTGACGTATTTGTCGGCGAGCTGCCCGCCGAGCCCGGACAGGATGAAATAGGGGAAGATGAAGACGGCGCCTGCCACCGTCACCAGGGCATCGCCGTGGCCGGTCGCGGCACTGTAAAGCAGGATGATGACGAGTGCGTTCTTGAGCACGTTGTCATTGAGCGCCGAGAAGAATTGCGCCCAGAACAGCGGCGCGAAGCGGCGTGACGACATCAATTCCCTGATCATGACGAGTCCTGTTTTGGAAAAACGGCCTGAAGTTCTTGTGCTGTCGGTGAGACGTCACGACCGGATTTGCGTAGGGCGAACGATGGCGGGGTGGGGACGCCCGCCGGTCTGCTCTGTCCCTTCGATCCTTCCGATCCTGTTGGTCTCCAAGTAGTCTCGTTAGGTTCGCAAATATCTGGTTGCAGCTGTGGTTAGGACGGAAGCGCCGGACCTGCCGGGATACCGCGCCAGGCCATGAGGAAAAGTTGAGCCGCATTGCGAAGAGTCGCAAAACCGGCTGCCGATGCCGGGACATGGTAAGCCCTTCGTTGCAATCAGATATTGTATTTGATCTGATCGGAACGCGCCGGGTGAACCCGCCTTACGTGAGATGGGCGAGGTGTCGAAAGGGCGAGAGGCGGCCGAGCAGGCTGAAGCGGCCGCCCTCGCGACGGGCACGGGCGCGGTTGGCCCGCCACATCCGGAAGGTCGCGCGGCGCTCAGTGAGCACGCCGGCAATATCGCAGGCATTGGCAATGCGATCGACCGGGGCCATGGCGAACCGCCAGATGGTTCGGCCCAATCCGGTCACGAGAGCCGCCGCGTCATCGACGAAGGTGGTGGCAATATCAACAGCGAGCATTTGCATTTGGCAGTCCTCCGGGTTAATTTGAACAATGTTCAATTGAGTAGCTTGAAAATGAACAATGTTCAAGAAGAATCGCCGCGCGACCATAAAAAATTCCGGAGGCGGCTCCAGATCCTGGAGATCGCCCGCGGCATTATCGCTGCTAAAGGATTGAGATCGTTGAAAGTTCGGGACGTCGCGGAGGCCGCCGGCTGCTCGGTCGGTAGCGTCTATAACGAGTTCGGAGACTTCGACGGAGTGATCCTGACGGTCAATCGGGAGACTGTACAGGCTCTGGCGGTGCGGCTGAGCGGGGTTCCGGCAGATGATCCTGTTCGCCAGCTCTATGGGCTTGCGGCGACATATCTCGAATTCTTCTCCGAGCACGCCAATTTACTGCGCTCGCTGTTCGAGCATCGGATGGAGGACGATCGTCCTTACCCCGATGACATCCTTCAGATGGTGATGGATGCCTTCGCGCTGATGCATCCGCCTCTGCTACGACTGTTACCGGATGCGGATGACGTGAAGATCGCGCTGTTGTCGCGCACCCTGTTTTCCGCGGTGCACGGCATCATCTCGCTCGGTCTCGAGGAGCGCATGATCGCCGTGCCGCCGCAGATGCTGCGCCAGCAGCTCGACCAGTTTCTCGACGCGCATCTGGCAGGTCTCGGGATTCTGCCCGTGCGGTAACGCTGTCGGGGCGCGTCATCGATCAGCGCTAGACCAGCACCGGTTTGCGCACGCGACCGGCGTCGCCGAAAACGCGCAGATAACGTTCGATCTCGGAGGGAAGGCCGGTTGCCTTTTCCGGATTGTCCGAGAGCTTGACGGCCGGGTGCCCGTCAACCGACGTCACCTTGCAGACAATCGAGATCGGATCGAGATTGACCGAGCCGTCCGGCGGACAGCCGACGAAATCATTGGTGAGATTGGTGCCCCAACCGAACGAGAGGCGCGAGCGGCCGGCGAAGTGGTGATAGGTCTCCTCGATCGAGCCGACGTCCATCGCGTCGGAGAACACGAGCAGCTTGTCCCTGGGGTTGCGGCCTTTCTTCTCCCACCAGGCGATGATCTCCTCGCCGGCCTGGATCGGCGGCGCGCTGTCGGGACGGAAGCCGGTCCAGTCGGCCACCCATTCCGGCGCATCGCGCAGAAAGGCTTTCGTGCCGAATGCGTCGGGCAGCGCGATCAGGAGGTTGCCGCCATAGGTCTGCCGCCACTGGTCGAGAATCCGATAGGGCGCCCAGCGCAATTCCTCGTCGTCCCTGGCGAGCGCCGCCGCCACCATCGGCAGCTCATGCGCGTTGGTGCCGATGGCTTCGAGGTCATTGTCCATCGCGAGCAGCACATTCGAGGTGCCGATGAAGGACGGGCCCAGGCCTTCCTTCACCGCCTCGACGCACCAGCGCTGCCACAGGAAGCCGTGGCGGCGGCGCGTGCCGAAGTCGGAGAGCTTCAGATTCTCGAGCTTGCGCAGCCGCTCGACCTTGGTCCACAGCTTGGCCTTGGCACGGGCATAAAGCACGTCGAGCTCGAAGCGTCCGCGACCCTTCATCGCCGCGCGCGAGCGCAATTCGTTGAGGATGGCAAGCGCCGGAATCTCCCACATCGTGGTGTGGCTCCACGGCCCGTGGAAATGCAGTTCATATTGCCCCTCGACCTTGCGCAGCTCGTATTCGGGCAGACGGAATTCGGCGAGCCAGCGGATGAAGTCCGCCGAGAACATGTGGGTCTTGCCGTAGAAGGTGTTGCCGGCAAGCCAGATCAGCTCCTTCTTGGCGAAGCGGATGGTGCGGGCGTGGTCGAGCTGGGCGCGCAGCTCGTCCTCGTCGATGATCTCGGCGAGCCGCACATGGCGCGAGCGGTTGATGACCGAGAAGGTCACCTGCTGACTCGGGTAAGATTCCCGAATCATTTGTAACATCAATAGCTTGTAGAAGTCGGTATCAAGCAGGCTGCGGACGATGGGATCCAGCCGCCAGCTGTGATTGTAGGTCCGGCTCGCAATGTCGGTCACTGTCATGGGGCAACTCTAGCGTGACCGACCCTGCGCAACCAGTGGGTTTGGCGGGGATCAGGTTTTCGGGGGCGGGGCCCGTGCTCAGGCCGCGGCCGTCGCCGCCACGGTCTCGAGCTGCGCCCGTATCCAGCGATGTGCAGGGTCCTTCTGGTAACGCTGGTGCCAGACCATGAACATCGGCAGTTCGGCCAGCGTGCGGGTGCGCGAGGCCAGCGGAATGCGCGTTTGCGCGAAGCCGCGCATGACGCCCGACGCGAGCAGGCTCGGCATGCTCGCGAGCATTTGCGAGCCGCGCAGGAACGACGGGACACCGGAGAAGCTCGGCACGGAGATTGCGATGTCGCGGTGAAAGCCGTTTGCCGCCAGCCGCCGATCGAAGTCGAGCCGCTCGTTGTCCGTGTAGACCACGGTGACGTGGCGCGCCGCCAGATAGGCGCCGCGGCCGGATGGTGCCGCACGCGCCTTGGGATCGAAGTAGCAGACGTAATGATCGCTGAGCAGGCGCTTCTGCACGATGTCGGCGCCGGACGGCGGCAGCGGCGTGATCAGGAGATCGCAGCGGTCTTCGCGCAACATCGCCGGCGAGGGCGACTGCGAGGGGATCACGCGCAGGTTCAGGCTCTTTACCTGTGGGGCGACATGCGCGAAGAACCGCGGCAGCAGGAGATCGCGTTGGAAGTCATTGGCGGCGATCGTAAGCGAGAGCTGCGCTCCGGCCGGCTCGAACGTGACGCCACCGGCAAAGCTCCGCATCTCGTCGATCAGCGCGCGCGCTTTCGCGGCCAGTGCCTGGGCATGGGCGGTTGCGACGATGCCGCGGCCGGACTTGGCGAACAGCGGGTCGCCGGAGATCCGCCGCAGCTTGTTCAGCCCGTGGCTGACTGCCGATTGCGTCATTCCGAGCCGCGTTGCGGCCGCCGTGACCGAGCCTTCCTCCAGCACGGCCAGGAACAGCTCCAGCGCGTGACCGTCGAGAGCCAAATGATCGATTTTTTTCATGCAATATATTATAATCAATCTATTTATCTGTGGAATAGGCCGGCCCATGATCTCGCGATAAGCCGCGCGCCCGGACCAGGGCGCCAAGGGAGAGACAACGCCGATGAATGCTCAGGCGCCAGCATTGCAGGATCCCCGCCTCAACCGCCCCGAGCCCCTCAAGCCGCCGCTCGGTGATGGCGGCTTCTTTCAGCGCGACCGCTCCATCCATCCGCCGGCGCATGCGCCGGGTTACAAATCCTCGGTCCTGCGGTCGCCGCGCCAGTCGCTGTTGTCGCTGGAGAACTCGGTCTCGGAAATCACCGGTCCGGTGTTCGGCCACAACGATCTCGGCCCGCTCGACAACGACCTGATCCGCAACTACGCCAAGGACGGCGATCCCGTCGGCGAGCGCATCATCGTCCATGGCCGTGTGCTGGATGAGACCGGCCGCGGCGTGCCGAACACGCTGGTCGAGTTCTGGCAGGCCAATGCCGGCGGTCGTTACCGGCACAAGAAGGATACGTATCTGGCGCCGATCGATCCGAATTTCGGCGGCTGTGGCCGCGCGCTGACCGACGACACCGGCTACTATTATTTCCGCACGGTGAAGCCGGGACCGTACCCCTGGCGCAACTTCGTCAATAGCTGGCGTCCCGCCCATATCCACTTCTCGGTGTTCGGCTCGGGCTTTGCGCAGCGTCTGATCACGCAGATGTATTTCGAGGGCGATCCCCTGATTCCGGTCTGCCCGATCCTGACGACGATCCCGGACAAGGACGCGCTCGACCGTCTCGTCGCGCCGCTCGACCTCAACGCATCGACGCCGTTCGACTCGCTCGCCTATCGCTTCGACATCGTGCTGCGCGGCCAGCGCTCCACCTATTTTGAAAATCGCACCGCGGGGAACTAAAGTCCATGCCGCAGCCGCTCAACTACCTCAAGGAAACCGCTTCGCAGACCGCCGGACCCTATGTCCACATCGGCCTGATCCCGGCCATGGCGGGATTCGACATCTTCGAGAAGAACTTCTCCAATGTGCTGGTGACGCCGAACACGCAAGGCGAGCGCATCACGCTGGAAGGCAAGGTGCTCGACGGAACCGGCTCGCCGCTGCGCGACGTGCTGCTCGAAATCTGGCAGGCCAACGCGAGCGGCCGTTACAACCATCCGGCCGATCGTTCGGCCGGCACGCTGGACGGGGATTTCCGCGGCTGGGGCCGCGCGGGATCGGATTTCGACAGCGGTCTCGTCACCTTCGACACCATCAAGCCCGGCGCGATCGTCGACAAGGTAGGCCGCAAATGCGCGCCGCATGTCAACGTCTGGATCGTCGCGCGCGGCATCAACATCGGTCTCAACACGCGGCTCTATTTCTCGGATGAGGAGGCCGCAAACGCCGCAGATCCCGTGCTCAACCTCGTCGAACCGGCGGTGCGCCGCAAGACCCTGATCGCAACCCGCGGCGAGCGTGCCGGCAAGGTCGTGTATTCTTTCACGATCAATTTGCAGGGGGCGGACGAGACGGTGTTCTTCGACGTCTGAGGCCCTAGGCCTCATCGCCATGCAGCTGCGCGCGGAAGGCGCGCGGCGATAGTCCCGTGGCCGCGGCATAGACCCGGCTGAAATAGGCGGGGTCCTCGAAGCCGAGCGTGTAGGCGATGGTCGAAACAGGCAGGTTGGTATAGACGAGGTTGCGGCGCGCCTCGCGGATCAACCGGTTGAGGATCAGGTGCGAGGCGGTGTCGCCGGTCGCCGTACGCGTGATCCGGTTGAGATGGGTCGGTGTGATTGACAGCGCGCTTGCGTAGTCGGCAACGCTCCAGCGTTGCAGATGATGCTGTTCGAGCAACGCCTCGAAGCAGCGAAAAAGCCCGCTTTCCCCCGTGCCGTTGCGGCCGTTCTCGCTTGTCAGCGCACGCGCCACCAGCCCGATCATGGCCGCCGACAGGGCGCGCAGCACATGCGCGCGGCCGAAATCGCGCGCGGCGTGCTCGGCAAAGATCTGCTTCATGGTGGCTCGGATCTGCGGCGTGCCGCGCACCTCGGCCGACCGCGACAAGGCCCCGCGCAGCCCTTCCGAGGCAAGCAGTGCCTCGTCCAGAATTTCCGCGGCGATGGTCAGGACCCAGCCCTGGGTATCGGGCACGAAACGGAAGCCGTGGACATGGCCGACCGGCACGTTGACGATCTGCATCGGCTTCAGCGCCACCACGCGCCCGTCGAGCGTTGCCTCGCCGCCGCCGCGCTCGATCAGCAGCACCTGGTGCAGCCGCGCATGGCGGTGCACCGCCAGCGTCCAATTGTGCAGCACCGAGCGTGCCGCGATCGTCTCGCAATGCACGACGTCGGGCAGGTCGCCGGACTCGCCGAACAGGTTGTAGACCCGGATCGCCGGGGCGGCAGCTGCGGTTCTCATGTTCGAATTGTACAAGATAATGGCGAAAGCCTCCATCGGTTTGCGGCGCTGCGTCTGCAAAAAGTACCAGTGGGAGGACGTAGAAATGAAAGTTCAGGTCTGCATCATCGGCGGTGGACCGTCCGGGTTGTTACTGTCGCAGCTCCTGCACCTGAAGGGCATCGACACTGTCGTGCTGGAGAAATACAGCCGCGACCACGTACTGGCCCGCATCCGCGCCGGCGTGCTCGAGCACGGGTTTGCCAAGCTGATGCGCGAGGCGCAGTGCGGCGAGCGGATGGACCGCGAAGGCGAGATCCACAACGGATTCGAGATCGCCCATGACGGCGTGCTGTCCCACATCGATCTGCACAGGCATTCCAGCGGCAACTCGGTGCTGGTCTACGGCCAGACCGAGCTGACGCGCGACCTCTACGAGGCGCGGGACCGGTCCGGCGGCAAGGTCGTGCACAATGCGGAAGACGTGACGCCGCATGATCTGACGTCGGATCGGCCGTATGTAACCTATCGCTCCAACGGGGAAACCATCCGCATCGATTGCGACTACATCGTCGGCGCCGACGGCTTTCACGGCGTCAGCCGCAGGTCAATCCCGAAGGACGTGCTGCGCGAATACGAGAAGGTCTATCCGTTCGGCTGGCTCGGCGTGCTGTCGCGCACAAAACCGGTTTCGCCGGAACTGATCTACGCGAAGCACGGGCGTGGCTTTGCGCTGTGCTCACTGCGTTCGCAGGTGTTGAGCCGCTACTACGTCCAGGTGCCGCTGACCGACAAGGTGGAGGACTGGAGCGACGATGCGTTCTGGGCCGAGCTGAGGCTCCGCCTGCCAGTGGAGGTCGCCGGCCGCCTGGTCACGGGACCGTCGATCGAGAAGAGCATCGCGCCCCTGCGCAGCTTCGTCGCCGAGCCGATGAGCTATGGTCGCCTGTTCCTCGCCGGCGATGCCGCCCACATCGTGCCGCCGACCGGCGCGCGCGGGCTGAACAGCGCTGCGTCCGACATCTACTATCTCTATCACGCCATGCTCGCACACTACCAGAGCGGCGACGATTCCGGCCTTCAGGGCTATTCCGCCAAGGCGCTCGCCCGCATCTGGAAGGCACAGCGTTTCTCCTGGTGGATGACGATGCTGCTGCACCGCTTCCCCGACCGCTCCGAGTATGAAGACAGGCTTCAGCAGACGGAGCTGGACTATCTGCTCTCGTCCGAGACAGCGCAGCGGCTGCTCGCGGAGAATTACGTGGGGCTGCCGTTCTAGCGCGAGAGGAAAGGGACGCTACTTGCCTTCGAGCGTGTTGACCGGTGTCCAATCCGGCGGTGGCGGGTTGATGGAATACGCCTTGGCACGTCTGGCGAACAGACCTGACGCCTGATCGTTCATTGCCGCGCCTTCAAACGCATCGGCCGCCTTCGCAAACTCCCGCGCGCGCCAGCATGCCAGTCCTTCCGCATATGCTGCGGCCACCGTCTTCTGCTCCGCGCTCTCCGCGCCCTTCTCGGCAAGCGGCTCGAACACCTTGATCGCTTCGCCGCGCCCCAAGACCCTGATCGCGTCGAGCTCGCGCCATGCGAAGCTGTCGCCAGTCTGCGCGACCGTCGCCGCCGAGGCCATCATTGCTGTGCCGTAATATTTGTTGGCGCCCTCCAACCGCGAGGCGACGTTCACGGTATCGCTCATGACGGTGTAATTGAAGCGGCGTCGCGAGCCGATATTGCCGACAACGGCCTCGCCGCTGTTGAGCCCGATGCGATGCGACAGGCCGTGGCCGGCGAAGGCGGGATTGCTGGCATTCAGCTCCGCGAGCTTCTCGTGGCACTTCAGCGCCGCGCGGACCGCGCTACGCGCGTGCGCGGGATCGTCAGCCGGTGCGCCGAACATGGCGACGATGGAATCGCCTATATATTTGTCGACATAGCCGCCATGGCCTTCGATGATATCGGTCATGGCCGAGAGATATTCGTTCATCAGGGTCACCAGCTCGCCCGGTGTCATCGTCTCCGCGATGGAGGAGAAGCCGCTGAGGTCGGAAAAGAACATGGTGACGTTGCGCATTTCGCCGCCGAGCGCCGGCATCTTGCCCGAGGCCACCATGGTGTCGATCACTTCCGGGGCGAGATAGAAGGCAAAGCTCCTGCGCAGGAAACGTTCGTCGCGATCGGCCAGCACGAAACGGTAGCCGATCATCATCGCGAGCGCGGCTAGGCTCGCGAGTGCAGGCTCAGTCAGCGGCAGTGCAAGGGCTTGAACGAATGCGCCGACGGCCACGGCGGTGTACACGGCAGTGAGGGCGAACCAGGCTATCAGTGCGCCGCTAGGGGCGAGCATGCAGGCCGCAACGGCGATGACCGCCGCAAACACGATCGTGAGAATGGCCCGCATGGGAAAACCGAGCTCGGTCACGACGTCGCGCTCGATCAGGTTTCGCACGGCGGTGGCGTGCACGAAGACGCCGGCGATGTCGCTGCGGGCCCTCGGCGCGGTTCTCGCCGGGGCGGGCAAGACGCATCGTGCGGCTGGTGTTCCGTCGTAACCGCCTGCAAGGCGCATCGAGGTGAGCTTGCGATCTTCGAAATTCAGCACGCTGCCGAGCAGCACCACTTTGCCGTCGAAGGTGCGGCGGAAGAAGTCGCGGTCGCCTTTCTCGACGCAGGCCCGCAGGTCGGCAAAGGAAAAGGT
Source organism: Bradyrhizobium sp. A5 (assembly GCF_042076515.1). Taxonomy (NCBI): domain Bacteria; kingdom Pseudomonadati; phylum Pseudomonadota; class Alphaproteobacteria; order Hyphomicrobiales; family Nitrobacteraceae; genus Bradyrhizobium; species Bradyrhizobium sp. A5. The sequence goes on along the minus strand of NZ_CP148990.1, from coordinate 5,650,708 downwards.
CGGAACGTCGCGGCCAAGCCCTCGAAAGTTGAGCGTCAGCGTGTTCGGCACCGCGCTCGGGATCGCATATCCGGACAGCTTGGCCGCACCGGACGGCGCGATCTCGGGCGTTGCGTCGAGCGCGCGCGCGGCGAGCTCGACGGCCATGGCGGGCACCGGCTTGCCGTCGATGGAGAAACCGAGCGGCATCCGCCGGATGACGTCGTCCGCGTCAGTATGGACATTGAGCGCACGGATGTTGGTTCGCACCGCCAGTTGCTGCGCGCGGTAGGGCCTGTCGGGGTGGTCGTTGCTGAGGATCTCGCCGAGCACCAGCTTGCCGCTGTCGGAGATCTGACGCAGCGCGATCAGATAGTCCCGGTCAAATCCTCTCATGCGGCTGCCGAGCGGCGCGTCTCCAAAGGGGATTTCCGACTGTTCGATCGAGCTCGGAAAGATGACGTCGAAGCCGATCGCCTTGGCGCCGCCGTCGGCGATGCCAGCGAGCACCCGGCCGATCTCGCGCGTCCAGGTCTGCGTCGGCGATCCCTTGAAGGGCGGCGTGTCGTAGGTTTCCCCGTCGATCGCCACCACGAGGACCGGCGAGGTCGCGGGATCGCGGCGGTCGCCGACAAGCTTGCCGCGCAGCGCCGTGAGGATGTCGAGCGAGAGGCCTTGCAGCACCTGCAGCGGCGGAGACGTGAAGACGGCACCCGCCAGGAGCGCTATCAGGATCGCCGCAACGATGTCCCGCCTGCCGATCCGCCGCATCGCCCCGTCGCTGGCCGCCTATTCGAGTCGTAGTAACCGGCCGACGATCGGCGTCGGCGATGACGTGGCGCTGGCGTCGACCTGGAAGGCGTAGCGCTTGGCGCCGAGGATGGCGAGATAGCTGCCGCCGGGGGTCAGTGCCTTCCCGGCCTTGGCAAAGTCGTAGAACTTGCCGCCGATCATGACGTCATTCCTGAGCGGGATGCTGATCGTCGGCTCCTTGCCGTCGGTGCGCTCGATCACCAGCGTGCTGCCGCTCTTGGCTTGCACCAGCGGTGCGACGCCGTAGAGCGTCGGCAGCTTGGCCGGCGCGCCCTTGGCGTCCGATCGCATCGTGCGGAACGTCGTCGCGGCGCTCTGGTTCGCCTCGCGCTCCGACAGTTTTGCTGCGTTGGTATCGCAGGGCACCTTTTCCCGTTTGACTTCGCCGAGTTGCACCGTGCTCTGCTCCGTGCCGACCAGGACGACGCCTTCGCTGATGGTCTCGCGCTGGCAGGATTTGAGATAGCTGAGCGTGATGCTGGCCTTGGGTCCGAGCTTGATGATCTTGCCCGGCGCCACGTAATCCATGAACGCGATGCCGTCGACCTTGCCCTGGACGTCCTCGACGATCGCGGCCGGGGTCTCCGCCAGGGCGGGGGCGGCAAGACAGAACGCGCCGACAACGGTGCCGATCAGGCTTCTCATGGGAGTTCTCATCCAATTCGACCGATGCTCTGCCGGTCCCCGTCCTGGTTCGATGCTTAGCAGCAGATCGCCCAGGCAAGTGTGACCGGAATCACTCTTAGATATTGGTGCACTCTATCAGGAACAGGTTCAAACCGGCGACCGGAGAAAATAGAGCCACGGCAAGCTGTTGCGCGGATGGCCCATATCAGGTGGCCGGGACCGGCTCAGGCGAGCGGTCGGCGGCCGGACGGCTCTCAGCCGCACGCTCTATAGTAGGAGCCAGAGCAGCTTCGGTCTTGTGATATGGCGTCGCCTGCTGTCCGGCGGCGATCTCCACGACCTCGTCCCAGCGTGACAGAAAGGCCTCGACACAGGTCTGGTCGAATTGTCTGCCCTGGTTCTCGACCAGATAGTTGCGCGCCATGTCCAGCGGCATCGGCTCTTTATATGGCCGCCGCGTGGTCAGGGCATCGAAGACATCGGCGACGGCGACCACGCGCGCTGCGACCGGGATTTCGTCCGCCTTGAGGCCGTTCGGATAGCCTGCGCCGTCCCAGCGCTCGTGATGGCCTGCCGCAATCTGCGCACCGAGCTGGATCAGCTCGCAACCGGAGTCCGCCAGGATTTTCTCGCCGATCGCGGCATGGGTGCGGATCACCGCCATCTCCTCGTCGGTCAGCTTGCCGGGCTTGAGCAGGATGTTGTCGGGGATGGCGACCTTGCCGACGTCGTGCAGGGGGGCGGCAAGATAGATGTCACGGCAGAGCCGGGCCGGCAGGCCGAGCTGCTCGGCAATGATACGGCTGTAGCGGGCGACCCGCAGCGTGTGCTCGCCGGTGTCGTTGTCGCGGTACTCGACGGCAAGCGCGAGCCGCAGGATGATCTCCTCCTCGCGCTCGCCGAGTTTCTGGGTCGCGGCGGCAACTGCGCTCGCCAGGTCGGCAGCCCGGTCGTTCTGCTTGCGCACGGCTGCACCTAGCCGCACCAAATTGCGCAAGCGGACTTTCATCTCGAGGCTTTCTGGCTGTTTCGGTAAGAAATCGGTTGCACCAGCCTGCAGCGCTTCCATCTTGACGTCATCGGTCTGTCGCGACGTGATCATCGCGATCGGGACGTCGGCGCAGCCGGGTAGGGTGCGGAAGGCGCGGATGAAGCTGATGCCGTCCATATGGGGCATCTCGTAGTCGACAAGTACGATGTCGAAGACACGCTCGCGCGCGCAAGCGAGCGCCTCGACGGGATCGAGGAACGTCGTAGCCTCGACCTGTCCCTCGGCCTCGATGTGCCGTTGCAGGAATTTCAGGACAGAGCGGCTGTCGTCAACCAGAAGCACTTGGGTCAGCATCGGCGGCTGGGCTCGTTCGGACGGCGAGGCATGACCTGAACCAGTAGCCTTTGCGGTTTAACGCGGAGCAAACGTCCAGCCGCCCCGAACTGCCCGAACACTGCGCGCAACGCATGAGAATTGGGCGGGCCATGCATGCCTGCATGCAAACGCGAAGTTATTCGGTATGTGACCCGTAGTTGTACGGGGATGCCCATTAGGGGTTTGCATACTCCCTCACGCGAATAGTCGTCGTGCGGGATTCGCGCCATGCGTGCAGCGAATCCCGAGGAAATCTGGGGGACGAATGTCGTCTGATGTCACCGAGCCGAAGTGGTCCCTGCGGCTGCCGGCGGATTGCAGCATCGCTGCGATCCGTAGCGTCTATGACCTGATCCGCGAAGCCTTCGGCCGGCAGGATCGACTCGAGATCGATTGTTCGAGCGTCGACAAGGCCGATGTGACGTCGATCCAGCTTCTGCTGTCGACCGCCAAGACAGGCGAGGCCCAGGGCCGCCCGGTGGTACTCACCGCATTCTCCCAGTCTCTGCGCAATACCCTTCGCCGCGCCGGGTTCGCCAGCGATGCGATGATCGATCAGCATTTCCCGCTAAAGAAAGATGGCATCTAATGGCCACGATTCTAACGGTCGACGATTCCCCCAGCATCCGGCAGATGATCAAGGTCGTGCTCGAGCCGGCGGGTCACAACGTGATCGAGGCGGGTGACGGCGCGCAAGGGCTCGCCAAGGCGCAGGCCGGCAAGCTCGACCTCGTCATCACCGACCTCAATATGCCCGTCATGAACGGGCTGGAGCTGATCCGGGCGCTGCGCAAGCTGCCGAGCGCGGTCGGCATGCCCATCGTGTTCCTGACCACCGAGTCCAGCGATACGGTGAAGCAGGAAGCCAAGAGCGCCGGCGCGACCGGCTGGATCACCAAGCCTTTCAAGCCTGAGCAGCTGCTCGCAGTCGTCGGCAAGCTGGTGCGTGCATGAGTGCGATGGACCCGACCGAGGTCTTTCGTCAGGAAGCCAGCGAGCTGTTCGAGGTCCTGGAAGGGGCACTGCTCGACCTCGGCCAGCGTCCCGACGACCGCGAGCTGGTCGATTCCGCCTTCCGCGCCCTGCATACGATCAAGGGCTCCGGCGCCATGTTCGGCTTCGACAAGGTCGCCTCCTTCACCCATGAATTCGAGACCGCATTCGACCGCGTCCGCAAGGGCGAGATCAAGCCGACGCAGGAGTTGATCTCGGTCGCGCTTGCGGCCAAGGACTATATTCGCGCGCTGATCGAGGATCCGCAATCGACCGACGACGTCATCGGCGACGCCATCCTCGCCGATCTCAAGCGCTTCGTGTTTCCCGACCAGCCTGCCACTCCCGTCGCGGAGATCACCGAGGCGCCGTCGCTGGCCCCTGGCGAGAGCAAGCAGGCCGGCTGGCACCTCTATCTGGAATTCGAATCGCACATCCTGCGCAACGGCTCGAACCCGCTCGACCTGCTGGAAGATCTCTGCAAGCTCGGACCGTGCTTCGTCGTGCCTGTGACCGACGGCATCCCGTTCCTCGACGAGATGGAGCCGGAAGACTGCTATCTGAAGTGGGACGTCAAGCTGCATGCGGCCTGCGACAAGGACGCGATCGACGACGTCTTCATGTTCGTCCAGGACGAGATGAAGCTGACGCTCTCGCCGCTGGAGCAAGTCGAGGCGCCCGCGCCGATGCCGCTGTTCCAGCTTCTCGACGAGGAGCCGGCCGCCGTGGCCGATCCGATGGTCGAGGTTGCTGCCGCGTCGGTCGTCGCCGCGCAGCCCGCCGCGAAGGCGGAACCCAAATCTGACTCGAAGCCGGAGCCGAAGCCAGAAGCCAAGCGCGACGATCGCGGCATCGCCACCGTCCGCGTCCAGGCCGAGCGCCTCGACGAACTGATGGATCGTGTCGGCGAACTCGTCATCGCGCAGGCGCGTCTGACCCAGCTCGCATCCTCCGGCTCCGACCTCTCGATCAAGATGATCGCCGAGGAGATCGAGCGTCTCGCCTCCAGCCTTCGTGACACCACGATGGGTGCCCGCATGGTGCCGATCGGCTCGCTGTTCGGCCGCTTCCGCCGCCTGATCCATGACCTGTCGCGGGACCTGTCGAAGCCCGTCGAATTCGTCACCACGGGCGAGGACACCGAACTCGACAAGACCATGATCGAGTGCCTGGCCGATCCGCTGGTGCACCTGATCCGCAACGCCATCGACCACGGCATCGAGGACACCGCCTCGCGCGCCGCCGCCGGCAAGACCGAGCAGGGCCGGATCGAACTCGCCGCCGTGCATTCCGGCGCGCAGGTGCTCGTCACCGTGAAGGACAATGGCGGCGGACTTAACACCGCGCGCATTCGCGCGAAAGCGGAAGAGCAGGGGCTGATCGCGGCCGGCGCCGTGCTGACCGACCACGAGATCCATCAGTTCCTGTTCCACCCGGGCTTCTCGACCGCGCAGACCATTTCGGCGCTGTCAGGCCGGGGCGTGGGCATGGACGTGGTCAAGCGCACCATCGAGAACATGCGCGGTACGATCGACCTGTCGACCAAGCCGGGCCAGGGCACCACGGTGACGCTGCGCCTGCCGCTGACGCTCGCAATCATCGAGGGTCTGCTGATCCGGGTCGGCGAAGGCCGCTACATCATTCCGCTGTCTGCGGTCGAAGAGTGCATCGAGCTGACGGCCGAGGACGAGCGTTCGCGTGGCCGCAACTTCCTCAACGTGCGCGGCAACCTCGTGCCCTTCCTCAGGCTGCGCGAGATCATGACCGCGTCGGGCACGCCCGACCGGCACCAGAAGACGATCATCATCTCGACCGGCGAGACTCACGTCGGTCTTGTCGCGGACCAGATCATCGGCAACCACCAGACCGTCATCAAGTCGCTTTCCAAGTTGCACTCCGACGTCACGATCTTCTCCGGCGCGACGATCCTCGGCGACGGCACGGCGGCGCTGATCCTCGACGTCGCACAGCTCGTCGTTCTGGCGCAGTCGCAGGTCGAGAAGCACATCAGCGAGGCAGCGTGATGAATGAAGGTTTGGCTGACGGGCATCAGGCCGGCGCGATGCAGGTCGTGATGATCGGTCTCGGCGAGGAGAAGTTCGCGCTCGACGCCGGCCTCGTGCGCGAGATCATCGATCCCGTGCCGGTGACCAAGGTCGCGGGTGCGCGGGCCTTCGTTCCCAGCGTGATCAACGTGCGCGGCAACGTCATTCCGCTCGCGGACCTGCGCATCCGCTTCGGCATGCCGCAACCCGACAACTCGGCAGACACGCGCATCGTCGTCATCGAGCTCGAACTCGACGGCGAGCCGGTCCTGGTCGGCGTCACCGCCGACAAGGTCTACGAGGTCACGGAAATATCGCAGACCGACGTTCAGCAGACGCCGCGCGTCGGCATGCACTGGAAGCCGGAGTTCATTCGCTTCATCGCCAAATGGCGCGAAGAGTTCGTCATCGTTCCCAACATGGAACGCATTCTGAATTGAAACGGGGTCTCGGGCGGGACCTGGGCTTTAGGGGCTGAAGATGAGATTTACGGTCAAGGCAAAGCTTGCCATCGCGTTCGGTGTAGTCCTGTTGCTCTCGATGGCGGCGGGTGGTCTCGCTTACGTCAAGCTGAGCGAGATGATCGATACCGCCGACAGCCTGGTGTCGCGCGCCGGCCGGATGGACCGGGCGGCGGAAATCGAAAAGGGCATCCTGCTCCAGGTTCGCGCCGAGAAGAATCTCATTCTCGCGCCCGAGAGCGAAGCCGATCGCTTCCTGGCCGAGATCGCCAAGCAACGCGAAACGCTTCTGAAGCTGAAGGAAGAGATTCACGCGGTGGCCTCTCCCGAGGGCAAGAAGCTCATCGAAAATTTCGGCACCGCCTATACGCGGATGAATGCCGTTCAGGATGACGCCCTCAAGACCGCGCGCGCCGACAAGGCAAAAGGTGCCGAACGCTCCATGACGGAGGTCCGCAAGGCCGTCAGTGAGGCGATGGAAGCCGCCAATACTTACGTCACGAACGTCAAGAAGAACATGGCTGACCAGGCCGCCATGGCTCACGAGGACGGCAATCGGGCCCACATGATGCTGATCTCGGCCGTGGTGGCGTCGCTCGCGATCGGCCTGATCGCCGCGATCTGGATTTCCATCAGCATTGCTCGTGGTCTCAGCCGGGCGGTCGGCCTTGCCGGTGCGGTGGCGGGCGGCGACCTCACCCAGACGATCAGCATCTCCAGCAATGACGAGATCGGCGATCTCGTCAAATCGCTGAACACGATGGTCGAAAAGCTTCGGCAAGTCGTCGAGGAGGCTCTCACCGCCTCACACAACGTCTCTGCCGGCAGCCAGGAGCTCTCCGCCAGCGCCGAACAGCTCTCGCAGGGCGCGACCGAGCAGGCTTCGTCGGCCGAGGAAGCCTCCTCCTCGATGGAGGAGATGGCCTCGAACGTGAAGCAGAACGCCGACAACGCCAACCAGACCGAGAAGATCGCCGCGCGATCGGCCCAGGATGCCGAGGCCAGCGGCGTCGCCGTTGGCCGTGCCGTCAACGCGATGCAGACCATCGCCGAGAAGATCACGATCGTGCAGGAGATTGCGCGCCAGACCGACCTGCTCGCGCTCAACGCCGCGGTCGAAGCGGCGCGTGCCGGCGAGCACGGCAAGGGCTTTGCGGTGGTGGCGTCCGAAGTGCGCAAGCTCGCCGAGCGCAGCCAGGCCGCGGCCGCCGACATCGGCACGCTGTCGACGGAAACCGTCAAGGTCGCGCAAGAAGCCGGCGACATGCTGTCAAAGCTGGTGCCCGACATCAAGAAGACCGCCGAACTGGTCCAGGAAATTACTGCGGCCTGCCGCGAGCAGGACGTCGGCTCGGCCCAGATCAACCAGGCGATTCAGCAGCTCGACAAGGTCGGCCAGCAGAACGCCAGCGCGTCCGAGCAGGTGTCCTCGACCTCCGAGGAACTCGCCTCGCAGGCCGAGCAGCTCCAGTCCACCATCTCGTTCTTCCGCATCGAGAATGCCGGCCGCGGCGAGAGCGCTGCACCGGCGCCGATCGATCGCGCCGTCACCCAGCTCCGCGCCAAGGCCGCCCACATGGCGGCGGCGGATCGTGGCGGGAAGAAGCCTGTGCCCGCCCGGAAGCCGGCGCGCGCGACAAAGGTCGCCAATGGCGGCGGCTTTGCCTTCGACATGCATGACGGCGAAGACGACCGCGACGCCGAGTTCCAACGCTGACCGACCGGTCCGGCCTGGTGCCGGACCTTGCCCATTCGCCAACCCTGGGATTCCTGGACTGCATCATGGCCGCAACCTCGCAATATCTCACACTCGGGCTCGCCGGCGAGACGTTCGGCATCAGCATCCGCAATGTCCGCGAAATTCTGGACATGCGGCCGATCTCGCGGCTTCCGCACGCGCCAAACTTCCTGCTCGGCATGATCGACGTGCGCGGCAGCGGCTATCCGATCGTCGATCTCAGGACCAAGCTCGGCCTGCCGGCCGTGGCCGCCACTGAGGCGACCCGCATCATCATTCTCGACGTGCCGATGAAGGACCGTCTGGTCGGTGTCGGCTTCGTCGCAGACTGCGTGTTCGAGGTCACCGACATCGACGAGCAGGCGATCGAGGCGATCCCGGAAGTCGGCGGTAAATGGCAGTCGGACTATGCCGCCGGCATCGGCCGCAAGGGCGAAAAATTCGTCGTGATCTTCGACCTCGCCAAGCTGATGGCGCATGACGAGATCCCGGAAGGACGCAACGCGGCTGCGGATACGTCCCGCGCCGCCTGAGTTTGCACGTGCGTGGTCAAGCGTAAGCACCCCAATTCGAACCAACGAGACTGACATGAGATTCACCGTCAAAGCCAAGCTTGCCAGCGCGTTCGGCGTCGTCATCCTGCTGTCCATGATCGCCGGCGGCGTCGCCTACACGAAGTTGAACGATATGGTCACGACGGCCGAGCACCTATCGGCTCGGGCCGGTCGGCTGGCGAAGGTCGGCGACCTTCAGGAAGCCGTGTTGCTTCAGGTGCGAGCGGAAAAGAACACCATCCTGGCGGCCGATGCCGATCAGGACAAGTTCATCAGCCAGATCGCCCAGCTGCGCGAGCGCGCCTTGAAGGTGAAGGACGAGGTCCATGCCAGTGCGAGCGAGACTGGCAGGAAGATGATCGAAACATTCGCTACGGCGTATGCAAATTCGAACAACGTACAGGATCAGACACTCGCGTTGGCAAAGCAGGACAGGGCCAAGGCGACCGACCGATCCATGACCGAGGGTCTGAAAGCCACCACGCCGGCGCTTGCCGCGGCGAGTGACTACATCACCTATGTCAAGAAACAGATGGCCGACGAGAGCGAGCAGGCCAGAGCCGACGGCAACCGTGCCACCATCATTCTGCTATCGCTGATAATCGCTTCGCTCCTGATTGCCGCTGTTGCGGCGACTTGGATCGCTCTCAACATCAGCCGGGCGCTGGCACAGGCAGTGGGGCTTGCCGACGCGGTAGCAATCGGAGATCTCAGCCACAAGATCGAGTCCTCCAGCAACGACGAGATTGGAGATCTCATCAAGTCGCTGAACGCGATGACGGTCAACCTGAATGCGACGGCGGCGCTTGCCAACCAGATCGCGCAGGGTGATCTCACGGTCGAAGCCAAGCCGCTGTCGGACAAGGATACGCTCGGTCTTGCGCTGGAGCGCATGGTGGAAAAGCTCCGGCAGATCGTTGCCGAGGCTCTCACGGCCGCGCAGAACGTCTCTGCCGGCAGCCAGGAGCTCTCCGCGAGCGCCGAGCAGCTGTCGCAGGGCGCGACCGAGCAGGCTTCGTCGGCCGAGGAAGCCTCCTCCTCGATGGAGGAGATGGCCTCCAATGTGAAGCAGAATGCCGACAACGCCAACCAGACCGAGAAGATCGCCGCGCAGTCGGCCAAGGACGCCGAGGCCAGTGGCGCCGCGGTCGGCCGCGCCGTCAATGCGATGCAGACCATCGCCGAGAAGATCACGATCGTGCAGGAGATCGCGCGCCAGACCGACCTGCTTGCGCTCAATGCGGCGGTCGAGGCTGCGCGCGCCGGCGAGCACGGCAAGGGCTTTGCAGTGGTGGCGTCCGAAGTGCGCAAGCTCGCCGAACGCAGCCAGGCGGCCGCCGCCGAGATCGGCACGCTGTCGACGGAAACCGTCAAGGTCGCGCAAGAAGCAGGTAACATGCTTTCCAAGCTCGTCCCTGACATCAAGAGGACGGCAGAGCTTGTCGAGGAAATCACCGCCGCCTGCCGCGAGCAGGACGTCGGCTCGGCCCAGATCAACCAGGCGATCCAGCAGCTCGACAAGGTCGGCCAGCAGAACGCCAGCGCGTCCGAGCAGGTGTCCTCGACCTCCGAGGAACTTGCGTCGCAGGCCGAGCAGCTTCAGTCGACCATTGCCTATTTCCGGATCGAGCAGGGACGCAGCCAGGCACCCGCGCCGATCGACCGGGCGGTGAACCAGCTTCGCGCCAAGGCTGCCACGATGGCCGCCGTCGAGCGTCCGGCCAGGAAGCCGCAGACCAAGCCCGCGCGCGCGATGAAGGCGGCCGCCGGCGGCGGCTTCGCTTTCGACATGAACGACGGCGAGGACGATCGGGACGCCGAGTTCCAGCGCTAGGACTCATCGAAGGATCGGCCCATACCTTCACCGGTGGGCCGATCCGCCTTCAGTAACTGGCGTGAACGCTTAGGATTCAAGATGGCCCATTCGGCCCGACAGTCAGTGCAGGCGGCCATCGCGGATCGGGGCATTCAGCCATGATGCCCGCCGTGCAGGATACGGCCGTCCATCTGTCGGACCGCCACTTCCGGACCATCGCCGAATTGATCGAGGGGCAGGTCGGCATCAAGCTGCCGCAAGGCAAGCGGCTGATGCTGGAGGGGCGGCTGCACAAGCGCGTGCGCGCGCTGAACTTCTCCGATCTCAACGAATATGTCGACAACCTGTTCGAGGCCGAACATTTCGACACGGAGCTCACTCATCTCATCGACGTAGTGACGACCAACAAGACCGATTTCTTCCGCGAACCGCAACACTTCACCTTCATGCGGGACGTCGCAGTCCCGGCCTTGCTTAAATCGCATGGCCGCAAGAACGCGAACCTGAAGATCTGGAGCTCGGCGAGCTCGACCGGCATGGAGGCCTACACGACCGCGATGGTGCTCGACGACATGACGCGGAATGGATCACGCTTCCTGTACCGCATCCTCGGGACCGACATCTCGACCGCTGTGCTGCGCCTTGCCAAGACTGCGATCTACACCCGTGACGTAATCGCGCCGGTGCCCGAGCCGTTCCTGAAGAGATATTTCCTGTCATCGAGGGACAAGTTGCGCGGCGAGGTGCGGGTGGTGCCGGAATTGCGGCGCATGACGCATTTCATGCGGATGAACCTGATGGATGAATCCTATCCGGTGGATCGGGATGTCGACATCATCTTCTGCCGCAATGTGTTGATCTATTTCGACAAGCCGACCCAGCGCAAGGTCGTTCAGCAGCTTTGCAGCCATTTGCGGCCGGGCGGGTATTTACTCGTCGGGCACTCGGAATCCATGATTCACAGTTCCGTCCCCGATTTGAAGCAAGTTCAGCCAACCATTTTTCAGGTCTGATTGGAGCCGCGCGAGATGCCGAGGGAGAAAGTTCGCGTGCTGATCGTGGACGATTCGGCGTCGGTTCGCCAAATCCTGCAGACGATTCTCAACGACGACCCTGATATCGAGGTGATCGGAGCGGCTTCCGATCCGTTTGCGGCGGCGCGACGTCTCCAGAACGAAATCCCCGATGTCATGATCCTGGACCTGGAAATGCCGCGCATGGACGGCATGACGTTTCTGCGCAAGATCATGTCGCAACGTCCGATCCCGGTGATCATCTGCTCCTCGCTGACCGAAGAGGGCTCGGACGTGATGTTCGAGGCGTTCGAGGCTGGCGCCGTCGATATCGTGCCCAAGCCGAAGATCGACACGCGGCAGGCCCTGCTCGAATGCTCCACGCGGCTACGCGAGGCCGTGAAGTCGGCCGCTCGCGCGCGGGTGCGTCCGCGCGCGGAGCGCCGGATGATCGAGAAGAAGCTGACGGCCGACGCCATCATCCCGCCTCCCGTACAGGGCAAGGTCCGGCCGACGACCGAACGTATCGTGTGCATCGGCGCATCGACCGGGGGCACTGAAGCACTCAACGACGTCCTCGAGATGCTGCCGCCGCACTGCCCGCCGATCGTCATCGTCCAGCACATGCCGGCGGGCTTCACCGCGGCCTTTGCCCGGCGCCTCGACAGCGTCTGCCAGATCCGGGTGAAGGAAGCCGAGGATGGCGAGCCGGTGTTGCCGGGCTGCGCCTATATCGCTCCGGGAGCCCGGCACATGCTGCTCCAGCGCATCGGCCTACGCTACCAGATCGCGATCAAGGACGGTCCGCCGGTGTCGCGGCATCGCCCTTCGGTCGACGTGCTGTTTCGCTCGGCTGCCCAGCATGCCGGCGCCAACGCGCTCGGCGTCATCATGACCGGCATGGGCGACGACGGCGCGCGCGGAATGCTGGAGATGCGCAAGCTCGGCGCCTCGACGCGCGCGCAGGACGAAGAAAGCTGCGTGGTGTTCGGCATGCCCAAGGAAGCCATCGCCCATGGCGGCGTCGAGAAGGTCATCTCGCTGCACCATATCCCGCGCGAGATCATGCTCTGGTACCAGGCCGGGCACGGGGCACTGACGGGTTGATCGCAATGTCCGCCATTCCGGCCAATACACTGACTGAGGCGACCGCCGCGATCGAGGATGTCTCGTCGCGGATCGAGGATGTCTTCTCGCGGGTGGGTCACGAGCTCGGGCGCGGCCACCTCATCTTCAAGGAGTTGAACCAGGGCCTCGCGACACTCTCGGAAGAGCTCTCCGGCGCCGAGATCGAGGGCGCCGCCACCGCATTGCAGGAGATTGCCGCGCGGCTCGGAGAGCTCGCGCAGGCGCTGCCAGCCGAGAGCGCCCTGCTTGCTTCGATCGGCACCAGCACGGCCGAGGCGTCGTCGCTGCTCAAGCCGTTGTTCAAGCACATCGGGATGATCACCATCATCGCGCGCAGCGCGCGGATCGAGGCGGCCTCGCTCGACGGTGATCGCGAGGGCTTTCTCGCTTTCACGCAGGAGGCCTACGATCTCGGCAAGGCCGTGCAGGGCTCGATCGAGGGCTGCGCGCGGGACCAGCAGCGCCTGTCGGAAGCGGTGGCTACCGCGTCCGGCCGGCAGAAGGAGTTCGAAAGCCGTTACCGGAATAAGCTGGTGTCGGAGAGCGCCGAGCTCGGTGAAGCCTATTCCGGCCTGCGCGACCAGCGCCGCAACGGCAGCCAGCTCGCCGACCTCGCGAGTGCCAGCACCAGGAAGATCGCCGAAGCGGTCGGCAGCGCGATCATTTCGCTTCAGGCCGGCGACAGCACGCGCCAGCGCCTCGAGCATGTCTGTCACGGCCTCGGCCTTGCCTCGGGATCTTCGCCGAGCCTCGTTCCCGAGCCGGTCGCGAGCGACGATGGCGCGCGCGCGATCTGTCAGTTGCAGGCGGCGCTGCTCAGGGATGCCCAGCGCGAATTCGGCGGCGACATCGGCCAGATCGTTCGCGCGCTGACCGCCATTCTGCACGATGCCGGCAGTGTCGTCGGCCACGGCCGCACGCTGTTCGGCGGCGGGGACGGCGGCTCGTCCTCGTTCCTGTCGCGCATCAAGCAGACGCTGGCGCATGCCTCGACCCTGATCGCCACCTGCGAGAGCGCGGGCCGCTCCGTCGACGAGGCGCTCGCGATCGTCGAGGATACGCTGACGAAATTCCGCCAGGCGATCGCGGGGCTCGCCGAGGCGTCCGTCGACATCACGCTGATCGGCATGAATGCCGGCCTCAAGGCAAGTCATCTCGGCAGCCGAGGCAGCGCTTTCGTCGTGATTGCCAACGAGCTCAAGGCGACCGCCGACCAGGTCTCGGCGGGCGCGGGACGCTTGCGGCCCGTGCTCGACGGCATCGAGCGGTCGGCCAACGAACTGAAGGTGCTCCGCGTGCAGGGCGATCCTACGCAGCTCGCCAAGCTCGAGCCGCAGATCCTTCAGGCGCTGCGCGAGGTCGAGGTCGGCAATGAGCGGCTCGGCAGACTAATGAGCCGGCTCGTCGACGAAGGCGCGGAGTTCGAGGGCCTGATGAATTCGGCCCAGGGCCTGATGAACTCGCTCGGGGAAAGCTCCGCAGCCTTGCCCGCGGTCGCCGCGCGTCTCGAGACGGGAAGCGGCGGCGCTCAGCGGCCGCAGCCTGAGCCACAAGATCAGGCGATGCTCGACGGTCTCTTCGCGCGCTACACGATGGAGCGCGAGCGGGAGGTTCACCGAGAATTCTTGCAAACGCTGGGCCTCGCTTCGATTGCCGCCGCGCGCCGCGTCGAAGCGGTCGAGACTGCGGATGACGGCATAGAGTTATTTTGACTCTTTCGTCGCCGGCGTCATGCGTTGGCGGCAATTTGATGGATTGGGTTTTCGGGGCGTTAACCTTGCCCAAAGGGTTGGCAGGTCGGTCATTGCCGCGCCCCAGAGTTGGTCGCAAATACAAGTCAATTTCCGCGTCGAGAAATGCTCCATGTTGAAGGACGGCAAATACGCTGCCTGGTTCAGGACCCCGCGTGGTCAAGGCACCGGCATGGTGGATCTGATCGAGGGGCGGATCTCGGGCAACGACAGCTTCTTTACCTATGGTGGCTCCTACCGTGTCGATGAGCAGCATTTCTCTGCCGTCCTGACCGTAAATCGGCACGCTGATGGTCCGCCGAGTGTGTTTGGGCCGGACGAGGTCGAGGTCAGACTCACGGGGGTGTGCAACGGCCTGGTGGCGAACTGTTCGGGTACGGCCAGGGAAGTGCCCGACGTCAGGTTCGAGGCGACGCTGATCTACAGCCAGGACGACGTGCCGGCCGCCGACGCCCGATGCGCGGTCGTGAAGCTCAATGTCGACAGGCTGCCCAAGGGCCTCGACGGCCGTTCCCGGCCGCGCCATCCCTTCACGCCGCCCAAAGCCCCGATGTCTTAGCGTTGCATTGACGCTATTGTCGCCAAAACGCGCCGCACGCGCACCGCGGCAAGAGTGCGTTTAGACGTGAAATCTAGGTTGAGGCCCATAACAAAAAGGCGGACAGGGACATGCCTCAGATCTGGATGACATATGACGAACTCGCGGCACTCAGCGGCTGTAGCGCTGCCGAGGCCAGGATGCAGGCGCTGCATCTTTCGCTTGATCGCCGCAAGAGCCGCGACGGAAACACCCGCGTCAAGCTGAACCTCGCCTTGATGGCGCGGTTTTTCGAGACCGTTCGTGAAGCTAAGTTCGACCTCGACGATGCGATCGCGGCATTGCGCGATGCCCATCGGCAGATGTCCGGAGTCCTCTCGGCCGATCAGCCGGGATTGCAGCGCGGAGTTGCGTGATCTTGCCGTGCCGTCGGCCGTCTCAGGACGGCGACCTCGGCAGGAAAGCCAGGATGGTTTGGGCCAGAAGGACGCCGACGGTGCCGCCGGCGGCCTTTTGCAGGACATCGATGAACTCTGGATGACGATCCGGCGTCATCGCCTGCAAGACCTCTAACCCGACTGCGACGGCCACCACGAACGCGCAAGCTAGTTTGAACCGCCCCGGTAGCAGAAAGGACAGCAGGAAACCCAACAGGCCGTAGGCGCTGAAGCGTTCAATGACGACGACCCAATAGGCCTCTGCATGGCCCATCAGTGCCGGCCTGCCCGCGAGCTTGGCGAGCGTGGCGTAAATGATGAGTGCGATGCAGATCCCTGCAGCTGCGATGAAATGGTTGCGGCGCATGGCGCCAGCATAAACGGTCGGCCGGCCTGTCGCTTTCGAAAGCCAACAACATCGTTAAGGTTCATGAACCTTCGAGGGCATGAACCTGGGAACACGGGGCGTGTCGCGGATCGGTCGCGATGACCCATGCGCGAGAGTTCCGCTTTCAGGGAGCGGGCAGGCGATCGTTCCTGCCCAAATTCCTGGCATCGAGGAACCATGTCGGCCCGTTCAGGCGCGACGCCGCGTGCCTGATGGCTTCACAAATCCGTTTGCCGGGTTTGACGATCAACGCCGATTGTAGGACCAGCCCTTGTCGACATCTGTCGGGTAGTGAGCCGCGAAGTACGGATTCTTGAGGCAATTTCGTGCGGGGTCGAAGATCCAGTCCGCGCATTCCCGGTAATTCAGGAATCGGCAGTCGAAACCAAAAGCGCACCACGGTGCGCCGTTCGGAAATCCAAACCGCACAGGGACTTGCGCCGACGCCACCGAGGGCAGAGCCATGGAAGGCAGAGCCAGAAGCAAAGCTACGGCGAGTGGGCGGGACAACATGGTGCATTTCTCCAACAACCATCGAGCGGAGACCGACGCCGGTCCGGCGACCGTTCTCCGTCGGAAAGGGACGACGTTCGATCTCATCGTTGGATAGTCTAACATCCGGACGCGGAGAGATCGAGAGCGCTGAAGGCTGTCGGACTGTGTCGATCGGCGTCTTCCATTGATCGATTGAAGAGGAAGGCGCGCCCGTCCATGAAAAAGTCGTGTACAACCAGCAACGGACGCTAGGTCTTCTTGGATCCCTTGGATTTCAGCGTCAGGCCGAGGCGCAAGGCCATGCGCTTGACCGCATCGGGCGAGCGCCCGAGAGTTTTCGCCGCCTCTTCCAGCGAAGCCGAGGACTTGGCCAACTCCATCAGCCGGCGGTCTTCCTTGAACGACCAGGGCCTGCGCGCCATAACTGAATTCATCCTCTCGTCGACACAACGGCAAGCCGCCAAGCGGACCCACGTTCGCTCGACGGCTTTGCCTGGGTGGGGCCGGGTCTGGGGGAGCCCGGTGAGGAGATGGATATGCGATCTCGCGACGTTCGCAACAAACAACGCGGATTAAGCTAACTGCTCAACCTTACCGGGACAAAATAGCTGCGCGGCGCTCCGTAGTACCACGGGGATTCGCTAGCCAAGATCGATGCGTGCGCTCCGATGGCCGCGATCGAGCATATTCCGATGCCACTTCCGGTTGTCGCAGAACCAGCGCGCGCTCGCGCAATCCAGGCGTGCGACTGCGGCGGCTTCTCCGCGATGGACTATGCGCGTCCGGTCGCATCGAGTTCGACCACGCATATTGCTCGGGGTGTTGACGGAATATCCGAACATCCCGGCCGGGTGCCGCCCGCGGTGGCCTCGCTCGGTATCTCCGGCTGTCTGTTGCCGCAAGAGATGTTGTAGCCGAGCAGCGACTGCTGATGCGGGGGCGCGGCGCGAATTCGGAGATCAGTTTGAATTGAATCGCGGCGCGGCTGGATCGCAGAGACTTCGAACGAGAATGGATCCAATGCAATGCATGCGTGCACCGTCGATTCCGACGAGCAGCATTGCGCGTCTCTGAGATAACGCGTCACGAGATCGTCGAATTTGTTCGGCTATGCTCGCGCATACGGCCACAAACAAATCAGAAGACCGAGATGCTTCACAAGGCGCGCGCGGCACTTCCTCTCACGAAGATCAGAGAGCGGGCGTTGGAAGGCGCCTTTTTCAGCGTTGCGCTGATCGCGATGGCGGGCTGGGTGTATTTCATCACGCTGTTGCTGGTGAGGTTGTTCTTCTGGTTGTTCGGTTGAAGCGCGTGGGGGCACTTCGCGTGCAAGGTGCTGCCCAAAAAATCCCTGGCATGACGAGAAAATCAGCGGCGCTCATCATGATCTCGACACAACTCGAAGATGAGACTGTCACGGCATGAGACAAGACGCTCGGTCACTGGGGCGAATCCCGAATGATGCTGGTTGCGATCCTGATTTCGCTCTTCGCCGCGGCGTGCATTTTGATGGTTTGCAACCGGAATGTCGGCGTTCCGTTGCGGCGAGAATGACGGTAGAGGGGAGCGGATCATGACGAGGCTGCGGGTAGGCACCATGACGAGCCCGACGAACAACGCGCCGCGACGG
This sequence comes from Bradyrhizobium sp. A5, assembly GCF_042076515.1. NCBI lineage: Bacteria > Pseudomonadati > Pseudomonadota > Alphaproteobacteria > Hyphomicrobiales > Nitrobacteraceae > Bradyrhizobium > Bradyrhizobium sp. A5. The sequence goes on along the minus strand of NZ_CP148990.1, from coordinate 5,632,936 downwards.
TATTTCGTCGATGGGGGAGGCCGCCGTGTCCTGATCGGCCTCACGCCCGAGGAGACGTTCGAATTCGAGCGGCTCGATAGTGAGCAGGTGTCCGACCAGGGGCAGGCTGCCACCGACAGCCGCGATGTGTGGCCGAATGCCGGCGAGCAGCGCTGGCAGGAGCTTTATGAGAAGCACGAGGGCGCCTGGAAGTCCTGGATGGCGCAAAGCCGCACCGGGCGGCGCGAAGGATTCAATCTTTATTAACCATCCCGGGCCCATTTTCCGGTCTGGCGCCTCGAACCGGAAAACGCACGCATGTTTCAGCTCTTCCTGCGGGCCCGCACCCATAATTTCCTGAAGGACCGCTTCGGGGGAGAACAGACGTTTCGCGCGCGCTCGCCCGAGCGCGACGTTGAAACCGATCGCGCGCGCATCGAAGCCATCATGATCGCGATCGATGACGCCCTGCATGCGGCGGAGCGCGAGCAGTCGGGCTTGAACCGCCGAGTCGAGGACGTGCTGGCGCGTGCGGCCGTGACCTTCGGTAACGGCGACGATGAATATCTGGAGCGCGAGGCGCTCGACAATCACCACCAGGATCTGTTCGACAAGGAAATCCTTAACGGTCAGCGCCGGCTCAAGGAACTCGGCGCTTCGATCGCGCATTTCAAGTTCTTGAAGGCGGCGATGCTGAGTCGCTTTCCGGAATTCCGGCCTCCGGCAAGCTCTACCAATTAGAAGATCGGAGCGGCGCGCGACCGCAGCGGCTAGCTAGATCGCCAACATGCTGTTGCCCTGAATGGAGAGCAGCGTCAGATTTCCGGTGGCGTAGGCCCCCGTATCGATGTTGGCGCGGTTTTCCAGCAACTCGGCCTGCCGAACCGGCGTATGGCCGTGCACGACGTATTTGCCGAAGCGCCGCTTGCTCTGGAGAAATTCGTCCCGGATCCACAGCAGGTCCTGCTCGCTCTGTTCGGAGAGCGGAATTCCCGGACGCACCCCCGCATGGACGAAGAAGAAGTCCCCGCATGTGAAGGTCGGCCGCAACTGGCGCAGGAACGCGACGTGCTCCGGCGGCATCGCGGATGAGAGCTCGCGCACGAGGTCGGACAACTCGTCCTTGCCGAGACCGGGCGTGGCCGACACGCCGTACGACATCAGGGTCTGGAGCCCGCCGAACTGAAGCCATTCGGCGGCGCGGGAGGGATCTTCCAGCACCGAGGTCAAATAGGCCTCATGATTGCCCTTGAGAAAGACCGTGTTGCGGCGGCGGCTGCGTTCGATCAGGAGATCCAGGGTTCGACGCGAATCTGGCCCACGATCGATGTAATCGCCAAGAAAGACCTCGATCGCGCGATAGGGCCGGCTGTTCGCCATGTCGGCATCGATGACCGCGAACATCTGCTCGAGCAGATGCGCGCAGCCGTGGATGTCGCTCATCGCGTAGATGCGCACGCCGTTCGGTAGCTTCGGCCGGGGCGAATTTTGGGGCGCGATCATTGGCATGGGGTTCAACTCTTTCAGAGAGCTTCGCCCGTGATGTCAATATGCTATCGACGAAATCGGGGCGCCATGAGTGGCTTTTTTCCCACCTCGGCTGACAGACGCCCATTTGCGTGTCCTGCCGATCATCGGCCGGCTCTGCGAATCACCGGTTTCCGCGTTTGCTGCCCGGTTAGCCGAAGCTTTGGCTGTCGAAGGATTGCGCGACCTTGCCGCGATAGGCCGATGCGCGCACGCGGACCAGGACCGCGCCGCAGAAATAGCCGAGCTGGAGCGCCGATGCGAACACGAGGATCGTAACAACGATGTGAACTGACGCCTGCCCTTGCCAGGCGGAGCCCGCGCCGAGGGTCGCGGCCCCGAGAACGATGAAGGGCGGCAGGATGAAGATCCGGAAGCGCCCTCCCAGCAAAGATCCGATCAGCAGACTGAAAATGGCAACCGTACTCACGACACAACTCCCCGAGTTGGTCACGAGTGTTAATGGCTGCGGCCTAATACCGGCTTAAGCGGCATGGTTGAACAGCCGTTCAAATGCGCGCGAAAATGCTGTACGAATTTGACGCGATTTGGTGCGAAACGCGGCGCAATGCCCGCATAATTGTCACGTGTGTGACAGTAGTTTGAGCATTCATTTGCGGCGAAGCTGCGTTGCATGAAAATCGATTTGATTTTTTCGCTGCACTGCCGCAATGTCGCTTTGTTTAGTTAAGATATACTTCGGCGCACGTCGAAAATTTGGATCGATTTGCTCGCAATTCTTTATTGCGAATTGAGCGACGAGGCAGCGAGGTTCGGATGGCTGTAGCAACTTACGGTTCGGAAAACTATCATTCGGCTATATCGAACCGGCGCGGTGCCCTCCAACGGCCTCTCCAGGTTGCCTTGATCGCCGGTGACTTCGTTGCGGTGCTGCTCAGCTATTTCGTGGCGAGCGGTCTGTATCGCTTGCTCGTGACCGAGCAGGATTCCTCCGTCGGAGCGGGGCTCGTCGTCGGCGCTGTGTTCGTGACGATCTCGTATTTCCAGGGCGTGTACGATCACCACCGCCTGCTGAGCACGGTCTGGCAGCTGCGCAAGGTGCTGGCGGTCTGGCTGATCTCGCTGACGATTCTCGCGGTCGAGGCGTTTCTGCTCAAATCGTCCGCGGATCTGTCGCGCGGAACCACGCTGCTCTTCGCCGCGACCGGTGGCGTCGCCTTGGGCGGGCTGCGCCTGTTTTGGCGCATGGCTCTGACATCAAGCTATGCGAGGGGCCGCCTGGTCGACCGCAAGGTCGTGCTGCTCAGCCTCAAGCCGCTCGATTTCACCTCCACTCGCTTCAAGGACCTGCGCAAGCACGGCTTCAACGTCGTACGGCATTTCGTGCTCGAACAGTCCGAGGAGGGCGCCAACTGGGATCGCGAGATCCGCGACATCACCCGTCAGGCGCGAGCTGCGGACGTGGAAGAATATCTCCTGGTGATCGACTGGGACGAAATGCCTCTTCTCCAGAAGTTGAGCCAGCATCTGCGCGTGGTTCCCCAGCCGATTCGGCTGCTGCCGGACTTCCCGATTGCCGATCTGGTCTCGCGTCCGTTCCAGCCTGTCAGCGGCACGGTCGCGATCGAGATCCAGCGCGCACCATTGAATGCATTCGAGCGGGCGCAGAAGCGCTGCCTCGACATCGGGCTGGCATCGTTTGCACTTCTGTTGCTGGCGCCGCTGCTGGTAACGGCCGCGATCATGATCAAGCTCGATTCAAAGGGCAAAGTAATCTTCAGGCAGTCGCGGCGCGGCTTCAACGGCAAGCAGTTCGAGATCTGGAAGTTCCGCTCCATGACGGTGGCGGAGAACGGTCACACCGTCACGCAGGCGACAAAGAGCGATGCGCGGGTGACGCGCGTCGGCCGCGTGCTGCGGCGGACCAGCATCGACGAGCTGCCGCAGCTCTGGAACGTGCTTCGCGGCGAGATGTCGCTGGTCGGGCCGCGCCCGCATGCGCTGGCGCATGACAACTATTACGACCAGATCATCAGCAATTACGTGTACCGTCATCACATGAAGCCAGGCCTGACCGGTTGGGCCCAGGTCAACGGCTTCCGCGGCGAGACGCCCACCATCGACCTGATGGAAAAGCGGGTCGAGTACGATGTCTGGTACGTCAGCAACTGGAGCATCTGGCTCGACATCAGGATCATCCTGAAGACCGCGCTGGCGCTGATCCATCAGGAAGCGTACTGAGCCAAGGCCTTCTGAGCCAAGCCTTTTCTGATTGCATCCGGCACGCTCGCGTCATCCCGACACGGCGTGCCGGATTTTTGTGTTAACGGCGGCCAAGCAGGGGTCCTGCTAGTCCCTCAGATGCGCGGGACGTTCGTCCGACGGATAGCAGGGATGGCGCAGCTGAAATCCCTTGTCGGTGATAAAGCGCCGAAATAGCTCCCGGTCCACTTCCGTCGCGCCGCAAGTACGATCGAGAAGCTCGGTGCGGACGCTTGCGGCCGCGGCCTGGTAGAGCGCAGCTGCGCTCGGAAACAGGCGCGCCCTGAAGACATCGTCGAAGTCCTGGACCGCACTGGTCTTCAGCTCCGGCGACAGTGCGCCGTAGACGCGAAGGGCCAGCGGTGCGCGAATGAGCTGGAGCCAGGCTTCATGAGGCGCGAACTTGTATGACAGGCCGAGGAAGGTTGCTGTTCGCGGTCCAAAGCCGTCCTGACGGATCGCGGACCAGTAGCTGCCAAGCCAGCCAATTCCTTCGGACGGAGCACAGAGCGATAATGCGCGGCTGGAGGCAGCAACGGCCCCGGTATCGGTATCGGCCTGCTTCAAGTCGCCACTGCGCGTCGCCTCGTCGGCGATGGCAAGCTGAAGTAACAGAAGCTCGCGCATGGTCTTGACGCTGCATTGCTTTCGCGCGGCCGGCAGGTTCTCCGCAATGATTTGCCTGAGCTGGTCCAGATCGTAGCGCTCGCCGCGCGAGATCCGGCTGGCGACCTGAGGGATCGCCGGGGAGGTCAGATTGGGCGTAACATAGGCGACCCAGGCCAATGCGCAGACCGCAAGAGTGATGTTCGAGCCGAGCAGAACCCAGCGGTGGGTCCGTTCCGAACGCCGGCGCGCAACGGGCGCGCTAGGCCCCTTCGACATAGTAGCTGCCGTAGTGCGAGCCCTTATAGGCCTCGATCCGCTTCAGCATCTTCGGATTGGCGCGGTTGAGCACAGCGCCGAGAACCTTTTTCTGGATGCCTTCGGAGCTTGCCATCGACTCCTGCAGCGCGTTGCGACTGGTGCGGCCCCACTCGATCACATAGACCATCGCGTCGACGAGGTGGCTGACGGCCTTGGCGTCCGACACCGGCATCACCGGCGCGAGGTCGATGATGATGTATTCATACTCCTCGCGAACAACCGCGAGCAGGTCGGCCATCGACTTCGAGGCGATGACGTCCGCGGAGTTGACCATGCGCGATGCGACGAAGGAGGGGAGGAAGTCGAGCCCGCTCTCCTTGCTGCGCTGGATATGGTAGCCGAACGAACGCGGATCCTTCAGGGCCTCGACCAAGCCGGATTTGGCGTGAGGCGCAAGCTCGCGCGTGAGCGACCTCGTATGGAGATCGCCATCGATCAGCAGCGTGCGATGTCCTGTCAGCGCGGTGAGGTGCGCGAAATTGGCCGAGACCGTCGTCTTTCCTTCCTTGGGCAAGGACGACAGGATTCCGATCACCTTGACGTCCCGCTGAAGCCGCGCCACGTCGATCGAGACCTTGATGTTTCGCAGCGTCTCGGCAAATCGCGAGAACGGGTGGTCGACGACATAGTTGGAGATCGCGACGTCGGCCGCTGCGCTGTCGGTCGCCTTCCCGAGCTGGCGAATGTCCGGAAGAACGCCAAGGCACTTCACGCCGAGCAGGTCCTCGACGTCGCTCGGAGACCTCAGCACGTCGCTCAGCAACTCCCTGGCGAAGGCGGCGCCGAAGCCGAAGCACAGTCCGCCGAACAGGCCGCCGACCAGTGCCAGCATGCTCTTCGGCGAGCTCTTCTTGTCGGGCTTGACGGCCGTGCCGATGATGCGCGATTCGCTGATCGGGAAGCTCTGGTTCTGCGTGGCGCTCTGCAGCTTCTCGAGGAAGCTGTTGTAGAGATTGCGATAGGTATCAGCCGCACTCTCGAGGTCGCGCAGCTTGACCTGGGCCTGGCTGGTGCTCCCGGCCTGGGACACGAGATTATTGAGATTGTCTTCGAGCGATTTTTCACGGCTCTTGGCGATCTCGTATTCGCTGCGGTACGCATCAGCAATGCGCCGCACCTCGTCGGCCATCGCCTTGCGCAGCTCCTCCATGCGACTCGCCAGATTCATCGCAGCCTGGTGGGTCTTGCCGTAGCGGTTCGACCAGTCGGCATACTGGGCTGCCAAATCGAGATATTGGGCGCGCAGGCGCGTGATGACGGTGTTGTTGAGAGCGTCCGTCACCGTCGGCTGGACCAGATCCTTGTCGAGCAGTGCGTCGATTCGGTCGAGGCGCGCCTTGGCTTCAGCGGTCGCTGCGCGCGCGGTCACGAGCTGCGTATTGACGTCAGTCAATTGCTGTTCGCTCATCAGGCCGCGGCTGGTGCCGACGATGTTGTTCTGCGCCTTGAACGTCTGCACCGCGCGGTCGCTGGCGGTGGCCTGTTCGCGCAGCTCGGCGCTACGCTGCTGGAGCCATTCACCGGCGCGCTTGGTCGACTGGTACTTGGCTTCGAGCGCCCCGACGATATAGGCGTCCGAGATCGCATTGGCGATGACGGCCGCCTTTTCGGGATTCATCGAGCGGAACGATACCGACAGCACATAGGTGGTCAGAACCCGCTCGACCTTCAGATTCCTCTGAATGGATTCGACCGCGCTGCGCTCGATCTTGTCCCTCGATGCCGGACCATCCGATCCGAGCAGCGATATCAGCTTGCCGATGACCAGTGCCGGCAGTCCAGGCTCGGAGCCGTTGTATTCGGGATCATCCGCGAGCTTCAGGCGGCGAACGATGGAAAGGATCAGATCGTCGGACTGGATGATCTCGACCTGACTGTCGACGAAGCCGGTATCGATCAGGGCATTCGATTGACCACTGTCCTTGTCGAGGACCTGGGTTTGCCTCGTATCCATGAGGATACGGGCATTCGCGGTGTACATCGGCGTCGCCACAAGCAGGTAGGCGATGACGAGCGCCAGCGCAGCTCCCACGATCGAAGCGATTAACGGCCATTGCCGGCGCAGGATATCGAACACGCGGTCGACGCTGAGGGTCGTGCCGCCGAGCTCGATCTCGTATTTGGCGCGGGGCTGGAACTGGTCGCGAGGTTGAAACATCTGTCTGGGCGCTCGCAGGGCTATTCGGGAAGCGGCATGGGGACGAAAGGATCGGCGATGTCGGTCTTGTAGTCACCCGACATCAGGCCCGCTCCAGACTGCGCAGGCAGGTTGGCGGTCGTTGGCGAAGGAGGTGGCGAGGCGTCGTCCGGCTCGGAAGCGTATCCTGCGATTACCGCACTGTCGTGAAGCTTGCCGACGAAGTCGCTGATTTTCTGTGCAAACGCAGGCCTGCCAGAGCGGCAGCGAATTTCAGCCCGATGGAGCGCGGTCCCGATCGAGGCGCGGTCAGCCTGCGTCGCGGCCCGCGTCAGGGCCGGCACCGATTTGAGGACCGATATGTCGCTGACCAGATAGCCCTGGAGCCGGCCCGACAATTTTTCCTTCTCGCTGCGCAATTGAACGAGGAGCGAGCTGGGCTCGGCGACGAAGGCATCGATGGCGATCTGCGCAGATCGTTCCGAACGCTCGACGCACTGCGCATCAGACCTGCCGATCATCGCACACAGTATCACAACCGCCGAAACAATCGGTACGATCGATCGGCGGCCAACGTTCATGATTGTCCAAGACAAATTGTCTTCCATTCCGCTTACGTTTGCCGACTACGCTGGAAGTCCTATGAGAAGTCTTTGATGCGCATAAAGTATGTCAAATTTTTGTGCGATGCAAAAATAGCTGGAAATGACTTGCTGCGCCAGAGATTTTTGGATTTGCCGCAATCTCGTCAGGCTGCGAGCCGACACTCATGGGTGCCTCTTATCAGAGCAGCAAAATCCGCGCCACGGCGTAGCACGAGCAGGTGACAGGATTTCGAAACGTAGTCGCTCCGCGACGTGCATGCCTGCCGGATGCTTTCGTCTCGCTGCACGATACCCCCAAAACGCGTTGATCGGCCCCGACGAGCATCGGCACCGATCAAAGGCTTGTTGTTCTTGCAGCGTTAGATATCAGGAGGGCGTCCGCACCGTGGCAAGGCGACTGGCGCGCAGATGTGCACCATGCTCGCCGATGGCCACCCAGAAGCGTGGATTGCTTCCGGACTGCATCGAAATCCACTGATAGCCGGCCGCGCTCCAGGGGCGAACCGACGAGGACAGGTTATCGAGCACCACGTCGCCGTCACTCGTCCGTGCGACGAGAACCAGATGGCCCTGTCCGCCTTCGGTGAGGACAACCGCAAGTCGCAGTGCCGATCTCGGCCAGCCCTTTTCGATCAGCCGGTGGCGCTTGGTCACGGCGTAGTCGTTGCAGTCGCCGGCGTCAGGCGACACGGTCCAATGCGCGAGCATCGGGCTGGTCGGCTTTTTCATCGGCGTGATGGCGTCGTTCACCGCGCGATTGACCTCGCGAAGCATCTCCCGCGCACGTTCGCCCGAAGGCAAAGCCGATTGGTCTGCGGTCACATCCTGCTCGCACTCCGCGCCGTAGTTCATGCAGAACTTCACAAACTGCAGCGGAGCGAGGGCGTTGTCATACTCGCTGATGAAGGAGCCCGCGCCGGCCGTTGAGGGCGTCTCGACGATCGTGTCGGCTTTGGCAGCAGCGCCAGCGCAAGCGAGCCCGGCCACCAGGAAAGATCTGAAAATCCAGCTCATAGTCATCCCCGTTATTCGCCATTCTTCTTGACGCTAGGGATACAATGAACAAATTAGGTTCGGGTTTTGCAGACAATTACAATTTTAGCTGGTTCCGGGAGCTGGTTCCCGGGACATTCGTTTGGTTAAAATCTTCCCGGCCGCAGTGGTTAACGCGAGGGGCTGACTGAAGTTAGCGTCGTCGTCGTCGCAGCAGCAGCGAACAAAGTCTGGGTCTGTGACGCAGCGCCAGGACCACCCGTATTGAGTACAGTCGGCTCGGTGTTTGACGCCGCACCGCCACGCTCCGGTCCGGCTGAATTAATGCCGGGACCGCCACCTGTCGAGGTCTCGCCGGTCGGATCGGCACCGGCGGTCACTTCCGTCTTGATGTCGCCGGTGATGCCGGTGAAGGATTCAATCAGCGGCTGATTTTCGGTCTTCAGGACAGCTTCCTGAATGAGTCGCGCCACGTCCGGCTGCGACAGGACACAAACGGAAGCGGCAGTTCCAAGACCTGCACCGATGGCCCGGGCCTGGTCCTCGCTGCTGGCCCTTGCCAGCGAAACGATACCCTCGACGGTTTCCGGCCGAGAGGTCAGAAAGTCGCGAATCTGGGACGCAAGGCCGCCCTGACCATCTTTGAACTGATCGAGCAGACTTGCGGGATTAGCGAGGAACGAGTTCGCCTTCTCCGCCGAGACCAGATTGGCATTCGGTCCGCAGGGCGCGCTATTTCCGGTGGCCGCGAATGACGGAGAAACTGTGCCGAGCAACGCCGCGGCGCCGAGGATGACAGGCAAAAATTTCTGAAACTTCATAATGACCACCGGACTTTCTCGCCTCCTATAGTCCATTTTACTCAAACTTGCCACGATCTTTCCGCAGTTCTGACGGAAGCGACTGGGCGAGCCCACAACCCGCGATAGCGGCAAAAAAGACCCCGAAGCCTGGTATTTGCAGCGAAAAATCGATGCAACTATGGACCAGTCCGAGCGCCGCCACACTGACGCCGACAATGGGTATGTAACGGTCTCGCTTTCGCCGCAAGCTGCTCCTTAACAAAAGGTAAACATACCAGAGGCAGCATAACACGATGAGGCTTGCGGTAGGCAGGCCGAGCTCGACGGCGAGCTCCAGGGGGGTCGAATGGGCGCGATCCCACACTCCGAGGCTGCCGAGCTCAGCCGTCCGGTAGGCCGGGAACGTCGTCTCGAAATTGCCCCAGCCGACACCAAGCAGCGGATAGTCGCGGATGATGGCAATGCTTCTTTCATAGGCGCCGAGCCGCTGCTCATCGATCAGGCCGTAAGCGCCAATTCGCCCGGCAACGGCGCCGCCGACGAGTTGGAGAATCAGGAGTGCCGCAACGGCTGTGCCTCCGGCAAGCGCCCATCTCCGCAGATTGCCGAGCGGCAACGGCGCGAGATAGAGCGTACTGGCGAGCACAAATGCACAAATCGACAGCAGTAGGCCCGCGCGGGAGCCGGTCATCGCGGTGGCTGTCAGGCAGATAGCAAAACCGGTGCCGAGCGCAGCGGGCGAGGACAAGTAAAATGTCGCGCGGTCGAAGAAGCGGGGCGAGGCGGGTGCTTCGGAATGATCACGGCGATGCGCGAAACGCAGCAACGGGACCAGAAACAATATTGCTGTGCTGCCCCAGAAAATCGCCGCCGTGTTTCGGTTGACGAAGGTGCCGGTCGCGTAACCGAGATAGGCTTCCTTGCGTCTCGACAGGAGGCCGTCGGGGTCGCCGAATTCTGCAAGGATGCCGTAGATCGCGTAGGCGCAGCCGACCCAGGCAAGCAGCATCAGGAGCCGGCGGGCACTGCCCGCGTCGGTTGCAATCACAAATGCGCGAACGAGCACCATCGCAAGGAGGAGTGGATAGCCCGCCGCCAGCCACGGGCCATTGACGGTCGTCGACACACGGCTGGACGGCGGCGAACCAAGCCATTTCGAGGCGGCCTGCCAGACCGGATTGCCGAGCTCAAGCGGCGAATCGCGCCATTCCTGAACGACGACGACCGCCGCAACCGTCGCGAGCGTGGCGAGTAGAGGCATCAGCAGCCATATGTCCTCGCGGGCTACGCCGTCGAGATCGGCCGTCACCAGACTCGCAGCCATCAGCACGCACCAGATGCAGATCCAGATCTGGTCGGTGGATCCGAGTGGCAGGGGCGCCAGCGCGACAACCGCAAGCGCCAAGATCCTGGACACGGTGTTCAGCTGGTATTCCCCCGAAAGCAGCAATCAATCAACGGACTCTGGTCCGTACAACGTGCTGCATAAAGCATCAATCCGCGCCTTCAGGAAGCGCGGATTTGGATGCCTGCGGGGCGCTGGAGCGGGTAGCCGCTCCCTTCGGCCGGCGCTATGCCTTTCGCTTGAAGCGGAAGAACACTTGGCTGTTGATCGCGTGGGTCGGCAGCGGAATGGGCGAGTAACCGAGGGACTCCACCTCGAAGCCGCATTTCGCGAATAAGACGGGAATCACGCGGTAATCGAATCCGAGATGGGACGAGATCCAGCCCGTCTCGCTCGGCGGCCGTGCGATGGCGGCCGTATTGCCGATGAAGGAATCCCACACGATCTTCCAGGTGGTGCCGCGATGGCGCTGACCCGCAGCCATGCGGAAGAGATTCTTCACCAGCGAAGACAGCCCAATCTCGATCGGCACCGAGACGAGGATGCGACCGTTCGGCGCGGTCTTCTGCGTGAGGAAAGTGACGATATCCATGAGAGGAGGGCCGACGAAGTGCTCGAGCGTCTCGAGGCAATAGACCTTGTCGAAGGGCCCGTTGTCGATGCTGTCGCGTTCGCGCACAAATCTGACATCCGGAAACCGCTGTTTCACCTCATTTGCTGCTGCGTCCAGATGCGGATCGAAGCCGCAGACGCTGACGGAGGGGCACTGCTCCTTGAGGAGGCCTACGAGATGTCCGTCTCCCGTCCCGAAATCGAGGATGCGATCGTTCTCCGCCGGCGGCATGACGCTCAGCGCCTTGGTAAATCGGGAATTGTGGCTCCATCGCTTGATGGAGTTCGTGTTCCCAATCGTCATGGAAGAATAGGCCACTAAGAATTCCCCCAATGTTCCGGGTGATTGATCATACGGTGTTTCCGCTTGTTGTTGGTGGTCAAGGATAGGCGAAATCTTGATTAGCGCGGTCGTGCTGTGCACCAGGGTTCACGATGCTGCGACATCGACGCAAAACATCGCAAAACATGCACGCAGATTGATGATGGCGGTCATCAATCATGTTCTTCAAGACGACAGTCGGACACATCGTGTACATCGCTCGATATTTTTATTGAAAACCGAGGTCAAAAGTTAGAGTATTGCAATGCAGCATTTCAGGCAATGGGATAAATATGGAGTCGGCGCACAAGTCAAAACCCCACTATCTTCCGCTCGACAGCATTCGAGGGATCGCTGCGCTTTCAGTTGTCGTCCATCACTTCGTTCTGATGCCCACCTTCCTCGCGGCGTTCCCGCAGCGGCCCTGGGTCGATTGGCCGTTCTTCCGCAATTCCTGGCTCTTCGTTGATCTCTTCTTCGTCCTCAGCGGCATCGTCATGACGTTGAGCTACGCAGCACCGCACTCGGGCGATTTCTCGTTTCGGGAGTTCCTGGCGCGTCGGGCGGCGCGGCTCTATCCGCTGCACCTGTTCATGCTCGTCGTCATGCTGATGTTTCGATTTCTGCGCGTGGGCCTCGTGGCGGCCGGGCTCGTCGTCGCGGTCCCCGCGGCGTTCGAGGTCAACAACGCCTACTCGTTCGTGCTCAACCTGTTCATGCTCCACTCGCTGGGGTTCATCGACTATCTGAGCTGGAACGGACCCAGCTGGAGCATCAGCGTCGAATTCTTCACCTATATCGTCTTCGGTCTCGTCGTCTTTCTCTCGGCGCGCGCTGGTGCCAAGTGGGTGCTGAGCGCTGCCGCTGCACTGCTCGTGGTCGCGGGCTTGACGACATTGACTGTCGTCTTCGGCAAATCGAGCCTCGAAGTGCAATGGGATTTCGGGCTGGTCCGGTGCATCATCGGATTCTTTGTCGGGGTGTTGACCGCTCAAGCCTGCCTGCGCATTCGCCGAAGCGATCGCCTCGCCCTATACGGCATCCTCCAGATCGTCGCGTGTGTGGCGAGCGTCGTTCTCGTTTCGCTGGTGGGTGTATGGCCGCAGCTCAGTTTCGCGGCGCCTCTGACGTTTGCCGCCCTTCTCGGGTCTTTGCTGGCATTCCCCAAGGCGGCTCCGTTGCCGCGGTTGCTCGAATGGGCGCCCCTGGTGTGGCTGGGGCGGCGCTCCTACTCCGTCTACATGGTTCACGCCTTCGTCATTCTTCTGGCTGAATATTTCGTCAGAGCGATGGGGCCGCGCCCGATCGCGGCCCTGGACACGATCTGCAACGGCTTGGCGGCTTCGCTCATGCTGGCGATCATCGTTCTCGCCGTCCTTATTCTGTCACACCTGACCTACACGCTTGTAGAAATCCCCGGGGGAAAGCTGATGAACCGCTGGTTGCTTGGCGCCGCCCGTTTCAACACGACGCGGGCGATGACTTCGACGCGATGGCAGAGCTAGATGGCGGACGACAAATTGGCAACCAGTCTACAATCCGAGTCCGAGAGCGGCGGTTTCTCCCTCGAGGCCATCGTATTCTCGCTCTATCTCATCCGCGACGCGTTCGGCGGCGTGATGCGGTATTATTCCGCCAAACTGCACATGGACGTCCTTTGGTTCACGCCCGACCTGGCGGCCATCCTGTGCATCGCCCTTTTCCTCAAGCGCTGTATCGTCGACAACAGAAGCGTCATGGCGCTGCTGGTGTTCATCCAGATCTGCATATCGCTCGGGATCGGCTTCTTTTTCCTCGGCAGTACGACCGCGCTGTTCTCCTCCATCAAGATGATGTTCCCGCTGTTCGTCGGATTCTGCTTCTGCGATGCGAGCATCGGTAGCTACCGCAGAATGTTGCAGATCGTGACCGTGACGTTCTACATCACCCTCGGCGGCGTCTTCCTGTCGAAATACTGGTCGATGCCCTGGGTTGGATTCAAATACGAATCATTCGGCGCCGTTCGCGAAGCCGGACGGTTATGGTGGTCGTTCGCGGAGCAGCGGCTGACCGGTTTTGCCGCCGACAGCACGATGGCGGCTTATTTCATCCTGATTGCCTTCGTGCTGACGTCGATCCGCAGGAGCATTCTGTGGTGCCTCGTGCTGGGCGGAATTTCCGCCTATGCGATCCGCCTGACGACGAACAAGACGACGATGGGTGTTCTCATCATCTACGTCATCTGTCTGCTCGTGGTGCGCTCGCTGCCCGAGGAGAAAAAGCTGCTGACGCTTCGAAGGCTCACGCTCAGTTCCTTTGCAGCGATGCTGATCCCGGCGGTGCTCATCTTGCTGCTCAGCGGCGTAGATCTGTCGCCGGGGCACAAGGGCTTCTTCTTCAGCATCCAGGACCGGATCAACAACAGCTGGCAGCTGCCCTTCGTCTATCTCAGCCAGTTGATGCCGATCGGCATCATCACGGGCTGCGGGGTTGGCTGCTTCAACTATCCGCAGCAACTGTTCTCGAATCTGCACGGATACTGGGTGCCGGTCGATAATTTCTACATCGGCACCTATGTCATGTTCGGTCTGCCGTTCGTCGTCTACATGTGGATGGTGTTCCGCGCCACGTCCGGGATGACCGACGTTTACAAGCTGTCCGTGATCTTCGTGATGAACATCTTCACGATAACGGTGCTCAGCTACGGGCCCGCGACCGGCCTTCTGGTCATTGCGCTGGGATTCAGCGAGGTGTTCTCGAGGCGGATGACCGGAGTTCTCCAGGGAGCGCCACGCACGCCAAACAGTGATGGAGTGCCGCTGCACGGTGTTGCCGTCGGGGGCGCGCGGCCCATCAGCTGAAACGGGTCAGGAGCAGAGCTGGGCCCGCGGCCCGCTCTTGATGGAGGCCGATCAGCTTGTTGACGGTTATTCGACGGCAGGAAGGGACGTAGATGCATAGCCGACTTGCCTTTGTCGACACTTTGCGCGGGATCGCCGTCCTCAGTGTGATCATCCAGCACGTTCTGGAACATGTCGTGCTGACCGGGCAGACCGGTCCGTATGAGAGATTTCTGCACGGCCTGATCGGATATTACTTCAACTTCGGCCGGTTCGGCGTCGTGCTGTTCTTCTTCGTCAGCGGCTTCGTCGTGCCTTACAGCTTTCCCGACAGTTCCACGCCGGTTCGCGACTTCGCCGTGAGCCGCTTCTTCCGACTCTATCCGATGTATTGGTTCGCCATCGTTCTGGCGGTCGCAATCCTGCCGGTCACCGAGGCCAAGGTGTTTCCTGCCTGGCTGCTCGCCGTGAACCTGACGATGTTCCAGAATCTCGTCGGGGTGCCCAATATGGTGATTGCGCACTGGACGTTGGCGATCGAGCTGATGTTCTACATCGGTTGCGCCGCTCTTTTCGTTCTCGGCCTGCTTCAGCGCAGCAGGGCTGTCTTTGCCATCGTCGTCGCGCTTTCGATCGCCGGCATTGTTCTCCCGATCATGTTCGAGCAACGCATCGTGTCGCGCCTGCTTGAGGTCGCCCTCAACATCGATGCCATGCTGATCGGAAAGGTCATTCGCGACACGGTGATGGAGAAGCGATTGCGCTGGTGGCATGTGGCTATCTGCCTCGGGCTTTACTGCGCGTTCGCAGCCTTGATTTTCCATCGCCTCTACGGCGCGGTCTATCGGGACTTCTTCTTCAGCTACTCGATCGCCTCCGCCTATATCGTCGCGGGCCTCGTCTTCCTGGTGTTCGCCGGCTTTGGCGATCGCCTCGCCTCGCGAGTTCTGAGCTTTGTCGGCACGATCAGCTACTCCGTGTACTTGATGCAGGTCTATGTGCTGTCGGTCGCGCTGTACTGTTTCGGCGCGGGGGCCACGTTGGCGCAGTGGTTGCTGTTCGGGGTCGGTGTGATCGGCACCACCATCCTGCTGAGCTATGGCACCTACGCGCTGGTCGAAAAGCCGGCGATCGCGTTTGGCCGGAGGTTCCGGTCGCGGCGAGAGACCCGATCCGGAACGTTGCCGAGCGCGCAGCGGGGCATTGCATGACCCGGCCGGAAAAATCGGGAGAGGCGGGAGCCAAGGGCGGTGGCTTCGTCCCTTCGATTCAAGGGCTTCGCGGCCTCGCCGCCCTGACCGTCGTGTGCGCCCATCTGTACGCCATGCCAATGCTGGCAGGCTTCTTGCCCACGCTACCGCTCTGGGTTCAAAGGATTTTCGACACCGGTGGTCACGGGGTGGAGCTGTTCTTCATGATCAGCGGCTTCCTGATTCCGGCCAGTCTGATGCGCCACGGCCAGGTTTCGAAATTCATGTACGATCGCTGCCTGCGGATTCTTCCGGTGTTCGTCGTTCTGCACCTGGTCGTCTTCACGATGGGTCCGATCGTCGGTTACAAGTTCTTCAAGGGAATCGACGTTGGCACGTATGTCGAACTGTTCCTCGCCAACCTGTTCTTTCTTCCCGATGCGCTTGGTTTGCCGATCGCTCAGCAAAATGCCTGGACGCTGAGCTACGAATGGGCCTTCTACATCTGGTTCGCTGCCGTTTTCCTGGCCAGGCGAGGCGGAAGCAAGCTGGTCATCGTGCTGCTGGCGCTCGTTGCTGTGGCCGCAGTGGCGTACCGCCCCAACGTCGCATTCTTCGGAATCGGCATCCTGTGTGGTATGGCCTCGCTGCGGTTGCCGCTTCGCGGGGCGCCGGGAGCGATCGCGGCTGTCGCATGTTTTGTGCTGATGTTCGGCTTGCTGGAATATGTCAGCGCCTGGCTCGCGCTCGTTCCCGCCATCGCACTGTTTGCGATGGCGCTGACGCCAGACTCATGGTTCGCGGGTTTCGCGCGGGCGCGCAGCCTGCAATATGTCGGCAAGATCAGTTACAGCCTCTATCTGGTGCATCCTTTCGTCCTGTTCCCGCTGCAGATGATCGGCAGGAAGCTGTTCGACCTTGGCGTCAACTCCTGGGTGTTGTGGGGCGGTTTCGCCTTGGTCGGCGTCGGGCTGTCGCTCGTAGCCTCGGCTTTGAGCTATGAGCTGATTGAAGTGCGTCTTCGCACGGCCATCGACAGGCTCCTGACCCGGCGTGAGGTTGTCGAGCGCGAGGAAGCTCAGCAACGTGCGTGATCGAAACAGGCTCGACCGGATGTCTTCAACGGTCTATCGACATCGGGTCGGAGGATGACAAAGTGCGTATTCTCGTTCTAACCCACGAATTCCCGCCGTTTCGTGGTGGAGTCGGTACTTACTGCGTCGAGATGGCGCGGGCCGCGGCTGCACAAGGACACGCGGTCGAAATCCTCGCGCCCGACTTCGGAAACGACAACACCGAGGCGGACAGGCTTTATCCTTTTACGGTCCGGCGTTTCCCTGGCGGCGTTTACGCCACGCGAGCGCTGCCGCGGCTGCTGTTCGCGTTGCTTCGCGCCAGGCCGTGGACCTTCGACATCATCCATGCGGCGGATTGGCCGTTCGTCATGGTCATTCCCTGGCTGCGCCGGCTGACGCGCCGCCCCATCGTCGCGATGATGCACGGCACGGATGTGCTTCTTCTCGCGAAGTCCCGCGTGACGGGGTTTTTGTTCGGTCGGTCCTACCTTCGGGACGCCGATCGTGTGGCGGCTAACAGTCGGTTCACCGAAGCGCTCGTCCTGCAGCACCATCCTTATCTGGCGTCGCCTCGCCGGACTGCGGTGACGTTGCTTGGCGTCGATCCATTCTGGTTCGGCGCGTCCACGGACGCAGCCGCGACGCTGGCGAAATACACCGTGCCGACCGGCCGCAAGCTGCTGCTCACCGTGGCGCGCCTGGATGTTCGCAAGGGCCACCGTCACCTGCTGCAGGCGCTCGCCTTGCTGCCTCAGCACGCCAAGGATCAGCTTGGCTACGTCGTCGTCGGGAAAGCCCTGGACGCATCCTACCAGGACGAGCTGAAGCGGCTTGCGGCGGCATGCGGCGTGCCTGTCGTCTTCGCGGGTGCCGTCTCGAACGAGGACGTCCGCAGCTTCTACGCGTCTGCCTGGTTGTTCTGCATGATTGCGGAGCCTAACCCGGAGAAGGTGGAAGGCTTCGGGCTGGCCTATCTAGAAGCGGCAGCGCAGTCACTTCCAAGCGTCGCCGCGCCGAACGGAGGTGTGCCTGAAGTGGTGCTCGACGGCGAAACGGGCGTTCTGTTGGAGGACCGCTCGCCGGAGAAGCTGGCCGCCTTGCTCGAGCAGCTTCTCAGTAAGCCGCAAAACGTTCAGAAGTTCGGCGTCGCCGCCAAAAAATGGGCGCAGACATTCTCCTGGCAACGTTGCGCCGAACTGACATACCAGATCGATAATTCTGCGGACTATCATGCGAAGATTGTCGCGAAATCGCTGTGAAATCCAACATGACGCCTGTTCAGAATCCCAAGGTTTCCATCATTATCCCCGCGTACAACGCTGCGGCTTGCCTTGAACGCGCCGTGAAGTCGGTTCAAGCGCAGACCGAACAAAGCTTCGAGATCATCGTGATCGATGATTGCTCAAGTGATGCAACTGTACAGACTGCGACCGAGTTGGGGCGTCTTGATCCCCGCGTGCGGTTGATCGTCCTTTCGTCTAATGGCGGACCGTCGGTCGCGAGAAACGCCGGAATCGCCGAGGCAAAGGGAGAGTGGCTGGCCATTCTCGACGCGGACGATGCGTTCAAACCCGATCGTCTTCGGCGACTGATCTCGTTCGGCGAAGAGCGCGGGCTCGACTTGGTCGGAGACGATCTCACCTATTTCGATTCGGAGGCAAATGCCGAGGTTGGACTCGCGAACATCGTGCAGTCCAATGCGCCGGTTCGTTTGACCGCGGAATCATTTTTACAATCTTGTACTTTCAAGCCCGGACTTCTGGAGATCCTGTTCAAGGAGCAAAAGCAGTTTTCGCTCCTGAAATATGTCGTCAGCGTCGACTTCTTGAGGAGAAAGAGCCTGAGATATTGGGATCGCCTCCGGTACGGCGAGGACTTTGTGTTCATCTTCGAGATTCTGAAGATGGGAGCAGCAGCGATGCTTCTCCCCGAGCCCCTCTATGTTTACTCGCAGCAGTATGGCTCCCTATCGGGCAAGCGATCGTCCCTATCGCGCACGGTAGCCGATCGCTCCTCCATGCTGCGGACTGTCGATGAGCTTGTGGAGCGGTATCCGAGCCTGACTCGCGTTGAGCGGAATCTGCTTCTTGATCGTAAGGCCGCGTCCCTGGGCCTGCGCGAGTTCGAAACTGCGCGGGGTCTGATACGAGAGAAGAAGATCACTGCCGGAATTGGTCATGTGGCGCGGAATCCAGAAGCGATTCGGTTTGCTCTTCTCGAGACCAGACGCGCACTGCAACGGCGAATATCGACATTGTCGCGTTAGGGCTGGATAACGCGGACTATTGACGGGCGGCCGTGACTTGGCTGCGGACCGCCTTGTTCGACCTCGATAGCAAACTTGGCATGCGGACGATTGGATAGATAGCGGTGTCACTTCGCAAAGAGACGATCTCCGGGGTTCTGTGGATGGTACTTGGTACCGGAGGGCAGACCCTGTTCCAGTTCGTGATGTTCATCGTGCTGGCTCGAACGCTCGGTCCGGAGGCCTTTGGCGTTGTCGGGATTGCGACCGCGTTCATCGATATCTCGAACTTGATCGGGCGTGCCGGCCTGACCGAAGTGCTCGTGCAACGCCAGGATATGACGGAAGCCGAGCTCGATACCGCTTTCTGGAGCAGTTTCGGGATCGGGCTGCTCCTGACTCTCGCAATGTTTTTTGGCGCCCAGAGTCTGGCAGATCTATTCGGCGTGCCGGAATTGAAGATCGTCATGCAGCTGCTGTCGCCGATGTCGCTGTTGTTTGCAGCAGGCACCGTCTATGAAGCGAAGCTGCGCCGGTCCTTCGGGTTTCGTGCGCTTGCCGCGCGCAACGTGACCGCCACGATCTTCAGCGGGATCGTCGCAATGGGCATGGCCCTGACGGGATTTGGCGTGTTCAGTCTCGTGGGCCAGCGGCTCGCCTATTACGTCTGGTACATGGCGGCGATTCTCGTCGCGACTCGCTGGTTGCCCTCCATTCGCTTCCGCTGGCGTACCGCCGTGGATCAACTGAAGAGTGGTATTGCCGTCTCATTGTCGTCGCTTCTGGGCTCCGGCAACCAGCGCATCCTCGATTTGATCGTAGGCTATTTCGTCGGCGCCGAGGGATTGGGTTATCTGCGGATCGCATGGCGCGGTATTGATTTGTTGCTTGAGCTTTCGATCCGGCCTGTGATGACCGTTTCGCTGACGTCGCTTGCCCGTCTGCAGAGCGATCGGGCGGCGCTGATACAGGCCTATCTGAAGCTGGTCCATCTGACGGCGGTCTTCATTTATCCGCTCTTCGTCGGCGCGGCGATCGTGGCGCCGGAACTGCTGACCCTCATGTTCGGGACCAAATGGCAGGCAAGCATTGTTCCGATGCAGATATTGACCCAGATCGCATTCTTTGTTCCGTTGATCTACTACAAGACCAACGCCTTGATGGCGATCGGCAAGATGTGGGATGTCTTGCTCATAAACTTCGTCGAATTTGCTCTGAGCGCGGTGATCGGTGTCATCTCGGCACAGTATGGTGTCGAAGGGGCTGCCATTGGCAACGTCATCAGAATGGCGATAGCGACGCCGATTATCCTGCTCGCCTTGAAGGCGTGGGTCGGAATTCCCATCGGTCGTACCTTCGGCGTCGTTCTCTATCCGGTTATCGCGACGATGGTGATGCTGGGTGTCCTGATGTTGCTGCGGCCGATGCTTTTGTCGCTTCATCCGATCCAGATTCTCGCGATCATGTCCGTTGCGGGCTTTTGTACGTACGCGCCCGTGATTATCGTGCTCGACCGCGCGGTGTGGCAGACGGTCAGAAACGCGACCATGGAACGATTGCGGCGCCCGAAACCTGCTGGCTGAGCTTCTCCTTCTACGTCTTCAGGAGGTCGCCGACCCAGGCAATGGCGATCGTGATGAGTGCTGCAACCGAAATCTTCGCCAGGAGCCACAGAAGTGGCTCGGAGGGGAGCGCAACGGAGGCGGCGATGATCGCCGCGCCGAGCACCGATGAAAGCGCGAGCGCCCGACTGGGATAGGCGCCGAAGCGGATGGTGGGGCCGATCGAACACGCGATGACGAGCGCCGTGGCCAGTCCGGCAAGCGCGATTGCCGCCGTCGGACCGAGGCCTGCCGCGGTACTCGCGAGCACGAAGATGCTCACAACGGCGAGTTGGCCGGCCGCGATGACGATCAATCGGAGGGCAGCTTTCTCCAGGTGCGGTACGAGCGCAAGCGTTGCTTGCAGATGGGTGTGCAGGAAGTAGAACAGCGCGACAGTCGGCGTTACCGCGAGGAAGCTGGCGATGAGGGCCGGCGGCACGAAAAACCTGGCCGCGTCCGGAATGAATGCAATCAGTCCCCCCAGCATGAGGGCGGTTGAGCAGACCGCCAGATCGAACAGACCGGTCGCCGCGGCCTGCGCGGCCTTGCGTGTGTCGTTGTCGAAGCGCGCCACGACGTCCGGATAGCTGATGGTGTGAATCGCCGAGAGCAGCACCGAAAATGGCCGTTGCAGCAGATCGATCGCCATGGAGAAGCCTGCGCTGGCGCTCGAAGAAACGCCGAAGCGGCCGACGATCAGAAAGCGGATGAGGATCGGGACCGACAGGTGCACCACTGACGCGCCCGAGGCGAGCATTCCGTAGCGCGCGAAGGCGGACAGATCGGCTTGTGTGGCAAGGCGAGGCGACCAAGTGAGAAGGGTCCGGTCAAGGATCGATCCCAGGACCAGGCCCAGGCCTTGGCCGGCAAGAATTCCGAGCAGGGCGGCTTCAGCCGTTCCGTAGAGCCTGGCGCCGATCGCCGCCCCGGCCAGAAGGAACGTGGCGCGGCAGATCAACAGGATCGAAACCCAGGACAGCTTTCCGGAGACGCGGATCATCGTGTAGTGCAGGTCGGTCGTGCCCTGCATGATCGTGATGGCGAAACCCACGCCGATCAGGGACAGAGATACCAGGCCGGCGGCGGCAGCGAGTGCGGCGGTCGCGGCCAGCGCCGCGGCACTGAGCGCGAGCGCGAGAAAAAGGGAAGATTGCAACCGTTTCGTTTCGTCGCCGTGGCTCGAGGCCAGGAAGCGTTGGCCGGCCAGCTGGATCCATTCGAAGGCCACGACGGTCGCGAACTGACTGACCGCCATCGTCAGCGAATACGTCGTGTAATGCGCCGCTTCGAGCAGGTGACTGAGCAGGAGAATGAGGAGAATCGCGACCAGGCTTTGGTAGAAATAGCTGCCGAGGGCGAGAAGTCGGATCATGATCTGGCGGCGTCCTGCCGTTGACTGTCGAATCCTTCCACCGGATGCGACAGTGCACAAAGCTGCGCTCCCTGGCGGGAGGTGTCGTCACTTAAAACATGCGTAACATCGGCGGGCAATGGTCTCGCCATGACGTCCGCCGTCTCATTGCAATCTTTGCCGGGCGTCGTCGTGACAGCCCGCCAAACGGGAAACGGGCCGCAAGATGCGGCCCGTCCCGTCAGCCTGATGAGGGCTCGCCGATCCTGCGGCATCAGACGAACAGGAAGTTGCCGTGGTCGAGGTTCTGGATGTTGATCCCCTGGAGCACGATTGAGTCGCTGGCGGAGATCTGGATCACCGCGCTTGATCCGTTCTGCGTCATCTGCAGGTGAGCGTAGTCCGCCACCAGAGACTTCGAGATTTCGATGACGTCGTGATTGGCGGCCGTGCCGGCGTGGAAGCCAACGACCGTGTCATTGCCGTGATCGTAGACGATCGTGCTGGATCCCGGCGACACCATGAACTGGTCGCTGTTCGCCGAGCCCTGCAACATCTGGCTGGCGGTGACAGCGGTCACGCTGTGAGTCCCGTTGGCGTTTTGCATGTCGACCTTCGTGAGCGTTCCGTTGACGTCACGGCTGTCGTGCTCGATGGCGCCCGGCTTGCCGGGGACCTGGAAGATGAACACGTCCGAGCTGCCGTCGGTGTGTTTGATCGTCTCCTGCGTTTTGACGCCGGTGCCGTCGTAGATGTCGGTGGTCTTGGTGCCGTCGCTGCTGGTCAGCATGGTGTAGTCGAAGCTACCGTCCGCGTGCAGCCTGGTATCGGAGAGCAACGTCCCGGCCGCGTTGGTGTGCTGGTATTCCGTGACGTAGCTCTTGCCGCTGATGTTGAAGAACGAGTTGTCGTGGGTGCCGTCGGCATTGGTGACGTAACTCGCGCTCTTCACCCCTGCCGTATACATCGTCGAGGAGGTCGATCCGTCGGTGTTGTAGACCGAGTCGTTGGTGATGGTCCCGCTCGAGTCGAACAGCTTGGTTTCCTTCCAGCCGTCGGCGTGGACGACATAGATGGAAGCCTGGACGCCGTTGGCGTAGTTCGTCGTGGTGGTGTCGCCGTTCGAGGCCTTGATGACCTCCTGGGTGATCGCGCCCGACGACGTATTGAAGATGTCCGTAACGCTCGATCCGTCGGTATGGGACTGCACCTCGTTCAGCTTGTGGCCGGTGCTGTCATAGACGTCCGTGACCTTGCTGCCATCGGCGTTGATGACCTGCTTGTAATCGAGCGAGCCATCGGCGTGTGACCGGACGACCTGGGTCACGACGCCGGCAGCGGTGGTGTGCTGGGCTTCCGTGACGTAGGATTTCCCGGTGATGTTGTAGAACGTGCTGTCGTGACTGCCGTCGGCGTTGGTAACGTAGACCGCAGTCTTCACGCCGGTCGAATAGACGGTCGTCGACGTCGATCCGTTTGTGTTGATCAGCGAGTCGTTGGCGAGCTTCCCGGCCGAGTCGTACAGTTTCGTTTCCTTCGAGCCGTCCGCATTGACGATGTAGACCGAACCCAGCAGCGCCCCGTTGTAGTTCGTCGTGCTCACGAAGCCGTTGGTCTTCTGAACGACCTCCTTCGTCAGGACGCCGGTGGTGCTGAAGGTGTCGGTCGTCGTCGTGGTGGTCGTCCAGGCGACTGTCGAGGTCTTCTGTCCGGCGGCATTGTAGAGCGTCGTCAGGCTGCTGCCATCGCTGTTCTTGACCTGGGTATAGTCCAGCGTCCCGTCGGCGTGGGTGCGGGTGATTGCCGTGATCTTGCCGGAGGCATCCGAGTGCTGCGTCTCGGCGACGTAGGATTTCCCCGTGATGTTGTAGTAGGTGTTGTCGTGGCTTCCATCGGCGTTGTTGACATAGAGAACGGTCTTGACGCCCGCGGCATAGACAGTGGTCGATGCCGATCCGTCGGTCTTGATCACGGCATCGCTCGAAAGCCTGCCGCTGCTGTCATACAGCTTGGCTTCCTTCGATCCGTCCGCGTTGAGGATGTAAACCGACGCCAACAGCGCGCCGTTGTAGTTCGTGGTGATCACCGAACCCTCGGTTTTCTGGACGACTTCCTTCAGCAGCACGCCCGACGTGTTGAAGGTATCAGTCGTCGTGGTCGTGGACGTCGTTGTTATCTTTGTGATCTTTTGCCCGGCGGAATTATAGAGCGTCGTGACGGCGCTGCCGTCACTGTTCTTGACCTGGGTGTAGTCGAGTGTTCCGTCGGTGTGCGTGCGGGTGATCGCCGTGACCTTGCCTATCGCATCGATGTGCTGGGCCTCGGTGACGTAGGTCTTGCCGCTGATGTTGTAATAGGTGTTGTCGTGGCTGCCGTCGGCGTTGTTGACATAGTAGGCCGTCTTGATGCCGGCCGTGTACACGGTTGCGGATGACCAGCCATTCGTCTTGATCACGGTATCGTTGGAGAGGCGTCCGGCACTATCGTAGAGTTTGGTCTCCTTGGAGCCATCTGAGTTGAGGATGTACACCGATGTCAGCAGCGCGCCGTTGTAGTTCGATGTCGTGACGGAGCCGTCGGTCTTCTGAACGATCTCCTTCACGAGCACGCCTGAAGTGTTGAAGGTATCGGTCGTGGTCGAGGTGGAGGTGGAGGTGATGAGCGAGGTCTTCTTCCCGACCGCATCATAGAGCGTCGTGACGCTGCTGCCGTCGGCGTTCTTCACCTGGATGTAATCCAGCGTTCCGTCCGCGTGCTTGCGGGTGATCGACGTCACCTTGCCGGTCGAGTCGAGGTGCTGCGTCTCGGTGACGTAGGTCTTGCCGGTGATGTTGTAGAAGGTGTTGTCGTGGCTGCCGTCCGCGTTGTTGACGTAGTAGGCCGTTTTCACGCCGGCGGAATAAACGGTGTTGGACGACGAGCCGTCCTTGTTCTGGATGATGTCGCTCAGCAAATTGCCGTCCGTGCCGAACTTCTTCGTCTCCTTGGATCCGTTGGTCTTGACGATCACCTCCTGGGTGACGACACCGGCCGAATAGTTGACGGTATCCGACGATCCGTCGGCATTGGTCGTGACCTTGCTGTATGCGACTCCGTCGCTGAAGTTCGTAGTGGTGGTCGAAAGCAGGCTGCCGGACGAGCTGAAGACCTTCGTCAGGGTCCATGCGCTGCTCGACGTCGTCACCGAGAACGAATAGCCGCCCTGGATCGTGGCCAGCGCTTTTCCATAATGCGAGATGATGTAGCTCATCGTCGATTCGGAGGCGACGGGCAGGACGTGCGTGTCGGTCAGCGTAATCGTCTTCAGCGTGGTGGAGGCGTTCAGGTCCGACAGCTGTGCGACGATGTCGGCGGCGGTATCGCTGACGTTGACGAGGGCTTCGGGAGCCGAACCGGACTTGGCGGGCGCGTCGATTTCGATGATCAGCGGATGGTCGCTGAGCGGAAGGACGATCTGGCTGACGTCGGTGTAGCTGGCGATCGGCGTGGTGCCGCTCATCGGATCGTAGACGACGACGGAATGATGGACGGCACCGAGCTTTACCGTGACCGACGAGGTGGGCGCGGCGACCTCGCTGTCCGTGGCATCGTCCCAGATCTTCGGCTCGGCCCAGACGACGAGGTCATAGGCGCCGTTGCTCTTGGTGAGCACCATGCTGTTCCCGGTCGAGGGAAGGCCGGAAAGACTGTAGCCGAGCTGCGTCGTCGGGGTGTTGCTGCCGGTACCATCATCCGCGAGGATGGTAGTCAGATTGTGGATCGCCGTCGCAGCCATCTTCGGCGTGCCGTCGGCATTGAACAGGCCCATGTTCGAGCCGGCGTCCGAGCCGTGGTCGAGAAGCTCGTAGAGATAGGTGGTGTTCACGCCACCCTTGTAGGCATCGGCCAGGGTGTTGAGGATCGACTTGGCCTGGACGGTCTGATCGACGCCGATGTAAGGCGCGCTGGTCACCGTGCTGTACCCGGTCTCGGTGATCACGACCGGCTTTCCGGACGCGACGGATGTCGCGTTCGCGAGAAGCATGTTCATGACCGTCTGGGGTGAGCTGCTGGTTCCGACATACGCGTGCGAATTGGTGTAGTCGACCGAACCGGAGAGATTACCGAGCTTGGCGTAGTCGCTGGAGTCGTTGTAGCCGAGCGAGAGGTTGTAGACCGAAACGCCCGACAGCGAGGCGTCGCCCTTGATCGCCGTGTAGAGAGCCACCTGGAATTTCGCCGCAGCGGAAATATCGGAGCTGCCGTTGTAAGTAAACGGCTGCGTGTTGGCTTCGTTCAGGCCCTCGATGGCGATCAGGCTTCCGGGGTGATCCTTCACAAAGCTGTCGAGCAGCGCGAGGTATTGCGTAATCCCCGCGGAGCCCGCTGCGGGCGTGCTCGACGACACGATCAGATCGAATTTGTAGCCGTCCGCCGCAAGTCCTTCCATGACAGGCTGGCTGTTCGGAGTCGTCGCGAGCGCGTCGCGCAGCTTGGTGACACCGAGATATTTGAGGTCGTCCTCGACCAGCGCGAGGTTGCTATAGCCACCCCAGGAGTAAGCGACGTGCGTGTTGACACCAATGGATCCAGTGAAGGAACTCGCCGAATGGAGGGTCTGATCAACGGGAGACGTGGTCATCTGCTACTCTGCATGTGAGTTCAATTGACGTCGAGCAGTAGCCCCGACATTTGTGTTTCAGGTTTTTTATTCAGATAAAAGTCGACACATTGCGCTCTTCGCCCGCGAGCGTTTCGTCGACTCGTTTGCGCAAGTGATTAACCGCTGTCGATGTCAGCCGTGTGCGGGAACGATGTCATGATGGAGGCGTGTTGCTGTTCCACGCAACGTTTGTTGTGCAAGCTGCACGTTGCGTGAGCAATGCCCCGCAGTTCCACGTAGAGTTTCTGAATTCGTTAGCAGGTTGCAAACCAGCTTCACGCACTTCGCCGGCCGGATTGACGATCGACACGCGATCGTCAATCGCCCGTCACGTGGTTCGTCGGCCGCGGACGACGCTTTCGAACAGGTTGCGATACTCGTCGACGACGCTCGTAAAGGTATATGGATTCGATTCCAGCGACAGTTGCTTAACCATCGCTAAGATTTCGTCCGGCTTCGACAGAAGTTGCCGGATACTGGCGGCCAGGGATTCCGCATCCGGTTCCGTGAGCCAGCCCTTCGCCCCGCGCGCAACGGCCTCGGGGATGCCGCCGAATCTCGTGCCGAGAAACGGCTTGCCGGCGGCGCGCGCGTCGGCAACGACGATCGGACCGGGCTCCTCCCAGATCGGCGGAATGACGACGACGTCGATCTGCTCGTAGAACTTCTCCGGCGCAACGAAGCCGAGGAACTCGAGCGTGGCGTGCTGCGCCAGATTGCGAAGCTCCTGCTTCAACTCGTCGCTGGCATAGCCGGCGATGATGAGCCGGACCGAGTTCAGCGGCAGCAGGCCGATAGCCTTGACCAGATTGTAGATGCCTTTTTCCTCGGTCAATCGACCGATGAAGCCGAGCCTCAGCACATTCGAGGGAGGCGTGGCGGACGGGGCGATCGGCTCGAGTGCCGATGCATGCCGGATGACCTTCCGCGTCGTGTTCGAGAACAGCCCGAGCTCGGTGTGGATGTCGAGGATCCGCTGGCTCACGCCGACGACGGCGCTCAACTGGCCGGTCGCGCTGCGGCGGCTGATCGTCAACAATTTGCAGCTGAGGCAGGTGTGCTTGCATGCCCGGCCATTGGAGAAGCGCGAGCATCTCGGGCAGGTCAGATAATAGTCGTGCAGGGTGTGGACGATCGGAATGCGCCGGTCATGCGCCGCCTTCCAGACCGCCGTTGTCAGGCCCGACAAATTGTTCGAATGCAGCAGGTCAGGCTTGAAGGCATCGATGCGCGCGCCCACGACGTCAGCCGTTCGCTGCCAGTCCTCGACGGCGTGCCAGATGCCGCGCGCAGGCGCGCTGCGCTGTTCGGTAAACGGCAGATAAATATTCTTGCTCCGCGCAGAGTAGACGTCGACGTCGTTGAATCGCTCGGCCTTCTGGTCCGGCACGGAGGCGGCGCGAACCACCTCGATCACATCCCCGCGCGCGACGAGGCTCTCGACCAGCCGCCGCACGAATATTTCGGCGCCGCCGACGACTTTCGGCGCGCCGGGCGTCGGGTACAGCGATGAGGTGACGAGGACCTTCATTAAGAATGTGTCTCAATATCCATTGTGGCATTGTGCTGCTGCAGCTTTTCGCCCGCTATTCTTGTGAAGAGGCCCCGGCCTTGCCGGTGTACATCTCCAGAATTTGCCGTGTGATCGTCTCGGGGGTGAATTTCTCCGCAAAATCCGGTCGGGCAGGTGAGTTCTTCTTCCACCGATCCGCCTGTCGAATTGTCTCCTGCATCAGTTCGGCAAGCCGGCGGTGGTCGTGTGGCTCATATTTTCCTACAATATTAGAAAACTCGGATATCTCCGGTATTCCACCGGCTGTGGAACAAATTGTGGCCTTGCCGGCCCCGATCGCCTCGATCAGCGTCCGTGGCAGCGGCTCCGGCCAGACGGAGCTGATCAGGCAGACGTCGACGCCCGCATAAAAGTCGGCGGACTTGGTGAAGCCGAGCCATTGCACGCGATCATTTCGCGAAGCTGCCTTCAAATCGCGCACATAGGCTTCGAGGCCCCTGCCGGCGATCTTGAGCTGCCAGCCGGCGTCGGGGAGCAACTCGGCGGCCTTGAGGACGACATTTATGCCTTTCTCGGGCTCGAGGCGTCCGATGAAGCCGAAGACCACGTCGTCACAGGCAGGCCCGGGTGTCGCGCCGAGATTGGTCGTGTCGGCGATATTGTAGACGACGCGGCGGGGAATGTCGGTGAAATAGCCGGGTGCGAGGTGACGATCCAGCACGAACTGGCTGTTCGATGTTACCGCGTCGACCATGCGCGACGCGCGGCGATAGGGCGCGGTCATGGTGGCGCAGGCCGTGCAACGCTGCATGCAGGTCGCGCCCGCCCGGAAGAGCGTCGACCGTTTGCAGATCAGCGCATAGTCACGCAAGGTGTGCACGATTCTGATGTTGCGACGTTTGGCTTCTGACCACAGCGAGACGGAAAAACCCGTCAGGTTATTTGTGTGAACGACATCGGGCTTTTCGATGTCGAGAACCTCGGCGAATCGCTCGGCCGCCTTGCGATTCCAGGTGTCGCGCAAATGCCATTTGAGCCGCTGCATTGACGAGAGCTTTTTGTCCCGGCCGAACGGCCAGTAATCATTGTCCAGCGGCAGCCGATAGACGCGTACGCCATTGCGCTCGTCGACGGACCGCGTCCGACCATCCTGAAGACAGACGACCGCCACCTTCTCGCCACGCTGTGCGAGCGCTTCCGCGAGCAGCGACACCGAGACTTCAGCGCCGCCGATGATTTCCGGCGGATAGAGTGTATTGACGATCAGAATTTTCAAGAAACGCCCCGGATCTGGCAGTGCGCGGCCGCCATGACAGCGTCAGTTGACGGGCCGGATCTCGAAGTCGAGCGCGGCCTGTCCCTTCGCGGTGACGAGCACAGGGGTGGTCGAGAGCTCCGTCCAGGCGCCGGGAGCGGGACCTGCCCCTTGCTGGCAAACATGGGTGACCTCGGCATTCGGTTCTGCGCCTTTCAATCGTACTTCAAAACGCCTGGTCGGGGTTTCCAACCAAAGAGCCGCCTTCGTGTCCGACCCATCCTGGCTTCGGACGAGGACGACGCCCGGAGCGGGTTTCGTTTTCTCCGCCTTCAGGCTCGTACGAATAAACGCCCAGCTTTCCCGGATCGAGCATACAGCGGGCTTCGGCGAATTGTCGAAATGATAGATGCCGAAATTGTTCTCGAGCTCGGTCGGCTTGGTGCCGCTGTCCTTGAGTTCGTAAAGCCAGAGACCCTTCAACCATGGTCCTGCCGTCGACGACCACAAGATCATCTGGGCCATATTGTCGGCCGTCATTTGTTCACTCACGCTGCATTTGGCGTCGCCGTTGGGCCAGCCTGTCTCGGTGAGATAGATCGGATAGTTGGGGTTATTCGTGGCCTGCGCGACACGCTGATGAAAGGCTTCCAGTCGCTCGATCGCTTCAGCGGCAGTTCGCCTCGCCGGGTTCATGCAGTGATTGTAGATATGGATCGAAATTCCGTCCGCGATATCAAGCAGGCCGGTCCGCAGCAGCGCGTCGGTCCACTTCCAGCCGGGATCGTCGCCGAGGGCGCCGACGACGAAGGGAGACGAGGGGGCCGCACGTTTGACAACCGGCTGCACCACCCGCGCGAGCGCCACGTAGTTTTCGATGCTGAAGTTCGGATTTTTGCGCGCTTCGAGATTGTACTCGTTCCACAACTCGAAGATGGGCCGTCGGGCGCTAAGCGTTTGCGCCACGACGGTCGCGTAGTTGACGAAGCGCTGACGAGCCTCGTCGGTCGTCGGTGGGGTCGAATTCGGAACGAGGTGATGGCCGAAAGCCAGAATGATGGCGGGCGGGCCGATGTTGGCTTTGATCTGCGCATCGAGGCGACCGAGCAGCGGATTGAAGCCGAGCTGCCGGCCCGGCAGCTCGAAATCCGACCAAGGCAGATCGTCGCGGAACGAGGTCGCGCCAAGCTCCTTCATCTGCTTCACGGAGATGGCGGGTACATAACCCCGATTGCTGATCGAGCCGCCGAGGCCCTGGTGCGTGCCCACACCGAACAGAAGGCGCTGATCGAGCGGCTGCGCATTCTGAGCACTGGCCGCGGCCGACGACAAACCGATGGTCATGACCAAGGCGGCAAGCTGCCATCGCGAATGGGGCCGATCTCGTCTGCTTGGCTCAGTCACTCTGTTGCTCCACATTGGCCAATCGATTTGGCCGAACGAACTACCTCTCCCTTATGGTTCGAATTAGGCGGACCGCCGCCGCATATGTGCGGACGGCGGTTCCGTGTTCGAGGTTACTTCGCGTTCAAGACAACCGAGCTGATGTTGTCCGCGTTCACGCTTGCGGCATTCAGCGGGTTCATGAGCTTGATGAATTCGGTTGACGGCGATTCCGCGACCGAGATCACGTCATGATCGCGCATCCGGAACGTATCTGCCTGGAACCAGCCATCAGGCTTGCTCATGTCGAACTTGTAGACGGCGGGGACCGTCTTGGTCGGGAACTGCGAGACGTCGATGCCGATCTGCTGCAGCAGCGACTTCGGCTCGAAGCGGTAGACGTAGATGGACTTGGAGTCCGCACGGTTGCTGTCGAGGCCGCCTGCCTTCGCCAGGGCTTCAGCCAGCGACATGTTGTCGTTCTCGAACGAGAAGCGGCGGTTGTTGGTGCCGCCGATCGATCCCGGCGACGGCGTCGAGCCGAACACCATGTAGACGCGCGGAATGCGGGTCAGGAAGACGACGTCACCCGGCGCGAGCAGCGCGTCTTCGTTGGGGTTGTGCACCACCGAGGACATCGTCTCGCTGTAGGTTCGGCCCTCGCGCTTGATCGTGATCGTGCTCTCGTAGGACGGGTACTTCGGGCCGCCGGCGCGCGCGATCGCGCCCATCAGACGAATCCCGCCCGGGTCGACCGGGAAGCGGAGCGGCGAGTTGACCTCGCCGAGCACGCTGATCTGGTTGCCGCGCTGTTCGGCGACGCTCACGACCGCCTGCGGGTCGATGGCGCGGTCCTTGAGGCGCTCGCGAATGATGTTCGACACGGCACGCGGTGTCAGCCCCGCGACCTTGATCGATCCGGCGTACGGAATGTTGATGTTGCCGGACTGGTCGACCTGCTGCCGCGGAATGTCCACGAAGTTGCCCGGCCTGACGCCCGCTTCGCGTGGAATGAACAGGCCGCCTGCCTGCGCTTCGTACACGGTCACTGTGACGATGTCGCCGATGCCGATCGTGACGTCGCGGTAGTTGCCGCCCGGGAGGCGGGAGAACACCATTCCGGAGGAGTCCGTGAAAGCGTTGGTCGCCTGCAGGATCGCCGGATTGACCGGCATCAGGGCGTAGGCGAGCGGCGCGGTCGGCTCGGTGACGAGCGCAGCATTTGTTTGCGTGGAAACGGCATCCGGAGCGTCTAACGGAATGAAGCCTCCGCAACCCGCCAGGGAGATGCTGATCGCAGCAACAGCCAGGATTCGGCTAATCCCGAAATCAAAATTAAAACGTTCGGCCTTAGCCACCAGCATTCCCTCGTACTCATCTAAAATCTGAATCACCGTACCAATCATCGTGCTGCGGAGTCACTGCTACCTCTTCGACTTTATGGTAAAGCACTTATGGCTGTGACCTTATTGCAACTTGTGAACCTCGATGCACGCCCAAATCGCTGTTTAATTTTTGTGCGGAACGTCCTCTTTAACAAGCAGTTCGCGAACTGGACATACACGTGTCAGATCGATGTCACGATTGAGGCTGCGGTTGAACTTGTGAGCGGTGTGCGGCGATGGACCTGACATGCAACGGCATCGTCGCGAGATGAGACCGCCGTAAACTTCCAGTATTGGATTCGATTCTGGCCGACCTTGCGTTGTGTTTTCGTCGTCCTGCGGCAGGCATGACGCCCGAGCGGGCGTTCTCGCCGGGGCATCGGAGCAATTTTCTGCGACGGGATTCCGCCTCCATTAACGCTTAGATTTGGAAGCTGGCGTCGCGCTGGTGTCCGTAAGGTCTTCCTAATCCTGATCCGGCTAGTGGTCGGTCAAGCAAGAAGGGAAGGCGAAGACGATGTTGCACACCGGATCACTGCTGTTCGCGGCCGGTTTTCTCGTCTGCGCGATGGTCGTCATGTTCGCGATCGCGTGGTCGTTCTCGGACAAGCGCGTCATCGACGCCGAATTCGCGCCAGACGAGGCTCGTCGGCTGGCCTGATTGGCCGGTCGCTACGATCGCAGATTGTTCGGAAGGTCGGATTGCAGCTTCGTCCGCTGCCCGGATTCGCTGATCCGAACATGCAGCACGTCGGAATAGACCTGGCTCAGGGTACGGTGGGTCTGCTCGATGTCGTAGAGTCGGGTAAAGCGCTCATATCCGGCCCGGCCAACCGCGGGCAGGTCAAGCCTGGTTGCGCGCTGAAAACCTTCAACCAGTTTTTCGGCCGAGACTTCGTCGCACAGCACGCCGGTCACATTATCTTCGACGATCTCCGGCAGCGCGCCGATGCGGAAGGCGATGATCGGCTTGGCTGCGCGCATCGCCTCGATCGCGACGAGGCCGAATGCCTCCCAGCGCGAGGGAATGGCGACCATGTCGGCCTGCTCGAGCTCGGCCTCGATCTGGTTGCGGTTCATCCAGCCCAGAAACGTTATGTTGGCCGGCAGGTCGCTTCTGCGGAATTTGCTGACGACGGAGGCGCCGATCAGGCGCACGTCGAGCTTGTCGCCGAGCGCGCGCGCCGCCTCGATCAGCAGATCATAACCCTTCTGGCGGTCGAGCCGGCCGATGAAGAGGACCTTGATCTTGTCAGACTGCCACGGCGCCGCGCCCTTGTCGTCGAGCGCCGGGCGCTGCCTGGAAATCCCATTGTGCACAAGAACCAGGCGATTGTCCGCGATTCCGACCTGTCTTGCATCCGTCAGCTCGCTTTCGGAGATGCAGACGATGCGATGCGTGAGTTTCGACAGCACGAGTTCGGTGAACTTGGTGACTTCGCGGCTGAGGCGGCCGGTCTCGCGGCCGAACGCCCATCCGTGCGGGCAATAGACGATGCGCGAACGCCGATAGGTGAGCCAGAGCACCGGGCGCACCACGAGCCCGGCGAACGACGAGTGAAGGTGGATGATGTCAGGCCGCAACTGCCGGACCGCGCGCATGGTCGCAAACAGCATGCGGAACAGGCCGATCGCGTTGCGGCCGTCGCGCGGGAACGTGGTGACGGCATCATCCTCGATGTTCACCAGATCGCCGCGATGGTCGGATGGAACGACATAATTGACGTTTCCACGCCCGAAGCTCGCGCTCTGATGCGGATGCAGCTCGTTGAGGTAGGTGGCGATGCCGCCCCTGACCGTTTCGGCGACATGTAGAACTTTCAGGCCGCTGGACAACGGTTAGTCCTTCCTTGTCTTGCAGACAGCGCGTGTAACGCCTCTAAACAGCAATATTTGGGCCGCGTCATCGTGCCGTGCGGCCGGATGCGGTGTGGGAAGAGGGGCTGGCAAGGAATTCGAGCATCGCTGCGGCGGACTTGGCCCAGGAATACGTCGACAGTCGCTGTCGCTGCTTCTCCTGTTCAGCCGGCGAAATCCTGCCGAGCTCAATTTTTTCGCGCATCCGGGCCAATAGCTCATCCGCGCTGAGCGGATCGAAATAGACGGCAGCATCGTCGCAGGTCTCGCGCACGGCATCGGCGGAACTCGCAATGACCGGACAGGCGAAGAACATCGCTTCCAGGGGAGGCACCCCGAAGCCCTCATAGAGGCTCGGAAACACGAACGCAGTTGCCCGGGAGAACAGCGCCGCGATCTCCTCGTCCTTCAGGCGGCCCGCAATGATGATTCCGGCTTTCTGCGAGGCGGCGCCGCCTCCAAATACCTTGCTGTTGTCGCCGCCGACGACGACCAGCGGAAAATCGGGGCGGCCGAGCCGCTCGGCCGCTCGAATGGCAGTGTCGACGTTCTTGTTCTTCGTCATCGAGCCGACGAAGAGGAAGAACTGATGGGGGACAAGATGCAGTCGATCGAGGATCGAGACATCGGGCTCGACGGTCGCGAAATGTTCTGCGCTGTTCGCAATGACGGGAATCGAAGCGGGATCGAGCGACAGCACGTCGGCAAGTTCGTTGCGCGAAAACGTCGAAACTGTTGCGATCGTTGCCGTGCGCGCCAGTAAATGGCCGAGCGTCCGATGCAAAGCGAGGTAGCGCCAGCTGAAGAAGTCCGGCCGCCTGAAAACCTGCGCGTCGTGAATCACGACCAGATGGTCGCGGTGGAGCACCGGACCGGAGTTGGCGAGGCTGACGAGGCGCGTCCCGGCGGCCGCACGCGCCAGATCGACCTGATCCCACGCGTGCCCCTGCAGCGATCCGACCTGCTTGATTTGAATGCGGCTAAGACCGGCGAGCGTCTGCGCATTCGGGGGCGCAAGGATCTGCCATTCTGCATCCAGCAGTTGCTGCGGGGCCTCTCCTCTCGCGAGCAAGCGGTCCATCGCTTTGACGATTTCGGCAGCGTAGCGTTGCACGCCCGTGAGCGATTGTGACAGGAACCTGCCGTTGATGGAGAGTTTCAAAGCCGATCTTTTTCTTCGTGGGTGTCTTGTTCTTCGCAGGTGTCCTGCGCGAGCATTGCCTCAAGACTAAGCATTCGCGCCGAATATAGGATCTATGAAGTGTAGCACATGTGGCGCTATCGTCCGAGCATCCTCGCAGGCGGATAGCATGCGAGGATGCATGGCGCCATCATGTTTCCTACACATTTCGATGCGCTTACATGAGCCGCCTGATTTGATGATTGTCGCAATCGTCCAAACCTTGCCTCTCATGTCCTGGTCTGGCATTGCTTCGCGGAATGAACGAGATGACAACTTTGCGGCCAGTGATCGTTACCGGTGCTGCCGGCTTTATCGGAATGCACGTTTGTGAACGGCTGTTGGCGCGCGGAGAGCAGGTCGTCGGCATCGATGCGATCACGCCCTATTACGATCCCGCGCTGAAGCGTGCGCGCCTCGCAACGCTCAAGCACCGTCCTGGGTTCAGATTCTACGAGATCGATCTCGCAGACTTTGCCGCGGTGACGCGCGTTTTCGACGAGGTCGCGCCCGACCGAGTCGTGCACCTGGCGGCGCAGCCCGGCGTGCGCGCGTCGATCGACGATCCTATCACCAGCATCCGCGCCAATTGTGACGGCTTCGTCACCGTGCTCGAGGCCGGCAGGCGTCATGGTCTGGCGCATCTCGTCTACGCCTCGTCGAGTTCCGTATATGGCGCCAACCGCACCTTGCCATATTCGACCGAGCATTCGGTGAACCATCCCGTCAGCCTTTATGCGGCAAGCAAGAAGGCCAACGAACTGATGGCGCACACGTTCGCGCATGTTCACAAGCTGCCGGTGACTGGCCTTCGCTTCTTCACCGTCTACGGCCCGTGGGGCCGGCCCGACATGGCTGCCTGGCTGTTTACGCGTGCGATCTTCGCCAATGAGCCGATCAAGATCTTCAATAATGGCGACATGTGGCGCGACTTCACCTATGTCGATGACATCGTCGAAGGCGTGATCCGCACGCTCGATCGTCCCGCGAGGCCGAATCCCGAGTGGAACGCCGAGCAGCCGGAAAATTCGTCGAGCTATGCGCCGTATCGCGTCTACAACATCGGCAACAACCGCTCGGTCAATCTGATCGAGTTCGTCGAAACGCTGGAGAAGCTCATCGGCAAGCCCGCGATCCGCAAGCTGCTGCCGATGCAGGCGGGCGACGTCCTGGAGACGCGCGCCGACATTTCCGCGCTCCAGCGCGACGTCGGTTTCGCGCCTTCGACGTCACTTGCAGATGGCCTCGGTCGCTTCGTCGAATGGTATCGAAAGTACCACGGCGTCTGATCGCGTGATCGGTAGCACTTGCGTGCCGTGTGGCTCGTGTGCCTTTGGTCGGGCGGCAATCTGCCCGAATGTTGGGCGCGCGGTCGGATAGAGAAATCGGCTAGGGTGTTCAGTGGAACATCCGTCTTCAACGGAAAGAGTTTTTCATGCGCATCGCGATGATCGGAACGGGCTATGTGGGACTGGTGTCCGGAGCCTGCTTTGCGGATTTCGGTCACGACGTCACCTGCGTCGACAAGGACGAGAAGAAGATCGCTGCGCTTCATCGCGGTGAGATTCCGATCTACGAGCCCGGCCTCGACGAACTGGTCGCGACCAACGTGAAGGCCAAGCGTCTGGACTTCACCACCGACCTGTCGAAGCCGGTGGCGGATGCTGACGCCGTGTTCATCGCGGTCGGTACGCCCTCGCGCCGCGGCGATGGCCACGCTGATCTGTCCTATGTCTACGCCGCCGCGAAAGAGATCGCGCAGTCGCTGTCCGGATTCACCGTGGTGGTGACGAAGTCGACTGTGCCGGTCGGCACCGGCGACGAGGTCGAGCTCATCATCCGCGAGACCAATCCCAAGGCTGACGTCGTCGTCGCCTCCAATCCGGAGTTCCTGCGCGAAGGCGCTGCGATCCGCGACTTCAAGTTCCCCGATCGCGTCGTGGTCGGCACCTCCGACGAGCGCGGCCGCAAGGTGATGGGCGACATCTACCGTCCGCTGTCGCTGAACCAGGCGCCGCTGATGTTCACGGAACGCCGCACCGCCGAGATGATCAAATACGCTGCGAACGCGTTCCTCGCGACCAAGATTACCTTCATCAACGAGATCGCGGACCTCTCCGAGAAAGTCGGCGCCAACGTCCAGGAGGTCGCACGCGGCATTGGCCTGGACAACCGCATCGGCACCAAGTTCCTGCACGCGGGTCCGGGCTTCGGCGGCTCGTGCTTCCCGAAGGACACGAAGGCGCTGATCAAGATCGCGCAGGACTACGACGTTTCCTTGCGCATCGTCGAATCCGTGCTGGCGGTCAACGAGAGCCGCAAGCGCGCGATGGCGCGCAAGGTCAGCCAGGCGCTCGGCGGCTCGCTGCGCGGCAAGACCGTCGCCGTGCTCGGCCTCACCTTCAAGCCCGACACCGACGACATGCGCGACGCGCCGTCGATCCCGCTCGTCACCGGCCTGATCGACATGGGCGCGAAGGTCAGGGCGTTCGACCCCGTCGGCATGGAGCAGGCCAAGGGTGAACTCCCCAGCATCACCTATTGCGAGGATGCCTATTCCTGCGCGCAAGGCGCCGACGCGCTCGTCGTCGTCACCGAATGGGTCCAGTTCCGCGGCCTCGATCTGGACCGGTTGAAGGCGACCATGGCTCAACCCGTCGTCGTCGATCTCCGCAACATCTACCGTCCCGAAGAGATGGCTGCGGCCGGCTTCGTCTACGAGAGCGTCGGGCGGCCGTCGTTTCAGGCCTAGCAGACCTCCAGCGGAGCGACGGGCTTTCGCGACTTTTCGTCGCCCGTCGCGAGGCGGGCGGAGTGGCCTCCGTTGCGATATGATCCGATCGCACGCCTCGTCGCCGCCGTGGAGACCGTCATGACTGACGACACGCACACGATTCGCAGCGGCTCACTCACGGCGACCATCAAGGCGCACCGCGCCGAGCTGTGCTCGTTGAAGGCTGGCAGCGGTACCGAATTCGTCTGGCAGGCCGGTCCGGCGTGGCAGCGCCACGCGCCACTGCTGTTTCCGATTGTCGGGCGCCTCGCCAATGACGAGATGCGGCATCGGGGCAGGACCTACCAGATGACCCGCCTGATGGCGACCTATGCGATCGACGATCGAGGTCTCGATCTCTCACTCACGGTCATCAACACCGGCGGCGAGACATTGCCAGTGTCGCTCGGTGGTCATCCCGCCTTCAAATGGCCGAAGCTCTATCGGAAGCCCGCCAGGCACTAAGGGTCTGTTGCGGACATTACGCGATAAGCGCGGAAGTCAGCTAAGCGTCAAGGTTGCATGTGACAGTGCAACCGTCATCAATGGCGCAGACATGCCGTTAGTATCGATCATCTCGGTTACCAGCGCTTCCTGGAAGAAGGAAACGACATTACTACCTCCGCCGGCATCGGGGCAAGCGACGGGGAGAGAGAACGCTGCCCGATGTGCCGCAAATTGTGGCCATCGTCAGAATCTTGAGGGCGTCGGATCCTGCGGCTGCGGCGAGCCATAGCCAATGGACCCTTGTTCATTGAACATAGGGATATGACCAATTTGATATCGGTAGCACGACCCCGCTTTTGAATTTGCGAGTGCGAATCTGCATTTGTTGTAACTTAAGAACAGGGGCCGTGAGGCGGCGATACGTCTGCTGGCTTGCGGTGATTGCGGCGGCGATCATCTTGAATAGCGAGGAGGCATCGTGATGAGCGAGCAAACGTGTGATGTGGCGGACATGTCGTCATGGCCACGCAGGAATCACGTCCGGGCCTTCTACTCTGGCCACAGCCTTAGCGAGGGAGTTCCGGAGGTTGTCGCGCAGATTGCGGGCTCACTGGGCCATCAACTTGATTTCGAGACGCAAGTCCTGGGTTACTCGCTGTTGCGTCAGCGCACTAAAGGGGAAGTGCCTTCGGCTTCCGACTGGCCGGGCTATCGATCCGGTCAGAACCGCGAAGGCGCTGGCCTGGATGTCGCCGAAGAGCTGCGCCAACCGCGGCGGCTTGCACCCGGCGACACTTATGACGTCCTCGTCGTGACCGAGCGTCACGATCTGCCCGCCATTGCGCGCAAGGAGCGCACAGCTTTCTATCTGACTGAAATGACGAAACACCTTTTAGCGGGCAATCCCGACGCGGAGGTGTTCCTCTATCAATCCTGGCTTCCCGTGAATCTCGAAGCACCGCTACGCTGGATCGACTACGAGCGGGCGGTCTCGCCGATGTGGGAATGCATTGCCAACCGCGCGAATCTGGACCTGCAACCGCGCGGCGATGCGCCGCGCGTTCGCCTGCTGCCCGGTGGAAGTGCTCTAGCCGAGCTCGCTGCGGCGCTGTGGGAAGACAGCGTGCCGGGCGTTGCGAGCATTTCTCCGGCTGGGCGCGTGCGCCTGCTGTTTTCAGACAACGTGCACATGAGCGATTTCGGTCGCTACTTCATCGCGCTGGTGAACTATGTGGTCCTGTTCGGCGACCGTCCTGACGGCGCGGTAATCCCGACAGGATTATCGCAGGCGACAGGTCGGCACCTGCAAGCGTTGGCATGGCAATTTGCCGTCTCCTACGGCCAGCGGGCGAATGCCGTCGCGGGTCGAGATATGGCAGCTTGCCGAGCTCTGATGCAGAAGCAAATCTGTCCGGCCTATGCAGCCTTTCGGCACGGCAACGGTATGCCGATGCTCGCCACGCTCACGCGCTTGGTCAAAACCTGTTCTTGCCGGCGGGACTACGCTAATGCGCGCGATCACGAAAATCCCTTTGCTTCGCTCGAGGACGAATGAAGCGTTTTGGCGCATGCCATCAGCGGGTCTGCCTTGTCGAGGGCTTCGTTCAATGGACCCATCAACACCTTCGCGTTGGCGCCAAGCAGCAACGTGTCATGATTGCCGGGAATCATGACCGTCTTCAATCCACCTGTGATCACGCTGTCCCATCCGTAGTAGGGCCCTCCGCCGCCATAGATGTAAGGGACATTCTCGGCCCGGAAGAGAATCGCTTTTCCATGCCATGGCTGAGGTCGGTAGCATGCTGCGGCCTGGCCAAAATTGTCGGTAAGCTGGCGGTCTCGCAGCGCGTGTGGAACGGGCCTGTTTCCGCGGACGTACATCCTGATTTGCAACCGCTCGCGCGCCACATGAGCGTGCTCGCGTCTTTTGCGGACGATCTCTTTGATGTAGCCGAGGCCCTCGTTGCGCAAACGTAGGAGCATCCGGTCCAACGAGACCGTGCGCATCGGCATCTGGGGGTGGAAGGTGTCAAAGAATACGAGGAGTGGAACTTCTTCACCTAAAGCCGTCAGTTGTTGCGCCATCTCGAAAGCAACGACACCGCCACCTGAGTAACCCGCTAACAAGTAGGGACCGTGTGGTCGCAACGCGCGGATCTCCGCAATATAGGCCCGGGCCATTTCCTCAATCGACTTATGCGGGCTGCACTTGCCATCGACACCACGGGCCTGCAGCGCGAAGAACGGCTGGTCATGGTGCAGTCCCCAGGAGAGGTCGCGAAAATTGAGAACGTTGCCCCCGGCGCCATGAACGCAAAACAATGGCGTCCGATCGCCACCGCGCGCGACTTCGACCAATGATCGAGGCACTGTCGGAAGCCCCGCGGAATGTATATCCTGTGTTAGCCGAGCTTCGCGGGCCTCATGATCGATGGTCGCCGACGTGACATGGGACAAAGGCAGGTCCTGGCCGCTCCGTTGCGGGAGCACACTGGCACTATCTGCTGAAAGATCGATCGCGGCCAAGCCCTTGGCCTCACGCAACAGCGCCGCGGTCGCAGCAATGGTCGGCGCTTGGAACAGCACCGAAAGTGGCAGTTCGACTCCATGCTCTTTGCGAATCCGGTTGAAAAGCCGCATCGCGATCAGCGACTGCCCGCCCAGTTCGAAGAAGTCATCTTCAATCGAGACCCGCTGAACGCCGAGCATGTCCTGCCAGATAGACGCCAGGTCGCGCTCGATTGCATCTCGGGGGGCTCTAAAACCGACATCGCCACCGGGGCGCACGAGGCCTGGAGTTCCAATGGACCAATTGGCTTCCTCCGCCGGTGTTCCGCGGCCGCCGTGGTCCAACCGGTCGAGCCAGAGGTCGAGGTCGAGGGTGGAGGCGGCGATCTGCGGCGAGAGGTCGTAGGCGAGAATGCGATCAAGCGCTTCAAGACCTTCCGCAGTGGTCATGCCCTCGCGCAGGAAGCTTTCTTCGGCTGTCTCGGGGCCATCCGGCCGTGATGGCTTGGGGGAGGCCGGTATGGCAGCAAATGCCTTGACCCGGCGCATGGTGAACCGTTCGATCGAGACCAGTTCGTTGCCGTTTTCGTCGAGCAGGGTGACATCGAAGATTGCGCTTTTGCCGTCCGCGGCCTGCAGACGCACATGGCTGGAGAACGTCGCCGGCACCGGTTGCCTCACCAGCACGCGGCCATAAGAGAATGGCACGTAGAAATCATCATCGCTTGCAAATCCCGGGATTAGCTTTTGGGCTGCACCGGTCGCCATATCGAGCAGCGCCGGGTGCAGCGCATAGGTTGCAAGATCGGAGGCGAAGACGGCCGGCAACGCGAGATCGATCAGCGCTTCGCCCTCGCCGAGATTGATCGCCCGGAGGTTAGCCCAGCGCGGGCCGAAATCCATGAAGTTCTGGACCAACCGTCCGTTTATCACCTCGACACGCTCGCGGCAGCGTCCGCGAATTGTTGATAGGGAGTGCCTTGGAGCCGATGGGGGATCGGCATAGGCGACACGCGCCGTGACGTATGGCTGCTCGTCGGACTCGCCGTAGATTACGAGGCTATGATCGCCTGCGCGATTCAATCTGATATTGAGCGTGCGCGCCTCGCTAGGCCCGACGGCGCAAGGCTGGAGGAAGATGAGGTCGCTAATATCGATGGGCCGGTCTTCGGGCCGGAAGGCAAGCGCCGCGCGAGCAAGCTCCAGGAAGCCTGTACCTGGAATGACCGCTTGGGCGTTCCTAACGACATGCTCGCCCAACGGCCAATGTGTTTTGGGATGCAGCAAGGAATGAAACACTGTCTGCTCGACATCGTCACGGACGCAGTCGCCAAGGAGAGAGCCGGCGCAGGCGAGATCGCCACCAGTCGTGCCGTGACGCTCGCGGACCAAGGTCGCAAGCATGCCTACCTCTTTCCAGGCATTCCAATTAATGCTGACGATACGTGTACGGCTGCCCCGAGCCGTGCGGGCCTTCGCCACCGCGTCCAGAACAGCGTTGGCGGCTGTATAGTCGACCTGTCCGGCCAGTCCGAGAATCGAACTGACCGAAGAGAAATTGATCAGGACATCCAAGTCGCCATCGCGGAACAGTGATTGCAGGACCAGGGCACCCTTGGCCTTGACCGAAAGCACGGCCGATTGGGTCTCGGGCGAGCGAAGCGCGATCAATTGATCTTTGAGGACGCCGGCGCAATGGAAGACACCGTTGATGCGGCCGAAGCGTCGCGTTGCCTGGGTGACCACATCGGCCATCGCATTCCGGTCGGTGACGTCGGCGGCGGCCAGCATCACCTCGGCGCCGAGCGCCCGCAATGCCCATATCTTCTCGATTTTCCGCGAGGTGCTGTCGTTCGCGCCATGGTCTTGGACCCAGCGCTCCCACGCCGATTCCTCGGGCATCGCCGACCTGCCGACGCACACAAGACGGGCTTTGGCGTGCAGCGCCAGATGCTGCATTAGTTCGAGACCTATGCCGCCCAGTCCGCCCGTGACGAGGTAAACTCCGCTGGGCCGCAGCCAAGTGCGCGCGCCCGGTGCGGGATCCAGCACCAGCCGATCGAAACGCTGCACCCATCGCCCACCGTCGCGCAGGATCACAAGTGGATCGCGCTTGCTGCCGTAGAGCTCGTCGACCAGGCGATCGGCCAGGAGCGCTTCCTCGTTGGATCTGGCCGGCGGCATGACCACGTCGACGACCGAACATGATGCGCCTGGCATCTCGCGGGGCAACACGCGGCAGACGCCCCACAAGGTGGACTTTTCGGGATGTAGCTCGTGTTCGCCGGGAAGCGCCTCGATTGCAGTTCCGATCGCAGTCAGCCGGATCTGATCGACCTCGAAGGTCAAGGCTTGCGCCAAAAACAGCAGGCTGTAGAAATTGCGAACCGCACCGTTGTCCCAAGCAGCAAGGTCGCCATCAGCGGACGAGCCGAAGAAACGCATTGGCCTTGGAGCGAGTGCCCAGAGGTGGACAATATGCCCCGGCAGCGCGTCCTGCCTTCGTAGCCCCTCTAGCAGTCTGGAGTAATCGGCGGCGCTTGTTGGATCGATCGTGAAGCTGAGTGCGCCGCGCTCTGCAAACTGGGGCGCGGCTGTGACCGTGGCAACCCGTGCGCCGGATGCGCGCAGGCGTTTGACGATTGCGGTAGCCAGCGGTGAATTGTCGGTGATAACAAGCCACGGCTTGCGAAGCTCTTCTTCCGGAAGCTGCGCGGAGGGCGCCGAACGCACGAACGCGGGCGCCGAGAACCATCGGCCCAGATCGGGCTGCCGCGTCAGCGAGGTGCTGTGTGGGGCCTGTACGCCCTTATCGATCCAGTACCGCTGCCTTTCGAAGGGATAGGTTGGCAGCGGCACTCGGCGTTGTGACGTCCGCGCGAAGAAACTGGAGGGATCGATCTCGATGCCGGCGACCCAGAGTCGGCCTATCGCCTCCTTCAGGAAGGCAACGTCCGACGCCGCTTCGTTGGGATGACGTAGCGAGGTCGTAACCACCGCGGCTTTGCTGGGCTGCTGCCTGCAAAGGCTGGCAAGCGTGCGGCCAGGTCCGACTTCCAACAGCGCTCGACTGCCGCTCCCCAGCACCATCCGGGCGCCCTGGTCGAACCGAACAGTGTTTCGCAGATGACGGACCCAATAGGCCGGGTCCATCGCTTCGGCGTCGGTGATCCAGGTCCCTGTCAAGTTCGAAACGAAC
Organism: Bradyrhizobium sp. A5; assembly: GCF_042076515.1. Classification (NCBI taxonomy): domain Bacteria; kingdom Pseudomonadati; phylum Pseudomonadota; class Alphaproteobacteria; order Hyphomicrobiales; family Nitrobacteraceae; genus Bradyrhizobium; species Bradyrhizobium sp. A5. The sequence continues at coordinate 5,589,036 of NZ_CP148990.1, read as the reverse complement.
GGGATCGCCGGCTTCTGGAACCGAATAGTTCGGCAGAAGCGCTCGAACTCCGACAGGATCGGCTCAAGCATCGATGAGTGTGCGGCGACGTTGATGTGAATGCGAGTATGTTCGATCTGCTCCGCAGCAAGGTCGGCCTCGAGCTGCGTGATCGCGTCTATCGGGCCTGATGCGACGCAAAGCGAAGGTCCGTTCACAGCAGCCAGCGAAAGGTCGTTTCCAAGTCGCGACCGTACCTGCTCCTCGGATAATGCGACCGACAGCATCGCGCCGCGAGGTAGCGTCTCGAATAACTTACCGCGCAGCGCAACCAGCGCCATCGCATCCGGCATCGTGAGCACGCCCGACACACAGGCGGCGGCGTACTCGCCGGCGCTGTGGCCGATCAGAGCAGCGGGGATCAGGCCCCATGATCGCAGCAGCATCGCCAGGGCGTACTCGACGGCCAACAGTGCAGGAAGCGCCAAAGAGGGAGCCTCCAGCTGCTTGTCCGCCACGGCCACAGCCTCGGGAGGTGGAAACATCAAGCTGCGCAGATCGACAGTGAGGCGTGGTTGAACGACCGCAAGGCAGGCATCCAATGCGTCGCGGAACACCGGTTCCTTCTCATAGAGTTCGGCGCTCATGCCGGCGTATTGTGCTCCACCGCCGGGGAAGAGGAATACCGTCGAAGTGTGTTCGCGCGCGGCCTTACCCGTGAAGACGCGCTGCGGATCGCAGGCCTCCAATTGATCTGCCGCCGAGGCCGCGTCGCGCGCCACCAAAGAGCGACGAACCTCGAAGGCCTCGCGACCGGCCATCAGCGTGAATGCGACCTCATCGAGCGGCTGTCTCGGGTTCGTCCGCAGATGGTTGGCCAGATTCCGGGTCGCTGCGTCGAGGGCCGCGTTGGTTCGCGACGACACAAGAAGCAATTGCGGTCCGGCATCCCTAGGCGTGTGCAGTGGCCTGGGCGGGGCCTCTTCCAGGATGAGGTGGGCGTTGGTGCCGCCGGCGCCGAGGCTCGTGACACCTGCAATCCGCGTCCGGCCAGGAGCCGCCGGCCACGGCCGCAGGCTGGCGTTGACGAAGAATGGCGAGTCGGAAAAACCGGCCTGCGGATTGGGCGTTTGATAGTGCAGCGTTGCCGGCCATTCGCGCTGCTCGAGCGCGCAAACGGTCTTGATCAGGCTGCACATGCCTGCGGCCTCGCCGGCGTGGCCGATGTTGGATTTGACCGAACCGATCGCGCATGACTGGCGTTGGACGTTGGGCCCGAAAGCCTGGACTAGCGCCGTGATCTCGATAGGGTCGCCGATCATCGTGCCCGTGCCGTGCGCCTCAATATAGGACACCTCTTCGGGCGCGACACCGGCGAGATCAAGCGCCTCGGAAATGACCCGAGCCTGCCCGCTGATGCTGGGGGCAAGGTATCCCACCTTGTCAGAGCCATCATTGTTGATTGCTGAGCCGCGGATCACCGCACGGATACAGTCCTCATCGCGCAGGGCATCCGAGAGCCGTTTGAGAACGACACAGCCGACGGCGGATGCCATTACCGTGCCGCCGGCCTGGGCATCGAATGGACGACAGTGTCCGTCGGGAGAGAGGATTTCTCCCGGCCTGTACAGGTAGCCTTTCTGCTCTGGGTAAATGGTGGAGGCGCCGGCCAGCGCCACGTCGCATTCGCCGTTGAGCAGACTCTGGCAGGCGAGATGAACCGCAACGAGCGATGAAGAGCAGGCCGTTTGCACATTCATGCTCGGACCGACCAGGTCGAGTTCGTAAGATACACGCGTTGCGAGGAAATTCGGATCGTTGCCGGTGTGTCGCAGTAGCCAGGCGCCGATTGAGCGCAGGATCTCTTCATTGGTCGTGAGGTTGTAGGTAAAATATTCGCTTGCGCCTGATGCGGCAAAGACGGCGACCGGGCCGCCGATCTTTCCGCCGACATAGCCAGCATCCTCGAAAGCTTCAGACGAGCATTCTAGAAACAGGCGATGCTGCGGGTCGAACACGGCGGCGTCGCGGGGGGAGATGCCGAAAAATGATGCATCAAATTGATCGATGCCATCTAGATAGCCGCACGCCTTGACGTAGGACGGGTCGCGCAGCACCTCGGGGCGCTCGCCGACGGCAAGTAGCTCCTGCTCGGTGAAGACACGAACGCTTTCACGACTCTCGCGGATGTTCTCCCAGAATTTTGTCACGCTGGGTGCGCCGGGGAATCGTCCGGCCATGCCAATGATCGCGATTGAAGACACTTCGCTGTCGCTTTTGCCTCCAGCTGACATCACTTGATCATGCACTGGGCTCGCTCCGAAGGGGGCTTAAATCAGCTGCAAATGATTGAATAGTTTAAGATGAAATACGGATTGACTGGCGAGGTGCCATGCAATGCCGGCCGGTTGCAATCGTTATGCATTTGTCACACTCCGTCCATGGGACGCGATTAATAAACTCGATATTTTTTCAAACGGCGGAAAGTAAGGTAAATTCACCGACGACGTTTTCGCCCCCCCCGGCGTACCGACCGTAAATCAAGCTCGTTTTAATTGCTTGCGGCCATGTCGGCTATAATGGATATATTGGGCCTGATTTAATGTGATTTCTGGCAATTAATATACCCCGCTGAGGCTGCGCTCTCTTTTATTCGCGATCCAGGCGGCCGGCGGCGGTGACCTTTTGGGAGTACCATGCCTCAGGACAGTTATCCTCTCTCGCCGCTCCAGCAGGGTATGCTGTTCCATCACCTCGAGGCGCGTACTCCGGGCGTGGACGTCGAACAGCTTGAGATATGGCTCGACGAGCCGATCGACGCCAACCTCTTCCCCGAAGCTTGGGCCATGGTCGCGAAACGACACCCGATCCTGCGGACTCGGTTCCGTTGGGAAGGCCTGAAGGTTCCGCAGCAAGAGGTCGTGGGCGAGGTCGCGGTGCGGTTCGAGACGCGCGACTTGTCGGGGATGACGGCCGGGCAGCAGGAAGAGGCGCTAAGAAGTTTCCTGGCCGAGGATCGATCGCGGGCCTTCGCTCTCGACGTTGCGCCGCTCTGGCGCGTGACGGTGCTGCATCTCGCCGCCGATCGCCGCCGACTAGTTTTCACATATTCGCACGCCATCCTGGACTCCTGCTACGCCTTCGTCGTGAAGGAGGTGTTTGACGTTTATGCAGCGATGGCGCGCGGCGCGCAGCCGTCGTTCGAGCAGCGTCTGGCTTACCGCGAGCATATCGCCTGGCTTCAACGGCACCTTGCAACGAACGCATCGGCCGCCGAGGCGTACTGGCGCAGCTTTCTGGCCGGCTTCCGCACTCCGACCAATCTCGAAACGCTGCGGATTGCTACTTCGGATGCGCGGGCCGCCGCAAGTCACGCCACGCTGGAATTCGCGCTATCGCTTGCCGACACTGGGAAACTGCATGATCTCTCCGCGCGGGCCTCACTGCGGACGTCCGTCCTTGTCGAGGTTGCCTGGTCGCTCGTGCTTTCGGCGTTTTCGGCCCAGGAGGATGTCGTTTATGGACTGACCAGGGCCGGCCGCCGGTCGTCTATGGAAGGCGCAGATCGTGCTATTGGGCTGTTCATCAATACCGTGCCGATCCGGGTCAAATTGCCCTCCGAACTGCCGGTGCTGGAGTTATGCCGCCAACTGCGTGAGCAGCACCTCGAACTGCGCCAGTTTGAACACACGCCGCTCGTCGATATCCTTCGCTTCAGCGAGGTGCCTCGCGGACAGTCGCTTTTTGACACCATAATCGTCTTCAATTCGCAAACGGACGATGCGCGCCTGAAGTCGTTCGGTCCGGAATGGCGGCGTCGGGACTTCGCCCTGCACGACCAAACCAATTTTCCACTCAACGTGATGGCCTATGACGGCCCTCAACTGACCTTCAAATTGTCATACGACACGAACTCTTTTGAGCCGGTCGCCGTTGAGCGCATCGGCGATCTGTTTCAGGCGATCCTTATCGCGATTGCCGACCGGCCGGAGGCTAGGCTCGGCGACCTGCCGCGGCTGCCGTCGCAGGACGTCGGTTCGATATTCGGGATCTGGAACAACACCGAGAGACCGCTGCCGGAGCCCCACTGTGTACATGAGGCGTTTGAAGCGCAGGTTGATCGTACACCTGACAAGGTGGCGCTGGTCGACGGTTCCCGCTCGCTGACCTACCGCGAACTTGATCTGCGCGCAAACCATGTCGCCCAAGCACTGATCGCTAATGGTGCGAAACCGGACCAGATGATCGGAATCTACGTCGAGCGATCAGCCGAAATGATGATCGGTATGCTTGGCGTCCTAAAGGCCGGTGCAGCCTATGTGCCGATGGATCCTTCGTACCCCGGTGAGCGGATCGCGCTCATGATCGAGGACTCCCGCGCTGGCGTGGTGGTCACGACGGCGAATCTGGCCAGCGCGCTGCCGCCGCACACCCGCGCTCTGTGCGTTGACGCGGGCAGGGAGGCGGGGAAGGCGGATCGGCCGCACGTGGCGGTGTCGGGCGAAAATCTTGCCTATGTCATCTTCACATCCGGCTCCACCGGACGTCCCAAGGGGGTGATGCTCGAGCACCGCAACGTCACCAATTTCTTTGAAGCCATGGACCAGGCATTGGGGACGGAGCCGGGCGTGTGGCTCGCGACCACCAGCGTCTCGTTCGACATTTCGGTATTGGAGCTGTTCTGGACGCTGGCGCGCGGCTTTAAAGTGGTCATCCAGCATGAGCCCGAGCGGCTGCCGCGCGGGGCGGCAAGCACGGCATCGAGCGCCAGACCGATCGATTTCAGCCTGTTCTACTTCGCCGCCGATGCGGCCGAGGGGGGCGGCGGCAAGTACCACCTGTTGCTCGAAGGCGCCAAGTATGCCGATGAGCATGGCTTCTCCGCCGTGTGGACGCCGGAACGCCACTTCCATCCCTTCGGCGGCCTGTATCCGAATGCCGCGCTGACCGGCGCTGCAGTCGCAGCTGTTACCCGGCGCATAGGCATCCGGGCCGGGAGCGTGGTGTTGCCGCTGCACAACCCGATCCGTGTGGCGGAAGAATGGTCCGTCGTCGACAACCTTTCCAACGGCCGCGTCGGACTTAGCTTCGCGTCCGGATGGCACGCCCGCGACTTCGTCCTGCATCCGGAGAATTACAAAAACCGCCGCGAGCTGATGGCCAGCGGCATTGAGACCGTGAAAGCGCTCTGGCGCGGCGAGACGGTCAAGGCGGTTGGTGGCGACGGCCAGATTGTCGAAATAAAGACTTTTCCGCCTCCGGTGCAGCGCGAGCCCAAAATGTGGGTGACCGCGAGCTCGCATCCGGACACTTTCGCGCTGGCCGGACGGCTAGGCGCCAACGTGCTGACAAACCTACTGGTGATGAAGTCAGAGGAACTCGTCGAGAATATCGCGGTCTATCGCAAGGCTTGGATCGACGCCGGCCACGACGGAGCAGGGGTCGTTACCCTCATGCTGCACACCTTTGTAGGTCCCGACGCGGCAGCGGTCCGCAGCAAGGTGCGAGGTCCGTTCCTGGAATACCTCAAGACCTCAACCGACCTCATCTCCAAGATGCGATGGGAGTTAACGGCATTTGCGAAGGGCGATGATCGGCAAGCAACGGCCGCGCAGCCGATGAACCTCGCGGAACTCGACGCCGAGGAACTCAATGTCATCATGGAGCACGCGTTCGAGCGATACTTCAAGACTGCGGGCCTGTTTGGATCACCGAGCTCGTGCCTGGCGATGATCGATAAGCTGAAACAGTTCGGCGTCGACGAGATCGCCTGCCTGATCGATTTCGGTGTTTCGGCCGACGATGTGCTGGCGAGCCTTTCCTATCTGGACGAGTTGCGTCGCCTGGCCAATCCGTCCGTCACAGAGATCCCAACCGAGCCCGATCAGGATATTGCTTCGCAGATTCGTCGCCATGGCGTTTCTCACCTTCAGGCCACGCCGTCGCTCGCGAGCATGCTGGTATCTGACGACGCTTCGCTCGACGCGCTGAGCTCGCTGCGCATGCTGCTCCTGGGCGGCGAGCCGCTGCCGCAGACATTGGTCGAGCGATTGAGACAGCGCTATCAGGGCGAAATCCGCAACATGTACGGCCCTACGGAGACATGTATATGGTCAACGATCAGTCCAGTGAGGGATGCGGGTGACGCCATTACGATCGGAAGACCGATTGCGAATACCAGGGTGTATGTCGTCGATCGAGCCTTGCGATCGCTACCAATCGGCGTCCCAGGTGAGATCGTGATTGGCGGCGCAGGTTTGGCCAGGGGCTATCTCGAACAACCGCAGCTGACCAAGGAGCGCTTCGTCCCTGATCCTTTCAGCGGTTCTGGAGCTCGTCTATACCGGACCGGGGATCTCGGGCAGTGGTTGCCCGACGGCACGCTTGCGCACCTCGGACGTCTCGACCATCAGGTTAAGATCCGCGGCCACCGAATCGAGCCGGGCGAGATCGAGGCTGCATTGAACCGCCATCCCTCGGTGCAACAGAGTGCGGTAGTGGCCAGACCGGACGCGACTGGCGTGCAGCAGCTCGTCGCTTACATCGTCGCGTCCACCCAGGGCGGTGCTCCAACAATTGGTCACTGGGGAACGATCTGGGATGAGACCTATCAGCACGGCGGCGACTCCGAGACCGCCGGGTGGAGGAGTAGCTATACTGGCGACTTGATTCCCGAAGCGCAGATGCGCGAATGGATTGAGTGCACGACCGAGAGGATCCTGCAGCTGCGGCCCCGCCGGGTATTGGAGGTCGGCTGTGGGACGGGGATGATTCTCTTCCGTGTCGCGCCGAACTGCGAGCTTTATCACGGCATCGATCTGTCTGCCGCAGCCTTGGCGCGAGTAAAGGCCGAAGCTGAGCGGCGAGGTCTGGCCGGCGTGGTTTTGGAGCAACGGGCCGGCGACACGCTGGCTGCCGTCGAGGGCGGCCCCTTCGACACGATCGTCATCAATTCGGTCGCCCAATATTTCCCGAACGTGGCGTATCTCATGGACGTGCTGGCGGTCGCCCTGAAAAAGCTGAGTCCAGGCGGCGCGATTTTTGTCGGCGATGTGCGCCACCGCGCGCTGCTGGAGGTGATGCTCTGCGAGATCGAATTGCAGAAGACCACAGCCGACGCTTCGGCAGGCGAGCTTCAGGCCCGGCTGCGCAAACGGCTCGAGGAGGAGCCCGAACTGGTGTTGGATCCCCAACTGTTCTCGTCCCTTCGACACTGGCTTCCTGACATCGAGAACGTGCAGGTCGAGCTCAAGCACGGCCGCGAGCCGAGCGAGATGACTCGCTTCCGCTATGACGTGGTGATCAGAAAGCGCGGCGGGATACCGCGAAGGCCAATAGTCACGGGCAGCCGGAAGGCGCCCGAGCCGTGCACGCTGGAGAGCTTGAGGACGATGGTGCAGTCCGAGGCGACCGCGCTGCGCATCATCGGCATCCCCAACGCCCGGGTCGCAGCGCCGCTGGCCGCGTTGCGCGCGCTGCAGGCGCGCCTCCCCTCCAATCGCCTAGGAGAGATCGGCCCGTCATCGGGCATCGATCCAGAGGACGTGCGCGTGCTCGATGCGAATTATGAGGTGGCCATCGAGTGGTCTGCCGCAGGACCGGGATATTTCGATGCCATCTTCAGACCCGCACAAGTGACAGGAGAGATCGGCGCGGCAGCAGAAATTGCGGTGACGGACGATGCTCCCGCCGCGGCTGACGTGTCCGCCTACGCAAATCGCCCCGCGCTCCGCGTCGTCTCTGGGACGAATGTTCTGCCCTCGCTGCGACAGCATTTGCGCAGCATGTTGCCGGAGTACATGATTCCTTCGGCATTCGTGCTGCTAGAGATGCTGCCACTGACTCCTAATGGCAAACTGGACCGCCAAGCCTTGCCAGAACCGGATGGTGTGCGTCATGAGACCGCCACACCGTTCATTCCGCCTGCGACAGACGTGGAGCGCAAGCTTGCAGCCATCTTCCAGGACCTGCTGAGCGTCAACGAGATTGGAATCGACGACAACTTCTTCGAAATGGGAGCGAATTCCCTGATGATGGTGCGAGTGGTTGAAAAGATCCGCGCGGAGTTGGGACTGAAGATGTCGGTGGTTAGTGTGTTCCAGTATCCAACGTTGGGCAGCTTAGCTGCTGCGATCGCCAGTTCCGGGACCGATCCCGGTCTCGTTGCGGGGGCGCCGGAGCAGAGCCGGGGACAGCTTCGCAGGGACATGATGCAGCGCAGACGCGAAACACGTGGCAGCTCCAAGGCCATCCAGAGACTTGAACATCATTGATGCGCAGCATCCGATGCCGCGGTGGCTGACGCCCCGCCAGAACCAGCCGAGTTGCGGAAGGCAATTCGAGTCGGGGAACAACGATACCCATTGCAATCCATGCCGTCGATCGTGCGGGCGAGTTGCCTACAGACTACAATGCGCACAAGGGGCTTATTTCGATGTCAGCGGTTGGCGCTAAGGTCGCACCGCGAGACGACACAGGCCAAAGATTGAACCGGGTTTGCCGGAGGCCATTTGGTCCAAGTTATGCCCGCCATGGCGGGTTGTTCATGCTCGCTGTGTGATCAAGAACCACCTGAACCGCACGGGCGCGGACCTCGGCGAGAACTTGTTCGTCGTCTTGCTTGTCGTGACCCCACCTTCTCAAGTGGATCCTCGGGCAATCCCGTGGCGGTCGTGCGGCGCATGATCGTGACTTACGCCGAAGAGCAACTGCAGAAGCCAGCAGACGAAGCCGACCGAATCGCCGCCGCAAGATTCGGCTTAACTCGTGAGCAGACCTTCGGGCGCGAGTAGCCGCACAAAGGCGCCGCTTCGTGCAGCTCGAGCCAGCCTTTCTCGATCGCGTATTTGATGCCTGCGCCGACCCCGGCTCGGTTGAACCTGGACAGAACCGGGGCATCGATCTTCTCGATGTGGACACGGTCATCCTGGACCAAGCACCATCCTGGGCTTGAATAGGTGCGGATCCCGAGGTCAGCGCCGATCGCCTTCGGCACATTTTCGCCAAATTCGCATTAACAACTTGGTTCGGGGCAGGCTCATCGAGGAGCACTGCATGTTTAGAAGAGTAGCTGTTGCGTCGATTTTCATTGGACTGAGTTGTTTTGGTTCCGAAGCCCGCCCAAGCCAGACCGTTCACCCGCGCGAATGCAATGTGACGATGCCTTGCGACTTCTCGTCGTCACCACGCCAGGAGACGAGCATCAGGCACCCTCGGCTTGTGCAAAGGACCGCTGTCATGCGCAGCTCTTTCGCTAGTCCTGACGCCGCGGAAGGCCAAATCGTAGGAGGCCGTCCCACCGGATGTCCGCGGTCTTTCTGCGGCTGCGGCGCTGCGATTCGCGTGTTCGGCCGCATAGTTCCAGAGCTGAACCTCGCCTCAAACTGGCTTCGCTTTCCACGCACGTCACCGGCCCCTGGAATGGTCGCGGCCCGGCATGGGCATGTCTTCGTCCTGGAAAAGCACGTCGAAGGAGACCTGTGGATGGCATACGATGCCAATTCCGGCGGCCACGCGACGAGAATTCACGCCCGCTCACTACGGGGGTATACCGTCGTCAATCCTCACGCAGCGTAACTCGCTCAGCGAGTGGCGGAGCGTCGCTCTGCCGCTCGCTGATGGTTACTTTACGTGCATCTTCTCGACGATCGCGTAGAGCAGCACAAAGATCGGCAGGAATACGAAGAACCAAATCGCCGTTTGATCCGTTCGGGCAAATTCGCGGTTTGGGTTGCTGTCGGTCGCGTGAGGCGTTGTCGAATGCGCCCGAACGGGCCGCCGCCGTCTCGCGAACCGACCTAGCAGGCGGCGAACCGCCACTTCCGGGGGAGGCTTGTCCATAGCTACGCTTAAAGCGCTAGCATCAGTGGAAATTTGCGCACGAGCTCGAGGTCGACGTAGCCGGTGCTATTGATCCATTCGTGCGGACAGAACGCGAGCGAGGCGGCATCGATCTCCAGGCCATCACGTCTAATAGCGTCGCGCGTGCCCATGCGGCCAGCGCCTTCCTTGTCACCGCTAGTTGGATCGACGCGAAGGGCGTCATACACGGCTGTATCGTTCGTCAAGGCAATCCCTCAAGATGAATTAAACGGACTTCGTCAATGCGAGAAGATTATCGGAAGACCGATTTTGAGCAATGAGGATCGTTGCTGCGGGTGCGAACACCAAACCGGTTTTTCTAGCCCGCTGTGCGCGTGCTGTTGTCAGCGCTTCTCTCAGCGGCGCCGAGCAGCGGCAGCGAGAGCTGCAGGTCGAACGCAGCACCACGTTGTCGGTCTGCAGCGCCTCTCGTACATAGGCCCGCTCCCTCAGGCGGGAGCCACGGCCCACCTGTGAGATCGAACGATTATGCACCCAGCCTGCTGGGGACCGACGCTCTGTTCGCGCGAGTTCGATGAGCCCATACCGCTTGCCCGACGGGAAGCCGCTGCAAGACCCCCGTACACTTGTCCTAGGGCTGTTTTCGCCAGAAAGTGTTACAGGGGCAGACGGAAGCACTGCCTTGGCAAAATAGACAAAACCTCCTACCTTCCGACAGTTATTGTCCCGCTGCCCCATTTTGCAGAGCCGCATCTGCAGGAAATTATCGGAAATTTCTTGAAGTCTCGTTTTTCTGCTCAGCCGAATTTCAGGAGCCGAAGATGCAGGATTTTCTGCACCAGCTTTCGCACCTCATATCTTGGAAGATTACGTTAGTAGGCATCGCGCTCTTCTCATTTCGGCTGGTCATATTGACCGCTTTGGAAAAGTTAAATCCCGCCCACGTTGTCGAATATTGTAAAGTACTCCCCAGAGACTTCCTTGTTGCGCTCGTATTTTTCTTTTTTGTCTTACCATCTGCGGATTTTCTCGATCGGCGGATCGTCTACCAGCCATCTCTGCCTGAGTGGATATCCGAATGGCCGTTAGCACTCCGAATTCTTCTGTACCTTGTTTTGGCGGACTTTGGACACTATTGGGTTCACCGATGGCTGCACACACCGATGTTATGGCCATCTCATCGGTGGCATCACTCACCGACGTACATGTATTGGCTGGCCGGTACACGCGGCTCCGTCATCCAGCAAACCTTGGTCAATATCCCATACATTGTAGCAGCTGCTTTTGTTGAAGTGGCTCCGTGGTGGCTTGCATGGGCAATTCTACTAAAGAACGTGGCCCAGAACGACTTCATGCACATTAACTTGTGGTGGGGTCATCGGTGGCTGGAGTGGATTATTGTGACGCCCCGCTATCATCACATTCATCATAGCGTTGACCCAGCTCATTTCCGCGGAAACCTGGCAGCGCTGTTTCCAGTCTGGGACCACTTGTTTGGCACGTTCATTGATCCAGATAGAGTTTCGAGAAACCTAGCTTTCGGCACCGGTGAGTCAATTGCACCAATCCGGCTTGCTATCGGAATATAGATGGGGTTGCGAACGGCGTACCGAGATCCGTTTCGGGTAGCTGTGGCGGCGACCAAACCCGATGGCGGGCGGCGGCCTCGGCATCGAGGCGTTGCGCTTTCAGATTAAGATGGCAAACGAGGCAGAAAGATCAGAACGGCCTGGGCGAGGGCAGCTCCGATGATCCCACCGACGACTTTCTGACAAACCTCGAAAATCGTCGTCTCGTGGTCAGGTGTCAATGATTGCAGAATCCCAAGCGCGACGGACACGCTTATTGCCAGAAAGCAAGAGAGCGTGAAGCGACCGGGTAGTAGAAAGGAAAGCAGAAATCCAAGAAGACCATACGCGCTGAACCGCTCAATGGCGACGATCCAATACGTCTCGGCGTGACCGAATAACGCGGGTCGACCCGCCAGTCTAGCCAATGTGGCATAGACAATCAGAGCGAGGCAAATTCCCATCGCAGCGATTAGGCGATTTGGGTTCATGCCCCGACAGATTAAACCATTGGTCGGCTGCAGCGCAGTAAAGCTGAGAGCATCGTTAAGACGGAACTCGGTCTGCGTCGTCACTTCGAGCGGCGCGCCGTCGAAAGATCATCTGGAATGTTCGGGAACGGCGGTATTGTTTGAACTTGAACATATGATCTGGTGCCTTTCTGCAATGCGGCCAAGGCGCAGGATTTGGTCGAGCTGTTGCCGGCATAATCGAAAAGAGATCGTCCCTTAGCGTACTGTCCGTCTAACGCTTGCGGGCAAGGCAGGGGCATGACCTTTCGCAACGTGAATACTTCGATCGGATGACGACCGCCTGGCGAAAATCAGTATTATTGACCCCCATCAAGGAGCCCATCGGAAAATTCGTTGCGGGAGCCCGCGTGAAACAAATTGAGTTCGACGGTCTGCCAACAAACAGCTTGTGGACGATGTATCATGAGATCAAGGAAGCATTACGGGAGCGCATGACGCGCGAAAAATCGCTTCTCGATGAGCGCATCCGAGTTCTGAATGGGCTGAAGGCGGGGCGCAGGCCCTATCCAGCCGTTCCTGTAAAGTATCGAAATCCAGATCGTCCAAACGAAACGTGGACGGGACGCGGGAAGCGCCCTCGATGGATGTGCGCAAAGTTGAACGCTGGACATCATCTAAGCGATTTCAAAATCTAGGTGCACGGAAGCCTCCGATACGACTCACGGTGAGTGCCGCGGAGGCCGGCAGGCGAAGCGCGGGGCACTGAACGCATGGACAGCGCGCGATCGGCAGCGGCTGATGAACCCGTCGCCCGAGGTCGAACATGCGACCGAGTTGCTGGCGATTTGTGGAGCTTCTGCGAGACCGTGACTGGGTCGTCGGTGTAGAGCTCCTCCTGCGCCGCGCATAAAGCTCCGTGAGCTTCGATGTAAGTGGATCGAGCGCCGGCCTTCGCCGCCTCGACACACTATCGTCTCACCGACGCGGGAGTTGCGGAGTTGAAGAAGGCTCGTCCTTGATAACCTCCGCCAACGCAATCGTAGATTCGTGGATTTTCGCAGCAAGGCATGCGAGGATTTTGACATATTTTCGCGTCTCGGACGGGAAAGCCGATGCGCCTTGCATTGCCATACCGAGGAATTATTCTCTGCACGTCGCTGGCAGCGTGGATGTCGGTGATGTTGTTTTATTAGTCCGCCAGAGTGCCCCCTTGTCCGCCTATCCCAGAGGGGCATTTCCCTTCGGCTCTTGCAAGAATTTTGGTAATTGCCCACGGGCCTCGCGATCACGCGCGGCAGGGCGCTCGGACGGATCGCGGCCGAACTTGGATTGCAGCTCGACGAGATCGGTGAAGACGTCGGCTTGGCGGCGCAGCTCATCGGCGACCATTGGCGGCTGGCTGACTATGGTGGATATCACCGTGACCCGAACGCTGCGACGTTGGACTGCCTCGACCAAGGAACGGAAATCGCCGTCACCCGAGAACAGCACCATCTGGTCGATATGCTCGGCGAGCTCCATGGCGTCCACGGCAAGCTCAATGTCCATGTTGCCCTTGACCTTGCGGCGGCCGGAGGCGTCGACAAACTCTTTCGTCGCCTTGGTGACGACCGTGAAGCCATTATAGTCCAACCAATCGAGCAAGGGACGGATCGAGGAAAACTCCTGATCCTCGATGACCGCGGTGTAGTAGAACGCCCGCAACAGCGTCCCGCGGCTCTGGAACTCCTTCAGCAGGCGCTTGTAATCGATGTCGAAGCCCAGAGTTCTCGCCGTCGCGTAGAGGTTAGCTCCATCGATGAAGAGCGCGATCTTGTCAGTGGAAGAAGGTGACATCTGTTCACGCCTTCGGTGGAGCAAGTTCGGGTCAAGTAAGCATCCCGGAGATCCGCAACGCAAATGTTTCGGTCGCATGCCACATAAATAGCGACTGGAGATCGTCGAGTAGCGCCAAACGCTTTAAGCATCAACTATTCTAGAGGTGTCCAGCTGTGGAACCCTGCTATTAGCCGAAAGTTGTTCTATCAGATTTCTAATGTTTCCTGTCTATTTCCAAGCGCGTATTTGAGGGTGTCCCGCGATGATCGCTGGCGATTTTGCTCTCTTTGATCTTTCGATTTATAGGCGCGCGCGTGCCTGGCGGTGGTCCGTTATGGACCGATCAGGGGCGCCTGTTCTTACCGGGAGCGAGCGCAGCAAGAGTGCTGCGCAATATATGGCCGCAAGGGCTGTCTTCCAATTGCTGTTGACTGCTCCATATCGGAACCGAATTTCTCGCGCGGCTTAAGGCTCGTTGGAGCACCTCACCTTTGGTTCGCCTTGGGCCCAAGGCAGACAATCATGCGGCCGCAGCAAACGAGTCCCATGGGCCAGGCATTCCCTTCAGCTCTACTCCGCAATCGAGCTTTTACGATGCTCAAAGGGGCGTGTCTGACTGGCGCGTCAAGACCAATCATCCAAGTTGGATTGCTCGCATTGAGGAGAGCATACTGTGCCGGGTGGTTGAAGCGCTGGCGGTGCCGACATGACCGAAGCTCAACCTTGCTTGCGACAAGTTTCCGGCGAGGTGATGGCGATAGAAAACCATTGGCGCTCGTTCTCTGATCCGTTGATTTGCTTGTCATCCTGAATGCCCAACACGACGCCGAAACTGCGATTGATGGCATTCACCGGCTGCTCCATCAAATGGACAATCACGCAGCCGCAATCGGGCAGCACTGGGAGGCGGTATGGGCGGCGCTTCCGAGAGGGCAGGGATGGGTCTGATGCGAGCTCTATGGACGCTCCAGCGGCTCAGGTGGGCACGCTGGCGCAGCATGTCGCAAGCAAATCTGGGACGACTAGACGTCGACGCTATGAGGGCTCGCCGTCACTGAGGGGCGCCGCAGCTTATCGAAGTTAATTTTGGACGGAACATCACGCCCATCTTATCGAGCAGATCAAGCGCCTGACGCGCGTCAATCCATCCTGAGAGCGCCATATCTAGGCCATGGCGGCGCCCCGCCGTTGCCTTTAAGCACCTTCAAAAGCCTTTCGGATATTCCTCGCTCTATATTGCAGGGCCTCTTCCAGGGGATGGATTTTATGCTGTTCTCGATGCAAGCGAACAAATTGATCCGTCGGGCCCTTTGCTTGGCGGCAGTGGGCATGACGCTTTCCGCATGTACGTCTGCTTCGCTTCAGCAGAACACTCGTCCTATCGCGTGGGACGGAACTGGCCGAGATCCGAATTTGCCGGATGTCCGGCAGCGCAGCCATAGCCTCGCAGCGACCACGCTGAAGAGAGAGCCGATCGCGGAAGAGGACGCGTTGCTTGCCAGCCTCGAGCCAAAGTCGCCGGAGTGGCTTTCTGCTCAGCGGAAGATAGAAGCCGATCGAGACAACCGGCTCGCCGCCAAGTTGGTCATCTGCCGGGGCTGCTCGGTGTCCGGGACCAAAGCCGAACCGTCCCAGGCTGCTGGTCCCACCGATAGCCGATTGTCCGCACTCCGTTAAACCTCGGCGGCTACCAGTCGTCGACATGCTGTCCCAAATCATCGGGGCATGTTGTCGTGGTTGCGCGAGCGTTGATGAGAATTTCAGAGCTCTTCTTGAGGTCGGGCGACGCTGTGCACTTGCGTTCTTTCGCCTCGATCACAGACGCCGCGCGGCTGCGGGCCCCTAGGAGCCTCAGTAAACAAACATCAAGCCAGCTAACGCACCTTGGCGCCATACCACCCGACACTCGAACGGCGTCAGGAGGTCGTTGAAGGACAGATGGAGCGCGGTCGAAAACAGCGGAGTGTCCCTCCATCGTATGCAGGCCCCGAAGATTGACAAGTTCAGCATTCTGCACGGGGTGACGACAACGTCGCCGGGCAGCGTGAGCAACGCAGTCTGATTGACGATCTTACGTGTTACCTGCCGGCGCTCAGTCTCCGTCCATTCAAGAGACATTCGGGAGCCCCCTCGTTAATACCGCTGGGAGTTTTCGCTCTTGTCGGCCTTTTGGATGGCCCGCCACCGCGAGGCAGCCTTGTCTTCAGCGTCAGCGACTTGCTTCCGAAGCGTGACGACATTGGCCATTAGTTTCCGAAGCCGAAACTGTTGAAGCCGTTGTTGTCGGATTCGAGCCTTCGATGGCGAGAAAGAATTAGAGCTCATCTTGAAATCGCGCAACCTTTTGAGACCTGCGCTCCTTCGCCTCGACGCCGGCGCGTGCGACGCTAGCGACGACGAACGCTAACAGGGAGATGTAGGTGAAGCCAGTAATGCCGCTTGAAATCAGCTTTCGCATGCAGTGGACCTGATGGCCGTAGGTGGAAGTCGACGCGCCGAATATGATGGCGCGCCGACTTCGCCTGGGTGGACCCGGACGGGGGCAATGTCCGGTGAACGCAAACTAACGCGCGCTCAGATATCAGCAATCGAACTCGCGAATTAAGCTTGATATGGCCATCGCGGGTTAATCGTCGGAACCGAAAGCGCGCTTCCCGCCAAGCTTCTGAAGGGCCTTTTCCAGCGTTCGATCTGTTTGTTGGTATCTCCTAGATGGTTCTTGAGGCCGTCACCAGGTCGCCGTTACTGGTTTATGCATCATCTTGGCCGACCTTTGAGGATCTATTGCTCTGTGCAATGCGAAATCGCCGGCTCAGTGCGGGTTTTGGCAAGAGGTGAAGGCGGAAGCGGACAGGGATCGAGACAAACACCATCTGGACTAGCCAGGCCCTTGCCAAGAGGTGATGTTCGAAATGGTCGATGAGGCGGATACCCATCATTATGGCCACTGAAAAGCAGATCAGAGCCAACCGCGAGAATGCCAAACGGAGTACAGGGCCGAAAAGTCCGGCAGGTCGGATCAAGTCGAGCCGCAATGCCCTACGCCATGGTCTTTCGAGTCTCACAACCGATAGTGATCCAGTTGGGGCGCAGACTTACGGCTTAGCGCAACTATTGACCCCCGAAGGGGCCAGCCAGATTCACCGGCTGGCAGCGCTGGAAATGGCACAGGCCCAATCACAGTTGCTGCGGGTTGCGGCTGTGCGGAAAGACTTGCTCGCAAAGTTGGATCTGGAGTCTCTGTCCCTTGAACAAGTAAAACGGTTAGCGGCATTGGAACGCTACGAATCTCGCGCCAACAGCCGACGCCATCGAGCAATAGGCCGGCTTCGCGACGGAACAGATAGATGACGGAGCTGAGGGAGCATGGGCGAAAATTGGCAAAGCGAACCCAATTTGAGCGACCAACGGCACTGATAAAGAGTAAGTTGCCTCATCAAGAGCGCCGGAGTGACAAGTTCGGGATGTCTGGAGATCGATTGTCATGACTGACGACACGCACACGATTCGCAGCGGCTCACTCACGGCGACCATCAAGGCGTACGGCGCCGAGCTGTGCTCGTTGAAGGATGGCAGCGGCATCGAATTCGTCTGGCAGGCCGGTCCGGCGTGGCAGCGCCACGCGCCACTGCTGTTTCCGATTGTCGGGCGCCTCGCCAATGACGAGATGCGGCATCTCGGCAAGACCTACCGGATGACCCAGCACGGCTTTGCGCGTGACAGCCGCTTTGCGTGGGTGGAGCGCGGCGAAAACCGTTGCACACTGGCACTCGAAGACAGCGAGACGACGCGCGCACTCTATCCGTTTGCGTTCCGTCTGACGGCCAGCTATGCGATCGACGATCAAGGTCTCGATCTATCACTCTCGGTCATCAACACCGGCGGCGAGACATTGCCGGTGTCGCTCGGTGGTCATCCCGCCTTCAATTGGCCGCTTCAGGCTGGCGTGCCGAAGGAGAGCTACGCGTTGACGTTCACGACCGAGGAGCCGTCTCCGGTCCGCCGGGTCGAGGGCGGCCTCCTGCTCGCGGCAACGGATCCGAGCCCTGTCCAAGGCACGGTGCTGCCCCTGTCGGAATCCCTGTTCATCAACGACGCGGTGATCCTCGATCCCGTCAACAGCCATGCGGTCCGCTATGCGGCGGGGACGGGCGCTGGTCCCTGGCTCAAAATGTCATGGCGCGGCTTTCGCGAGCTCGGCGTCTGGTCGAAACCCTCCGGCGCGCCGTTCCTCTGCATCGAGCCCTGGCGCGGCTATGCCAGCCCCGTCGGCTTCGACGGCGAGTTCAGCGACAAGCCCGGCCTGATGCATATCGCGGCCGGCGCCAAGGAAGAGCTGTCGTACCGGATCGAGGTGGGATCGTCCTGAGACGATTCACGCGCCGGCGCTGCGGCCGTTCAGCACGACGCCTGTTGCAGTGACCGGCTCTCCGCGTGTGGTCGTGGCCGTCGAAGCGGTCAGGCGGTGCGCGAGATCCTGCGCATGCCGCTCGACCAGGTGCCATGTCGCGCGCGCCACGAGATAGCTGAGCGCCGCCGTGACGGCATAGACGATCAGCAGCGAGACCAGTCCGTCGGCAAGCGGCCAGATCTGGCGCAGGCCAAGGATCACCGCGAAGTGCGACAGATACATCGAATAGGAATTGCGGCCGAGCGCCTCGATCGGCTGCCAGCGGATCGCGAAGCGGATGCAGCCGGCCACACCCGCGCCGAGCGCGAGGTTGATCATCAGATAGTTGAATTCATGCGCGCCGGACGCGCGATTGGCCATGAAAGACAGCGCGATGAAGGCGGCGTAGATCGCGGCGTCCGACTTCGCAAAGCCGTCGCGCAGCGAGAAGAACAGCGCGCAGCCGACAAGGAAGACCGGCAACTGGTTCAGGAAGCTGATGTGCAGCGTGCTCCAGACGAAGGATTCATTGCCCGGTCCGTAATAGGCCGAGAACAGCTCGAAAGCCCACGGTTTGAACAGGTCGACATTGACGAGATGCAGCGCGATCGCCAGCGCAAGATAGAGATGGCGGCGCGATCCGAATGCCGTGATCACGAAGGGGAAGACGAGATAGAAAGTCATCTCCGCGGCGATCGACCAATCGCCCGGCACGACGCTGTTGACGCTGTCAGGCCAGAATCCGTGCAGGAAAGTCGCGGTCAGGATCACCTGCAGCGGGCCGATGCCGTTGGGAGCGTTGGCGCTGGGCCCCGTGCCGTTGACGACGAGGTAGAGCGGGATCGCGAGCCAGAACAGCGGCGCGATCCGCAAGGCACGGCGGATGTAGAATTTGCGCGTGGGGTTCGCCTCAACGCGCCGCGTCCACATCATGCACATCGTGATGGCGCTGACGAAATAGAACACGTTGACGCCGGTCCAGCCACACATGAAGGCGTAGTCGACGGCGTGGATGTTCGAAGGAAAAGATTGCGAAACGTGGATCGCCACCACGCCAAGGATGGCGAGACCGCGCAGGAAGTCGAGGCTGTGGGAACGACTGAGGCGCGTTGCACCGTCCTCGATTTGACCGGCGGCCAACCGGGCCTGCCCCTGCATTACGCCTGCTCCTGATTTCGGGCCTGCGGGGACAATAGAGGTGCGGCCTGCTTTTCCGAAGCCAAACGTGTTCTTTACGTTAACCGTCGGTTGCGTCCGGGGTCGAATGTACGGAATTGGCGGTCTCGAGGTAGCTCGACGGCGCTCGCGCGAGCCAAGCTTGCATGATGATGCGCGGGATGAGAATTGTGGGGCAATTCATACTTAATGCTCCCAAGCCATGACCAATATTGTTTGGCCAGCACAACACGCCTAGTATTCTGGCAGGCAATTTCGGGGGCTCGAATAAGTCGTGAATGTTCGTTTACAGGACAGCGCGCTGCGCGGTGACTTGAATTTTCAGGCCGGGTCGCAAGCACACAGGACACCCAACAACGTGACTGATTCCGCCCTTCGGGAATTGCGTCCCGCTGGCCGCGAGCGGCTGATCGTCGTCGAAGACGATCCGGTGACGCGCACGATGCTGGTTGGTTATTTCAGCGAGAACAATTTCGACGTGGTCGGCGCCGGCTCATGCGCGGAATGCCGCCAGGCGCTGCGCGCGCGCACCGATCTCGTCTTCCTCGACGTGCAGTTGCCCGACGGCGACGGCTTCGAGCTCGCCAAGGAGATCCAGGCGACCAGCAACGCGGGCATCATCTTCGTGACCCGCCGCGACACCGACGTCGATCGCATCCTCGGCCTCGAGATCGCCGGCGACCATTACGTCACCAAGCCGATCAATCTGCGCGACCTGCTCGCGCGCGCACGCAGCGTGCTGCGGCGCCGCTCGATCGACCGCAAGGCGGCGCGCAATCACAATTCGATCGCCTTCGGCGACTGGATCATCGACCTGACCCGGCGCGAGCTGCTCGGCAGCGACGGCAAGCCGGCGGCGTTGACGCGCGCCGAATTCGACCTGCTGGCCGCGCTGGTCGGTGCCGACGGCAGGCCGCTCAGCCGCGACTACCTGATCGAGGTCGTCAGCAACCGTCAGGCCGAGGTCGACATCCGCACCGTGGATGCGCTGGTGGCGCGGCTGCGCCGCAAGCTCGTCGGCAGCGGCACGCCCGTGATAGCGACCGTCACCGGCGTCGGCTACAAGCTCGCGCTCAGCGAACGGCTCTAGCTTCACCCATTGAAAGACCGGATCGCTCTCGCGCCTATCGCGCGCGGGCGCTCTGGTCCGTTGAGGTCCTCTGCGCAGCCCCCGCTAGTCGGTCGTCGACCGCGTAGAGCGTGCAGGTGGGTGACCATTTCATGCAGGCGTTCAGCGAATCCCGTTGCGCGTCCTCGGCCGTGGTGCGGCCCGAACGCCAGCCGTAGCCGCCATTGGGTGACACGGCGAAAGCCTTGTGCGGCATCGTGCTGGCGAGATAGCGCGAGAACTCGGCGCGCGCGGCCGCATTGAGCCGGCCCGGCGGCGGCAACGGATCGGGCAGACTCAGGATGTCATGGCTGAGTTCGCGCTCGCGCAGGAAGGCGTCGAGATACGGGGTCCATTGCGGCCGCCCCACCACCGAATAGAGATAATGGCCGTCGTCGCCGTAAGGCGCGGCCGCAATGAACTTTGCGTGACCGCCGCTGCCGCGAAACCCATCATAGAGACGGCGTGCGAGATCGGGCCCGAAGAACGAATCGTTGCTCGCATAGACCCACAATGTCGGCATGCGCGATGTCTTTCCGAACGTGACGAAGGCTTGCACCAGTCCGTCCGGATTGCAGACATTGTCATCGTCCCGCGAGCCGCGGCCGCCGGCAAAGTTGATCGCCGCGACGAGGCCGGGCGGCGCCTGCGCCGTCAGCGCGACGGTGGCGAGCCCTCCGGCGGAATGGCCGGCCGCGATCATGCCTGTCGTCGTCACGTCGGACCTGCGCCCCATCGCATCGATCGCGGCGCGCAAATCCGCGACCGCAACGGCGGCTGCGGGCAAATAAGCCGCATTGGCACAGCCGCCGACGCTGTCGACGCGCCCGCCCGGCGAGGTGCCGTAGCCGCGCCGCATCACGATCAGCGCGGCAAAGCCGCGCCGGGCATATTCGAGCGCGATGCCGTAATATTTGTGTGCCGACATGGTCGCGCGGTCGTCGAAGCTGCGTGGCGAGCCGTGGCTGAGCAACGCCAGCGGATAGCGCTTCGCGCCCGCAGGGCGGACCAGGAACGCCTCCAGGCCCTGCGGCCCGGCCTCCGCCATCGGAATGCGAAGGTCTTCGGTGTAGAACTCCGCGGCGCGCGCCGACGTGCCCGCCAAGACGAGGCCGGCGATCAGCAGAAGCAGTTTTCGCGGGAGGATCATGGGACGATTCGAAGGGCCTCGATGGTCGCGAAGCATAGCATGATCCCGGGGCTGTGAGGCGCGGCCCATCCACTCGTCATTCCGGGGCGCGCCTCTTGGCGCGAGCCCGAAATCCATTTGTCCGCGCCGTTGCTGTGCGATGGATTCCGGGCTCGCGCTACGCGCGCCCGGAATGACGGGAAGGAACGCCGTCGCCATCTCCCGTGTTGTGCCCTTGGCGGTGGCCCGGCCGATGCTATGCTGCTCCGCAATCTCTGTAGGCAGGACGAGGATATTTCAGTGGCTGATGTTCATCCCGCGGCGGGCAAGCTGGTCTCGCCGGACGCGCTCACCAACGTTCCGCGGCTGGTGACCGCCTATTTCGCCGGCAAGCCTGACGTCGCGGATCCCGCGCAGCGGGTCGCGTTCGGCACCTCCGGCCATCGCGGCACCTCGTTCAAGAACACGTTCAACGAAGGGCACATCCTCGCCACCACGCAGGCGATTTGCGACTACCGAAAGGAAAAGGGGCTGACCGGTCCGTTGTTCATCGGCATCGACACCCATGCGCTGGCCGAGCCGGCGCTGGTCAGCGCGGTCGAGGTGTTCGCGGCCAACGGTGTCGACATCATGATCGACAAGGACGGCGGCTACACGCCGACGCCTGTCATCTCGCACGCGATCCTCACCTACAACAAGGGCCGCACGTCGGGCCTTGCCGACGGTGTCGTCGTCACGCCCTCGCACAATCCCCCCGAAGACGGCGGCTACAAATACAATCCGCCGCATGGCGGGCCGGCCGACACCGACGTCACCGGCGTGGTCGAGAAGCGCGCCAACGCCTATCTCGCGGACGGCCTCAGGGGTGTCGCGCGGATGGACTATGCGAAGGCGAAAAAGTCCGGGAACGTCCACGCCTACGACTTCATTACGCCTTACGTCGCCGATCTCGGCAACGTCGTCGATCTCGATCTGGTCAAATCCGCCGGCATCAATATCGGCATCGATCCGCTCGGCGGCGCCGCCGTGCACTACTGGCACCCGATCATCGAGCGCTACGGCCTGAAGGCCACCGTCGTGAACGAGGCGATCGATCCGACCTTCCGCTTCATGACGTTGGACTGGGACGGCAAGATCCGCATGGACTGCTCCTCGCCTTACGCGATGGCGAGCCTGATCGCGATGCGCGACCGCTTCGACGTCGCCTTCGCCAACGATACCGACGCCGACCGCCACGGCATCGTGACGCGCACCGGCGGCTTGATGAACCCCAACCATTATCTTGCGACCGCGATCTCCTATCTGTTCGCGCACCGCCCGAACTGGGGCAAGGATGCCGCGATCGGCAAGACCGTGGTGTCGAGCTCCATCATCGACCGTGTTGCCAAAAAACTCGGCCGCAAGCTGGTCGAGACGCCGGTCGGCTTCAAATGGTTCGTCGACGGCCTCGTCAGCGGCGGCTTCGGCTTCGGCGGCGAGGAGAGTGCAGGGGCCTCGTTCCTGCGCCGCGACGGCACGGTGTGGACCACCGACAAGGACGGCATCATCCTCGGCCTGCTCGCCGCCGAGATCATGGCGAAGACCGGCCGCGATCCGAGCCAGCTGTTTGGCGACCTCACCGCCGAGCTCGGGGTGCCCCATTACGCGCGCATCGACGTCGCCGCCACCACGCCGCAAAAGAACATCCTGAAGTCCGTCACGCCCGAGCAGCTCGGCCTGAAGGATCTCGCCGGCGATCCGGTCCGCGCCACGCTGAGCAAGGCGCCAGGCAACGGCCAACCCTTCGGCGGCATCAAGGTCGAGACCGATTTCGGCTGGTTCGCCGCGCGGCCGTCGGGGACCGAGGACGTCTACAAGATCTACGCCGAAAGCTTCCGCAGCGCCGAGCACTTGAAACGGATTCAGGACGAGGCGCAGGCGGGGTTGAAGAAGGTGTTCGGGGCGTAGGGGCCGAGCTAAAGCGCCGCTCTCTCAATGCCCGCTCAAAGGGAGGGCTCGCCGCATCAATAGGTGTCATCACCCGCTTTCCCCGGGAATGACTTGTCGTTGAATATGTATACATAAACTGAGATAAAGGTAATTAGATACGCCATAATCGATCTTGAATGATTCCTGGCCCCCGCTATTGTATACATAACGCATACATAAGCCTTGGGAGATCGCCGGTGACAAAACCCTTCCCCATGAACGCCTGGTACGCCGCGGCCTGGGACGCGGAGGTGAAGCCAGCGTTGTTGCCGCGGACGATCTGCGGCAAGCACGTCGTGATGTACCGCAAGGCCGACGGCTCGGTGGCCGCGCTGGAGGATGCCTGCTGGCACCGGCTGGTGCCGCTGTCGAAGGGCCGGCTCGAGGGCGACACCGTCGTCTGCGGCTATCACGGCCTCAAATACAATTCGCAGGGCCGCTGCACCTTCATGCCCTCGCAGGAGACCATCAACCCGTCGGCCTGCGTCCGCGCCTATCAAGTGGTCGAGCGCCACCGCTACGTCTGGCTCTGGATGGGCGATCCCGCGATGGCCGATCCCGCGCTCGTCCCAGACATGCACTGGAATCACGATCCGGCCTGGGCCGGCGACGGCAAGACCATCCACGTCAATTGCGACTATCGCCTCGTGCTCGACAATCTCATGGACCTCACCCACGAGACCTTCGTGCACGGCTCCTCCATCGGCAACGACGCGGTCGCCGAAGCGCCGTTCGACGTCACCCATGGCGAGAAGACGGTCACGGTGACGCGCTGGATGCGCGGCATCGAGCCGCCGCCGTTCTGGGCCAAGCAGCTCGGCAAGACCGGTCTCGTCGACCGCTGGCAGATCATCCGTTTCGAAGCGCCGTGCACCATCGCCATCGACGTCGGCGTGGCGCCAACGGGGACCGGCGCGCCGGAAGGCGACCGCTCGCAGGGCGTCAACGGCTTCGTGCTCAACACCATCACGCCGGAAACCGAGAAGACCTGTCACTATTTCTGGGCCTTCGTCCGCAACTATCAGATCGGCGAGCAGCGCATCACCACCGAGATCCGCGAAGGCGTCTCCGGCATCTTCCGCGAGGACGAGCTGATCCTGGAAGCGCAGCAGCGGGCGATGGACGAGAACCCCGATCGCATCTTCTACAATCTCAACATCGACGCCGGCGCGATGTGGTCGCGCAAGCTGATCGACAAGATGGTGGCGAAGGAAAGCGCGCCGCAGCGCCTCCAGGCCGCGGAGTAGGCGCATGGCCGAACGTGAGGTCGACCGCTCCGTCTCGCAGACCGTGAAGGCGCAGCTGGCGCTGCGCGACCAGATCCTGTCGGGATCTCTTCGTCCGGGCGAGCGCATCTCCGAGCTGCAGGCGGTGGAGACCACCGGCGCCTCGCGCACGCCGGTGCGCATGGCGCTGGTGCGGCTGGAGGAGGAAGGGCTGCTGGAGGCGATCCCTTCCGGCGGCTTCATGGTGAAGGCGTTTTCGGAGCGCGACATCTCCGATTCCATCGAGCTGCGCGGTACCCTGGAAGGCCTCGCCGCGCGCTTCGCCGCCGAGCGCGGCGTCTCCGCGCGCGAGCTCGAGCCGCTGAAGGAATGTCTTGCGGCGATCGACGAACTGCTGCGGCAGGTGCCGATCTCGGTCGATGCCTTCTCCTCCTATGTCACGCTGAACGCGCGCTTTCACGCACTGCTCACCGAATTGTCGCGCAGCCCGCCCTTGATCCGCCAGATCGACCGCGCCTCGGCGCTACCATTCGCCTCGCCAAGCGGTTTTGTGATGGCGCAGTCGGCGCTGCCCGAGGCACAGCAGATCCTGATCATCGGGCAGGAGCACCACCGCGTCGTGATCGACGCGATCGAGAACCGCGAAGGCGCGCGCGCCGAGGCTGTGATGCGTGAGCACGCCCGGCTCGCCGTCCGCAATTTGCGGCTGGCGTTGCGCAACCGTACCCATCTCGACCTCCTGCCGGCGCTCGCGCTGATCAGGACCGCAACCGACTAGGGCAGTCACCATGCGCTTTATCGAAACCTGGATTCCGGCCACGCTCGTCTCGACGCGCGAGCTCGCGCCCGGCATCCGCGAATTCCTGATCCTGCCGGATCGGTTCGACGGCACAGCCTATCCGGTCGGCAGCCACATCAATGTCAGCGTCACCATCGACGGCCTGCCGGAGACGCGGTCCTATTCGCTGGTCGGCGAGGCCTCGTCGCAGGGCTTGCGGATCGCGGTGCGCCGGGCCGAGGATTCGCGGGGCGGTTCGCGCTACATGTGGTCTCTGCAGCCGGGCGCGCGGCTCGACATCACCCAGCCCGCATCGCTGCTCGCGGTCGATTGGACCCGCCAAAACTATTGCCTGATCGCCGGTGGCATCGGCATCACGCCGATCCTCGGCGCGGCGCAGGCGCTGGCGCGGCGCGGGGCCGACGTCACGCTGCATTATGCCGTGCGCTCGCGCGGCGAGGCGGCCTATCTCGACGATCTTGCTGCGATGCTCGGCGACCGCTTGATAGTCCATGCGAGCGACGAAAGCAGCCGGCTCGATCTCGACGCGCTGTTTGTCTCACTGCCGCAAGGTGCGCTGGCGCTGTTTTGCGGCCCGATGCGGATGCTGGACGCCGCGCGCCATGCCTGGATCGGCGCCGGCCATCCGCTCCCCGATCTCCGCTACGAGACCTTCGGCTCCAGCGGCACGCTCCCGACTGAAACGTTTCGCGTGCGCCTGAAGGACTCGGACGTCGAGCTCGAAATCCCCCGCGAGCGCTCGATGCTGGACGTCCTCAACGCCTGCGGACACGACGTGATGTACGATTGCAAACGCGGCGAATGCGGCCTCTGCGCCATCGACGTGGTCGACGTCCAGGGCGAGATCGACCATCGCGACGTCTTCTTCAGCGATCATCAGAAACAGAGCAACGAAAAAATCTGCGCCTGCGTCTCCCGCGCGCGGGGAACCATCACGGTGGACACGCTGCTCCGGGCGGATGCGATCTGACGTAGGTCGTCATGCCCGGGGCTCGTCCCGGGCATCCACGTTCTTTGTGCCATGTGGTAAGGCATGGATGGCCGCGAAAAGCCCGGCCATGACGCTTGTGGAGGCTTTGGAGCCTACGCCGCGTAAACCGCCCGAACCTGCTTCGTATCCAGCAGCGCCAGCACGCCATCGGCCGACACCGGCCGGCTGATCAGATAGCCCTGCACTTCGTCGCAATTGAACTGGCGCAGATATTCGAGCTGGTCCGCGGTCTCGACACCCTCCGCGACCACGCCGATGCGCAAGTCGCGGGCCAGCGAGATCACCGACTTCACGATGGCCGCGCAGTCGGGCTGCACCAGCATGTCGCGGATGAAGGACTGGTCGATCTTGATGCGGCTGAACGGCAGCTTGCGCAAATAAGTCAGTGACGAAAACCCGGTGCCGAAATCGTCGAGCGCCAGCGTTGCGCCGAGTTGCAGCAGCGCGTTGAGGATCGACGCGGCCGAGCCGTATTTCGACAACAGCATCGATTCGGTGATCTCGATCTCGAGCCGGTGCGGTTCAACCCTCGCGTCCGCGAGCGCCTGCACGATGGTCTGCAGAATGCCGGCGTTGTGAAACTGCGCCGCGGAGAAGTTCACGGCGACCCTGATCTCCTCCGGCCAGTCAGCCAGCGTCATGCAGGCGCGCCGGATCACCCATTCGCCGATCTCGTGGATGAGTCCGGTCTCTTCCGCGATCCCGATGAATTCGCTCGGCGGAATCAAGCCGCGCCGCGGGTGCTGCCAGCGCAGCAGCGCCTCGAAGCCGGTGATGCGGTTGCGGTCGAGATCGAGGAAGGGCTGGAACACCAGGAACAGCTCGTCGCGCGCGATGGCGCCTTCGAGATCCGCTTGCAGCGCCTTGCGGTCGCGCGAGGCCTTGTCGTCGGCTTGCTCGAAGAAGCACACCGTCCCTGGTCCGGCCTTCTTGGCGCGATAGAGCGCGGTGTCGGCATTCTTCATGATGTCGAGTTGCGTGTCGCCGTCGCGCGGCGCCAGCACGATGCCGACGCTCGTCGCCCCCGGGATCTCGCAGCCCTCGATCATGAACGGTTCGGTGAAGGCGCTGACGAACCGCTCGGCGATATCGAGGGCATCTTCGGGCCGCGCCAGATTGGCCATCACCAGCGCGAACTCGTCGCCGCCGATGCGCGCGACGTGTTCGGCTGCGCGCGTGCAGCGTTGCAGGCGGCTTGCGACCTGAACCAGGAATTCGTCGCCGGCCGGATGGCCGAACTTGTCGTTGACCTCCTTGAAGCGATCGAGGTCGAGCAGCAGCACCGCGAACTCTTCGCCCGACAACGTCAGCCGCTTCAGCGCGACATCGAGCGTCTCGTTGAAGGCGAAGCGGTTGGGCAGGAGCGTCAGCGGATCCTGCCGCACCGTGCGCTCGGCCTCGACTTGCCGGATCACGCGCCGCGCGAACCCGATGGAATTGACGAACACCGCGCGCAGCAGCACCGACCCGTAGACCACCACGAGGATGGCCATCAGAACATAGGCGGGGTCGCCGTCCCAGCTGAGGCAGATCGCGATGCCGATGAAGATGGGCGTCGTAAAGGCAATCGCCGCGATCGGGATCGTCGCGAAGGCGAGCGCGCCGCCGGCCAGCATGCCCGAGCAGAGACAGGTGATGACGAGCTGGCCGCCGGTTGCGGCATTCGCAAAGAAGGCGACCGGAACGATGCCCCAGGCGGCACCGAGGACGAAGGCGTTGCGCACCAGCCTTTGCATCGCCCGGCGCGAGACGAATTGCGGCTTGGTGATGCGGCGCGAGGCGTGGGACTGCAGACCGAACGCGATCGCGGATCCGGCCACGATCACGGACCAGGACAGCGCGAATTTCCAGTCCGGCGAATGCCACAGCGCGATGGCAAGCACGGCCGCGTTGCAGGCATTGGCGAGCATGATGCCGACCGAATAGCCGAGCACTAGCGACATCTGTTCGGCACGGATATGGCCGGCGACGGCTTCGTCGGTTGCAGGACCGCCAAAGGCCGACAGATCGCCGGCGAACAGCCGCGCGAAATAGCTGGTCAGTTGAGTCCGCATTCCAGAGCCTGCAGCATGGGCCGTTTGTCCGGCTCGATCCGGAGAATTCGCCGCAAACATTTGACGAACTATGAATTATCCCCGCTTGCCACGAACGCCGTGACCACTTCTGCGTGTTCAATCGGGAGTATCGATAACAAATCGATACAAATGCGGCGCCCGGCGTTACGGTTGTAGCCGTCTCCGCTGTCATGCCCCGGCTTGACCGGGGATCCAGTGCGCCGCAGCCCATCGTATCAGTACAACCGTCTCGGAAGACTGGGATCGCCCGGTCAAGCCGGGCGATGACACCTGTGATAGGGGCGCGCGTTCACCGCCCGAGTTGCTTCGGATCGCAATGGAGCGGTTCTTCAAACCACGCCCTGTTCGTCCAGGAATCGCGCGAGCTGATCTGTCTTTTGCGAACCCACGAAGGCGCTAATGTAGCCGTCGGGACGCACCAGCACCAAATCTCCGGGTGACACGGTGTAGGCGCTGCGGAAGTGCTCGCTTTCGTCGATGAGCTCATCATCGGGGCCGATGCAGTGGACGTGCAGTCCGGTGCGTGCAGGCATTGCCCCGCGCTTCACCCGATAGCCAAGCAGCGTCCAATGCGGCCCCCTGAGCAGCTCGAACAGGCGCGTGGGTTGTCCGGCGGCCCCGCGCAGATGCGCGTCCGGGGCACGGTCTCCCGCGACAAGACCGTCCAGCCGTCCCGGATTTTCCAGCGCCAGCGCCGAGCCGGGATAGCCGATGTCGAGTTGGTGCACCTCGCGGCCGCGCCTCATGTCGCCGCGTTTGGCGGCATCCAGCAATTTTGTGGCAAGGCCGAGCATGCTTGCAGCGACGGGACGTCGTTCTTGTTCATAGCTGTCGAGCAGACTTGCCGAGGCCCCACCGATAAAGGCCGCGAGCTTCCAGCCAAGATTGTAGGCGTCCTGCACGCTGGTATTGAGACCCTGTCCTCCGGTCGGGGGATGGATGTGAGCGGCATCGCCGATCAGGAACGCGCGGCCGTCCCTGTAGCGATCGGCGAGGCGGGCGTTCATCTGATAGGCCGACGCCCAATGCACCGAATGAATGCGGATATCGCTACGTCCGGTGCGTTCCGCGATCATCGCCGAAAGCCCTTCGGCCGACAGATCGACCTCGCCTTCGAGCGGGACCGGCGCCTGCAATTGAAAGAGTTCAGTTCCGGCCAGCGGACACAGCGAAATCTGGCGTTCCGTCGCGCCGTCGTTGAAGCGGTGCCACGCTGAGCGATCCAGCCCCGTCAAGACAACATCGGCCACCACGGCTCGTACGCCGAGTGTCTTGCCTTGAAAGCCGATATCGAGTGCGTGACGCACGAAGCTGCGCCCGCCGTCGGCTCCGACGAGGTAACGCACTCGTATCGTCTCCTCGCCGGCCTCGCCTGAAAGGCGCGCAGTCACGCCGTCCTGATCCTGCTCCAGGCCGACCAGCTCGCGGCCGAATTCCACTCGCTGCCCGAGTTCGAGCAGACGTTCGCGCATCACGCCCTCGGTCAGAAATTGCGGGATCATCAACGCCATGTGGTAGGGCTCGGCGGGTGTCGGGTCGATCTGCTCTGCGACCCCGGACTCGATGAAGCCGCCGTCGTCGCGGTATTCGCGCTGCGGCGGGTAGAGACCGCCGGCCGCGACGACGCGGTCGATAATGCCGAGATCCTCGAAAATCTCCTGAGTTCGCGGCTGGATCCCCTTGCCGCGAGACCCGTCGAACGGACCGTCCATTTTCTCGATCAGCCGAAAAGATACGCCCCGCCGCGCGAGATCGATGGCGAGTGTGAGGCCGGCCGCGCCGGCTCCGCAGATCAGAACATCCGCCGTGAATTGCTTTGTCATGGGACCCTCAATATGTGTAATATGCACATATTAGCGGGAGGTCTGCCGGGATGTCAAGAAGAGTGCAAAATACACATATTAAGAAGCAGGTGCGCTCGCTTCACGAAGCGCTGATCGACATCATCAGCGTCATGAACCGCCGCCAGGGCGACGAGATGATGATCCGCGAGGCGGGCATATCGCTCGATCGCGCGCTGTTTCCGCTGCTGGTCGGCATCGAGCGGCGTGGTCCGATCGGAGTCGTCGACCTCGCCGATCGCATGGGGCGCGATTACACGACGGTAAGCCGGCAGGTCGCGAAACTGGAAAATCTCGGCTTGATCAAGCGTCACGCCAGCGAAGCGGATCGCCGCGTCAGCGAAGCCACCATCACCCCCAATGGCAAAGCCATGACAGACGCGGTCGACAGGGCACGCGAACGGATCGTCGGAGGGATGTTCGCAAGTTGGGACGATCAGGATATCGAGGATCTGGTACGTCTGATGCGCAAGCTCGCAGACTCAATGATCGCTCCGGGAGAGCCTGCCTAGAATCGATCCCCTAACGGCGCTCGGCAAGATCGACGAACCGGTGCAGCTGCTGATCAGACGCTTGCAGATTTAACGCCCCGTTCACCGCCCGAGTTGCTTCGGATCGTAATAGAATCGCTCCTCGACGAGCCGATCGCCCCGCCATGTCTGCCACGCGATCTCGTCCAGCGTTCGCACAACCCCTTCGGCATTGGTGAAGCTGAACGTCCAGCGTGTCGCGACGTGGTCGCCTTCGATCAGGCTGGGGCCGACGCGCACGGCCTTCACCTCCTTCGAGGCCGCCAGCACGCCGCGCTCCTTGGCGACGAGCTTGTCGCGGCCCACCGTCGGGGCGGCGTTGTTCTCGTAGGTCACAGCGTCAGGCGCATAGAATTGCTCGATCGCTCCGATGAAATCCCCGGCCTCCAGCCGCTTTGCAAAAGCTTCGACGACGTCACGGCTCGGCATGGCGGACCTCACTCATAAACCGACTATTGGTCGGCAAATACCGACCGATAGTCGAAAAGTCAACTGGCCGCGTCCGGCGAATCCGACTAGACGAGAGCTATGGCGAAACAGGCGGAGCGGCGGGCGGCGACATCGGAGGCGATCCTGACGGCGGCGCGCCGCCTGTTCGGGACGCAAGGGTTTGCCGCCACCACGATGGACGAGATCGCGGAGGCCGCCGGCGTCGCCAAAGGCGCGGTCTATCATCACTTCAAGACCAAGGAGGCGGTGTTCGAAGCCGTGTTCGAGCAGGTCTCGCGCGATCTCGTCGCCGAGATCGACCGCACCGCGCGGGCCGAGAAGGACGTGCTGGCTGCGATGGTCGCCGGCACCCAGCATTATTTTACGGCGACCGCCAACGGTCCGACCGGCCAGATCATCTTGCGCGACGGCCCGGCCGTGCTCGGCTGGGAGCGCTGGCGCGAGATCGACGCGCGGCACTTCGGCGGCAAGCTGCCGCGTGCGATCACGGCCGCGATGGAGGCCGGCCTGATCGCGCGCCAGCCGGCCGAGCCGCTGGCGCGGCTGCTGCTCGGCGCGGTCACGGAAGCCGCGGTCGCCTGCGCCGGGCGCGCCGATATCGCAAGGGCGGGCGCGGAATATGCCCGTGCGTTCAGGTCACTGGTCGAGGCGCTGCGTCTGCGCGCATGATTGTGCTAATCACGAAACGGAAACGCCCACATCAACAAGAAGACTTTAGCGCATGAACGCAAATTCCTCCCTCGCGCCATCAGATCCCGAATTCGACTACATCATCGTCGGCGCCGGCTCCGCCGGCTGCGTGCTCGCCAACCGCCTGTCGGCGAACGGCAAGCACAGCGTGCTGCTGCTCGAGGCCGGCCCGAAGGATTCCAACATCTGGATCCACGTGCCGCTCGGCTACGGCAAACTGTTCAAGGAAAAGACCGTCAACTGGATGTACCAGACCGAGCCGGAGCCCGAGCTGAAGGGACGCCAGGTGTTCCAGCCGCGCGGCAAGACGCTGGGCGGATCGAGCTCGATCAACGGCCTGCTCTACGTCCGCGGCCAGCACGAGGATTACGATCGCTGGCGCCAGCACGGCAACACCGGTTGGGGCTATGACGACGTGCTGCCCTATTTCAAGAAGGCCGAGAACCAGTCGCGCGGCGCCGACCAATATCACGGCAGCGGCGGTCCGTTGCCGGTCTCCAACATGGTCGTGACCGATCCGCTGTCGAAGGCCTTCATCGACGCCGCGGTCGAAAAAGGCTTGTCCTACAACCCTGATTTCAACGGTGCCACGCAGGAAGGCGTCGGCCTGTTCCAGACCACCACGCGCAACGGCCGCCGCGCCTCGACGGCGGTGGCCTATCTGGGCCCCGCGAAGGCGCGCAGCAATCTCAAAATCGAGACCGAGGCGCTCGGCCAGCGCGTGCTGTTCGAGGGTCGCCGCGCCGTCGGTGTCGAATATCGGCAGGGCGCAGCCGTGCGCCGCGCGCGGGCGCGCAAGGAGGTCGTGCTGTCGAGCGGCGCCTACAACTCGCCGCAGCTCCTGCAGCTCTCGGGCGTCGGTCCTGCCGATCTCCTGCGCAAGCACGGCATCGATGTCGTGCTCGATGCGCAAGGTGTCGGCCATGATCTCCAGGACCACATGCAGGTTCGCATCGTGATGCGCTGTTCGCAGAAGATCACGCTGAACGACACCGTCAACAATCCGCTCCGCCGCACGCTGGCCGGTGCGCGCTATGCGCTGTTCCGCAAGGGATGGCTGACCATTGCGGCCGGCACAGCCGGTGCGTTCTTCAAGACCAATCCGCGGCTGGCCTCGCCCGATATCCAGGTTCATTTCCTGCCGTTTTCGACCGACAAGATGGGCGAGAGGCTTCATGACTTCTCCGGCTTCACGGCGTCGGTGTGCCAGCTCCGGCCCGAAAGTCGCGGCTCCCTGCGCATCAGGAGCGCGGACCCGACCGTGCCGCCGGAAATCCGCATCAACTACATGTCGACCGAGACCGACCGCACCACCAACGTCGAAGGCCTGAAGATCCTGCGCAAGATACTGAATGCGCCGGCGATGCAGCCGTTTGTGGCTGGCGAGTACGATCCCGGGGCGAAGGTATTTACGGATGCCGAGTTGCTCGATTATTGCCGTGAGCGCGGCAGCACCATCTACCATCCGACCTCGACCTGTCGTATGGGCAACGACGCACTTTCGGTGGTGGACCAGCGGCTGAAGGTGAGGGGGCTCGAAGGCCTTCGAATCGTTGACGGCTCGATCATGCCGGACCTCGTGTCGGGGAACACCAACGCGCCGATCATCATGATCGCCGAAAAGGCCTCGGACATGATATTGGAGGATGCGCGGTAAACCCGCGCGAGAAGGAGCGGACGGTTTGGCTACGCGACTGAAGATCGGCACACGCAAGAGCGCGATGGCGCTGGCACAGACGGAAGAGATCGCGCGCCGCCTGACCGCCGCCATGCCCGATCTCGATGTCGAGATCGTCAAGTTCGACACCACGGGCGATCTCGACCAGACCAGCAAGCTGCTGCCGCATGGCGGCAAGGGCGGCGCCTTCGTGGCGCAGATCCGTGCCGCGGTCCTGTCGGGCGAGCTCCAGGCGGCGATGCATTCGCTGAAGGACATGCCGGGTAACGAGGACACGCCCGGCCTCGTCATCGGCGCCACGCTGTCGCGCGATCCCGCCAGCGACGCGCTGGTGCTGCGCGATGGCGTGACGCTGGAGGCGCTGCGCCAGTCCGGCGGCAAGGGTTTCAAGATCGGCACCAACGCCGTCCGGCGCGCGGCCTATGCGCGAAGGTTGTTTCCCGAGATCGAGGTGATTCACTTCCGCGGCGCCGCCGACACGCGCGTGCGAAAGCTCGACAATCGTGAGAAGCAGCGCCTGCCGGATGGCGGCACGGTGGGGCCGGCGGACGCGCTGATCATGGCGCGTTCCGGCCTCGATCGCGTCGGTCTTTCCCATCGCATCGCCTACGAGTTCACCGCGGCGGAAATGCTGCCGGCGGCGGGGCAGGGCATCGTCGCGGTCGAATGCGCGGCGCAGGATTGGCAGACGCGGCGCATTCTTGCGTCGATCGACGATCTTGCGGCGCGCGCCTGCGCCGATGCCGAGCGCGAGGTGCTGTGGGTGCTCAACGGTCACTGCAATTCGCCGGTGGCGGGTTTTTCGACCATCACGGGCGATCAGATGTCGCTCACCGCGGCCGTGCTCGACCTCTCCGGCAACACCATCATCGAAGCTTCGCGCGCAGGGGCCGCCAACCGTCCTCGTGAGCTCGGCCGTGCGGTGGGGCTGGATCTGCTGGGCAAGGGCGCCGCCGAGATCATCGAGCGCAGCCGGCCGCAGTAAGCCGTCTGCGGGGGACGTCGGTGCGATCGTATTATCGTGCGCCTGTTTTGCCCGACGTGTCAAACGTTGTCGCTGCGGGGCCTGGAGTCGGGCCGGGCCAAATTTTCAATGATTTCTACTTTGCATGGGGTTGTTTTCCCGTCTTTTTGCGGAGCCGGCCCGGTCTCCGGTGGAGGGGCTTTAATTTCGACCTAATGCCAGGGGGTCCTGGACAAGCTCGTCATTATCCGATGGAGAACTGTCCTGGCATCTTCTGCTTTTCCCGGCGACCTGATCGGCGCATAGCGATCCCGGTTACAGCGCAGGGACAAGAACGATGAGTACCAACGACGTCTTCATTCTCGAAGATGATTTGACGATGCGTATGATGCTGAAGGCCCTTCTGGAGAGAGCCGGATATCGATCCGTTTTCTTCGCGGACGGCGAGGCGCTTCAGGCCGAGGCCCGGCAGAACTCGCCGGTCTGTATTCTCCTGGATGTGTGCGTGCCCGGCAAATCGGGCCTGGAAACATTGAGCGAGCTGCGCGATCTGGATTATCCGGCGCCGATCCTGATGATGTCCGGTCACGGCGATATCCCCACGGCCGTGCGTTCGCTCAAGTCCGGGGCGGCCGACTTCATCGAGAAGCCGTTCCGGCCGGATACCCTGATTGCGCGGATCGAGACGGCCTGTTCAGGCGCGCGTTCCTCAGCGAGTCCGGCCGCGCATTTCAAGCACGCGAAACGGCTGACGAGGCGCGAACGGGAGGTCCTGGATCACATGCTCGCGGGCTCGTCGACGAAGATCATGGCGAGACAGTTGGGTCTCAGCCCGCGCACGGTCGAGGACCATCGCGCCAATATCCTGCGAAAGGCCGGCGTCAAGACCAGCGCCCAACTCTTGCTGGGGGTGTTCGGCGCAAGACAGGCGCCGGGGGAGCGAGCCGCGGCGGCTTAGCCGCGATAACTCCGGACCCGCTTCAGCATCTGCTCGACATGGGCGATCGGCGTTTCCGGCTGGATGCCGTGGCCGAGATTGAAGATGAAGCGCCCCTGCGCAAAATTCGCCAGCACGTCGTCCACGGCGCGGTCGAGCGCGGCGCCACCGGTGATCAGCGCCAGCGGATCGAGATTGCCCTGCACCGCGACGCGGCTCTGCACGCGCTCGCGGATGAAGGCCGGCTCGGCGGTCCAGTCGATGCTGACGGCGTTGACGCCGGTCGCATCGACGTAACCAGGCAATTGCGCGCCGGCTCCGCGGGGAAAGCCGATGATCTTCGCATCCGGCACCTTGGCGCGCACGCCCTCCACGATGCGCCGGGTCGGCTCGACTGACCAGCGCGCGAATTCGGCCGGTGGCAGCACGCCGGCCCAGGTGTCGAAGATCTGCAAGGCATTGGCGCCGGCGGCGAGCTGCGCCAGCAGATACTCGATCGAGTTCCCGACCAGCACGTCGATGATCTCCGCGAACGCCTCCGGATGCCGATAGGCCATCATCCGTGCCGGTGCCTGGTCGGGCGTGCCGTGACCGGCGACCATGTAGGTCGCGACCGTCCATGGCGCGCCGCAGAAGCCGATCAGCGCGGTCTTAGGGTCGAGCGCACTGCGCACGATCTTGAGCGCATCGAATACCGGCTGGAGCTTGCCGAAGTCGGCAAGCGGCGCCAGCGTCGCGACCTTGGCGGGATCATCCAGCGGCTCGAGCCGCGGACCTTCGCCGACCTCGAAGCGCACGGAGCGGCCGAGCGCATAGGGGATGACCAGGATGTCGGAGAAGATGATCGCGGCGTCGAAGCCGAATCTCCGGATCGGTTGCAGCGTGACTTCGGCGGCGAGCTCCGGGTCGAAGCAGAGATCGAGGAAGCCGCCGGCCCTGGCGCGAACCTCGCGATATTCAGGCAGGTAGCGGCCGGCCTGCCGCATCATCCACACTGGCGGGACGGCCTGGCGCTGGCCGGAGAGCACGTCGATGAAGGGCTTTGTCGCAGACTGGGGCACGGACCGTCCTGATGCAGGTTGAGGTTCCTGATACACCCCCGGAGGCTCGAGCGGAACAGTGGAACCAGTGCAAATGCGCCGCGTTGACCCGCCAATGGAGGAGGATTTCCATGGCTGAGACATTCAATCCCGCGCCGCACGACAAGCACGCCGACGATCTGCACAAGGCGCTGGCCGCCGATCGACATGCCAGGCTCGAAACCGGGCTCGAAGATTCCTTCCCGGCGTCAGACCCCGTGAGCGCCACCCAGCCGACGCCATCGAAGGCCGACGCGGATGCCGAAAACCCCTCGCTCTGGGACAAGGTTAAGGCGATTTTCAGCTGAGGCGATCGTAAGCCCGGATCGGTCGCCGGTTTCCGATAGGGTCGCTAACGCATTGTTAGCGATCCATCGACGCTTCAGTCCGTAGGAGTACGGGAAAACCCGCATATCCCTGCGAATGCCGGCAAGCGTTTCAGGGTTCAATAACAGAAGCGGCAGAGTTTCCGAACGCTCGGAGAGTCTGCCGTATGAGCGCTGTTACCCAGAGAGCCGGATGGAGCCGCCTGCCGCTGCGCGCGGCGGCTTTCGTCGTGCTGACTTGCGCGACGATTCTCGGCGTCAGCGGCTGGCGCGAATGGGCTGCTCGCGATGCGGTGCTCAAGGGCGCCGAAACCGAGATGGCGAACGTCGCCCGCTCGCTGACCCAGCATGCCGAAGACAGTCTCGACCTGCTCGATTCCGGCGTCGTCGGCACCGTCAGCCGGCTGGAAATGGACGGCACCGATCCCGCAACGATCACGAAGCTGCGCAACCTCCTGGAGGTACGCAAGAAGGCTATGCCGCGCGTCCACAGCCTCGCCGTCATCGACGACCAGGGCAATTGGCTGACCTCGCCGGGGACGATCGCCTCGACGCTCAGCGACGACGCTTTCTTCCGCTATCATCAGCTATCCCCGAAGCGGGAGGCCTATGTCGGCCGTCCCGTGAAGAGCCTGCTTGACGGCGAATGGGTCGTCACCCTGTCGCGCCGCTTCAACAAGCCGGATGGCAGTTTCGCTGGTGTGGTGCTCGCGACCCTCAGCTCCAGATATCTCTCGCATTTCTACGAGCAGTTCGAGATCGGCCGCAACAGCTCGGTGTCGCTGATGTATGGCGACGGCACCATCATCGCGCGCAACCCGAACAACGAGAAGTTCGTCGGCCGCAGCGTCGCCGACACGTCATTGTTCCGCGACGCGAGCCTGCAAGGGCCGAGCGGCACCTATCATTTCAAGTCGTCGCTGGACGGCGTCGAACGGGTCAGCTTCTTCAAGCGCAGCGGCCGCTACCCGCTCGTCCTGCTCGCCACCGTCGACAAGGACGCGCTGCTGGCACCGTGGCGCGCCGCGGCAATCTCACGCATGCTCTTCGTGCTCGCACTGGTCATGCTGATTGCCATCATCGGCGCGGTTCTGGTGCGGCATCTGCAACGGGGCCAGCGCATGGCCGCGGCGCTGGTGGAGAAGGAAGCCCATTTCCGCCTGCTTGCGGAGGGCTCCAGCGACATGGTCACGCGTATCGGGTTGGACGAGCGGCTGCGCTATGTCTCCCCCTCGTCGGTCCGTGTCGTCGGCTGGCGAGCCGCTCAACTGATCGGAACCCCCGCGCTCGCCGGCATCCATGCTGAGGACCTGCCGCAGGTCCGGGCCATCGTCGACGCCATGAAGCGCGGCGAGAACGAGGAGGCGCGTGTCACCTACCGCAACACGCACCGAAAAAATGGCGAGGTCTGGCTCGAATCGAACATGCGGGTGACGCGCAAGGACAACGGCTTTGTCGACGGCGTGGTCGCGATCTCGCGCGATATTACCGAGCAGAAGAAGCTGGAGACCCGGCTCGAGACGCTCGCGATCGAGGATAGTCTCACCGGGCTTGCGAACCGCCGCTGTTTCGACGAACGGCTCAGGGAAGAATGGGCGCGCGCCTATCGCGAACGTTCCAGCCTCGGTCTGCTGATGATCGATGTCGATCACTTCAAGTCCTACAACGACGAGTACGGCCATCCCGCAGGCGATGCCTGTCTGCGCGTGGTGGCGCAGGCCATCGCGGCCGAGATGCATCGCGCCGGCGACCTGGCTGCGCGCTATGGTGGTGAGGAATTCGCCGTGCTGCTGCCGAACACCGACGCTGCGGGCTGCGCCCGCATCGGCGAGCGGGTCCGGAAGGCCATCCGCGAAGCGGGCCTCGTCTACAGCACCAATCGCCTGTCGGGCTGCGTCACTGCGTCGTTCGGCGGCGCGGCCTGCCGGCCGGCGCTGGAGCGCACCGCAGGCGTAGGCACGCTCGTGGAGGCCGCGGATCAGGCGCTCTATGCCGCCAAGGATGCCGGCCGCGACCGCCTGATGATGGCGGGCGAGGTCGCCCGTCTGCTGCCGAAGGCGTCCGGCCAGTAGATTCGTTCAATAATGCGGCGGGCGCTCGTTGGCCGCTCCCGGCGCGTTCGCCTCGGCTTCCTGCAGCCGCTCGCCGAGCTCCGCGATCTTCCGCGTCAGCGCGTCGATCTGCTTCCACTGCGCGGTGATGGTCTGGTTCAGCGTCTCGATGGTGTCGTCCTGATAGACAATGCGCGTCTCGAGCGTGTCGATGCGCTCGCTGAGCATCTTGATCTCATTCGTCACGTGCCGCGTCCTTGTCCCGTTCGCGAAGCCCAACTTCTTGCAAGCCAAGTTTTCGCAAGCCAAGTTCCCGCAGGCCATGGCCGAGCGCGACGCGCTCGTCGAACACGAAGCATTCGCCGCGCCAGCGGCTCTCCGCCTCCGGCACCTCCTCGAGATATTTCAAGATGCCGCCCTTGAGGTGATAGACCTCGGCAAAGCCGCGCGCGAGCAGATGTGCGCTCGCCTTCTCGCAGCGGATGCCGCCGGTGCAGAACATGGCGATCCTGCGGTGCCTTGCCGGATCGAGCTGCTCGGCGGCAAAATGCTTGAACTGGCCAAAGCTCTTGATATCAGGGTCGACCGCGCCCTCGAACGTTCCCATCGCCACCTCGAAGGCGTTGCGGGTGTCGAGCAGCAACGTATCGGGCGCCGAGATCAGCGCGTTCCATTCGCTCGCATCGACATAGGTGCCG
The DNA here is from genome assembly GCF_042076515.1 of Bradyrhizobium sp. A5. NCBI lineage: Bacteria > Pseudomonadati > Pseudomonadota > Alphaproteobacteria > Hyphomicrobiales > Nitrobacteraceae > Bradyrhizobium > Bradyrhizobium sp. A5. Next base: position 5,549,270 of record NZ_CP148990.1, on the reverse strand, counting down.
ACCTGCCGCGTCGGATCGGCGGCCGAATCGCCGAGCGTGACGATTTCCTTCTTCAGCCGCACCTTGAGCCGGCCGAATGGCATGGTTTCCGCAGTCGAGAACTTCAATTCGAGATTGTTCAGTCGGCCTCCGAACATTTCGCCGTGTGCGAGCTCATGGGCGAAGGCGTCGATCGCCTCAACCGATCCGGCGATCGTGCCGTTGATGCCTTCTTGAGCCAGCAGCACACTGCCCTTCAGCGCCAGCCCAACGCAGAACGCGCGCAGCGGCTCGCGCAGCTCGCGGTAATCGGGCAAGGCGGCGAATTGGTAGAAGGCGGCAACCTTGTGGATCATGCCGGCTCGTTTAGCAGGCGTCCGCCGCCCAGAAAACCCGCATGGCGCGGGGGGCGCGTCAGGTCCATACGCCCAGCGGATGGCAGCCATTTCGCTGGTATGCCAGCATTGCCCGGACGGGCCGGAATGTGTCATGTAGGCGCGGTTTTTCCGAGGTGGCGCGACCCGCGCGCGCCTCAAGACTTAGTCCGGGCTCAACAGAGCCTTACAAGAGCGCCTTGAGAGAGCAGAATTCGATGAGAAACTTCCACTTCCCCGGCAGGTCCACGGTCCACGCCACCAACGCAATGGTGGCGACCTCGCATCCGCAGGCGTCGCTCGCGGCGATCGAGGTGCTGCGCGAGGGCGGCACGGCGGTGGACGCAGCGGTGGCGGGTTCTGCCGTACTCGGCGTGATCGAGCCGCAATCGACCGGCATCGGCGGCGACTGCTTTGCTCTGATCCAGCCGCGCGGCGAGGGCAAGATCATCGCCTATAACGGCTCCGGCCGGGCGCCGAAGGCGGCCAACGCCGACTGGTACCTCGAGCGCAAGATTACCTCCGTGCCGCTGACCTCGGCGCACGCGGTCTCGATCCCCGGCGTGATCGACGCCTTCGCCACCGTGCTGCGCGACCACGGCAAGTTCGGCTTCGACCGCCTGCTGCAGCCCGCGATCAAGGCGGCGGAAGAGGGCTATGTCGTTGCCCCCCGCATCGCCTTCGACTGGAAGAACCAGTTCGAGAAGCTCAAGAACGGCACCAACACCGCGCGTTATCTGTTGCCGGGCGGCAAGCCGCCGGTGGCCGGCGACGTCATCCGCCAGGCCGAGCTCGGCAAGACGCTGCGCGCGATCGCCAAGGACGGCCGCGACGCCTTCTACAAGGGCGCGATCGCCGAAGACATGGTCGAGACCCTGCGCGGCATCGGCGGCCTGCACACGCTCGAAGACTTCGCCACGCACACCACCGAGACGACGACGCCGATCGGCACCATGTACAAGGGCCATGACGTCTGGCAGTGCCCGCCGAACGGCCCGGGCGTCACCGCGCTCTTGATGCTCAACATCCTGTCGCGCTTCGACCTGACCAAGTATGCGCCCGTCAGCGTCGAGCGCTTCCATCTCGAGGCGGAGGCCGCGCGCATCGCCTACATGAACCGCGAGATGCATATCGCTTCTCCCGAGCACATGAAGATCAACGTCGCCGAGATGCTCGAAAAGAGCTTTGCCGACGAGTACATCAGCAAGATCCGCATGGACGGCATGCTCGACCTGCCGAACGTCGCGCCGCCGATGAACCCCTCGACCATCTACATCACGGTGGTGGACAAGGACCGCAACGTCTGCTCGTTCATCAACTCTGTCGCGCATTCTTTCGGCTCGGCGATCGTCTCGAACAAGACCGGTGTGCTGTTGCAGAACCGCGCCGGCGGCTTCCGTATCCAGCCGGGCCACCCCAACTGCATCGAAGGCGGCAAGCGCCCGCTGCACACGATCATGCCGGGTCTGCTCACCAAGGGCGGCCGCTCCGTGATGCCTTTCGCCGTGATGGGCGGCCAGTACCAGCCGACCGGCCAAACCCATGTCCTGACCAACATCCTCGACTACGGCTGCGACGTGCAGGAAGCGATCGACATGCCGCGCGGCCTGCACTACGAGGGCCAGTACCAGCTCGAGGACAGCGTGCCGGTTGACATTGTCGAGGGCTTGAAGAAGCTCGGCCACAAGACCGCCAGCGTGGTCGGGCCGCTCGGCGGCGCCCAGGCGATCTGGATCGACTGGGACAAGGGCACGCTCACCGGCGGTTCCGACCCGCGCAAGGACGGCTGCGCGCTCGGCTATTGATGGGCGCGGGGCTGGAAACGGTATCCTTGTTGGGCTAGACACCTCCCGCCTCAAACGGAAGGTGCCTAATGCAGCGTTTCCAGCGCGCACTCCTCGCCATCATGTCGGCTCTCGCGATCACCGTGATCGGCGGCGTGTCCGACTTCGTTTCCACCACGGCCTCGGCCCAGACCGCAGGAAAGACCATGACCACAGCTTCAGGCTTGCAGACCATCGACAGTGTTGTCGGCACCGGCGCCTCGCCGCAGCCCGGGCAGATCTGCGTGATGCATTATACCGGCTGGCTCTATGAGAACGGCCAGAAGGGCAAGAAATTCGACTCGTCCGTCGACCGCAACGAGCCGTTCGAGTTTCCGATCGGCAAGGGCCGCGTCATTGGCGGGTGGGACGAGGGCGTCGCCACGATGAAGGTCGGCGGCAAGCGCACGCTGATCATCCCGCCGCAGCTTGGCTACGGCGCCCGCGGCGCCGGCGGTGTGATTCCGCCGAATGCGACGCTGATGTTCGACGTCGAATTGCTCGGGGTGAAGTGACGGTACAAACAAAAAGACCGGCCGCGAGGCCGGTCTTTTCGCTTTCAGTCTTGTAACTCTTGGTTTGACGCGCGTCACTCTGCCGCGCGCTTTGCCGCCGCAGCGGCGCGATCGATCGCGTCTTTCGCGGCGTCCTTGGCGTCGCCCATGGCCTGCTGGCCCTTGCCCTTTACTTCCTGGACCACGCCTTCACCCTTGAGGCGGTCGGAACCGGTGGCTTCGCCGATACCCTGCTTGGCCTTGCCGATCGCCTCGTTGGCGGTGCCCTTGATCTTGTCGCTGGTGCTACCCATGAAACTCTCCTTCCAGTTTGCTCGCGGGGACAACACCTGACGGCTGTCAGGGTTCCCTTTTTGGTATGGCTTGATGTCGCGGCTTTGGTTAGTTTCGCGTGCACGGAACCAGCAGAAAGCAAGACCCATGACCGGCCATGACCATTCGCATTCCCACCATGACCACGATCATGACGAGCGCTGGAAACATGACGGCGTGCGCGTCATCCCCGGCAACCAGCTCGATACCAACGTGCCGTCGACGAAGGGCATGGACCGCGCCGCCGCGATCAATTTCGCGCGCGTCGGCGCGCAGAAATTGTGGGCGGGCACCGTCAGCATCAAGCCTGACGCCAAGACCGGCGCGCATCATCACGGCCATCTCGAAAGCGTCATCTATGTGGTGAAGGGCAAGGCGCGCATGCGCTGGGGCGAAAGCCTGCAGTTCACCGCAGAGGCCGGCCCCGGCGATTTCATCTTTGTGCCGCCCTACGTGCCGCATCAGGAGATCAACGCCAGCCCGGACGAGGTGCTGGAATGCGTGCTGGTGCGCAGCGACGGCGAGGCGGTCGCGATCAACCTCGACATCGAGCCGGTCGAAAAGCCCGAGACCGTGCTGTGGATCGACCCGGTGCATCGGGATCCCAACGAGAAGAAGTAGAAGATAGTCCGTCGGGCCTGTCGGATTGCGTCAGGCCGGCTCGTCCTCGGGGTGGACCCCACCGAAGAGGAGCTTTTCCATGTCCAAGGTCGTGCCCTGTATGTGGTTCAACGGCGATGCCGAGGAAGCCGCGAAGTTCTATGTCTCGCTGGTCCCGAATTCGGAGATCACGCACGTCCAGCGCAACGTTTCGGATGGCCCGTCCGGCAAAACAGGCTCCGTGCTCGTCGTCGAGTTCACGGTCGCTGGACAGCCGCTGGTCGCGCTCAATGGCGGCATGAAGGTGGAGTACACCCACGCAATCTCGCTGATGATCCATTGCGACGATCAGGGCCAGGTCGACAGCGTGTGGGATGCCTTCCTCGCTCATGGCGGCAAGGAGCAGCAGTGCGGCTGGATCAGCGATCGCTGGGGCGTTTCCTGGCAGGTGGTGCCGAAGGTGATGTTCGATTTCCTGTCGAGCCCCGACAAGGCGGCGGCTGCGCGTGCGATGCAGGCCATGATGAAGATGGTGAAGCTCGATGTCGAGACTTTGCGCCGCGCGTTCGAGGGCACGTCGGCGGCGTGACGTCAACACAGGTGCCGCAGGGTGGGCAAAGGCGCTCTTGCGCCGTGCCCACCGTCTATCCGCAATTGAGAGAGTTGGTGGGCACGCTTCGCTTTGCCCGCCCTACGATCGAGGATCTCAATAATTGATCCTGAGCCCCACGCCGCCGTGGATGGTATTCCCGACCGGCTGCGGGCCGAGCGTGCCGTTGGCGAATAGATCGACGATCCAGCCCTTCTGCACGCGGAAGCCGAGGCGGCCGCCATATTCGAACCAGCCCTGGTTGCCCATGGTCGGCACCACAGTGCCGTCCCCGGTTACGGTGGCGACGATGCCGCTATGGCTGGCGAAGGACTGCACCCAGCCGCCGTTGATGTTGGTCTCGATGTTGCCGCCGAAGAGATGGGTCCACTGGCCGCCGATCTTGACCAGGCTGGTGCGATCGGTGCCGGTCGCGATGGTGGCGTCGAACGGATTGAACGCCACGGCGCTGTCGCTGTAGCCGGACACGCGTTGCCAGAGCTGCCAGACTTCGATGGAAGCCGCGACCTCGTCGCGTGGCGACACCCGGCTCATCCAGCCCGCGCGGCCGTAGACCGCGTAGTTCGAGGCGTTGGTCGAACCCGTGACGCTCACCGGGCCGAGGCTGGTGTTGTAGCTGCGGGTGTAGCGCGCCTTCTCCCACGGCGTCAGGATCGTGCCGACGTCGAAGAACGGGCGTGACGAGCCCCAGTCCGTGAAGTCGTAACGCAGCGCGAAGGCGCCGATCGGGGCGCTGGTGATCTTGTAGCCGCCCTCGTTGTATTGCGTGTAGGCGATGCCGGCGAGCAGCGAGAGATTGTTGGTCAGCTCCTTGCGGCCGTGGATGCCGGCCGAGAACGAACCGGCGGAGCCGAACGCGCTGATGCAGTCGCTGCAATTGACCTGCTCGTTGACCCCGAGCAGCACCGTGCCGAGCACCCGGTTGGTGATCATCTGGTTGAAGCGCTGGTCGGCGAGGCCGCCGATCGAATTGCCGCTGGAGTCCGCACCGGTCGGGCCCGACGGTGGCGGATAGGGGCTCGGAGAGGGCGACGGGTAGGGGCTCGGCGACGGAGAGGGCGTCGGTGTCGGCGATGGGTACGGCGATGGCGAATAGGTCGGCGTGGGCGTCGGCTCACAATAGCCGGCATCGCATTCGTCAGCCGCGGCCGGCCGCGCATCGAACGCGAGAGAACAGAAGAGGACAGCCGCCGCGAGCGCCGCCCAGGCCATGAGGCGTTTTGCCATTCCTGCCATCGTCACCGCCCGCACAGCATGCCGTCGTCATTAACGGCGGGCGTGATGGTCGGCGAGACGCCGGCATATTGGTTGACCGAGCACAGCCCGGCACTCGCGGCGCAGTTGGCGGCAAAGGTCCAGGGCGGCGTGCTGGTCTTGGTGATGCTGACCTTGCCGCCGGCCGAAACGATGACTGCGGTATCGCCCGGCTGGGTGAGCTGCACGCATTGGAGGCTGGTCGTGCAGACGCTGGCCGCACCGTCCTGAAGCACGACGACGGAGCGCCCGCGCTGGGACAGGATGTCGAGCGTTGTGCCGCGCACGCCGATGGTCGCGAGCGGCGTCGTGATCTTGTAGGCGGTCTTTTCCGAATGTCCGGTGACGAAACGGAAAGCGCCCGTGGTCATGCGGATCGCGACGTCGCGATAGCTGTGCTCGTCGTTGAAGACGGTGCGGTCGAGCTTGAGCGTCGCGCTCGGCCCCAGCGACAGGTTGGTGCTGTCGGCCATGACGAAGCGCGCCGCGCCGTCGGCGCCGGTGCGCACGGTCTCGTCGCGCAGCATGCTGTCGCCGACATTGATCGGCGTCGTGCTTGCGGCGACGCGCACGACTTCGTTCTGGATCACGACGGCTTCGCCGACGCGCGTCTGCGCCTGCGCACAAGGCGCCGCGCATAATGCGGCCGACAACAGAGTGGGGAAGAGCCAGAAACGCAAATTCATTTCACAACCGATCGATGTGTCCCTGATCGTACCGGATCGCGCGCGCTTCTGATGTGGCGAAATTATCACAAGCGGCGCGGGACGAGCATTATGCTTAGTGACAGTTGCGGCAGAATGCGTTCAATGAAAAGTGCCATTCATATTTTTCTCCGCGGTGAAGCAGATTTGCCACGCAAAACGTCCCGACAAATGTCGCTAAATTTGCCCGCGGTTCCGAAGATGTCGCGGAGCGCAGTGTATGCTGTCGCGATTTTCCTGGTCGCCCATCTTGCACTGTTGATCGGCCTGACGACGCCGGAAAAGTTCGTTTTCGACGAGGTGCATTATGTGCCCGCGGCACGGCAGATGCTCGCACCAGCGATGTCGCAGCCGATGCTCAATCCGATGCATCCGCCGCTGGCAAAGGAGCTGATGGCGGCGTCGATCGCGGCCTTCGGCGACAACGCGCTCGGCTGGCGCTATCCGGCGACGTTGTTCGGCGCGCTCGCGATCGTCGCGATCTATCTGTGCGGGCTGGCGCTGTTCTCGGCACAAGGACCCGCGATCGCCGCAACGCTGATCGCGGCCTTCAATCAGATGCTCTACGTGCAGGCGCGTATCGCGATGCTCGACATCTTTGCGCTCGGCTTCAGCCTGCTCGCGATCGGAGCCTTTATGCATGGCTTTCGAAGGCAGCGCCCGCATGTGTTGTTCGCGCTGGCGGGTACGTTGTTCGGTCTTGCCGCGGCCTGCAAATGGAGCGGGCTGTTCCCGCTCGGAATCTGCATCGTCATCGTTGCGGTGATCCGCCTGATGCAGGGCTGGCGCGCGCTGTTCGCCGACGCGAAGCCGGGCGATTGGTATCGACCCGATCTCTGGATCGATTTTCGGGTGCAGCATGCCGCGCTCTGCTTCGCCGTTCTGCCGGCGATGACCTATCTTGCCACGTTCGTTCCCCTCTATGGGTTGTCCCTAACGGACCTGATCGAGGCGCAGCGCCGGATCTTTGCCGACAACACCACCACCGCGATCGCCGGCCATACCTATATGAGCTCGTGGTCATCCTGGCCGCTGCTCGCCCGACCAGTGTGGTTCCTGTTCGACAAGACGACGGAGGGCAATGTCTCCGCGATCGTCTTTCTCGGCAACCCGCTGGTGCTGTGGCCGGCGCTCGCCGCGCTCGCGATCGTGCTGCGCGATTTCATCGTCACGCGCCGCTGGGATGCATTCCTGATTGCGATGTTCTATTTCGGCTGCTGGCTCGCCTGGGCTTTGCTGCCGCGTACGCTGGGCTTCATCTACTACTATCTGCCGGCCGCAACGATCGCGTCGCTCGCACTGGTCTATGTGTTGCGTCGGGAGGGCCTGCCGCGCTGGCTGCTATGGGCCTATGTCGGCGTCGCCGCCGTCGGCTTTGCGGTGATGCTGCCGATCTCGGCGGCCTTCGTCGGGACGTCGATGCAGACCTTCAATCGGCTGATGCTGTTCCAGAGCTGGATATGACATCGCCGCCTGCCGGGGGAGCGGCAGACGGCGTGTTGCGGGTCGCAATGGTCCGACGGACTACTTCGAGGCCGTCGTCTTGGCTTCCATGTTCACCACCTGGACGCGGCGGTTGATCGGGTCGGCGCCGTTGGCGATGTCCTTCAGCTTGGTCTTGCCGTAGCCGACCGTGACGAGATCGGTGCCGGTGAGGCCGTAGTTCTGCATCAGGTATTTCTTGATGGTGTCGGCCCGACGTTCGGACAGCCCTTGATTGTACTCTTCGGTGCCGACCGCATCGGTGTGGCCTGCGACTACGAAGGTCGAGCCCTTCAGCGACGGGTCGGACAGCGCCTTGCCAAGCGCCTGCACCGACGGCACTGAGGTCTTGGCGATGTCGGCCGAGTTGTAGTCGAACTGGATCTCCAGATCGATCTTCGGCTTGGTCGCGGCCAGCTCGGCGATCTGCTCACGCTCGCCCGTCGAGAGCGACCGGGTGGAGCGGTTGCGCACGGTGTTCAGGAAGGTCGATTCCTTGGCCTGCACCGCCGGATCGGCCTGCGGCCCGACGGACAGGCCGCGCGTCGCCGGCTTCGGCTTCAACGCATCCAGGATCTTGTCGGATGAGACATTGTCGCCGGCCAGAGCCAGGCCCGCCGTCATCGACAGCGCTGCCGTCAGAGTGATCGCCTTCAGTGCAAAGAACTTATCAAAACGGGTCATCGTGGTATCCTCGCTGTTACGCCTGATGGCGATTTGATGCTGCGAGCATAGGGAAGGTTCAAAGGCCTTGATGTGATCCTGGTCACGCAGGTCAGAAGGGCCTCCTAACTCATTCTAGCGCATTTGGCGGCGTTCGGGCGCATGATCGGGGCGCTTTGCTTCCACAGGGAAGGCGGGCGCTACGGCGCGAACGCCGGTTGTCGCGTTTTTCTTGAGGCCGGTTCGAGCCGTTGCGACCCTAACGTGATCTAAATCACATTCGGCTTCCGTGGAAGAGATCACACTGCGGCCATCGATGGTTCTGGATCTGGGGAGAAAGACCATGCGTTTCCTGCTCGCGGCAATGTCTCTCGCAGCCTTCGTCTTTGGCAGCAACGTGGCGCTTGCCGACAAGCGTGTCGCCTTCGTGGTCGGCAACGCTGCCTACAAGAATGTCCCCCAGCTCCCGAATCCGGCGATCGACGCCAAGTCGATGGCGCGGGTGCTGCGCAATGTCGGCTTCGACGTGGTCGAGGGTGCCAATCTTACCCGCGACGCCATGACGGCGAAGCTGCTCGAATTCGGCAAAAAGAGCGAAGGCGCCGATGTGGCGCTGTTCTTTTATGCCGGCCACGGCATCGCGGTGAACGGCACCAATTATCTGCTGCCTGTCGATGCCGACCTCAAATCCGAGATGGACGTCAAGCTCGGCGCTGCCATCAATGTCGACCTGACGCTCGAGCAGACCATGGCGGATGCCAAGGTGAAGCTGGTGTTCCTCGACGCCTGCCGCGACAATCCCTTCGCCGCAAAGATCCGTTCCGCCAAGGCAACGCGCTCCGTCAACGTGGCGAGCGGTCTTGCCGAGATGAAGTCCGGAGAGGGCACGCTGATCGCGTTCGCCACCGGCCCCGGCCAGACCGCGCTCGACGGCGAGGCCGGCACCAACAGCCCCTTTACTCGCGCGCTCCTTGCCAACATCGCGTCTCCCGGCCTAGAGATCCAGCAGGCCATGACCAAGGTTCGCGCCCAGGTCAACGACGAGACGGGCAAGGCGCAGCTGCCCTGGGGCCACACCAATCTCACCGGCGCGGTTTTTCTCAACCCGGCCGCAGCGACCGCGTCGGACGCTGTTGCGCCCGCGATCGTAGCCCAGGCCGGCGAAGTCGAGCTCGAATTCTGGCGCTCGATCAAGGACACAAACAAGGTCGAGGAGCTCGACGCCTATCTCACCAACTATCCGAACGGCACCTTCAAGCCGCTGGCGCTCGCCCGCATCGCCGCGCTCCAGGACGGTCCCTCCAAGACGACGCGCAACCTCACCGCAGGAATCGATCCCGCGACCTTCACGGATACGGCTGACCAGATCGCCGAAGACCAGGTTGGTCTCGACAAGAACCAGCGCCGCGACGTGCAGCGCCGCCTCACCGGTCTTGGCTTCGACATCAAGGCGACCGGCAAGTTCGACGAGGAGACCCGGTCAGTGATCAGGCGCTGGCAGGCCGCGCGCGGCTACCCCTCGACCGGCTATCTCAACAAGCTCCAGCACAAGGCGATGCAGTCCGAGATCGTCTCCAGCCGCGTGGCCTCTGAGGATTCCACTGATGAGCCCGCGCGCCGCCGCTCCTCCGGCGGTGGCAGCCGCCGCGCGCACAGTGGAGGCGGCATGGGTGGCCCCGGCAATCTCTTCGGTCACATGATGGGCGGCCTGTTCCGGCGGTGACGTGAGGAGCGGCAAGGTGCGAAGCGGCCCGAGCTCGGGCCGCTTCTGCTTCGGAGACGCGCGCACGTCGCGGGTCAATCGCCTCGCCGGCAACGTCTTTTGCTGCCAGGCGGCGGCGCGCACCAAGGCTGCATGCGAGCCGGATGATGAAGTAAGCGCGAAGCGCGCCATCAGGCCGCGCTGTCAGCAGCTGGCAGCGCGATTTTCTTTGGCCGCTCCTTCGGCGTCTGCTTTTCCCCGGTGCGAATCCGGCTACATTATCCCCCGCAATGTCACGCGCGCTGAAACCGATCCCGCTCACCACGACACAGGCCCGGCAGATCTGGCTGCATGCCCAGCGGCTGGATGCGCGCGCTCCGTTTGGGGATGGCGCGGCAGCCGTGACGGATGCAGTTGCCCATCTCGGCTATGTGCAGATCGACACCATCAACGTGATCGAGCGCTGTCATCACCACATCCTGTTCAGCCGCATTCCGTCCTACCGCCGCGCCGACCTGCGCCAGGCCCAGAGCGTCGACAGGACCGTGTTCGAATACTGGACGCATGCACTCTCCTACGTTCCCTCGAACGATTTTCGCTTCTTCCTGCCGGCGATGCGCGAGCATCGGCGCGAGGGCCACAGATGGTACGCCTCGGTGACGCCGGCCGACACGCGCAAGGTGATGCGGCTGCTGCGCGCCGGCCCGCTGACGATCCGCGACATCGAGGACGACGTGCTCACCGAGAAGGAGCACCTCTGGCAGAGCCGAAAGCCCTCGAAGCGCGCGTTGCAGCTCGCCTTCTATACCGGCGTCGCGACCGTCAGCGAGCGCCAGGGCATGCTCAAGACCTACGAGCTGATGACGCGTCATTTCGGCTGGGACAGGCTGCCGAAGCCGGCGTCGGCGCGGGAGATCACGGCCTATCTGCTCGATCGCGCGCTGCGGTCACAGGGCGTGGTCAGCCTGGATTCGATCTGCCACCTCGATGCGCCCAGCAAGCAGGCGGTGGCGGGCCTGATCGCCTCACGCGTCCGCCGCGGCGAGCTCGTGCCTGTCGCGGTCGACGGCGCCGGCAAGCAGGAGCATTGGGCGGCGCCCGCGGCGCTGGAGCCCGGCGAAGTGTCGCCGGATCTCGTCCACATCCTCTCGCCGTTCGATCCCCTGATCATCCAGCGCAAGCGCACCAATCTCATCTTCGGCTACAACCATCTGTTCGAAGCCTATGTGCCGAAAGCCAGGCGCAAGCTCGGCTATTTCGCACTGCCCGTGCTGGTCGGCGACGAGATCGTTGCCGCGCTGGACCTCAAGACCGACCGGCAGGCAAAGAAGCTGCTGATGCAGAAATGGACCTGGGTCGGGGAGGGTGAGAAGACCTCAGAGCGCAGGGAGCTGAAGCGCGCGATCGAGGAAGAACTCGATCGCTTTGCGCGGTTTCAATTGGCGGAGTGAAGGCTGCTCGCCACGGCGCCGGTCTCGTAGGGTGGGCAAAGCGGAGCGTGCCCACCATCGTAGTAAGTGAAGAGAAATGGTGGGCACGGCGCTGACGCGCCTTTGCCCACCCTACGAGACCGCGCTTCCCGGCGAGCCGATCGATCCAAACACCGAGCGCGATCCCCACCGCACAAGCTACCAAATTCCACAACGAAAAGATTCGCCCCAACAGCAGCGCGCCTGCCGTCGTCAACCGGAATGCATCGAGCCACGGCGGATGCACCAGCCGCGAGAACTCGACCACGACCGCGATGCCCATCGCGACGGCGGCGATCTGCGCCAGCGAGCGCCGCGTCAGCAAAACCCCGACCAGCAGAAACCATCGTCGCCCATAGCAGCGAGCCGCCGTACTTCACCGCGAAGGCGGGGAGGCCGGGCGGAAAGCCGTACCAGCGCAAGCACAGTCCACACCCCATCACGACCAGCGCCAGGGCGGCACGGATCAGCGACCGCTGCCGCAGCGCAATGGTGTCGGCCGGCTGCGCACCATGCATTGCTTGCTCCATTGACTCTTTGCCGGCGATGCTGAAAACCCCGGATCAGCTCACAAAAGCAATAACCCGGGGGAAAGCCATGAGCCAGACCACGACCTATTCCGGCGCTGCCAAGAGCGCCATCGAGACGTCGACCATCCGCGCCATCTCCTGGCGCCTGATACCGTTCCTGGTGCTGGCCTACTTCTTCTCCTATCTCGACCGCGTCAATCTCGGCTTCGCCGCGCTGACCATGAATGCCGAGCTGAAGTTCACGCCGCTGATCTTCTCCTGGGGCGCCGGCATCTTCTTCATCGGCTATTTCATCTTCGAGGTGCCGAGTAACCTGGCGCTGGAGAAGTTCGGCGCGAGCCGCTGGATCGCCCGCATCATGGTGACATGGGGCATCATCTCGGCGTTGATGGCGCTCACGAGCGGTGTCACCAGCTTTTACGTGTTCCGCTTCCTGCTCGGCGTCGCCGAAGCCGGTTTCTTCCCCGGCATCATCCTCTATCTCACCTACTGGTACCCGGCCGAATATCGCGCGCGCTTCCTCGCGGCCTTCGCCATCGCCGTGCCGGTCTCGACCGTGATCGGCGCGCCGGTCTCGGGCCTGCTGCTCGGGCTCGACGGCGCGATGGGCCTGAAGGGCTGGCAGTGGCTGTTCATTCTGGAGGGCATCCCCTCGGTGCTGCTCGGCATCGTCACCTGGTTCTATCTCACCGACAAGCCGGAGAAGGCGGACTGGCTTTCGGCCGAGCAGAAGGCCTGGCTCAAGGCGAAGCTTGACGCCGAGATCGCGGCCAAGCAGGCCGTGAAGCATCTGACGCTCGGCGAAGCGCTGTCCTCGCCCAAGGTGATCACGCTGAGCCTGATCTATTTCGGCTTCGTCGGCGCGCTCTACGGCATGCAGTTCTGGCTGCCGCAGATCGTCAAGGCGTTCGGTCTCACCAATGCGCAGACCGGTTTTGTCACCGCGATCCCCTATCTGTTCGGCACCATCGCGATGATCCTGTGGGCGCGGCATTCCGATGCGACGCGCGAGCGCGTGGTGCATGTCGGCGCGCCGCTGCTGCTCACCGCCGTCGCGCTTGCCGTTTCCAGCTACCTCACGGACCCCGCCATGACGATGGTGGTGCTGACGGTCGCGGCGATCGGCGTGTTCTGCTGCTTCGGCGTGTTCTGGACGCTGCCGACCGCCTGGCTCTCAGGCACGGCGGCAGCCGGCGGCATCGCGCTGATCAACTCGATCGGCAACCTCGCCGGCTTCGGCGGGCCGTACCTGATCGGGTGGGTCAAGGAAGCCACCGGCCAGACCTCGACCGGCTTGCTCGTGCTTGCGGTGTTGCCCCTGATCGCCGGCATCCTGGTCTTCATCGGCGGCCACCAGAGCGAGCACGAGTTCGTGGAGCAGGGGCGGTAGAGGCGGCCCGTCTGCGAGTGTGCAGGCCCGGATTGCGCTGCACGCGATCCGGGCTGCGAGCTTTTGCCGACCCTACAATCGCACCCCAATGACGTTCATCCCAATCCTTACCACCCCTTAACGATCACGCATTCCTGATGACTGACGATTATTGACTTTCGTCAGTAGTTAGTCGACATTCCCGGCATTGCAGCCGCAGGAGTGTCCTCCGATGTTCGTTCGGTCGGTTTTGTCCAGCTATTCCAGGTTCTTGGCGGGTGTGTCGCTGGCCCTGATGGCCGCCGCGCTGGCCGGGTGCAATGACACCGTCGCTGAAAAGGCCGAGCCGCCGCGGCCGGTTCTGGTCGCGACCGCGCATTATGATGCCGAGACGCCGGAGCGCAGCTTCGTCGGCACCGTCAGGCCTCGGATCGAGAGCGATCTCGGCTTCCGTGTCGCCGGCAAGGTCGCCAAGCGCCTGGTCGAGGTCGGTCAGACCGTCGAGATCGGCCAGCCACTGGCGACCCTCGACGAGGTCGATTTGAAGCTCCAGGCCGAGCAGTCCGTCGCCGAGCAGACCGCCGCGACCGGCGTGCTGGCCCAGGCCGCCGCTGCCGAGCAGCGCGCGAAGGATCTGAAGGCCAAGGGCTGGACCACCGATGCCCAGCTGGATTCGAGTCGCGCCGCGGCCGACGAGGCCCGGGCGCGTCTGAACCGGGCCGAGCGCTCGGTCGAGCTGACCAAGAATTCCCTTTCCTACGCGACGCTCAACGCCGACGCCCGTGGCGTCGTCACCGCAACGCTGATCGAGCCCGGCCAGGTGGTTGCCGCAGGCCAGACCTCGATTCGCGTCGCCCGCTTTGCCGAGAAGGAAGCGGTCGTCGCGATCCCTGAGACGCTGGTCGGACGTGCCAAGTCGGGCGCCGCCAGCGTCACTCTTTGGTCGGAGCCGGGCAAGAAGTACGCGGCCAAGCTGCGCGAGATCGCGCCCACGGCGGATTCCGCCACGCGCACCTATCTCGCGAAATTTTCGCTGCCCGAGGCCGACGACAAGGTGTCGCTCGGCATGACCGCGACGCTGACGCTGTCGGATGCTGCGACCGAACGCGTTGCGCGGTTGCCGCTGTCGGCGTTGTTCAACGAAGGCGGCAAGCCTTCCTTCTACGTCGTCGACGACAACGGCGCCGTCACGCTGAAGCCGGTCGTGGTGAAGTCCTACGAGAGCAACGACGTCATCATCACCAGTGGTGTGGACGAGGGCGCCAAGATCGTGGCCCTCGGCGTTCAGAAGCTCGATCCGGGCCAGAAGGTGCGGATCGTGTCGTCGTTGTCTTTCTAACGAGCATGATCCGGAAAAGTGTGTAGCGGTTTTCCGATCAAGATCATGCTCAAAAAAGTTACGAGTTTCGTCGTGTGAGGTGAGTTTCGGCCCGAGCGCAAATGCGAAGGCTGAAGCGGCGAAGCGATCCAGAACCTGCCCAGCCCCCTGGATTGCTTCGCTGCCTCGCGACGACGGCTGAACAGAGTGGCTGTCGTTTTTTGCAACTGGATCGTCTTTCGGAGAGAGCGATGAAGCGCTTCAACCTTTCGGCCTGGGCCGTCAGCCATCAAACGCTGGTTCTCTTCCTGATGCTGGTGCTCGGCGTCGCCGGCTTCTTCTCCTATCAGAAGCTCGGACGTGCCGAGGATCCGTTCTTCACCGTGAAGGTGGTCAACGTCTCCGTGATCTGGCCGGGCGCGACCGCGCAGGAGATGCAAACGCAGGTCGCCGATCCCATCGAGAAGAAGATCCAGGAGCTGCCCTATTTCGAGAAGGTGCAGACCTATTCCAAGCCCGCTTTCACCGCGCTCCAGGTCACCTTCCGCGATTCAACGCCGCCGAAGGACGTGCCGTATCTGTTTTATCTGCTGCGCAAGAAGCTCGCCGACGTGCAGGGTCAGCTGCCCTCGGGCATCCTCGGTCCGGTCGTCAACGACGAGTTCTCCGACGTCGATTCCATTCTCTACATGATGACCGGTGACGGCGCGGATTACGCCCAGCTCAAGAAGGTCTCGGAAGGATTCCGCCAGCGCCTGCTGAAGGTGCCGGGCGTGACCAAGGTCGACGTCTACGGCAATCAGGACGAGCGCATCTTCGTCGAGTTCAGCCACGCCAAGCTCGCCACCCTCGGCATCACGCCGCAGGCGCTGTTCGATTCGCTCGCCAAGCAGAACAACGTGACGCCTGCCGGCACGGTCGAGACCTCGTCGCAGCGCGTGCCGCTGCGCGTCACCGGCGCGCTCGACGGCGCCAAGGCTGTCGCCGAAACGCCGGTCGAAAGCAACGGCCGCGTGTTCCGCTTAGGCGATATCGCCGCTGTCACCCACGGCTATGTCGACCCGCCGAGCTTCATCGTGCGCCAGGAAGGCAAGGCCGCGATCGGCATCGGCGTCGTCACCGCCAAGGGCGCCAACATCCTCGAGCTCGGCAAGGAGGTCGAGAAGGCCACCGCCGAGTTCATGAAGGCCGTGCCGCAGGGCGTCGACGTCAAGCTGATCGCCGACCAGCCCAAGGTGGTCGAGCACGCCGTCGGCGAGTTCGTGCACTCCTTCATGGAAGCACTCGTCATCGTGCTGTTCGTCTCGTTCCTGGCACTGGGCTGGCGTACCGGCATCGTGGTTGCGCTGTCGGTGCCGCTGGTGCTCGGCATCGTCTTCATCGTCATGAACACGATGTCGCTCGACCTGCACCGCATCACGCTCGGCGCGCTGATCATCGCGCTTGGCCTTCTGGTGGATGATGCCATCATCGCGGTCGAGATGATGGTGGTGAAGATGGAGCAGGGCTGGGACCGCTTCCGGGCTGCGTCATTTGCCTGGGAATCGACCGCGTTTCCGATGCTGACGGGAACGCTGGTCACGGCCGCCGGCTTCCTCCCCATCGGCTTTGCCAATTCCGCGGTCGGCGAATATGCCGGCAGCATCTTCTGGATCGTGGCGATCGCGCTGGTCGCCTCCTGGTTCGTTGCGGTGATCTTCACGCCCTATATCGGCGTCATGCTGCTGCCCAACATCAAGGTGCACCACAATCACGATCCGCACGCGGTCTACGACACCCGGATGTATCGCGGCCTGCGCGCCATCGTGCAGTGGTGCGTCAACCACCGCATCACCGTGGTGGCCGCGACCGTCGGCGTGTTCATCGCCTCGATCGTCGGCTTCGGCCATGTCCAGCAGCAGTTCTTCCCGCTGTCGGAGCGGCCCGAGCTGTTCCTCCAGCTGCGCCTGCCGGAGGGCACCGCCTTCAACGTCACCGAGAAGGCGGTGAAGAAGGCCGAGACGCTGCTGAAGGACGACAAGGACATCGAGACCTATACGTCCTATGTCGGCCAGGGCTCGCCGCGCTTCTGGCTCGGCCTCAACCCGCAACTTCCGAACGAGGCTTTTGCCGAGATCGTCGTCGTCGCCAAGGGCGTCGAAGCGCGCGAGCGGGTCAAGGCCAAGATCGAGAACGCGGTCGCCGACGGCATGCTGACGGAGGCGCGCGTGCGCGTCGACCGCTTCAATTTCGGTCCGCCGGTTGGCTTCCCCGTCCAGTTCCGCGTGATCGGACCTGATGCCAACAAGGTGCGCGAGATCGCCTATCAGGTTCGCGACGTCATGCGGCAGAACAAGAACGTCAAGGACGTCCAGCTCGACTGGAACGAGCAGTCGCCCTACCTCAAGCTGGTCGTCGACCAGGACCGCGCCCGCGCCATGGGCCTGACCCCGCAGGACGTGTCGCAGGCACTCGCGATGCTGATCTCGGGTGCGCAGGTCACGACCATCCGCGACGGTATCGAGAAGGTCGCCGTGGTCGCCCGCGCGATCCCGTCCGAGCGCCTCGACCTCGGCGGCGTCGGTGATCTCACCATCACCTCGCGCAACGGCGTTGCCGTGCCGCTGCAGCAGATCGCCAAGATCGAGTATGCCCACGAGGAGCCGATCATGTGGCGGCGCAACCGCGACATGGCGATCACCGTGCGCTCCGACGTCGTCGACGGCGTGCAGGCTCCCGACGTCACCAACCAGATCACGCCGAAGCTGAAGGCGATCAAGGATCACCTCGAGCCGGCCTACCGGATCGAGCCGGGTGGCGCGTTCGAGGAATCCGCCAAGGGCAACGCCTCGATCTTCGTCCTATTCCCGCTGATGGTCATGGTGATGCTGACGCTGCTGATGATCCAGCTGCAGAGCTTCTCGCGCCTGATCCTCGTGTTCCTGACCGCGCCGCTCGGCATCGTCGGCGCCTCGTTCGGCCTCAACCTCGCCAACGCCCCGTTCGGCTTCGTGGCGCTGCTTGGCCTGATCGCGCTCGCCGGCATGATCATGCGCAACACGGTCATCCTGGTCGACCAGATCGAGACCGACGTCTCGCACGGCCTGACCCGCCGCGAGGCGATCGTGGAGGCAACCGTCCGCCGTGCCCGTCCAGTGGTGCTGACGGCGCTCGCCGCGATCCTCGCCATGATCCCGCTGTCGCGCTCGGCCTTCTGGGGTCCGATGGCGATCACCATCATGGGCGGTCTGTTCGTCGCGACCTTCCTGACCCTCCTGTACCTGCCGGGCCTCTATGCACTTTGGTTCAGGAAGAGCCTGGATGAGGCGGGGACTCCCGAACAGTCCGCTGCGTCGCAGCATGGCAGCGATGAGCATCCCGCAATTCCGCTTGCTGAAGCGGCTGAATAAATGAGAAGACTGCTGACGAACGAGTCCTGACTGATGGCCCTTATTTCGGAACATATCGAAGGCGACACCCGGGATCGTATTCTCGAGGTGGCCGAGCGGCTGTTCCGCCAGATCGGCTACCAGAAGACCACGGTCGGGGACATCGCCAAGGAGCTCAGGATGAGCCCCGCCAATGTCTATCGCTTCTTCGAATCGAAGAAGGCGATCCATCAGGCGGTGGCCCGTTCGCTGATGGGCGAGGTCGAGCTGGAGGCGCAGCGGATCGTGGCGCGGCCCGGTCCCGTGCTCCCGCGCTTCCGCGAACTGCTCACCACCATCCATCGTATGAACACCGAGCGCTATGTCGGCGACAACAAGCTGCATGAGATGGTCGAGATCGCGATGCAGGAGGACTGGGAGGTCTGCGTCGCCCATATGGAGCTGATCACCACGACGATCGCCCAGATGATCGCGCAAGGCGCGGCCTCCGGCGAGTTCGTCGCGCCGGACCTGCAACTGGCCTCGATGTGCGCCTGCACCGCGATGATGCGCTTCTTCCACCCCCAGATGATCGCCCAGTGCACCACCAAGCCCGGCCCGACCATCGACCAGATGATCGATTTCGTCATCGCGGGTCTGTCGCCGCGCCCCTGACGGGCGGGGAATTTCTCCTGTAAGCAGGTTCAATGCACCAGACCGACCGGCTGGTGGCAGACGAGGACGGGCAGGGGAAAGCCAGCGTGACCGACAAAGATCTGTACTTCTACGAGCCCTCCAAAGGCCACGGCCTCAAGCACGATCCCTTCAACGCCATCATCGCGCCGCGGCCGATCGGCTGGATCTCCTCACGCGACACCAAGGGCCACGTCAATCTAGCGCCCTACAGCTTCTTCAACGCCTTCTGCTACGTGCCTCCGATCATCGGCTTCTCCTCCACAAACTGGAAGGACACGGTCTCGAACATGGAGCAGACTAGGGAGTTCGTCTGGAATCTGACCACCATGGATCTCGCCAAGCAGATGAACGCGACCGCCGCGCATGTCGGACCCGAGGTCGACGAGTTCGAACTCGCGGGCCTCACCGCCGTACCCGGCAAGCTCGTCAACGTGCCGCGTGTCGGCGAGAGCCCGGTCGCCTTCGAGTGCAAGGTGTCCGACATCGTCCGCCTCAAGGGCGCCGACGGCAAGGAAGCCGATGCCTGGCTGACGCTCGGCGAGGTCGTCGCCGTCCACATCGACAAGGCCATGATCAAGGACGGCGTCTACCAGACCGCCGCCGCCCGCCCGATCGTGCGCGCGGGGCGCCGCGGCGACTATTTCGAGATCAAGCCGGAAAACATGTTCGAGATGGTCCGCCCGGATTGAGGCTGGGCCACAGTCATTCCGGGGCGGCGCGTCAGCGTCGAGCCCGGAATCCATAACCACGATCGGGAGTATGGATTCCGGGCTCGCGCCAAGAGGCGCGCCCCGGAATGACAGCTGGGCATCCCGCCCCAACCCCTCCCCGGAACTGCCCCCACGCCCCGGCCGTTAGGTCCCCGGGGCGGCCGCCCGGCCGCGTCAATTCGCTTCTTTTTGCCGGCGAAGTGTTCACTCACCCCAGCCACTTTCCGCTAAAATGCCTGACAACCGCGCCGTTGCATGAGGTCCGCCATGAGCTTCCGCCGCGACACCATCACCAAGCCGATCTTCTCCTGGGCGCGCGGCGTGCTGCCGGCGATGTCCGACACCGAGCGCGAGGCGCTGGAGGCCGGTGACGTCTGGTGGGACGCCGATCTCTTCACCGGCAATCCCGACTGGTCGAAGCTGCTGAAGATCGCGCCGGCCAAATTGACCGACGAGGAGCAGGCCTTCCTCAACGGTCCCGTCAACGAACTCTGCGCCATGCTCGACGAGTGGAAGATCTTCTGGGAATGGCGCGACTTGCCCCAGGACGTCTGGGCTTTCATCAAGCGCGAGAAGTTCTTCGGCATGATCATCCCGAAGGAGTTCGGCGGCCTCGGCTTCTCGCCCTATGCTCATTCGGAAGTCGTCCGCAAGATCTCCACCCGCTCGATCGCGGCGGCCGTCACCGTGATGGTGCCGAACTCGCTTGGACCGGGCGAGCTTCTGATGCGCTTCGGCACCAAGGAGCAGCAGGAGCGCTGGTTGCCACGCCTCGCCGATGGCCGTGACATTCCCTGCTTCGGCCTCACCAGCCCCGAAGCCGGCTCCGATGCCGCCTCGATGGTCGACACCGGCATCATCTGCAAGGGCACTTTCGAAGGTCGCGAGGTCGTCGGCCTCCGGCTGAACTGGCACAAGCGCTATATAACGCTCGGTCCCGTCGCGACGCTCTTGGGGCTGGCGTTCAAGGCCTACGATCCCGATCATCTCGTGGGGAGTCAGGAAGCGCTCGGGATCACCGTGGCGTTGATCCCGACTCATCTGCCCGGCGTCGAGATCGGCCAGCGCCATCTGCCGTCGATGCAGGTATTCCAGAACGGCCCAAACCGGGGCCGCGATGTCTTCATTCCGCTCGACTATGTCATCGGCGGCCAGGAGCGGCTGGGGCAGGGCTGGAAGATGCTGATGACGGCGCTCGCCGCCGGCCGCGGCATCTCGCTGCCGTCGCTGTCGGCGGCCGGTGCCGCCTACGCGGCGCGCACCACCGGCGCCTATGCCCGCATCCGCGAGCAGTTCGGCATCTCCATCTCCAAATTCGAAGGCGTCGAGGAGCCGCTGGCGCGCATCGTCGCCACCGCCTATCAGCTCGACGCGGCGCGGCGGCTCACCTGCGCGGCGCTGAACGCCGGCGTTCATCCCGCTGTCATCTCCGGCATCATGAAGCTGCATGCGACCGAGCGAATGCGCACCGCTGTCGACGACGCCATGGACATCCATGGCGGCAAGGCCGTGATCGACGGACCGCAAAACTATCTCGGCAATCTCCACCGCGCCGTTCCGGTCGGCATTACGGTGGAGGGCGCCAACATCCTGACCCGCAACCTCATCGTGTTCGGGCAGGGCGCGATCCGCGCGCATCCCTATCCGCTCGCCGAGATGACCGCGCTTGCCGACACCGACCGCGACCGCGGGCTCACCGCGTTCGACAAGGCGTTCTGGAAACATGTCGGCCATAGCTTCGAGACGCTCTTGCGCGCCTTCGGCCGGAGTTGGACCTTTGGCGCCTTCGCGCCGGCACCGAACGCAGGCGACGCCACGCCATTCTATCGCCAGCTCTCGCGCTATTCGGCGGCGTTCGCGCTCTGCGCCGACATGGCGCTGCTCACGCTCGGCGGCGCACTCAAGCGCAAAGAGATGCTGTCGGCGCGCTTTGGCGACATCCTGTCCGAGCTGTACCTGTTATCGGCGGCGCTGAAACGCTGGCAGGACGAGGGCCGGCAGAAGGAAGACTTCGCCGCGCTGGAATGGTGCATGGCGACCGGCTTCAAGACGATCGAAAACAGGCTTGCGGAAATCCTCGCCAATCTGCCCAACCGTTTCGTCGCCGGCTTCCTCAAGCTCGTGATCCAGCCGTTCGGTGCCCGCGTGCTTGGCCCGTCCGACCGTGTCGTGCACCAATGCGCTGGCATCGTGCTGGAGCCCTCGGCCGCGCGTGAGCGCCTCACGCCGGACCTCGCCCATGTCGATGACGACGGCGGCTTCGCCCGGCTGGAGCGCGCGTTCACGCTGGTCACGGGCACCGACGCCATCGCCAAGCGCATGCGCGCGGCGCACATCCGTGACTGGAAGGACGCCGTGGCCAAGGGCGTGATCACGCAGGCCGAAGGCGAGCAGCTTGCCGAGGCTCACGAAGCCGTCACAAAAGTGCTCGAGGTCGACGATTTTGCGCCGGAGGCGCTGTCGCCGATTTACAAGAAAACCGGAGATGTGCATCAGTTCTTCCAGGAACTCGGTGAACAGAGGGCGGCGAGCTGATGGCACGACCGGTTTTGATCGTCGACGGCAGCCGGACGCCGTTCTTGAAGGCGCGTTCGGGGCCCGGACCGTTCACGCCGGTGGATCTTGCCGTGCAGTGCGGACGGCCGCTGCTCGCGCGCCAGCCGTTTTCGCCGGATGATTTCGACCAGGTCATCCTCGGCTGCGTCAACGTGATCGCGGACGAGATGAATCCGGCCCGCGTCGCCGCGCTCCGGCTCGGTATGGGCGAGGACATGGTCGCCCTCACCGTGCAGATCAACTGTGGCTCCGGCATGCAGTCGATCGATACCGCCTACCGCTACATTCGCGAGGGCCACGCCGACATGATCCTCGCCGGCGGTACCGAGGCGCTCAGTCACGCGCCATTGGTCTGGCCGAATTCCGGCGTGCGCTGGTTTGCCGGCCTTGCCACGGCCAAGGGCATCGCCGCGAAGGCCGCCGCCGCCTTCAGGCTGCGGCCGCGCGATCTCAAGCCCATCATTGGCCTGGAGCGCGGGCTGACCGACCCCATCACCGATCTGAACATGGGTCAGACCGCCGAAGTCGTCGGCCATCTCTTCGGCATTACGCGCGCACAGTCCGACGCTTACGCCGCCGAGAGCCATCGCCGGCTCGCACATGCGCAGACGGAGGGCTATCTCAAGGGGGAGGTCGAGACCGCGTTCTCCCGTAATGGAAAATTCTTCGACCACGACGACGGCGTACGTCCGGACTCGACGGCCGAGACGCTGGCAAAGCTGAAGCCGGTGTTCGAGCGGCCCTGGGGGCAGGTCACCGCCGGCAATTCCTCGCAGATCACCGACGGCGCCTCCTGGGTGATCCTCGCCTCCGACGCGGCGGTGGCAAAGCACAGGCTGACGCCGAAGGCCGCCATCGTCGACAGCAACTGGGCCGCGCTCGATCCCAGCATCATGGGACTCGGCCCGGTGATGTCGGCGACGCCGCTGCTTGCGCGCAACGGCCTCACGGTTCAGGATGTCGAGACTTGGGAGCTGAACGAGGCTTTTGCAACGCAGGTGCTCGGCTGTCTCGCCGCCTGGAACGACGATAAATTCTGCCGTGAGATCCTGGGCCTCGACGGCGCGGCCGGCGAGATCAATCGTGACAAGCTCAATGTCGACGGCGGCGCCATCTCGCTCGGCCATCCCGTCGGCACCTCCGGCAACCGTATCGTGCTGCACCTCGTCAACGCGATGAAGCGGCTCGGCACGCGGCGCGGTGTCGCCACCGAATGTATCGGCGGCGGGCTAGGCGGCGCCATGCTGATCGAGGCGGTGTGACCATGGATTCGAAGATCATGACCGCGCTCGGCGATCGCGTGCTGGAGCTGGGACCCAAGCTTGCGGCCGACGGCCCCTACAAGCATTTCAAGTTGACACGCGATGACGACGGCGTCGCCTGGCTGCTGTTCGACCGTGCCGACGCCAGCGCCAATACACTCTCCTCCGACGTGATGGAGGAATTCGACGCCGTGCTCGCGGCGATCGAGACCGAGCGCCCCGCCGGCCTCGTGATCCGTTCCGCAAAGCCGTCCGGCTTCATCGCCGGCGCGGACGTCAACGAATTCCGTGGCGCCAGCGATCCTGCGATGGTGGAGACACGCATCCGCGCCGCGCATGCCGTGGTCGATCATCTGGAAGCATTGAAGCTGCCGACGGTCGCCGTCATCCACGGATTCTGTCTCGGCGGCGGCCTCGAGGTCGCGCTCGCCTGCCAGTCGCGCATCGCCATCGACGGCGCGCGCTTCGGCTTCCCCGAGGTGATGCTCGGCCTGCATCCCGGTCTCGGCGGCACCGCGCGCTTCACCGCGCTGGTCAATCCGACCCAGTCGATGGCGCTGATGCTGACCGGCCGCACCATTGATGCGCGCCGCGCGAAATCGCTCGGCCTCGTCGACACCGTGACGCAGGAGCGCCATGTCCGGGGCGCGGTGAAAGACGCCCTGTTCGGCCGGCTGAAGCGGGCCAAGCCTGGCCTCCTCACGCGCGCAGCCAATCTCGGACCGGTCCGCGGGCTGCTGGCCAAGCGGATGCGCGCGGAGGCCGCAAAGGCTGCACCCCGCGAGCACTATCCCGCGCCTTACGCGCTGATCGATCTCTGGAAGAGCCATGGCGGCAGCAAGGCCGCGATGCTGAAGGCCGAGCAGGCTTCCTTCGCCAAATTGATGGTGACGCCGACCGCGCAGAATTTGATCCGCGTGTTCTTCCTGCGCGAGCAGATGAAGAAGACGACGGGCGGCGGGAATACGATCAAGCACGTCCACGTCATCGGCGCCGGCGCCATGGGCGGCGACATCGCCGCTTGGGTAGCCGGGCAGGGGATACGCGTCTCGCTCGCCGACATGAAGGCGGAGCCGATCGCCGGCGCGGTGAAGCGCGCTGCCGAGCTCTACGGCAAGATCATCCGCAAACCGACCGAGGTGCGTGACGCGCTCGATCGGCTGATCCCTGATATGGACGGAGAGGGCGTCCGCAACGCGGATCTCATCATCGAGGCGGTGCCGGAAAAGCTGGAGCTCAAGCAAAAAGTCTATGCCGGCCTCGAGCCAAAGATGAAGCCGAGCGCGATTCTCGCGACCAACACGTCAAGCATTCCGCTTCAGGATTTGCGCACGACGTTGGCGCGGCCCGAGCGGCTCGTCGGCCTTCACTTCTTCAATCCGGTGTCGCGGCTGCAATTGGTCGAAGTCGTCAGCCACGACGGCAACGATACGCAGGTACTGAAAGAGGCGCTCGCCTTCGTCGGCGCGATCGACCGTTTGCCGCTACCCGTGAAGAGCTCGCCCGGCTTCCTCGTCAACCGCGCGCTGACGCCGTACATGCTGGAAGCGATGGTGATGCTGGACGAGAAGACCGACCAGCGCCTGATCGACGCCGCCGCCGAGCAGTTCGGCATGCCGATGGGGCCGATCGAGCTGGCCGACCAGGTCGGGCTCGACATCTGCCTCGACGTCGGCGACATGCTGCGCACCAGGTTCGGCGATCTCTTGCCGCCGACGCCGGCCTGGCTGCGCGACAAGGTCGCCAAGGGCGAGCTCGGCCGCAAGACCGGCAAGGGCTTCTACACATGGAAGGACGGCAAGGCGGAGAAGGCGCCGCTGCCCGAGACCGGCCCGCGCGTCACCGACCAGATGATCGACCGGCTGGTGCTGCCGATGTCCAATGTCTGCGTCGCGGCCCTTCGCGAAGGCATCGTCGACGATCCCGACGCCGTCGACGGCGCGATGATCTTCGGCACCGGGTATGCGCCTTTCCGCGGCGGGCCGTTGAATTATGCGCGCACGCGCGGGGTGGAGAATGTCGTATCCACCATGCGCGCGCTTGCCGAGCGATTCGGCGCGCGCTTTGCGCCCGATCCGGGCTGGGACAATTTCAATTGAGAACCATATGACCGACGAGTCCGACACCGAACCGAGCGGCGATCTCTGCATCCGCACGCTGGCGATGCCCGCCGACACCAACGCCAATGGCGATATCTTTGGCGGCTGGCTGCTCAGCCAGATGGACGTCGGCGGCGGTGTGTTCGCATCGAAGGTGGCGAGATCTCGCACCGTGACGGTGGCGATCGAGGCGATGAATTTTCGTAAAGCGGTCTATGTCGGCGATCTCGTTTCCGTCTACGCCAATCTCGTGCGCCTCGGTCGCACCTCGATGACCGTGCATCTCGAAGCCTGGGCGCTGCGGCGCAGGGAGCTTCAGCCGATCCTGGTGACCGACGGCAATTTCACCTATGTCTCGATCGACGACGAGGGACGTCCGCAGGCGATCAGTCGGGATGATCCGCCGATCGCGACGTAATCGCGCGCGTCGCTCTGTCCCATCTCACGAAGATGTGCAGGGCGGCCAAACGCGGCGCGACTGAGTCATTGCGTCGCGGCTTCGCCAACAAGCAGTCATAAAACGGATGAGGTCCCCAAGTACTTAATTGCACGTCGATTCGGGGTGGAAACCGTCTGATTTGCCTGAGGAACTTTTGGGCAGAGATCCGGTTATTTGCCCGCATTGAGGAATCTACGGGCCATGCCGGACAGCTACATCATCGAAGTCAATTCACAGACCGCGGGTATCGTCGTTCGCGGCCAGGGCGGCTACTGCTTCTTCGCCTCGTCCCACCAGTTCAATCGTCTCGAAGGCCAGCTCTTCCGCAACGCCCGCGAAGCAGAGCGCGCCGCGCGCAAGCTGGTTAACGGTGATGTGAGGGAAGCGGCGTAATAGCCGATGTCATTCCGGGCCCGCGCCTTTCGGCGCGTCCCGGAGTGACGCCGCCCATCACAACTTCGTCGCAGCCCGCGACAACAGCTTCCAGTCGTCGCCCTGCTTCTGCCAGTTCATCAGGATGTGAAGGTTGGTCGGCACTTTTTTCCCATCGGCCGCCATCTCCTGTTCCGCGACCCAGTGGAAGCGCACGATCGCGGCGGGACCGATGACCTTGATGGTCGGCTCCTTGTATTCAATCGACAGGAACTTCGATTTGCCGTCGGTGGCATTGGTGATGAAAGTTGCCTTGTCCTCGACCTTGCCACTGGAATGGCTGTAGCTGAGATCGTCCCAGCACAGCGCGCCGAGCGCCTTGGGGTCTGCCGCGATCTGGGCGAGGCGGAAGGCCTCGACCTTCTTTGCAACGGCGTCCTCGTCGGCCGAGGCCGCCAGCACTGGTGTCGTGACAGCGAGCGCTGAGACGGCAAGAGTCGAGAGAGCCAGAACGCGTCGATTGATCGTCATCGTTTCCTCCTTTTTTGATCTTGCATGGAGTGTTGCAGCCGTGCGCGGCTTTGTCGAGTGTCCGTGACGGTCATGTCGATGTGTCATTGCGCGATGGGGGCTGTATTGATACGTCTTTCGCATTGATGCATCGCGCATCGGGGAAAGTACGGAAATGATCGAAGCTCTCGGCCGGGCATTGCTGTTCGACATCGACGGTACGCTCGCCAATACCGACCCGCTGCACCTGAAGGCCTTCAACCAGGTGCTTGGGCCGCGTGGCCATGTGTTCGATCACGCGCGCTTCTCCAGGGAGCTGCAAGGTTTTTCCAATGTATCGATCGGCGAGCGCTTCCTGTCCGATGAAGCGCTGGACAAGCGCGCCGAGATCCTTGGCGAGAAGGAGCAGGTCTTCCGCACCCTCGTCGCCGGGCAGATCGAGCCGCTGCCTGGTCTGTTGGCGCTGCTCGACCGGGCGGATGGCGCCGGCATTCCCATGGCCGCGGTAACCAACGCGCCGCGTCTGAATGCCGAGCTGCTGCTCTCCGGTCTCGGCATCACGCATCGCTTCAAGGCGATCGTGATCGGTGACGGACTGCCGCACGGCAAGCCGCATCCGCTGCCCTATCAGGAGGGACTGCGCTTCGTCGGCGCCAGCGCGGCGGCCTCCGTTGCGTTTGAGGATTCCCGCTCCGGCGTGCAATCGGCGGCCGCCGCCGGCATTCCGACCATCGGAATCCGCACCAGCCTCAGCCATGCTGACCTTGTTGGATCAGGCGCAGTCGCGTCCGCCAGCGCCTTCGACGATCCGGATCTGCTCGCGCGTCTCGCCGCCGCGATGGCGTGGTGAGAGGCTTCGGCCGTTAACCGTGATCGGCGTCCGCATTGACCGCAGCTGTGAACCGCCGCACCATGCGGCATCCTGATTTGAGGCCCATCGCCGTGACCGGATTGACCCATCGCCAAGCAGAGATCCTCAACATCGCGCGTGCTTCGGGCCGCGTCATGGTGGAGGAGCTGGCGCGCAAGTTCGAGGTCTCGGCGCAGACCATTCGCAAGGATCTCAACGATCTCTGCGAGCGCCGCTCGCTGACCCGCATCCATGGCGGGGCGATCATCGCGTCCGGCGTCGAGAACCTCGCTTACGAGGCGCGGCGCTTCGTCGCCGCCGACGAGAAGAAGGCGATCGGGATTGCGGCCGCCTCGCTGATCCCGAACGGCTGCTCGCTCTTCATCAACATCGGCACCACGACCGAGGAGGTCGCGAGCGCGCTGACCTCGCACGAGGACCTCCTCGTCATCACCAACAACCTCAACGTCGCGATGCTGCTCTACCGACATCCCCGCATCGAGGTGGTGGTCGCCGGCGGCACGGTGCGGCGTGCCGACGGCGCCGTGGTCGGCTCGACCGCGACGCAGCTGATCGGACAGTTCAAGGTCGACTACGCCATCATCGGCGCGTCCGCGATCGACGAAGAGGGCGCGCTGCTCGACTTCGACTATCGCGAGGTGCAGGTGGCGCAAGCCATCATCGCCAACGCCCGCAGCGTCATGCTGGTCGCTGACTCGACGAAACTGAGGCGCAGTGCGCCGGTGCGCATCGCCCATATCAGCCAGATCCAGACCTTCGTGACCGATCAGGAACTGCCCGAGCGCCTCGCCACGATTTGCCACAGCAAAGGCATCGAGGTGATGGCGGCAATGCCGAAAGGGGCGGGGGAATCGGATGAGGCAGCAGCGGAGCCACCTCAAGACCCGGGTTCGGTCGTCCGCCTGCGATAGCGGGAGGCGTCCTACCCTGCTGCTGGTTTCCACGGGTTGATCAGCGTCACACCCGTAGGTTCGAAATCCCCAACATTGCGCGTAACAACCGTCAAGCCGTGAACAAGCGCGGTTGCCGCGAGGAGAGCGTCGCGTTCAGCCTTCTGATCGGGAACGTGAAGTTGCGCACAACGCTGTGCCACCACCGTATCAATGGCCAGGATTCGCCCTTCGAAACGAGCTAGAACCTGATCGTCGATCCACGTGCGCAAGACAGCGCCCTGCGTCGCGTCCTTGCGCGCGATCAGGCGCGCACCAAGTTCGATTTCGAGAATCGAGATCGCCGACATGAAAAAATTCGCAGCGGGAATCGCATTGGCCCAGGCGACGACATTGCGATCCGCTTTGTCGGGTCGCCTCAGTTCGGAGATGACATTGGTGTCCAGCAGAAACATCAGTCGAGATCGGCGGGCTTGAAGCCTCCGCCGGACATGCGGGGCGGATCGAACTCGAAGTCCGTGTTCGCCTGCGCCAGAGCTTTGGCGAGGCTCATGTCCCCGCCGCTCAGGCGCAAATAATCCTCGATCGTCAGCAGGACATGAGCCGGGCGGCCACGATCCGTAATGAAGACGGGTCCCTGCGAGGCGGCTTTCTTGGCGCCGCTTGTATCCTGGTTGAACTCTCGGCTGGTCAGGGTGGTCACCATCTTCAGCTCCACGCCGTGGTTAGGCTTACGATCGCGAAGTATATGTAGATATGTTGCTACATTCAATATCCTCTTCGGACCGCGGGGCTGGTCATGCCCCCATGCCGATCAATCGGGACCATTTGGTCTCGAATTTGGCCGTTTCTCTGCCGATCTCTCCGCCGGCTGCCCATAAAAAATGTTTCGCTTTCACTTCCTGTCTCTTGTCTTTCATCTTGCTTTCGGTTTTCGGTGTGATCTAATCAAAAACGAAAGTAGCTGCTCGAAGGAACGAGCGGTCGCCGGGGGATGCGTCTGTTGGAGCGGATATTCGACCTCGCCATCATCGGAGGCGGTGTTAACGGCTGCGGCATCGCGCGCGACGCGGTGGGCCGCGGCAACAGTGTCTTCCTGTGCGAAATGAACGATCTGGCGAGCGGGACGTCGTCCTGGTCGACCAAGCTGGTGCATGGCGGACTGCGCTATCTCGAATATTACGAGTTTCGCCTGGTCCGCGAGGCGCTGATCGAGCGCGAGATTCTCTGGGGCATCGCGCCCCACATCATCCGTCCGCTGCGTTTTGTTCTACCGCATCACGCCGGCCTGCGCCCGGCCTGGCTGCTGCGCCTCGGCCTCTTCCTGTATGACCACATCGGTGGCCGTCATCTGCTGCCCGCAACCCGCTCGGTCGATCTGCGGCGCGACGAGGTCGGCCGTCCCCTGATCCCTAATCGCTACAGCCGCGCATTCGAATATTCCGACTGCTTCGTCGATGACGCTCGCCTCGTGGTGCTCAACGCACGCGACGCCGCCGACAAGGGCGCGGAGATCCGCACCCGCACCCGCGCCACCGAAATCCGCCAGTCCGACGGCGTCTGGACGGTCAGCATGGTCGATACGCTGACCGGCGCACGCTCGCAGGTCCAGGCCCGCGCGCTGGTCAATGCCGGCGGTCCCTGGGTCGAGGACGTGCTCGGCCGTGGCGCCGGTGTGAATGCGAAGGCCAAGGTGCGCCTGGTGCAGGGCTCGCACATCGTCGTGAAGAAACTTTACGATCACGACCGCGCCTACATGTTCCAGAACGCCGACGGCCGCATCATCTTCGTGATCCCGTACCAGGACGATTTCACGCTGATCGGCACCACCGACCGCGACTATGACGGCGATCCCTCCAAGGTGAAGGCGACGGTCGAGGAGATCGAGTATCTCTGCAAGGCCGCCAGCGAATATCTGGCCAAGCCGGTGACGCCCGAGGACGTGGTCTGGACCTATTCCGGCGTGCGTCCGCTTTACGACGACGGCGCCAGCGAAGCCAAGGCTGCCACCCGCGACTACGTGTTCGAACTCGACATACCCGGAGGCGTGCCGCTGCTGTCGATCTATGGCGGCAAGATCACGACCTATCGCCGCCTCGCCGAAGAGGCGCTGGAACGGCTGGCGCCCTATCTTCGCAGTGCGAAAGCGCGTGAGGGATGGACCGGCAAGGCGCCGCTGCCCGGCGGCGACATGGGTGTGTCCGACGTCGACGGCCTGATCGCCGAGCTCCAGCGCGGCTATCCCTTCCTCAGCCATGAGCATGCGCGGCGCCTCGCGCGCGCCTATGGCACAAGGGCGGAAAAGCTGCTCGGCGATGCGAAATCGGCCGCCGATCTCGGCCTGGCCTTTGGCGCGACGCTGACCGAGCGCGAGGTCCGCTACCTCATGGCCAACGAATGGGCCGTCACCGCCGAGGACATCGTCTGGCGCCGCTCCAAGCTCGGCCTGCGACTATCTGCCGACGAGATCGCGGCTTTGAGCGACTGGATTGCAGCCCATGGTGTGCGGCAAAGTCCCCTGCTGGAAGCAGGAGGTCGCTCATGAGCGTGACACTCGATCACGTGACCCGGACCGTCGACGGTATCGAACATATCCGTGACGTCTCGCTGACGCTCGAGAGCGGCACGCTCAACGTGCTGCTCGGGCCGACGCTGTCGGGCAAGACCTCGATCATGCGGCTGCTCGCCGGTCTCGACAAGCCGACCACGGGCAAGGTGCTGGTCAACGGCAAGGACGTCACCGGCGTCGATGTGCGCAAGCGTTCGGTCGCGATGGT
Organism: Bradyrhizobium sp. A5; assembly: GCF_042076515.1. NCBI lineage: Bacteria > Pseudomonadati > Pseudomonadota > Alphaproteobacteria > Hyphomicrobiales > Nitrobacteraceae > Bradyrhizobium > Bradyrhizobium sp. A5. Next base: position 5,518,037 of record NZ_CP148990.1, on the reverse strand, counting down.
CTATCAGCAGTTCATCAATTATCCCTCGTTGACGGTCTACGAGAACATCGCCTCGCCGCTGCGCGTGCAGGGCAAGCCGCGTGACGAGATCGAGACGCGCGTGGCAGAAGCCGCAAGACTGCTGCGGCTCGAGCCGTTCCTGAAGCGCACACCGCTTCAGCTCTCCGGAGGTCAGCAGCAGCGCACCGCGATGGCGCGCGCGCTGGTCAAGGGCGCCGATCTCGTGCTGCTCGACGAGCCGCTCGCCAATCTCGACTACAAGCTCCGCGAAGAGCTGCGCGCCGAACTGCCGCGCATCTTCGAGGCCTCGGGCGCGATCTTCGTCTATGCCACCACCGAGCCGACCGAAGCGTTGCTGCTCGGTGGCAACACGGTCTGCATGTGGGAGGGCCAGGCGCTCCAGATCGGCGAGACGCCGAGCGTCTACCGCCGGCCGCAGACGCTGCGCGTCGCGCAGGTGTTCTCCGATCCGCCGCTCAACCTCGTTGGCATCGAGAAGAAGAACGGCTCCGTGCAATATGCCGGCGGCGCCGCGTCGCCAGCCTCCGGGCTCTATTCGTCGCTCGCCGACGGCTCCTATCGCGTCGGCTTTCGCGCCCATCAATTGGCGCTCGCCAACGGCGAGGCCGACCGTCACGCCTTCCACGCCACGGTGACGGTGACCGAAATCACCGGTTCGGAGAGCTTCGTGCATTTGACCCGCGACGGATCGAACTGGGTTGCGGTGTTGCATGGCGTGCACGAATTCGAGCCCGGCCAGACGCTGGATGCCGTGCTCGATCCCAATGATGTCTTTGTGTTTGATGCCGCTGACCGATTGGTCGCGGCACCAAGCTCTTGAGGGAGATGCGACATGGCCCGCATTGACCTCGTCGATCTCGCCCACTCCTACGCCGGCAATGACGCGCCGCAGGACAGCTTTGCGCTCAAGCCGGTGACCATGACCTGGCGGCAGGGCGGCGCCTATGCGCTGCTCGGCCCAAGCGGCTGCGGCAAGACCACGCTGCTCAACGTCATCTCCGGCATCATCACGCCGTCGCGGGGAAAAATCCTGTTCGACGGGCAGGACATCACACCGCTGTCAACCCAGAAGCGCAACATCGCCCAGGTGTTCCAGTTCCCGGTGATCTACGACACCATGACGGTGGGGCAGAACCTGGCTTTCCCTCTGAAGAACCGCGGCGTGCCGAAGGCCGAGATCGACAAGCGCGTCGCCGAGATCGCCCGCCTGCTCGATCTCGAACCCTATCTGAACCGCAAGGCGACTCGGCTCACCGCCGATGCCAAGCAGAAGATCTCGCTCGGTCGCGGCCTGGTCCGGTCCGACGTGGCCGCCGTGCTATTCGACGAGCCGCTGACGGTGATCGACCCCGAGCTGAAATGGCAGCTGCGTTCCAAGCTGAAGGCGCTGCATCGCGAGCTCGACCTCACGATGATCTACGTCACCCACGACCAGACCGAGGCGCTGACCTTCGCCGACACCGTCGTCGTCATGCATGACGGCCGCGTCGTGCAGAGCGGCACGCCCGCCGAGCTGTTCGACAAGCCGGCGCACACATTTGTGGGCTATTTCATCGGCTCGCCCGGCATGAACATCATTCCAGCCGAGGTGAGGGGCCGCGAAGCCAAGGTCGGCGGCCACGTCATTGCGCTGGGCCGCAGCTATGACAAGCTTCCGGCCGGCGCGAAGATCGAAATCGGCGTTCGTCCCGAATTCGTCGACGCGGTCGCGCCGGCTCCCGGCCTGCTTACGGCAAAGATCGAGCGCATCGACGATCTCGGCCGCATCCGTTTCGCCCGCACGCGCCTCGGCGACGCAAAGCTCGCGGCGCGCGCGCCTGCGGGATTCGCCAGTTCGGACGGCACCGCCGGGCTGAAATTCGACCCGTCGCATATCCACGTCTATGCCGACAGCCTTCTGGTGGAGGGAGCCGCCTGATGGACAAGATCGTCAACCAAAAAGCCTGGTTCCTGGTGCTGCCGGTGTTCCTGGTCGTCGCCTTCTCCGCGGTGCTGCCGCTGATGACGGTGGTGAACTATTCGATGCAGGACACGTTCGGCAACAATCAGTTCTTCTGGAACGGTGTCGGCTGGTTCAAGGAATTGCTCGATCCCTCGACCGACCTCGGCGGCCGCTTCCTCGCCTCGCTCGGGCGCAATCTTTTCTTCTCGCTGGTGATCCTCGCCATCGAGGTGCCGCTCGGCATCGTCGTCGCGCTGTCGATGCCGCGCCAGGGCTGGACCGTCGCGGCCTGTCTCGTCATCCTCGCGCTGCCGCTGCTGATCCCGTGGAACGTGGTCGGCACGATCTGGCAGATCTTTGGCCGGCCCGACATCGGCCTGCTCGGCTACGTCCTCAACGCCATCGGAATCGACTATAATTACGTCTCGAACGAATTCGACGCCTGGGTCACGGTCATCGTGATGGACGTCTGGCACTGGACCAGCCTCGTCGCGCTGCTCTGCTATGCCGGCCTGAAGTCGATCCCGGAAGCCTACTACCAGGCCGCCCAGATCGACGGCGCTTCGCGCTGGGCCGTATTCAAGGCGATCCAGCTGCCGAAGATGAACCGCGTGCTGCTGATCGCGGTGCTGCTGCGCTTCATGGACAGCTTCATGATCTACACCGAGCCGTTCGTCGTCACCGGCGGCGGACCCGGCAATTCCACCACCTTCGTGTCGATCGAGCTGGTCAAGATCGCGCTCGGCCAGTTCGACCTCGGCAAGGCGGCGGCGCTGTCGCTGGTCTACAATCTGATCATCCTGATCGTCTGCTGGATCTTCTACACCGTCATGACCAATGCCGGCGCCGAACGTAAGCCGCAGGAAGGAGCCGCGTGATGCATTCGATCCCCGGCCGGCGCGTCATCATGGCGCTGTTCCTGATCTTCCTGCTGCTGCCGATCTACTGGCTCGTCAACATGAGCTTCAAGACCAATGCCGAAATCGTCTCGACGATGACGCTGTGGCCGCATGCCCCGACGCTGCAGCACTACAAGCGCATCTTCACCGACGAGAGCTGGTATTCCGGCTACATCAATTCGCTGGAATACGTCGTCCTCAACACCATCATTTCGATCTCGGTGGCGCTGCCGGCGGCCTACGCCTTCTCGCGCTACCGCTTCCTCGGCGACAAGCATCTGTTCTTCTGGCTGCTGTCGAACCGCATGGCACCGGCCGCGGTCTATGCGCTGCCGTTCTTCAACCTCTATTCGGCGATCGGCCTGTTCGATACGCCCTGGGCGGTCGCGCTCGCGCATTGCATCTTCAACGTACCCTTGGCGGTCTGGATCCTCGAAGGCTTCGTCTCCGGCGTGCCGCGAGAGATCGACGAGACCGCCTTCCTCGACGGCTATTCATTCCCGCGCTTCTTCATCAAGATCCTGGTGCCGCTGATCGCGAGCGGCATTGGCGTCGCCGCCTTCTTCTGCTTCATGTTCTCCTGGGTCGAGCTCCTGCTCGCGCGCACGCTGACCTCGGTACAGGCCAAGCCCATCGCCGCGATCATGACGCGCACGGTATCGGCGGCCGGCATGGATTGGGGTCTGCTGGCCGCGGCCGGCGTGCTCACCATCATTCCGGGTGCGCTCGTGATCTGGTTCGTCCGCAATTACATCGCGCGCGGTTTCGCGCTCGGTCGGGTCTGAGGAGGCTCTCATGGAATCCATCGCATGGATGGCCTGGACGCTGCCGACGGCGATCTTCTTCGTCGCGCTCGCCTGCACGCTGGCCGTGATGACGTACCTGGCCGCGGTCTATCCCGAAGCCGAGCGCGTCGGCGTGCTCAGCATCCCGACCACGCGCGGCGACCGCCTGTTCATCTCGCTGATCACGGCTGCCGTGATTCACCTCTTGTGGATCGCTTTCATGGGCACCGATGCGCTTGCCACACTGCCGATCGGCGAGGAAGGTTTTGAAATCTCGAGCCTGTGGCTCGCATCAGGAATTTCGCTGGTCACGGCCGCGCTCATCTTCCGCACGGTCTGAAACTCGCGAAGGGACGGCCAGATCCGGGACCAACCCGGGCCTGTACAAAAGTTTGTCGCTGCAACGGAGGAAACAACATGCGACGGTCTAGAAGCAAAGGTCCGCTGACCAAAGTCAGCTTGCTGAGCGTATCAAGTGCGGCAGCCATCATTGCGGTGGCGTTCGCCGTCTCGGCGCCGGTCCGCGCCGCTGACGACGCCGCCATCCAGAAGTGGATTGCGGAATTCCAGCCCTCGACGCTGTCGAAGGACGACCAGAAGAAGGAGCTGGAGTGGTTCGCGAAGGCCGCCGAACCATTCAAGGGCATGGAGATCAACGTCGTCTCCGAGACCATCACGACCCACGAATACGAATCGCAGACGCTGGCCAAGGCGTTCTCCGAGCTCACCGGCATCAAGCTCAAGCACGACATCATCCAGGAGGGTGACGTGGTCGAGAAGCTGCAGACCCAGATGCAGTCCGGCAAGAACGTCTATGACGGCTGGATCAACGATAGCGACCTGATCGGCACGCACTTCCGTTACGGCCAGACCATCGCGCTGTCGGATTACATGACCGGCGAGGGCAAGGACGTCACCGATCCCATGCTGGACGTCAACGACTTCATCGGCAAGTCGTTCGGCACCGCGCCCGACGGCAAGCTCTATCAGCTGCCCGACCAGCAGTTCGCCAACCTCTATTGGTTCCGCTACGACTGGTTCACCAACCCGGACTACAAGGCCAAGTTCAAGGCCAAATACGGCTATGAGCTCGGCGTGCCCGTGAACTGGTCGGCCTACGAGGACATCGCCGAGTTCTTCACCAACGACATCAAGGAGATCAACGGCGTCAAGGTCTACGGCCATATGGACTATGGCAAGAAGGACCCGTCGCTCGGCTGGCGTTTCACCGATGCCTGGCTGTCGATGGCCGGCAACGGCGACAAGGGCATCCCGAACGGTCTGCCGGTCGACGAATGGGGCATCCGCATGGAAGGCTGCCGTCCGGTCGGCTCGTCGATCGAGCGCGGTGGTGACACCAATGGTCCGGCCGCGGTCTACTCGATCACCAAGTACCTCGAGTGGATGAAGAAGTACGCTCCGCCGCAGGCCCAGGGCATGACCTTCTCGGAGTCCGGTCCCGTGCCGGCGCAGGGCAACATCGCCCAGCAGATGTTCTGGTACACCGCCTTCACCGCCGACATGGTGAAGCCGGGCATCGCGGTGATGAACGCGGACGGTACGCCGAAATGGCGTATGGCTCCGTCGCCGCACGGCGCGTACTGGAAGGAGGGCATGAAGCTCGGCTATCAGGACGCCGGCTCTGTGACGTTGCTGAAGTCGACCCCGGCGGATCGCCGCAAGGCAGCCTGGCTCTATCTCCAGTTCATCGTCTCCAAGACGGTGTCGCTGAAGAAGAGCCATGTCGGTCTCACCTTCATTCGTGAATCCGACATCTGGGACAAGTCGTTCACCGAGCGTGCGCCGAAGCTCGGCGGCCTGATCGAGTTCTACCGTTCGCCCGCGCGCGTGCAGTGGACCCCGACCGGCAACAACGTGCCCGACTATCCCAAGCTGGCGCAGCTGTGGTGGCAGAACATCGGCGATGCGTCGTCCGGTGCGAAGACGCCGCAGGCCGCGATGGACTCGCTTGCCGCCGCACAGGACTCCGTCATGGAGCGCCTGGAGAAGTCGGGCGTGCAAGGCGCCTGCGGTCCGAAGCTGCACAAGAAGGAGACCGCCGAGTACTGGTACGCCAAGGCCCAGAAGGACGGCACCATCGCGCCGCAGCGCAAGCTCGCCAACGAGAAGCCGAAGGGCGAGACGGTCGACTACGACACGCTGATCAAGTCGTGGCCGGCAACCCCGCCCAAGCGCGCCTCGCTGCAGTAAGGCTGGTCACATGACGACGAAAGGCCGGGAGCAATCCCGGCCTTTTTTCTTTGTGGCGCATACGTTCCACATTCCCGGTGTCATCGTCCGCCTTGTGCGCAATTGCGCACTAGGGCGGACGATCCAGTATTCCAGAGACGGGAGTGATTGAACCGAGAAGCCGCGCCGTACCGGATGCCCCGCCTTCGCGGGGCATGACAGCGTCATGTGTGGAGAGAAAATTACTCCGCCGGTTCGGCCGCCAGCGTCGGGTAATCCGTATAGCCCTTCGCGCCGCCGCCGTAGAACGTGTTCTTGTCCCAGTCGTTCAGCGCCGCGCCCGTCTTCAGCCGCTCGACCAGGTCGGGGTTGGAGATGAACGGTTTGCCGAAGGCGATGAGGTCGGCAGCGTTGGCGTCCAGCACCTTGGTTGCGAGATCGAAATCGTAGCCGTTGTTGGCGATGTAGGCGCCGGCGAAGCGCTTGCGCAGGCTCGCATAGTCGAACGGCGCGAAGTCGCGCGGACCGCCCGTGGCGCCTTCGACGACGTGGAGATAGACCAGCTTGAGCGCACTCAGGCCGTCGACGATATGGTCGTACAAGGCTTGCGGGTTCGAGTCCGAGATGTCGTTGGCCGGCGTCACTGGCGAAATGCGGATGCCGGTGCGGTCGGCGCCGGCCTCGGCCACCACGGCCTTGGACACTTCCAGCATCAGCCGCGCGCGGTTCTCGATCGAGCCGCCATAGGCATCGGTGCGCTTGTTGGCGCCGTCCTTGGCGAACTGCTCGAGCAGATAGCCGTTGGCGCCGTGGATCTCGACGCCGTCGAAGCCCGCTTCCAGCGCGTTCTTCGTGGCGCGCTTGAAGTCGTCGATGATGCCGGGAATTTCGGAGAGCTCGAGCGCGCGGGGCTCGGAGACGTCTGCGAAGCCGCCATTCACGAAAGTCTTGCCCTTGGCGCGGATCGCGCTCGGCGCCACGGGAGCTGCGCCACTGGCCTGGAGATCGACATGCGAGATGCGGCCGACATGCCAGAGCTGGATGTAGATCTTGCCGCCGCGCTGATGGACGCCGTCGGTGACCTTGCGCCAGCCTGCGACCTGGTCCTTGGTGTAGATGCCGGGCGTATCCTGGTAGCCCTGGCCCTGCTGCGAGACCTGGCTCGCCTCGGTGATGAGCAGCCCTGCGGAAGCGCGCTGGGCGTAATAGTCTGCGGCGAGTGCACCCGGTACGAAAGTGCCGGGAACGGCGCGGTTGCGCGTCAGTGGCGCCATCACGAGGCGGTTGGCCAGCGTGATCGGGCCGAGCTTGTAAGTCTCAAACAATTTGGTCGGACGGCTCATGGCAATGCTTTCGGGCGGTGAGAGGTCCGGAACACTTGTGCATCGCGGCAATCAGCGCAAGGGATGAGCCATACGGAAAGTGCAGGCGAGCTACGCGGCGGGGACCGCGTAGCATAATTCATGTGCAGTTTTGGCTGCGGCAGCGGATTTCGCCTGCTGCAGCCGTACGAACTCGCAAATCAGTTGGCGCCGAGGAAATCGCGCTTGCCGATCTCGATACCGTTGTGGCGCAGGATGCCGTGTGCGGTCGCAGCGTGGAAATAGAAGTTCGGCAGCGAGAACGCGCTGAGGAATTGCTGGCCCTTCATGGTGATGGATTTGTCGGGACCGGCCGGGAAGGTGACGTCCTTGGTCTCGGCGCCCTCGAACTGCTCGGGCTTGAACGACTTCACATAATCGATGGTCTTCGCCAGCCGCTGCTTCAGCTCCGCGAAGCTGGTCTCGGTGTCGGGTGTGGAGGGCACTTCGCTGTGGGTCAGCCGGGCGCAGCCCTTGGCGGCGAAGTCGCTGACGAGTTGGATCTGCTTCGACAGCGGCAGCATGTCCGGGAAGAGGCGGGAGCCAAGCAGGACGCTCGGGTCGACCTTCTTCGCCGCGCAATGCGCCTCAGCCTTGGTGAGGAGGCCGGTGAGGCTGTTCAGCATTTGCAGATACGCGGGGACGACGGCGTCGTGGAAGGACATGTGATGCTCGCTTGAATGGATGGGGAATCTCAGGAGAAAACCTGAGCCACTCACATGGGAGCGTCATGGAAAAATACAATCGCGGAGGCGGCTTGTGCGATGCGAAAATTCTATCGCGCCACACCCTCGCTGTCATCGCCCGGCCAGTGCGCAATTGCGCACCAGGACCGGGCGATCTAGTACTCTGAGGCAGCAGTGATTGAGCCGATAGGCTGCGGCGTACTGGATTCCCTGCCTTCGCGGGGAATGACGGAGGAGGGCTTACCGGACTGCGCTCGCCGGCTGCGCCTGTGCGGTGCCGCCGCGCATGCGGGCCAGAAGCTCGGCAGTCGGCCAGGAATCCGCCGGCAGGCCATGCTTGATCTGCATCGCCTTCACCGCGGCGCGGCTCTGCTGGCCCAGTACGCCGTCGACCTTGCCGACATTGAAGCCGGCGCGCACCAGCAATTGCTGCAATTCCTTGAGCTCGTTGAACGGCAGTTGTGCGACCGGTTGGCTCGGCTTGCGCATCGGTGCGGCGCCCGCGATGCGCGAGGCGAGATAGCCCGCGGTGGTCGAATAGATCAGCGAGTTGTTCCATTCGGTGTAGGCCGCGAAATTCGGGTAGGCCATGAAGGCCGGTCCAAAGCGTCCCATCGGCAGCAGTACCGAGCCTGCGAGATTGTCGCTCGGCAGCGGCCGTCCGTCGGGATAGGTGACGCCAAGCTGCGCCCATTTCGAGCGCGGCTGCTGCGCGGTGAGATCGGTCTGATCCCACGGCAGGTTCTGCGGCACCTTGATCTCTTCCAGCCACGGCTCGCCGCGCCGCCACTTCAGTCCGTTGGCGATGTAGTTCGCGGTCGAGCCGATCACGTCGTCCTCGCTGCGGAGCAGATCGCGCCGCCCGTCGCCGTCATAGTCGACGGCATAGTTGACGTAATGGACCGGCAAAAACTGCGTCTGGCCGAGCTCACCGGCCCAGGAGCCGATCATCTCGTCCGGATGCAAGTCGCCGCGGTCGATGATCTTCAGCGCGGCGATGGTCTCGCCCACGAACATCTCCGAGCGCCGGCAATCATAGGCCAGCGACACCAGCGATTTCAGTGTCGGCAGATTGCCCATGTTGACGCCGAAATCGCTTTCGAGGCCCCAGAACGCCGCGATCACTGCCGGCGGCACGCCATATTCCTTTTCCGCGCGCGCGAACGCGGCCGCGTGGGTCTTGATGTGCTGCTGGCCGTTCTGCATGCGATAGGGCGCGGCCATGCGGCCGGCAAATTCGGTGAAGAGCTGGCCGAACACGCGCTGGCCGCGGTCGCGGTTGACGATGCCTTGGTCGTAGACGAGGTATGGCGAGGCCTCCGCGATCGTCCGCTGCGACACGCCGGCGGCAACGGCCTGCTGTTTCACGTCGGCCAGGAAGCGATCGAAGCTCGCGCCATTGTGGCACGACGCCGCGCGCGGCGAGGGGGCGGTGGCCTTGGAGGCCGTGGTTTTGGGAACGGCGGGTTTGGCGGGCGGCGGCGCGAGCTGGGCGGAGGCGGGAAGGGCGAGCGTGAGCAGAGCGGCGGCCGCGATCGCAAATCGGGTCTGGAGCATGAGGTTTCCGGGGGAGGGAGACGCTTGGATTCTTGACGAAGTTTAATGGAATGATCGAGCGCAAACCAGTGCCGCGGCTCCGCGACGCACCCTGAAACCTTGCGCCCGGGCCGGGGTCATCCCTACCTCAAGTGCGCCGGCCGAGGCTCGCCTGCGGCCGCCCAGGAGACGGCCATGAACTATCTTCGTACCGCAATGCTGCTTGCAGGGCTCACCGCTCTGTTCATGGGGGTGGGCTATCTGATCGGCGGCGCCTCCGGCGCCATGATCGCGCTCGTCATTGCCGCAGCGACCAATCTCTTCACCTACTGGAATTCCGACCGCATGGTGCTCTCGATGTACGGCGCCCATGAGGTCGACCGTAACAGTGCGCCCGAGCTGGTCGGTCTCGTCGCCGAGCTTGCGGGCCGCGCCGGGCTGCCGATGCCGCGCGTGTTCCTGATGGACGAGGCACAGCCCAACGCGTTCGCGACCGGCCGCAATCCCGAGAATGCGGCTGTCGCCGTCACCACCGGCCTGATGCGGCAGCTCAGCCGTGAGGAGCTTGCCGGCGTGATCGCGCATGAGCTTGCCCACGTCAAGAATCACGACACGCTGCTGATGACGATCACTGCCACCATCGCCGGTGCGATCTCGATGCTGGCGCAGTTCGGCATGTTCTTCGGCGGCCACCGCGACAATAACAACGGCCCGGGAATCGTCGGCTCGATCCTGATGATGATCCTGGCGCCGCTCGGGGCCATGCTGGTGTAGATGGCGATCAGCCGCACGCGCGAATACGCAGCGGACGATCTCGGCGCGCGCATCGTGGGACAGCCGATGTGGCTGGCGTCGGCGCTGGTGAAGATCGAAGGCGCCGCGCATCAGGTGCCGAACTATGATGCCGAACGAAATCCCGCGACCGCGCACATGTTCATCATCAATCCGCTGTCGGGCCATGGCGTGGACAATCTGTTCGCCACCCATCCTTCGACGCAGAACCGCGTCGCGGCGCTCCGGCAGCTCGCGGGCGAGCTTGGCGCGCGGGCCGCGCCGTCGGTCGGCGCCAACGAAAACTATCCGCCGCGAGGCCCGTGGGGCCGCTCGTCGCGCGGTCCTGCTCGTGGTCCCTGGGGTTGATGGAACAGGCCGGAAATTGCTCCCCGCTTTGTGACTTGGCGCACATAAAATCGCCCGCGGCGGTGGTAACAGCGCGACGAGATTGTTTCTTCGAAAGGGGATGCGTGGCCGGCCCAATGCCGGTCGCCGTCGAAGATGACCAAAGCTGCGGTACCATTGCTGATCGTCCTGGGCGTGCTCGTCGGCCTGTCCACGCATACCGTCGTCAATTGCGGGGACGAGGACGAGCCCGACATCTGCTCGGCCGTGATCGGCTTCTCGCCGCTCCGCGGCTCGCTGATCGCTTTCGCCTATGAGGGACGCGGCCGGATCGCGTTGCGCCACGGCGACTGGCGGCGGGCGATCGCGGATTTCGACGAGGCCATCCACCTCAATCCCAACCGCGCCACGCTCTATCGCGACCGGGCGTTGGCGCGCCGGCAGAATGGCGACCTCGAGCTCGCCATCGAGGATTATGACGAAGCGATTGCGCACAATCCAAAGCTCGCTGCGCCCTATCACGAGCGCGGTCTGGCGCTTGCCGGCAGCGGCGATCTCGATCGCGCGATCCTGAGCTACAACACGGCGATCCGCCTCGATCCGTCGGTTGCCCAGGCCCGCCTCGACCGGGGTCTTGCCTTCCTCGCCCGCGGCCAGGCCGATGATGCCCGCGCCGATTTCGAAGCCGCGCTTGCGCTGCCGGCCGGCAAGGACGCCCGCACCCACGATGCGGCGCGTGCCAAACTCGCCGAACTCGCGAGCGCCGAGCCGACCCAGGCCTCTGCGTCGCGGCGGTGAGAGGATTTTTTCTCCCTCGCCCCGTTCTTACAGGGAGAGGGTTGGGGTGATGGCCTCTATCAGCGAATACGGTGAGTGTTGGATCCGCGGAGACTCGCCCTCACTGGGATTGCATCTGAGATGCAATCCGACCTCTCCCCGCGAGCGGGGCGAGGTGAAGGGTAACGGTCGTGCCTACCTCGCCTTCTGGGCTTGTGCCTTCTTCGCCTTGGCCGCCTTTTTCTCAGGCTTCTCCTTCGCCTTCTTTTCCGCCTTCACCGCAATCGGCGTGCTGGCGGCGAGGCGCATCGCGCGGGCGTAGCTGTCGGCGACGTTGTCGGCGGACATCTGCAGGCGTTTTGCGGCGGCAGTGGCCTGCTCCATGCTGGCCTTGGCCAACATCTTGAAGCGCTCGCCGGTCTCCTTGCCCTTGGCCTTGGCCGCGAGGCCGTTGAAGCGATCCCGCCGCTCCTTGGCGCGGGTCATCAGGCCCGTATGCAGCTGTCTGGCCAGTTGCCGGATCACGACATCCAGGTCGGCGTCCGCCATGTTCTTCTATCCTCTTGAAAACAGTATCGATGCGGGCGGGACTATGCAGATCGGGCCCCGCCTTGGCAATTCCCGGCGGGGCGTCATCCGCAGCTTCCGGTTGGCAAAACAAAAAAGCCGCGCATTTTCTCGCGGCTTTCGGGGTGAGTTGGCGGAGTCGCCTCACTTCAGCGAGGCAACCGGGCCGTTGGATGCCGCCGGCTCGGGGTCGAAGCCGAACACGCCGACCAGATATTTGTAATAGTCCGGCATCTTCTCCTTGAGCGCCTCACGCGACTTCGGGTCGTGGAATTCGCTTTTTCCGGCCAGGAAGATGCTGGAGGTCACGGCAAAGAATTCCATCGGATTCTTCATCGCGTAGGAGTCCTTGGGCAGCAGGTCCTTGGACTTGGCTAGGGCATAATGGCCGATCACGCCCTTGTTGGCGTAGCCGTCCGGCAGCAGCCGCGCGTGAAAGGCGTGCAGCATCTCGTGCAACAGCACGGCTTCCTTCTCGTAGCGCATCATGTCGGGGCGCAGCATGATGACGCCGAGGCCCGAATCGACCGCGAGGTCGACGGCATTGGGATTGCTCCAGCGCTGCTTGTTGGGGTCCCAGACCGTCAGCGTCCGCGGAGCGGTGCGCTGGATGTCCGGTGTGACCCGGCCGTAGCACGCGGTCGCGGCGCCTTCGTCGAGGCAGGCCAGCTCGCTCGCAACGATCGGAACGGTATGGAAGAAGCGCAGCACGCGCGGAGAGAGGCCGGCGCCTTCGACGACGTCGATCTGGCTCTTCAGATTGTCCATGAGCTTGTCGACGTCCTTGCGGTCGCGATTCTCGGACACGTCGAACATGTAGCCGCGGTAGCTCTGGAAGCCCGGCGGCAGCGGCTGCGCTGCGTCGGCATCCAGCGATCCGGCTCTGGATGGACTGGCGAAGAGCGCGCCGACGATGGTTGCGGTCAGCAGCAACGCAATGCGCATGATGAACCCCCTGATGTCACTTCGCCCGGCAGGATAGGCCACCGTTGTTTGCGAAAAGTGAGTGGGGCGAGACTATGGCAGCGATGTTGAGGCGTGCTTAATCCTTGGTTGCAGATCGCGCGGGCGGATTAGTGCGGGGTTAACCAAAGAGAGTCGTGAGGGCGTCAGCTGCCGCCAAGGCTGTGGCTGACCCTGGTCACGACGGCGTCCCACTGGCGCTTCTCGGCCGCGGGATAGTTGATCAGCACGCAGTGGACGTAGCGGACCGAAAAGTTGCAGCGGTCGTACCAGATGGTGTCGCGCTTGACGCTCGACACGACGAAGAAGTGCGGGGTGATCCGCTTGTAGACGATGCCGGACGGTGGATTCTTCCGGGCTAGGAAGGCGGCGGGAGATTCGCCCGTCCGGGGCACCGCTTGCACGGTCAGATCGGCTCTGCCGTCCGCCGAGCGAAACCGCTGCCCTTGGCCGTCCGGCTTGCCGGCGTCCTCCGTGAATATCGAGGCGGGGATGTCTACCGTGGTCCCGGTTTCAGGAATGCGATAGGCGGCCCAGCTCTCCGCGTGCGCAACCGCAGAGCCGCAAAGCGCCAGAACGGCTGCTACAACGCCCGCCTCAACTCTCATGGGTTCACCTCGTCATGTTCCCGGCGCAAGGCTGAGCTCCATCAGCGCAATCCGCTGCAAGACCGCGACGTTGCGCTCGCCGGTGCTGGCCGTGCGGAGAATGGATTGGGCAATGGTGTCGACATGCCCCGAATGCACCGGCTCCGGCAGTGTGGCGACCGCAGCGCCAAGGGCGGCGGTCATGGCCTCGATCACGTCAGGTGCGAATGCCGCATTTGAAAAGTTCTTCATGTCGCCGACCGGCGTCAAATAAGCCGCGCCGCCCTTCTACAGCGATAACGTTGGGAAAAAACGGAAGTTCCTTTAACTGCGAGAGGCGTTATGGTGACGGCGCCAATGGCAACCCTCAGAGCTCCCGTGCATTCGAGAACGCGAACGAACTCACCCGCCGTGTCGTCTCGTCCAGGATCAGCGTGCGCGTGATCGGCGGCTCGGCGCGCTGGGCGCAGTTTTCGCGCTCGCAGAGGCGGCAGTTGACGCCGATCGGCGTGCCTTCGGTTTTCTCCAGGTCCATTCCGGCGGCGTAGACGAGGCGGGAGGCGTGGCGGATCTCGCAGCCGAGACCGATCGCGAAGCGCGGCTGCGGCAGCGGATGCGGCGCCACCGGCCGGCGCACCATCTGCGCGATCGAGAAATAGCGCGTGCCGTCGGGCAGCTCGATCACCTGCTTGAGCAGCCGATCCGGCGTGTCGAAGGTCGAGTGCACGTTCCACAGCGGGCAGGTGCCGCCGAATTTCGAGAACGGGAACGTGCCGGAGGAAAACCGCTTGGAGACGTTGCCGGCATTGTCGACGCGCAGCAGGAAGAACGGAATCCCGCGCGCATTCGGCCGCTGCAGCGTGGTGAGGCGATGGCAGACCTGCTCGAAGCCGGAGTTGAAGCGCTGCGCCAGCAGATGGATGTCGTAGCTCAAGGCCTCGGCGGCGGCCAGGAACGCCGGATAGGGCATCATCACGGAAGCCGCGAAATAGTTGGCGAGCGTGATGCGGAACAGCCGCCGCGGCGCGTCGTCGAGCGGACCGGCGCGGCCGATGATGGTCTCCAGGGCTTGCGCGCATTCGCCGAGGCCGAGCTGGAAGGCGAGCTGGAAGGCGCGGCCGGGCGGGTCGACCAGTTCCGAGATCAGCAACTGGCGGCGGTGACGGTCGAAACGCCGCAGTGTTTCGCGCATCACGTCGACGGGCATGATGCGGGTCTGGATCGAGTGCTTTTCGCGCAGCCGCGCGGCGAGCGCGGCATAGAGCCCTTCGGCCGGCACGTTCAGCTCGTCGCGCAAGGTTTCGGCGGCCTGTTCGAGCTCCGGAAAATAGTTGCGGTTGGCCTCGATCAGCTCGCGCACGCGCTCGACCGGATTGGCCTCGTAGCGCGTGCCGACATCCCGGTCGGCCATCTGCGCCGCGGCCAGCGTCTCGCCCTGGCGGGCCTCGGTGTAGGCCGCGTAGAGCCGTTGCAGTGCGTGAGTCACGCCCGGGCATAGCTCGGCGAGGTCGCGCAGCTCCTGCTTGGGCACGTCGATCTGGCGGAACAGCGGATCGGAAAAGATCTCGTTCAGCTCGGCGAAGAAGCGATCCTCGTCCGCGGTGGCGAGGTCGCGCAGGTCGAGGTCGTAGGTCTCGGCCAGCCGCAGCAGGATCTGCGCGGTCACCGGGCGCTGGTTGCGCTCGATCAGGTTGACGTAGCTCGGCGAGATCCCGAGCCCCTCGGCCATCTGGGTTTGCGACAGCCCCAATTGCTGCCGGATCCTCCGGAAGCGGGGGCCGACGAACAGTTTCTTCCCGGGCTCGGCGGGCATTTTAGAAGCTCCAGAGGCGCTAAGGGCAGCAATGCTGTCCTATATTGTTACAAGATTTACAAAATAACATCTATTACATGTTCCGATGTTACATGACATCACCATTCAAATACAAGCCCTCTATACGAACTTCCCTTTCTCGCGTTTAGCTCAGGACACGCATTTCGCAATGCACTGTCAAAAATGTCGATGACAATGCTAGCAGCTTGTCATCAGCGAAAGGATCGAGCACATGAACTACCAGCCCCGTGGCATCAACGCCCTGCAGCGCCCGGCCTCGTATCAGAGCGAGATCGAGGCGGCCCAGGCGCTCCTCGAAACCAAGCCGACCTGGAACGGGGTGAAGGCCGAGGCCGTCGCGCGCATGCGCCTGCAGAACCGCTTCAAGACCGGCCTCGACATCGCCCGCTACACCGCGGCGCTGATGCGCAGCGACATGGCGGCCTATGACGCCGATCCGACCAAGTACACCCAGTCGCTGGGTTGCTGGCACGGCTTCATCGCGCAGCAGAAGCTGATCTCGATCAAGAAGCACTTCGGCGGCAAGACCGATCGCCGCTACCTCTATCTCTCCGGCTGGATGATCGCGGCGCTGCGCTCCGAGTTCGGACCGCTGCCCGACCAGTCGATGCACGAGAAGACCTCGGTGCCGGCGCTGATCGAAGAGCTCTACACCTTCCTGCGTCAGGCCGACTCGCGCGAGCTCAACGACATCTTCCGCAACCTCGACAAGGCGCGCAAGGAAGGCGACAAGACCCGCGAGAAGGAACTGATCGAGAAGATCGACAACTTCCAGACGCATGTCGTCCCCGTCATCGCCGACATCGACGCGGGCTTCGGCAATGCCGAGGCGACCTATCTGCTCGCCAAGAAGATGATCGAGGCGGGTGCCTGCGCGCTGCAGATCGAGAATCAGGTCTCTGACGAGAAGCAGTGCGGCCACCAGGACGGCAAGGTCACCGTGCCGCACGAGGTGTTCCTGGCCAAGATCCGGGCCTGCCGCCATGCGTTCCTCGAACTGGGCGTCGAAGACGGCGTCGTCGTGACCCGCACCGACTCGCTCGGCGCCGGCCTCACGCAGCAGATCGCCGTCAGCCACAAGCCGGGCGACCTCGGCGATCAGTACAACAGCTTCCTGGATTGCGAGGAAGTGACGCCGGAGAACGCCCGCAACGGCGACGTCATCATCAACCGCAACGGCAAGATGCTGCGTCCGAAGCGCCTGCCCAGCAATCTCTATCAGTTCCGTCCCGGCACCGGCGAAGATCGCTGCGTGCTCGACAGCATCACCTCGCTGCAGAACGGTGCTGATCTGCTGTGGATCGAAACCGAAAAGCCGCATATCGAGCAGATCGCCAAGATGGTCGATCGGATCCGCAAGGTGGTTCCCAACGCCAAGCTCGCCTACAACAACTCGCCGTCGTTCAACTGGACCCTCAACTTCCGTTGGCAGGTCTACGACGCGATGAAGGAAGCGGGCAAGGACGTCAGCAAGTACAACCGGGCCGAGCTGATGAAGCCGGAATACGACGATACGCCGCTGGCCATCGAAGCCGACGAGCGCATCCGCACCTTCCAGGCCGATTCCGCCAAGCGTGCCGGCATCTTCCACCACCTGATCACGTTGCCGACCTATCACACGGCAGCGCTCTCGACCGACAATCTCGCCAGGGAGTATTTCGGCGAGCAGGGCATGCTGGGCTACGTCAAGAACGTCCAGCGCGCGGAAATCCGTCAGGGCATCGCCTGCGCCAAGCATCAGAACATGGCCGGCTCCGACATCGGCGACGACCACAAGGAATACTTCGCCGGCGAGGCTGCCCTGAAGGCGGGCGGCGCTCACAACACGATGAACCAGTTCGGCTAACGCATCACGCTAGCAAACAGGAGACTGACAATGACCAAAGGCAGCAATTTCTGGGTGATCGGCGGCGAGTTCGGTTCGATGAACTTCCACAAGCTCGTGGAAGGCTCGGCCCAGGTGCAGGGTCCGTTCAAGACCCGCACGGAAGCCGAGGACGCCTGGCGCACCGTCTCGGAAGAGAACCGCCACAAGGCCGGCGTCCGCTTCTCGATCGTGGAAGAGCCGGCGCGCGTCTCGGCCTGACGGTCTCAATTCAAGAAGACGTCCAAGGACGGATGGTCCCATCCAGGCTTTGCCTGGGTGGGATCGTCTGTTTTTGGCACAGGTGAGCCGGCTGCGGCGCCGTAAGTCTCTGGAATTGCGAACCCTTTGCGGAAGGATTGGTTGCTGATAGGTTAACGGAGGATAGTCGAGGACGAGGCCGACAATGTCAGAGCCCGAGACCAGCGGGACCCATCCCAGCCAGCCGCGCCCGGTGCGGCTGCGCGACGCGCTGCTGCGCGCACGGATCGAGGCCGCCGACCGGACCGGCGTGGTCGTCGATTTGCGCGACGCCGAGGTGGCGCGGCTCGAGATCCTCAACGACGCGCTCGATCCCCTGTTCGCCCAGGTGCCTGACAAGATCGACCTGTTCGACCGCGGCGTCAGCCAGGGCGATACGCCGAGGCTCTGGATCGACGTCGTCGCGCACATCCTGATGGGGCGCGACAAGCGGATGTACCGCTTCGTCCAGGACACCCGCTTCGGCCGCATCGTGCTCGCCGAATCGCACGACATTCCGGTGATCGTCGAAGCCGTCACCGACTATGTCGCCCGCCGCATGATCGAACGCGAGCGCGCGCTGGTGGTGCCATCGGAGCCAAAGTCCGAGGCCGCGCCGCCGCCACGCCGCTCGCGAGTCTGGCCGTTCGTGTTCGGATTCGTACTCGGTGCCGCCGCCTTGTTCGGGGTTGCCGTGCTGGCGGCCCTGCGGAGCTGGTGAGGCGTTGTCATTCCGGGGCGCGCGAAGCGCGAGCCCGGAATCCATTTATCCTCATACGCGTGGCTCGATGGATTCCGGGCTCATGCTCCGCATGCCCCGGAATGACAGCCGGTTAAACCAGCCTCGTATGTTTGATCTGCCGGATCTGAAATCCGGACTCCAGACTCCGCACCGTCTGCTCGCAGCGCCAGCCGGCATTGTCCTTCTCGATCGTGAACAGATTATACGCCGCGGCCGGGTAGCGCCCGTGCGCGAGCGCGGAGGCCGACGGCACGCCGACCGCGGGGATGTTGCCGTTGGGGCCCTCGAACCACATCGTCGAATGAATGTGGTCGTGCCCGTGCAGGATCAGCTCGACGCCGTGGCGTTTCAAGAGTGCCAGCAGTTCTCCGGAATCCGTCATCCGCTTCTGGCGCGCGTCCGACTTCAGCGGATGATGCACCAGCAGCACCCGGAAGACATCCTCGGCCGAAAGCCGTTCGAGCATCTGTTCGAGGGCCGCGAGCTGCTCGCGGCCGAGCGTGCCCGTGGCCATCAGCGGCAAGGTCGGCACCGCCGTGGACAGGCTGATCAGCGCGAGCGGCCCGCGCCGGCGCAGGCTCGGAAACCCGGTGCTGCCGTCGTCGCCGGCAAGATAGGGCGCAAAGGTCTCGCCGAAGCGATGAAAGGTGGCGCGGACATAGGCATCGTGATTGCCGGGTATCGTGGTGACCCGGTCGGGCGGGCCGACATCGTCGAGCCAGGCCCGCGCGGGCGCGAACTCCGCCTCGAGCGCCAGATTGACGAGGTCGCCTGTGACGGCGATGTGGTCGGGTGCCTGCGCTTTGACGTCGGCGACGAGTACGTCGAGCACCTCGCGGCGCTGGTACTTGTGGCGGTTGCGGGTCCAGTTGACGTAGCCGAGCGCGCGCTTGCCCGCGAGTTCGATCAGCCGCGGCTTCGGCAAGGGCGGCAGATGCGGGTCGGACAGATGGGCGAGCGTGAAGGGGGCCATGACGCGCGATTGCCTCGCTATTCGTTTGCTGTAATGGCAAGGTCGCGGGCAACGTGCAAGCGGGGTCCGGGCAGGGGCCTGTTGGGAGTTTTCTTGGGAGTTTTCTTGGGAGTTTTCTTGGGAGTTTTCTTGGGAGTTTTCTTGCGAAGTTTCTTGCGAAGTCTCTTGGGAGCCTGATGGGGGATCGTCTGAACCGCGTCCGACGGAAATTCGAGCCGCTGCTGCGGCGAATCTTCCACGCCTATTTCCTGCTGGTCCGCGGCATGACGCTCGGCGTCCGCGCCGTGGTGCTGGACGACGAGAACAGGGTGTTCCTGGTCAGGCACAGCTACATCAGCGGCTGGTATCTGCCCGGCGGCGGCGTCGATCTCGGCGAGACCATGGAGCAGGCGATGCGGCGCGAGCTCAAGGAGGAGGGCGATATCGATCTCACCGGGGAGGCTGTGCTGCACGGCATCTTTCTCAACAGCCACGTCTCCCGCCGCGACCATGTCGCGGTCTACGTGGTCAGGCAGTTCACGCAGGAACGGTTGCCTGAACCGAACCACGAGATCGTCGAGTGCGGCTTCTTCGCGATCACGGCGTTGCCCGAGGGGACCACGCATGGCACGCGGCAAAGGCTTGCGGAGGTGCTGGACGGCCAGCCGTTGATGTCGACGTGGCGTGAAACGCCGAGGACATGATGAAATTGGGCTCGGTCGGCTTGCTCGGTTCACCTCTCCCTTCGGGAGAGGTGTCGGAGCGTTGGCGGCTTGCTTCTCTTCAGGCAACATTCGTCCCGCTTGTCCGCCCGCACTCCTTCGCCTTCAGCTCCAGCGCCAGCAGGCTCTGCTCCTGGATCAGCGCGCAGTTCTGCCGCTCCAGCCGGTGCAGCTGCGCCGTCATGTTGTGCATGAACGCGAACACCACCAGGAACAGCGTGCCGAACATCACGACGAACGGAAACACGACGCCGGTCAAATGGCTGACCAGATAGGCCAGGTTTGGAAACAGCGCGAAGCCCGCCGGTATGATCGCCACCATGGACAGCATCATGAAGTCATAGAGATCGAACTTCCCCTGCAGCGTCTTGCGCAACAGCACCAGCATGTAGATCGACGCGAAAGCGGAGATGATGACGACCGTCTCCGGGCTCGGAAGGGGACTTGTCACGGCTGCCTCCTCGGAAGGTTCGATGGAACGATGGGATTGCAAATCACCGCTGGCAGTCTCGGGGTCATGGCGCTCTCACCAGACGCGCGAGCAGGATGTAGCCGAGGACGCGGATCATGTAGCTCGCCGACTTGATTCCGTCGATCGAGCTGACGCCGGCCTTCCGCGCCCGCATCTCGACCGGGACCTCGCTGACGGTCAGCCCCGCGCGCATCGCCCAGGCGAGCGAGATTGGCTCCGGAAAATCAGCAGGATAGGACCTGGCGAAGAAGGCGATGGCCGAGCGGTCGAGCAGCCGCATGCCGCTGGTCGGATCGGTGATGCGGCCGCCGGTGAAGAGCCCGTTGAGCGCAAGCACGATCAGCCTGATGCCGGCGCGGCGCATCGGCGTCGAGCAGAAGCCGGAATGGTCGATGAAGCGGCTTCCGATGGTGATGTTGGTCGGGTGGCTGCGATAGGCATCGAGCAGCGTCTCGATCGCACGCGGATCATGCTGCCCGTCGCCGTCGATCTGGATGCAGAAATCGAAATCCTGCCGCGCCGCGTATTTGAAGCCGGTCTGCACGGCGCCGCCGATGCCGAGATTCTGCGCGAGGCGGGCGACGGGCGAGCGGCAGCTTGCCACCGCGCACGTCGCGTCGGACGAGCCGTCGTCGATGACCAGGGTGTGGTAGCCGCGGCCGATCGCGGCGATCTCGCTCAGGAGACCGCCGATCGAGGCCTCCTCGTTGAAGCAGGGAATGACGAGCAGGACCCGCGGCGCGCCGGCCTTCTTTGCGGCGCTGCGGCACGTGTCGCTTGAACCCAAGCCCGGACCCAAACTCATGTCGGCCACGGCGGCCTCACCTCCAAAATCCCCACCTTGCTATACTTGCCGGTGCTTTTCCTGTACAGGCGAACCATTTCCAGGCTAGGCCGGCAGGCCCGGCGAGAGCCCATGAGAGCTGTCAAAGTATTTTTTTCAATTGTGTTTCTGGCAATTCTGACCAGCAACGTCAGGCTGATTTCGCACTGGAGCGAGAGCCGCGGCGTCTATGACGACATCTGCTATCTCAGGCAAGCGCATCTGTTCAGCGGTTCGGATGGCAAGGGCTCGACACCAACCTCGCCCGTGAAACCGACGGCTATCTCGCGGGCAAATTGCGCAGCATCGATTTTCCGAACTGGCGCGATCCGACGCGGGCGCCCTGCCACACCCAGACCGCCGACGGCAGCAAATGGGTGATGACGCCGCCGCCGGGCACGGGCTTCGCGCTGGCGCTTTTCCCGGAGGGATTCCAGGTCATTCCGCTGTATGCGCTGGCGAACATGATCATTGCCGGTCTGGCGCTGTACGGTCTGCGGCGGGCACGGGAGCCGGCGTCGTTGACAGCGGCCGCAGCGTTGGGCGTGCTGTCGATCTACTTCATGATCAACCCGGCCAAGGCGAGCTATTCGATCGCGCCGACCATGGTCGTGTGCGCGCTGGCGGGCCTGTTCACCGCGAGGCTGTTCGTCGATGACGGCCGGCGCCGCCTGCTGGTGGTCGCGGCCGTCGGCCTTCTGCTCGGCCTGTCCGCGAGCTTCAGGATCGCGAACGTGGTTCTGTCGGCCGGCTATTTCCTGTTCTTCGGGCTGTCGTTCCTGATCTGGCGTAGCCGCGCGACCTACGCAGCTGGTCTTACGCTCGGCCTGTCGATTCTCGTCGGCCTGTTGCCGGTATTCGCGGCCAACTTCGTCAATTCGGGTAACCCGCTGGTCTCGGCCTATGGCGGCCAGGATACGGCTCCGCGGAGCCTCGATCCTGCCGTGCTGCGGGCCTATCTCGGCGACACGCAATTCCCGTTGATCGTGATCGCCTGTGTCTGGACCGCGCTGTTGTGGCGTTTCGCAGGCCATGCCGGCGTCAGGAAACTCACGCTGCTGGTCGCCGTCAATCTCGTACTGAATCTCGCGTTCTTTGCCACGCATCCCGTCTTCACGCCGTATTACATCATTCCCATCCTGATGCTGTCGTTCTGGACGCTGCTGTTCGCGACCGTCTTTACCCGCGTCACGTCACAGGGTTCGATCGCGCAAGAGCCCGGTGGACCACGGCCCGCTGAGATGTTATCCCGCCGGTCAACATGACCGATCTCTCGCTCACCATCCATCCCGAAGCCGCCGGCGACGCCCAGGCGATCGAACGGCTGCACGAACGTACCTTCGGCCCCGGCCGCTTCGTGCTCAGCGCCTACCGCATCCGCGAGCATGTCGACCATCTGCTCGAACTTTCCTTCACGGCGCATATCGGCACGCTGCTGGTCGGCTCGGTCAGGCAATTGCCGATCCTGATCGGCGAGACGCCAGCGCTGATGCTCGGGCCGCTCACCGTCGAGCCGCCGTTCCGCAGCCGCGGGGTCGGCCGTCTGTTGATGGAGCGCGCGCTGAAGGACGCCAAGGAAAAGGGGCACCGCCTCGTGCTGCTGGTCGGCGACGAGCCCTATTACAGCCGCGTCGGCTTCAAGCGGGTCGACAAGGGCCGCATCACCATGCCGGGCCCGGTCGATGCCGCCCGCATCCTGGTGTTCGAGCTGGTCGACGGGGCCTTCGCGGGCGTATCGGGACCGGTCGGACCCGACTGGAGCAAGGCGCGGGCAGGGTAGGTTGGTTCGCTCGATCCGGGCTGCAACCCATGCCTTATGGAGTGTCGACAATGCAGGTGCGTCCCGCTGATGCCGGTGAGGTCGATCATCTCGCGCTAGTGTGGCACGACGCCTGGCATGAGTCGCATGCGCATCTGGCGCCGCCCGAGTTGGTCCGGCTCCGGACCGTTCCAAGCTTTCGCGACCGGCTCGCACTCAAGTTCCCCGATGTCCGCGTCGTCGGCCCCGCCGGCGCGCCGCTTGGCTTCTGTGCCCTCAAGGGGGACGAACTGAATCAGCTCTTCGTGTCGGCCGAAGCGCGCGGCTCGGGTGTGGCTGCGGCGCTGATCGCCGACGCGGAGGCTCGGCTCGCCGCGCGCGGCGTGGAGCTGGCGTGGCTGGCATGCGCGGTCGGCAACGCGCGGGCCGCGCGGTTCTACCAGAAGAGCGGCTGGCGCAATGCCGGCACCTTCATGATGTTGTCGGAGACCTCGAACGGGCCGTTCCCGGTCGAGCAGTGGCGCTTCGAGAAGCGGCTTACGCGCGCGTAGCTCTGGGCTACGATGCACGTGCCCGAGATCTATCGGGGCCCGCAGGCCCCGACTTGATCGCGGCTAGAACTTGAAGTTGGCAAACGCCCGCACGCCGATGCCGGGCATCAGGACCTCGTCCTTGGTGTAGGACACCGAATTGCGGATGCTTTCGTTGAGCAGGTTGTTGCCGACGATGCCGGCCGTCATCTCGCGCGCGCCGAACCAGTTGCGGGCGAGTTTTGTTTTGTAGCTGACCTCGGCCTTCAACAAATTGTAGCCCGGTGTCGGCGTCTCCGCGATCACGGCGACGTTGTTCTGGGCGAAGGCGTGCAACAGGTTGATGCGCATCAGCCAGTTGTCGTCGCGCCAGAACACGCCGCCGCCCATCCGCAGCGGCGGAATGCGCGGCACGTTGGTGCCGTCGGTGAAGGTGGCGCGGACCATGTCGAGCTGGTTCTCGATGCCCCAGATGCCGCCGTGGAACGCACCGACATCGAGCTGCGACTGGAACTCGCCGCCGCGGAAGTTAGCATTGCGTTGAGAATAGACCGCCTGGTTCAGTTCGGCGCCCGGCGTACCGCACGAAGCGAAGTCGCCATCGCACATCACGCCGGTGAGCCGGCGATAGATGAAGTTGTCGAAATGCGTGTAGTAGACGGTCGCCTCGAACCTGAACGGCCCCGTCGCCCTGCGCACGCCGAGCTCGACCGACTTGGCGGTCTCGATGGTGAGGTTGGGATTGCCGATGTCGAACGTCGCGGTCGCATCATGGCCGCCGCGGGAAAACAACTCGGCCGCCTTCGGCGCTCGCTCGACATATTGCGCGGTGATGCTGCCGACCATTCCGCCCGGCAAATCCTGCAACAGGCCGATGCTGCCGCTCTTCGGCGTGAACGACGGATTGCGTGCAAGGCCCGCCTGCGGCGTGCCGTCGGGCAAATAGTCCGTCGGGAAGTCCGGCGTGGTGCCGTGCAGCTCGACGTGCTCGATGCGGCCAGCGATCTGCGCCTTTGTTTGTTCGGTGAACTTGAACTCGTTGAAGGCGTAAGCAGCAACGCGCGTGCTGTTGTTGGGGTCCCACAGCCCATTGAACAGCGTGCCGGGATTGTCCGGGCTCGGCGCGCTCAGTTCCTGATGGCCGACCTGGAAGCCCAGCGCCGTCGTCACCTCGGCGAAGCGCGCGTTGAACGGCATCAGCTGCACCTCGGTGCGGATCTCCTGCTCCTTGTTGGTGAAGGTCTGCCGCACGCCGTCGCTGGTGGGATCGGCGGGATCGGCAAGCCCGATCTCGTTGTGCCGATAGTCGGTCGCGCCGGCCCAGAAGCGGACGGTGTCGATCGCGGCGGCGTCGGGATGATACTCGCCCTTGACGTTGATCTTGGTCTGGTGGCCGTCGATCCGCGTGTTGTGGTCGGCGCCGTCGATGCCGGGGATGTGGTAGAGCGAGTCGTTCTGCGTGATCGACGCGCCGATATAGCCGCCCTGGAAGAAGTAGGAGCCGCCGATCGAGGCGCCGTCCGAGCGCGTCGCCGAGTTCGGCTGGCGCCCGTTCACGGATCGCGACTGATCATTCAGGTAGGGATAGCTCGGAATGGAATAGTCCGAGGTGGTGCGGCCATAGACGTCGGCATGGAAGGCAAAATTGCCGCCGCCGGTGTCGAGCAGCACGCCGCTCTCGACGCCGCGATCGACCGAGCTGAACGCGGTGCGCGTCTCGGCGGTGACGCACGGCGATGTCGCGGCCGCCGCGAGCGGGGCCTTGGCCGGCAGGCCGTAAGCCTGGAACGACGGCGCGCAAGCAGGCAGCGCGTCCGGAATCCGGTTGTTGGTGGCGCTGACGACGCCGCCGATCGAGGTCGAGCCGTAGCGCAGCGCGGCCGGGCCGCGCACCACTTCGATCTGGTTGGTCGCGAGCGGATCGATCGGGACGAAGTGATCCTCGCCGAGGTCGGAAGCGCCGCCCGCATTGGTGCCGTTCTCGACGATGCCGACACGGTTGACGTCGAGACCCCTGATGATGGGCCGGCTGGAGGCGCCGGGTGCGAAGCTCGAGCCGGTGATGCCGGGCTTGGAGAACAGGAGATCGCCGAGCTGCCCGCCGCCCTGACGGCGGATCTCCTCGTTCGGTATCACCGTGACGGTGGCGAACTGGTTGGTCACGACAGGCAGCACGCCCGGCTGCGGCGTGGCGGATGCCGGCGCTGGTGGCGCGGCTTCGGCGGTGCGCTCGCGGTTGCGCGCCGGCGCGGGACGCTTGGCGCGGCTTGCCGTGCGCGATGGCACGATGGCCCGGCGCACGATGGGGCTGGGCGCCGTCACGGTGACGGCGGGAAGCTCGGTCGCGGCGGGCTTGTCCTGAGCCAGCGTCGGAGTGGCGGCGGCGCCGAGCAGGAGCAGGCTTGCTCCACCCAGACGCTGCGCGCGTCGC
The DNA here is from genome assembly GCF_042076515.1 of Bradyrhizobium sp. A5. NCBI lineage: Bacteria > Pseudomonadati > Pseudomonadota > Alphaproteobacteria > Hyphomicrobiales > Nitrobacteraceae > Bradyrhizobium > Bradyrhizobium sp. A5. The sequence goes on along the minus strand of NZ_CP148990.1, from coordinate 5,492,235 downwards.
AATTGAAATGACATGGTCCTGATTCCACTCAGGCGCCGTCCGCAGATGTGGTTGCTGATCGGAGGCGGCCTGCCGTCGCGGTGCGACGGAATTCGACTTCAACGGTTCCCGGGCATTTCGCCGACATGCGGCGAGCCCGGGCATGATCAAGCGTTGGAGATCAGGACGCGGGAGGGGCGCGCGGCTGGAACGCCGCTGCGGCCGACTTCAGATGGACGAATTCGGCGTCAGTGGTGAGATAGAGCAGTTCGATCGCCTGCGGCAGCAGCAGCAGGGGCGGCGTCGCGGAGACGATGGTGCTCGCCATCGCGACGACGGCGCAGATCGCGCAATTGTCGTCGCCCGGCTGCTCGCGGTCGGAGCCCGCGGGCGATTGCTTCTCAACCGCTGCGCGGTCGATCGAGGAGATTTCGCTGGTGCTATCGGTCTGCTGAAGCGAGGACTGGGCGAGCGTCGTCGCCTGGGCGAACCAGTGGCTGTGGCCGAACGTCAGCGCGAGCTGCACCAGCATCGCGAACAACGCGAGCCGGGCGCCGTGCCTGATATTCGACCGGAACCACTTCATCTGGAAACGCCACCCCGCATCGCGAGGCACCGATCCCCTCGGGCTTCCACGATGTTATAATGTAACATCGCGCGATCAGTGAGTGAATGTCAACCGCCGCCGAGCTCATGGGCGCAGGCCAGCACGCGATGTGTCGTTCCTGCCACTGGGAGTTCACCGTCCCTCGCGGACCCACGTCGCGGCGAATGCGCCGAGCAGCAGCAACAGGCCGATCAGGCCGGCGAAGATCGGCAGCACGCCGACGCCCTTGACGACGCTGGCGTCGCGCATCCGCACGCCCATCCAGCCGTCGCCGGCGAACATGCCGGCCGAGCGCACCGGCACGATGCGCGGCAGCTCGACGCTGGCGCCGTCGACCACGCGCACGGCGTTGCCGCCGGTCGCCTGCGTCAGCGGCTTCAATGTGTCGATGGTGGAGGTGACCTCCGAAAACTCCTTCGGATTGGTCGGGCCGACATTGATCAGCGCCTTCAGCGTGCCGTCGGTGGCCTGCCACAGGCCGAGCTCGTTCGCGGGAAGGCTGGCGCGCCACTCGCCGGGATCGCCGGCGCTCAGCGTCAGATCGTGCGCCACGCCCGACGGCGAGGTCACGCTGACCGGCTGGACGCTGTCCGCCATGGTCTGGCGCACCACCACGAGGTCCTTACCCTGCACCTGCAGGCGCAGCGCCTCCTCGTCGAGATCCGGCTGCTTCATCAGCCAGTGCGACATCCGCCGCAGCAGGTCGAGATGCGGGCCGCCGCCCTCATAGCCGCGCGCCCACAGCCAGATGTGGTCGGAGAGCAGCAGCGCGACGCGGCCCTCGCCGAAGCGCGACAGGAACAGCAGCGGCTTGCCGTCCGCGCCGGTCATCACCGGCGGGTTGACGGCATTGCGGGTGTCGACGGTGCGGAAGAACCGGCTCCAGCGCGGCGGCTCGCTGGCGGAGCCTTCCAGGCCGCGCGTGACCGGATGGCGTTTGCCGACGTCGGACAGATGCGCATAGAACGGCTTTTCAGTCACGCCGACGGGTTCTGCCGGCAGCACCGAATCCAGCGGCGTGCGCCAGATGCTGGTGTTCGACGCATAGTCGGGACCGGCTGAGACCAGCACGGCGCCGCCCGCGCGGACATAGCGCGCGATGTTGTCGAAATAGGCGATCGGCAGCACGCCCTGGCGGGCGTAGCGGTCGAAGATGATCAGCTGAAATTCGTGGATCTTCTGCTGGAACAGTTCGCGGGTCGGAAACGCGATCAGCGACAATTCGTTGATCGGCGTGCCGTCCTGCTTCTCCGGCGGACGCAGAATCGTGAAGTGCACGAGGTCGACGCTGGCGTCGGACTTCAAGAGGTTACGCCAGGTGCGCTCGCCCGAATGCGGCTCGCCAGAGACCAGCAGCACGCGCAGCTTGTCGCGCACGCCGTCGATGGCGACGACGGCGCGGTTGTTCACCGGCGTCAGTTCTTTCTCGAGCGGCGAGGCTTCGATCTCGACGATATTCGGCCCGGCATGCTTGATGTCGACGTCGACGCTTGCGGTCTGGCCGCTCCCCAACGTGCGCTCGCTGAGGACTTCACCGTCACGGCGGATCGTGACCTTGGCGCGCTCGCCGGTGACGCCCTGGTCGTCGAGGCGGTAAGTGATGCTCTGGGTCTGCCCGACGATGCCGAAGCGCGGCGCGGCCGTGATCGCGATGCGGCGGTCGCGCTCGTCCTTCTGCCCGGTGATCAGCGCGTGCACCGGTGCCTGGAAGCCGAGCGCTGCGGCGCTCGCCGGGATGTCGTGGACGCGGCCGTCGGTGATCAGGAACGCGCCGGCGACGCGGTCGACCGGCACGTCCGACAATGCCGAGGCCAGCGCGCCGAACAGTTTGGTGCCGTCGGTTTCGCCGTCGGCCTGGCCGGCGTCGACGACGCGGACTTCCAGCCCCTTGATTTTCTTCAGGCCGTCGACCAGCGCCTCCTGCGCCTTCGCGGCTTCCTCGTTGCGCTTGCCGAAATTCTGGCTCGGGCTCTTGTCGACGACCACGGCGGCAACCGAGGTGAGGGGATCGCGCTCCTCGCGCGTGAAGGATGGATTGGCGAGCGCCAGCAGGAACAGCGCCAGCGCGGCCACGCGCACGGCGGCGCCGCGCGCACGCGCCACCAGCAGCACGATCGCAATGACCACGATCGCGGCGAGCGCGAGCCACAGGACGATCGCGGGGACGAGCGGCGTGAACGCGATGCCGTAATTCATGGCGATCCTATTGCCCCAGCCGTTCGATCAGCGCCGGTGCGTGCACCTGGTCGGCCTTGTAGTTGCCGGTCAGCGTGTACATCACGATGTTGGCGCCGGCACGGTAGGCGAATTCGCGCTGGCGGGCGTCGCCGCCGGCCACCGGCAGCATGTACTGACCGTCGAGCCGCACTGCCCAGGCGCCGGCAAGATCGTTCGAGGTGATGATGATCGGCGAAACGCCGTCGCCGCCGCGGGCGGGCCGCTGCGCGCTGTCCTCGTCCTCGTCGCGCGGCAGGGCCTCGACCCAGGTCTGGCCGGTGCTGAAGCGGCCGGGAAAGTCGCGCAGCAGATAGAAGGTCTTGGTCAGCACGTGCTCGCGCGGCACCGGCTCGAGCTCGGGCACGTCGAGCGACGACAGGATCTCGCGCAGCGTCTGCATGCCCGGGGTCTGCGCGGCGCCGTTCTCGCCGGGCGGCGCTTCGATCGCGTCGCGGGTGTCGAACAGCACGGTGCCGCCCTGCTTCATGTAGGCGTCGATCTTGTTGATGGCATCCTGCGGCGGCTTGGGCGCGCCGGGCACGATCGGCCAGTAGATCAGCGGAAAGAAGGCGAGCTCGTCGCGGCCGGGATCGATGCCGACGGGGTCGCCGGCCTCGAGCGCGGTGCGCTGCGCCAGGAACTGCGTCAGTCCTGATAGCCCGGACTTGACGATGGAATCGACGTCGGCATTGCCTGTGACGACATAGGCGAGGTGGGTCTGCGACACCGCTTTCATGGCGAACTCGTCCGAGGCGCTATCGGCGCGCGACGGCGTCGGCGTGAACGCGCTGAGGCCCGCGAGCAGTCCGAGCACGATCATGGCGGGCGCGGCGCGCCGGCGCAGCAGCGCGGCGATGCCGCCGCCGAGCACCGCGACGATGATGGCGTCGATCAGGAACAGCGCGAGCGCGGTCGACAGCAGCCAGCCGCGCAGGTCGCGCGGCTCGGCATTGGTGTAGGTGGCGCGCCGGGCGCGCAGGCTCGCGGTGTTCAGCGCGGCGATGCGGTCGGCGGCGGCGAGGGTATTCACGGCGAGCGGTCCTTCTGCCGGACCGTAGAAGCCGGGCGGATGATCGGGTGTGGCGCGGTCGCGGTAATCCGCAGGCAGGGGCTTGGCGGTGGCCGGCGGCGGACCGAAGGCGCCGAAGCCGTCGAGGATGTGTAGCGGCGCCACCGTCTCGGCGGTCGCCTCGCCGGCGACCCCGGGGCCGGGCTTGGCGGTGTAGCCGGACATGTCGACGATCCGCCGCAGCATTTCGACGAAGGTGCCCGACATCGGCAGGTCAGACCAGCGCATGTCGGCGCTGACGTGGAACAGGCTGACCAGGCCCTTGCCGCGATGCTCGCCGGTCACGAGCGGCGTGCCGTCTTCCAGCGAGGCCCAGCTCTTGGTGGCGAGCACGGCGTCGGGCTCGGCCAGCACCTGCCGGCTCACGGTGATGTCCTTGGGAACGGTGACGCCCGAAAACGGCCCGTCGGCCGCGAAGGATGCAAGATGCTGCGGCTTCTCCCAGGTCAGGCTGCCGCCGAGGGTGCGGCCGCCCTTGCGCAGCCTGACCGGAACGAGATCGTCCTCGGCCTGCGCCAGACGGGGGCCTGCGAACCGCACCAGCACGCCGCCCTGATCGATCCAGGCGTTGAGGCGCTCGCGGATTTCGGGGGCGACGGTGCCGACATCGGCGAGGATGATCATCGGCAGCTTCTGGTCGAGGAATTGCGTGATGCCCTGCTGCGGCGAGCCCTTGTCGGCAAGCCGCACATCGGCGAACGGCGCCAGCGCGCGGGTGAGGTAGAAGGTCGGAGCCAGCAGCGGCTGCGCGGTCTCGCTGCTCGTGCCGGTGACGATGCCGATGGCGCGGCGGCGCCAGCGCTTGTCGAGCAGCTGTACCGCGCCGGCCGAACGCTCGCCCGATATCTCGAGCCGGGTGATGTCGTTGCGCAACTCGACCGGCAGGTCGAACGCGGCTTCGGTCTCCTTGTCCTGCGGGCCGAACGAATAGCGCGCTTCGCCGATCGGCGAGGCCTTCTGGTCCAGCGCCCGCACGGTGCCGATGGTGATGCCGCTGTCGGTGCGCAGCACCTTCACGGTCATCTTGGCGGCGGCGTTTTCGGCCGCGACCAGCGCCAGCGGCGACGATGTGCCGCCTTCGAACACGGTCAGGATGCGATCGCCGACGGTCTTGCCGAGAGCCTGCACGAAGTCCTCGCCGCGCCCGGTGTCGATGCCATCCGAGAGCCAGGCGATCTCGCAGTCGCCGGTGGCCGCCAGGAAACGATCGACGGCGGTCAGCGTGTCGATGCGATCGATCGAATAGGGTTTTGGCGCGAGCTGCCGCAGCGCCACGCGCGCCGCGCCTGCCGGCATCAGGGTGATGTCGCGGTTCGGCTCGGACAGCGGCACCAGCGCGATCGCGCGGCGGTCGGTGTCGGCGTTGGCGATCAGTTCGTCGGCGGCCCTGAGCCTGATGTCCCAGTGCGATGCCGCGCTCCAGCCGTCGTCGAGCATGATCATCAGCGGCGCCTTGCTGCCCGCGGCGCCTGTTGGCGGATTCCAGATCGGGCCGGCGGCGGCAAAAATCACGAGCGCCGCAGCCAGCAGGCGTAGCGCGGTCAGCCACCACGGCGTCCGCGAGGGCGTCTCTTCCTTTGGCGCGATGTCGAACAGCAGGCGCGTCGGCGGAAATTCGATGCGGCGCGGCCGCGGCGGCATCACGCGGAGCAGCCACCACAGCACCGGCAGGCTGACGAGGCCGAGCAGGAGCAGCGGTTCGGTGAAGGCGAGCGGCAATCCCATCATGCGGCGGGCCCCGCCTTGATGGAGGTGGTACGGGCGCCGGATTTGCTCACCTGCATGCCGGCGTGCAGAAACAGCAGCAGCTCGGCGGCGGAGCGGTCGGTCGCATGCGTCGTGAACAGCCAGTCGAGCTTGCGCGTCTCGGCGCGGATTTGGTCGCGGTGCAGCGCGAGCCGCGCGGTGTAATCCTGCGCCCAGCTTTCGGCGCGGCCGGCGGTGATCACGCCGAAGCCTTCCGGCTCGACGAACTCGATGCGTCCGGAATAGGGGAACGATTCCTCGGCGGGATCGACGACCTGCACCAGCGTGCCATGCGCGCCGGAACCCGACAGGCCGGCGAGCGTGGCCCTGATCTCCGCGATCGGCGACCAGAAGTCCGACAGCACGATCGTCTCGGCCGGTGCCGCAGGCACGAAGGACGGCGGCAGGCTCAGCCGGTCGGCATCGTCATGCAGCATCGCCTGCGCCATCTTGTCGATGATGCTGCGGCTCGTGGTCGGCGCCATCAGGCCGGGAATGCCGACGCGTTCGCCGCCGGCGACCAGCAGCTCGGCCAGCGCGAAGGCGACGATCAGTGTCCGCTCCAGCTTGGACTCGCGCGCGGTCTTCGAGGCGAACGCCATCGACGGCGAGCGGTCGGGCCAGATCCAGACCGTGTGCGAGGCTTCCCATTCAAGCTCGCGGACATAGAGATGATCGTCACGCGCCGAGCGCCGCCAGTCGACGTTCTGTGCCGGCTCGCCGGAGACGAAGCGGCGGTATTGCCAGAAATTCTCGCCGGCGCCGGCGCGGCGCCTTCCGTGCAGGCCGTGGATGACGTTGGCGGCGATACGGCGGGCCTCGAGCACCAGGCGCGGCAACGAAGCGGCGAGCGTACGGCTTTCGCCATCGGCACGTCGGATCGCAACTGTCTCCTTTGCTGCGTGCCCGGTCTCTGCGGCCATCAACCGATCCGTGTCTTGAGTTGCTTGATCACGTCCGGAATCGTGCGGCCTTCGGCGCGCGCCTGGAACGTCAGCGCCATGCGGTGCTTCAGCACGGGCTCGGCGAGGTCGAGCACGTCGTCGATCGACGGTGCGAGGCGTCCGTCGATCAGCGCGCGTGCGCGCACGGCGAGCATCAGCGACTGGCTGGCGCGCGGGCCGGGGCCCCAGGCGATGAACTTGCCGGTCTCGCCGCTCTCTGGACCCGGACGGGCCGAACGGACCAGCGACAGGATCGCCTCGACCACGGAGTCGCCGACCGGCAGGCGGCGGACCAGCCGCTGCGCGGTGATCAGCGCGTCCGTGCTCATCGAGCCCTTTGCCAGCGTTTCGTCCGCGCCGGTGGTCTCGAACAGGATGCGGCGCTCGGCGTCACGATCGGGATAGTCGACGTCGATCTCCATGAGGAAGCGGTCGAGTTGCGCTTCGGGCAGCGGATAGGTGCCTTCCTGCTCCAGCGGGTTTTGCGTGGCGAGCACGTGGAACGGCTTCGGCAGATCATGGCGCGCGCCGGCAACGGTGATGTGCTGCTCCTGCATCGCCTGCAACAGCGCCGACTGCGTGCGCGGGCTGGCGCGGTTGATCTCGTCGGCCATCAGGAGCTGTGCGAACACCGGGCCGGAGATGAAGCGGAAGGCGCGCTTGCCCGCGGTGCTCTCGTCCAGCACTTCGGCGCCGAGAATGTCCGACGGCATCAGATCGGGTGTGAACTGAATGCGCTTGGCGTCGAGACCGAGCGTGACGCCAAGCGTCTCGACCAGCTTGGTCTTGGCAAGACCCGGCACGCCGATCAACAGCGCATGGCCGCCGGAGAGGATGGTGACCAGCGTATTCTCGATCACGCGATCCTGGCCGAAGATCACCGACGCGATCGCGTCTTTCGCCGCGCGAACCTGGGCCGACACCTGCTCGGCCGAACGGACTATACCGTCTTCGAGCTTCTCGACACTCTCCGCCATCCGTCAGCTCCTTCAGCCTGCCGCGCTTTCTTGCGTCGTCATTCCCTCACATGGGCCTTATGCTAGACTTGCAGGAAGGCCATGTATTCGTTGTATTAACCTATCCCCACCTTATCGGCTTAGGCATATGTAAGGCATCACGAAGTGGCGACCTCCACACCGGACTAATCCGGGGGTGGAACTCCACCGCGATATACAACGTCAACGTACAAGTCAGACTTGCACCAATCGTGCCAAATGACAAAGTCAGGGCAAACCATGGCGAACCAAGGGCAGAGCGCCGATCGTGGACTTGAGGGGCTGACTGCCGCCGCCAAAAGTGCTGCCAGTGCCGAAGATGCCAAAAAGGGCCTGCCTCCGGTGCATCTGTGGAATCCGCCGTTTTGCGGCGATCTCGACATCCGAATCGCCGCCGATGGTACTTGGTTCTACATGGGGACGCCAATCGGGCGTCCTGCGCTGGTGCGCCTGTTCTCGACCGTCCTGAAGCGCGAAGGCGACAAGTATTTCCTCGTCACGCCCGTGGAGAAGGTCGGCATTCGCGTCGACGACGCGCCGTTCATGGCGGTCGAGATGCTGAAGGACGGCGAGGGCAGCCATCGCGTGCTGAGCTTCCGCACCAATGTCGACGACTGGGTCACCTGCGATGCCACCCACCGGCTGCGCTTCGAGCAGGCCAAAGACGGCGGGCTGACGCCCTATCTGCATGTCCGTGCCGATCTCTGGGCCAAGGTCACCCGCGCGCTCTACTACGATCTGGTTGACATGGGCGAGGAGCGGATGGTCGATGGCCAGCCGATGTTCGGCGTCGAGTCGGCCGGCGAATTCTTCGCCATGGCCGACGCGGAACAGGTGAGGGCCGCGCTTTGAACAAGCCTATCTCCAGGAGCGAGCCTGGTCACGAGCCCGTCGTGCTTGGCGCTGCGGACTTCTTCGCGCGCTCCAGGGCGAAGCTCGGCTTCGACGTTCCGTCCGGCCTGTACGATCCGAACATCGTTCCGGCCTCGGGCGATCCCGGCACCGACAAGATGCTCGAGATCATCGCGCGCGAGCAGCCGGTGCGGCCGGCAGCGGTGCTGATCGCGGTGGTCGATCATCCCGAGCCGACCATCCTGTTGACGCAGCGCGCGGCGCATCTCAACGACCACGCCGGCCAGATCGCCTTTCCCGGCGGCAAGATCGACGCGACCGACACCTCGCCGCTCGATGCGGCGCTGCGCGAGGCCGAGGAGGAGGTCGGGCTGTCCAGGAACTTCGTCGAGCCGCTCGGCTATCTCGATCTCTACGGCACCGCGTTCGGCTTCCGCATCCTGCCGACGGTCGCCAGGGTGCGTCCCGGCTTCGAGCTCACCATCAACCATTCCGAAGTTGATGACGCCTTCGAGGTGCCGCTATCCTTCCTGATGAACCCGGCGAACCACCAGGTGCACAGCAAGGAATTCCGCGGCATGGAGCGGTCCTACTACGCGATGCCGTTCGCGGAACGCTACATCTGGGGTGCGACGGCCGGAATGCTGCGTGTGCTCTATGAGCGGATCTATTCATCATGATCCGGCCGGTTCTGACCGAGATCGGAATTTTCCTCGTCCCGTTTGCCGTCTATGCGTTGTTCCTGGCAGCCACCCGATCCGGCCTGTTCGTGCAATCGTCATGGCCGGTCACGGTCGTCGCGCGCCTTGTTCTGGTCGCGCTCGTGCTCGTGATCGCGGGGCTGATCGGCTTTGCGCATTTCTCCGGCGCCGCGCCGGATTCGACCTACGTTCCAGCCCATGTCGAGAACGGCAGGCTGGTGCCGGGCGTGGAAAAATAGGGGCGGCATGATGAGCGCGAAGCCGTTACTCGCCGACGCGCCCTGGCTGACCGCAGGCGGGACCGCGCGCGTCCTGGAGCTTCTCAACGCCAATGGCGAGGAGGGGCGGGTGGTCGGCGGCGCCGTGCGCAACGCGCTGCTCGGCCTGACGCCCGGTGACATCGACATTGCAACCACCGCGTTGCCGGACGAAGTGGTGCGGCGCGCCAAGGCTGCCGGCATCAAGAGCGTGCCGACCGGCATCGACCACGGCACCATCACGCTGGTCATCGACGGTCAGCCTTACGAAGTCACGACGCTGCGCGAGGACACCGAGACCTTCGGCCGCAAGGCCAAGGTCGCGTTCGGCCGCGACTGGGTGAGGGACGCCGAGCGGCGCGACTTCACCATGAACGGCCTGTCGGTCGACGCGTCAGGTGTCGTCTACGACTATGTCGGCGGCATCGCCGATGCCGCTGCCCGCCGCGTGCGCTTCATCGGCGATCCCGACCAGCGCATCGCCGAGGATTTCTTGCGGATCCTGCGCTTCTTTCGCATCCACGCCGCCTTCGGGGCCGGCGCGCCCGATCGCGACGGTTATCTCGCCTGCATCCGGGGACGTACGGGGCTTGCCAGCCTGTCGGCCGAACGCGTGCGGATGGAGATGCTGAAGCTGCTGGTGGCCGGCGGGGCGTCTGACGCGGCGCTGGCGATGGCCGAGGGCGGGTTGCTGCAGGCGCTGATCGGCGGCGTCGCCTATACCGGGCCGCTCGCGACCATGATCGCGATCGAGCGCGAGCTCGGCCTGCCGCCGAGTCCCACGCGCCGCCTCGCGGCGCTGACGGTGGCGGTGACGGAGGACGCCAGGCGCGTCGCGCTGCGCTTCCGGCTCTCCAATGCCGAAGCCAAGGCGCTGGATTCGATGGGGCACCGCTGGTGGCGTTTCGCCGCCAAGGACGAGGCCAACGCGCGGCGGATGCTCTACCGGCTTGGTGCCGACCGCTATCACGATCGCGTCCTACTCGGCTGGGCGCGGGCGGAGAACGACGTGCATTCGTCGCGCTGGCGCGAACTCGCCGAACTGCCGTTGCGCTGGACTCCGCCGAAATTTCCGCTTCGCGCCGCCGACTTCATCGCGCGCGGGATGGCGGAAGGACCTGCGCTCGGACATGTCTTGACGCTTGCCGAGGACGCTTGGCTTGCGGCGGATTTTCCACTAGAGGAAGCGGCGCTCGCTTCCATCGCAGATCAAGCTGCGGCACGCGTCGGCCGCGAACGGAAAAATTGACCTCGTCTCGGGCTTCGCCGAGGTCTCGATTTTCCAGGGCCTGCTGGTCGCGTTGACAGCGTTGTCTGCCAATCTGGCGAAACCGGCGTGCCGGTGCCCGACTGCAAATCCGATCACGTATCGCTGTGGTTCGTCCCCATTCGATATTGCGTCGGTGAGCAGCCGAAGTGATCGCGGAAGCGGCGATTGAAGTAAGTCACTTCATTGAAGCCGCAGGCAAAGGCGATGTCACTCACCTTGGTGTCGTCGTAGCGAACGTCCGACAGCATGGCCCGCGCCTTCTGCAAGCGCAGTTCGAGGACGCGCTCGGAGAATGTCGCGCCGCTTTCCAGCAGCAAATCGCTCACATAGCGGCGCGACAGATCGAGAGCATCCGCGATGGTCGTGATCGACAGGGACGGCTCGGCGAAGCGCTTCTCGATGATTGCGATCAGTTCGCGCTGCCGCGCTGCGCGCAAGCCGCGTTCCGCCGCAATCTCCGCGACTTCGCCGCGCGCGCCGAGCGCCAGCACGATCAAGTCTCCGAGCATGGCCTTGGCGCGCCGCGTCAATTCCGGGTCTTCGTAGACTTCATCGGCTTCGAGGAGAAAATTGATGGTGCGCTCGAGATGCCGCACCGCCGGATTGGCCGGGTCGAGCAACATCGCCGCACGATGATCGGCATGCGGAACGAGTTTCAGGATTTGCGCACGCGGGATGGAGGCCAAATTCCAAGCCGTGAGCCCGTTCGTGAAGCTCGATACCGGTTGGGCGATGTTGAAGGCGACGACGCTTCCCGGTTTCAGCTCAAACCCCTGGTTTCCCACCGTCCATAATTGCGGCTGGGGGCTGCGATAAAAGCCGACAAGAATGTCGTCGCGATCATGGGCCACGTGCTTGCGCGTGCGCACGTAGTGTCCGGTCGTCGTGGCAAACCGGCCGACGCTCAATTCGCCAAGAAGGACATTCTTCGACGCGGTGTAGAATGGCTTGTCCTCGGCGTGCTTCATCTCCGCCTTACCCAGTTGCTCCATCCATATGTCGTGCCACAGGCGGAATCGGGCCTTGTCGTTCAGGTGAGATGGAAGCTGGTCCGATGAGAATTCTACCTTCGGCATATCCGTCCATAATCCTCGCGCGCCGGCTCCATTGGTACCATGAGCCCTCGCGAATGGCATCCACCCGCCTGTCCACCAACGTGATGCAAAAGCGGACCGCCGTGCATTCCAGGCCAAGTTCAGTGCCGGATAGGTCAAGTCTGTCGCTTTCGACCGTTGCTCCGAAATCACACTCACCAGCGATCCCGCTGCCGTGCCGTTGCGATCAACCCCGGCACCTTCGCGGACAAGACGACCCGGGCGCGACCCGGTAGTTGATTCCGAACGAGGGACTTGCTGGAAATGCCGAACATGAGAAAATTGATCGCGGCCGGATTTGCCGTTTCAGCCATGATGCTGTCGCCGGCATCGGCTGCCGACCTGCCGGTGAAGGCAAAGCCCGTCCCGGTCTATGACTGGACCGGATTTTACGCCGGTGTGAACGTTGGCTATGGCTGGGGCGATCGCGACCTGAGTTATGCCCCGAACGATGACGCTACCCGTCTCTTGTCTCTTTTTGACGGCATCCCGCCACCAGCGTCGTTCAAGACGTCGGGTGCGCTCGGCGGATTGCAGTTCGGCTACAACCGACAGCTCAGCACCGGCTGGCTTGTCGGCCTTGAGGCCGATTTCAACTGGTCCGGCATCAAAGGCTCAGGCATCAGTTCCGGTGTCATGCCCCCAGTGCCCATTCCAGGTCCATACTCAGCGCCCTTTGACGAGCGAATCGACTGGTTCGGCACGGTGCGGGCCCGCCTCGGCTACCTGCCGACCAGCACGCTGTTGACCTATGTCACCGGTGGTCTGGCGTCTGGTCAGGTCACGCGCAGCGGAAGTTACATCAACAATAGTACCGTTCCTTTCACAGCCAATGGACTGCCCGACAACAGCGGCTACACATGCGCAAGCGGCACCACCTGCTTTTCCGGCGTGTCGCGCGACGTAACTGCGGGATGGACAGTGGGCGGTGGATTCGAATACGCTCTCGGAGAGCGCATGACCCTCAAGGCCGAATATCTATATGTAAGCCTTGCTGGGAAGAAAATCACCGAAACGGCTCTGGCGGTCTTCATTCCCGGCGATACGCCGGCCTCGATCAGCGCCAATGTCGGCCGCGCCACCTTCAGCACCGCGCGCGTCGGTCTTAACTATCGCTTCTAGAGCCTATTCGGTTCTGATTGAATCAGAACCCGGCTCCTTGCAACCTCCTCGTCACAGACGTTGCTGGACGGCCGGTGGCGGCCTCGAATATGCGGTGCTCCCGAACGCTACCGTCAAGGCCGAATACCTGCACATGGACCTCGGCCACCAGAACGTGAAGCTGACGGTGCAGAGCCCGGCGACCGGCAATGGCTTTGTCAATGTCAGGTTCAGCAACGCTTACGAGATCGTTCGTATGGGGATGAACTTCCGGTTTTGACGCCATTGAGGGGATCGAAAAGCAGTGCTCCGTCCGGTGGCCGGCTGCTTGAAAAAGATGTGAAGTCGGACATGTGTTGAAACTCGCCGAGGACGCTTGGCTTGCGGCGGATTTTCCACTAGAGGAAGCCGCGCTCGCTTCCATCGCAGATCAAGCTGCGGCACGCGTCAGCCGCGAACGGAAAACGTGACCATCGTTTCAGGCTTCGCCGACATCTCGATTTTCCAGCTCCTGCTGGTCGCGTTGATGGCGTTGTTTGCTTCGATCATCGGTGGTCTCGCCGGCTACGGCACCGGCGCGCTGATGCCGCTGGTGCTGGTCCCGCTGGTCGGCGCCGAGCCTGTGGTGCCGATCATCGCGATCTCCGCGATTTTCACCAATTCCAGCCGTGCGCTCGCCTATCTGCGCTATGCCGATCGCCGCCGCGCGCTGATCGTGCTCGCCTGCGCCGCGCTGACGACTGCGCTCGGTGCCTACGGCTACACGCGCCTCACCAATGCCGGCGCGGCGCTCGTGATCGGCTCGATGCTGATCCTGAGCGTGCCGCTGCGCCGCGTGCTCCGCCGCCGCCAGGTCAGGATCGGCGACGCGGGCCTTGCGGCAGGTTCTGTCGGTTACGGCGTGCTGGTCGGCGGCACCTCCGGCTCCGGTGTGATCCTGCTGTCGCTGCTGATGGCCGCGGGCCTCGAGGGGGCCGCCGTGATCGCGACCGACGCGATGATCTCGCTCGGCACCGGCCTCATCAAGATCTCCGTGTTCGGCCTCGCCGGCGCCGTCACCGCCCAGGTGCTCGCCTTCGCGCTCTTGATCGGCGGCATCGCGATCCCCGGCGCGTTCCTCGCCAAGGCTTTCGTCGAGCGGATGCCGGTGCACATCCACACCGCGATCCTCGACGTCGCCGTGATCACCGGCGGCCTGGTGATGATCACGGCTGCGGCGCGGCAGCTGATCGCGTAGATGCTCCCGAACCAACCGGCATTCGCACCGGTCTGAAGAGAGCAGGAGACGGCACGTCCCCTGGACGCACCGCCGATCGTCCTCGTGTGAATTACTTGCGTTCGACGAAAATGGCCTGGCAATCCGACGCGCCGACATTTTCAGCGGTGTGCGAAGGTGTGATTGGTCCCGAAAAGGCCGTGCCGGCCACGCTCTTGGTCTCGTGAATCGTGCCGTCCGGATTGCGGAGCCGCAGGGAGCAATCGTTGAGCGCATAGACGACGAAGGGAACGGGATGAGAATGCGGCTTGTCAGTCGTACCCTTCTTCCAGGTCCCGGCGATCACCCGGAAGTTCTGATCTTCGTAGATGATCTTATAGGTCGTCGCGTCGGCCTGATAGGATGGAGCTGACTCCTGCGCGGCGGCAGACACGATCCAAATGGTCGCGAGGCCTAAGCCAAGCGCTGTACGTCGAGCCATAACAAGATTCCTTCGTAATAGGGGGATCGAAAAAAGAAACGGTGGACCGGGGCACGGGGATCCCGTGCCGGACAATGTGCGAGTCGCGAAACGCGACATATGGCGATGACGGTCGCCGCGAGAGGGTTGCTAGAGAATGCCCTGAGCGGCCGCGTTGTCACGATCGACCTGCTTTTGGCGGATGATCGCCAGCTCTTTGCTGCAGGCGGGGAATGCCGCGCTCGTTGGGGATACTCCGAACGCCCCGCAGAATTGCCGATTCTCGTCTGCGATCGTTCGTTCAAGGTCGGCGCGTGCGGCGTCACGCATGGCAGGGCCGGAGATCAAAAGCGCGTACAGCCCGTAGGCCGCCAGGGCGGCAAAGAGGAGCGCATAGCCGGTTGCAGGGAGCGGGAAGCGGTCGGGACGGGACGTATCGATATTGGAGGTGGCTTTGGCCATGAAAATCTCTTGAACAATGAGGGCGCTGAGGAAATCGGGTGGCTTGCGAGCGGATATTCCGGACGCGACCGCAGAATAACCTTGGGATCGCGACCCGCGCTTGGAAAACCTTGCGCATATGTCCTCGCGACCGAAACATCGGCGCGGGCAGGCGGAAAACATCGCCGGCTCGCCGGCCGCCATGAGCGGCTGCGGAATCAAGCTTAGGCTTTTGATCTAAGGGCGTGCACTCATAAACCCGCGCTGCACCTCGTATGAGGTCCGCTGTGCCTCTGATAGCGGCGCATTGGCGCGCTCGCCCTAGGTCCGAGTTGGGCCAACAGGCGACATCGCAGTCCATGGCTTCGGGCATGCTGAAAGGCTAGTCATCGTGTGGTGGCTGGGATGCTGCCCGTCCCTTGGTGCGGTCCAATACCAGGCCCCAAACGTGACCAAGCAATAGTCCGGGTAGCCAACCGGCGCAGAAGCCAACGAAGCCCGTCAGGACAAAAAGGATAGCGTAGGTGATGGTGAACCACGTCGGCGGCGTCAAGAACCGCGCGGGCAACAATAGAGCTAGAAACACTAATGCGCTGATTATCGGCGGCCCAGCGCTTTTCCGAAAGTAGAGGCTGAAGATCGCACCGACGATGATGCCGACAAGAAACCAGACCTGCACTTGAGGCTGAGGGGCGTACTCTGAAGTTATCGTCCAAAATTCCGTCATGCGCAGTTCTCGCTTCGCTGCGAACCGTGAGCAACTGCTGATGCTGCGAGAAATAGCAGGACTGAAAGGCGACGAATGTTGTGCATCGCAGGCTGACCCGTTCGACGAAATTGGACTGGGAATGCCTTACCACAAGATCGATCTCTGGTCTGCTATGGGTCAAAATCGGTCCCGCCATCGTTCGAATTGGACGCAAGTACGTCTCCAATCGTCTAGAAGCGGACGCCGGATTGGAAGGTCTCCGGACTGAAAGTGACCAGCCTCACTAGTTGAGGAGGTCAACATGACCAATACTGCAACCGTTCCCGCCATCTCGAAGCACGTTCCTTGGAACAAGGGGAAGATCGTCGGCGCAAAGCCGCCGCTCCGTCCAAAGCATGTGTGGTCGATCCGAACCAAACTTCAGGTCGAAGGTCGAACGCGCGATCTGGCAATGTTCAACGTCGCCATCGATAGCAAGCTGCGCGGCTGCGACGTCGTAGCCTTGAAAGTTGAAGACCTTGCGCCGGGCGGGTATTCCGCCGATCGCGCGACCGTCCGACAAAAGAAGACCGGCCGACCAGTCAAGTTTGAACTGACGGAATCGACACGGCAGGCAGTCGACGATTACCTGCGGCTCTCGGGCAAGAAATCGGGAGAATACCTGTTCACGGGAAGGCGGCCGAGTGGTCATATGACGACCCGCCAGTATGCCCGCCTCCTATCCCGCTGGCTGGCCGACATCGGACTAGACCCGCACTTTTTTGGGACGCATTCCCTTCGTCGGACCAAGGCGACCTTGATCTATCGACGTACCGGAAACCTGCGAGCCGTACAGCTCCTTCTGGGGCATACCAAAATCGAGAGCACCGTTCGATATCTCGGCATCGAGGTCGACGGCGCGCTCGCGATAGCAGAACAAGTCGACGTCTGACTTCGGGGGGCAGAGCAGACGTGCTCTGCGCTGCCCTCACAGACTGCTCCGGGCCAACAGCAGACTAAGCGTCCGCAAGCGAATGGCGGTGGGTTAGCCAATAGTCATTCTGCCACTCCTCGTAGCCGAGCAATTCGCCAAAGCGCTTTTCGCGGTTGTCGGACCAAGCTCCGGGCTCGCTTAGAAGCGTAAGCATTGCATCAACCCGCCACTCGTGACCCGGCAAGGCGTAGAGCAGCCTCCGGTATTTGAGCTGCGGCACGTCAGGGCATGGTTCAATCACTTCGTGCCTTATCAGTCGGCCTGCAGCAACATGCTTATCGAACAGCCGCCAATATCGAATACAGATGTCTGGCTCATCACCAACGACATCCATGAAATATGCGAGCGGCTTCGAGCCCCTCAGCATTAGGCCAAGTTCTCTGTTGGTGTGAACCAAATAGGGCAGTTGACGAAGCCATTCGGGTTGCATGTTCGGCATCTTGACTGCACAACGTTAATTTCCGCTAAGGGGCAAGGGCGGCGGTCCGCACCGGAGGCGATGACTTCTGCTCTGCCCCCGACTACAGACCTGCCGCTGCACTGCGCCAACGGAAGCGATGGGCCAACAGCGGAAGTCCGGAATCGCGCGCGGGGGCGAGGCCTACCTATCAATGGGCGAGAATGTGCGCACGACCTCATATATGCCCGGCTCAAATTTCGCGATCGTGAGCGCCTCTTCGAGAAAGGGTAGCGGTCCAGGATCCTGGCGCATGGACTCATAGTCTTCCGCGCTGCGCCACTGCGCATACATGGTCACCTTCGTGCCATCGAGGCTCCGATGAAGGGCCGAGGAAACAAAGCCCGGTGCCCGGCTGACGAATTCATCGGTTGCGCGCGCGAGCAAAACGAGGAGCCGGTCTTGGTTGGCGGGATCTACCGTGAAGACATTTATTAGGCTGATCATACGGTCGGTCCTTTCTTTTGTTGCCTGATGTCTTGCCTATCACGGGGGAGTTCCAATAGGACCGTCACCATCTTCAGCCTCACGCCGGATTGACCGCCCGAGGTCGTTGTTGGACGCAAATGACGCGCCCCCGAGAGAACCCGATCAAACCAGAGGTAGGCCGCACCGGGTCAAGGCCATTGATGCCCGTTGCGGGTCAAAGGCTGCCTTAACCCGCTCGCATCCCTGTTCGGGTCACCTAGAGGAAGCAGACCTCTCGGCTCGTAGAGCTAAGGTCAGGCACGGGCCAACAGGCGACATTACAGATGTGAGCGTGGCCGGGCCAGCAGCGTACACGCTGGACAACTTTACCGAGAAGTGGCACTTTTTATCGCATGGATAACAATCGCTCGCGCGCTTCTAAGAAGTTTAGCACCGCCCATTTGGCGGGTTAGCGCGCTGTCGATATTGTTCGCGCTACCCGTCCTTTGGAGGCGGGATTTTTTGTGCCTGTCTCCCGGCTCCACATTGAAGGAGACAGCTATGCTGGAGAAGCAGATCGCAATTAGGCGCGCCACGGCTGATGATTGCCATGCCGTCCACGACATCGTTTTACGGGCGATACGTGAAACCAATGCTAGGGACTATCCGGCGTCTGTGATCGACCGCCTCGTTTTGACATTGCCAGAAAAGGTCGCATCAAACCTTGAGAACTGGCATGCCTTCGTCGCCACCGTGGATGGGCGGGTTGTTGGAACCGCAAGTCTAAGCGGTGATACCGTCAAGTCTGTCTTCGTCCATCCTGACTATCAGCGCGGGGGCATCGCGACGAAGCTCATGGGCGCGGTCGAAAACGTCGCCCTTGCTCAATCCCTCCGCGCGTTGAACGTGCAGTCTTCGATTACGGCACAGCCCTTCTATGCGAAGTGGGGCTTCAATGTCGTTCGGGAGGAGTTTTACGGGGAAGAGCGGACAATCGTCATGTCGAAGCCATTTCGGGGGACGTCGGACTAACATTCGATCAACCTTGGACGCCTTAAGGGATTACCTTGAGCAGCGGGAGAGGTCGCCTTTGGGTCACAAGCCGCCGATCCGCGCAAGGTGGCAGACTTCCGCTTTGCCTTCGTAAGCCGACGTTTATGAGTACACGCCCTAGGACGAGGGACTGGCCGTCACCGTGAGATCGGGCAGGGTCGTCGCGCCGCTATCCTTGTGGGACTTGGCCCACCGGTTCATCGCGACGACATTGACTGCGTCGTGCAGATACATCCCCACGGCCAGTCCGCGGTCGTAGCCGGTCCAAAAGCGCGGCAGGATGAGGATGCTGCGACCGCCCTGCCCGGTGATCCTGACCAGTCCAACCTTTTCCGCATCCTTCATCAGGTTGCGGACATGGGTTCGCGAGACGCCGAAGCGATCCGCGGCTTCCATGTAGGGGACCGCCGCGTTCGGATCGGCCGCATCCATGGCAGCCTTCAGCACCGCGTTCTGGATGAGCGGTCCCGCTGCGTGCATGAAAAACAGCAGGGTGTCCGGCAGCGTCATCATCAGGCGAGCAGACACGGCGTTGAATGGCAAACATTCACTGCAGTGCAGGGCGTGAAATGCGTGATCGCGCGCCAGCACCGGGCTGTAATCATGATCGGGGAAGAGCGTCGCAAGCGGGACGTAGTGCGTTGCCAGCCATTCGGCGTGATGCGCGCGCAGCTTGTGCGTGGACGCAAGCAGCCGAACGCGCCCGTCGCCGGGTGCTCGATGCTGCTCCAGAAATCCAACCTCGCGCAGGCGAGCGACGAGATGATCCACCTGCCGGCCACTCGCATAGCCGTAAACGGAGAGTTGCTGCTTCAGCGCAGCCACTGTGAACCAGGTCTCGCGTCGCGACAAATCCTGCGCGGCCTCGAGCACCGCGACGCTATGAAAGACCAGAAATCGGCCGGCCTGAAGCAGCAGACGAACCAGAAAAGGGTCACCCTGGTAGAGGCCGACGAAGCTGTTCAGATAGGCGTGGCGCGCTTCCGGCAGGCGGGGATGGTTTAAGATCTCGTCGAAACTCAGCCGCAACCGGCCACCGACAAGGCGCTCGAGTTCGCCACGTTCCACGGCCGCCCCTCAGCTTGAGCCTCCGGAGAGCCTATTGGCTCGCCGCGATCCACGCAATGTTTTCCGCAGATCATTCCAGCGATTGCGCCTATCCTGCGGACAAGCCAGCCCAACCAGTCGCCTTTGGTTTTCAAAGCGCGAGGGCTGCTCGGCTCGGGAGACCCGGGTCATCGTCATTGTTCATCGCCAGATCTATTCGATCCATTTCACATTTCCAATTCTGTTCGATCCATTTGAAGAGAGAGCCATTGCCGTGAACTTGCCCGCGCTGATGCTATCGATCACCGTCATCTTCATTGCACCGGCTGCTCTTGCGCAGCAGAACAACGCCGCCCCTCCGTCTGAGGGATTTCCGGCTTGGGCGTTCCTGTGGGACCCGTCCGTCAAGGTGCCCCCGCCGGACGACAGACCCAACCAACTCGCCGGCAGCAACGCCTCCTTCAGTTGGAAGCAGGCGAGAGATCTTTTCCTTGCGCTGGATTGGCATCCGGATGACCACCCGGCCATGCCGGAGATCGTTGCCACCGGGCGCAAGCCGGACGTCCGCGCCTGCGGAGCTTGCCATCGCGTCGAGGGCACTGGTGGTCCTGAAGGTGCGAGTCTCGCGGGGTTGCCGGTGAACTATCTGGTCCAGCAGCTCGCCGACTTCAAAAGTGGCGCCCGAAAGATGTCGGGGCCGGAGAGACCGCCCAAAACCATGGTGGCCTCGGCCAAGGCCATGACCGATGCCGAGATGCACGCCGCGGCGGAGTATTTTGCCGGGCTGAAGCCCAGGCGTTTGATCAAGGTCGTCGAAAGCGAGATCATTCCCAGGACCGGGCCATCTCGCATGTTTTACGTCAAGAGCCCGGAGGGCGGCTCCGAAGCGCTCGGCGAGCGCATTGTCGAGATGCCGGACGACGGAGATCAGTTCGAGCTTCGTGACTCACGAGCGACCTTCACGGCGTATGTGCCGGTCGGAAGCCTGGCGAAGGGAGAAACACTCGCGAAGACCGGCGGGGCGGGCACG
This sequence comes from Bradyrhizobium sp. A5, assembly GCF_042076515.1. NCBI lineage: Bacteria > Pseudomonadati > Pseudomonadota > Alphaproteobacteria > Hyphomicrobiales > Nitrobacteraceae > Bradyrhizobium > Bradyrhizobium sp. A5. Next base: position 5,471,609 of record NZ_CP148990.1, on the reverse strand, counting down.
ACCGTTGCCTGTGCCGGCTGCCACGGTTCCGATCTGAGAGGCGCTGGCGAGATTCCACCAATTGCAGGACGATCGCCGACCTACATCGTGCGACAGCTTCATGAATTCCAGACCGGGGGACGCGTCGCGAGCGCGAGCGCTCTGATGAAACCGACCGTGGAAAAGCTGTCCGCGAACGACATGATCGCGCTGGCCGCCTACGTGGCATCGCTAGCGCCCTGATCCAGGCCGCTGCTGCGATCAGAGATCAAGATGACGCTCGCGCCCGGATGACTGATCGCGTAGACGACCCGGCTCAGCGCACAGTCGCATCGGGCGCAGTGTTCAACGGCGCACCCCCGACCGATATCGGACCCGTTGGGGTCGTTGCGCGCGGTGGCTTCTTTTGCTTCGGGACGACGCGCGCTGCCGGAGCTGGCGCGACGGGAGGCACTGAAGCGGATGGCATCGCGGCAGCAGGCCCAGGAAAAGGAGATGGTGCGACCGGTGCCTGCGGGGCCGGGCTCTTCAGAGCGTCAATTTTCGAACTGAGCTCGGCAAGTTGACTGACGATTGCCTTCAACTGCTCCTGTTGGTTGGCAATGGTCCTGTCGATCGCCGCGAGGTCGTCGGCTGTCTTTTGTTGCGCGGCGAGCAGGTCGGTCATGACCGCGCTGTCATTGGCGCCGGCGTCAGCTTCCGCGGCGTCGCGCCCCGCGGACGGAACGAACAATCCCGGGTTCAGCCAGGCATAAGCCGCCCCTGCGCCTGCGAGTGCAAGGACAACGGCCACAAAGAGCGCAAACGGCCATCGGCGACGAGGCGCGGGAAGAAAGGGCGGCGGGTCCACGACCGGCCAACTCGGAGGCGATTCGATGCTCATCCAAACGTCCTAGTCAGCCTTTTGGCCCAACGCAATTGGCGCGTGGGCGATCGGCATTGCCCTGTGCGCTCGCAATTCGTGGGCACGGCTTCATCCATCGCTGCGTGCCGCGCTGCGCAGCAGCTTGACGAACGCCTCCGCGGGCGGCGAGAGCACGAGTCCCCGCCGTTGATAGATGTAGTAGCGGCGGCGGATTTCCGGCGCGCGCAGCTTGATGAAACGCACGTCGAAATTCGGTGCGAACAGCTGTCCGTAGTCGGGAACGGCCGCAAGGCCGGTCCCGACGCCCACCAGCGCCAGGGCGGTGGTCAGATATTTGACCTCGACGGCGGTCTGCATGGACAGCGAGCTGTCATGCGCATGCAGCAGGCTCTCCAGGTGCCGGTTGAACTCGCTGGAATAGATCACCCAGCGTTCGTCGCGCAGTTTCTTCCACGAGACGGCGCGTTGCTGCGCCAGCGGGTGCTTTGCCGAGCAGACCACCCGGATCGGCACATCCATCAGGAACGTGCTGGTGACATCCTCGCCGGTGGCGCGCTCGGGGCCAACGCCCAGCTCCGCCTCGCCCCGCCGCACGATGTTCACCACCTCGTCCGCCATCGCGTCGGTCACGCGGAGGCCGACATCCGGATGGGCCCGGTCGAATTCGCCCAGCACGGCCGCCACCCAGGTGCATGCCAGCATCTGCGGCGCCACCACGCGGAGCAGGCCGGTGCGCAGCGAGCGAAGGGCCGAAGCACCCTCCGCGATCCGCGGGCGCCGCCGGCGCGGTGCCATCTGAAATTGCGGATCTACGGGTGCAGTCGAGCACTGACCGTAATCGCCGGTCGATTTGGCATTCGCTCCGCGATGGCTAATCTCGCCTGCCTTGAGGCATTTCGAGAACCTTTTTGAGCAGTCCGGGATGGCCGAGTACGGCGTGCAATTCCGATCTGTCGAGCCAGGCAGCGGCATCCTCCTGGCTTTCGCATTGCTCGACCTTGGCGGTTGCGGTCGCAAGAGGCACGTCGACGGGACCAAATCTGCGCGGGCTGGCAGGCGACAGCGAGCCCAGATGCTCGACCAGCAATTCAGGGTCCCGGCCGAGCTGGTGTAGAGCCCCGGCCATTTCAGTGCGCTCTGATGCGGCGAGCTCGTTCGCGCGCAGCACCACCGCAGGCGGGCTGTTGGTTTCCGGCGTGGCAAAGACGCCGGGCGCGCTCAGCCGCGAAGACGTTACGATCCCCAACGGTATCGAGAGCAGCAGCCCCAGCACCACCGGCGACATCCAGAGCAGCAGGGGCAAGGAGACTGCATAGGCGCAGAGCGACAGGGCGAGGCCGCACAGTGTCGGTCCGGCGAGCTTTCGGTAGACTTCGCCGCGGGCGGGCTGTCCATCGCCTCGGCGCTGCACCTGCCAGCCTGCGTCCCGACCAGCGAGAATCTCCACGACGGCCTTGGTCTGGAGGATCATCATGCAGGGCGCAAGCAATGCCGCCACGAACGTCTCGCAAACGACACCCGCCAGGGCCCGAAAGCTTCCTGCAAACCCGCGCCGCTCGTCGCGATTGCTGATCAGAACCAGATAGGCCAGCAGCTTCGGCAGGATCAGAAGCCCCATGGTCGCGGCAAAGACCCAGGCCGCAAGCACCGGGTCCTGCTGCGGCCAGGTCGGAAAGAGACTGAAGCCCTTCGGAAAGTATTCGGGCCGGATGAAGTGTGCCTGCAGCGAGATGAGCAGACCGAGCAACAGGAACAGAAGCCAAAGCGGCGCCGTCACGTAGGAGCCGATGCCGGTGAGCAGATGCAGCCTCGAGACCCAGTGCAGCCCGCGCGCCGGCAGCACCGCGAGATGCTGCAGGTTTCCCTGGCACCAGCGACGGTCTCTCCCCGCAAAGTCCAGCAGCGACGGCGGGACCTCTTCGAAGCTGCCGCGAACCGCCGGGACCATATAGATGGCCCAGCCGGCGCGGCGCATCAACGCGGCCTCGACAAAATCATGGCTGAGGATGTGCCCTCCGAACGGTTTGCGACCGCGGAGTTCGGGTAGGCCAGCCTCCGCAGCGAAGGCCTGTATCCGGATGATGGCGTTGTGGCCCCAATAATTGCTGTCGCCGCCGTGCCACCAGGCATTGCCCGCCGTGATCAGGGGGCCATACACGCGCCCCGAAAATTGCTGCAGCCTGCTGAACAGCGTGCGCGCGTTGACGATGACGGGCTGCGTCTGGATTAGCGCGCAGGTGGGGTGGCGTTCCATTGCGTGGACGATGCGAACGATCGTGTCGGCCTCCATGAGGCTGTCCGCGTCGAGGACAATCATGTGGTCATAGGCCGCGCCAAACCTGGTGACCCAGTCGGCGATGTTCCCGGACTTCCGCGCGGTGTTGTCGGAGCGATGCCGGTAGTACAGCCGATCTCCGCCGCAGGCGCGGCGCAGCTCGATGAAGGCCATCTCTTCGCTGATCCAGATGTCCGGGTCGGTCGTATCGCTTAGCAAAAACCAGTCGAATTGTGCGCCATATCCGGTTGCTTCGACGGATTCATACATCGCGCGCAGGCGCGCCATCACATGATGCGGGTCCTCGTTATAGGTCGGCAGCAGCATGGCGGTGCGCGTGGTGATGGGGGGCAGCGGGCCTGTCGTGTCGATCGGCAGGCTGACTTGCCCGCGCGTCAGCAGCACGAAGAATCCGGCAACGGCGGACATGAACGAGAACGCGACCCAGGCGAGCAGCACGAGGAACAGACCGAGCAGCAGCGCCTCGAGAAACGTCACACCGCCAATTTTCACCACGTCGTACATGCCGTAGCCGCCTGCAAGCGTCAGCAAGCCCGTACCGGCAAAGATGAAGACACGGCGAACCGTCAGGCTGGCGCTCGCCGGCGCTAGCGATTGCCCGACGTCGGCCGCGCGGTCCAGCCGGCACGGCAGCATCGTCAGCGGGCTTTCCTGTGGCAGAAACGGGCGGGCGAGGGCGCTTGGCAGCGGCGCCTGCGACGGCTTCAGGGCGTCCATCGATAGATCCATATCTCGGAGACCGGCGCATCGTTCTGCGCGAGGAAAGCGCGCAATTCGATCGACGCCTGCCCCTTGACCGCGCATTGGAAGCTCAGACGCCATCCGCCGGTCACAGGATTTGGTTGCGTGACGATGTTGCTGATTTCAGCTTTTTCAGCGGTCACCACGCCCTTGATGGCCTTGGGATCAATGCCCTTGAGGCGGTCGCCCATCAGTTCCAGGACGAACAGCTTGTTGTCATCGCCGCGGCTGCCGATTCCCGTTCGCGTGAACCGCGCGAGTGCGTCGGCTTTCGGCGCGTCCGGACCCCAGTGCAGTCGATAGGTAAAGATGTGCTCGCTCTTTGCCGTCAGGGGCTGTTTCGGCTGCCAGAGCGCGGCGATGTTGTCGTGGACTTCCTCCTTGGTCGGTATCTCGAATAGTTTCACCGCCCCTTCGCCCCAATCGCCGATCGGCTCGAACCAGAGGCTTGGGCGCGTCTCGAAACTGGATTCCAGATCCTGATAAGCGAGATAGTTTCTTTCCCGCTGCATGAGGCCGAAGCCGCCCGGATTGATGTCGCCAAAACTGCTGACCTGCAGATCGTGCGGATTGTTGAGCGGTCGCCAGAGCTGCTCACCTCTGCCGTTGTAGATCGAAAGTCCATCCGAGTCGTGAACCGCGGGGCGAAAATCATCGAAGTCCTTCCGATCGTTCGGACCGAAGAAGAACATGCTGGTCATCGGCGCGAGCCCAGCGTGCTCGACGTCCACCCGCGGATAGAGCGCCATCTCGACGTCAAATACCGTGGTTTGGCCGGGCCGTATGGTGAAGCGGTAGCTGGCTGCCGCGCTCTTGCTGTCGAGCAGCGCGTGGACCACCATGGAGGAGGCGTTCGGCACCGGCTTCTCCAGCCAGAACGCCTTGAACACCGGAAACTCTTCGCCTTTGCTCTCGCCTGTATCGATCGCAAGCCCTCGCGCGGACAGACCATAGGTCTGTCCTTTCGCGACGGCCCGGAAGTAGCTTGCGCCAAGGAATACGCAAAGTTCGTCGTAATAATCGGGTTTGTTGATGGGGGTATGGATACGGAAGCCGGCGAACCCGAGGTCCGCATCCGGCCATTGCCCGAGCCCTTCGCCGAACGAAAAGTCCGCGCGCCGATACGACACCGGTGTGACGCTCCTGTTCGCCACCTGAAAGATGTCGACCCTGTTCTTGTAAAAGAAGCCGCGGTGGAAGAACTGCACCTCGAACGGGAGCTTTTCGTCACGCCACAGCGCCTTTTCGGGGGCGAACCGAATGGATCGGTATTGGTCGTAATTGAGATTCTTCAGTGCATCCGGAAGCTTCTCGTCCGGAGCTACGAACGGCTTGGTCGCAAGCGCGCGCGCCAGCTCGCGCACGGTGGATGGGCTGAAGGGTGGGGCGTCGCTGGTCTGGGCGTCCGCAGCCCGTGGCAGTATGACTGCAGCTGAAACAGCAGCCGATGCGCGAAGAAGGTCTCGGCGATTCACGCGCGTCTCCCAATTTTGGAACGAATGGAAACGGCCAATATTCCCGGGAGTTCCATTGCTGGTCTGGGTCGATGTCGTAATTGCTCGCCGGCCGGTGATGACCTCACCGGGGCGGGGCGTTTCTGATCAGCAGATTTGAAGAAAGGGAGGCTTCGGGTCCCTCCTACGCAATGACCCGCCGCTGACACTGCCGTTCCAACCTCGTTCAGATCATCGCAGCTTGCCGAGCCACAGCGCAGCGAGCGCGGAGCGATTGCTCACGCCGAACTTGGCGTAGATCGACTTGACGTGGAAGTGCGTGGTGTTGGGGCTCTGGTTGAGCTTCTGCGCGATCTGCTTTTCCGTTTGTCCGTCGAGCAGTGCGAGCAGGACCCTGCGTTCAGCGGGTGTCAGCGGCGCGTCGGCGATGAGAAGGCCATGGCTGAGCAGTTGCTGACGGTGAAACCATCTCAAGGCGCGCATCGCGAAGCCCAGACGCTGGCCGTCCTGCGTTGTGAAGCGGGGTGACTGCGCATCGCGAAATACGAACAGGCGAATCCTCACATCGTCATTGAGCGCGATGCGCACGGAGATGCTGTCGGCGAAGCCGACGTCCAGATAGTGCCGCCGATAGTGCTCGCCCTCGAACCATTTCGGCGGCAGCGTTTCGAACAGCAGGCGGACACGAAACGGCTCTTCTCCCGACATGGAGAGAATCTGGGACAGGTCGACGTTGTCGGACCAGAGCGTATCGAACTGTTTCTGCACAGATGTTGCAACCGTCGGAATCGGGTCCAGCAACCGGACCAGACGCGGACGCCAGCCGAGCAGGGGATCGGCCCGCTTGGGCGAAGGCAATCGCACCAGCACACCCCATAGTACGTTGCGCGCCGACAACATCGAGCGCAGTGCGGACAGCAGGTGTGTCAGCGCGGCGTCGCTGTCGCCGACCGAGAACTCGGCCAGCTGATCCCAGAGCGCGTAGACTTCTTGATTTTGCGGATCGGTGGGATCCGTGGAGAGTTGCATGCCATTTCCAGGACGTGTGCAGAGTTCCTCGACCTCGGAGGTCGCCGACCTGCGCGATCATACATAAGGGACACCGGACCACCTTTCTAGGTAGTTTCCAGGCGCATCAATTGGCGCGATATTCGGCACGGGTGTTGAGAAGGTGGGTCTTCTCACCGTAACGATACTCGGAGACTAGCGATGCGCACGGCAACAGGAGCGCCCCAAATTGAGAGGCCTGGCGGCGACCGGACGAAAAGGCAATGGCAGCTCGGCTCTTTCGTCGTCCTGTCATGCGCCGTTCTGACTGCACTCGCGCTTTTCGCGCAGCAGCCACTGACCATGGTGTCGATCCGCCCGACCGGTCCGATGCCGAGCGTCAACGTTCCCTGATCGACCAGCCTCGAGGGCATTTCCTTCGCTTTCAAGTTTGATTTGCATTGGACATGTCACGATCCAGACCGCCAGCGATCGAGCATTTCTTCTGGTCGTGATTTCAGTCTGCCTTGGGGTGTGTCTGGTCCAGGCTTTTTGGGAAGTCGAAGAAGCCCGCAGACATCGACGGCAGCGCCGCGAGTTCGTGCGCGCCGCGCGCCGCTCGGTCGTATCAGGCCACTAACAATCTCCGGAAGCCGTCATGCGGACTCTCGCAATTACCGCCATCGCAAACGCTTTCATGCGGGCGTTTCCCGCATCGTCGCTGCGGGCAGATCTCTTCGAGCAGATCGCGTTGCTCTGTGGAGCCGTCCTGTTCGTGTGGCTGTTGTCGCTGACATCAGGGTTGGATCTCAGCGCCGGGTTTTTCTAGCCAATGGGGATCGATGGCACCATTTCGTATCCGTCCGAAGCAGCCTCTCAGGCTTCCGATCGTCTCGTCGAACCCGAAAAGCGAGGCGTTGTTGCTTTCCTCATGTCCGCGCTGCACGCGTCGCGATGCCGCCAGGCCCGTCGCGTCCTACGCCAGTATGAGCACCTGCTCGCAAACGAACGCGAACAAAATTCCGGAGAACGAGAATGGTCGTTATGAACAGGACGGCGCGAACGGGATTGACGAGCAGGTCCAAGCCCCAAAATGAAATGGGCTGGCTCTTGGCGGTCGCCGCCGCATTTCTCCTCGTGCACGTCGTCGCCTGGGCCATCTGCGGACATGCTTCGAGAGTTGAGGCTGCGAATTCCCGGCCTGAGACAATATGCCTGTCGTGCGACTAGTTGCGATCGGAGATCGCGATTCACCAGTCGTGCAGGGGCGGCCGGCCCGCTCCCGAAAAATGCATCCAGCGATGTCCGCTACCGCGCCGCTATTGGCGGAGAAGCGGACATCAGCCGCCGAAGTCGAGCGCTCCGGTCTAGGTCAGGCCGCGCTCTGGGGCGTCCCTACTCCTCGTCTTCGTCGTCTTCTTCATCCTCATCGTCCAACTCTTCCAGTTGCTCGAGCACGACGAGCGGCAGTGTCTCGCGAAACAGATCGCCTTCGACGCCCATCCAGAGACAGACCACGTCGTCGCCCTTCACTTCGGCGACGGTGAGCGGCTGGCCGCCGGATTTCAGCATGACGATATCGCCGGCTTTTAGTTCCATGGATGGTCCTTTCGGGTTGATTGACGAGAGAAGGTAGCAGTCCGGCATGACACGCCGATCACGAAGTGCGGGATCAGTGGATGTGCTGCGGCAGCGCGCACCCGCTGTCAGGCTGCTGAAACACCGATGACAGAGCTTCGAGCCGGGAGCGGGACCATGACGGAGGCGATGGTGCCTGCGCGATGGGTTGCGCAGGGGCTTATCCGTCCCATGCGCCGCGATAATGGCATCATGCACCTGTTTTGCCCGACGCGTCAAATGATTTCGTAAAATCAGCATCCGCGTCTGCGCTCGCGGCAAGCTATTGAATTTGCAGCGGCCGGCTACTGTGCATGGGGTTGTTTTCGATGTTTTTGTTGTGGCGGCCCGGTTACGCCTCGCCCGGCACAAGCTCGCTCAGCGAGCGGATCATGCGGTCAGGCTTCGCCGTCGAGCCCTCGGGCAAGCCGTCGCCATGCACGTCGATCCAGATCGAATAGATGCCGAGGCGCTGCGGCGTCACGACTTCCCATTCCAGATTGTCGCCGATCATCCAGGTGTCCGCAGGCGTGACGCCGAGCGCGTCCATGGCGTGCAGATAGGCGCGCTCCTCGGGCTTGCCGAAGCCGTGCTCGCCCTCGATCTGGATGTGATGGAAGCGATGCGCGAGCTCGAAGCGCTCGACCTTGGCGCGCTGGGTGTCGGCGGCGCCGTTGGTGACGAGCGCAAGTTTGATGCCGAGCGCCTTCAATCGGTCGATCGCCTCATGTGCGCCGGGGAAGACGAACATCTCCTCCTCGCGATAGGTGGTGAAGCGATCGGCGAGGCGGATGGCGAGATCGTCCGGCAGGGCGCGATGCCCCGCGGCCGCAAGCGCGGCAAAGCCGCCCTTGACGGTCAGGTGCCGCGCTTCGGCGAGCTTGAGCCGCCACGAGGCGTCCGCGTTGGCCCAGAAGTTCTTTGCGAAAGCCAGCACGGTGGAGGCGACCTCGCCCGGCGGCAGCGGCGCGAGCTCCTCGGCAAACTCCTGCGCGATCGTGTTCCAGGCGATCTCGGGCCGGCCATAGGCCGACAGGATGGTGTCGTCCATGTCGATCAGCATCGCGCGCGGCAGCGGCCTCATGACGGTCATGGCCATTTCACCTCCGGCGGCAGCGACGACAGGATGGAGTCCACATTGCCGCCGGTCTTGAGCCCGAAGATGGTGCCGCGGTCGTAGAGCAGGTTGAATTCGACATAGCGGCCGCGCCGGATCAGTTGCTCCTCGCGATCCTCAGTGGTCCAGGCGCTCGCGAAATTGCGCCTGACGATGTCGGGGTAGATCTTGAGGAAGGCGCGGCCCACATCCTGGGTGAAGGCGAGGTCGGCGTCCCAGTCGCCGCTGTCGTGCCAGTCGTAGAAGATCCCGCCAATGCCGCGCGCTTCTTTCCGGTGCGGCAGATAGAAATACTCGTCGCACCACTTCTTGTACTTGTCGTAGTCGGCGGTGCCATTCGGCTGGTCGCAGGCCGCTTTCATCGCGGCGTGGAAGGCGAGCGTGTCGGCATCGTCCTGCGTGCGCCGGCGGTCCAGCACCGGCGTCAGGTCGGCGCCGCCGCCGAACCAGGCTTTTGTGGTGACGACGAAGCGGGTATTCATGTGCACGGCCGGTACGTGCGGATTACGGTGATGCGCGATCAGCGAGATGCCGGAGGCCCAGAAGCGCGGATCGTCGGCGGCGCCCGGAATCTGGGCGCGAAACTCGGGCGCGAACTCGCCGTGCACGGTCGAGCAGTGCACGCCGACCTTCTCGAACAGGCGGCCCGACATCATCGACATCACGCCGCCGCCGCCGGCCGCGCCGCTGTGGTCGGTGCGCTGCCAGGGCGTGCGTTTGAAGCGGCCGGCCTCGCCGGCATAGAGGCCTTGCGGCGCGTCGTCCTCCAGCCGCTCGAAGCTGGCGCAGATGTCGTCGCGCAAGGATTCGAACCAGGCGCGGGCGCGGGTCTTGCGGTCTTCGATCAAGCTCGGGTCCATCGTCGATGCCATGCTGTCAGCCTTGCGGACCGTAATAGGTGCAGCTCTCGTTGCAACTGTCGCGGTGGATGCTGACGCGGGTCAGCTTGCCGATATGCTGGAGCCGCTCCCAGACGAAGCGCGAGAGGTTCTCCAGCGTCGGCTTGCCCAGCGCCTCGATCTTGTTGAGGAACTTGTGGTCGAGCGAAAGCCGCACGTCCTCGATCGCGCGCTGGACGAGGCCGAGATCGACCACCATGCCGGTCGCAGGGTCCGGCGTGCCGCGCAAGGTCACCTCGGCACGGAACGAGTGGCCGTGGATCTCTTCGCTGGCCGCACCGAACGTCGTTCCCGACAATGAATGCGCCGCCTCGAAGCGAAACGATTTCGTCAATTCCCACATGTGTTCGAAAACCAATCCTATCTGATGCCGAGCGATTTATGCGTCTGCACGCTGAGCCGCCATTGCGGATGGCGCAGGCAATAGTCGATCGCACGCGCGGTGTTTTGGGCGGCCTCGGGGCCGTCCATCGGTTGCAGCGAGAAGCGCTCAAAGGCCAGATCCGCGAAGGCTTCGGGCGCGGCGAGCGTCTGCGGATACACCAGCTTCAGCTCGTGACCGTGGCGCAGCACGAGCTCGCTGCCGCCCTTGGGGCTGACGCAGATCCAGTCGAGCCCGTCGGGCGGCGCGATGGTGCCATTGGTCTCGACGCCGATCTCGAAGCCACGCGCATGGAGCGCGTCGACCAGGGCGGCGTCGACCTGCAGCAGCGGCTCGCCGCCGGTCAGCACCACGTAGCGGTTGTCGCCCTTGGCCGTCCATTGCGAGGCGATGGTGTCGGCGAGTTCCGCGGCGGAAGCATAGCGGCCGCCGAGACTGCCGTCGGTGCCGACGAAATCCGTGTCGCAGAACTTGCAGGTCGCCTCCAGGCGGTCGGCCTCGCGTCCGCTCCAGAGATTGCAGCCGGCGAAACGGCAGAACACCGACGCGCGCCCGGCATGGGCGCCTTCGCCTTGCAGGGTCAGGAAGATTTCCTTGACCGCGTAACTCAATCGTCTCTCCTCAGCCTTATCAAACCTGCGGGTTCCGGAGCTGCCGCAGCGCCTCGCCTGCGGCCATCGCCGCGGTCATGGCGACATTGAGCGACCGCAGCCCCGGCGTGATCGGGATCACCAGCCGCGCATCGGCGGCCTCGACCACCGCCTCGGTGACGCCGGCGCTCTCGCGCCCGAATAGCAGGATGTCCGACCTCTGGTAATGAAAATCGCGGTAATCGGTGGCTGCCTTGGTGGTGAACAGCAGCAGCCGGTAGCCCTGTGCCGCGCGCCAGTCCTCGAATCTCGGCCAGGAATCGTGGCGGGTCACGCTGACATGGTCGAGGTAATCCATTCCCGCCCGGCGGAACAGGCGGTCGGAGAAGGGGAAGCCCGCCGGTTCGATGATATGGGCGGCCATGCCCAGACAGGCGCAAAGCCTGAGAATCGTGCCGGTGTTCTGGGCGATGTCGGGTTGGAAAAGTGCGATCTGCATGGGGGGCGGGCGGGTTGTTGAGCGCGGGAAATGTCTCAATAAAACATCGCCGGCGCGGGAATTCGTGCATTGCACGTCTCCCCGCCGTTAGCGGGCTTGCGCTCGCCCGGCAAGGGTGCCAATAGAACGATTCTGGACTGCTGTTTTCGCCTTGTTTTGGTGGGGACACGTGAAGTTCTGCCGCCGCGGGGGGCCGCGGGCGCCGGCAGCCTGTTCTGGGGACCTTGGGGGCCTCCGGAGCGGTTCCACCGGTAGCATAAGAAGAAAGGGTTGGAATCGTGACGACAGCGTCTTCGGCGGACCATCCGACACGCCGTGATTTCTTATTCGTTGCAACCGGGGCAGCTGCAGCAGTAGGGGGCGCGGCTGCGCTCTGGCCCTTTATCTCCCAAATGAATCCTGATGCTTCGACCATCGCCGCCGGTGCGCCGATCGAGGTCGATCTCAGCCCGGTCGCCGAGGGGCAGGACATCAAGGTGTTCTGGCGCGGCAAGCCGATCTACATCAGCCACCGCACCAAGAAGCAGATCGACGAGGCGCGCGCCGTCAACGTGGCGAGCCTGCCCGATCCGCAGAGCGACGAGGCCCGGGTCAAGTCCGGCCACGAGCAGTGGCTGGTCGTGATCGGCATCTGCACCCATCTCGGCTGCATCCCGATCGCTCATGAGGGCAATTACGACGGGTTCTTCTGCCCCTGCCATGGTTCGCAGTACGATTCGTCCGGCCGTATCCGACAGGGGCCCGCGCCCGCGAACCTGCCGGTGCCGCCGTACACTTTCGTTTCCGACACCAAAATCCAGATCGGCTGAGCTTCGGACCCGCGTCCGAAGCTTCGCGCCGTCTCGTCGTATAATTTCCTCAGGATCGCATCATGAGCGGACCATCCGACTACCAGCCGAGCAATCCGGCCCTGCAATGGCTCGAACGGCGCCTGCCGATCCTCGGCCTCATGCACTCTTCCTTCGTCGTCTATCCCACCCCGCGCAACCTGAACTACTGGTGGACCTTCGGCGCCATCCTCTCCTTCATGCTGGGGATGCAGATCCTGACCGGCGTGATCCTGGCGATGCACTACACGCCGCATGCCGATCTCGCCTTCAAGTCGGTTGAGCTGCTCGTCCGTGACGTCAATTACGGCTGGCTGCTGCGCAACATGCACGCCTGCGGCGCGTCGATGTTCTTCTTCGCGGTCTACATCCACATGCTGCGCGGCCTCTATTACGGCTCCTACAAGGAGCCGCGCGAGGTGTTGTGGATTCTCGGCGTCATCATCTACCTCCTGATGATGGCGACGGGCTTCATGGGCTACGTGCTGCCGTGGGGCCAGATGAGCTTCTGGGGCGCCACCGTCATCACCAATTTGTTCTCCGCCATCCCCTATGTCGGCGAGAGCATCGTGACGCTGCTGTGGGGCGGCTATTCGGTCGGCAACCCGACGCTGAACCGCTTCTTCTCGCTGCACTACCTGCTGCCGTTCCTGATCGCGGGCGTCGTCGTGCTCCACGTCTGGGCGCTGCACGTCGCCGGCCAGAACAACCCCGATGGCGTCGAGCCGAAGACGGAAAAGGATACGGTTCCGTTCACGCCGCACGCCACCATCAAGGACGGATTCGGCGTTGCCTGCTTCCTGCTGCTCTACGCCTGGTTCATCTTCTACATGCCGAACTATCTCGGCGACGCCGACAACTACATTCCGGCGAACCCGGGCGTGACGCCGCCGCACATCGTGCCGGAATGGTATTACCTGCCGTTCTACGCGATCCTGCGCTCGATCCCGAACAAGCTCGCGGGCGTGATCGGGATGTTCTCGGCGATCATCATCCTGTGCTTCCTGCCCTGGCTCGATGCTGCCCGCACCAGGTCGTCGAAGTACCGTCCGCTGGCCAAGCAGTTCTTCTGGATCTTCGTCGTGGTCTGCGTGCTGCTCGGCTATCTCGGTGCGCAGCCGCCGGAAGGCATCTACGTGATCGCCGGCCGGGTCCTGACGGTCTGCTACTTCGCCTACTTCCTGATCGTGCTGCCGCTGCTCTCGCGCATCGAGAAGCCGCGCCCCGTGCCGAACTCGATCTCGGAAGCCATCCTGGCCAAGAGCGGCAGGGCGGTGGCTTCGATCGCCATCGCGCTCGTCGCCGCCGGTGCGCTGTTCCTCGGCAGCCTCGGGGATGCCCGCGCCTCCGAAGGCAGCGACAAGCCGCCCGGCAATAAATGGTCCTTCTCGGGCCCGTTCGGTAAGTACGACCGCGGTGCGCTGCAGCGCGGCCTGAAGGTCTACAAGGAAGTCTGCGCCAGCTGCCACGGCCTGTCCTACATCGCCTTCCGCAACCTCGCGGAAGACGGTGGCCCCGGCTATTCCGTGGCGCAGGCTGCGGCGTTCGCCTCCGAGTACAAGGTCAAGGACGGTCCGAACGATTCCGGTGACATGTTCGAGCGTCCGGGCCGGCCGGCGGACTACTTCCCCTCGCCATTCCCGAACGAGCAGGCGGCTCGCGCGGCGAACGGCGGCGCGGCGCCGCCCGATCTGTCGCTGATCACCAAGGCGCGCTCCTACGGCCGCGGCTTCCCGATGTTCATCGTCGACTTCTTCACCCAGTACCAGGAGCAGGGCCCGGACTACGTCTCGGCGGTGCTCCAGGGCTTTGACGATCACGTGCCGGAGGGTGTGACCATTCCGGAAGGGTCCTACTACAACAGGTACTTCCCGGGCCACGCCATTAAGATGCCGAAGCCGCTCAGCGACGGCCAGGTGACCTATGACGACGGCTCGCCTGCCACGGTCGCGCAGTACGCCAAGGACGTCACCACGTTCTTGATGTGGACCGCCGAACCGCACATGGAAGCGCGCAAGCGCCTCGGCTTCCAGGTCTTCATCTTCCTGCTCATCTTCGCCGGCCTGATGTACTTCACCAAGAAGAAGGTCTGGGCCGACTCGCACTGAGCGGCGCGCGACGAGAATGAAGAAGCCCCCGAACGGGGGCTTTTTTGTTGCACACGCGTGTGTGTTGTTTGGCGCGATTGCGTATCGCGCTCGCACCCGCCAAGATGCCCGCAACCGCTCCCCAGAAACTCGTCGGAGGACACCATGGGAACCGCCATCACCTTCAAGCGCCCGGACGGCAAGGACGCGTCGGGCTATCTCGCCAATGCCGCACGCGGCAATGCGCCGGGCGTTGTCGTGATCCAGGAATGGTGGGGCCTGTCGGATCAGATCAAGGGTCTGTGCGACCGCTTCGCGCTGGCCGGTTTCGATGCGCTGGCACCGGATCTCTACAAGGGCAAGGTGGTGCCGTATCACGACACGGACGCCGCCGGCAAAGAGATGAACTCGCTCGACTTCATGGACGCCACCACGCAGACCGTGCGCGGCGCCACGCAATATCTGTCGCGCAACGGCGCCAAGGTCGGGCTCACCGGCTTCTGCCTCGGCGGTGCCGTCACCATCATCGGCGCCACGAAGATTCCGGAGCTTGCCGCCGGCGTGGTGTTCTACGGCATCCCGCCGGAGCAGGCGGCCAAGCCCGCCGACGTCAAGATCCCGCTCCAGGCCCATTTCGCCAACAAGGACGATTGGTGCACGCCGGAGCTGGTCAACGGCTTCGAAAAGGCCATGAAGGCCGCCGGCAAGTCGCTGGAGCTGTTCCGCTATGACGCCGAACACGCCTTCGTCAACGAGCAGCGTCAGGCCGTCCACGACCGCGAAGCCGCCGAACTCGCTTGGGGCAGGGCAACGGAGTTTTTCCGGAAGCATTTGGGATAGGGGCTGCGCGGTGCGCGTCGGTCATCACGCTCTTGCTACGTCGCTGTTGAAATCGATCTGATGCAATCATAGGCTGTGGTCGGGTGGCGTGTCGCCATGGCGACGGTGGGGGATGTCCATGATTGTAGAGGGGCGCTTGACGACGGTTGTCGTGCCCCGCGAGGCGCTGGAAGCGGCTAGCGACCCTGAGAAGGCCTATTATCTGACTGGCGCTGTGGTCGACTACGTCAACCAAATTCAACGCGCCGGCGTTTACGCGGGACGTGAGTTGCCGGCCGTGGCTATGCAGGCCTATCACGCGGACCTTTATCTCGCTCAGGTCAACAACGGCGGCCACAGTCAGTTCATCCGGAACACAGGCGTCGCGATGCTGCCGACGACATCCGGCGATGCGCTCGCGGGGCTGAAGGCCATGGGAGCGAGCGCGCAACACCAGATATTGCAGGAGATGATCGCATGGGTGGATGAGCACCCCGGGGAGGCCGCGCTGCAGAGTGGATTCGAGAATCGCGCCGCGGAGCTCGATGCGCTTGACGCTCGCTTCTATGAAGCCGAGCGACTTCAGCCGATGACGCCACTTGCGGCGCGGTGGATTGCGAACTGGCCCGAATTGCGCGCCGTAGCAAAGGAGCAATACGCCTCCGAAATCGAGCGGCTTGCGCAGCTTAATCCGCTTCTGCCGGAGCGCCGGATCTGGCTAAGTGTTCGCCAGGTCAGCTACCAGATCACCGACCGCCTGCAGCTTACCGTCGCCGCGGCGTGTGGGGGCGTGATGCCTGACCCGGAACTCAAGCTCAAGGTTCTTGCGGGATTCGACCTGGATGTGGAGGGAGAGCAATGCAGGACCTTCGGTGTCAAGACTGACAAGGGCTCGCGGTTATGCGTCTTCGAAGAAGCGGGTGGACGACTTTATGAAGCTGGCACGAGCAGTCCGTTCGTGGGGGCGCGGCTGTCGACCGTGGGCGCTGACACGATCCGGAATTTCTCGAGAATTGCCGAGGAGAACCTGGCGGCCGAAGCCATCGACCTGCTGTTGCGGAAGTTGGGCCTGGACCCCGCCGCGGCGATCACGGCGTTGAGTGTGAGCGACGGTCGGGCGGCATGGTATGCGGTCACGGGAAACACCTTCGTCTTGATTGAAACCCTCGGCGATCGCGCCTACGTCGTGGGATCTGACGGCAAGGCCGCGCTCACGGTAACGCGGGCCGAAATCGAACGACACGCAGCAGAGGCGGCGGTGGGGCGCGACAGCCTGCCGACCCCGCCATAGCAGCCCTCGATCCGCACTATTTTGTTGACCGAGGCGAGCCTGGCCGCCCCTTGACGCCACCCCCGCGCCATGGTGAGTATCCGGCCATGAGCACCGCCGTCCGCCCAACCCGTCTTTGGTGGCGCACCTCCTAACGAGGTGGCCGGTGCGATTTATTCTCCCAAAATCGTCTGAGGTCGCCCACGCAGTGCGGCGGCCTGATCGTTTGTCCTGTGTGGCGTTTCCTCGGCAAGTTTCGTAAGAGGACCCCATGAACAGGACAGTCTTTGCTCTTCCGGCCCGAAGCGATTACGTGACCCGCGCAGGTCTCGCGATCACGCGCGTGGCGGAGCAGTTCACCGGCGGCGCCAACCGGCTCGATGACCTCGTCAGTCTGCTCGACCGCCGCCGCGGCGTGGTGCTGTCCTCGGGCACGACCGTGCCCGGCCGCTACGAGAGCTTCGACCTTGGCTTCTCCGACCCGCCGCTCAAGCTCGAGACCGTTGGCGTCAATTTCAGGCTGGAAGCGCTGAACGGGCGCGGGCAGGTGCTGATCGCCTTCCTCACGGAGGTGCTGCGCGAGCCGTGCGTGGTGATCTCCGAGAAGACCGCCACGCGGCTATCAGGCCATATCATCCGCGGCGATGCGCCAGTCGAGGAAGACCAGCGCACCCGGCGCGCCAGCGTGATGTCACTGGTGCGTGACATCGTCGCCGCCTTCTCCGCCAATGACGACGGGCTGCTCGGGCTGTTCGGCGCCTTCGCCTACGACCTCGTGTTCCAGATCGAGGATCTCGTGCAGAAGCGCCCGCGCGAACAGGACCAGCGCGACATCGTGCTCTACGTGCCCGATCGCCTGCTGGCCTACGACCGCGCCACCGGCCGCGGCGTGGTGCTGACCTACGATTTCTCGTGGAAGGGCAAGTCCACCGCAGGCCTGCCGCACGAAACGGCCGAAAGCCCGTATCAGAAGACGCCGCGCCAGGGCTTTTCCGATCACGCGCCCGGCGAATATCAAGCGACGGTCGAGACCGCACGCGCGGCCTTCGCCCGCGGCGATCTGTTCGAGGCCGTGCCCGGCCAGCTTTTCGCCGAGCCCTGCGACCGCTCGCCGGCGGAAGTGTTCCAGCGGCTCTGCGTCATCAACCCGTCGCCCTACGGCGCGCTGATGAATCTCGGCGAGGGCGAGTTTCTCGTCTCGGCTTCGCCCGAGATGTTCGTGCGCTCCGACGGCCGCCGCGTCGAGACCTGCCCGATCTCGGGCACCATCGCCCGCGGCACTGATGCGATCGGCGACGCCGAGCAGATCCGCCAGCTCCTGAACTCGGAGAAGGACGAGTTCGAGCTCAACATGTGCACCGACGTCGACCGCAACGACAAGGCGCGCGTCTGCGTGCCCGGCACGATCAAGGTGCTGGCGCGCCGCCAGATCGAGACCTACTCAAAGCTGTTTCACACCGTCGATCACGTCGAGGGTATGCTGCGTCCCGGATTCGACGCTCTCGACGCCTTCCTCACCCATGCCTGGGCCGTCACCGTGACCGGCGCGCCGAAGCTCTGGGCGATGCAGTTCGTCGAGGATCACGAGCGCTCGCCGCGGCGCTGGTATGCCGGCGCGATCGGCGCGGTGAATTTCGACGGCAGCATCAACACCGGCCTCACCATCCGCACCATCCGCATGAAGGACGGTCTCGCCGAGGTCCGCGTCGGCGCCACCTGCCTGTTTGACTCGGATCCTGCCGCGGAAGACCGCGAATGCCAAGTCAAGGCTGCGGCGCTGTTTCAGGCGCTGCGCGGCGATCCGCCAAAGCCGCTGTCGGCTTTTGCGCCCGACGCCACGGGTTCGGGCAAGCGGGTGCTGCTGATCGACCACGACGACAGTTTCGTGCACATGCTCGCCGACTATTTCCGCCAGGTCGGCGCCAGCGTCACCGTCGTCAGGCATGTGCATGCACTCGACATGCTCAAGCAGAAGAGGTGGGACCTGCTGGTGCTGTCGCCCGGTCCCGGTCGCCCCGAGGATTTCGGGATCAAGAAAACCATCGACGCGGCGCTGGAGAACAAGCTGCCGGTGTTCGGCGTCTGCCTCGGCGTGCAGGCGATCGGCGAATATTTCGGCGGCGAACTCGGGCAGCTCACGCATCCCGCCCATGGCCGGCCGTCGCGGGTGCAGGTGCGCGGCGGGCGCTTGATGCGCAATCTGCCGAACGAGATCGTCATCGGCCGCTATCACTCGCTCTTCGTCGAGCGCGACAGCATGCCGGAGGTGTTGAGTGTCACCGCCAGCACCGAGGACGGCGTCGCCATGGCGCTGGAGCACAAGACCCTGCCGGTCGCGGGCGTGCAATTCCACCCGGAATCGCTGATGTCGCTCGGCAACGAGGTGGGCTTGCGTATCGTTGAGAATGCGTTCCGGCTCGATGCGCCGGCCAATTGAGAGGCACGAATGACCTTTGATCTGAAGGCGAGCGTCCGCACCATCCCCGACTATCCCAAGCCGGGGATCCAGTTCCGCGACATCACCACCTTGCTCGCGGACGCGCGCGCGTTCCGCCGCGCGGTGGACGAGCTCGTCAATCCCTGGGCCGGCAACAAGATCGACAAGGTCGCCGGCATGGAAGCGCGCGGCTTCATCATCGGCGGTGCGGTGGCGCACCAGCTCTCGGCCGGCTTCGTGCCGATCCGCAAGAAAGGCAAGCTGCCGCACACCACCGTGCGGATCGCCTATTCGTTGGAATACGGCATCGACGAGATGGAGATGCATGTCGACGCCATCTCGCCCGGCGAGCGCGTCATCCTGGTCGACGACCTCATCGCCACCGGCGGCACCGCGGAAGGCGCGGTGAAGCTGCTGCGCCAGATCGGCGCCAACGTCGTCGCGGCCTGCTTCATCATCGACCTGCCCGAGCTCGGCGGCGCCGCCAAGCTGCGCGCCATGGACGTGCCGGTGCGCACGCTGATGACGTTCGAGGGGCACTGAGAGCGTCAGATCGCCTCGGCCTTCAGCTCGGCCCGCCAGTGCAGCATGCGCTCCTTCAGGAGCGCGTTCCTGACATAGGGGCTCTCCTCGTCTTCCAGACGCTCACATTCGCCAAAGGTCAGTCCCGCCTCGCCATGCGCGTTCCAGGCGGCCTGAAGGCTGCGGCAGGTGTGGTTGCCCTGGCGCAGCGAGAACCAGATGCGGTTCTGGATCGTTTCGAGGTTCGGCGCCTGGCCGACCCAGGCCTCGCTCGACGCCGCGCAGCGGATGACGAAGATGCCCGCGATGGTCTTGCGCTCCTTGTAGGCGGCGATGGCTGCTTTCCGGTCGATGCTCACGGGGAAGACCTTGTTGAAGGACGCGATGGGCGTCCTCAATAGACGCGGCGTGGCGCGCAGTCAATAATATCCGGGTGAAATTGTCGCCTACGACCGCTGCAGGATCAGGCTGAGCTCGAGTTCGCGGAAGGCGAGGTAGTTGCGCCGGATCCACTGGTGCAGCTCGGTCGACGAGTCCTTCTCCTGGCGCAGATAGCCGGTGAAGGAGAAGTTCAGCCGGTCGATATAGGTCTTGAGAAAGCCGGGCAGCGCGGGCAGGCGGAACACCCGTCCGGCCGCCATCGCCGCCGGCAGCTCGCCGCGCACGATGTGCTCGTTGTCCACCGTGATCAGGTTCATCCGCGGTATCCGGTCCCGCAGCATCTCATGGGCGCGGGCCGAGGCGCGGTCGGTGTCCGCCATGAACAGAATCATCGGCGCGACGTGGCGGCGTGCCGCCTCCTTGAGCAGGCCGATTTCCTCGGTCATCTTGAAGAATTCGTCGAAGGCGTGGAAGCCGAGGTCGATCACCTTGGCAAGGCCATCATCGAGGATGACGCGGTCCATCAGCTGCATCTTGCCGAACGTGTCGATCACATCGGCCGTTTCGGTGACCTTCGGCAGGAAGTCGAGCAGCGACGGCTCCTTCAGATTGACATCGAAGGCCGCGACGTCGCCGTTCTTGAGCAGCAGAAACTCGGTCAGAAGCCGCGCCAGCAGCGTCTTGCCGACCTGCGGGCGGGGCGAACAGATGATGTAGAGGGGCGTCGCGGGCATCGACAGCTATATCTGCGCGGATTCACCGCTCAATCCAGCGGCATCCGTCCGGCTTGCGCAACTATTTTTCGCTGTTGCGGCCGGGCTTCGCACCGACGATGTCGGTCAGGTGGATCCGGTCGAATTCACTCCAGACGTTCGCGAGCCAGTGCCGGACATAACCGCGCAGCACGAACGAATAGTTCGCGGCTTCGTCGTGGATGCCCTTGTTGGCGACGAATTTCAGGAACGGGACGGAGGACACCTCGACCTGCTCATAGGCCATTTCGTTGAGCTTGGGGATGGTCAGCTCGGTCGCGTCCTTGATGCGGTTGAAATACGATTGGTAAGTCGCCTGGTCCCACTGGAAGAACTGGGTGTCGTTGATGAAGTTCTTCACCAGGAAATATTTCGCGCCGCCCATGAAGCCCGCGGTCTCGGCGATCTCGTCCAGCGAGGCGATCGAGGGGCCGAGGATGTGGAACACCGCGAAGGTGATCTGGCCGGCCTTGGCGGCGTCGAGGAAACCGATATCGCGCAGCGAGGCGAGCGCCGGCGAGAGCAGGCCGGCGCGGACGTCGATCACGGTGACCGACGGACTGGTCGCGTTGAGCGTGTCGAAGATCTTCATCTGATCGGCCGTCGTCGTCATGTCGACGATCTCGGTGATATCGGGGTGGAAGCGCTTCAGGGTTCCGCGCGGCGACTCCGTGTCGAACGCGCGCGTCGGCACGTTGTTGGCGGAAAAATAATCGAGCAGGGTGCGCGATACCGTGGTCTTGCCGACCCCGCCCTTGTCCGCGCCCACCACAACCACTGCCGGCTTTGCCATTGTTGTCCCCTAAAGCGGCCCCGATCGCAGCTCGCAATCGGCCGGGCCCCAAATCGATGTCCCAAAGATGTCCCAAGTCTGCTGTTGGGCGCGAACATGGCAGAAACAAGGGAGAATTCAAATCTCTGGCACCCCGCTGCGGCAATTTCCGGAGTTTTTCCCAACCGTCGCAAAACCTGCCGCGCGCGGCGGTAAATCACGCACTCAATGGCGGCCCCAGGGGCCCATCGGATTGATGGGACTTCCCGCCGCGGTTCCGGCCGGGCTGGGTGCGGGGACGGGCGGCGGACTGACCGAGCCGCCAGCATCGTTCCACGGTCCCTTCGCCACCGGCGGGGCGTCAGGCTGGTCGGCTTGCGGCTGCGGCTCGTCGGGTTCGTCCCCGGGCGGCGGTAGCGGACCTGGATCACGGCCCCCGGCGAACTTGACCAGCGCGTCAACGCGGGATTGCACCGACGGATGGGTCGCGAACAAATCGGCAAAGCCCTCGCGCGGATTGTCGACGCACAGCTCCATCACCGCCGAAGTCGCGCCCGGCAGCTCGCCGCGGTTCTCGATCTTGCGCAGTGCCGAGATCATGGCGTCGGGATCTTTCGTCAGCTCGACCGAGCCGGCGTCGGCGAGATATTCGCGCGACCGCGACAGCGCGAGCTTGACCACCTGCGACATCAGCCAGGCGACCACGATCAGCACGACCGCGATGATGATCACGATCACCGCGCCGCCCCCGGAGTTCTTGCTGTCGCTGCTGGACGAGGACGATCGCGACGACGAGGAGGAGCCAGAGGACCACGAGCCGCCGGAACTCCAGCTGAAATTGGTAAACAGGCGAAAGAACAATTCGCCGAAGAAGCCGACCACGCCGGCGATGATGACGGCGACGACCATCAGCTGCACGTCGCCGTTCTTGATGTGGGTCAGCTCATGGCCCAGCATCGCCTCGATCTCCTTGTCATCAAGCGCTTCGAGGAGGCCGGTGGTGACCGTGATCGAATATTGCCGCGGGTTGAGGCCGGTCGCGAACGCGTTCAGCGCCGGGCTCTCCATGATCTTCAGCTTCGGCATGGTGATGCCGCGCGAGATGCAGAGATTTTCGAGCAGATTGTAGAGCCGCGGCTCCTCCTGCCGGGTGACGTCGTGGCCGCCGGTGACGGCATCGATCATCGACTGGTGGAAGAAATAGGCGATCACGATCCAGACCGCCGCCACGATCGTCGCGACCGGCGCGGCGACTTTCAGATCACTGAACGCGCGGCTCAGATAGTAGGCAACGGTCTCGTTGCCGTCGATGACGACTTCGGCGACCAGCGCGCCGGCATAGACCAGCACGTAGACCAGCGCGAACAGACCGGCGAGCAGCAGCATCGAACGAAACTTGTTCGAGGCGATGTGCGTGTAGAGACCATACGCGGCCATGGCTGCTTCCGTTAGCTCCCGTCATTCCGGGGCAGGCCGCAGGCCTGAACCCGGAATCCAGAGCTTAGTGTCTCGGTCGAGATTCCGGGTTCGCGTCTTCGACGCGCCCCGGAATGACGAAGGTGAGAGGTCGCTCACGCAGCAATCAGAACTTCACCTGCGGCGTCGCCTCGACCTCGGTGCGGCTGGCGCCGAGATCGAAGAAGTCCTTCTTGGTGAAGCCGAACATGCCGGCGAACAACGCGGCGGGCATCTGCTGGATGCCGGTGTTGTATTCCTGGACCGCGCTGTTGAAGAAGCGGCGGCTCGCCGCGATCTTGTTCTCGAGGTCGGAGAGCTCGCTGGCGAGTTGCTGGAAGTTGGCGTTGGCCTTGAGGTCGGGATAGGCCTCCGACAGCGCGATCAGCCGGCCGAGCGCGCCGGAGAGCTGGTTCTCGGCGGCGGAGACCTGCGCCGGGCCCTGTGCCGACATCGCCGAATTGCGCGCCTTGATGACGTCGTCGAGCGTGCCGCGCTCGTGCGAGGCATAACCCTTCACGGTCTCGACCAGGTTCGGGATCAGGTCGTGGCGCTGCTTGAGCTGCACGTCGATATCGGCAAAGGCCTGGCCCACGCGCTGGCCCAGCGCCACCAGGCGGTTGTAGGCGCTGAACGCCAGGAACACGAGAACGACGATGACGCCGAGAACGATCCAGCCGGTCGACATGGAGAACTCCTGAAGAGGGAAGAAGGCGGGCGCTAGGGTAGACCAAATTGGCGCGGAGCGAGAGCCCCGGTGCAGAGGGAAGGTCAGATTTGGTCGGACCGGAAGCCATCCGAGTTCAAGGCAAAAGCGCCGGGCGAGGTTAACTTTCGGCAATGACGGCATCGCCCCAGCGCCACCGGCGGGCACTGGCATAGGCGGCCTTGTCGCGTCGCGGAATCTTGCCGAGCTCAACACCCTGTTCGGTGCAGAGCTTGGCCGTGATCTCGGCCTTGCCGACATCCGGCGGTGCCAGCACGCGCGAGGCGCGGCTCGCAGGCGCTACGCGGGTCAGGGCGACATAGATGAAGCGTTCGTCCTCGAACGGCACGTCGGCGCCCTTGATCTGGCGATGAGCCTGGGAGCGCGGCAGGCGCTGGCTGAAATGGCACCAGTCGGGCGCGGTGAGCGGGCAGGGCTTTTCGTGTGGGCACGGCGCGGCGACGTGGGCGCCAGCTGCGATCAGTTGCTGGCGCAGCGCGAGGATGCGCGCGGTGCCGGCAGGCGTGCCGGGCTCGATCACGACCAGCGCGTGGCGTGCCTTGGCCCACATTGCCTCCGCGAGCTTGCGTTGCTCGGTTTCATTGAGTTCGCCGATGAAGTAGCTCGCAACGACCAGATCAGCCTGCGCGACCTCGGCGAGGTTGCCGCCGGCATCGCCCGGCAGGTAGCGGCACTCTGCCAGGCGCGTGCTGTCGCGGGCGAGTTCGAGCGCGAGCCGGCTGAGCGTGGCGTTGGCGTCGAGCAGCGTGAAATCTTGCAGCGACGGAAAGGCCTCAGCGGCAGCCCAGCTTGCCGTGCCGGGGCCTGCGCCGACGTCGAGCAGTGTTTCCGGGGCAAGGTCCGGTGCAATCTCGGTCAGTGCATTGAGGCTTGCGGCTACCGCCGCGTAGGTCGCAGGCATCCGTGCGAGCGCATAGGCGAGCGCATCGGCGTCCGACTTGATCGTGCCGGAGCCGCCGCCAGCGCGATAGGTGGTCGAGATCTTCTGCGAGCGCTGTGCCGCGTCGGTGCGCGAGAAACCCTGAAGCTTGCCGTCGAGGGCCGCTTTCAATTCAGGTGGAAGTGTGGGCGAGATCATCTTCGTCCACCTTCATTTCGGAGCCAGAGGTATCACGCCACGTTCTGGTCGAGAATGTCCACCGCCTCTGACAGGCTCACCGACACGAGCTGCGAGACGCCGCGCTCGGCCATAGTGACGCCGAACAGCCGGTTCATCCGCGCCATCGTGATCGGGTTGTGCGTGATGATGATGAAGCGGGTGTCGGTCGAGCTGGTCATCTCGTGCAGGAGGTTGCAGTACCGTTCGACGTTGTGGTCGTCGAGCGGCGCGTCGACTTCGTCCAGCACGCAGATCGGCGAAGGGTTGGTGAGGAACACCGCGAAGATCAGCGCCATCGCGGTCAGCGCCTGCTCGCCGCCCGAGAGCAGCGACAGCGTCTGCGGCTTCTTGCCCGGCGGCTTGGCAATGATTTCGAGGCCGGCTTCCAGCGGGTCGTCGCTCTCGATCAAATGCAGCGCGGCCTCTCCGCCGCCGAACAGCTCGACGAACAGGCGCTTGAAGTGGTTGTTGACGACCTCGAACGAGGTCAGCAGCCGCTCGCGCGCCTCCTTGTTGAGGCTCTGAATGCCCTGGCGCAGCCGCTTGATGGCTTCGACGAGATCGTCGCGCTCGGTGACCAGACCCGTGTGCTGGGTCTCGACCTCGCGCAGCTCTTCCTCGGCGCGCAGGTTCACCGAGCCAAGGCGCTCGCGGTCGCGGCGCATCTTTTCGAGGTCTTCCTCGATGTCGTGCAGCGGCGGCAATTCGGCGCCGGGCTCGATCTCGGCGAGGCCGGCAACGGCCTGCGGCTCGACTTCGAGCATGTCGCGGATCTCGCGCTCGATGTCCTCGAGCCGGCGCCGCGCGCCTTCCATGCGCTCCTCGGCGCGGGCGGTGGCCTCGCGGGAGCTGGAGAGTGCTTCCAGCGTCAGCTTGGCGACGCGATCGGTCTCCGCCATCGCGGCTTCCGCGGTGGCGAGCGCGTCGGCGGCCATGCGGCGGTCGTTCTCGGCGTATTCGATCTCGGTGATCAGCGCGCTGCGCTTCTCGGCAAACACCTGCGGCGCGTTTTCGAGATCGCTGCGCTCGATCGAGACCTCGGTGATGCGGGTCTGGATGGTGTCGATGTGGGAGGCCGCGCTCTCCTTGCGGTTCTGCCACTCGGTGCGCTCGGCGAGGATCGCCTGCACGCGGCGGTCGGCAAGCTCGGCCTCGCGCGCCAGTGCCTGCGCCTCGGCGCGGACCTGGGCGGCCATGCGGCGGTGGCCCTCGATGTCGCTGCGGACGGCGGCGAGACGGGTCTCGGTGTCCTCGCTCGACGGCAGCTCGGTGATGCCGGCCGCGGCATATTCGTAGGCTGCCTCGGCCTCGGCGCGGTCGGCGGCGAGACGGCTGTGAGCTTCTGACAGCGTCGCCTTGCGTGCGGCGTGACGGCTGATCTCGCGCTCGGCGGTGGCATGGCGCTCGCGCGCGACGTTCAGTTCGCGCTGCGCGGCGCGCCAGGCTTCACGCGAGGCGCCTTCGGTGCTGGCGGCCATCTGCAGCTCGGCTTCGGCATTCTCCAGCGCCTGACGCTTGATCTGCGCGTCGATGCGGGCCTGCTCCAGCTCGTTCTCGATGTCGACGAGGCGGGCGCGCTCGGCAAGCCGTCGTGCCGCGCCGGTCGGGGCGTGGGCGGCGGCGACAAAGCCATCCCAGCGCCAGACGTCGCCCTCGGGCGAGACCAGCCGCTGACCGGTCTTGAGCTGCGAGATCAGCTCGGCACCGCGCTCGCGCGGCACTACGCCGATCTGCGCCAGACGGCGGGCCAGCTCGGTCGGCGCCTGCACATGGTTGGCGAGCGGCACGACGCCTTCGGGAAGCTCCGGATCGCCCTCGGTGACGCCGGCATTGGTCCAGCGCATCGGCGCCGACGGATCGACCGGCGCGTCGAGATCGTCGCCGAGCGCGGCACCGATCGCCTTCTCAAAACCCTTGTCGACAGTGATGCCGTCGATGATCGGCGGCCACAGGTTCTTGGTCTCGCCGTTGACGATCTTGGAGATTGTGCGCGCCTCGGTGTCGAGCCGCTGC
Source organism: Bradyrhizobium sp. A5 (assembly GCF_042076515.1). Classification (NCBI taxonomy): domain Bacteria; kingdom Pseudomonadati; phylum Pseudomonadota; class Alphaproteobacteria; order Hyphomicrobiales; family Nitrobacteraceae; genus Bradyrhizobium; species Bradyrhizobium sp. A5. The sequence goes on along the minus strand of NZ_CP148990.1, from coordinate 5,445,022 downwards.
ACGCGCTTGTCGGCTTCGACAAGCGGCGAGCGCGAGGATTCCAGGGTCTGGCGGGCGGCGAGATGCGCTGCTTCGCTCGCCTGCGCGGCGGCTTCCGAAGCAGCCAGCGTCTGTTCGGCGGTCTCGACAGTCGCGGTCAGCTCGTCGAGATCGCCGAACCCGCCGGTTTCATCCGCGAGCTTCTGCTCTTCGGCCGCGACGTTCGAAATTTCCTGGTCGAGCCGGGCGAGCTTGTCGCGGTGGGTACGGACATTGGCTTCGAGCTGGTTGCGCTTGGCGGTGAGGTCGGCGAGCGCGGTGGTCAGCTCGGCGAACTGCTGCTCGGTCTCGGTCAGCGTCGCCTCGGCTTCCGCGACGCGCTCATCGACGCCGGAGCGCTTCTCGACGCGCGACTTGATCTCTTCCTTCAACTCGGCGTCTTCGGCGTCGAGCCGCTGCAGCGCGACGTCGGCGTCCATGGTCTGCTGCTGGGCGCGCGAGATGTCGCCTTCGAATTGCGCCAGGCGACGCTCGAGCTCGGCCACGCGCTCCTTGGCGCGCTCTTCCTCGCGGTCGAGCAGCTCGCGGGCATTGGTCAGGCGCTGAAGCCCGGCCGCGGCGCGCGCCTCGGCATCGCGCAGCGCCGGCATCTCGGTGGCGCGGATGGCCTGGATGCGGGCCGCCTCGGCCTGGTGCTGGGTGCGCTCGGCCATCTCGCGCACGGCGAGATCATGGGTCTGGCGGGATTCGCTGACGTCGGCATGGGCGCCGATCCAGCGCAGGTGGAACAGGGTTGCTTCGGCCTTGCGGACCTTGGCCGCGACCTCGCGATAGCGCACGGCCTGACGGGCCTGCTTCTTCAGGCCTTCCACTTGCCCCGCGAGCTGGCCGATCACGTCCTCGACGCGGGTGAGGTTGGTTTCGGCGGCCTTCAGCCGCAGCTCGGCCTCGTGGCGGCGTGCGTGCAGGCCGGCGACGCCGGCGGCGTCTTCCAGCACGCGGCGGCGCTGCTCGGGCTTTGCCTGGATGATCTCGCCGATCTTGCCCTGGTGGACCAGGGCCGGCGAGCGCGCGCCGGTGGCGGCGTCGGCGAACAGGATCTGCACGTCGCGGGCGCGCACGTCGCGGCCGTTGATGCGATAGACCGAGCCGGCCTCGCGCTCGATGCGGCGAGAGATTTCCAGAAGCTGGCTGTCGTTCATCGCCGCCGGCGCGGTCCGATCGGAATTGTCGATCGTCATCGTCACTTCGGCGTGGTTGCGCGCGGGACGGTTGCCGGAGCCTGCGAAGATCACCGCGTCCATGTCGGCGGCACGCAGCGACTTGTACGAGGTCTCGCCCATCGCCCAGCGCAGAGCCTCGACGAGATTCGACTTGCCGCAGCCGTTGGGTCCTACCACGCCGGTCAGGCCGGGCTCGATGACGAAGTCCGTGGCTTCAACGAAGGACTTGAAGCCGTGAAGGCGCAGGCGGGTGATTTTCATAAGCACGCATCTCTGTTGGCAGGCGCGAATCCCCCTGCCGGGACAATACCATGGAAGGCAGTGTCGCTATCCGGGCGAGTCGCGCGAGGCGCCTCATGCGGCTGGACAATGGCCGCGGTGCGCCGCGAGGGCAACCGGCGAAAGCCGCTTTTCCCAAGGGATTTATGACGGGAAAGATACGGCTTTCGAGATGCGAATCAGAATCTTGACGAGCGAATCAGCTCTTCAGCAGCGGATTGATCTTCTTGGCGAATTCCTCGAACGAGGTCTCGCCCTTGATCTTCTCGCCGTTGATGAAGAAGGTCGGCGTCGAATCCACCTTCAGAACGTCGCTGGCATATTTCTGGTCGGCGGCGATCTTGTCGAGCAGGGCCTGGTCCTTCAGGCAGGCCTCGACCTGGCTCTGGGTGAGGCCGGCCTGCTTGCCGATCCGGGTCAGGGTCTCGGTGGTGTTCTTCAGCACCCAGTCGTTCTGCTGGCGGAACAGCATGTCGGTGACGGCGAAGTATTTCGGCGCGTCGTCCTTGGCGATGCAGCGCGACAGCATCGAGCCGGCAGCGGCTTTGATGTCGAGCGGGAACTCGCGGAAGATGTAACGCACCTTGCCGGTGTCGATGTATTCCGACTTGATCTTGGGGAACACCTGCTCGTTGAAGGCCGCGCAATGCGGGCAGGTCATCGAGGCGTATTCGGTGATGGTGACCGCGGCGTCCTTCGGGCCGAGCGCCATGTCGGGCAGCGAGACGGGCTTCGCCACATCGCCGGCGGCCTGCGCCATGGCTTCGGAGACGAACCGCAGCGGCGACAGTCCGGCGAGCGCGGCAAGCCCGGTCAGCGACAGCATCGTGTTGAAGGCGCGGCGGGTGATGATCAAGGTCGGCTCCCGGATTGGCGTGGTCTCGCCCGAAGTTCCAGTTCAGGCGGCCTGTCGCTAGCTTGAAACGTCGTTTGTGGCAATGGCGCGCCGCAAGGACAGGTCCAGATTGACCGCGAAATGAGGCTCAATTTCGCTTGATGGCGGCCCCGAGACGGGCCAGCGCCGTCTTCAGTTCTTCATCTTCGATCTGGCCAAGGCTCTCCGCCACCTTGGCGACGGCCTGCGGGTCCGGCGGGCCGGGCCGCTTCCGGGCCCGGGGCCGCGACAAGGGGGCTTGGCGGAAGGCCAGCTTGCCGACCGCGCTCCAGCCGAAGAAGCGGTTGACCCGCTCCAGGATGACATCGGCGGAGTGCTGGATCTCCAGCGCCATCGGTCCCTCGACCCGCAGCACCAGGGTCGCCGGCTCCTGCGGCTGGCCTTCGACCGGCCGTGGCCATTGCATCTTGAGGGGCTCTGCATGGGCCGCGATCTCCGGCCCGGCAATCTGCGCCCACCGCGTCACCAACTCGCGCGAGGCAAAGCCCTGCTTGGCGTAGGCCTCCGCAAAGACGTCGTTGAGCAGGATCGCGAGCGGCTTGGCGCTGATGGGGCCGGGCTTTGGAGGGAATTTGGACATGGACCCTTATAGCACTTCGGGGCGCTACCCACAGGCTCCTCGTCGTGAAGAAAGACGTGGATGCCAAGGATGAGCGCGGGCACGACGTGGAGAGATCGGAGCGACATCGCTACAGTGTGAGCATGAGCCACAAATCCGCGCTGAAGGCGAAGTCGGAACCCAGTCAGGCGGAGACCGCGTCGCGCCCGCTCGCGCTCCTCCAATGGTACGACCGCCACCGCCGCCGATTGCCGTGGCGGGCCGCGCCCGGCGAGGCGTCGGATCCTTACCGCGTCTGGCTGTCGGAGATCATGCTGCAGCAGACCACCGTCAAGGCGGTCGGTCCCTATTTCGAGAAATTCGTCGCGCGCTGGCCTGAGGTCACCGCGCTGGGGCAGGCGTCGCAGGACGACGTGCTGCGGATGTGGGCCGGGCTCGGCTACTATTCGCGCGCGCGAAATCTCCACGCCTGCGCGGTGGCGGTGACGCGCGACCATGGCGGCGTGTTTCCCGACACCGAGGAAGGCCTGCGCGCGCTGCCGGGGATCGGGCCCTACACGGCAGCCGCCATCTCCGCGATCGCCTTCGACCGCCGCACCATGCCGGTCGACGGCAATATCGAGCGGGTGGTGTCGCGGCTCTTTGCAGTTGAAGAAGAACTCCCGCAAGCAAAACCGCTGATCCAGCAATTGGCGGCGACGCTGCTCGCCAACTCTATCGCCGGCGACGAGAAGTCTCGCGCCGGCGATAGCGCGCAGGCGCTGATGGATCTGGGCTCTTCGATCTGCACGCCGAAGAAGCCGGCCTGCTCGCTGTGCCCGCTGAACGAGGATTGCACCGCGCGTGCGCGGGGCACCCAGGAGAGCTTTCCGCGCAAGGCGCCGAAGAAGAGCGGGACGCTGCGACGGGGCGCGGCCTTTGTCGTCACGCGCGGTGACGAGCTGCTGGTTCGATCCCGTCCCGAAAAGGGCCTGCTCGGCGGCATGACGGAAGTGCCGGGCTCGGACTGGCTCGCCGGACAAGAGGACGCGACGGCGAAACAGCAGGCGCCGGCGATGAAAGGGCTGTCGCGCTGGCAGCGCAAGGTCGGCGTCGTCACCCACGTCTTCACGCATTTTCCGCTGGAGCTGGTGGTCTACACGGCGAAGGCCGAAGCCCGCACCCGCGCGCCCGCGGGCATGCGCTGGGTGCCGATCTCGACGCTCGCCGATGAGGCGCTACCGAACGTCATGCGCAAGGTGATCGCGCACGCGCTGGGCCTTTGATCGCCCCCCTTCTCCTGACAGCACGTTGCAGCAGGACTACGCTATCGGGATGCGAGAGGAAGACAGTCCCATGGTGAAGACCGCGCTCGACAACTTTCGCAGGCCGCCTTGCGCCGAATTGCTCGGATGGCGGCTGCTGGATGCCCGTCCGGAGGAAGGCTGGATCAGGCTCGCCTTCGAGGGCAAGCCGGAGTTCTGCAACCCGGCAGGTTTGATCCAGGGCGGCATGCTCTCGGCCATGCTCGACGACACGATGGGGCCGGCGGTGCTGGTGATGAGCGAGGGCCGGCTCTACACCACCACCATCAGCATGACCGTGAATTTCCTCAGCCCCGCAAAGCCCGGCCCGATCATCGGCGAGGCGAAGGTGACGCAGCTCGGCAAAACGATTGCGTTCGTCGAGGCCAGGCTGATGGCGGAAGACGGCACGGTGCTGGCCACGGCCAGCGCGAGCGAGCGGCTGCTGGAAGCGGCGAGGGTGGTGCGGTAGTCTTTACGCGCCCGCGCGCGCACCCGCGCTCACGATCGGCGGCTTCGCATTCAGCGCTTCGACCTGGAATCCCGCGACGCGCTTGTAGTTCGCGGCGACGTCTTCCAGCTCCTGTTGCGACAGCACGTCGGTGACGACGTTGTAGCCGTCCGGCGCGCGCTCCTCGACCAGCTGCATGACCTGCTCGGGGCCGTTCTTGCGGTTGAGCAGGACGAGGTCGGTGGTCGCCGGCCGCCGCTCGGCCTCATAGGCCAGCAGCGCCGCCTGCGTTGGTCCGTGCGCGAGGATCTCGCGCGTGATGGTGCGGGCATCGAGGATCGCTTGGGATGCGCCATTCGAGCCGATCGGATACATCGGATGCGCGGCATCGCCCATCAGCGTGACGCGGCCGAAGGTCCATTGCGACACAGGATCGCGATCGACCAGCGGATATTCATAGGCGTGCGGGCAGTTCCTGATCAGGCCGGGCACGTCGAGCCAGTCGAACTGCCAGCTCTCGAACCAGGGCAGAAACTCTTCCAGCCGCGCGGTGCGGTTGTAGTCCTCGCGCCGCCACTGATAGGTCGGCGGCATGTGGCGCTCGGCGACCCAGTTGATGAGCTGGTTCCCGTTTGCATCCGGCGCCTTGCTGATGGGATAGCAGACGAATTTCAGGATCTCGTGGCCGGCCATGATCATGGTGCGGCCGGTGAGGAACGCCTTTGACGGCGTGACGCCGCGCCAGAGGATGCGGCCGTTCCAGATCGGCGGTCCCTCGTTGGGATAGAGCTTTTCTCGTACGGCGGAATGAATGCCGTCAGCAGCGATCAGGATTGCGCCTTCGTAAGTGCCAGCGGCCTTGCCGCTCGCCTTGTTGATGAAGTCGGCGCGCACGCCGTCGGCCGTCTCGCTCCATCCGGTCAGATGATGGCTGGTCAGAATGTTCTCGCGGCCGAGCCGCTCGACCGCGGTATCGAGCAGGAGTTGCTGCAGCGTGCCGCGATGGATCGAGAATTGCGGCCATTTGTAGCCGGCTTCGAGCCCGCGCGGCTCGCTCCAGATCGGCTTGCCATGCTTGGAGAAATAGGCGAGCTCGCGGGTGCGCACGCCGCTGGCATCGAGCTTGTCCATCAGCCCGAGCTCGATCAGCTCGCGCACCGCGTGCGGCAGCACGTTGATGCCGACGCCGAGCGGCTTCAGCTCGGCCACGCTCTCGAACACTTTTACGGGAACGCCGATGCCGTGCAGGCTGAGTGCAAGCGTCAGCCCGCCGATGCCGCCACCGGCGATGAGTACGGTCATGACAAAACCCCTCCGATTGCAGGCGTCTTGGCACAGGCGGGCGGCAGTGGGCAACTGCGAAGAGCAAAGCACGTAGAATAGCGTGCTATAGACCTCAGGGACGACAGCCGTTATTTTCCAGCTTTCCCATGAGGTCAGACATGCTCAAGCTCTACTACGCCACCGGGACCTGCGCGCTTGCCACCTACATGACCCTGGAGGAGGCCGGCGCCGACTACACGGCTGAACGGCTGAGCTTCAAGGACAGCCAGCAGACCAGTCCGGACTATCTCGCCATCAACCCGAAGGGGCGCGTGCCCGCGCTGGTGACCGATCGCGGGGTCCTTACCGAGACGCCGGCGATGCTGGCCTACATCGCGCAGACCTTCCCCAAGGCGAAGCTTGCGCCGCTGGACGATCCCTTCGACTTCGCCCAGGTGCAGTCGTTCAACTCCTATCTCTGCTCGACCGTGCACATCAACCATGCCCACAAGATGCGCGGCGCGCGCTGGGCGACGCAGGAGAGTTCGTTCGCCGACATGAAGGCGATGGTCCCCAAGACCATGGCCGCCTGCTTCGCCCTGATCGAGCAGAAGATGTTCAGGGGGCCTTGGGTGATGGGCGATCAGTTCACGATCTGCGATCCCTATCTCCACACGCTCTCGCTTTGGCTCGAAGGCGACAGCGTCGACATCCACGCCACGCCGAAGATCGCCGACCACTTCAAACGCATGTCGGACCGCCCCACCGTGCGCAAGGTGATGGACGCGCAGAAGGCATAACAAACTCGGTGTCGTCCCGGGCAAGCGTAAGCGCAGACCCGGGACCCATACCGCGGAATCTATCGATTGTGCTCGATAGCAGTACCGAACGATCAGTCTTCGTCGAACTACACCCTGGGGCTATGGGTCCCGGATCCGCGCTCCGCTTCGCTGCGCTTGTCCGGGACGACACTATTTGTTTTGAAGCTGTGTCCTACCCAGCACGTCGCTCTTTCTTCTCCAGCTCCCGGCCCGTCTCCAGCATCAGCCGCCGCAGCCAGATCGATCCGGGGTCCATCTGCGCGCGGGTCGGATGGAACATGAACTGCTCATCGATCCCGGGGTCGAGCGGCGGTGTCACCGCGACGAGGCCGAACTGCTTTGACAGCGCCGCGATAAGCCGGCGCGGCACGAAGGCGACGAGATCGGTGCGGGCGGCGACGTGCAGCGCTTCGAGATAGCCCGGCACCACCAGCGAAATATGCCGCTCGATGCCCTTGGCTCGCAGCCAGGTGTCGATCAGATCCTCGGGCTGGCCGCGAATGATCACGCCGACATGACGCGCGGCCAGGAAGGTCTCGCGCCGCTTTAGTTTCGCGGCTTGCGGATGGCCGCGCCGCACCGCCAATGCGTCGCTGTCGGTATAGAGCAGCTGGCGATGAAAACCTTTGAAGGCGTTGCCGATCGAGATCACGAGGTCAATGGTGCGGGCGAACTCGGCGTGGAAGATTGCAGGCCCCCGCCACGGCACGACGTCGATGCGAACATTGGGCGCTGCCCGCGTCACCTTCTCCATCAGCGGCGGCATCAGCAGTTCGACCGCGAGATCCGGCATCATCAGGCGGAACTGCCGCTCGCTGCGCGCGGCATCGAACTCCTCGGGCACAAAGAGCCCGCGCACCTGGTCGAGCGCCTGTGCCAGCGGCGCGCGCAGCGCTTGCGCCCGCGGCGTCAGCTCCATGCGCGCGCCGGTGCGAACCAGGAGTGGGTCGCCAAAGATGTCGCGCAGGCGCTGGAGTGCGTGGCTCGTCGCCGGCTGCGACAGGCCGATCCTCAGGGCCGCGCGACTGACATTGGCCTGGCGCAGCAGCGCGTCGAGTGCGGTCAGCAGGTTGAGGTCAAGGGAATTCAAATTCATGAGGTGAATAGATATCATATTCGCTATCGATTTGAAGAATGATCCTGACCCCGCGATGATCTCCGTGTTGCCACCAAACGGAGATGCCGCCATGAGCGCGAGCGCCAACAAGAAACTGATGCAGGATATCTTCGCCGCCGCCGCCGATCCCGATCCGGCCGCGCGCGACCGCGCTTTGTTCACCGCAAGCCTTGCCGACGACGCCCGATGGGTCGTCACCGGCCAGTATTCCTGGTCGCGCACTTTTTCCGGCAAGCAGGCGATCCTCAACGATCTGCACGCCTATGTGCGCACCCGCCTGGCCGACCGGACCCGGACGGTCGCCCACCGCTTCATCGCCGACGGCGACGTCGTCGTGGTGGAGGCCAAGGGCGATAACGTCACGCCGGAGGGCGTCCGCTACGACAACGACTATTGCCTGGTGTTTCGTCTCGAGGACGGCAAGATCAAGGAGATTCGAGAATACTGCGACTCGATCCTGACCGAGAAGGCGCTCGGTCCGTTTCCGCAGAGACACGTGAGGGCCGCGGGCTGACCGGATTGAACCGCGTCGCGTCCGCCGGTCGGTCCTGTCCGTCACAGCCGGCGATGGTCATGCGGGCCTGGCGGACGCTTGTGGACATCGTGCGGGTCCGGCGGGAGCGGTCCCGGGCCCGGTATCAGCTCGCAGCCATGACCGAACGGGAGCTGCTGGACTGCGGCATGACCCGGTCCGAGATCGAGTACGAGTTGAGCAAGCCCCGGCGGCGGCCCTAGGGCGCCGCCGCCGTTTTTCCGGCGCCGGGTGGGAACCTTTGGGTTTCCCCCGGCGTTTCGTCGTTCCGGGGCAATCGCGCCCCCGGCATCGCGCGCGTTGGGAAATCTATGCTGGCTGGGGCTTCGGACGTTTCGACACATGTGGGCCGCAGCTTCTCCGGACTCCGCGAAAGACTAAGAGACGCCACTGCGGCTGCGCACCGGGACCTCGATGCGCAGCTGACGTCGTTCGATCTCGCCGCCTTGTCCGGCTATCGTCGTTTTCTGCAAGCCAGTGCCGGCGCGCTCTTGCCGCTCGAGGCGGCGCTCGTCGAGGCCGGCGTCGCCAGAATGTTTCCGGACTGGCCGGAGCGGTCGCGCAGCGCTGCGATTGCGGCTGATCTCGGGCGGCTTGGGAGCGGCGCGCAGTCCACGGTGTCGGTGCGGCCTCTGACACGAAGCGGCGTGCTCGGCACGATGTATGTGCTGGAGGGCTCCCGGCTCGGCGCCAAATTCCTGCTGAAGGCGGTCGCTGACGCTGCAGATCCGCGCATCGGTGAGGCCTCGGCGTATCTCAGCCATGGTGCGGGCCAGCGGCTCTGGCAGAGCTTCCTGGCGAAGCTTGGAGCCGAAGGTGCGTGCGACGAGGACGACGCGATCGAGGCGGCAGGCGCAGCCTTCAGAGCGTTCGAGCAGGCGGCGGACCGCGCATGAACGAGGCGGTCAATCTCACCAATTGCGATCGCGAGCCGATCCACATCCCCGGCAGCGTGCAGCCGTTCGGCTTCCTGCTGACGCTGCTATCCGATTTCACCATCTGCATGGCGTCGGACAATGTCGGCAGCTTTCTTGGCGTCGAACTTTCCGATCTTTTGCGGCGACCGATCGCCGACGTCTTCTCGTCGGTCGCGATCGAGACGATCCGCAACCGTGTCGACCAGCTCAGCGGCCCTGATGCAACCGAGCGCGTGTTCGGCGTCGAGATCCAGTCCGGCAAGCCGCTCTACGATCTCTCGATCCACTTCTCCGGCGTTTATCTCGTCATCGAGGCCGAGCCCAGCGTGATCGAGCCCGACGTCAATTCGGGCGAGCTCGTGCGCCTGATGCTCGAACGTGTCCGCAAGACCCGCGGCATGACAGAGCTTGCCCGCGAGGCGGCGCGCCAGCTCAAGGTGCTCACGGGCTTCGACCGCGTCATGGTCTACCAGTTTCACCCGGACGGATCGGGCGAGGTGATCGCGGAAGCCGCGGAAGCCGGGCTCGAACGATTTCTCGGATTGCACTATCCGGCTTCGGACATCCCCAGGCAGGCGCGCGTCCTCTATGAGCGCAACTGGCTGCGCATCATCGCCGACATCAACGCAAAGCCGGCCGCGCTGTTCTCGGTCGCCACGCACAATGCGGGTCTGCTCGATCTCTCCATGAGCGTGCTACGCTCTGTCTCGCCAATCCACATCGAATATCTGCGCAATATGGGCGTCGGCGCCTCGATGTCGGTGTCGATCCTGCGTGAAGGCAAGCTATGGGGGCTATTTGCCTGCCATCATTACTCGCCGCGCTACATTTCGTTCGAGAAGCGAACGGCCTCCGAGCTGTTCGGGCAGATGTTCTCCTGGATCGTCGAGGGAAGGGAGCGCGAAAGCGGTGTCGCCTACGAGGCCCGCGCCCACAAGGTCCAGGAGCGACTGGTCGAGACCGCCGCGGTCCATGAAAACAGCCGCCGCGCGATCGTCGATTTCGTCGGCGATTATCGCAAGATGATCGAATGTGACGGCGTTGCGGTCTGGTCCGACAACAAGATCACGCTCGACGGCGAGACGCCGACCGAAGAGGAAGTGAAGGAACTCGTCACCTTCATCAACCGGACATCGCCGGGACGGATCTTCGCCAGCGCCGAGATGGCCAAGGTCTACCCGGCCGGCGAGCCCTTCCGGGACCGGGCTGCGGGCTTCCTCGCCATCCCGATCTCGCGGACCCCGCGCGATTGCCTGATCTTCTTCCGGCGCGAGGTGCTGCGTTCCGTCAACTGGGCTGGCGCTCCCGAGAAGGTCTATGAGGAGGGCCCGAACGGCCCGCGCCTGACGCCACGCAAGAGCTTCGAACTCTGGGAGGAGACGGTGGCTGGCCAGTCGAAACCGTGGTCGGCGGCCGATATCCGCATCGCCGAGAGCCTGCGCGTGACGCTGCTCGAGGTGATCCTGCAATTGTCCGATGTCGCTGCGCGCGAGCGCCGCGGCGCGCAGGAGCGGCAGGAACTGATGATTGCCGAGCTCAATCATCGCGTCCGCAACATCCTCAGTCTGGTCCGGGCTCTGGTGGCGCAGAGCAAGGATACCGCCAAGAACGTCGAGGAGTTCGCCAGTGTGCTCGGCGGCCGCATCCAGGCCCTGGCACGCGCCCACGACCAGATCACCAACCTGAATTGGGCGCCGGTGGCGCTGCGCGCGCTGATCGAATCCGAGGCCGGCGCCTATCTCGGCGCGCGCGCTGACCGCGTGAGGATCGACGGACCGGACGTGGCGCTCGATCCCCGGGCGTTCGCGACACTGGCGCTCGTCGTCCACGAGATGATGACCAATTCCGCCAAATATGGCGCGCTCGCCGATTCCACCGGGCAGGTCGAGGTGGTGTGGCGTATCGACCCGAATTCGAGCCTCGAAATCGAGTGGAAGGAGAGCGGTGGCCCTCCGGTGCAGCCGCCGTCGCGCCGCGGCTTCGGGACCACCATCATCGAGCGCTCCGTTCCGTTCGATCTCAAGGGCGAGGCCGAGATTCGTTTCGATCTGCTCGGCGTGCAGGCGAAGTTCATCATTCCACCAAACTTCGTCGAGTTGGTGACAGCAATCGCAGGAGCCGCAATGCGCGTAGAGGAACAGCAATCCACCCGTCCCCGCATTTCCGACACGGCGCTGATCGTCGAGGACAATCTCATCATCGCCATGGCGGCCGAGGTCATCCTGCTCGATCTCGGCGCCCGCCAGGTCGACACGGCGGCGAGCGTCGACCAGGCGCTGCGTGCGATCGAGCGCGCGCGGCCGAGCTTTGCATTGCTCGATCTCAATCTCGGCAACGAGAGCAGCATCAAGGTGGCGCAGAAGCTGAAGGAGATCGGCGTGCCCTTCATCTTCGCGACCGGCTATGGCGAGCGTGCGCCGATCCCGGCGGATCTGGCCTCGGCGCCGGTGGTCCAGAAGCCCTACACGCTGGAAGTGGTCGAGCACGCGCTCGGCAAATTAATGCCGGCGGGCAGCTAGCAAACGTTCAACCGGACGGGATTTGCAGCGGGCTGCATACACATGCGGACGCGCGCCGCCTTCTTGCGCAACTGTCTATAAAATCAGCATACATTGCGCCCTTCGCTGCGAGTCTGCGCGAACTTTTGGAAGGTTCAATTAACGAGTGTCCCGCATTGTGTCGCAGTGCAGCGTGGGGCGCCGAAACGACTCGCGGCTGCCAGGGTGGCCGTGACGATCGCCTGACGCGTTCGGCCGCTCGAATTCACATGCTTTTGGGTGGACAGTGGGAATGCCGAACTTTCGTTTGCGGATCAGGGGACGCCTGTACGCAGGTTTCATGGCCTTGGTGGCGGTTGGTCTCGTGATGGCAGTGGTCGCCGTCTGGAATTTACGGGCGGTGCAGGACCAGGTCGCAAAGGCCTCGGCATTTTCGGACAGCACGGCGCGGGTGCTGGAGATATCGACCCACCTTCAGGCGATCCAGCGGGCCAATCTGCGCTATATTTACGACGCCAACGAGCCTGCGATGCGGGAGGCGGCGGAGCGCGAGACTGCGGCGACCGAGCTTTTGCAGGTCGGGGCGAAGGGGACGCTCTCCGAGGAACGGCGCAAGCTCTACAACGATCTGATCGCCGACATCGCCAAAATGCGAAGCCTGCGTGACAATCTCGGCGACGCCGTCAACGAGGCGAGAACAGGCAAGGCGACGCTGTTGCCGAGCGGCGACGAATTGACCGTCAAGGTGGGCAAGCTGGTCGATACGGCGCGCGCGGCCGTCGATGAAGACACAGCGGCCCTCGTTGCGGATCTCGAATCCAGGCTGCTCCTCGTCCAGATCGCAAACTGGCGTTTCCTGGCCTTGCGCGACACCAAGGGGCCTGCCAATTTCAGGACGAATGTGGACCGAGCCATGCAGCGGCTCACGGCTCTCGAAAAGAGCCCGCAGGCGACGGAATTGCGAACCACGCTTGCGCCGGTGAAGACGTCGCTCGGAATCTACAAATCCGCGTTCGAGACCACGTCCGCCGCGATGCTCCAGGCCGACGAGATCTATCACAAGAACCTCGCGCCCCTCATCGTCGACAGCATCGCCAAGCTCAAGGTCGCGGAAGCGGCCTTGAAGAAGGATTACAAGGATTCGCGCGCTACCGCCGAGGCGGTGATCGACGGGACGACGACCATCCAGGAGATCGCGGGCGGGCTTGCCATCCTTTTCGGCGTGATCGTCGCCTTCCTGATCGCCCGCAGCATCGTGGGTCCGCTGACCTCGATGACGCGCGCGATGGGGCTGATCGCCGGCGGCAATCTCGAGGTCGAGATCCCCGGGCGCGGCAAGGCCGACGAGATCGGCGACATGGCCAAGGCGATTGAGGTGTTCAAGACCAACATGATCGACACCGAGCGCATGCGCGCGGAGCAGGTGGAAGTTGAGGCGCGCCAGGCGGAGAGCCGCAAGGCCGACATGGTCCGGCTCGCCGATCAGTTCGAGCAGGCGGTCGGTGAGATCGTCAACACCGTATCGTCGGCGTCGCACCAGCTCGAGGCGTCCGCCGGGACGCTCACATCGACCGCGACGCGTGCGCAGGATCTATCCACCGAGGTCGCCTCTGCGTCGCAGGAAGCCACGGCCAACGTGCAGGCCGTTGCCTCGGCAACGGAGGAACTGTCCTCCTCGGTCTCCGAGATCGCGCGCCAAGTGCAGGAATCCGCGCGCATCGCCAGCGATGCCGTCGGCCAGGCGAGCAGGACCAATGAACGCGTCGGTGAGCTCTCCAAGGCGGCCGCCCGCATCGGCGATGTGGTCGAACTGATCAGCACCATTGCTGGCCAGACCAATCTGCTGGCGCTGAACGCCACCATCGAGGCCGCGCGCGCCGGCGAAGCCGGCCGCGGCTTTGCCGTGGTCGCTTCCGAGGTCAAGGCGCTGGCCGAGCAGACTGCGAAGGCGACCGGCGAGATCGCCCAGCAGGTCTCCGGCATCCAGGCCGCGACCGAGGAGTCGGTCGGCTCCATCCGGGAAATCAGCGGCACGATCGCGCGGCTGTCGGAAATCTCGTCGACGGTTGCGGCGGCGGTGGAAGAGCAGGGCGCCGCCACGCAGGAAATCTCCCGCAACGTCCAGCAGGCCGCTCACGGCACGCAGCGCGTGTCGACCAATATCGGCGACGTGCAGCGCGGCGCGTCCGAGACCGGCTCGGCCTCCTCGCAAGTGCTCTCGGCGGCGCGCTCGCTGTCTTCAGACAGCAACCGGCTGAAGCAGGAAGTCGCCAGGTTCCTGAACTCCGTCCACGCCGCGTAGAAAAGCCAGAGGCCACGCGCATGCGCGTGGCCTCTCATAGCGGCGCGATGCGATCAGGCGACCTTGGTCGTCATGTGCCTGAACATGTTGGCGCGCGCCTCGTCGTCCATCTCGGCCTTGAAGGTGAACTTGTCCTTTAGCGCGATCGCACGCGCCGCCGCCGGGCGCGCCGAGATCTCGTCCACCAGCCGCTTCACGTTCGGGTATCGCGCAAAGGCGTCGTCGCCGAGCTTGAACGGCACCATCCGCGCCCAGCCCCACAGCGCCATGTCGACGATCGAATAGCTGTCGCCGACCATATAGCGGCGGCCTTCGAGGTGACCGTCGAGAATCTTGTAATGGCGATCGGTCTCGTACTGATAGCGGTTATGGGCGTAGTCGTGGTTCTGGTCCTTCGGCGCAAAGTGCTTGAAGTGCACGGCCTGGCCCGAATAGGGCCCGACGCCCGTGGCGATGAACATCAGCCATGACAGCGTCTCGCCGCGCGCGCTGGCGGGAGGCAGGAACTTTCCGGTCTTCTCGGCGAGATAGAGCAGGATGGCGTTGCTGTCGAAAACAATCGTGCCGCCGTCGTCGATCGCCGGCACCTTGCCGTTCGGATTGATCTTGAGGAATTCCGGCGCGAACTGCTCGCCCTTGCGGGTGTCGATCTTTACCGGCTCGAAGGGCAGGCCGGCCTCTTCGAGATAAAGCGCGACCTTGGTCGGGTTCGGCGATCCGTTGAAATAGAATTTGAGCATTGAGTATCTCCCCAGTCTTTACTGGCGCAGACCGCAGCGTTTTGGCCGCCAGGCGAATTTGTCTTGCCTGAGCTTCGTCCGAGTGAGCAACCGGCGAATTTGTCGGGTGGTGTCTGCGCGGCACGCAGAACAGCCGGCGTAACAAAGGCTCATCGCTCCCGTAGTAGCGGCCTCGCCTTTACTCGTGCTGGCGCGCCTGGCAACGATCGGCAGCGGCTTGGCGGCCCCGGCGAAAGACAGCGGTCTGATACCAGTTAAGTAATGCAATCAAGCCGAGCACCATCATTAAGGCCAGACCGAAGAGCACCAGCATGAAGAACAGGATGTGGAAGAAAGCCAGGCTGTCACCTTTCTGAACAGCCATCGAGTTGTAGCCATGTCTGTAGAACTCCAGCACATGGAGCATGCGCAGGACGAAGAACACGACGATGGGAGACCCCAGGAGGGCAAGTGCAGCGTAGCCAAAGAAACTGAGAAGCCAGAGGGCGGCCACCGGCGACAGATAGATGGCGTAATTTACGATGTCGTTGAAGCCAAAGCTGAGTTGCCTGAATGTTCCTGCCTGATACTGCGTGCCAAGGATCGTCAGGATGTGCAGCATTGAGAGAACCAATGCTGCGACTGCGCGCCCCGTGCTGAGTTGGACTGGACCGCCGGACATCTGACATCGCTCTCGCCAACCAAGGAATGCAACATCGTATATCGGGCGAGCATCGGAGTCACTCGATGACGGGAGCGCTGCAGCCGCGCAGGCCGGGCAAGCCGAAGCGTGCCCACCGGTTGTCTGGGTGATTGCTCGCAATGGTGGCACGGCGCCTTGCGCCGTTGCCCTGCCCGCAACGTCATCCCGCCGCCATGCCGGCGCGGATTTCGGCGCGCAGTTCGTCGATCAGCTTGAGACCCTTCTTGGTCTCGACGTGCCAGAAGGTCCAGCCGTTGCAGGCTTGTGCGCCTTGCGCCACGGCGCCCATGCGGTGGATCGAGCCGACCTTGTCGCCGAACATGATGGCGCCGTCGGCACGGACCAGCGCGCCGAACTTCTTCTTGGCGTCGAACAGCTTTGCGCCGGGCATGATCATGCCGCGTTCGATCAGTTCGGAGAACGCCACGCGCGGGGCTTCGCGCGCGGTCATGAACGGGGCGAGGCTTGCTTCCGGCAGCGGCTCGACCTTGGCGATGCGCGCTTCCGCCGCCTTCGCATAGGTCTTGTCGCGCTCGAAGCCGATATAGGAGCGGCCGAGGCGTTTTGCGACCGCGCCGGTCGTGCCGGTGCCGTTGAAGGGATCGATCACGAGGTCGCCGGGCTTCGACGACGACAGCAGCACGCGCGCGAGCAGGCCTTCAGGCTTCTGCGTCGGATGCACTTTCTTGCCGTCGGCGCCCTTGAGGCGCTCCTCGCCGGTGCAGAGCGGGATCAGCCAGTCGGAGCGTGCCTGCACGTCCTCGTTCGCTGCCTTCAGCGCCTCGTAATTGAACGTGTAGCCCTTGGCCTTCTCGTCGCGCGCGGCCCAGATCATGGTCTCGTGCGCATTGGTGAAGCGGCGGCCGCGGAAATTCGGCATCGGATTCGACTTGCGCCAGACGATGTCGTTCAGGAGCCAGAAGCCCAGGTCCTGCATGATCGCGCCGACGCGGAAGATGTTGTGATAGGAGCCGATCACCCAGATCGTCGCCGACGGCTTCATCGCGCGGCGGGCGGCAAGCAGCCAGGCGCGGGTGAAGTCGTCATAGGCGGAGAATGAATCGAACTTGTCCCAGTCGTCGTTGACGGCATCGACATGGGATTCGTCGGGGCGCTTGAGATCGCCCTTGAGTTGGAGGTTGTAGGGAGGATCTGCGAACACCAGATCGACCGAACCAGCCTGAAGCTTCGACATCTCGGCGACGCAATCACCGAGGATGATGCGATGCGACGAAGACTCAAAATTTGTGCGGGGCGCCCTTGCAGACGCCCCGCGACGCGACTCTACCATGACTCAAGAACTCTGACTCAGGCGACGCTGTCGGCGACGCGGGACCAAACAACCGACTGACAGTTACAATGAAGCGGCAAAGTAAAAATCGACTTAACCCGCTGCTTTTGTAAGCAGGCCTCGTATCGCGCGTTGCGCGTGGTTCGTTGCGCATATTCGCTGAGTTTTTCAGTGCATTTCACGCTTCTTCGCGCTGCGGGAGTGGCCGGAGCGCCGGAAAGACTCCAAATTTCTCTCGGAAAAAACTGCACGGACTCGGAAAAAATTGCTGGCATCGGCATGCTGCCGCACTAGGCAATTTTTGCCGACCACGATATTGATAAAGGCAACGGAAATTTTACGTATGTGGCGCGTTGAGCTTTCGCGCTCCTGTGCGCCAGATTGACGCCATCAAGGACTTGAGGGAAGCCGCCATGCGCTACGATGATTTCCGCCGCAGCGACGACATCGAGGATCGTCGCGATGATGGCGGCGGCGGCGGCGGTGGCGGGTTCGGCCTGCCGATGGGCGGCGGCGGGCTCGGCATCGGCACCATCATCGTGCTCGGCCTGATTGGCTATGCCTTCGGCATCGATCCGCGCATCCTGATCGGCGGCGCCGAGATCCTCACCGGCGGCGGCCAGGCGCCCTCCTACCAGACCGATCGCCAGTCGACCTCCGCCAAGCGCGGCGCGCCGACCGACGAGATGGGCAGCATGATCTCCGGCATCCTCGGCGAGATCGACGACCGCTGGAGCGAAATCTTCCAGGCCAGCGGCCAGAACTACACCGGTCCGAAGATCGTCCTGTTCCGCAACGCCACCAATGGCGGTCGCTGCGGCATGGCGCAGTCGGCGATGGGACCGTTCTATTGTCCGCCCGACCGGACCATCTTCCTCGACACCGGCTTCTTCCGCGAGGTCGAGACGCGCTTTCGCGGTTGCTCCGGCAAGTCGGCATGTGACTTCACCACCGCCTACATCATCGCGCACGAGGCCGGCCATCACATCCAGAACCTGCTCGGCATCATTCCGCGTGTGACGCGGATGCAGCAGCAGGCCGGCAGCAAGGCCGAGGCCAACGCGCTCCAGGTGAAGGTGGAGCTGCAGGCCGACTGCCTGTCCGGCGTCTGGGTCAATCGCGAGGCGAAGAAGCGGCCGAACTTCCTCGAGTCCGGCGACATCGACGCCGCGCTGACCACGGCCAGCGCGATCGGCGACGACACGCTGCAGCGCCAGTCCACGGGACGCGTCGTGCCCGATTCCTTCACCCACGGCTCGGCAGCGCAACGCAAGCAGTGGTTCATGACCGGCTACCAGCAGGGCACAGTGCAGGCCTGCAACACGTTCGGCGGCGGGTCGTAGGAGTTATCCGTCATCCTGAGGTGCTCGCCTCTTGGCGAGCCTCGAAGGATGACGAGCCCGTAACCCATCCTTCGAGGCGCGCTTGCGCGCGCACCTCAGGATGACGGCGGTGGGGTGGGAAAGAAGGTGTGACGCAATGGTCTCGATCGACGAAACGAAGCAGTTCATCCCGCTTAACATCGCGGTGCTCACCGTCTCCGACACGCGCGCGCTTGCCGATGACAAGTCCGGCCAGACGCTGGCCGATCGTCTCACCGAGGCGGGGCATCATCTTGCCGCGCGCGAGATCGTCACCGACGATGTCGAGGCGATCCGGGCCGTGATCCGCCGCTGGATCGCGGATGCCGGCATCGACGTCGTCATCACCACCGGCGGCACCGGCTTCACCGGGCGCGATGTCACGCCGGAGGCGATCGAGCCCTTGTTCGAGAAGCGCATGGACGGCTTTTCGATCGCCTTCCACATGATGAGCCATGCCAAGATCGGAACGTCGACGATCCAGAGCCGCGCGACCGCGGGCGTTGCGGGCGCGACCTACATCTTCTGCCTGCCCGGTTCGCCCGGCGCCTGCCGCGACGGCTGGGACGGCATCCTCAAACCCCAGCTCGACTACCGCACGCGTCCCTGCAATTTCGTCGAGATCATGCCGCGGCTGGACGAACATCTGCGCAGGCCCAAGGCGCAGGGCGCGACGGTGTAGTTAGACCGTCAGAGATCCCGCTCCCAGGTCTCGCCCACCAAATCTTGCCCGAAGCTGTGATGTGCTTCGGTGGCGACCAGCCTGAAGCCCGCACTTTGATAGATGCCGCGTGCGGCGACCAGGATGCTCTGGGTCCACAGCGTCATCCTGCTGTAGCCTCTCTCGCGAGCGCCCTGGATGCATTGCTCGACCAGCGCGCGGCCGACGCCGAGCCCGCGCGCTTTCTTCTCGACCTGCAACAGGCGGAGCTTGGCGATCTCGTCCGTGGCCTTGACCAGAAAGATCGAGCCGATCGGCTCGCCACTGGCTTCCGCGATCCAGCAGTGCTCACGCGCGGGGTCGTAGTTCTTGATGAAATGTGCGCAGATCTCGGCGACGAGCGCCTCGTAGCTGATGTCCCAGTTGTAGTCCGCGGCATAGGCGGCGGCCTGCCGCGAGATGACCCAGCCCATGTCGCCGACGCGGTGGCTGCGCAGCACGAACGCTGCGGGCTGGCGTCGACGCGGCTCCAGCACGTCCTCGATGGTCGCCATGGCTTGCGTGAGCCGCGTTGCATCGCCGGCCGAAAGCGGAGCCAGCATTGCGGCGACCTCGTTTTGCGAGCCGAGGTTCAGCTTGGCGAAGGTCTGGCGCCCCTTGGCGGTGAGGCTGAGCTGGTATTGCCGGCGGTCTGCGGGCAGGGGCCTTCGCGTGATCAGTCCCTTCTCGTCGAAGCTTTGGACGATGCGGCTGAGATAGCCGGGATCAAGACCAAGCTCGTTTCCGATCTCTTTTGCCGCAAGGTCGTCGCGATGCGCGAGCTCGTAGAGCACGCGGGCTTCGCTGAGCGAAAACGGGCTCTTGCCGAGATGCTGGTCGAGCACGCCAAGCTTGCGGGTGTAAAAGCGGTTGAAGGCGCGCACCGCTGCGATGTGGTCGTCGGTACCGTTGGTCGGCATGGTTCACCTCGATATTTGCCATAGTCAAATAATTATTTGACGTTGGCAAGTATCTGGTGGCCTCAGCCGACCATGACGATCCGGCTGCGCAGCATGGTCCGGGAGGAGCGGCCGAGCCGCCGCAGCAGCCGTGCCTCGGAACGGCGGGCTTGGGGCGGGTAGCCGCCGATCCGGTCGTAGTGGTCACGCGCGATCAAAAGTCCCTGATCGCCTAGCGGACCAACCAGCTTGCGCACGACGGCGCGGAGCATGTCGCGGAATCCGGTATCGGCGTAAGGAGAGCGCGCATAGCGGAACACCGCGGCACGATCCCGGCCGCTGGTGGAGACGGCCTGGATGAACTGGGTGGTCTCCTCGATCCAGCCGGTTTCCAGCACAGCGCCGGCGGGGAGGAACATCAGCCAGGGCGAGCGGGCCTGGAGCGCGCCGGCGGCCAGCGCCGCGCCCTGCGAGGAGCCCTCGAAGCCGACGAAACGGCAGCCCGCGACGTCGGCAACGCGCTCGATGACGCCGTTGCGGGTGCCGTCGATCAAAAGCACTTCCCGGATGATGCCGGCCGCGGCACCGGGGACCAGCGCCGCCAGGGTGGCGACCGCCGTCTGCTCGACGCCTTCGGTCGGTATGATGACGCTCAGCATGATTGAGGCTTCGGTGTCTGCACTTCGGGAGAAGCGTAGCTTGTTATGATGTTGTCATAAACACGCGGCCTTGCCGAGTGCAACTTTTCGGCGGCGCTTCGGGGAGCGATGGTAAACTGCCAGAGCAATCGCATCCAAATATGTCCCGCGCGGGGTGGCAATATTGCCGAATATTTCGGCGTAAGCCGCCTCAACGATCTTAACCCGGAATTTCGTTCCTATATTGCGCGCCATGCAGGCAGATCGCAATCCTGCAAGAGGAGGATGCGAGCGGGACGAAAGCCGGAAATGGGAAAATCCTGCAATCCGTGTTGCTGACGAGAGCTTCGCATGACCGCCGATCAACTTGCTGTTAGCCTGACGTCCACGTCCCCGAAGCCGGATGCCGCGCCGACTTTGCGGATCCGCGCCGTGATGCTGGGCGAACGCATCAATCCCTCCGGGCTCGAGATCGGTGCGCCTGTCTCCTCGACGCCCGCCGCCTTTCGCGTCCATGCCGGACTCGCCGTCATCTTCCGCTACGGCGTCGTGGTGCTGATCGGCCTCCTTCCTTCCGAAGAGAAGGTTCTGATCGACAGCCTAAAGTCCCGCGTGACCGGCGAGCTCAGCCCCTATGAGGAAGAGATCGCGCAGGCGCAGCTCTGCAAGGACGAAAGCACCGAGGTGATCCAGCCGGGCGGGCCAATCTGCCTTGCCAAATTCTCCGACGATCGGCTGCTGATCGTTGCGGACGCGCTCGCCAAGAGCACCTCGCTCGCCCGCGACGAGCGGCGCGTCGCTGCGGTCTTCGACGTGATCGAGCCCTTTGCACGCGAGCTCGCCGAGCGCGGCCGCACGCCACGCCGGCGCAAGGCGATCTTGCAGCTGATCGGCAACGCGCTTCTGGTCCAGCAGCGCGTCGCCGGCCGTGTTGCGGTGGCCGAGAAACCCGACGTGCTCTGGGAGAAGCCCGAGCTCGACCGGCTCTATGCCCGTCTCGAAGACGAGTACGAATTGAAGGAGCGTCTCGACACGCTCGAGCGCAAGCTCACCGCGGTGTCGGAGACCGCCAACGCGCTGACCGACATCATCGACACCCAGCGCTCGCTGCGCCTCGAAATCGCGGTGGTGGTTCTGATCGTGATCGAGGTGGCGATCGGCTGCTTCCAGATCCTATCCGGGACTCACTGAGCCGCTCGCTGCGTGCGAGCGGCGCTTGTGCGGGGCGGACCGCGCATGCCACGCGGCGATCTCGGCAAGCTCGGCCTCGGGCCGGGTCTCGACCGTCTCGCAGCGTCCGAGATGAAGCTCTCCGGCATCGCCGTCGATCGTGACCCATTCGTCCTCGCACAGCAGGGCACCGGCGAGCTGGGCCCGCCGCGCGACGGGATCGATCTTCAGTTCGCGGCAGCCGACCACGCAGGGCTTGCCCATTTGCCGCGCCACCAGCGCTGCATGCGAGGTCCGCGCGCCGACCGCCGTGACGATGCCCGCCGCCAGCGCGAAGCCTGCGACATCGGCGGTGCTGGTGTCGGGACGCAGCAGGATGACCGGCTCGCCCGCGGCCGAGAGGCGCTGGGCGCTTTCGGAATCAAAGGCAGCGCGTCCGATGCCGATGCCGCCGGACGCTCCGACGCCGGCGGTTGCGGGCTTGCCGGGAGAAACCAGGCTGGTTTCCGTGAGCGCGGCGAGATCGATGTCTTCAATGCGCGTCAGGGCCTCGTCCTGCGTGATCAGGCCTTCATGCACGAGATCGATCGCGATCCTCACCGCGGCGCGCGGGGTGCGCTTGGCGGCCCGGGTCTGCAGGATCCAGAGCCTGCCGTCCTCGACGGTGAATTCGACGTCCTGGACGTCGGTGAACTCGCGCTCGAGCCGATTCAGCACGTCGCCGAGCTCGGCTTCGGTTCGCGGCAGTGCGCGCGCGATCGCGTCGGCCGAGTCGGGCGCGCGGCGGCCGGATACGACGTCCTCGCCCTGCGCATCGAGGACCAGATCGATCATCGGGCGTGGTGCTCCCGTCGAAGGATCGCGCGAGAAGGCGACGCCGGCGCCGGAGGCCAGCCCGCCGTTGCCGAACACCATCGCCTGTACCGTGACGGCGGTGCCCTCGAGCTCTTCGAGCTGCTGGAGCTTCCGGTAGGTCTGGGCACGCTCGCTCATCCATGACCGGTAGACGGCCTGCGCCGCCGCTTCGAGCTGAGCGACCGCATCGTCGAGCCAGCCATCGGCGCGATCCTCGACCAGCGCCTGTTCGTCGCCGGCAAGCCGCTCCAGCGCTTCGCTGTCGAGCTCGCGATCGCTGTCAGTCCCTTCGGCTCCAACCAGTTCGGCGATGCGGACGGCGAATGCGTCGGCGTCCAGTCCGAGCACGGTTTCGCCAAAACTCTCCAGGAAGCGGCGTCGGCAGTCCCAGGCGAGCCGCGGCCGGCCCGTCGCCCGGATCAGGCCGTGCACGGCATCCGGCGTGCAGCCGACATTGAGGACGGTGTCGAGCATGCCCGGCATCGATCGGGCGGCACCCGAGCGGACCGAGACCAGCAGCGGCTGCCGTCGGTCGCCGAAGCGCTTGCCGGTTGCGTGTTCCAGGAACGCAATTCCTTCCTTGAGCCCGTCGCGCAGACGATGTTCGGCATGGGCGTGGCGGGAGATGATGTCCGCACACAGCTTGACCGGCAGCACGAAAGCGGGCGGCACCGGCAGGCCCAGCGTCGCCATCCGGGCGAGGTTGGCGGCCTTGGCGCCGATCTCGTCGGCGGAATGCAGCTCCGTCGCGCCGGCGCCGATACGCACGATATGCATGGTGATTCCCCTAAGCTGCGAGATCGATCATGATGTGACGGCGCAACAGGTGGCCGAAGCCCGCGAAACGATCGGTGGCGCGCTCGATCGCACGCGCGAGTTCGAGCACCGAGAGCGAGGTCGCGACGTCGAAGCCGCCGCCGAACACCAGCGCGGTCGTTGCGCGCTCCAGGCTGTCCGCGGCATGTTCGGCATCGATCAGTCGGGTCACCGCGGTCAGCGCGTCCTCGGAATCCGCGCGCCGTCCTTCCGGTACGTCGGTCGCTGCGGCGATCCCGCTGGCGGCGACCTCGGTCGCGGTCATCGCGACCGCGCAGAGTTCGGCGAGCGCGGTCAGCAGCGACGGGTCCGCCCGATCGGGCATGAGGGAGGCAATGAAGGCGGCCTGTTCGAGTTCGTCGACGGCTTCTTCGGCGCGATCGATCAATTGCCCGATCGTCGGCCGCGCGTTGAGCCGGTCGATCTCCTTGCGGGTTTCGAGCGCGATGCGATCGGCCTTTTGCTCGATCGCGCCGCAGCGTCGCGCCAGCAGCTTCGGGTCGGCGGGCCGGCCGACCCGAAGCGCGTCAATATGACGAGAGATCGCCGCGACGAGATCATGGGCCAATCCGATCTGGCGCAGCACGGCGGCGAGCAGGGCGCCATCGACGCGCTCCAGGTGTCGCACCAGATCGGCCTCGATCTGGTCGCGTACCGTCCTGACCGAGCGCCCCGTGAGCAGCGCGCCGGTCGAGGCGCGCAGCGCCGCCTTCAGGAAATCGATTGCGGCGGTACGGCCAAGTGCCTGGTCGAGCCTCTCGCCGAAGCCGATCCGCGCGGGGGCGGCGTTGCGGACCGCGGATCCCAGAAGTTCGTTGCCGCCGAGCTCGAGGAAGCCGCGGTGTCCGATCCGGTGACGCGCCGCCCATTCCAGGATCCTTGCCGCGTCGTCCTTGGCGACCCAGGTACGCAACAGCTTGCGCGCCTTGTTCCAGTCGATCAGGAACACCAGTGCGCCGCCCACGGCCGTCAGGAATTCGTTGCGATCGGCGGCATGAGAGGCCTGGAACTGCCCGGTGACGAGATAGAACGAGTTGTCTTCACCAAGGCCTGCGGCGGTGTGACGGTCGAGCCCGCTCCAGGTCGCCTCGAATTTGTCAAACAGCGAGATGAAGAACTTGGCCCGCGCCAGGTGCACGTCGGTGTAGGTGACGGTGACCGCGTTCTTCTTGACCGCGATCACGACGACATGGGCATCGGTGGTGCCGATGTCGTTCTGGATCAGCAGCCTTCCGCCCGAGCGGGTCGCCATGGTGTCGAGGCCGGGGTGGTTGAACTTCAGACCGCGCGTCTCGTTCAGGCCCTTCATGAAGGCCTCCACCGCGCTGCGATCTTCGCCATGCAGGCCGAACACATGGGCGCCCTCGATCGTTTCCTCCGCGCAGCTCGCCGCGAGCTTGTTCAGCGCCTTGTGCAGATCCATTACCAGGCGATGGAGACTGTCGCCGGCCGCCTCAGTGACGCCGGTGAGACGGGCGATGCGGGCAAGATCGATGTCGTTGGTCGCATCGAGCAGGCCGGCGCTGCGCACGGCCGACAGCCGCGCATTCGCCTTCTCTCCCTCCGAAGGCGCGCCGGCGCTGACGGCGCGGATCATGGCTGCGGCGTCGTCCTGGATCTCCTTGATCAGCTTGGCGAGGTTCGGTGCTGCGAGCCGCGACGGTCCGATCAGATGGGCGCCCCCGATCAGTGTTGCGATCGCCGCAGGCGCGATCCCGGCGGCGTGGCTCTCGACCGCAAGCTCGCTGGCCGGACGATCTGGGTTCTGCGCATGGCTCACTGCCGCCTGCAACGCGCTCATTCGCACCTTGATGCGGTCGTTGGCGGCAAGCCCTTCCGCCACCAGAGCGGGCAGAAGGATGCCGCCCTGTCCGAGCTCTTCGATGATCTGGGTTTTCATGGTCTGTCCGCACAGCGATTGATGCGCTCCTTATGCCGCGAAGTCGCGACGGCATCATTGCGGCAGATCATTCATAAAAATGTCATGCGGTATGCCGCTTGCGGAGCAGCGCGGCGCAATGGCGCGCGATGGTGATCTCTTCGTTGGTGGGAACGACGAAGACATCGACGGCGCTGTCGCTGCGGTTGATGCGCTCGCGCGCCGTGTCGTTGGCGACGAGATCGATGCGCACGCCGAGCCATGCGAGCCGCTCGCCGATCGCGCTGCGGATCTCCTTCGCATGCTCGCCGATGCCGCCGGTGAACACGAGGCAGTCCAGCCCTTGAAGCGTGTTCGCCATCACCGCGACCCCTTGCGCCGCGCGGAAGGTGAAGAGGTCGATCGCCTCGCGCGCGGCGGGCTCGCGGCTTGCGAGCAGCGTGCGCATGTCGGAGGAGAGCCCGGATACGCCGAGCAGGCCGGACTCGTGATAGAGCAGGTGCTGCACCGCCTCGACGGACATCTTTTCGTGCTGTTGCAGATAGAGCAGCACACCGGGATCGATCGCGCCGCAGCGCGTGCCCATCACGAGGCCGTCGAGCGGCGTCAATCCCATCGTGGTGTCGACGCTGCGGCCATCGCGCAGCGCGCATAGGCTCGCGCCATTGCCGAGATGCGCGATGACCGTGCGCCTGGCTGCGAGGTCCGGCGCGATTTCGGCGAGACGGCCCGCGACATATTCGAACGACAGCCCATGAAAGCCGTAGCGCCGGACGCCGCGCGCCTCGAAGCGCCGCGGGATGGCGAAGCTGCTCGCGGGCGGCGCGAGGCCGTGGTGAAAGGCGGTATCGAAGCAGGCGATCTGCGTCAGCGCGGGTTGGATCGCTTTGAGGGTGCGGACCGGCGCGAGGCAGCGGGGCTGATGCAACGGCGCCAGCGGCGTCAGCGCCTCCAGCTTCGCGGTGACCTCTTCAGTCAATTCGACCGGACCGGAATATTCCGGCCCGCCATGAACGATGCGATGGCCGACGGCACCCAAACGGCCTTTGCCGAAATGGTCCTCGATGAAGGCGAGCACGTCGGCGAACAGATGACCGCTGTCCGCATCCGACGCTTCTCTCCGGGTCTCGAACAGGTCTTCGCCGGCGGGGTTTTTCACGACGAGTCGGGGCCTGGCCTCGTGCTCGTCGAGCAGGCCCTTGCAGAGCAGGACAGGCTCGGCCGCCGAGATGTCGAACAGGCCGAACTTGATGCTTGACGATCCCGAATTGAGGACGAGAACTGAGGCCGACGCCGGCATGATGTCAGCCCGTCTTGCCCGGCCAGGCCCAGTCGCGGATCTCAGGCATGTCCTCGCCATGCTCGCGAATGTAGCGCGAATGCTCGATCAGCGCGTCGCGGAACTGCTGCTTCACAACCGCGGCCCTGGCCGCAAGGCCCGGTATGCGTTCGATCGCCTCGATCGCGAGGTGATAGCGGTCGAGCTTGTTGAGCACCACCATGTCGAACGGCGTCGTCGTGGTGCCTTCTTCGATGAAGCCGCGCACATGCAGGCCGGCATGGTTGGTGCGGTTATAGGTCAGCCGGTGGATCAGGTGGGGATAGCCATGATAGGCGAAGATCACCGGCTTGTCTGACGTGAACAGGCCGTCGAAGTCGCGATCGCTGAGCCCATGCGGATGCTGCTCCTTCGGTTGCAGCGTCATCAGGTCGACGACGTTGACGACGCGGATCTTCAGATCGGGCAGTGCCTTGCGCAGGAGGTCGACGGCGGCAAGCGTCTCCAGTGTCGGCACGTCGCCGGCGCAGGCCATCACCACATCGGGCTCGCCGGTCGCGTCCTCGTTGCCCGCCCAGCTCCAGATGCCGATGCCGGCATCGCAATGCGTGGCGGCGTCCAGCATCGACAGCCATTGCGGCGCCGGCTGCTTGCCGGCGACGATCACGTTGATGCGGTTGTAGGTGCGCAGGCAGTGATCGGCGATCCAGAGCAGCGTATTGGCATCCGGCGGGAAATAGATGCGGACGATATCGGCCTTCTTGTTGGCGACGAGATCGACGAAGCCGGGGTCCTGATGGCTGAAGCCGTTGTGGTCCTGCCGCCAGACATGCGAGGTCAAGAGATAGTTGAGCGAGGCGATCGGACGCCGCCACGGCAGATGCCGCGTCACCTTGAGCCATTTGGCGTGCTGGTTGAACATGGAATCCACGATGTGGATGAAGGCCTCGTAGCAGGAGAACAGGCCGTGGCGACCGGTGAGGAGGTAGCCTTCGAGCCAGCCCTGGCAAAGATGCTCGCTGAGGACTTCCATGACGCGGCCGTCCTGCGCGAGGTGGACGTCGTAGGGTTCGATCGGCTCCATCCAGACCCGCTCGGTTTCCTCGAACACGGCCTCGAGCCGGTTTGACGCCGTCTCGTCCGGACCCATGATACGGAAATTGCGCTCGGCGGCATTGAGGCGAATGACGTCGCGCAGGAATTTGCCGAGCTCGCGCGTCGCTTCGCCGGTGACGGCCCCCGGCTGCGGCACTTCGACCGCAAAGCTGCGGAAATCCGGCAGCTTCAGCTCTTTCTTCAACAGCCCGCCATTGGCGTGCGGATTGGCGCCCATGCGGCGATTGCCCTCGGGCGCCAGCGCCTGGAGCTCGGGGATCAGTGCGCCGCTCGCGTCAAACAGTTTTTCAGGCTCGTAGCTGCGCATCCAGTCTTCGAGAATCTTCAGATGCGCCGGATTTTCGCGGCAGCCCGCGACCGGCACCTGATGCGCGCGCCAGAAGCCCTCGACCTTCTTGCCGTCGACCTCTTTCGGACCTGTCCAGCCCTTCGGGCTGCGCAGCACGATCATCGGCCAGCGCGGCCGCTCGACGCTCTTGCGGCCGTCGCGGGCGTGCTGCTGGATCGAGCGGATGCTGGCGAACGCGACGTCGAACGCATCCGCCATGGCCTGGTGCATCAGCTTGGGATCGTCGCCTTCGACGAACAGCGGCTCATGGCCGAGCCCGCGGAAGAGATCGCGGATTTCCCCGTCGCCCATCCGCCCGAGCACGGTCGGGTTGGCAATCTTGTAGCCGTTGAGGTGCAGGATCGGCAGTACCGCGCCGTCGTGCACGGGATTGAGGAACTTGTTGGAGTGCCAGGACGCCGCGAGCGGGCCGGTCTCGGCCTCGCCGTCGCCGACGACGCAGGCGACGATCAGGTCGGGATTGTCGAACGCGGCGCCATAGGCGTGCACCAGCGCATAGCCGAGCTCGCCGCCCTCGTGGATCGAGCCCGGCGTTTCCGGCGCTGCATGGCTCGGAATGCCGCCGGGGAAGGAGAACTGCCTGAACAGCTTGCGCAATCCGTCCGTATCGCGCGCGATGTTCGGGTAGATCTCGCTGTAGCTGCCTTCGAGATAGGTGTTGGCGACCATGCCGGGGCCGCCATGGCCGGGACCGCAGACATAGAGCACGCTGAGATCCAGCGCGCGGATAACGCGGTTGAGGTGGGCGTAGATGAAATTCAGCCCGGGCGTCGTGCCCCAATGGCCGAGCAAACGCGGCTTGATATGCTCGGGCCGCAACGGCTCGCGCAGCAGAGGATTATCGAGCAGATAGATCTGCCCGACGGAGAGGTAGTTCGCGGCGCGCCAGTAGCGATCGAGCAGATCGAGGTCGCTGCGCGTGGCGGCCGATTGTTGTTGATTTTTCATATTCCTGCCGACTTTCACCCCAGCGACCGTCACCAACTTTGTTCCGGCACGATTGATCCCTGTCCGACATCAAACGGGATGGCCATGACGGGCGTGTTGCGTGATGTCAAAAGACCGCGCCTGAAATTTGGGCGGCTACTGTGCATGGGGTTGTTTTCCAGCTTCTCGTTCTTGTTCTTGATTTGTTCCAGTTGCGTGCTATCTTGGCTTCATGAGTCGAGCATCCTCTCGTGCCCTCAAGCACCCGCCGGTCACGGCGCCCTCCGAGCCGGCGGGTGCGCCTTCCGATTTTCCCGTCGCTTTCCCCGAGCTGGCTGTCGCCATCGACAGCCAGCGCAGGCGCGGGCGGGGCGCGCAGTCCAACGCCAGCGGCCGCTATGAGGCCGAGGCGCGGGTCGCCTTCGACGATGGCTGGCAGAGCCTGGAAGAGCTGCCGCCGTTCAAGACCACGGTGGCCGTCGACACCTCGCGCAAGGTGATCACCCGCAACGAGTCGCCCGACATCGGCTTTGACCGCTCGATCAATCCCTATCGCGGCTGTGAGCACGGCTGCGTCTACTGCTTCGCGCGCCCGACCCATGCCTATCTCGGCTTGTCGCCGGGGCTCGACTTCGAGTCGAAGCTGTTCGTCAAGCCGGAGGCGCCGGCGCTGCTCGAAAAGGAGCTGGCCGCACCCGGCTACGAGCCGCGGATGATCGCGATCGGCACCAACACCGATCCCTATCAGCCGATCGAGCGCGAGCGAAAGATCATGCGCGGCATTCTGGAGGTGCTGGAACGCGCCGGCCATCCCGTCGGCATCGTCACCAAATCGGCGCTGGTGACGCGCGACATCGACATTCTCGCGCGCATGGCAAAGCGCAACCTCGCCAAGGTCGGGATCTCGGTCACCTCGCTCGATCCGAGACTCGCGCGCACCATGGAGCCGCGGGCGTCGACGCCGTCGAAGCGGCTGGAAGCACTGAAGCAGCTCTCGGAAGCCGGCATTCCCACCACCGTCATGGTCGCGCCCGTGATCCCCGCGCTGAACGATTCCGAGATGGAGCGCATTCTGGACGCGGCGGCCCACGCCGGCGTCAAGGAAGCCTCTTACATACTGTTGCGGCTGCCGCTGGAGGTGCGCGATCTCTTCCGCGAATGGCTGATGGCGAACTATCCGGACCGCTACCGCCATGTCTTCACGCTGATCCGCGACATGCGTGGCGGCCGCGACTACGACGCAAAATGGGGCGAGCGGATGAAGGGCACCGGCCCGATGGCCTGGACCATCGGCCGCCGCTTCGAGATCGCCTGCGACAGGCTCGGACTCAACAAGCGCCGTGCGAAGCTGACGACGGATCACTTTGCGAGGCCGAAGCCGGACGGCGCTCAGCTCAGCCTGTTCTAGTACGAAGGCAAACGAGGCGTAGCATGAGTAAAGACGTCCCCGGCCCGGTTCTGCGTCTCACAGTCATCACGCTGGGCGTGAGCGACATCAGCGCCAGCATCGCCTTTTACGACGCGCTCGGTTTCTCGCGCCGCCTGAAGGCGACCGGCGAGGCCGTTGCCTTCTTCGACACCGGCGGTCCGGTGCTGGCACTGTTTCCCTGGGATCAGCTCGCAGCGGACGCCGTCTCGCCCGACAAGCCGAGGCCAACGACCTTCCGCGGGATGACGCTGGCATGGAACTGCGCCACGCGCGAGGAGGTCGACACGGTGCTCGCCTTCGCCGTTGGCAAGGGCGCCACGCTGCTGAAGCCCACGCACGAGACCGACTATGGCGGCTATTCCGGTTATTTTGCCGATCCCGACGGCCATCCTTGGGAAGTCGTGGTCGCGCCGGGCATCGAGGTGGGAGAGGACCGCCGTGTGCATCTGGCGGAGTAGGCTGCTGGCCTGAATAGCGGGAATTGTCCGGGGTTCCGGGTTGCGCAAGCAACGCCTCTTGCGCACGATCCCGGTCATGATTCGGGACAAGTCCGCCGGGAAGCCAGCCAAAGACGCGCCAAAGAAGGACGCCGGCAAGAGGGCCGCGCCCGCGAAGGCGAGCTTTCGCCGCGAGCGCGCGCTGATCAAGCGCGGCGTGTGGCCGATCGCGGGTTGCGACGAGGCCGGTCGCGGGCCGCTGGCAGGTCCCGTGGTGGCCGCGGCCGTCATTCTCGACCCCGACCGCATCCCCCGCGGTATCGACGATTCCAAGCGGCTGACGGCGGAGGAGCGCGAAAAGCTGTTCGACAGGATCTGCGCGACCGCGCAGGTCTCGGTCGCCGTCGCCTCGCGCGCCCGGATCGACCGCGACAACATCCTGCGCGCCTCGCTATGGGCGCTGAAGCGCGCCGTGGTGGCGTTGCCCGAGCAGCCCAGGCATGTCTTCGTCGATGGCCGCGACCGGCTCGACACCGAATGCGATTGCGAGGCCGTGATCGGCGGCGACGGTATCGTGCTGTCGATCGCCGCGGCCTCGATCGTCGCCAAGGTGACGCGCGACCGGCTGATGTGTGCGCTGGCGCAGGACTGCCCGGGCTACGGTTTCGAGCAGCACAAGGGTTACGGCGTTCCCGAGCATCTCGACGCGCTGAACCGCCTCGGTCCGACCGTCCACCACCGCAGCTTCTTTGCCCCCGTCGTCGCCGCGCGCGCCAAGCACATGCCCTGGACCGTCGAGCCGGTGCGGGACCTGTTTGCCGTCACCGAGGTCGAGCTGCAGGTGGAAGCAGCCACCGAAATCGATGCGTCCCTCGGGCTCTAGAGCAGACTGGCGTTGCCACGACGCGTCACGCCCTTTATCAAAACAGGCGCGAGCGAATAGGGCCGGCTGGACGGGTTGGCTGCATCTTTCAGGCGTTGCATGCGGTTTACCTCCCTGGTCATCGAGCTCATTCGCGCCCGGCCGCGGCTGATCGTGTGGATCGCCGTGCTGCTGCAGGCCGCGATGTGGCTGTTCGTGGCGCTGGTGTTTTACCGCAGCCCGCCCGGCAGCCTCGCGACGCTGCTGGCGTTCGGTCGCGAGTACCAGGTCGGCACGGATCTTGGGCCCCCCTTGCCGGTCTGGCTGGCCGACATCGCCTTTCGCGCCGCCGGCGGCCACATGTTCGGCGTCTATCTGCTGGCCGAGCTCTGCGAGGTCGCGACCTTCATCGCGCTCTATCATCTCTCCCGCGCCGTGGTCGGCTCGCAGCAGGCGGTGCTCGCCGTGCTGCTGACCATGACGGTGCTGGCCTTCTCTTCGTCCGCACTCGACTTCGGCCCGCTGGTGCTGGCGCGGCCGCTGTGGGCGCTGCTGCTGCTTCATTCCTGGCAGATCATCGGCCAGCGCCGCGGCAATGCCTGGTTTGCCTGGTCGATCGAGGCCGGCCTCCTGCTGCTCACCACGCCCGCGGCGATCTACCTTCTCTTGTTGATTGTCGTCTTCGCGCTCGCGACCGCCGGCGGCCGTCGCACGCTGCGCGCGCTCGATCCGCTGTTTGCCCTGATCGTCGTCGCCGTGCTGGCGCTGCCCTATGCGGTCTGGCTGATGCGGGCCGAGACGCTCGTCCTGCCGGCCCTGCCTGAGGTCGCAGAGCTGAACGCCCGCGCGATCCACGTGGCATGGCTGCTCGGTGGCCTCGTGCTCGGGGCCGCTGCGATCCCGGCGCTGACCTTCCTCAACACCGGCCTGTTCGTCGCCAAGGGCGAGGAGGCGCCGATCATCTACCGCCCGCCGGTCGAACCGCTCGCGCGCAACTTCGTCTACTTCTTCGCGATGGCGCCTGCGCTCGGCGCGGTGCTGATCTCCGGCCTGCTCGGGCTCGATTCCGTCGTCGGCGGCGCCGGTGTCGTGCTGGTCATGTCCGGGCTGGCCGTGGTCGTGGCGGCCGGCGACCTCATCGCGATGCGCCGCGCGCGGATGCTGCGCATGGTGTGGGCCGCCGCCGTCGCGGCGCCCGCCGCCGGCGTCGTGCTTGCCGTGCTGTTCCTGCCATGGACCGGCGCCGGCGAGATCGCGACCTCGATGCCGGCGCGCGCGATCTCGGATTTCTTCGACGAGAGCTTTGCCCGCCGCACCAACCATCGCCTGCGCGCGGTCGCTGGCGAGACCCAGCTTGCGAGCCTGATCACGCTGCATTCCGGCCGTCCGCATCTCTTCATCGATGCCCAGCCCGCGCGCACGCCGTGGATCAACCAGGCCAAATTCAGCGAGACCGGCGGCGTCGTGGTCTGGCGCGCCTCCGATACCGCCGGCACGCCGCCGCCGGAAATCCTCGCGCGCTTTCCCGGCATCGTGCCGGAGGTGCCGCGTGCGTTCGAATGGCTGGTGACCGGCCGCCAGCAACTCTTGCGCGTCGGCTGGGCCATCGTGCGGCCGAAGGGAATGTAGCTTGTCATTCCGGGGCTCGCGAAGCGAGAGTCCGGAATCCATCGAGCGACAGAGTTGGTGGAGGAATGGATTCCGGGTTCGCGGCTTCGCCGCGCCCCGGAATGACGGCATGTGTGCCTACGCCGCGCCTTGCGCCAGCACCTTCGCGATCGCCCGCAGATCCTGCCAGGCAAGCCGCTTGTAGGATGGCGAGCGCAACAGATAGGCCGGGTGGAACGTCGGCAGTGCGCGGATCGTGCGCCCGCCCGTCTCGTAGTCGAACCAGCGGCCGCGGGTGCGCATGATGCCTTCGCGGGTCGAGAGCAGTGTCTGCGTCGAGGGATTGCCCAGCGTCACCAGCACATCCGGGTTCACCAGCTCGATCTGACGCTGGATGAAGGGCAGGCACACTTGCGTTTCCTGCGGCGTCGGCGTGCGATTGCCGGGCGGCCGCCATGGAATCACGTTGGCGATGTAGGCCGTGGAGCGGTTGAGGCCTATGGCGCCTATCATCAAATCGAGCAGCTTGCCGCTGCGCCCGACGAAGGGCAGCCCTTCGATGTCTTCATCGCGGCCCGGCGCCTCGCCGACGAACATGATACGCGCCTGCGGATTGCCGTCGGCGAACACCAGTTGTGTCGCGGTGTGCTTCAGGGCGCAGCCCTCGAAACCCCGCATCAGCTCGCGCAGCGCCTCGAGCGTCGGTGCAGTGCGCGCGGCCTCGCGCGCCGAGGCAATTGCGACGTCGGGCGCGGGTGTTGCCTCGCCGCGCATCACCGCAGGCGCAGCAACGGGCCGTGGCGCCTCGACCGGCGGTGCCGCGCGCAGGACCGGAGGCGGAGCGTCCAATTCCGCCAGGCGGTCGATCGGTTCCTCCGCGAGCGCGCAATCGACTCCAGCCTCCAGATAGAAGGCGAGCAGCTCGCGGACGGTGGGTGCGGGTTCGGGTATCATGGGAAAGTCTGACTATTAGTTCAGTTTAAGGCGTCTTGCATCCCAGCGAAATGCATTTCCGTGGTTGTCCTACCCGGAAAAATCGGAAACAAGAGGGCGCAATCGACCCAAGGACCGTCTCAAGGGCTGAGATCAGATGAGCACCGAAGAACTTCCCCCGCGCGAATCCATGGAATTCGACGTCGTCATCGTCGGCGCCGGCCCATCGGGCCTGGCTGCGGCGATCCGGCTGAAGCAGATCAACGCCGATCTCAACGTCGTCGTGGTGGAGAAGGGCTCCGAGGTCGGCGCGCACATTCTCTCGGGCGCGGTGATCGATCCGGTCGGGCTCGACAAGCTCATTCCGGACTGGCGCGAGGATTCCGACTGCCCGCTGAAGACACAGGTGAAGGAAGACCGCTTCTACTGGATGACGGGCGGCGGTGCGATCAAGCTACCGAACTTCATGATGCCGCCGCTGATGGACAACCATCACTGCTACATCGGCTCGCTCGGCAATGTCTGCCGCTGGCTGGCGCGCAAGGCCGAGGCGCTCGGCGTCGAGATCTATCCGGGCTTTGCAGCCGCCGAAGTGCTCTATGACGAGCAGGGCGCGGTGAGGGGCATCGCCACCGGCGATATGGGCATCGGCCGCGACGGCAAGCCGAAGGACTCCTTCACCCGCGGCATGGAATTGCTCGGCAAGTACACCCTGTTTGCCGAAGGCGCCCGCGGCAGCCTGACCAAGCAGCTCATCAACAAGTTCGCGCTGGACGCCAACCGGGAGCCGGGGAAGTTCGGCATCGGGCTGAAGGAAGTCTGGCAGATCGACCCGGCCAAGCACCAGAAGGGTCTGATCCAGCATTCGTTCGGCTGGCCGCTCGACCTGAAGACCGGTGGCGGCTCGTTCCTCTATCATTACGACGACAATCTCGTCGCAGTCGGCTTCGTCGTGCATTTGAACTACGACGACCCGTATCTGTCGCCGTTCGACGAATTCCAGCGCTTCAAGACCCATCCGTCGATCCGCGGCACTTTCGAAGGCGCCAAGCGGCTCGCTTATGGTGCGCGCGCCATCACCGAGGGCGGCTACCAGTCGGTGCCGAAGCTCAGCTTCCCCGGCGGCGCGCTAGTCGGCTGCGCGGCCGGCTTCGTCAACGTGCCCCGCATCAAGGGCGTGCACAACGCGATGGGCACCGGCATGCTCGCGGCAGAACATGTTGCAGCGGCGCTCAAAGCCGATCGCGCCAATGACGAGATCGTCGACTACGAGAACGCCTGGCGCTCCTCGTCCGTCGGCAAGGATCTGTTCCTGGTCCGCAACGTCAAGCCGTTGTGGTCGAAGTTCGGCACCGTGCTCGGCGTCGCGCTCGGCGGCTTCGACATGTGGTGCAACACGCTGTTCGGCGGCTCGCTGTTCGGCACGCAGTCGCATGCCAAACCTGACCGCGCCACGCTCGATCCGGCCAAGCAGCACGCGCCCAAGGCCTATCCGAAGCCCGATGGCAAGATTTCCTTCGACAAGCTGTCTTCGGTGTTCCTGTCCAACACCAATCACGAGGAGGACCAGCCGGTCCATCTCCGGGTTGCCGACATGAACCTGCAGAAGACGTCCGAGCACGACGTCTTCGCCGGTCCCTCGAATCGCTATTGCCCGGCCGGCGTCTATGAGTGGGTCGAGGAGGGCGCGAGCCCGCGCTACCAGATCAACGCCCAGAATTGCGTCCACTGCAAAACCTGCGACGTGAAGGACCCCAACGGTAACATCACCTGGGTTCCCCCGGAGGGCGGCGGCGGTCCGAACTACGAGGCGATGTAAGAGCGAGCAGATCGGAGCGACGTCAGAGCGGACCAGGTCACAAAAGGTGATCTGACGCACGTTCGCGTGAGGACCCGGCTGCGGCTACCCGCCGCGGCCACGATACGGCCATACTGGCGGCGTCTTGGGGCTCTGTTGGCCGATTTGGGGCGTGCGGAGGGGATCGCCCGGCCCGAATCCTTGCGGCGAAGCGCCAAAAGCGGCATTGTCGGCCCGACGGTTCCGGGTCCGATGCCACCGGCCGCGTTCGCATGCGATACGGCCTTCTGCTGCAAACCCAGGCACTACCAACTCAAGGCGAGCCCTGATGTTCTCAAATCGTTTCAACCGCTGGACTGTTGCCGCCATCGCCCTGATGGGCACAGCGATCGCGACGGTCCCCGGCGCGGTCCTGGCGCAGACGCCGGACCATCCGTCCGATACGGCGGCGCAATTCCCGAGCCGAAACGATCTGAAATCGCTCACCACCGCCGGCAGCTATCTCGCCGCCCGCCACGCCAGCGTCGAGCGCGACGCGACATCGGCCGCGGCCTTCTACCGCTCGGCGCTTCGCACCGACCCGAAGAACAACGAGCTGCTCGACCGCGCCTTCATCTCGTCGGTCGCGGACGGTGACATCGACGAAGCCGTCAAGCTCGCCGAGCGCATCCTCACCATCGACAAGACCAACCGCGTCGCGCGCCTCGTCGTCGGCGTGCATGATCTCAAGGTCAAGAAGTACGCGACCGCGCAGACCAACATCAACCAATCGATTCGCGGTCCGATCACCGATCTCGTCGCCACGCTGCTGTCGGGCTGGGCCGCCTATGGCGCGGGCGATGCCAAGGGCGGTGTCGCCACCATCGACAAGCTTGCCGGTCCGGAATGGTATCCGCTGTTCAAGGACCTCCACGCCGGCATGATCCTCGAGCTTGCCGGCAAGGAAAAGGACGCCGGCATCCGCTTCGAGCGCGCCTACAAGCTCGACGATTCCATGCTGCGCGTCACCGAGGCCTATGCGCGCTGGCTGTCGCGCAACAAGGACTCGGCTGCCGCGACCACCGTCTATCAGGCGTTCGACAAGAAGCTCGCCCGTCATCCGCTGATCGTGGAAGGCCTGCGCGACACCAAGGCCGGCAAGAAGATGCCGCCGCTGGTCGATTCCGCGCAAGCGGGCGCCGCCGAGGCGCTCTACGGCATCGGCGCGACGCTGACCCGCCGCGGCGGCGAGGATCTGGCGCTGGTCTATCTGCAGCTCTCGCTCTACCTCCAGCCGACCCATCCGCTGGCGCTGCTCTCGCTCGCCGATCTCTATGAATCGGTGAAGCGGCCGCAGATGGCGATCAAGGTCTACGAGCGCGTGCCTGCGACTTCGCCGCTCAAGCGCAACGCGCAGATCCAGCTCGCCATCGATCTGGATTCCGCCGACCGCACCGACGAGGCGATCAAGATCCTCAAGGGCGTCACCACGGAAGATGCCAAGGACCTCGAAGCCATCATGGCGCTCGGCAACATCGAGCGCGGCCGCAAGCGGTTCGGCGACTGCGGCGCGACCTATTCGCGGGGCATCGAGGTGCTGCCGGCCGGCAACGACAAGGCCAACAGCGTCTGGTACTATTATCGCGGCATCTGCGAGGAACGCACCAAGGAATGGGCCAAGGCCGAAGCCGACATGAAGAAGGCGCTCGAGCTGCAGCCCGACCAGCCGCATGTCCTCAACTATCTCGGCTATTCCTGGATCGACCAGGGCGTCAATCTCGACGAGGGCATGAAGATGATCAAGCGCGCCGTCGAGCAGCGTCCCGACGACGGCTACATCGTCGACTCGCTCGGCTGGGCTTACTACCGCATCGGCAATTACGAAGAGGCGGTGAAGAACCTCGAGCGCGCGATCGACCTCAAGCCCGAGGATCCCACCATCAACGATCACCTCGGCGATGCCTATTGGCGTGTCGGCCGCACGCTCGAAGCCAAATTCCAGTGGGCCCACGCCCGCGATCTCAAGCCCGAGCCGGAGGAGCTTCCGAAGATCGAGGCCAAGATCGCCAACGGCCTCGCCGCCGAGGACAATTCGAACTCTTCGGCCGCGCAGGCGGACAAGAAGAAAGACGACGGCAAGGGCGGCTAGTCTGAGTGAGTTCTGGGGGCTGATCGCCGATGCCGGCGTTGATTGAAGAGGGGCGGGCGAAGGTCAATTTGAGCCTTCGCGTCGTCGGCCGTCGTACGGACGGCTATCATGATCTCCAAAGCGTGGTGGCCTTCGCCGACTGCGCGGATCGTTTGACGCTCGATCCGGGCGCCGAGTTGAAGCTCGTCACCACAGGACCGCTGGCGGCGGCCTGCGGCGAGACTTCCGACAATCTCGTACTCAAGGCCGCCAGGCTTCTGGCCGAAGCCGTGCCGAACCTGAAGCTCGGGGCCTTCGCGCTCGACAAGGTGCTGCCTGTTGCGGCCGGTATCGGCGGCGGCTCGGCCGATGCCGCAGCGGCGCTGCGGCTGCTGGCGCGTCTCAACGATCTGTCGCTCGATGATCCCCGGCTCCAGAAGGTCGCGCTCGCGACCGGCGCCGATGTGCCCGTGTGCCTGTTCTCGCGCGCCTGCGACATGACCGGTGTCGGCGAGCAGCTGCTGCCTCTGGCGCTGCCGCGCATGCCCTGCGTCATGGTCAATCCGCGCGTGCCTGTTGCCACCAAGGACGTGTTCAGGGAGTTGGGCCTGCGCAACGGTGAACTGCTGGTGGGCGCCACCTCCGTCCTCGAAGCCCCGGCCTGGCCGGACGAGGGCGGGTCGATTGCGGATTGGGTCGAAGTCCTCGAAACCGTCCCCAACGATCTGGAAGCCCCTGCGCTGCGGATCGAGCCCGTGATCGGTGAGGTGCTGGAAGCCTTGCGCGTCACCGCCGGCGTCAAGCTCGCCCGCATGTCCGGCTCGGGTGCGACCTGCTTTGCGATCTATGGCGCGCCCACTGATGCCCACGCCGCCGCCGAAAAAATCCGGCGTGATCACCCCGGCTGGTGGGTGCATGCGGGGACGTTGAGCTAGCCGCTGCTGTCTTCGGCCAGCTGCCGTAGGGTGGGCAAAGGCGCGATAGCGCCGTGCCCACCATGTATCCAAGTCACGCGATCGAAGTGGTGGGCACGCTTCGCTTTGCCCACCCTACGGCAATGGAGCTAACCCGCGCCGTCCTCCGCCAGTCCGAGAAACCGCCGGATCTCGCCCAACACCTCTTGCGGCTTGTCGTGCTGCAGCCAGTGTCCGGCCCCGGCGATGGTCTCGATACGCGCCTGCGGGAAGTAGCGCTCCAGGCCCGCTGCCTTGGCGCCGGCGAGAAAGCTCTCGCCCGCATTGAGCAGCAGCGTCGGGCAGGCGATGCGCGACCACAGCGCGACGTGATCGTCCGGCCAGAGCCGGTGCGGTGCGGAGGCACGCTGGTAGGGATCGAACTTCCAGCTATGGGTGCCGTCCTCGTTCCGCCGTGCGCCGTGCGTTGCGAGATGCAGCGCAAGCTCGCGGGACAGCCGCCTGTTGTGAAGCACCATCTGCGCGGCCGCGTCCGCGAGGGTCGCATAGCGACGCGGCGTGCGGTCGTGCAGCTTGTCGAGCTGGCCGACCCATTTGCCGATGCGCTCATGCGCCGGCGGTTTGGGCGCATCCGGCAGCATGGTCACGCCGTCGAGCACGACGAGCTTTGCGACCTGCTCGGGGAATGATCCCGAAAAGATCAGACTCACCATGCCGCCCATCGAGTGGCCGATGAGAGTTACCTGGGATGCGGCGATGGTGCGGACGAGCCGGGTGAGATCGTAGACATATTCGGTCAGCGCGTAGCTGCCGCCCTTGGTCCAGTCGGAATCGCCGTGACCGCGCAGGTCCGGCGCGACCACGTGAAAGTGTGGTTGCAGCGATTTGGCGATGACATCCCAGCTGCGGCAATGATCGCGGCCGCCGTGGACCAGGATGAGGGGCGGCGCGCCCTCGTTGCCCCAATCGGCATAGTGCAGCCGCAGGCCGTGCGATTCATAGAAGTGGCTATGCGGGGCGCTATCCATTGGCCGGCCGCCGCGCCAGCGCAAGCGAGAGGCCGAGGCCGGCGATGAAGACGCCGGAGCCTTGCGTAAGCCGCCGCATCAGGTGCGGCCGTCCGGTCAGCTGCGTGCGTGTCGCAGACGCCATCACCACCACGACGACATCGGCGAGCGTGTTCAGCGTCACCGAGATCGTGCCGAGCATGATGAATTGCAGCGTGGGGTTCGATCCCGCGGGATCGAGGAACTGCGGGATGAAGGCGAGGAAGAACGCCGCGGTCTTCGGGTTCAGCGCCTCGACTAGAACGCCGTCACGGAACGCGCGCGTGTCGCCGGCGGGCTCGCTGTCCAGCGACAATGCGCGGCCGGCGTTTCGATCCGTCTTGATGCCGAGCCAGACCAGGTAGAGCGCGCCGACGAATTTGACGGCGGCAAACAGCTCGGCACTGGCAAGGATGATCGCGGAGATGCCGAGGCTGCCGGCGACGACATGAAACAGCCCGCCCAGCGCCGTGCCCGCGGTCGAGGTAAAGCCGCTGTCGCGCCCTTCCGACAAGGTTCGCGCCGCGACGTAGAAGATGCCGGGGCCGGGAATGGCGGCGATCACACAAGCAGTTGCGAGGAACAGCCAGAAATTCGTTTCGGTCATCCTACTGTCGTAGCGATGCCCGGCGTGATTGCAAGTCCTTGCGTCTATCCCATGTGGCGGAAGATCACGCTGGCGTTCACCCCGCCGAAGCCGAATCCGTTGGAGATGGCGTGCCGCATCGGCATCGGCCGCGCGCTACCGGAGACGATGTCGATGCCGTCAGCGCTCGCGTCGGGGTTTTCGAAGTTGAGCGTCGGCGGCGCAATCTGGTCGCGCAAAGCGAGGATGGTGAAGATCGCTTCCAAGCCGCCGGCGGCGCCGAGCAGATGGCCGGTGGCCGATTTGGTCGCGCTCACCGCGATGTTTCGATTGCGGCCGAACAGGGCGGCGATGGCGCCAAGCTCGCTCTGGTCGCCGGCGGGCGTCGACGTCGCATGGGCGTTGAGGTGCTGCAGATCCCCGGGCGCAAGGTTTGCCTGCCGCAGCGCGATCTCCATGGCGCGGCGGGCGCCGTCGCCATCGGGCGGCCCCGACGTCATGTGATAGGCATCCGCCGTGGTGCCGTAGCCGACGATCTCCGCGATCGGCGTGGCGCCGCGCGCGAGCGCACGCTCCAGCTCCTCGATCACCAGAATGCCGGCGCCTTCGCCCATGACAAAGCCGTCGCGGTCACGATCGAACGGCCGCGAGGCGCGTGCGGGCTCGCCGTTGAAGGAACTCGATAGCGCACGCGCCGCCGCAAAGCCGCCGAGGCTGACGATGTCGATGCAGGCCTCGGCACCGCCGCAGATCGCGACATCGGCTTCGCCCGCGCGGATCATGCGCGCGGCATCGCCGATCGCCTGGACGCCGGCAGCACACGCCGTGACAGGCGTTCCCAGCGCGCCCTTGTAGCCGTATTTGATCGAGACGTGACCCGCCGCGAGATTGGCGAGGAACGAGGGGATCGTGAACGGCGAGAGCCGGCGCGGCCCGCGCTGTTCGGTGATGCGAACCGCCTCCGCCATCGCCGGGAAGCCGCCGACGCCGGAGGCGATGATCGTCGCGGTTCGCTCCAGCGCCGCCGCATCCTGCGGCGTCCATCCGGCCTGCGCGACCGCCTCCGCGGTCGCGAGGAGCGCGAACAGGATGAAGCGGTCCATCTTGCGCTGGTCCTTTGGCGCGGCGGCCTGCGCCGGATCGAAGCCGCCTTCGGCGTCGTCGGCCTTGTCGGGTACGAGGCCGGCAATGCGCGCGGGCAGCGCCTGCGACCATTCGGGCAGAGGGCGCAGCCCGCTTTGGCCGGCGAGCAGCCGGCGCCACGACAGTTCGACACCGCAGCCGAGCGGCGACACCGCGCCCATTCCTGTCACGACGATACGAGGCATGTCAGTCTCCGGCCGGCGCGACCGCCGGGTTCATGGCCTTGAGCGAGGCGAGCCGCGCGCGCATCCCGCGGCTTGCGCGCGGACCTGCGACAACGACCGCATTGGCGAGCGTGATCGGCTGCATGTCGCTGGAGTCGACCACCACCGGATCGAACGGGCGACGATCGTTGCGGTTCGCCAGCACGATGGATTCGCCCTTCGGCGCCAGATGCCTATTGCCCCAGGCGAGCAGCGCCACGACCACGGGAAAGAAGTCCCGCGCCTTGTCCGTCAGCACATATTCGTAGCGCGGCGGCCGCTCATGATAGCGCCGTCGCACGAACATGCCGCTCGCGGTGAGATGCGCAAGCCGCCGCGACAGGATGTTCGGCGCGATCCCGAGGCTCTGCGAGAACTCGTCGAACTTCGTGGCGCCCTGGAACGCATCCCGCAGGATCAAGATGCTCCACCATTCGCCGACCGTCTCCACGGCGCGGCCGACCGGGCATTCCAGGATGGAAGGGGATTTGGGCTGCATAGCGGGAAGGTAGGAGAGTAACTTGCAAAATGCAAGTAACTACCTCGTCTCGTGCCCCGGACGCAGCGCAGCGCCTCATTGCGGTGCGCTGCAGCCGGGGGGCCATGTCGTAGATGGTTGCGGAAGTCGCGTAGGTCCCGGCTCTGCGCAGCAGCGTTTCACGCTGCAGCGCGTCCGGGACCTGAGGGTGGGGCCGTGTCGCATCGCAATGACGATGATGGCGCAGCTAGCGCATATCCATGACCGTCACCCTGAGGCGCTCGTCTGGCGACGCGATAGCGTCGCTGGGCGAGCCTCGAAGGGCGACAGCCCGGCTGCATCTCGGCCGTGCATCCTTCGAGGCTCGCTGCGCGAGCGCCTCAGGATGACGGGGCTTACAGTGGTCAGAGCCCCTAATGCGACCGTGCCAGGCAGAACGCCACGACCTGCTCCAGCGCGCTCTTCATCGGCGAGGACGGGAACAGCGCCAGCGCATCCACCGCCATGGCGCCGTAGTGGTGGGCGCGGCTGATCGTGTCCTCGAGCGCGCGGTGCTTGTTCATCAACCCGATGGCGTGGTCGAGGTCGGTGTCGCCGATCTCGCCGCGCTCCAGCGCCTTGATCCAGAAGGCGCGCTCGGTGTCGTTGCCGCGGCGGAAGGCGAGCACCACCGGCAGGGTGATCTTGCCCTCGCGGAAATCGTCGCCGGTGTTCTTGCCGAGTTTTGCGCTCTTGCCGCCATAGTCGAGCACGTCGTCGACGAGCTGGAAGGCGATGCCGAGATTCATGCCGACCGAGCGGCAGGCGGTCTGCTCGGCCTTCGGCCGGTTGGCGATCACGGGGCCGACCTCGCAGGCGGCGGCGAACAGCTCGGCGGTCTTGCCGCGGATCACGGCGAGATATTCGTCCTCGGTGGTCGCGGTGTTCTTGGCAGCCGCAAGCTGCATCACCTCGCCCTCGGCGATGGTGGCGGCCGCCGCCGAAAGAATATCGAGCGCACGGAGCGAGCCGACCTCGACCATCATGCGAAACGCCTGGCCGAGCAGGAAGTCGCCGACCAGCACGCTCGCCTCGTTGCCCCAGAGCATGCGCGCCGACAGCTTGCCGCGGCGCATCTCGCTCTCGTCGACGACGTCGTCGTGGAGCAGGGTCGCGGTGTGCATGAACTCGACGCTGGCTGCGAGCTTGATGTGGCCGTCGCCGGTGTAGCCGGCGAGGTTGGCCATGGCGAGCGTCAGCATCGGGCGCAGGCGCTTGCCGCCGGAGGAGATCAGATGGTTGGCGACCTCCGGGATCATGGTCACGTCAGAACCGGTCCGCGACAGGATCGTGGCGTTGACGCGCTCCATGTCACCGGCGACAAGGGCAACCAGCTCTTCGATCGACGCGCCGGGAGTTTCGAAAGGTACGATGACGGCCACGCCGGTCTCCAATATTTGCCCCGGAGGGGCTATTCTGATGGAAATACAATAGAAACTGGAGGCGGATGCGGCAAGTGCTGCGGAACCATTGACATTTGCCGCTTTAACCCCTTCAGGCAGGAGACCTGCTTTGCGCGAACTGGTTCGGACCAACGATATGGTGCTGGTGTCAGCGATCGGCGCGCTGCTCAACGGCGCCAATATCCATCATCTGGTGCTGGACCAGAACATGAGCATCATCGAGGGCTCGCTCGGCATCCTGCCGCGGCGGATCCTGGTCCATGAGGACGACGCCCTCGAGGCAAGGGCGCTCCTCACCGAGGCCGGCCTCAGCCACGAATTGCGCGGCGATGATTGAGGCGCTTGCAGACATCACCGAGGACGCTTTTCTCGGCGGCCAGTTGCGGCTGAAGCAGAAGCGGTCCGGCCACCGCGCCGGCCATGACGCAATTCTGCTCGCGGCGGCGACGGAGGCGAGGGCCGGCGACCGCGTGGTCGACCTCGGCGCCGGCGTCGGCACGGCCGGGCTGGCGCTCGCCCGGCGCCTGGCGGGACTCAGTCTCAGCCTGGTCGAGATCGATCCGGAACTTGCGCAGCTTGCGCGCGCCAATGCGGTGGCGAATGCGATTGCGGCCGAGACGATCGTGCTCGATGTCACGGCCGATGCGTCGGCGTTTGCGGAGCACGGGCTTTTGCCCGACAGCGTCGATGCGGTGCTGATGAACCCGCCCTTCAACGATCCCGCGCGTCACCGCGGCTCGCCGGATCAGGCCCGCCATGTCGCGCATGTGGCAACGAGCGAGACGTTGGATGC
Organism: Bradyrhizobium sp. A5; assembly: GCF_042076515.1. NCBI lineage: Bacteria > Pseudomonadati > Pseudomonadota > Alphaproteobacteria > Hyphomicrobiales > Nitrobacteraceae > Bradyrhizobium > Bradyrhizobium sp. A5. The sequence goes on along the minus strand of NZ_CP148990.1, from coordinate 5,400,422 downwards.
CTGGGTGCATGCGGCCCGGCGCATCCTTCGATCGAATGGCGCGCTGACATTGATCTGGCGTGCAGATGGGATCGCGGAGATCTTGACGGCGCTGTCACGCGGCTTCGGCAGCCTGTCGATCCTGCCGGTTCATGGCGAGGCGGGACGGCCGGCGATCCGCGTGCTGGTGCGCGCAGTCAAAGGCGGCCGGGCCCCGACGCGATTGCTGCCGGGCCTCATGCTTAACGAAGAGTCGCGCGTGCCTAAAAAAGAGGTCAGGGAAGTTCTGGAGGGGAGGGCGGTTTTGCCGCTGGCGGAGCCGCGAAAGTCTACTGCGGAAGCGATTCCGACTGCTGTTCCTGCGCGGATGTCAGGCGAATCGCCGTGAAAAGCGCACCGATCAGCAGCATCAGCAGATAGATCTTCATGGCGTTTTCTCCGCTGCTTCATTGCAGCTTTCCAACGGGCAAACTGCAAAACACGTTCCAGGCACTTCCAATGACAGTCGCGTGATAAAAAATGGTTAATCAGAGGTAACGGCATGGCCGAACAATTGAACGATCGTGAGAGTTCCGGCCTGGCCGACAAGCTCCTGCAATATCTGCCGGCACGCTTCCGGCCGGGGACGGCGGTAGTGCCGGTGGTGCGGCTGTCGGGGGTGATCGGCGCGGTGACGCCGCTGCGCCCGGGTATGTCGCTCGCGGGGGTCGCGCGGGTGCTGGAGCGGGCCTTCTCGATGCGGAACGCCAAGGCGGTGGCGCTGGTGATCAATTCGCCCGGCGGATCGCCGGTGCAGTCGCGTCAGATCTATCTGCGCATCAAGCAGCTCGCGGCGGAGAAGAAGCTGCCCGTGCTTGTCTTCGTCGAGGACGTTGCAGCGTCGGGCGGTTACATGATCGCCTGCGCCGGTGACGAGATCATCTGCGATCCCTCCTCGATCCTCGGCTCGATCGGCGTGGTCGGCGGCAGCTTCGGTTTCCAGGAGGCGATAAAGCGGCTCGGCATCGAGCGGCGTCTCTATACCGCCGGTGCAAACAAGGCGATGCTCGATCCGTTCCTGCCCGAAAACCCTGACGACGTCGCCAAGCTGAAGGCGATCCAGCGCGAGATCCACCAGATCTTCATTTCGCTGGTGAAGGACAGCCGCGGCGCCCGGCTGAAGGGGGCGGACGACACCCTGTTCACGGGCGAGTACTGGGCCGGCGACAGCGCGGTGGCACTGGGGCTCGCCGACAGCATCGGAGATCTCCGCTCAACTCTTCGTGCCCGCTATGGCGAGAAGGTTCTCACCCCCGTGATTGCGCAGCCGAGCGGGCTCTTGTCCGGCCTTCTCGGACGAAAACCAGCCGGCGCGGGCCAGCTTTCGGCCATGGAATCAATGGCCGGGCTGCCGGATGATCTGATCTCGGCGGTCGAAACGCGCGCGATTTGGGCAAAATTCGGGTTCTAGCGGAGCTGCTCCCGCGCCATTTGGTCCGGCCCGAGCCAATTGCGGCGCGGCCCGGTCTGCGCAAGAATGCGTGTGGGGGCTGAGCACTGTGAACAAGGAACGACCGATGCCGCCGTTCGTCGCTTTTGCGGGCGTCCTGGGTGGGCTTGCCGTGGTCCGCTGGGCCTACAAGACCGCTGTCCGGATCAACCATGAGCTGGAGGAGATGCGCCTCTCGCGCGTCGCCGAGGCCGCCCATGCCGGGGATATTCAGACGTTGAAGCGTGACCCTGTAACCGGGGCTTACCGGCCGGGTTAGGGGTCCTTTCCGCTCAATCGTCATTCCGGGGCTCGCGAAGCGAGAACCCGGAATCCATCGAACCACGGAGTGAGCGGCGCAATGGATTCCGGGCTCGCGCTTCGGGCGTCCCGGAATGACGGCCAATCCGCCCCTTTGCCTTGATTCCCACACCCGCCGTCGATACGGTCCCGCGCGATTCAAAACCCCCGCGAGAGCCTGATCTGACGATGGACGCCTCATTGCCCGCCCATATGCGCCCGGAACGCTCGTTCCAGGGCTTCATCCTCGCGCTCCAGCGGTTCTGGGCCGAGCAGGGCTGCGTGATCCTGCAGCCCTACGACATGGAGATGGGTGCGGGTACCTTTCATCCGGCGACCACGCTGCGCGCGCTCGGGCCAAAACCCTGGAACGCCGCCTATGTGCAGCCCTCGCGCCGGCCCAAGGACGGCCGCTACGGCGAGAATCCGAACCGGATGCAGCACTACTACCAGTTTCAGGTGATCATGAAGCCGTCGCCGCCGAACCTTCAGGAGCTGTACCTGAAGTCGCTCGCCGCGATCGGCATCGATTCCGCCGTGCACGACATTCGCTTCGTCGAGGACGACTGGGAGAGCCCGACGCTGGGCGCCTGGGGCCTCGGCTGGGAATGCTGGTGCGACGGCATGGAAGTCAGCCAGTTCACCTATTTCCAGCAGGTCGCGGGCTTCGAATGCGCGCCGGTTGCAGGCGAGCTCACCTACGGGCTCGAGCGCCTCGCGATGTATGTGCAGGGTGTCGACCGCGTCTATGACCTCAACTTCAACGGCCGTGACGGCGATGCCAAGGTCACCTATGGCGACGTCTTCCTGCAGGCCGAGAAGGAATATTCGAAGCACAATTTCGAAGTCGCCGACACCGCGATGCTGTTCGAGCAGTTCAAGATGGCGGAGCAGGCCTGCAAGAAATACCTCGACGCGGGCTGGCAAAAAAACTTGGAGTCCGGCAAGCGCGAGGCGCACCTGATGGCGCTGCCCGCCTATGACCAGTGCATCAAGGCGAGCCACGTCTTTAACCTGCTCGATGCCCGCGGCGTGATCTCCGTGACCGAGCGGCAGAGCTACATTCTTCGCGTGCGCGAGCTGGCCAAGGCCTGCGGCGAGGCCTGGATCCATACCGAAGCGGGCGGAGCGGCCTGATGCCCGATCTGTTGCTTGAACTGTTCTCGGAAGAAATCCCCGCGCGCATGCAGGCCAAGGCGGCCGACGATCTGCGCCGCATGGTCACCGACAAGCTCGTCGCCGAAGGCCTCGTCTACGAAGGCGCCAAGGCATTCGCAACGCCGCGCCGCCTTGCGCTGACCGTGCACGGCATTCCCGCGCGCCAGCCCGACCTGAAGACCGAACGCCGCGGACCGAAAATGGGCGCGCCCGATGCGGCCGTGCAAGGCTTCCTCAAAGCCACAGGTTTGCAGTCGCTGGACGAAGCCAAGATCCAGCGCGACCCGAAGGGTGATTTCTACATCGCGCTGATCGAGAAGCCCGGCCGCGCCGCGATTGACGTGCTCGCCGAGATTCTGCCGGTGATCATCCGCACCTTCCCCTGGCCGAAATCGATGCGCTGGGGTGCGCGCTCCGGAAAACCGGGATCGCTGAACTGGGTGCGTCCGCTGCACGCGATCACGGCGACCTTCGGGCTCGAGACCGAAGAGCCCGATGTCGTGAAGTTTGCGGTGGATGGCATCGAGAGCGGCCAGACCACTTACGGTCACCGCTTCCTGGCGCCGGCTGCGATCAACGTGCGCCGCTTCGAGGATTACGACGCAAAGCTGCTCGCCGCGAAGGTCGTGCTCGACCCCGAGCGCCGCAAGGACGCCATCCTCACCGACGCCAAGCAGCTTGCGTTCGCGCAGGGCTTCGACCTCGTCGAGGACCAGAACCTGCTCGACGAGGTCGCGGGCCTGGTCGAATGGCCGGTCGTGCTGATGGGCTCGTTCGAACCTGAGTTCCTGGCGACGCCAGCGGAAGTGATCCGCGCCACCATCCGCAACAACCAGAAGTGCTTCGTCGTCAGCGATCCCAAGAGCAATCAGGGCAAGCTCGCCAACAAGTTCATCCTGGTCGCCAACATCGAGGCCACCGACGGCGGCAAGACCATCATTGCCGGCAACGAGCGCGTGATCCGTGCGCGGCTTAGCGATGCGAAGTTCTTCTACGAGACCGATCTGAAGACGAAGCTCGAGGATCGGCTGCCGAAGTTCGAGCAGATCGTGTTCCACGAGAAGCTTGGTACGCAGGCTGAACGCATCAAGCGCATTGAGAGACTTGCTGCCGAGATAGCTCCGCTCGTTGGCGCCGATGTCGCCAAGACAACGCGTGCTGCTCATCTGGCAAAGGCGGATTTGCTGACGGAGGTTGTCGGCGAATTCCCCGAGGTGCAAGGCCTGATGGGCAAGTATTACGCGCTGGCCCAGGGCGAGGATGAGTCCGTCGCCGCCGCCTGCGAAGAGCACTACAAGCCGCAGGGGCCTGCGGATCGCGTGCCGATCGATCCGGTCAGCGTCGCGGTGGCGCTGGCGGACAAGATCGACACGCTGGTCGGCTTCTGGGCAATTGACGAGAAACCGACGGGAAGCAAGGACCCGTACGCACTGCGTCGCGCCGCGCTGGGTGTGATCAGGCTGATTGCTGAGAACGCGCTCCGCCTGTCGCTGGTGAGGGTGGCTGCGTCGGCACTCGCCGGTTTGTCGGTGAAGCCGGCCGATGCCCAGAAGCTTCCGAGCGATCTGCTCGCCTTCTTCGCCGACCGCCTGAAAGTTCAGCTGCGCGAGCAGGGCGCACGCCACGACCTCGTTGACGCCGTGTTTGCGCTCGGTGGTCAGGACGATCTCCTGATGGTCGTTCGCCGTGTCGATGCTCTCGGCAAGTTCCTTGACACCGACGACGGCAAGAATTTGCTCGCTGGCATCAAGCGTGCGAGCAACATTCTCGGCATCGAGGAGAAGAAGGACAAGCGCAGCTTCGACGGCGCGCCCGATGCTGCGCTCTACAGCCTCGATGAGGAGAAGGCGCTGGCGAAGGCCATCGGCGAGGTGACGGCGGAAGCCAGTGCCGCGGTCGCCAAAGAGGATTTTGCCGCCGCGATGACCGCGATGGCAAAGCTGCGTCCGCCGGTCGACGCATTCTTCGACAAGGTTCGCGTCAACGACGAAGATCCGAAGGTACGCGAGAACCGCCTGAAGCTGCTGAACGAGATCCGCAGCGCCACGCGTGCGGTGGCGGATTTCTCGAAGATCCACGATTGAGGCGCTGTCGCGCGGCAAACTCCGCGGTTATTCCGGGACACGCCGAAGGCGTGGGCCCGGAATCCATCGTGCCGCACGTGACGTGGAGAAATGGATTCCGGGCTCGCGCTCCGCGCGCCCCGCGAGCAAAAAAGCCCCGCCCGGCGGGGGGAAGACCGGGCGGGGCCTGATGTCCGATTACGCGATGCGCGCCAGCCTGACGTGACGCGCCGGACATCGAGTTGAGCTAGTCCATCACCTCGACGATGCGCCGCGAGCGCGGCTCGACCAGCACGGTTGCGCCGTTCACGACGGTGTAGCGGTAGGTGGTGGCGCCGAAACGTTGCGGTACGTCATAATAGGTAACGCCGCTCTCGGGTAAGGTGCTGCCGACCACCACGCGATCTGGAATGCTGAAGGCCGGTACACGTTGCTCGACGACATAGTCTCGGAAGGCCGGCCGCTGTTCGACCGCAATCGTCGGGCCACCATCGACCACGACGGGCGCGCGTCCCACTGTGATTCCGGTTTGCGCCTGCGCCGCGACGGGCGAACCGATCGCGGCCGCGAGCGCTGCAAGAGCAAGAATCCTGTTCCGCATGCAAAACTCCTTCGACATGATTCAGTCGGCGCCAGCGGCGCGACCGGTTGGCCAATGCATGCCCCCTTCGCAATGTTCCGGGAAAGTCATGCCGCATCAGCGGCAATTTCGGGCAGTTTTCGCGAAGCCGGGAACCCGCTTGCCTCTTGCGCGTCTCTACCCGCGGAACCGGGTCCGGTATGATCCGCCCGCGATTCGCCTCACGTTACGGAAAGACAATTCATGCACATCACCGTCGCCCACATTTCGCCGATCCTGTCGCTGCTTGCGGGCGTGCTGATCCTGATCATGCCGCGCCTGCTCAACCTGATCGTCGCGATCTTTCTCATCATAAATGGCGCGATCGGGCTCGGATTGTTGAAGTGGCTCCATCTCTAGGCCTTCATTTTCCGGAACTCTTCGACTTGCGCGACCCTGCCCAAAGTGGTGTAAGGCGCGCGATTTCCCATTCCTCTCGCAGGTTGTGTGCAAGCTATGGCCAAAGCCGCCTCGAAGCCCAATAAAACTCCGGCGAAAATGCCAGCGAAATCAAAGCCCTCCGCCAAGGCGAAGGCCGCGCCGGCGGCTCGCAAGGCGCTCCCGAAGACTGCCCCGAAGCACGTTGCAAAGGCGGCTGCCAAGCCGGCAGCTAAACCTGCTGCGAAAGCTGCGGCCAAGCCGATTGCTTCGAAGGTCGCTGCCAAGCCAGCACCGGGCAGGCGTGCACCCGCCAAGGCCGCGCCGGGCGTCGCCAAGGCCGGTAAGTGGGTCTTCACATTCGGCGACGGCAAGGCCGAAGGCCGTACGGAAATGCGCGACCTGCTCGGTGGCAAGGGCGCCAATCTCGCCGAGATGGCCAATCTCGGCCTGCCGGTGCCTCCTGGCTTCACCCTCCCGACCTCGGTCTGCACCTACTTCTACGCACACGACAAATCCTACCCCAAGGAATTGCAGTCGCAGGTTGAGAAGGCGCTCGACCATGTCGGCAAGTTGACCGGCAAGATCTTCGGCGACACCAGGAACCCGCTGCTCGTCTCCGTGCGCTCCGGTGCACGCGCCTCGATGCCGGGCATGATGGACACCGTGCTCAACCTCGGCCTCAACGACCAGACCGTGGAAGCGCTGTCGGAGCTGTCGGGGGACCGCCGCTTCGCCTATGACAGCTATCGCCGCTTCATCACCATGTACTCGGACGTGGTGCTCGGCTTCGAGCATCATCACTTCGAGGAAATCCTCGACACGTTCAAGGACAGCCAGGGCTATACGCTCGACACCGATCTGTCCGCGGAGGACTGGGTCGATCTGGTCGGCAAGTACAAGGACGCGGTCGCGCGCGAGACCGGAAAGGACTTCCCGCAGGATCCGCACGACCAGCTCTGGGGGGCGATCGGTGCGGTGTTCTCATCCTGGATGAACGCGCGCGCGGTGACCTACCGCAAGCTGCACGACATTCCGGAATCCTGGGGCACCGCGGTCAACGTGCAGGCCATGGTGTTCGGCAACATGGGCGAGACCTCGGCGACCGGCGTTGCCTTCACGCGCAATCCCTCGACCGGCGAGAGCAAGCTCTACGGCGAGTTCCTGATCAACGCGCAGGGCGAGGACGTGGTGGCGGGCATCCGCACGCCGCAGGACATCACCGAGGACGCGCGCAAGGAATCGGGCTCCGACAAGGCGTCGATGGAAGCGGCGATGCCGGAGGCCTTCAAGGAGCTGACGCGGATCTACACGCTGCTCGAGAAGCACTACCGCGACATGCAGGACATGGAGTTCACGGTCGAGCAGGGCAAGCTGTGGATGCTCCAGACCCGCGGCGGCAAGCGCACCGCGAAAGCGGCGCTGCGCATCGCGGTCGAGCTTGCCAATGAAGGCCTGATCACCAAGAACGAAGCGGTGATGCGGATCGATCCCGCCTCGCTCGATCAGCTGCTGCATCCGGCCATCGATCCCGGCGCCAAGCGCGACGTGATCGCGACCGGCCTGCCGGCTTCGCCCGGTGCGGCCTCCGGCGAGATCGTGTTCTCCTCGGACGAGGCAGCAAAGCTTCAGGCCGATGGACGCAAGGTCATCCTGGTCCGCATCGAGACCAGCCCGGAAGACATCCACGGCATGCACGCCGCCGAAGGCATCCTGACCACGCGCGGCGGCATGACCTCGCACGCCGCCGTGGTGGCGCGCGGCATGGGCAAACCCTGCGTCTCCGGCTGCGGCACCATCCGCGTCGATTACGGCCGCGGCACCATGAGCATCGGCTCGCGCAGTTTCAAGACCGGCGACGTCATCACCATCGATGGCTCGCTCGGCCAGGTGCTCGCCGGCCGCATGCCGATGATCGAGCCGGAGCTCTCCGGCGAGTTCGGCACGCTGATGAAGTGGGCCGACCAGGTCCGCAAGATCGGTGTCCGCGTCAATGGCGATACGCCTGATGACGCGCGCACCGCGATCAAGTTCGGCGCCGAAGGCATCGGCCTCTGCCGCACCGAGCACATGTTCTTCGAGGAGACGCGCATCCGCACGGTGCGCGAGATGATTCTCTCCGAGGACGAGCAGTCGCGCCGCGCCGCGCTCGCCAAGCTGCTGCCGATGCAGCGCGCCGACTTCGTCGAGCTGTTCGAGATCATGAAGGGCCTGCCCGTCACGATCCGTCTGCTCGATCCGCCGCTGCACGAGTTCCTGCCGCACACCCATGCCGAGGTCGAGGAAGTGGCGCGTGCCATGAACACCGACCCGCGGCGCCTCGCTGACCGCGCGCGCGAACTCTCGGAGTTCAATCCGATGCTCGGCTTCCGCGGTTGCCGTATCGCGATCGCCTATCCGGAGATCGCCGAGATGCAGGCGCGCGCGATCTTCGAGGCAGCGGTCGAGGCCGAGAAGCGCACCGGCAAGGCCGTCGGCCTCGAGGTGATGGTGCCGCTGATCGCGACCAAGATGGAACTCGACCTCGTCAAGGCGCGCATCGACGCCACCGCGAAGGCGGTGATGCGCGACAACAATACCAAGATCGCCTATCAGGTCGGCACCATGATCGAGCTGCCGCGGGCCTGTCTGCTCGCGGGCCAGATCGCGGAGAGCGCCGAGTTCTTCTCGTTCGGCACCAACGATCTGACGCAGACCACCTACGGCATCAGCCGCGACGATGCCGCGAGCTTCCTCGGGACCTACGTGTCCAAGGGTATTCTCCCGATCGATCCCTTCGTGGCGCTCGACCAGGAAGGCGTCGGCGAGCTCGTCAAGATCGGCGTCGCGCGCGGCCGCAAGACGCGCCCGAAGCTGAAGGTCGGCATCTGCGGCGAGCACGGCGGCGATCCCGCCTCCGTCGCCTTCTGCCACAACATCGGCCTCGACTACGTCTCCTGCTCGCCCTACCGCGTGCCGATCGCCCGCCTCGCAGCGGCGCAAGCCGCGCTCGGCAAGGCGGTCGCGAGCCAGGCGTAAGCGAAACGCAGGATTGAGTTGAGAGAGGCGGGGCGCTGGCTCCGCCTCTTTTCATTTGAGGTCACACTCTCGCCTATCAGGTCGAAGAAGCCGTTGGTGCCGTCATCCTGAGGTGCGAGCGTCGCGGTGCGCAGCGCCGCGCAGGGAGTCTCGAAGGATGAGCGGCCCGAGATGCAGCCGGGCCGTCGCCCTTCGAGGGCCGCTGAAGAAGCGGCCACCTCAGGGTGACGGGGAAGCGACGCGTTCGTCATTCTCGGCAGTGATTGAATCGAGAAGCTGCGGCGTACTGGATGCCCGCCTTCGCGGGGCATGACAGCTGTTGTCGGCGTGACGATGGAACCGCGTCCCGTAATGATACGCGCGCGCAAGAGTTCCTTCACCATTCGCGTTGACCGATTGTTTACCGCTTGACGTCAGCCCGCATTTACCACGCCCGCAATCCCTCCGTGAAAACACCTGAGATTGCTTGAGTGTGCTGCGGGCGCAACGTCGATTAACGCCCCGGCAACCTAAATTAGATACTCATGAGAAAGATCGAATTGCACGGATGTACTGCATCTCGATTTTTGTAAGCGTAGCGTGAGCGTATCGATGTCTGTGTTGCGTAACCATCCGAAGGGCGCGCGGTTCGCGTCCTTCGGCATCGGTCTCTGCATCTTCGCATTGATGCCGAGAGAGACCGGCTATCAGGATATTGCCTCCCTGCTGGCGCGTCAGCCCGGCGTCGCCGAGCGTTGGCAGAAGCAGGTGTTCTCTGCGGCGTCCTCCATTCAGCTCGCCACCTACAGTTTTTCCCGTCCCATCGGCACGTCGGTTCCGCAGAGCGCGATGGTTCGCCTCGCGAGCCTCGACGGTCGCGACGTCACCGGCGCGCTCGGCCGCAACCCGGCGCTGCAGGCGCCGCCGCGCTACCAGGCCGCCGATTTTCCCAAAGTCGATCGCTCCATGAAGGGTGATCGCCTCGCGACCGTGACGCCGACGCAGGCGCCCGAGACGGCCGCGCCGGCCACAGCACCCGCGGGCCAGGATCCCGCGACCTCGAACAGCTCGGTGTTCGGCGCCAAGACCGCCGCGCTGCCACAGGCGATGTCGCAGGCAATGTCGCCGGAGTCCGCAGCCGCACTCGATCCCGAGCTCGCGGAAGCGCTGCGCGCGCCGCCGCTGCCGCAATACACCAATGCGCCGCAGGCCAGCGAGCTCGCGCGTTCATTCGCGGTGCAGCCGCTGGAGGCGCTGAAGCGAGCCACCGCGCCGACCACGCCCGTGCGCGATCCCTTCAGCGTCAAGACTTCGAACCTGTTCTTCGGCAGTTCCTCGCTCGGCGGCAGTGTCGAGAGCATCGAGAGCTGGCAGCCCGGCGCCGAGCCGCTGATCGTGATGCCCGATCCGGACATGAAGGTGACGGCCTCGCTGTCGCCGCCGACGGAGGAGATCGCTCGGGATATCGAGAGCGGCGAGAGCGTCGCCCCCAAGGGCGAGGTCAACGCCGACAACCAGCGCGCCAGATCGCCGGCCGAGCGGCTGGCACTCGACGACAAGTCGCGCGCGAAATCCGAGAAGTGTCTCGCCGAAGCCGTCTATTTCGAGTCCCGCGGCGAGGCGGTGCGCGGCCAGATCGCGGTGGCGCAAGTGGTATTGAACCGCGTGTTCTCCGGCAAATATCCCGACACCGTGTGCGGCGCGGTCTATCAGAACAAGCACCGCCATCTCGCCTGCCAGTTCACCTTTGCCTGCGACAACAATGCCGACGTGATCCGCGAGCCCGAGATGTGGGAGCGCGCCAAGAAGATCTCGAAGGCGATGCTCGACGGCCAGATCTGGCTGCCCGAGGTCGGCAAGTCGACGCACTACCACGCCTATTGGGTGCGCCCGTCCTGGGTCGCCGAGATGAAGAAGATGTACAAGACCGGCGTGCACACCTTCTACCGTCCGCGCGCCTGGGGCGACGGCAGCGAGGAGCCGAGCTGGGGCACCCCGGCGCAAACCGCCGCGCTCTCCGCCGAGCTCGCGCAGGAAGCCAAGAGTTCTGCCGAGATGGGCGTGAGCGAGCGGCGCTAGCGCCTCACGCGGCGATATCCAGCGCACAGTCGAAATTGGGCGCCGAATGCGTCAGCGCGCCAGATGACGCGTAGTCGACGCCGGTGGCTGCGATCGCCGCGATCGACTCCAGTGTGACCCCGCCGGACGCCTCCAGCTTGAGGCGGCCCTCGTTGAGCTTGACGGCCTCGCGCAGGGTTGCAAGATCCATGTTGTCGAGCAACACGGCGTCAGCCATTGCGCTGTCGAGGACCTCGCGCAGTTGCGGCAGCGTATCCACCTCGATCTCGATCTTGACGAGGTGTCCGGCATGGGCGCGGGCGCGCTCCAGCACCGGCCGGATGCCGCCGGCGACCGCGATGTGGTTGTCCTTGATCAGGATCGCATCGTCGAGGCCGAAGCGGTGGTTGAAGCCGCCGCCGCAGCGCACCGCGTATTTCTCCAGCGCACGCAACCCCGGCGTGGTCTTTCGCGTGCAGCAGATGCGCATCCTGGTGCCTTCGGTGCGCGCGACGTAATCGGCCGTGAGCGTCGCGACGCCTGACAGGCGGCCGACGAAATTCAGCGCGGTCCGCTCCGCCGTGAGAATGGCGCGCGCCGGGCCGGTGATCGTCAACACCTGCTGACCGCGGACAACGCGTGCGGCATCGCGGGCATGCGCGCGCACCTCGATGTCGGGCGACAGCTTTTGCAGTGTCGCCAGCGCCAGCGGCAGGCCGGCGATCACGCCGGACTGCCGCGCCACCAGGATCGCCTGCGCCTTGGTGGCTTCCGGAATCGTGGCGAGCGAGGTGATGTCGCCAGCGCGGCCGAGATCCTCGTCGAGTGCGCGCCGCACGGCCTCGTCGATCGCGAGCGGCGAGAGGAAGGCATCGGGATAGAGCAGTGAGGTCGGGGTGATCATGGAGGCCTCCTTCAGGCGATCATGGGTTGCGCGGTGCGCGGCTGGAGATGCTCGTTCAAACTCTCCGCGACCGCGCGCGCTGCGGCGAGCGTGGTCATCGTTCGCTGCGCCAAGGCGGGGTCATCCGCCGGATGATCGATGCGGAAATGCGCGCCGCGGCTCTCGCGCCGGCTCCAGGCCGAGGCGGCGACCAGCAGGGCCGATGTCGCCATGTTGCGGACAGCGACGCTCGTGCCTTCGTGTTCGAGCGCGGCGAAGCTGCGCACCGCCTCTGCAAGTCCGTCCTCGTCGCGGATGACGCCGACGCGTGCGCTCATCATCGCCCGCAGCCGCTTTACGGCCGCAGCATCCGGCGCCTCGCCGCGCGGCGTCACCAGCACATCGGGGAGGCGGGCAGACGAGGGGATGGCGCGACCGGCGATGTCGTCGGCGATGCGTGCGGCATAGACCACGGCTTCCAGCAGCGAGTTCGACGCAAGCCGGTTGGCGCCGTGGGCGCCGGTCGACGACACTTCGCCGCCGGCCCAGAGCCCGTCGATCGAGCTGCGGCCGCGCGCATCCACCGCGATGCCGCCCATGTGGTAGTGCGCGGCCGGCGCGATCGGGATGGCCTGCGTCACGGGATCGATGCCGGCGGCGATGCAACTCGCATGCACCGTCGGAAATCTGTCGGCGAAGCGCCTGCCCAGCGCGGCCCGCGCATCGAGGAATGCTCCCCGTCCGGCCGTGATCTCCGCGAACACGCCGCGGGCCACGATGTCGCGCGGTGCGAGTTCGGCGAGCGGGTGGAGTGCCGGCATGAAGCGCTCGCCATGGCTGTTGACCAGCGTCGCGCCTTCGCCGCGCAGCGCTTCGGTCGCGAGCGGCGCCGGATCGCGCCCGGCCATGATGGCGGTCGGGTGGAACTGCACAAATTCGGGGTCGGCGATGACAGCACCGGCGCGCGCCGCGATCGCAAGGCCCGATCCGCTGGCCTCGTCAGGATTTGTGGTGACGGCATAGAGATGGCCGATGCCGCCGGTCGCGAGCACTACCGCGCGGGAAGCGATCATGGTCGGCCTCGCCGAGAAATTGCCGGCCTCGCGCAATTGCAGGCCGGTGACCGCGCCGTCCTCGGTCAGCAGCGCTTCGGCGACCAAGCCTTCGATCAGCCGGATCGACGGCGTGCGGCGCACGGCTTCGCTCAATGCTGCGATGATCGCCGCGCCCGCCCCGTCGCCGCGCACATGCACGATGCGCCGCGCCGAATGCGCGGCCTCGCGCCCGACGGCGAGCCGGCCTTCGAGATCGCGGTCGAACGGCACGCCATGGGCGAGCAGATCATGGATCCGCGCTGCGGCCTCGCGCGCGATGCCGAGCGCGACCGCCTCATCGACGATGCCGCCGCCGACCGCGATGGTGTCGGCGGCATGCGCTTCGGGCGTATCGCCTTCGGCCATTGCGGCGGCGATGCCGCCTTGCGCCCAAGCGGAGGATGCGCCTTGTCCGAGCGGAGCGGCCGAGATCAGCGTCACCGGCCGCGGCGCGAGCTTCAGCGCACAGAACAGCCCGGCAAGGCCGCCGCCGACGATTACCACGTCGTCAGTGCTGCGGGTGAGGTTGTTTGTCATTGTTCTCTCCTTTCACTGTACTGTCGTCCCTGCGAAAGCAGGGACCCATACGCCGCGGCGGAAGTTGTTGCGCGAAGTTGTTCACGTCGTTCGTCGCCAAACATCTCCCTGTGTTATCGCGACGAGCGCGAAGCGCTCGCGCGGAGGTCCCGGATCTGCGCTTCGCTTGTCCGGGACGACACCGAGTGTGTTGCTGCGTTCGCTCTCAATTCTTCAGATTGATCATCCGCTCGACCGAGCGTCGCGCACGCTCCGCAAGCGCCGGATCGATCGTCACTTCCTCGCGCAGCGTCAGCAGGCTTTCCAGGATATTGGCGAGGGTGATGCGCTTCATGTGCGGGCAGAGATTGCAGGGGCGCAGCATCTCGACGTCAGGCAGCTCGGCGCGCACATTGTCCGCCATCGAGCATTCCGTGATCATCACGAGTCGCCGCGGCCGCTTTTCGCGCACCCAGTTGATCATGTGCGCGGTCGAGCCGGTGAAGTCGGCCTCCGCCAGCACGTCCGGCGGGCATTCGGGATGCGCGATGATCTGCACCGAGGGATCGGCCTCGCGATAGGCGCGCAGCTCCTCGGCGGTAAAACGCTCGTGCACCTCGCAGGCACCCTTCCAGGCGATGATCTTCACGTCGGTCTTCGAGGCGACGTAGGTCGCAAGATAGCGATCGGGCAGGAAGATCACGCTCGGCGCGTTCAGGCTCTCGACCACTTGCACCGCGTTCGACGAGGTGCAGCAGATGTCGACCTCGGCTTTCACCTCCGCTGACGTGTTGACATAGGCGACCACAGGCAGGCCTGGAAATTTTTCGCGGAGCAGACGGACGTCCGCACCCGTGATGCTGGCGGCGAGCGAGCATCCGGCGCGCGAATCCGGGATCAGCACCGTCTTGTCCGGATTGAGCAGCTTCGAGGTCTCCGCCATGAAGTGCACGCCGCATTGGACGATGATGCCGGCCTTCACCTTGGTTGCTTCGACGGCGAGCTGGAGCGAGTCGCCGCCGATGTCGGCAACGCCGTGAAAGATCTCCGGCGCCTGGTAGTTGTGCGCGAGGATCACCGCGCCGCGCGCCTGCTTCAGCTCGTTGATCGCCTTGATGGTCGGCGCCATCAGCGGCCATTCGATCGGCGGGATCACGTGCTTGATGCGCTCGTAGAGCGGCGCGGTGGCCCGCTCGACCTCCGGCGTCCATTCCAGCGAGGGCATCGGCAGTGCGGGGCCCGACCGTGCCGGCGCGGGGCGGGGTGGGATGGTGGATTGGCCCTGAGGCCGGTTGGCAAAGTCGTCGGGGCCGTAAATTCCAGTGATCGGCATCGAAGCCTCCCGTACATGTCAATTATGCTCGTCATGAGCATATATAAGGCCCGATAAATCCGGCCGAGAGGCCGGTGGGAGTTCATCAGGACTTAGATATACTCAATATGAGTAGATTGAAGCTAACACGCCACCGACGCGGCTGCCAGCCCCCGCCACACACATTCTCGTCAAAACGCGATTGCAGTCTCCGGGCGAGGCCTCGAAGAAACGCAATGCTCCGGCAACAGCTCTTCGTAGGACGCAATCACTTTCGGCTTGGGGGTTTCATGCACTTGCATTAAATGCCTGACTGGCGGCTGCCTATTCCGGACCCGCCTGCGACAGATGAGGAAGCGCATGTCGACACAAGCGGGCGAGCTCGGTCCGGTTTCCCGGCCTTCCACCTGGCGCACGCCGGCGATCATCATTCTCTGCGGCTGCGCCATCGGCATGCTCGGCTTCGGACCGCGTTCGGCACTCGGCTTCTTCGTGCAGCCGATGAGCCATGAATTCGCCTGGGGCCGCGACGTGTTTGGCCTCGCCATTGCCTTCCAGAATCTGTTGTGGGGATTGGGCCAGCCGATCGCCGGCGCGGTCGCTGACCGCTTCGGCCTGTTCCGGGTGATGTCCGTCGGCGCTCTGCTCTATGCCGGCGGCCTGCTGTTGATGCGCTACTCCTCGACGCCGCTGTCGCTCAACATCGGCGCGGGCGTGATGGTCGGCTTTGGCCTGGCCGGCTGCTCGTTCAATCTGGTGCTGTCGGCGTTCAGCAAGCTGTTGCCGGCCGAGAAGCGCGGGCTGGCGCTCGGCGCCGGAACCGCGGCGGGCTCGTTCGGCCAGTTCCTGTTCGCACCGATCGGCGTGGCGCTGATCGACAATTTCGGCTGGCAGCAGGCGCTCACCGTGTTCGGCTTCCTGATGCTGCTGATCATCCCGCTGTCGCTGGCGCTCTCGACGCCGCCGGTCGCAAGCACGGCCAACGCTGCGCCCGCGGAGGAGCAGTCATTCACCAAAGCGCTCTCCGAAGCCTTCGGGCATCGCTCCTACGTGCTGCTGGTGCTCGGCTTCTTCACCTGCGGCTTCCAGCTCGCTTTCATCACCGTGCATCTGCCGGCCTTCCTGGTCGATCGCGGCATCTCGACGCAAACCGGCGGCTGGGTGATCGCGGCGATCGGCCTGTTCAACATCATCGGCTCGCTCAGCGTCGGCTATCTCCAGAACTCGCTGCCCAAGCGCTACATCCTCTCCGTCATCTATTTCACCCGCGCGCTTGCGACGCTGGCCTTCATCTCGTTCCCGATCACGCCGTTCTCGGCAATTGCGTTCGGCGCGATCTCCGGACTGACCTGGCTGTCGACGGTGCCGCCTACCTCGGCGCTGGTGGCGCTGATGTTCGGCACCCGCTGGCTCGCCACGCTTTACGGCTTCGCCTTCGTCAGCCATCAGGTCGGCGGCTTCCTCGGCGTCTGGCTCGGCGGCATCGTGTTCGAGAAGTTCGGTTCCTATACGCCGATCTGGTGGCTCTCGATCCTGTTCGGCGTGCTCTCGGCGCTGATCAATCTTCCGATCGTGGAGAAACCGGTTCAGCGAGCGGTTGCGCAGCCTGCCTGATCGGCTAAACATCGCCTGAAACAAGTCAGGGAGTTTGCTGTGGCCACGTTCAAGGCGATCCGGATCGACAAGGCGGACAAGGGCACCACCGCGCAGCTGGCGCAGTTCGACGAGGCCGAGCTGATGGACGGCGACGTCACCGTCCGCGTGGAATGGTCGACGCTGAACTACAAGGACGGCCTCGCGCTCACCGGCAAGGCGCCGGTGGTGCGCCGCTTCCCGATGATTGCCGGCATCGATTTCGCCGGCACCGTCGAAACGTCCTCGCATCCGCAATGGAAGGCCGGCGACCAGGTCATCTGCACCGGTTGGGGCATGGGTGAGACCCATCTCGGCGCCTATGCGCAGAAGGCGCGGGTGAAAGGCGACTGGCTGGTCGCTCTTCCGCAGGGCCTGTCGGCGCGTGACGCCATGGCGATCGGCACTGCCGGTTTTACGGCGATGCTGTCCGTGCTGGCGCTGGAGAAGCACGGCCTCTCACCGAAGGGCGGCCCCGTGGTGGTCACGGGCGCGGCGGGCGGCGTTGGCTCGGTCGCCATCGCCGTGCTGTCGAAGCTAGGCTACCACGTCATCGCCTCGACCGGCCGTGCCGCGGAAGCGGACTATCTGAAGGGGATCGGCGCGGCCGAGATCATCGACCGCAATGAACTGTCGGCGCCGGCCAAGCCCCTGGCCAAGGAGCGTTGGGCGGGCGGCGTGGACAGCGTCGGCTCGACCACGCTGGCGAATCTCCTGTCGATGACGAAATACGGCGGTGCGATCGCGGCCTGCGGCCTCGCGGCCGGCATGGACCTGCCGTCTTCTGTCGCACCCTTCATTTTGCGCGGGGTGTGCCTTCTCGGCATCGATTCCGTGATGTGCCCGATCGAACCGCGCAAAGCCGCCTGGCAGCGTCTGGCGTCCGATCTGGATCGGACGAAACTATCTGAAATTACTCACGAAATTTCACTCGATCAGGTTCCCGAGTGGGGCGCGAAAATCCTGGCCGGCCAGGTCCGCGGCCGCATCGTGGTAAAAATTGTCTAACGACGTTCAGACTTTACCAACCAAGCTGCTTCAATGTCGCCTTGGTTAGTATGGTAAGCAGCGGGTAAAGAGATAGGGCATCGCCCGCTGCAAGGGTTGGTTCGGAGTAGAGCATGCTTGCGCGTATTGTGTTGGGGGCTGTCACGGCGGCAGTGACGATTGCGCCGGCCATTGCCGGAGGCATGAACGCCGACGAGGCGCGCCGTTTCGTGGCCGGTAAGGTGTTCGCCTTCACCTGTTTCGACGGCACCCGCGGCGCAGGCCGCATCCTGGACGACCTCGGTGCCGCCGGCGCGGTGCAGTTCTCGGGCGCAGGTCCGGTGAAACACCTCCGCCTGCCCGGCAACACGCTCCAGATCCGCGGCCAGAACGTCTGCGCCTCGATCAAGGGCATCCCGTTCGAGCCCTGCTTCAATCTGGAGAAGACTGACGATCGCAGCTTCCGCGGCTCGGTGTCGGGCATGGGCTTCGCCTATTGCGACTTCCACCATCAGGGCGGCAATCAGATGCTGATGGCGCGTGCCGTGGCGCGTCCGCGCTCGCTGCGCTCGTCGGAGCACACCGGCTCCGTCGGCGCGCCCAACACCGAAGTCGCCGCGCGCGTCGAGACACCGCGTGTCGAGAGCAGCCGTCTCGAGCCGGTGAAGTCCGAGCCAGCAAAGTCCGAGCCTGCCAAGAACGACGCTCCGCTGGAACTGCGTCGTTCCACCCAGTGATCTGGCTGTGCGGGCTTCGTCGCACACTTTCTCGTTGAACATCTTCATCCTTGGTGAAGCCGCCGCGCCGTAGTCGTACGGACGGCGGTTTTCATGCGTTGGTAGCGACTCGCGCCCCAGTTTACGCAGGGCCGGGGGGCACAAGGTTTCTAAGATGTCGCTGTACTTCTTTCGCATCAGTACCGGTCGTTATTCCGGCGCAGCCGATCAGCCGTACGAGTTCGAGGATCGCGCGGCCGCGTGGACCGAGATGACCGAGGTCTGCGCCAATCTGCTCGGCAGCATCGCGCGCGGCCTCAAGCGGGATGCCGAGTGGCGGATGGAGCTGCTCGACGAGAACAAGACACCGGTGTTTCGCATCAGCCTCGTCGGCGAAACGATGGGCTGAGGAGCGAGAACGGAGCGATGGGCATCGACGGGCTGAAGGCCTGCAAATTCGCGAAGCATCTGCGCTCTGCACGTGAAAGCTGCGCAAGTTCGACAATTTGAGCAGCGATTTCCGTATTTCTACCCGGGGCGCGGCGGCGGCACTTAACGTTAACGAGTGGCCTGCCGGTTAGCCTTCCCGGGCTGTTCACGCGCTTCGTCGCGGCAATGCGTATCCCGGGAATACTTCAATGATGTTCATTCAGAACCTGCGAATTGGCACCAAGCTCGCCATCACCTCCGCGCTGACCATCGCGATCGTCGCGCTGATGATCTTTCTCCAGATGAGCGGCGGCGCCGATGTCCAGAGGCTCAGCAGCGCGGCGGCAGGACAGCAGGCGATTGCGCAAAACGCCGCGGAAGCCAAGGCCTCGGTCCGCGGGATGCAGATCGGCATCCGTGACATCCTGACATCGTCCTCGCCGGCCGAGATGCAGAAGGCCGTCACCTATTTCAACGACCGGCAGACCGCGGCCCTGAAATTCTCGGGCGAAATGGCGAAGCTCTCCCGCTCGCCGGAGAACCGCAAGCGGATCGACCGTCTGACCGTGCTGGTCGGCAATTTCAGCAAGGGCCAGCAGCAGATCGAGGCGATCCGCAAGCAGGAGCTCGCGCTCGAAGGGAAGAAGGACGGCGAGGCGGCGGCGCAATTCACCAAGCTGGTGGCCGAGGTCGATCGCATCCGCAAGGAGACTCTGGCGCCGATCAACGAAGAGATATCGGAGCTGACCAACCAGATCACCGAATTTGCCAAGCAGAGGAGTGTCGAAGCACGCGGCGAAGCGGAAGCAGAGGCCCAATCGGTTGCGCGGACCTCGTTCATCACCGGCATGCTGGCTGCGCTGGTCCTGATCGGCGCCTGCATCTTCTCCGTCTTCAGCATCGCGCGGCCCATGCGCGCGCTGACGGTGGCGATGGAGAAGCTCGCGGGCGGCGACTTCTCGGTGGTGTTGCCCGGCCTCGGCCGCAAGGACGAGGTCGGCGAAGTTGCCGGTGCCGTCGAGAAATTCAAGATCGTGTCCGAGCAGAAGGCGCGCGAGGAAGCGGAAGCCAAGATGCGACAGGATCAGATCGCAACCGAGCAGCGCAAGGCCGAGATGCGCAGGCTCGCCGACAGTTTCGAAGGCGCAGTCGGCGAGATCGTCGGCACCGTGTCGTCGGCGTCGACCGAGCTCGAAGCCTCCGCGACGACGCTGACCTCGACCGCAGAGCGCACGCAGGAACTCACCACCGTGGTCGCTGCCGCATCGGAAGAGGCGTCCACCAACGTGCAGTCGGTCGCCTCTGCGACCGAGGAGCTGTCGTCCTCGATCACCGAGATCAGCCGGCAGGTTCAGGAATCCGCGCGCGTGGCCAGCGAGGCCGTCGGCCAGGCCCGCACCACCACCGAGCGCGTCAGCGAATTGTCCAGGGCGGCGACGCGCATCGGCGACGTCGTCGAGCTGATCAACACCATCGCGGGCCAGACCAATCTGCTGGCGCTCAACGCCACCATCGAGGCCGCACGCGCCGGCGAAGCCGGCAAGGGCTTTGCGGTCGTCGCCTCCGAGGTCAAGGCGCTCGCCGAGCAGACGGCGAAGGCGACTGGCGAGATCGGCCAGCAGATCTCCGGCATCCAGGCGGCGACGCAGGAATCCGTCGGCGCCATCAAGGACATCAGCGACACCATCGAGAAGCTGTCCGAGATTTCCTCGACCATCGCGGCGGCCGTCGAAGAGCAGGGCGCGGCGACGCAGGAGATCTCCCGCAATGTCGCGCAGGCCGCGCAAGGCACCCAGCAGGTCTCGTCCAACATCACCGACGTGCAGCGCGGCGCCAGCGAAACCGGATCGGCGTCCTCGCAGGTCCTCTCCGCGGCGCAGATGCTGTCCAGCGACAGCGATCGTCTCAAGCTCGAGGTCGGCAAGTTCCTGGAGACGGTACGCGCGGCCTGACACATCCACGCTCAGTTCCGATTTGATCCAGCGACCGTCGCGCCTGAAGCGCGGCGGTCGTTTGCTCTCATATTTCAGTGCGGCGACCAGTAGCGCGCCCTCCGTGAAGACGGGCGTGACACGCCGTGTGTAAATGCTGCAAGGCGGCATCCGTGCAGCCGCGTTGCAGCACGAGATTTCGGTCTCGCTGCAACGCATGATTGCGGAACATCTAACGCCGGCGATAGCGAAGCCGTAATTTTACGTAGGCTCCTGTTAACGGCTGTTTGCAATTATACGCGTAATCCTACTGCATAAGAACCAGCCAGCATTGTTGGAATGACTTCCGCCCCATCGTACGTCGTAGCGATCGCGGCGCAGGTGACTTGCGCGTGCCTGGTGTCATCGGGATTTGTTGTGATGTCGAAATTATCGATCGTCTTCAAGCTTCTGACCGTGTTGTCGGTCCTCGTGCTCTCGCTCGCCGGCGTCGGCGTGACGGCCATCGGCACCATGCAGAACATCAATGCCCATACCGTCGAGATCGCGGAGAGCTGGCTGCCGAGCGTGCGCGCGCTCGGCTCGCTTCGCGCCGACATCAACGAGCTGCGCGTCGCGCTTCGGCTGCACCTGATGCAGGACACGCCTGAAGGCAAGGAAGCCGCCGAGAGACGCCTCGCCTCCCTGAAGGCGCGCATCGACCAGACGCGCAAGGTCTACGAGCCGCTGATCACCACCGCCGAGGAGCGCTCGCTCTACGAGCAATGGAGCAAGGCGTGGGCCGAGTATCTGAATGGCGTGCAGGACGTGATGGCGCTGTCGCGCAAGAGCCCCGGCAAGTTCCCGACGGACGCCAACGAGATGCTGCAGACCAAGGTCGCCAAGATGGCCCAGGCTGCCGATCCATTGCTCCAGAAGGGCATCGAACTCAACAATCGCGGCGCTGAACTGGAGACGAAGCAGGCGGCCGACAGCTACGCCACGATCTTCCGCGTGCTGGTCGGCATCATCGTGCTTTCGGTCGTGATTGCGATCGGTGCCGCCTATTATCTCGTGCGTGACGTCTCGCGCGGTATCGCATCCATCATCACGCCGATGCAGTCGCTCGGTGAGGGTGACCTCTCGGCCGAGGTGCCGCATCGCGGCGAGAAGACTGAAATCGGCTCGATGGCCGATGCGCTCCAGATCTTCAAGGAGGCGCTGATCGCCAAGCGGGCCGCCGACGAGGCCGCCGCGGCTGATGCCGAAGCCAAGATCGAACGCGGCCGCCGCGTCGACGCCATTACCCGCAAGTTCGAGGCGATGATCGGCGAGGTCGTCGGCACCGTGTCGTCGGCATCGACCGAACTGGAGGCGTCGGCATCGACGCTGACCAGCACCGCGCAGCGCGGGCAGGAGCTCGCGACCGTCGTTGCGGCTGCGTCCGAGGAAGCCTCCACCAACGTTCAGGCCGTGGCCTCCGCCTCAGAGGAACTGTCCTCCTCCATCACCGAGATCAGCCGCCGCGTGCAGGATTCGGCGCGGATGGCGGCGGAAGCCGTCGAGCAGGCGGCGCGGACCAACGACCGGGTCAACGCGCTGTCACAGGCGGCTTCCCGCATCGGCGACGTCGTTGAGCTGATCAACACCATCGCGGGCCAGACCAACCTGCTGGCCCTGAACGCGACCATCGAGGCGGCGCGCGCCGGTGAAGCCGGCCGCGGCTTCGCCGTCGTCGCCGCCGAGGTCAAGGCATTGGCCGAGCAGACCGCGAAGGCGACCGGCGAGATCGGTGCGCAGGTGTCGGGCATCCAGTCCGCAACCCAGGAATCCGTCAGCGCGATCCAGGAGATCGGCGGCACCATCGAGCGGCTGTCCGAAGTGTCCGCGGCGATCGCCGCCGCGGTCGAGGAGCAGGGCGCGGCGACGCAGGAGATCTCGCGCAACGTCCAGCAGGCCTCGATCGGCACGCAGGAGGTCTCGGCGAACATCACCGACGTGCAGCGCGGAGCGATGGAGACCGGCGAGGCCTCGACCGAGGTGCTGTCGGCGGCGAAATCGCTGGCGACCGACAGCACGCGACTCAAGGTCGAGGTCGCGCAGTTCCTGGAGTCGGTCCGCGCGGCCTGATCCTCAGGAGCATGATCCGGAAAAGTGTGAAGCGGTTTTCCGAAAAGATCATGCTCAAAAAATTCAGCCGCTGGTCTGCGGTGCCGGCGGCGGAGCCTGCCGCCGGAACAGGATGCGCTGGTAGAGCCAGCCGATCGCGACCAGCACGACGCCGAGGCACATGAAGGACAGCGCCCGGTAGACCCCCGTCAGCGTCGACATGTCGATGACGAACGCTTTGAGGATCGTCAGCGCGATCACTGCTGCGGATGCCAGCCGCGCCCGCTCGGAATTGACGAGAATGCCGACACCGAGCAGCAGCACGCCGAAGCCGAGCCAGCCGATCGAGTAAGTATATTGCTCAGCGCCCGTGGTGCCGCCGAAAAGCAGCACCGGGCCGTGATAGAAGCGGCGGATCTCCAGCGTCACGTAAGTGAGTGCGAACAGCAATGCCCCGCCCGCGATCGTGTTCGCGTATGCGACCGAGCGGTGTCCCGCCACCGCATAGGACAGCAGCAGCATCAGCACCGCCGGGAGCGCGTAGCCGAGCAGCAGCAGATTGAACACGAGGCCGCCGACGTTGGTGCTGCTGAACAGCCACGGATTCTCCAGGATCAGCAGGCCGAACACGCTGATGAGGCCGGCGATCACGGTCAGCACCACCGCGCCGGCATTGTGCACGATGCTCCGGCTCCGCAGCCGCAGCCGCTCCAGCCCGATCGCCATCGCGAGCGTAACGCAGACCTGCAGCGCGCATTCGAGCAGCGAGGGCGTCGCCGTCATGTTGCCGCCGGTCGCAACGTGGCGGATCTCCATGAAGGCAAGCAGTGCGGTGAACAGGATCGCGGCGGTCTCGACCACGCGCAGCGCTGGATCGTCGCCTTGGCGGCGCAGGAAGATGCTCGCGCCCCAGAACGAGGCCGCCGGCAGGCCGTAGCCCCACAGCAGCCAGTTGAAGATCGGCGTGGTGCCGACGGCGTCGCCGACGATGCGCGGGTCATAACCGATGCGCGCGGTGACGATTGCGGCGAAGATGGCGGCGAGCCGCCGCAGCACCGGGATCGGCCGTTGCATCGAGATCCAGGCGGTGCCGAGCGACATCAGCGCCAGCGCGATGGTGAGCCAGCCTTTTTCCAGCGCGAAAGTCAGCGCCAGCGCCAGCGCACCGAGCGTGCCGGTCGCGAACAGCGCGGTCGAGGTCGCAAGGCCCGGCCGGGTCTCGCGGCGCGTCAGCGCTTCGGTCGCTGCGCCAAAGGCGGCCGCGAGCAGGACGGCGAGGATCGCAAACGGGATCGAGCGGTCGAGATGGGCGATGCGCGCGTAGAGCGCAACCAGGATCGCGATCGGCGTCGCGACCGCCGCCGCCGACCACACCACCGGAATGATCGCCGAGTTCGAGCGGCCCTGTGCGAGGAAGCCCGCGACACCGAAGCCGGCGGCGAAGATCGCGGCCATCACCAGATGCAGCGTCACCGCGCTGTCGGTCGCGACCGGTCCCACGCCGGGCAACGGGCCGCCCGGCAGCACCAGCATGTCCGGATTGGCGCGTACCGCCCATTCGGCGAACACGATGAAGACGGTCGCCGCAGCCGCTCCGAGCGCGCCGGTGGCCGCCGGCGCGCGCCAGGCGACGAGCAGCGTCCCGCCAACCAGTAGCGTGAAGGCGATCAACGCCAGGTCCGCATGCTCGCTCGACAGCACGATCAGCATCGCGCCGAACAGATAGGCGCCGAGCGAGCTCGACGACACCGGTTCGATCTCGCCGTCCTCGATGGAGGGGCCGAACATGAAGCCGCAGACGACGAGGAGCGCGGCGAGCACGAAGCCCGCGATCGCATGGAAGGCGTGCGGCGCCACCTGCAGGTCGCCGGCGTCGAGGCCCGGGAAGATCCAAAGCACGGCGAAGGCGATGGTGGTCACGGCAAGCCAGCGCCACAGCCGGATGCGGGCAAGGCCGAAGCTCGCGGCGGTGACGATGGCCAGATAGATGTAGAGCGCCCAATAGTCCGGCTTGCCGCTGGAGACGAGGACCGGCGTCACGAACGCGCCGACCACGCCGAGACCTGCCAGCGCGGGTCCGTGCAGGAGCGCCGCGGCCAGCGTGCCCATCGCGACGATGCCGAGCAGCACGAAGGCGGTGGCGGGCACGAGGAAGCCATAGAGCGCATAGGCCGCGTAGATGGTCGCGAACGCCACGGCCGTTCCGGCCGCGGTGAGGATCGCGGGGATATTGGCGATCGGCAGCGCCGCGATGTTGGAGATGCTCTCCTTGCGCCGCGACCATTCGCCGGCACCCAGCAGCGCGGCTGCGAACAGGCCGCCGAGGAACACGCGCACGCCGGGACCGACGAGGCCGGCCTCGATCGAATAGCGCACCATGAAGAAGCCGCCGAGCGCGAGCGCAAGGCCGCCGATCCACACCACCCAGCGCGTGCCGAGCCGCTCCTCGAAGCCGGGCGCCGGTGCGGGCAGGGGCGGCGGTGCAGCAGCCTCCGTGCTCGCGGCGAGCGGGGGCGGCGAAACATCTTCGGTGACGAGCGGAGGCGGCGCAGCCTCGATTTCGGGCGCGAGCGGCGCCGGTTCTACGGGAGCTGCCGCGGGCGCTTCGGCCTGCACCTGCGCAGGCATCAGCGGCGGCGGCTGCACCACCCGCCGCTGCGCGTAAAACATCTCTTCCAGCGTGTTCAGCTTTCGGCGCAGTTCGGCCGCCTGGCTGGAAGCCTTGATCGCGATCAGGACAGCGACGATCGCAATGATCAACGCAAAGACGTCAAACGGGCCGTCGAACATGAAGCCTCCAGGCAACCGGCGGGCAGGGGCCGGTCACGCATATCCTTCGGGTTAGCGCCGGGAGCGCACGCGCAAGCCCGGCGCGGGCCGCTCCTGGAGCACGTCGCGGCGGAAGCGGTAGAGCGCAGCCGGCCGTCCGCCGGTCTGTGTCGACATCACCCCGGTCGGTTCGACCAGGGCTTCCATTTCGACCAGGCGGCGGAAATTCTGCTTGTGCAGGTGCCGGCCGGAGATCGCCTCCACCGTATACTGCAACTCAGTGAGTGTGAATTCGGCGGGCAAAAGTTCAAACACCACAGGACGATACTTCAGTTTTGCGCGCAGCCGCGCGATCGCGGTGGCGAGAATCCGGCGGTGGTCGAAGCGCATGGAAGCGCCAAGTAGCGGAAGCGCCTTGCGCGCTAATGCCGCAGGACGGCCGTCGCGCCGCGCCTCCTCGATCAGGCCTGCCTCGTAGAGCAGCTCGTAGCGGTCGAGCACGCGCTCCTCGTCCCAGGGCGCGCCGTCGAGGCCGAAGTAGAAGCGCATGCGATCCCTGCGCGGCAGCGCGCGCGTGGTCTCGGGCGTCTCCTGCTCGGCCCAATCGGTCAGCGCCGGGATGATGTCGCGCGCGATGATCGCGGGTGGCTCCTCGCGCCAGTCTTCCCAGGGCAGGAAGCGATACCATGGCTCGAAGCTTGCCCCCGTCGCCGCGAGCTCGCCGCCGACCGCGCGCGTTAGCGCGAGATAGCCGATCGACACCATATGCGCGCCGGTGTCGCCGGCCTCCGCGTGCCGGCCACGATCGCCGAACGTGTAGAGCTGCTCGACATAGCCGAGCCGCAAGCCTGCCTGCGCCTCGACCCAAGCGCGCAGGCCGATCTCGAAGGTGCGGTGCGTCAGCGCGTCGAACGGACCGGACGGCAGGCCGGCCAGCCCGTCACCACCGCGCGCCGTGAGGATCAGCGGCTCATGATCCTCGATCGCGACGATCGCGGCGGTCAGGCCGATCTCGATCGGCGTGAGGAGCGTCTCACTCATTCGGCTGAAGGTCGCAATTGGTGCCACAAACCCGTCTTGCCCGGGCTTGTCCCGGGCATCCACGTTCTTCGTGCCGCGAGAAAGTCCGTGGATGGCCGGGACAGGCCCGGCCATGACGCAACATCTGCGTTGTGGCGCGCAGCTGTCATTCGAGCTCGATCAGGAAAGGGCGGCCCTCGACCATCATCGCGCCCGGGCCCATCTCGTCGAGCGCGCGCAGCATGCGGCCGTTGCGTCCCAGCGCGCGGTCGGCGAGGCCGACGATGCGCCGGTTCGGCGAGGCGATCGGGGAAGCCGCGCGGATCTTCTTCGCGATCTCGATCTCGTCGCGATCCGGATTGAGCGCGCAGACGGCCGCGAACGCGCTCGCGGTGGAACGGCTGATGCCGGCATAGCAATGCACCACCAGCGGCGCATTGCGGTCCCAGCCGCGCACGAAATTCAGCACCTGCTCGATATGGATCTCCGACGGCGCGACGAAGCCGTCCATCTCCTCGGTGATGTCGTCCATCGACACCTTGAGATGGTTGGCCGGCAGCACCGATACCGGCCGCGCCACCTGCTCGACATTGGCCATCACGGTCAGCACGTGGCTGGCCCCGGTGAGGCGGACGGTTTCGGGCAGGGCGGCAAGGGAGCAGACATGGATCATGAGGGGACCTTTCGCCAGCGATTATAGCCGCGGCCGTAGGGTGGGCAAAGCGAAGCGTGCCCACCGCTTGTATCGCAAACGCGAAACCTGGTGGGCACGGCGCGTTGCGCCTTTGCCCATCCTACAGGAGCTACGCAAACACCGTGCCGAACCGCTCCAGAAACTGCTTCTCGGCCCGCGCCGCCGTCCAGGGCGTGAGGTAGTCGCGCCGGACGCTGTCGGAGAGGCCGGGATCCCGGCCGAACAGGCGCTTGGCCTCGGCATCGCTGAAGCCGGCAAGCTCGGTCGCCTCCAGATAAGCCGCGCCGCGATCGGCGGCCTTGATGGCTTGCGTGATCTCGTCCGGCAGTGCCGGCGGCAGGCCGAAGCGGATGTGGATGGCGCCGAGCAGGCGCTTCTCGACCGCCTTGTAATGGCCGTCCAGCACGGCCTTGAACGGTGAGATCATGTCGCCGATCACGTATTCGGGCGCATCGTGGAGCAGCGCGGCAAGCCGCAGGCGCTGGTCGGCGCGCGGCATCTCGTGCCGCAGCACGGTCTCCACCAGCAGCGTGTGCTGCGCGACCGAGAAGATGTGTGCGCCGGTGGTCTGCCCGTTCCAGCGCGCGACGCGCGCCAGCCCATGCGCGATGTCGGCGATCTCGACATCGAGCGGCGAGGGATCGAGCAGGTCGAGCCGCCGGCCCGACAGCATGCGCTGCCAGGCGCGGGTGTCCGTGCTGCGTGCCGTCTTCTTCGCGCTCATTTGACCTTGAGGCGCTGCTTGCGCTGCGTCCTGCCGCAGCTCGCGTGGCAATGACAGTCGACGAGATGGTCGTTGACCATGCCGGTCGCTTCCATGAAGGCATAGACGATGGTCGGGCCGACGAATTTGAAGCCGCGCCGACGACAGCTCCTTGGAGATCTGGACCGAGAGCGGCGTCGAGGTCGGCACGCTCGCGGTGGTCTTGAACTGGTTGACCTTGGGCCTTCCGTCCATGAAGTCCCACAGCAGCTTCGAGAAGCCCGGCCCCTTCTCCATGATGTCGAGATACGATTTGGCGCTGAGGATCGCGCCGTCGATCTTGGCGCGGTTGCGTACGATGCCGGCATCGTTCATCAGCGCGTGCACCTTCTTGTCGTTGTAGCGCGCGATCTTCTCCGGCTGGAAATCGTCGAAGGCTTTGCGGAAATTGTCGCGCTTGCGCAGGATCGTGATCCAGGACAGGCCGGCCTGGAAGCCGTCGAGGATCAGCTTTTCATAGAGCGCCCGGTCGTCATATTCCGGCACGCCCCATTCGGTGTCGTGATAGGCGACATAGAGCGGATCTTCGCCCGGCCAGGGGCAGCGCGTCTTTCCGTCGGGATGCAGGCGGGGGGCACGGCTCATGCGATGGGTTGCTTCGTCGGAATGCGCACGACTTCGGGTTCGGCGAGCGTTAAGGCGAGGCCGCCGGCAGTGAGCGGCTGGCCGGCATCGAGCGCGTCGGCGACGCGATCGATGCGCACCAGTGCGATGCCCTTGCCCTGCGCCGACGAGCCCATGGTGCCGACCGGCTTGTCGCCGGCGAGAATGCTGACACCGGCCTCCGGCGAGAAGTCATCGAGCAAAACCTTGACGCTGCGGGTGCGCGCGGTGCCGCGATGCTGCATGCGCGAGACGACCTCCTGGCCGACATAGCAGCCCTTGTCGAAGTCGACGCCGGCCAGACGATCCATGTTGGTCTCGTGCGGGAACGCATCGCTGTACATGAAATCGAGCCCGCCGCGCGGCACGCCCAGCGCAATGCGATGCGCCTCATAGGCGGCCGCATCGATCAGCTCCGCGCCGATGAGGTCAGAGAGTTTCTGCTTGAGATCCTCGGGGATCAGGATGCGCGTGCCGAGTTCCGCATGGCGCGGATCGGCGAACGCCAGATCCGGCTGGGCCGCAGGCGTGCCGTCCCAGGCCGCGAGCACGCCGAGATCATCGGAAAGGTTTTCCACCGTGACCTTGGCGCGCAGCTTGTAGAATTTCAGCTTGGTCGCGAGGCCGTCGGCCAGCGCCTTCGGGCAGTCGATCAGGAACCCGCCGCCATGGCCGGCGGGCGCTTCCGTGATCAGGAAGTCCACGATGATCTTGCCCTGCGGCGTCAGCAGCGCGCCGAATCGCCCCAGGCCCGGCTTGAGCTTGTCGAGATCGGTCGTGATCAGGCCGTTGAGGAAGTTGCGCGC
This sequence comes from Bradyrhizobium sp. A5, assembly GCF_042076515.1. NCBI lineage: Bacteria > Pseudomonadati > Pseudomonadota > Alphaproteobacteria > Hyphomicrobiales > Nitrobacteraceae > Bradyrhizobium > Bradyrhizobium sp. A5. The sequence continues at coordinate 5,371,159 of NZ_CP148990.1, read as the reverse complement.
ATCCTCGCCCGCGACCTTGACCACGCCCCGGTCGGGAAGAAACGCTGATTTCATGCGAAAATCTCTTGCGACATGGTGCTCCGGAACGTAAGCCCGCGAGGCATAAACGACAAGACCTCAAGCCCTGCGCTTGGGGACGAGAGAGGCCTTCAGCCATGACCCAGCGTTTCGACGTGATCCTCAAGGGCGGCACCGTCGTCAACCAGGACGGCGAGGGTCTGCGTGACATCGGTATCGCCAACGGCCGTATCGCGGAGCTGGGCGCGCTGTCGCAGGCCACCGCCGCGGAGGTGGTCGACTGCAAGGGCCTCCACATCCTGCCCGGCGTGATGGACACGCAAGTGCATTTCCGCGAGCCCGGGCTGGAGCAGAAGGAAGATCTCGAAACCGGCTCGCGCAGCGCCGTGATGGGCGGCGTCACCGCCGTGTTCGAGATGCCCAACACCTCGCCGCTCACGGTGACGGAGGCCACCTTCACCGACAAGGTCAAGCGCGCCCATCACCGCATGCACTGCGATTTCGCCTTCTTCATCGGCGGCACCCGCGAGAACGTGCAGGACCTGCCCGTGCTGGAACGTGCGCCGGGCTGCGCCGGCGTCAAGGTGTTCATCGGCTCCTCGACCGGCGCGCTGCTGGTGGAGGACGACGAGAGCCTGCGCCGCATCTTCCAGGTGATCCGCCGCCGTGCGGCGTTCCATGCCGAGGACGAGTACCGCCTCAACGAGCGCAAGCCGCTGCGCATCCAGGGCGATCCGCGTTCGCATCCGGTCTGGCGCGACGAGACCGCGGCGCTGATCGCGACGCAGCGTCTGGTCAAGCTCGCGCACGAGACCGGCAAGCGCATCCACGTGCTGCACATCTCGACCAGGGAAGAGATCGAATTCCTGCGCGACCACAAGGATGTCGCCTCCTGCGAGGCGACGCCGCATCATCTCACCCTGGTCGCGCCCGAATGCTACGAGCGGCTCGGCACGCTGGCGCAGATGAATCCGCCGGTGCGCGGCGCCGATCATCGCGCGGGCATCTGGCGCGGCATCGAGCAGGGCATCATCGACGTGCTCGGCTCCGACCACGCCCCGCATACGCTGGAAGAAAAGCAAAAGACCTATCCGTCTTCGCCGTCGGGCATGACGGGCGTCCAGACGCTGGTGCCGCTCATGCTCGACCACGTCAATGCCGGCCGCCTGTCGCTGGCAAGGTTCGTCGACCTCACCAGCGCCGGCCCAGCGCGTCTCTACAACATGGCCTGCAAGGGCCGCATCGCCGCGGGCTACGACGCCGATTTCACGGTCGTCGATCTCAAGCGCAGCGAGACCATCACCAACAAATGGGTGGCCTCCAAGGCCGGCTGGACGCCCTATGACGGCGTGCGCGTCACCGGCTGGCCCGTCGGCACCTTCATCCGCGGCCGCCGCGTGATGTGGCAGGGCGAACTCGTGACGCCGTCGCAGGGCGAGCCGGTGCGGTTTCTGGAGACACTGAAGCAGTAGAGGGCAGGGCTGCGCCGTTTACTCCGGTGTCATGCCACGCGCAGGCGGGGCATCCAGTACGCCGCGGCTTCTCGGTTCAATCACCGGCGCCTCTGAGATACTGGATTGCCCGCTTTCGCGGGCAATGACAGAGTGCCGGGAAGCGCAAGCTCAAATTGGGAGAGAGCATGTCCCAGCCAGCCGCCCTCATCACCACCGAGCAACTCGCCGCCATTCTCGGCGATCCCAATCTCCGCCTCTACGACTGCACGACCTACAACGAAGCTGTGCCGCCTGGCAGTGACGTGCCGTATCGCGCGGTCCCCGGCGACAAGACCTTTGCGGCCGGCCACATCCCCGGCGCGGACTTCCTCGACCTGCAAGGCGAGTTCTCCGACACCTCGGCGGAGCAGTTCTTCATGATGCCCGGCGTGGCGCAACTCGAAGCCGCCTTCGGCCGCCACGGCCTCGATGCAAGCAAGACCGTCGTGCTTTACAGCATCGGCACGATGATGTGGTCGACGCGGTTCTGGTGGATGCTGCGCTCGCTCGGCGTCGAAGCGCGCGTGCTCGACGGTGGTTTCGACAAATGGAAGGAAGAGGGGCGGCCGATCGAGACGGGCGCGCCGAAGGGCTATCCGGCCACGACCTTCAAGACCGCGCCGCGCGCGGGCTTGTTCGTCGACAAGAGCATCGTGAAGGCACGCATCGGCGATCCCTCGACCGTGACCGTCAATGCGCTTGGGCCGCAGTTTCATCGCGGCCTCGAGCCGAGCCGCTATGGCCGGCCCGGCCGCGTTCCCGGCAGCGTCAACGTATCAGCCGCATCGCTCACCAATGCCGACAAGACGCTGACGAATCTTGCGGATGCGGAATCCAGGTTCGCGGCCCAGGGTGTCACGCGCGACAAGAACGTGATCTGCTATTGCGGCGGCGGCATCTCGGCGACGATCGACCTGCTGCTGCTGACGCAGCTCGGCTACGACAAGCTGACGCTGTATGACGCCTCGATGGGGGAATGGGCAAGAGATCCGGCGCTGCCGATCGAGACCGATTAAAGCATGATCCGGAAAAGTGTGACGCGGTTTTCCGAAAAGATCATGTTCAAAAAATAAGTCGCGCGTTCCCGATCGTTTTGGGAAAATGTCCCGGTTGCCGCCGGACTAATGCTTGTCTACGGCGAAATGCTTCCGTGCGATAAATCCGGCAGACTTCGCGAACGCATTCGCTAAATTCTGTTCGCAAAGTCATTCATCCGTAGACTGGCCCCGCCCGCGTGGCGGGGTCATTTTCGGAAGATGCTTACTGCCGGGAGATATCGACGGAGAATTCGCCGTTGCGGATGCGGCCGGGAAAACCCTCGACGAACTTCGCCACCGCGTCCTCGCCATAGGTGCCGACGAGCTCGGCGAGCGCCGCGAACAGGCTCGCCTGCGCCAGGCAGTCGCCGTCGACGCCGTCATGGCGCGCTTCGGCCCAGGCTTCGTTGAGATAGCTCAGTGCGGCCTGTTTCTGCTCGTGGTCGGGCAGCGGCGCGCGGGCGGGGGCGTAGGAAATCGGCTGGCTCATGAAACTCGATCAGGGCTGGGGCGCGATCCACGGCGATGCGCTGTGCCAGAGGTGTAGCACGCGCATTAACGGCCGCTAGGCCACTTCTTTAAGAACGGTTAATGGCGGTGGACAAAGACGATGACGGGGTTCCCGTCGCGCGTCCGCGTCGACCGGTCGTCATTCCGGGGCGCGCGCAGCGCGAGCCCGGAATCCATCGGGCCGCAGTGACGGTGGAAGAATGGATTCCGGGCTCTCGACTTCGTCGAGCCCCGGAATGACGAAGAGAATTCAATTCGCGTAACGCGCCGTGAGATCCCGCGAGATCTTCGAGCCTTCCTCGATGTAGCGGCGGATCGCCACCGTCGCCGCCGGCGTGCAGCTCCGGTAGGTCTGCTGAAAGCCGTTATAGCCGCGGTTGAAGCCGGCGATCATGCGGGTGCGGCGCTCGCCCGAGGGGGTTTCGGCATCGATCAGCGCCTGCATCTCGTTGCGCCATTTGTTGCCCTCGTTGGCCCCGCAGATGCCGCGGAGATAGTGCAGTCCCCCGAGGATCTCCGCCAGCCGCTGCAAATCGGCGTCAAACGGCGCCGCCACGCTCTGGGCCCTCGCGGGCACGGAGGCGCAGGCGAGAATCAGGGCAAAAATGGCCAGAAATCGCGTGGACATCGGCGGGCTGTATGCCCCCTCGGGGCTGATGACGCAAGGCGGGCCCTCAGGGCTCGATCAGCCGGTGGGCGGACTGGATAACCTCCTCCAGCCCCCCGGTGAGCTTGAGGTCGCCGAGGTCCGCCAGAGCGTCCGGGGCGATCCAGCGGTGGTCGTCGAGCTCGTCGTTGAGAGCCGGCTCCCCGGCCACCCAGCGGGCGGCAAAGGACATGATCAAATAATGCCCGGCGCCGGCCGCGGCCGGCAGCACTTCGCGCCAGCCGGCAAGGCCGATGATCTCGATCTTCAGCCCGGTCTCCTCGTCGATCTCGCGTGCCAGTGCCTGGTGCAGCGATTCGCCGAACTCGACCCGGCCGCCCGGCAGCGAATAGAACCCCTTGGCGGGCGAGCGGGCGCGGCGGGTCAGCAGCACCTTGCCGTCGCGAAAAATCGCGGCGCTGACCGCGATCTGGGGACGGGTGGGCTGGGCGGCCGCCGACATATCTCAGCTCCCCTGGCTCAATTTGCCATGATGGTGTCGACGTCGGCGTCCGCGCCGCCATGGATGACGCCGCCGCAGGCCGCGATCAGCGGCTGGACCCAGAGGGTGGCCTGCTCGGCGAGCTTGACGCGAGTCTCGTCCTTCTCGACCTCGCGCATGGCTGTGCCGACCGCGGTCAGGATCGAGTGCAGGGTCTGGGTGATGTTGTCGAACTGGGCCCGCACGGACGGTTCGGCCTTCTCATAGGCTTCGATTGCCAGATCCCGTGCCTTGAAATTCGAAGCCGTGAAATGCTCGGCATAGGACAGCGGCGTCCAGGTCAGGAAGTCTTCGGCGCATTCCGGCATGTCGGGAATCATTTCGAGCAGCATCACGGCTTCGTTGAAATGATTGAGATAGTCAGTGGCAAGTCCGGTTCGCGGGTTGATGTTGGCCACGCGCAGCCGCTCGGCCCAGGCCGCGGCCTCGGGGCCCGTCCTTGCATGCGTCGCGGGTTGGGAGGCCGTTGAGCTCATCTGCTGCAGTGTTAACGTTCGGGGTTAAAAGGACCTCAACGGACCCTATATTGGCCTCAGGATGTGTGGACGCTTTGTCATAACTTCGGCCCCCGCGGCTTTACGGCAACTGTTCGGCTATATCGAGCAGCCTAACTTCCCGCCACGGTACAATGTCGCCCCGACACAACCGATTCCTGTCGTTCTGGTCGAGAACAGTACCCGTCATTTTCGGCTGATGCGCTGGGGCCTGTTGCCGAGCTGGGTCAAGGACCCCCGTGGATTTACATTATTGATCAACGCCCGTTCCGAGACGGTGCTGGAGAAGCCGGCGTTCAAAAACGCGATTCGCCGGCGCCGCGGCCTGATCCCGGCCGACGGCTATTACGAATGGAAGGCAGAAGGCGGTCGCAAGCAACCTTATTTCATCCATCGCGCCGATGGCACGCCGCTCGGTTTCGCCGCCTTGTTCGAGACCTGGGCCGGGCCGAACGGCGAGGAGCTCGATACCGTCGCAATCGTCACGGCGGCGGCGAGTGAGGATCTCGCCGCGCTGCATGACCGCGTGCCCGTGACCATCAGCCCGCGCGATTTCGAGCGCTGGCTCGACAGTCGCGGCGACGAGATCGATGCGATCCTGCCGCTGATGACCGCCCCGCGCATCGGTGAATTCGCCTGGCACCCCGTCTCCACCCGCGTCAACCGCGTCGCCAACGACGACGATCAGCTGCTGCTGCCGATCAGTGCGGAGGAGATGGCGGCGGAAACGCCAAAGCCGAAGCGGGCGGCGCGGAAGGTTGAGGCGGGCTCGGCAGACGACGGGCAGGGGTCGTTGTTCTGATTGCTGGCGCTGCTCTCACACAATCTCCCGCTCTCTCAGCGCCGCGATCTCCTTCGCATCGAACCCCAATTCTCCCAGCACCGCATCCGTATCCGCGCCCAGCTCCGGCGCCATCCGGTCGAGTTTGCCGCCGCCATGGGCGAGCTTGAAGCCGCTGCCGGCGAAGCGCAGGCGGCCGTAGGGCGTATCCAGTTCCTGGATCGCGCCGCGCGCCTTGATCTGGGGATGATCGATGACCTCCTCGACCTTCCAGATGCTGGCGCAGGGCGCGCCGGCGTCCTCCAGAATCGTTTCCCACTCGCGTGCGGGCCTGGTCGCGAGCGCCGTCTCGATGATGGCGCGCAGCGCAGGCTCGTTCTCGTTGCGCGCGAACCAGTCGGCGAAGCGCGGATCGGACAGCGTGTCCTCGCGGCCGAGCGCGGACATCAGCGCGCGGTATTGCTTCTCGTTGTTGACGGCGAGCAGAATGTGACCGTCGCCGCATTTGAACAAATTCGCCGTGGTCCGGCGGCTCACCGCCTGGTTGCCCGACAATTGTTGGCGGTGACCGGCAACCGACCAGTCCGCGATCTGCCCGGAGAGAAACGCCATCGTGGCCTCCAGCATGGAGACATCGACGAACTGCCCTTTGCCGGTGCGGTCGCGCTGGTACAGCGCGCTCGACACGCCGAACGCGGCCGTGGCGCCCGAGAGCACGTCGCAGACCGCAAAGCCCGCGCGCGTCGGACCCGTTTCGGGATGCCCGGTGATCGCCATGATGCCCGACAGCGCCTGCATCTTGCCGTCATAGCCGGGCCGCAGGCGGTCCGGGCCGGTCTGGCCGAAGCCCGACACCGCGCAATAGATCAGCTTCGGATTGATCGCCGAGAGCGCCTCGTAGCCGATGCCGAGCTTGTCCATCACGCCCGGGCGAAAATTCTCCATGACGATGTCGACCTGTGCGGCGAGCTTCTTCACGATCGCGATCGCGTCCGGCTTTTGCAGGTCGAGCGTCAGGCTGCGCTTGTTGCCGTTGATGGCCTGGAACGCCGGCGCAAGCCCGCGCTCGGCCCATTCGCGGCTGAGCGGCGTGCGGCGCATGTCCTCGCCTTCGCGCCGCTCGACCTTGATGACATCCGCCCCCAGCAGCGCGAGCTGGTAGCTTGCGTAGGGGCCGGCCAGCACTTGCGTGAAGTCCAGGATCTTCACGCCCTCGAACGGTCGCGTCACGTCGTTCTCCCTATTTTTGTTTTCGTTATCGGAGGACGTCAGGCGGCGCGGTTGCTGCGCGCGATCTCCTTCTGCTTGTCGAATTCGGCGCGGCGGCGCGCCAGCTCTTCGGAGCTGAGCTGCGCGACGTTGTTGTAGTCGAGCTTCCAGGAGGCATCCTCGCTCCAGCGCAGCGGCGACTGCATCGTGGTCTGCGGGCCGCTGGCGGTCTCCAGCAGTTTCAGCGCGAGCTCCAGCGTCTGCGCCTGCGAGGCGACGTCATGCGGCTTGCCGGCGGAATTGCCGAGCGGGAAATCCGAGAACAGGAAGCGCGGCACGGCGGCGTGCTCGATGATGTCCTTGGCGCAGCCCATGATCACGGTCGGAATGCCGTTCCGCTCCAGATGCCGCGCCACCAGCGCGGTGGTCTGGTGGCAGACCGGGCAGTTCGGCACCAGCACGGCGACGTCGACCTTGTCGGCAAGACAGCGCGCCAGAATCTCCGGCGCGTCGGTGTCGAGCGTGACGCGATGGCTGCGGTTGGTCGGCGCACCGAAGAAGCGCGGGGCGACCTCGCCGATTCGTCCCGCGGCGCTTGCCTTCAAGAGCTGCGGCAGCGGAAACCAGGTGCCGTTGTCGGTGGCCGTGGTGTGCTTGCGGTCGTAACCGATGTGCGAGATGCGCAGATCGTGCTGTTGCGACGTGTCGCCGTCATAGACCTGGTAGAATTTTGCGCCGCCGTTATACGCTGCGCCCGGCCCCTGGTCGCCCTTGGTGGGATCGTACGGTGCTGCCGTCGTGATGATGGTGACGCGCGATTGCGAAAGCGGCTTCTTCAGCGGCTGGAATGGCGCCTCGACATGATGCGCCCAGCGATACGCTGTGGTGTAGCCGATCGCGGCGTAATAATCGCGCGTGCGCTGCATATAGGGGACGGGGGCATCATAGTCGGGCGCAAAGCCGAATTCATCGTCGCGCGGGGCGGACATAGGCGCGTCTCCTGGTTCTTGGTTGAGGCCAGACTAGAGATAGTCGGCCATGAGCTCAACAGGCCCCGTCGCCGCGCAGGTCAGAATTGCGGATGCGGTGGGGGCTACCGAAACAGATGCAGCGCCGCGTATTGCAGCAGCATGATCGCCTTTCCGTCGATGATCCGGCCGTCGGCGATCATCGCCAGCGCCTCGTCGATGGAAAGCTCGAGCACCTCGATATCCTCGCCCTCGTGTTCGAGGCCGCCGCCGGCGCTGACCCGCATCTCCGGCTCGTACTCGGCGACGAAGAAATGCAGCTTCTCGGTCACCGAGCCGGGGCTCATGAAGGCCTCGAACACCTTTTGGACGTGGTGCAGGCGGTAGCCGGTCTCCTCTTCGGCCTCGGCGCGGATGCGAACCTCGGGGGAGGCGTCGTCGAGCACGCCGGCGGCCGCCTCGATCAGGAGATCGTCGTAGCCGCGGAAGTACGCCGCAAGGCGGAACTGGCGCACCAGGATCACGGTACGCTGCGCGCGATTATACGGCAGCACGGCGGCGGCGTTGTCGCGCTCATAGGTCTCGCGGTGCTGCGTCTGCCATTCGCCATTGGCGCGCCGGTACTCGAACGTGGTGTTCTTCAGCGTGGTCCAGCCGTCCGAGAGCACGCGGACGTCCTTGATGCGGACGCGGTCGGAAATGGTCATTGCTGTCCTTCGCTAACGGGGCTGCGCGCGGCCGTCGAGCCACTTCTGGAACATCACCGACGTGGATTCCTCGAAGCCGAGCGACTGGTAGAACGCATTGGCCTGTGCGTTCTCGCGGCGGACCAGCAGCTGTAGCTTTGCGATGCCGGCCGTGCGCAGCCAGTCTTCCGCGGCCGTCATGATGACGCGGCCATGGCCGCGCTTGCGGCCATCGGGATCGACGGCGACGTAGTAGACCCAGCCGCGATGGCCGTCATGGCCGACCATGACGGTGGCGACGATGGCGCCGTCGTCGCGGCCGACCAGCACGGTGGAGTTCTCCCGCCGCCGCGCCAGGGCGATGTCGGCATGCGGATCGTTCCACGGACGCGTCAGGCCGCAGCGCTGCCACAGCGCGACGACCGGCTCGACATCGGCATCGCCGATCGCATCGATCGTGAGGGAGGCGCTCACAGCACCTTCCCGGGATTCATGATGCCGAGCGGATCGAGCATCGCCTTGATCGCGCGCATCAGCTCGATCGCGGTCTTGTCCTTGACGTCGGGCAGCTCGTCACGCTTGAGCACGCCGATGCCGTGCTCGGCCGAGATCGAGCCGCCCATGCGCAGCACGATCGCGAACACCACCGCGTTCATCTCGTGCCAGCGCGCGAGGTAATCCGCCGTATTGGCGCCGACCGGCTGGCTCACGTTGTAGTGCAGGTTGCCGTCGCCGAGATGGCCGAACGGCACCGGCCGCGCGCCGGGGATCAGCTTCACCACGGCGGCGTTGGCTTCCTCGATGAGTTCAGGCACGGCGGCGATCGGCACGGAGATGTCGTGCTTGATCGAGCCGCCTTCCGGCTTCTGCGCCGCCGACATCTCCTCGCGCAGCTTCCAGAAATTGTTGCGCTGGGCGAGGCTGGCGGCGATCACGGCGTCGTCGACGATCTCCTCCTCCATGGCGCGGCCGAGGATCGTCTCCAGCGGCGTGCGGGCGTCGTCGCCGGGCGAGGACAATTCCATCAGCACGTACCAGGGATGCTTCTGGCTAAGCGGATCGCGTACGTCGATAGAATGGCGGACCGAGAAATCGACCGCCATCTCCGACAGCAGCTCGAAGCTCGTCAGCAGATTGGCGGCCTCGCTCTGTGCGATCGTCAGCAGCTTCAGCGCCGCTTCCGGCGACTTCAGCCCGACATAGGCGGTCTCGACCGATCGCGGTTTGGGAAACAGCTTCAGCGTCGCCGCCGTGATGATGCCGAGCGTGCCTTCCGCGCCGATGAAGAGGTTGTGCAGATTGTAGCCGGTGTTGTCCTTCTTCAGCTTCGACAGCGTGTTGAGCACGCGCCCGTCGGCGAGCACCACTTCGAGCCCCAGCGCCATCTCGCGCGCGACGCCATAGGCGAGCGCGGCGGTGCCGCCGGCATTGGTCGAGAGGTTGCCGCCGATGGTGCAGCTGCCTTCGGCGCCCAGCGACAGCGGAAACAGCCGGTCGACGTCGGAGGCCTTCTGCTGCGCGACCTGCAGCACCACCCCGGCTTCCACCGTCATGGTGTTCGACGCCGTGTCGACCTCCCGGATCTTGTCGAGCCGGCGCAGCGACACCACCACCTCGCCATTGTGCGGCGTCTGGCCGCCGACGAGGCCGGTATTGCCGCCCTGCGGCACCAGCGCGATTCTGTGCGCGGAGGCGAGCTTGCAGATTTCGGCGACTTCCGCGGTCGAGCCCGGGCGCAGCACCAGCGGCGAGCGGCCGTGGAACAAATTGCGCTCCTCCGTGACGTAGGCCTCGATGTCGGCCGCATCGGTGATCGCGTGGCGCTCGCCGACGATCTTGCGGAATTGGTCGATCAACTCGGGCGCAAGCGGAGGGGTGGCAGGCTTGTTGATGTTCATTGTCTCGTCTCTTGCTTGCTCTTATCTCGCCACGGCCGCCCGGCGCAGCCGGTCGTTGATCGCCTCGCCAAGTCCCTCGCCAGGGATCGTCATCACCGCGATCGTCCGCGCTCCCTTCGCATCGAGGCTGCGAAGATGGCCGAACAGGTTCGCGGCGGCCTCATCGAGATCACCGGCGGGCGACAAATTCATGACGGCCGACGCGGCGTCAAGGCCGGGCAGGCGCGCAGGGCCAAATGCCAGCAGCGCTTCGCCCGGGGCGACATCGCGCGCGTCGAGCCGCACCTGGGCGCGCGGCGCGTAATGCGAGGCCAGCATGCCCGGCGCCAGCGGCCGGCTGTCGTCGCTGCCGGCCTCCACGGGCGGCCGCGCCAGGGCTAAGCCGAGCACCGCCTCGATCCGCTCGCGCGAGAGCCCGCCGGGCCGCAGCAGCATCGGCGCGTTGAGGCACCCGACGATGGTCGATTCGACGCCGACCTCGACCGGCCCGCCGTCGACGATCAGGTCGATCCGCCCCGTAAGGTCGCTTGCGACATGGGCGGCCAGCGTCGGCGAGACATGGCCGGAGATGTTGGCCGAGGGCGCCACCACGGCCCCGCCAAAGGCCCGCAGGATGGCTTGCGCCACCTTGTGGGCGGGAATGCGGATCGCGACCGTGTCGAGGCCGGCGGTGGCGAGATCGGCCACCGGGCAGCCCTCCGTCTTCGGCACCACCAGCGTCAGCGGCCCCGGCCAGAACGCCTCCGCCAGCCGCAGGGCGCGGGTGTCGAACCGCCCGATGGCCTGCGCGGCTGCGAGGTCGGCGACGTGGGCGATCAGCGGATTGAACGCCGGCCGGCCCTTGGCGGCGTAGAGATGGGCGATTGCGGTCGCATTGGCGGCGTCCGCGCCGAGCCCGTAGACCGTCTCGGTCGGGAACGCGACCAGCCCGCCGGCGGCCAGCCGCCGGGCCGCGGCTTCGGCGGCGGCCGCGCCGGCCGGTAAAATCAGCGTTTCAACACCCGTTTTCACTGGGACGAAATTCCTCAAACCGGCCGCTTGCGGTGCGCCACACCCGACGCTATAAGCCGGCCTCTTGTCGGAGTGTGGCTCAGCCCGGTAGAGCACTGCGTTCGGGACGCAGGGGTCGCAGGTTCGAATCCTGCCACTCCGACCAAGATTTCAAAAGTTGACGTTTTCCAGAGGCTGGCGGACCGGCCGCCGAGGTCTCGGGAGCGCCCTTTCTGCAACGATTTTCCGGGCGGGTCCACGGCCGATTTGGGTCGGCAGGGCAGCCTGTGCGCGTGGCATGGCTTGAGGAGACAAATCGCGGAGAAGGGCCGCCTCCTTGCGACAGGTCCAAACAAATTTACAGTGATTCATCAGGTCGTCGGAATTGACTTGGCCAAGTAGTCCAGAGAACGTCTTCTACTAATCGTTGTATTAGGGGGGATTTTATGGCGCTTCCGGACGCATACGTGCAAATTTATGGTCAGTTGCCCGACATACTAAAGAGATTGTCGGACGGGCAGGCCCCAGAAAAATTTACGGTCCAATATCTCAAGGATATCGGCTTTCAATCAACCAACCACCGCGCGGTCATTCCATTATTGAAAGCGCTTGGCTTCCTTTCCGCCGACGGAACTCCGACTGGCCGGTATCACAACTACCGCGATCACAGCCAATCTAGGAAAATTATGGGGGAAGCGCTACGCGAGGCTTATAGCGATCTGTTCACGATCAAAGCCCGACCAACCGATGCCGATCGCGCGCTGATTGAAGGGAAATTTAAGAGCGCTCACAATACTGGCGAACGAACTGCGAAGTTGATGACAAGTACCTTTTATTCGCTGTTGTCGTTAGCTGATCTAGATGCAGCTACTCCAAGCGCCGTTCCGTTAGAGGAAAAGAAGCCCGAGCCGCCTCCGACGCCGCCCTCAGATAAACACGATCGCACATCGTCGCACCGGCCGTCGCTTCATTACAACATCGAAATACACCTGCCTGCGACCAAAGACGTCGAGGTCTTCAATGCAATTTTCAAGTCGTTAAGGGAGCACCTCCTTGACTAGCGAAAGGTCGGCGTTGAGAGACTTTATGTTTCGCGGACTGATGTTTGAATCTGAAGCCGCACAATTCCAGTCCGCAGGTATTCAAGTTGGGGCCGAAATTGGCCAAGCAGAAGAAAGGCTTCTGTCAGAGGCCTTATCACCATTCGGCGTTACGCGACGAAACCACGCTCTAGAGATGGGGCGGCTATATGTGGTGCTTCACTGTTTTGAGAATGAGGTTAGATCTCTGATCCGCGAGACGCTGGAAGAAAAGGAAGGTGGTGATTGGATTGAAAGACTGCCGCCCAAAATAAAATCCTTTGCTGAGGGACGACAAAAATCTTCCGAGCAGGATTCTTGGCTCACGGGCGAGAGGGCAGACTTACTAGGTTTCGTTGACTTCGGCCAACTCGCATCGATCATCGTTGACAAGTGGGTGCATTTTGAAGACTTGCTGCCGAGTCAGCATTGGCTGAAGCAGCGAATGGATGAGTTGGAGAAGGTGCGTCATTTCATAGCGCACAATCGAGTGCTTCTGCCGACCGAGTATCAGCGTGTGTACTTATATATCGCAGACTGGAATCGCGTGGTCGGACTTTGAAGGAGGTTATCGCCTCGTCCCCAGCACGCCGAGCATCCATTGCGATGACAGTGCACAAAACGCCTTGCACTGAACCAAGCTGATCTCTTCGAGAGTCCATTGACGCCGCCGGCAGGCAACGACCTTCGGCTACAGCGTCCTCGGTTTCGGCCCGTGCTCCATCAAATTCCCCGCGGAGATAACCAGTTGTCAGCCAGTCATCCCAACGGCTAGATAAGTCTACAGTCGATCGCAGCTTCGACGGCGCGATCGGCCAAAAACAAAAAACAGGGCTGGAAATCATGACCAAGAAAATCATCGCGCTCGCCACTGCCTTTGGCTTCGCGGCCTGCGGGCCGGCATGGGCCGCGTGGCCGGAGGACAAGCCGATCGAAGTCGTCGTCGGCTTTGCGCCCGGCGGCGGGACCGATGTGATGGCGCGCAAGCTGCTTCCCTTCGTCGAGCGCGCGCTGGGCGGCAAGGCGAAGTTCGTCGTCCTGAACAAGCCCGGCGCCGGTGGAGAGATCGCGTTTGCGTCGATCGCGCGCGCGGCGCCCGACGCCTATGCGATCGGCGTCGTCAACGTGCCCGGCTACAACTTCCTGCCGATGACGCGCAAAACCCAATACACCACGGACGACATCCGGCTGGTCGCGCGGGTCGTCGAAGATCCGAACGTGGTCGTGGTGCCCGCGGACAGCGGATTCAACACTCTGCCGGATGTCATCGCCGCACTGCGCAGCAAGCCGGGCTCGGTGACGTTCGGTCACAATGGCGCCGGCACCAACGGTCATCTGGCCATTCGCATGCTCGCGGCAGCCGCGAAGGTCGAGCCCAACGAAATTTCCTACCGGGGAACGGCCGCACAGCGGACCGATCTGCTCGGCGGGCATCTGCAAGTGGGGATGGTCAGTCTCAGCGAGATTCCGGAACTGCACGGCAGCAACAAGGGGCCGCTTCGCGTCATCGCGATCCTGTCGAAGAAGCGCTTTGCATCGCTGCCCGAGGTTCCCACAGCAGAGGAAGTCGGCTTTCCGGTCACGTCGACGGCAGAACGCGGCTTCGCGGTCCCGAAGGCCGTGCCGGACGACATCGTCAGGAAGCTGGAAGCCGGAATTGCCGAAGGCCTGCGTAATCCCGAATACTTGACGGGCTCGCCCAGCGACGAGCCGGTGATCGCCTTTCTGCCTGGTGCCGAGTGGCAAAAGCGCCTCGACGCCATGTCCGAGGCTTTGCGTCCCTATGCCGAGGACATGAAAGCGAACGAGCAGAAGTGAGCGGCTCGTAGCCTACCGCCGCGCCACCACCACGCCGATCATGAACGCGACCATCAGCGCCGACAGCGGCGCCTCGCGCACCATGCCGCGAACGATGTGTGTCCAATGCTGCTGCGGGACGAGCTTCGGCGACCTGACCTCAGGCGCCGGCGTGATGCCCCATTCCGAGGCAAGTTCGGCGATCTCGCTCGCAGCCAGCCGCACGTCGTCGCGGACGCGGAAGATGGCGGCGTCGGTGCGTTCGCGCGGCGCAAGCAGCATCAAGGTCGTGACGGCCGTGCGCAACGTCATCTCGCCGTAGCCTTGCAGCCGCACAGCCTCCTCTGGATCCGAACTCATGTGAAACTCCTCACAGCGCAAAGTGGCGCGCAATGGTGAATGCCATCGTCGCGCACAGGACCAGCGTGGACACCGCGCCGGCCACCCCGCGCGCGAGATGGGCTCGCGTCAGGTGCGTGGTCATGATCTTGCTCCATGCTCAGCATGGCAATGGCGGCGGAGAGCGTTGGTTCCCTGCAGGCCGACGAATGGGCTCGCGGTGACTACTTCCGCAGCAGCTCGCTCAATGCCGCCGTCGCCTCGGCGCAGCGGATGTCGTCGATCTCGCGCGACAGGCTGAGCGCACTCGATCTCAGGTCTTCGACCTTCCAGCCCTCCGGCTGCTGGTCTTCAAGTTGGCTGAGGCGTTTGTTCAGATCGTCCAGTTTTGACTGGAGCTGCCCGACGCTGGCCACTCCATTCACTTTCCAAATGCGTTGTGCGCGCATCCTAACTTCCCCTGCGTGTCTCACGGCGTTGTGAGAGCGGTTCGTGGCCGCAATGGGAGTTTCTCTTGTCCGGCTTCAGATCCTTGGGAACCGTTGCAAATAGGCAACGATGGTTCCACGATTGGAGGCGCTGGACGGCTTGCCCTTGCGTGGCGTGCTCCAGAGGCGCGGAATCTGCATGTGCGCGATCGCGACTGTGCGCCGCGCGATAGCGCGACGGTGAGGCTGTCCAGGAAGCGAACAAAGGAACGACGCGTGGCGAGATTTGTAAATGTCGCGGCCGGCCAGCTTGGCCCGATCGCGAGAGTCGAGGCAAGAACCGAGGTCGTGGCGCGGCTGATGGCCTTGATGCGGCAGGCGTACGCCAACGGCTGCGACCTGATCGTCTATCCCGAGCTCGCGTTGACCACCTTCTTTCCGCGCTGGTATTTCGAGGATCAGGCCGAGATCGACAGCTTCTTCGAGCGCGAGATGCCGGGGCCGGCGACGCAGCCTTTGTTCGACCTCGCACGCGAGCTCGGCATCGGCTTCTGCCTCGGCTACGCCGAGCTGACGGTCGAAGCCGGCGTTGTCAGGCGCTACAACACCTCCATCCTGGTCGAGAAGAGCGGGGCGACCGTCCTGAAGTACCGCAAGGTCCATCTGCCCGGCCATGCCGAGCACGAGCCGTGGCGTGAATTCCAGCATCTGGAAAAGCGCTATTTCGAACCCGGCAGCGGTTTTGGCGTGACGGAGGCGTTCGGCGGCGTGATGGGCATGGCGATCTGCAACGATCGCCGCTGGAGCGAGACCTACCGGGTGATGGGCCTGCAGGGCGTCGAGATGGTGATGATCGGCTACAACACGCCGGTGCACAATCCGCCGGCGCCCGAGCACGACGATCTCTCGCTGTTTCACAATCATCTGGTGATGCAGTCCGGCGCCTACCAGAACGGCACCTTCGTGGTCGGCGTCGCCAAGGCCGGCGTCGAGGAGGGGGTGGATCACATCGGCGGCAGCTGCATCGTCGCGCCCTCCGGCGAGATCATCGCGCGATGCACCACCAAGGGCGACGAGATCGCGCTCGCCCGCTGCGACCTCGATCTCTGCAACTCCTACAAGCGCACGACGTTCAATTTCGACGTTCACCGCCAGCCGAAGGCGTATGGGATGATCGTGGAGCGCAAGGGCGTGACGACGATGGCGGACGGCACGCCGGTGCGGAAGGGGTGACGCTGTAACCTCGTCATTCCGGGGCGCGCGAAGCGCGAGCCCGGAATCCATCGTGCCCCGTGTCATGCGGGCAAAATGGATTCCGGGCTCGCGCCAAGGGGCGCGCCCCGGAATGACGTGATTGCAGCCGCCCTGTTTCGCCGCCCAGTCAAGTCCTTTCGGCAAAAATATTCCACTTTACCGAAATTCGGAAATATCGTATGTGTCGCCCATCCCGGCTCATCCTTGAGGGGCGATCGTACGTCGTCACGATATGCGAGCCGGGCCTGCGGTGGACGTGGCAGCGTCGTGCGCGAGAGGCTAAGGGCAGGGCGGGTAGTCCCTGTGAGCCCGTGGCCGCGTGCGGACGAGCGGCGCTGATGCGTACGGCAAAACCGTGTGGTCCTGGCCGTCGTTGCTACGGTCAAGCCTTTGCGGAGATGTGCGCGAGCCCAACCGGGTAGACGGCATCGTCAATTCGCGGGGCGAGGGAGGCCAGAAGGAAAGTTCGGCTCCCGGGAGAGCACGGCATAGGCCGTCCGACCATCGCGCAGGGAAGGCCGAGTGATCGGCGACACCTGTATGCTGCTGTGCGGTTTCTCTGCGTGTGCTTTTCGCGCAGCGGACCGCGGGTGCCCGCCGGCACCCGGTCTTCCCTGCGCCCTCTTGGATTGGAGGGTCGAGAGAACAAGCAAAGCTCGGGCGAATTCAGCCGCGAGAACGCGAAGGCGTGTCTGCAACCACACACTCGCTGTCATCGTCCGGCTCGACCGAACGATCCAGTACTCCGAGACAGTGGTGGTTCAACCGAGCGGCCGCGGCTCGACTAACGGGAAGAGCGCGCCTCAATCCTCGGTGCGTGCCCCGGACGCAGCGCAGTGCTACTTCAGCGGTGCGCTGCAGAGCCGGGGCCTGTCTATCCGCGTCGGACCCGCCGCCTTCTGGGTCCCGGCTCTGCGCTGCAGCGCGTCCGGGACACGAGACCCGGCAACTTTCCCCAACGATCCCCCAATCACAACCACGTGTCTTTATTCGGAAACGACCATTCCCTATTATCCCGCAATGCAAAAAGCAGCCCGCCGATCGCAATCCTCTTCCCGTCCGCCCGGTCGTCCCCGGGAGTTCGACATGGACATCGCGCTGGACCGCGCCGTGCGGGTGTTTCGCGAGCGCGGCTATCACGCCACGTCCATCGGCGACCTCACCGCGGCGATGCGGCTCGCCACCGGCAGCATCTACAAGGCGTTTCGCGACAAGCATGCGGTGTTTCTCGCCGCCTTCGAGCGCTACACGGCGCGGCGCCAGGAGCAGACCCGCAGTGCTGCCGCGCGCGGCGCAAATGGGCGCGAGCGGCTGCGCCACGTGCTGCTCTCCTATGTCGAGCAGTCCCAGGGCAGCGAAGGCCGGCGCGGCTGTCTCGTGGTCGGCAGCGCGGTCGAGTTGTCGGCGGTTGATTCCGTCGTCGGTGCCCGCGTCAGCGCGCAGCTCCAGACCAACGAGAGCTTCATCGCCGGCCTCATTCGCGAGGGGCAGGCCGACGGCTCGATTCCCCGCCACGTCGCGGTCGACGACACCGCGCGGCTGATGATCTGCATCACGCAGGGGCTGCGCGTCGTCGGCAAGGCCCGCCTGCCGCTCGACGGGGACCGCCTCGTCGGCGCCGCGATGAAGCTGCTTGCCTGAATTTCTGTCTTGTTAGGGAACGATTGTTCCCGATTGTTTGGAGACCATGTAAATGACGATGAATGCCACGATCGAGGCCGCGCCGGGGCCGGATGCGGTGTCGCAGCGACTGACCTTCGTGCTGGCCGCGGCCTGTGGCATGATCGCCGCCAACATCTATTACGCCCAGCCGTTGATCGCGCCGATCAGCGCCGCGCTGGGCCTGTCGCACGCCGCGGCCGGGCTGATCGTCACCATGACGCAGATCGGCTACGGCACCGGATTGCTGTTCATCGTGCCGCTCGGCGATCTCGTCGAGAACCGCGCCCTGATCTGCTCGATCATCATGCTCGGTGCTGCGGCGTTGCTGGCGGCGGCCTTCGCCACCCATGCGCTGCCGTTCCTGGTCGCGGCGCTGTTCATCGGCGTCGGTTCGGTCGCGGTGCAGGTGATTATTCCCTATGCGGCGCATCTGGCGCCGGCGGCGATCCGGGGCCGCGTCGTCGGCAACGTCTCGACCGGCCTGATGCTCGGCATCATGCTGGCGCGCCCGGTGTCGAGCTTCGTCACCGCGGCGTTGTCGTGGCATGCGGTGTTCTTCGCCTCTGCCGCGCTGATGATCGTGCTCGCTGCCGTGCTGTGGATGACGTTGCCGAAACGCAAGCCGGTTGTGCGCATGCATTACGGCACGCTGCTGCTGTCGATGCCGCATCTGGTGCGCACCACGCCGCTGCTCCGGCGCCGCGCGCTGTACCAGGCAAGTCTGTTCAGTTGCTTCACGCTGTTCTGGACGGTCGCGCCGCTCCAGCTCGCACGCGAATTCGGCTTCACCCAGCGCGGCATCGCGCTGTTCGCGCTCGCCGGCGTCGCCGGCGTGTTCTCGGCGCCGATTGCAGGACGGCTCGCGGACCGTGGTCACAGCCGCGTCGCAACCCTCGTCGCGATGCTGCTTGCGGCCTTTGGCTTCCTCGTCAGCTATGTCGGCGCGGCTGGATCGGCGCTGAACCTCGCCTGCCTGATCGTGGCTGCGATCGCCATCGATCTCGGCGCCCAGGGCAATGTCGTGCTCGGCTTCCGTGCCATCTTCCTGCTCGGGCACGAGAACCGCAGCCGCCTCAACGGCCTCTATATGGCGACGTTCTTTGCGGCCGGCGCCGCCGGCTCCGCGGTCGGCGCCTGGGCCTTCGCGCAAGGCGGCTGGGCGCTGGCATCGGCCATTGGCCTCGCCTTGCCCGTCGCGGGCTTGCTCTACGCGGCCACCGAGTAGCCGCGGGGCCGGGATTGTGCGCTGCGGCCGTTTACCAGGCGCCGGATACCGGGTCCTGCGTGGCGCAATTTCCATCTCGCGGTTTGCCGGCCGCTGTAGTACTTTGGTCGCAAGAGGAGCCTGGTCAACAGGTGGCAGGGGGAGGCTGATGAGACAAGCGGGGCTGTTTGGCGTACCGCGGATGCGGCCATGGTCGTGGCAGGCGTTCCTGCTCGGGTTCGTCGTCGTTGCGGTGTCGGCGGTGCTTCAGGGCATCTGCGTCGCGCTCGGCGCAAAATTGTATTTCGCAGCATTCCTGCCCAGCCTGTTCGTGCTCGGACTTGTCGCGGGCGCGCCGGCGGCGGCATTCGCGGCGCTGCTCACCGTTCCGCTGGTGTGGTGGGCGTTCATACCGCCGTTCTTCCAGTTCACGCCGCTCTCCAGCGCGAATGCGGATTCCGTCAATTTGTTCTGTCTTCTTGCCGTGCTCCTGATCGGTCTCGCCGATCTCTGCCGCGAGACGGCGGCGATCGTCAGCCGCGGCGGGCTGCAGTCCTCGGGCGAGAGCGCGGCAACGAATCCGCAATAAACGGGCTGCGCGCGTTGCGCCCGCGCAACAGTCCGGCAACCATCCGCGCATCTGCTGCGCGCCGCTAACTTTTCGAAAAAGATTTGGCCGCAATTTCTCCCCCGGGAATGACGAGGGAGTTTTCGACATGAACGGCCAGATCAACGGTCACGCCATCTTTGAGAACGTGCGCCGCTACCGCGGCATCGCATCGCTCTATCGCCAGACCGCTGCATTCCGCCCGGGCCAGCGCTGGTCGCTGCTGGAGCAGGCCAGGGAATGGGAAGAGCGGGCGCTGTCGGAGCTGGAAACCTATTTCGCGACGCGCGCGGACTACGCCACCTCGCTCGCTGCCTGATCGTTAATTGTCGAGGCGTCGATGCCACGGGGCGGGCGCCCGTCGACGGAGCATCTGCACCAGATCGTCGTCATTCTTGCGGCAACTGTCGCGATGAAGCTGATGGGGTGACGTTCGGCGGGCTATTGTCCACCGAACTCGGGCACCTCGGGCAGGTAGTTCGAGCCTTCCGAGCCCAAAAAATCGAACATCGCCTGCGCCGGCGGCAGCAGCACCTTGTCGCTGCGGCGGATCACGTACCATTGCCGGACGATGGGAAGGCCCGCGACATCGAGCACGATGAGGCGGCCTTCGGCGAGCTCATGCGCCACCGTGTGGGCCGAGATGAAGGCGATCCCGAGCCCGGCAATCACCGCCTGCTTGATGGTCTCGTTGCTGCTCATCTCCATGCCGATGATCGGCTCGAGATCGGACTTCTGGAACATGCCCTCCATCAGCGTGCGCGTGCCCGATCCCGGCTCGCGGGTGAGGAAGGTCTCGTGCACGAGATCAGTCAGGCTGAGCCCTGAATCCGTCTCCAGCCAGTGCCCCTTGCGCGCGACGATGATGTGCGGATTACGCCCGAGCTGACGCACGTCGACGCTGACGTCGGCCGGTGGCCGACCCATCACCGCGAAGTCGAGGTCGTAGCCGTGCATGGCCTCGCGGATCTCCTCGCGATTGCCGATGGTCAGCTTGATCTCGATCTTCGGATGCCGCTTGGAGAAGGCCGCGATCGCATGCGGCACGAAATACTTTGCGGTCGAGACCGCGCCGAGATGC
This sequence comes from Bradyrhizobium sp. A5, assembly GCF_042076515.1. Lineage (NCBI taxonomy): Bacteria > Pseudomonadati > Pseudomonadota > Alphaproteobacteria > Hyphomicrobiales > Nitrobacteraceae > Bradyrhizobium > Bradyrhizobium sp. A5. Next base: position 5,350,476 of record NZ_CP148990.1, on the reverse strand, counting down.
ACCGTGCCGCCCGTGCGCCCGGCAAGCAGATCGAGCGCGCCCTGGCAGTCCATGATCGCGGCTTCGACGCGCTCGGCGAGCGTCAGCACCTCCCTGCCGGCCTCCGTCAACAGCATGCCGTCGCCGGTCCGCTGCACCAGCGGCAGGCCCGCAAGGTCCTGAAGCTGGCGGAGTTGCTGGGTGACGGCCGGCTGGGTCAGGCCGAGCTGGCTCGAGGCCGCCGTGACGCTGCCCTTGGCCGAGACTGCCGCGAGCGAGCGGAGCTGCCGGATCGTGACATGCCGGAGCTGGACCGCTGCGTGGCCGGGACCATTATAAGAAAATTCTTTGGCGCTCATTATGAATAGAAATTTTCCTTATTAAGCCCGCCCTGTCAATCTCATCGTGCTGGGACTGACCGCACTGACCTCCACCACGGAGGGAACTGGATGCGGCGCTCACAAGGGGATGGACGCAGATGACCGGGCAACTCAGGCTGGACGAGCACCTTCAGCGGTATTCCGAGACTGCACCTCATGCGCTGGCGGTGGCGGCAGCGGTCGATGCCGTCGCGGCAGCCGCGATCGAGATCGCCGACCTCATTGCCAGCGGAGATCTCGCCGACGCCTCGGGCTTGACCACCGGCCGCAACAGTGACGGCGATCTCCAGCGTGATCTCGACGTCCAGGCGGACATGATCCTTCGCCGCTGCCTCGGCAGATTGCCGATCGCGGCGTTGGCGTCGGAGGAGATGCGCGAGCCGCAGACCGGCGATCGCGAAGCAAAGATCTGCGTCGCGATCGATCCGCTCGACGGCTCCTCCAACATCGATATCAACATGACGGTCGGCACGATCTTCTCGATCCTGCCGGCGCCGGACGACCTCGATCTCGCCTTCCACCAGCGCGGCTCGGCGCAGCTTGCGGCGGGCTTCGTCACCTACGGTCCGCAGACCTCGCTGGTGCTGACGCTCGGCGACGGCGTCGATGTCTTCACGCTTGATCGCAGGTCCGGCTGCTTCCGCCTTGCGCGCAGCGGCGTCCAGATCGCGGAGGCGTGCGACGAGTTCTCGATCAATGCATCGAACCGCCGGCATTGGGATCCGCCGATGCGCGCCTTCGTCGACGAATGTCTTGCCGGCGTCGACGGGCCCGCCAATCGCAATTTCAACATGCGCTGGATCGGCTCGCTGGTCGCGGAGGCTTATCGCATCCTTACCCGTGGCGGCGTGTTCCTCTATCCCTCCGATGCACGGCCCGGCTATGGCGACGGCCGCTTGCGCCTCACCTACGAAGCGCATCCGATGGCGATGATCATCGAGCAGGCCGGCGGCTCCGCGTCGACGGGGCGCGAGCGCATCCTCGATCTTGCCGCGGACAGCCTGCATCAGCGCGTACCGCTGATCATGGGATCGAGCAACGAGGTGCGGCGCGTCGCGGAACTGCACTGCGATCCGCTGCTGGTGGCGAGCGGCTCCGCGCCGTTGTTCGCGCGTCGCGGCTTCTTCCGCGTGTGAGAGGGACGGCGCATGTCCAGGAAGCATCCGATCATCTCCATCACCGGCTCCTCCGGCGCTGGCACGACCTCGGTGAAGAAGACCTTCGAGCAGATATTCTTCCGCGAGAAGGTCAATGCCGCCTACATCGAAGGCGACGCCTTCCACCGCTATGACCGCACCGAGATGCGCACGCAGATGGCCAGGGAGGCCGATCGCGGCAATAAGCATTTCAGCCATTTCAGCCCCGAGACCAATCTGTTCGAGGAGCTCGAGCGGGCGTTCCGGGATTATGGTGAGACCGGCACGGCGACGACGCGGCACTACGTCCACGACGCCGAGGAGTCTGCGCTGCACGGCGTGGCTCCCGGCACCTTCACCGAATGGGAACGGCTGCCGGAGAATTCGGACCTGCTATTCTACGAGGGCCTGCACGGCGCAGTGGTCACCGACAAGGTCAATGTCGCGCGCTATGCCGATCTCAAGATCGGCGTCGTGCCCGTCATCAATCTCGAATGGATCCAGAAGCTGCATCGCGACCGCAGCGCGCGCGGCTATTCGACCGAGGCCGTCACCGACACCATTCTGCGGCGGATGCCGGACTACATCCACTACATCTGCCCGCAATTCACCGAGACCGACATCAACTTCCAGCGCGTGCCCACGGTGGACACCTCCAATCCGTTCGTCGCGCGCTGGATCCCGACGCCGGATGAATCGATGGTGGTGATCCGCTTCAAGAATCCGCGCGGCATCGACTTTCCCTATCTGCTGTCGATGCTGCCGCACAGCTTCATGTCGCGCGCAAACTCCATCGTGTGTCCCGGCGCGAAGCTGGACCTCGCGATGCAGCTCATCCTGACGCCGCTGATCATGCAGCTCATCGAGCGCAAGCGAAACCTGAAGTAAGGGGAGGATCCGATGAACATCTCCGTCCGTGCCGAAGCCGATCTCACGGCGGTCGCGCATAGCGATCTCTCCAACGCCGTCCGCTTCCTCGCGGTCGATGCCATCGAGACCTCGCAGTCCGGCCATCCCGGCCTCCCCATGGGCATGGCCGACGTCGCGACCGTGTTGTTCTCGCGCTTCCTGAAATTCGACTCCGCGCATCCGAACTGGCCGGACCGCGACCGCTTCGTGCTGTCGGCGGGGCACGGCTCGATGCTGCTTTATGCGCTTCTCTATCTGACTGGCGGCGATGTCAGCCTCGATGACATCAAGGCGTTTCGGCAGTGGGGCTCGAAGACACCGGGCCATCCAGAATACGGCCACACACCGGGCGTGGAGACCACGACGGGACCGCTGGGGCAGGGGATAGCGACCGCGGTCGGCATGGCGCTCGCCGAGCGCATGGCCAATGCGCGGCATGGCGATGGCCTCGTCGATCACTTCACCTACGTGATATCAGGCGATGGCTGCCTGATGGAGGGCATCAGCCAGGAGGCGATCTCGCTCGCGGGCCATCTCCAGCTCCACCGACTGATCGTGCTATTCGACGACAACGGCATCTCCATCGACGGGCCGACGTCGCTCGCGACTTCCGATGACCAGCTTGCCCGGTTCGCCGCGTCCGGCTGGTCGGTGCGCCGCGTCGATGGACACGATCCGGAGGCGGTTGCGCAGGCGATTGCGGAGGAGCGCGAGAGCGCAAAACCGTCACTGATCGCTTGCCGCACCATCATCGGCTATGGCGCACCGGACCGGCAAGGCACCGAGAAGGCGCATGGCGCGCCGCTCGGTGCCGATCAGACGGCGGCCGCGCGCCGGACACTCGGCTGGGACTACCAGCCCTTCGTGGTGCCTGTCACGATCATGAAGGCGTGGCGGATGATCGGGCAGCGCGGGCAGGTCGATCGTCTCGCCTGGCTCGATCGCTACGAATGCGCGACGCCGGAGCAGCAAGATCTGTTCGTCGAGGGCAAGGCCGTTGCCCTGCCGGCCGCCTATGCGCTGGCCGCGGCGAAACTGCGCGAGCGCTTTGCCAGCGAGCGCCCGAAGCTCGCGACGCGGCAAGCCTCGCAACAGGTGCTCGACAATATCGCCGCGACTATTCCCGGTCTGGTCGGCGGCTCTGCGGACCTGACCCATTCGAACCTGACGCACGCCAAGGCGCAGGCGCCTGTGAAGCGCGGCGCGTTCGCCGGCGACTACATCCATTATGGTATCCGCGAGCACGGCATGGCAGCCGCGATGAACGGTCTCGCGCTGCACGGCGGCTTCATTCCCTATGGCGGCACCTTCCTTGCCTTCTCCGATTACAGCCGGCCGGCGATCCGCCTTGCGGCCTTGATGCGGTTGCGCGTCATCCATGTGATGACTCACGACTCCATCGGTCTCGGTGAGGACGGTCCGACGCACCAACCGGTCGAACATCTCGCCGCGCTGCGCGTCATTCCGAATCTGCTGGTGTTCCGTCCGGCCGACGCGGTCGAGACGCTGGAGGCCTGGGACTGCGCACTCGAGTCCGAGCATCGTCCCTCCGTGCTGTGCCTGTCGCGGCAGGCGCTGCCGACCTTCCGCAGCGACGCCCGCGGCCGGAACCGCGTTGCGCGGGGCGCTTATCTCGTGGTCTCGCCGGACGGCGGCCGTGACGTGACGCTGATCGCAACAGGTTCGGAAGTGTCGATCGCGCTGGAAGCCGCCCGCCTGCTTGCGACCGAGCACGTCCGTGCGGCCGTGGTCTCCGCGCCTTGCTTCGCGCTGTTCGACGAGCAACCGGAGGACTACCGCGCCGCTGTTCTCGGCACCGCGCCGCGCGTCGGCATCGAGGCGGCGGTCGCCGGCGATTGGCATCGCTGGATCGGCTCCGACGGCGAGTTCGTCGGCATGCGCGGCTTCGGCGCGTCGGCGCCTGCGTCTGTGCTCTACCGCGAATTCGGCATCACTTCGCAAGGCATTGCGGAAGCCGCCCGGCGGGCGATCGCCCGCGCTCGCAAGCCATAACAGGAGGACTATTCGTGGCCCGTATCACCCTTCGCCAATTGCTCGATCACGCCGCCGGTCACGGCTACGCAGTGCCGGCGTTCAACATCAACAACATGGAGCAGGGCATCGCGATCATGCAGGCGGCGGCCGAGGTCGATGCGCCCGTGATCATTCAAGCCTCGCGCGGCGCGCGCAGTTATGCCGGAGATCTCATGCTTTCGCACATGATCGAGGCGCTGGAGCGGACTTATCCCGATATCCCGCTCTGCATGCACCAGGACCACGGCAATGACGAAGCGACCTGCGCCAGCGCCATCGCGCACGGTTTCACCTCGGTGATGATGGATGGCTCGCTGAAGGCCGACGCCAAAACAGCGGCCGATTACGACTACAACGTCGCCATCACCCGCCGCGTCGTCGATCTTGCCCATTGGGTCGGTGCCTCCGTCGAGGGCGAGCTCGGCGTGCTCGGCTCGCTCGAGCATGGCGGTGGCGAGCAGGAGGACGGCCACGGCGTCGAGGGCAAGGTCAGCCGCGACCAGTTGCTGACCGATCCCGACCAGGCCGTGGACTTCGTCCGTGCCACCAAGGTCGACGCGCTCGCGATCGCGATGGGGACCTCGCACGGGGCCTACAAGTTCAGCCGCAAGCCCGACGGTGACATCCTGGCGATGCGGGTGGTCGAGGAGATTCATCGCCGGCTGCCGAATACGCATCTGGTCATGCATGGCTCGTCCTCGGTGCCGCAGCCGCTCCAGGACATGTTCAACCAGTTCGGCGGTGAGATGCCGCAGACCTGGGGTGTGCCGGTCGAGGAGATTGTCCGCGGCATCCGGAGCGGCGTGCGCAAGGTCAATATCGACACCGATTGTCGCCTGGCGATGACCGCAGTATTCCGCAAGGTCGCAGCGCAAACGCGCTCCGAGTTCGATCCGCGCAAATTCCTCAAGCCCGCGATGGATGCGATGCGCGACCTCTGCCGCGACCGCTTCGAGCAGTTTGGCACCGCGGGGCACGCCAGCAGGATCAAGGTCGTTCCCATGAGCGAGATGGCGCGGCGCTACCGCGCTGGCGAGCTCGATCCGCGCGCCGACGCGCGCGAGCCGGTCGCAGCCTAGTCATTCAGAGAGAGAAGAGCAGGAGAGAGCGATGAACGCACATGCAGGTACGGTCCACGGCAAGGAAAGATATCGCTCGGGCGTGATGGAATACAAGCGCATGGGCTATTGGGAGCCCGACTATGTGCCAAAGGACACCGATGTCATCGCGCTGTTCCGCGTCACGCCGCAGGAGGGCGTGGACCCGATCGAAGCGTCCGCCGCGGTGGCGGGCGAATCCTCGACCGCGACCTGGACGGTGGTGTGGACCGATCGCTTGACGGCAGCCGAAAAGTATCGCGCGAAATGCTACCGCGTCGATCCGGTGCCGGGCACGCCGGGCTCCTATTTCGCCTACATTGCCTATGACCTCGACCTGTTTGAGCCGGGCTCGATCGCCAACCTTTCCGCTTCGATCATCGGCAATGTGTTCGGCTTCAAGCCACTGAAGGCGCTGCGGCTGGAAGACATGCGCTTCCCGGTCGCCTATGTGAAGACGTTCCAGGGACCGGCGACCGGCATCGTGGTCGAGCGCGAGCGGCTCGACAAGTTCGGCCGGCCGCTGCTGGGCGCAACGGTCAAGCCGAAGCTCGGACTGTCGGGCCGCAACTACGGCCGCGTGGTGTACGAGGCGCTCAAGGGCGGGCTCGACTTCACCAAGGACGACGAGAACATCAACTCGCAGCCGTTCATGCATTGGCGCGACCGCTTCCTCTATTGCATGGAGGCAGTGAACCGCGCCCAGGCCGCCTCCGGCGAGGTGAAGGGCACCTACCTGAACATCACCGCCGGGACGATGGAGGACATGTACGAGCGTGCGGAGTTCGCCAAGGAGCTCGGATCGTGCATCGTCATGATCGACCTCGTGATCGGCTACACCGCGATCCAGTCGATGGCAAAATGGGCGCGCCGCAACGACACGATATTGCATCTGCATCGCGCCGGTCACTCGACCTATACCCGGCAGAAGAGTCACGGGGTGTCGTTCCGCGTCATCGCGAAGTGGATGCGGCTCGCCGGCGTCGACCACATCCATGCCGGCACCGTGGTCGGCAAGCTCGAAGGCGATCCCAACACCACGCGCGGCTATTACGATGTCTGCCGCGAAGACTTCAATCCGACCAGACTCGAACACGGGCTGTTCTTCGACCAGTCCTGGGCGAGCCTGAACAAGATGATGCCGGTGGCGTCCGGCGGCATCCATGCCGGCCAGATGCACCAGCTGCTCGATCTCTTGGGCGAAGACGTCGTGCTGCAGTTCGGGGGCGGCACCATCGGTCATCCCATGGGCATTGCGGCCGGCGCGATCGCCAACCGCGTGGCGCTGGAAGCGATGATCCTCGCCCGCAACGAAGGGCGCGACTATGTCCACGAAGGGCCCGAGATCCTGGCCAGGGCAGCCGAGACCTGCACGCCGCTGAAGGCGGCGCTCGAGGTCTGGAAGGACGTGTCCTTCAACTATCAATCCACCGACACGCCGGACTTTGTGCCGACCGCGCTGGAAACCGTCTAGGGAGTATTGACATGAAATTGACCCAGGGCTGCTTCTCGTTCCTGCCCGATCTCACCGACGACCAGATCACCAAGCAGGTGCAGTACTGCCTCGCCAACGGCTGGGCGGTGAACATCGAGTTCACTGACGATCCGCATCCCCGCAATACTTATTGGGAGATGTGGGGCCTGCCGATGTTCGATCTCCAGGATGCCGCCGGCGTGATGATGGAGCTCGCCGAGTGCCGCAGGGTGTATGGCGATCGCTACATCCGCATCAGCGGTTTCGACTCCAGCCAGGGCTGGGAATCGGTGCGGATCTCTTTCCTCGTCAATCGTCCACCGCAGGAGGCCGAGTTCGACCTGGTGCGGCAGGAGGTCGGCGGCCGCGCGATCCGCTACACCACCGTGCGCCGGCAGGTCGCGCACGCGTCGACCTAATCCATCCTCCTCCGCGCGGAGCACTCCCTGCTCCGTATCCTTGGCGGACCACTGCTTCGCCGCTTCCCCGCGGCGAAGCTCTTTTCTTCGAGGGTAGCCGATGCTCGATGTCCCCCACCTGGTCACCGCTGACGGAAATGAGACCAACTTCGATCTCCGCAAGGAGGCCGAAGCCGCCGGCATCACAGACACGCTGCAACTGCTCGAGCAGGAGCTGATAGGCCTGAAGCCGGTCAAGAACCGCGTGCGCCAGATCGCATCGCTGCTGCTGATCGAGCGCATCCGCCAGCGTGCGGGCCTCGCCTCCGCTCCGCCGACGCTGCACATGTCGTTCACGGGCAATCCCGGCACCGGCAAGACCACGGTGGCGCTGCGCATGGCGAAGATCCTGCACGGGCTCGGCTTCGTCCGGCGCGGGCAGGTGATCTCGGTGACGCGCGACGATCTCGTCGGGCAATATATCGGCCACACCGCGCCGAAGACCAAGGAGATCCTGAAGAAGGCGATGGGCGGCGTGCTCTTCATCGACGAGGCCTACTACCTGCACCGCCCTGACAACGAGCGCGACTACGGCCAGGAGGCGATCGAGATCCTGCTCCAGGTGATGGAGAACCAGCGCGAGGATCTCGTCGTCATCCTGGCCGGCTATGGAGAGCGAATGACGAGATTCTTTGCATCAAACCCAGGCTTCCGTTCGCGGATCGCCCACCACATCGACTTTCCGGACTATGCGGAGGCCGAGTTGCTGGTCATCGCCGAGCTGATGCTCAGGGAGCGCGGCTATCGCTTCTCGGCATCTGCGCGCGAGGCCTTCGAGAGGTACATCGCACTGCGACGGACCCAGCCGTTCTTCTCCAACGCGCGCTCGATCCGCAACGCGATCGACCGCATCCGATTGCGGCAGGCCGATCGCCTGGTATCCGATCTCGATCGCATGCTCGATGTCGCCGATCTCGAAACCATCGACCCGGCGGATGTCCTTGCGAGCCGCGTCTTCAGCGGTGGTGCGGACGCGCAGAGGACTGCAAAGCCATGACCGGGGAGATTATCATCGCGCCCTCGATCCTGGCGGCGGATTTCGCGCGCCTCGGCGAGGAGATCGCAGCGATCGACGCGGCGGGTGCTGACTGGATTCATTGCGATGTGATGGATGGACATTTCGTTCCGAACATCAGTTATGGCGCAGACGTCATCAAGGCGATCCGGCCGCTGACGAAGAAGATGTTCGACGTGCATCTGATGATTGCGCCGGTCGATCCTTATCTTGAAGCGTTCGCAAAGGCCGGCGCCGACGTCATCACGGTCCATGCCGAAGCCGGCCCGCATCTCGACCGCTCGCTGCAGGCGATCCGCGCGCTCGGCAAGAAAGCCGGTGTCAGCCTGTGCCCGGCCACTCCAGAGAGCGCGATTGAGTACGTGCTCGATCGTCTCGATCTCGTGCTGGTCATGACCGTCAATCCCGGCTTTGGCGGCCAATCCTTCCTCGACTCCCAGCTTGAGAAGATCAGGCGGGTTCGATGCATGATCGGCGAGCGGCCGATCCGGCTGGAGGTCGATGGCGGCATCACGCGGGACAAGGCCGCTGCTGTCGCCGCCGCGGGCGCCGATACGCTCGTGGCAGGCTCCGCCGTGTTTCGCGGCAAGAGCCGCGCCGATTATACCGGCAACATCGCGGCCATTCGGGTCGCGGCGGAGGCCGCGCGGGCTCCCATCCTGCGGGATAGTCCCGCGCGGCTGATGCAGCTCCGAGAAGGCGCGCTCATCCGGTAGACTACGGATCGGACGCATGAAGAGGATGTCGCGGCGCTGGTTGTACCAAGGCGTGCCACTTCTCTCCGGGGGTCTACGGAGGATACCGCGCAAGTCGATCAACTCCTTCAGGCCGGGGTAACCAACGCGCCTGACACGAAAATTCGATTAACGCCCGCGCAATGCTACGCATCGCAATCTGCGGTTTAGGAACGCGAGAGAGCGCGGGGATGCGGATCGAAGAGAATTGCGGGCATGAGGCCTGCACGCGGCGGGGAGCGACGGCATGAGCATGCATCGCTTGTTCGCCGAGCAGCTTCGCTGCGCCACCGATGCGGCCGGTCGGGTCCAGCTCGTCAAGCTGGGTAAGCTCGTCAGCGCCGCCTATGAGGCGAGCGACCGCGATCGCCAGCGGATGACCGAGGCGCGCGCGAAGACGCACGGGCAGGTGGAAGAAGATCTTCTGCGGACGCGCGAGTTCCTCGACACCATCGTGGACAACATCCCGATCGCCGTGTTCGCAAAGTGCGCGAAGGATTCGCGCTACATCCTGCTCAACCGCGCCGGCGAGGATTATTACGGCCTGCCGCGCGAGCAGATGCTGGGCAGGACGCCCGAGGAGGTCTTTCCGGCGGATGTCGCCCGCATTGTCAACGAGCAGGACCGCCGGGTCGTTGCCAGCGGTATGCCGATGTTCCTCGAGGAGCATCTGCTCGAAGTCGGCGTCAAGGGGCACGACCGCGTCATCAACTCACGCAAGATGCTGATCACGGACGCCGCGGGCGAGCCGCAATATCTGGTCGGCGTGATCGAGGACGTCACCGAGCGCATCACCACCCAGGAACGCATCAGCCACCTCGCGCATCACGATGCGCTGACCGACCTGCCCAACAGAAGCGCATTCAATGCGGCACTGAGCGAGCGGCTGGAACGTGCCCAGGAGGCGTCGACCAGCTTTGCGGTGCTCAGCCTCGATCTCGATCGCTTCAAGGAAGTGAACGATGTGTTCGGCCATCCCGTCGGCGACATGTTGATGCGGGCAGCAGCCGGACGCCTTGCCGAGGAATCCGACGGCGGCTTCGTCGCCCGTATCGGCGGCGACGAGTTCATGATCCTGATGCCGGACGATGTCTGCCGCGAAGAGGTGCTGGCGCTCGGCGAACGCCTGGTCGAGGCGATCGGCAACGAACTCGAGGTCGACGATTATCTCCCCCATGTCGGCTTGAGCGTAGGTATCGCGATCTATCCGGATGACGGCGTGGACGCGGTGACGCTGCTCGCCAATGCCGATTCGGCGCTCTATCGCGCCAAGCGCGAGGGCCGGGGCCGGGTCTGCTTCTTCGAATCCGCGATGGACCGCGAACTGCGCGACCGCAGGCTGCTATTGCACGATCTCCGGCAGGCGGTGGAGCAGAACCAGCTCCTCGTCTACTTCCAGCCGCAGGCGCGGATGGACGGCGAGATCATCGGTTTCGAGGCGCTGGTGCGCTGGAACCACCCGACCCGCGGCTTCGTGCCGCCGGACCAGTTCATTCCGCTCGCCGAGGAGAACGGACTGATCATCCAGATCGGTGAATGGGTCTTGCGCGAGGCGTGCCGCGAGGCGGCGTCCTGGCCGCGGCCGTTGCAGGTCGCGGTCAATCTGTCGCCGGTCCAGTTCCAGGCCGGCGACCTCGAACGTTCGATCCACCAGATCCTGCTGGAGACGGGGCTGGCGCCCACGCGGCTCGAGGTCGAGATTACCGAGGGCGTTCTGATCGGCGATTTCACCCGCGCGCTCACCCTGCTGCGCCGGCTGAAGGCGCTCGGCATCCGCATCGCGATGGACGATTTCGGCACCGGCTATTCCTCGCTGTCCTATCTCCAGTCGTTCCCGTTCGACAAGATCAAGATCGACCGCAGCTTCATCTCCGATCTCGAAGAGAGGCCGCAATCGGCCGAGATCGTTCGCGCGGTCTTGAGCCTTGCGCATGCCCTGAAGATTCCGGTGGTTGCGGAAGGGGTGGAGACCGAAGCGCAGCGGGTGTTTCTCGCGCGCGAGGCCTGCGAGGAGATGCAGGGTTATCTCATTGGCCGGCCTGAACCGATCGAACGGTATCTCGATCTGATCGGCGTGACCGTGGAACAGCGCCTTTCCGCCTAGCCAGCGTCATGCCTGACGAGACCGGTTCCACGGTGCGATAGGAACCAACGCCCGCGAGCGCATTTCTCAAAAGTCGACCGCGGTCGGGCGCGCTGTGCATGCAGCAAATGTTTTGCACAACCGCCATCCGCCTGACGTAAATAAGGGCCATAAGGCATTTGAATGCGAGGGAGGGTCTCATGGAGAACGTACGTCGCTACCGGGCGCTGGCGTCCCTCTGTCGTCAGCAGGCGGCCTACCGGCCGCTCCAGAACTGGCAACTTCTTGGCCAAGCCGAACATTTCGAACATCTCGCCGAAATCGCGCTGAAGGCGCATTTTGACGCGTGCAATGCCCAGCGCGAAGACGACGCCGCCGCGCCCGCGGTTTGGGAGACGCCGGTCGCAGCGTGACGTCGTCGCAGTGGCATCGTTAATGCGACATCAGCGTCGGGACCGTCATGGCTTCGAGCATGGCGCGGGTGACGCCGCCGAGCAGGCGCTCTTGCAATCGCGAATGGCCGTAACCGCCCATGACGAGGAGATCGAGGTTCTCGTCGGCTGCCAGTGACAGGATGGTCGGCTGAATGTCGGCGCGCGCGGCCGACAGGCTGGCTGTGCGGGTCGACAATCCGCGTCGGCCGAGATGCTTTGCCAAATTGCGCGCCGAGACGTCGTCGGGAACCGCGTCGGCCTCGTTGATGGTGATGATCACGATCTCCTCGGCCCGAGCCATGAACGGTGCGGCATCGCGCATCGCGCGGGCGGCGAGGCGGCTGCCGTCCCAGCAGATGCCGATTCGTTTCGGCTTGAATGCGCCACGGAAATTGTACGGCAGGAACAGCACCGGGCCGCCCGCCTGGAAAAGGATCTCGCTGGGCACGTCGTTGTCGAATGAGCCTTGCGCTGGTTCGGGCTGTAGCACGATGCTGAGATCGTGCAGCCGCGCCATCTCGCCGAGCAAGGCGGCTGCATCCGCCGGGATCGCGCCGAGTGGGTGGCATGCAAAGGAAAGGCCGGCGTTCGCGGCTTCGGTCTTGAACACCGTCAGCGCCGCTTCGGCCCGCTCCACCGCGCGCTCACGTTCCATCTCGAACACCGCTGCCACTGCGGCGCCGCCTTCCATCACGTAAGCCGTGCTGGTTGCGACATAGCCGACGGCGACAGCGTCGACATGGGCGTTGAGCTGCGCGGCCAGCGAAATCGATCCGTCGATCACGGGGCGCATGGGGCGTTCGGTTGGGACGTGAACGAGAATGTCTTTGTACATGGCGCGCCTCCGATGGACTGCATCCGATAGTCACAGTCTGTCACTTCGCGCGGGGCCTGTGTTGAGCTGCATCAAATGTGCAACTGCGACTTCTGGCCGTGCCGCCGGTCGCAGCAACTTTGCCAAGATTTAATCGGCTGGACGGGACCCCGTAAGGTGACGATGTCCATGTTGGGTGCAAGGCGACTTACCCAACATGGACATTTCGACATGAACGACCGCGTCAATTCCGACACCACCTCGTCCCGCACGATCCTGAAGCCGCGCCGGCTTGCGCTGCTCGGCACCGTGGCCGCGCTTGGCGTGGCCGTGCTCGCCAGTTCTCCCGGCTCTTCGCCGCTCGGGATGGCCTCCTTCATCGCACCGGCGCAGGCCGCCGAGGCTGCCGCGACGCCGCCGGGCTTCGGCGATCTCGTCAGCAAGGTCAAACCCGCCGTCATCTCGGTGCGGGTCAAAATCGACCAGGACAACGACAAGAGCGCGATGCTGCAACAGAACCGGATGGACTCCGACGAGGATTCGCCGCTCGACCAGTTCTCCCGGCAGTTCGGCTTCCGTGGCCCGGGCGGCATGAACGGCATGCCGCGTCAGCGCCACCAGACGATCACGGGTGAAGGATCCGGTTTCTTCATCTCCGCCGACGGCTATGCCGTGACCAACAACCACGTCGTCGACCACGCCGAGTCGGTGCAGGTGACGATGGACGACGGCACGGTCTACACCGCGAAGGTGGTCGGCACCGATCCCAAGACCGATCTCGCGCTGATCAAGGTCGATGGCAAGAAGGACTTTCCGTTCGTCAAATTCTCCGACCAGAAGCCGCGGATTGGCGACTGGGTGGTCGCGGTCGGCAATCCCTTCGGCCTTGGCGGCACCGTGACCGCCGGCATTGTCTCGGCCAGCGGCCGCGACATCGGCAATGGTCCCTATGACGATTTCATCCAGATCGACGCGCCGATCAACAAGGGCAATTCCGGCGGTCCGGCCTTCGACATGAGCGGCAACGTGATCGGCGTGAACACCGCAATCTTCTCGCCGTCGGGCGGTTCGGTCGGCATCGGCTTCGACATTCCGGCCTCGACCGCAAAACTCGTCGTCGCGCAGTTGAAGGACAAGGGCATGGTGACGCGCGGCTGGCTCGGTGTGCAGGTGCAGCCGGTGACTGCTGACATTGCCGACAGCCTCGGTCTCAAGGAAGCGCGCGGCGCGATCGTCGACACTCCGCAGGATGGAAGTCCGGCGGCGAAGGCGGGCATCGAGGCGGGTGATGTCATCACCGCCGTCAACGGCACGGCCACCAAGGACTCCCGCGATCTCGCCCGCACCATCGCCACCTTGGCGCCGGGGAGCTCGGTGAAGCTCGATGTCTTCCACAAGGGGGACAGCAAGACCGTGACGTTGGCACTTGGCGAGTTGCCGAACGAGCAGCACGCAAAGTCCGGTGAGGGCAAGGCGCAGCCCGGCGCCGGCACACCGCGCCTCGGGCTCAGCCTGGCTCCGGCCGGCGACGTCCAGGGCGCGGGCCAGAAGGGTGTCGTCGTCACCGAGGTCGATCCGGAGGGGCCGGCCGCGCAACGTGGCATCCAGACCGGCGACGTGATCCTCAATGTCGGCGGCAAGCCCGTCGCCAATGTCGGCGAGGTCCGGTCCGAGCTGGCGCAGGCCAAATCGTCCGGCAGGAACAGCGTGCTGTTGCAGGTAAAGAGCGCGGAGGCGACACGGTTCGTCGCGGTGCCGCTCGCGTAAGTCGAGCTATTCCGGCGCAAACGCAAAAAGGCGGCCTTCGGGCCGCCTTTTCTCGTTTGCATCCGAGATACCCACAGGCCGCCGATAACATTCGCGTTAACGGCAGCGATGATGACGGGTTCGTCCGAAAAAGCCGCGTTCGCTCGTCACTGTCCGGAGGCGCGTGTTGCGCTTTGGCGCCAATGACGGCGCCAGGGCAAAAGACAAGAGTGGAACTCCGAACGTCTGGCCGTCTTGTGGAGCCTGGCGTTTGCGTTTGATCGGTGCCGACATGGATCGATTGAAGCTCTCGCTGAGGTGTGCGCTGTTGGCAGCGCCGATCGTGATGACGAGCGGAAGCGCCCTCGGGCGCGACGATGGCCGCTACGCCAACTCAGCTCTTAAACCCTGGTTCGACAGCCTTCGCAGCCATCTCGGCCCGTGCTGCTCGGATGCAGACGGATTTGCGGTGTCAGATCCCGATTGGGAATCGCATGACGGACACTATCGGGTGCGGCTCGACGGGCAGTGGATCGACGTGCCGGACGAGGCCGTCATCACCGAGCCGAACCGTGCCGGCCGCACCATGGTGTGGCCGGTCAAAACCGCGTTCGGGATATCGATCCGCTGCTTCATGCCGGGCAGCATGATCTGACGCAGCGTCACCGTTTGCTGGATTTGCGCTTCGAGCTCTTCTTCGTCTTCTTGGTTGTCTTCCTGGCCGTTTTCCTGGTCGTCTTTCGCTTCGACGCCTTCTTCGGGACTTTCTTGCCCTTCGCGCGCGCTTCCGACAGGCCGATTGCGATCGCCTGCTTGCGGCTCTTCACCCGTCCACCACGGCCGCCCGGGCCGCTTTTCGCGGTGCCCTTCTTGTAACGACGCATTTCGCGCTCGACATCATCGCCGGCGCTGCGGGAATAGCGGGGTTTCGTTGCCTTGCGTGCCATCGACTCTCACCCTTGGCCAAGGGAAAGAACCGTAGCGCTGACGCAACGTTCCAGGCGCGCGCCTCAGAACGAGTTCGCCAACTCGATCTCCGCTTCGAGCACCTGGATGCGATGGGCGGCCTCGGCGGAGGACAGATCCCGATTGTATTGGGCGGGCTGATAGGCCTCCTCGCTCAGCCGCTTCAACCTCAGGCCTTGCGCCCGCGTCATCTGCTCCGCGAGGAAAGCCCTGGCGTCATATTTACCCTGAACCTGCATCTGACCTCTCCGTGCTGGAATCGCGGCTTGACTATATGTTCTTATTTTGTTCTAACAAGCCATGGACAACAGAATTAATGAAATTCGACGTAAAATCAGTGTCTTGAGGCTGGAGATGGCCGATATCGAGGCGTCTGTGCGCGACCTCGTCGATCGCGATCGCGACTGCACGGAAAAGGCCTTGGCGCAGATGGATCTGCGCCGGAAAATCAGCCTGCTGATCGGCGAATGGAAGGCTGCCGGCGGCGGCGACGTCCTGCCAGACGTTCGCGGCCGGGTGCGCCTTCGTCCCGTCAAGACAGCCAGCAACCCCCTGCGTGCGATCGCGCGCCGCTGAAAGCTTTGGGAGCGTGCGGTGGAGGAAGACCCGGACGCGTACCGGATCTTGAGGTTGCGCGCAGAGATTCTCGAGCTCGGCTCAGCCATCCGGCAATTGCAGCGCGAAGGCCTCGACGATGCCGCGGCCCAGCTCCTGATCGCACGCAAGCGTGCGCAGCTCGATCACTCGTGAAGACAAGCTCCGCAGTCGATCGTCCAGGCAATCACTGACATCCGGGTGGCTAAAGCCGACGCGCGCTCGATTGATCGTCGAAGAGAAAAGCCCCGCGTCGCAGCGGGGCTTTTTGATTGCCTTGTCGGCTGGCGCTACTTGCTGTTGGTTGTGCCCTTGTTGTTCGTCATGGTGCCGCCCTGATCGGAACCGGGGCCGGAGCCGCCTTGGCCGGAAGGATCGGCACCCTTGGATTTCGTGTTCGCGCCTGTCGTCTGCGACGACTGGGTCGCGGATTCGTGCTTGGCCTTGTGCGACTTCGCCTGCGCGGCGAACGGGGCGGCGGTGACGCCGGTGGCCAGCATCACGGCGAGAGCGAGCTTGGTGGTCTTCATACGCGGGAACTCCCTGAGTTGAATTGACGCAGGCAGCCAACCGCCATTCACCGCGGGAGTTCCGATTGAGCGGCCCCATACGCTTCACGCGCGCTTCAAAATTCCTTGTCCTCGGCGATCATGAACACGATTCCCGTGAGCGTCGCGCCGATCGCGAAGGTGGTTACCAAGGTGAGAACCAAAGCGACCGCTGCCGAATCCCCGCCGTGATTCAGCAAGCTGACGACGGCCGGATTGGTCAGGATGAGGGCGAGACCGAAGGCAAGGCCGAGGGCGGCGCCCATCATTGCGTGGGTCATTAGCTTGATGATTCCGGCGGGAGAGACGAGGCTCCGCGACGTCTTGGGCGACTTCTTCGCACGCATGGAACCGCCCTCCGTTTTGCGTACAAAACGCGCAACCTGATCCCCGGTTCCATCTTCATGAAGGAATTGTCATCACCTGCTTCATCCGACGTTCATGCCGGTATTGCGAGGATGAACGGCATCAACACGGGAACTCCGATATGGGTAAGGTCGTATTTCTCTATCGCTCGCTCGCCTATCGCAACGCGGCCGCGGACATGCTGCGCAAGGCACGCAAGCTGCCGCGCGGCGCCGAGCGGAGCGCAGCCCGACGCTACGCGCGGGCGCTGCGTGATCTCTCGCAAACGGAAGCATGGCTGGAAGGACGTCTGGCTGACGAGTCTTGGCCGATGACGCGTATCAGGGTCGTCGCGTCGCGCTAACCTGAAGCCCGCTGAAGAGCCCCGGAGGGAACCGGGTCGAACTTTCCCGCGCTGGTCGGCGCTGCGCCCTTTAGCGTCAGCGGCACCTCGAGACGGCACAACAGGCCTTCGGGCCGCCAGTTGAACTCCGCCTGTCCGCCGAGCTGGGATTCGACGCTGGCAAGAAGGCTCCGTGTGCCGAAGCCGCGGGACTTCGGCGGCCCGACCAGCGGACCGCCGGTTTCGTCCCAGGTCAATGTGAGGTGGTCGTCCTCGACCTGCCAGCCGATTGCAAGCCGACCCGCCCGCGCCGACAACGCGCCGTACTTCGCCGAGTTGGTGAAAAGCTCGTGCAGCGCCAGCGCCAGCGTCTGCGCGGTCGCCGGCAGCAACTGAACCTCGGGACCCGCCAGCTTGATCTGGCCTCCGAGCGAATAAGGTGCAAGTTCCTCCTCGATCAGCTTGGAGAGCTCCGCGCCTTGCCAGCTCGACAGCGACAGGATCGTGTGGACGCGCGCCAGCGCATTGATGCGTCCCTCGACGGCGTTGACGTAAGCCTTGACCTCGTCGGCACGGGTGAGGCGCACGATCGACTGCGCCAGCGCCAACGCATTTTTGGCGCGGTGGTCGACCTCGCGCGCCAGCAGATTCTGTCTCTCCTCCGCGCGCTTGCGTTCGGTGATGTCCACGGTAACGCCGCTTACCCGCACGACACGGCCGCTCGGGTCCAGCGTGGCGGCCGCCGTGCCGACGCACCAGCGCACCTCGCCGTCGGGACGGCTGACGCGAAACTCGCCTTCATGGGCGTGCACCCCCATATTGAACGCCGCTATGGCCTTGCTGAACTGGTCGGCATCATCGGGGTGCAGCAATGCCTGGATGTTCGCCGAGGTGACGTTGAAGGTTTCGGGCGTCACACCAAAAATGCGATACTGGCCATCGTCCCACATCCAGTCACCGTTGACCCAGTCCCAGTCCCAGGACCCCATCTTGCCGGCGGCAATCGCCATGCTGCGCCGCTCTTCGCTTTCACGCAGCTTTGCGGTGGAGTTCTCCAGCTCCGCCGTGCGGGCGCGCACGCGGTCCTCGAGATCCTGGTTCAACCGTTCGAGCTCGCGGGTCTTGCGATAAAGCTCGGCGAACACCTTGACCTTGGCGCGCAGCACCTCCGGCACGACCGGGACCGGAACGTAGTCGACCGCGCCCATTTCGTAGCCGCGCAACCGATCGATGTCGCTGACCTGGATGGCCGAGATGAAGATCATCGCGGTCTTCTGGAAGCGCGGATGCTCACGGATCATCGCGGCGAGCTCGAAGCCGTCGAGCTCGGGCATGCAGACGTCGACCAGAATCACCGCGATCTCGGTCTTGAGCAGCACCTCGAGCGCCTCGCGGCCCGACGAGGCGGTCACGAGGTTCTCGCCGAGCTCCTTCAGGATCACCTCATAGGCGAGCAGCTTGGCCGGCTGGTCGTCGACGAGGAGGATGTTGACCTTTTCGTGGTCCATTCGCAGATCCAAACTCAACGGTGCAGCCACATGCGGATCGCAAGCAGCAATTGATCGGTGTTGACTGGTTTGGCGAGGTAGTCGGACGCGCCGGCCTCCAGGCATTTCTCGCGGTCGCCCTTCATCGCCTTGGCGGTCAGCGCGATGATCGGCAGGCGGGCGAAGGCCGGGTTTTCGCGAATGACGCCGATGGTCTGGTAGCCATCCATCTGCGGCATCATGATGTCCATCAGCACGATGGCGATCTCCGGATTGGATTCGACCAGCGTCACCGCCTCACGGCCCGTCGTCGCCGTCAGCACCTTCATGCCGCGGCGTTCCAGCACGCTCGACAGCGCGAAGATGTTCCGGGCGTCGTCGTCGACCAGCAGTGCGGTCTTGCCGATCAGGTCCTCGTCGGAACTGTTCAGCTTCTCCAGCATGCGCTGCTTCTCGACCGGCAGTTCCGTGATTACGCGATGCAGGAACAGCGCGGTCTCGTCGAGCAGACGCTCCGGCGACTCCACGCCCTTCACCACGATGCTGCGCGCCATGGTGTGAAGCTCGGCATCCTCTTCCGCCGAGAGCTCACGGCCGGTGAAGACCACGACCGGAATGTTCGACAGCGTCTCGTCGTTGCGGATCTGGTCGAGCACATCAAAGCCGCTCATGTCGGGCAGCCGCAGGTCGAGCACCACGCAGTCGCAGGGTTCCTGACGCAGCGTCGATAGCGCGCCAGCGCCGGTATCGGTCGTCACGATCTCGATGTCGTCGTGATGCAGCAACTCGCGGATCGACATCCGCTCGGCCTCGTTGTCCTCGACGATCAAGAGCCGCTTGCGCCGCGGCCGCGCATATTCCTTGATCTGCGTCAGCGCGGCGGAGACCCCTTCGGTCGTGGTGGGCTTGTTGACGAAGGAGAAGGCGCCGCGCGCCAGGGCGTGCTGGCGGTCCTCGTCGAGCGTGATGATCTGCACGGGGATGTGCCGGGTCAGCGGATTGTGCTTGAGCTGGCTCAGCACCGTCCAGCCGAGCATGTCAGGCAGGAACACGTCGAGCGAGACCGCCCGCGGCTGGTACTGCTTGGCAAGCTCCAGTGCCTCCGCGCCCTGCGCGGCGACCAGAACCTTGAATCCCTTGTCGCGGGCGAGGTCGACCAGAATGCGCGCATAGTGCGGATCGTCCTCGACGATGAGCAGGATGGTGTCGCCGGGTTCGAGGTTGAGCCTGTCATCGGCAATCTGCTCGATGACGCGCTGCTGCTCGGGCGTGGCGGGCTGCAACGCCGGCGGCTGGCCGTACTGATGCTGCGCGGGTGCGCGCGGCGCAGTGTCGGGCCCGAATATTTCAGCGGCAGATACAGCGTGAAGGACGAGCCCCTGCCGGGCGTGCTGCGCAGATGGATTTCGCCGCCGAGCAGGCCTGCGAGCTCGCGGCTGATGGCAAGGCCGAGGCCGGTGCCGCCGTATTTGCGGCTGGTGCCGGCGTCGGCCTGCTGGAACGCCTCGAAGATCAGCTTCTGCTTCTCCAGGGGAATGCCGATGCCGGTGTCGGACACTTCGAACGCGATCACGGCCGGAGCCGAGTTCAGCACCGGATGATCCGTGCCCCAGCCGCCGACCGCGGCGGCGACCTTCAGGCGCACCTCGCCTTCGGCGGTGAACTTGAAGGCGTTGGAGAGCAGGTTCTTCAGGACCTGCTGCAGGCGCTTGGAGTCGGTGACGATGCTGCGCGCAAGGTTGGGGTCGACGTCGATCTTGAACGACAGATTGCGGTTCTCCGCTTCGTGCCGGAATGGCCGCCCGACGGTCTCGAGCAGGTTCGCCGTCAGGATTTCCTCGGCGTCGACCGTCACCGTGCCGGACTCGATCTTGGAGAGATCGAGAATGTCGCTGATGAGGTTGAGCAGGTCGGTGCCGGCGCCGTGGATGGTGCGGGCGAATTCGACCTGTTTGGCGGTGAGGTTGCCGTCCGGGTTGTCGGTGAGCTGCTGACCCAGGATCAGGATCGAGTTCAGCGGCGTGCGCAGCTCGTGGCTCATATTGGCGAGGAATTCGGACTTGTATTTCGAGGTCAGTGCGAGCTCCGTCGCCTTTTCCTCCAGCGCGCGGCGGGCCTGCTCGATTTCCTGGTTCTTGCGCTCGACCTCGACGTTGCGCTCGGCGAGCTGTTGCGCCTTCTGCTCGAGCTGGTCGTTGGTCTGCTGCAATTCGCGCTGCTGGGTCTGGAGCTCGCCGGCGAGCTGCTGCGACTGCTTGAGCAGGCCTTCGGTCTGCATCGTCGCCTCGATGGAGTTCAGCACGATGCCGATGGAATCGGTGAGCTGCTCGAGGAAGGTCATCTGCGAGGTCGTGAACGAGGTGAGCGAGGCGAGCTCGATCACGGCCTTGACCTGGCCCTCGAACAGCACCGGCAGCACGACGAGGTTCTTCGGCGCGACGCGGAACAGCGCCGAATTGATCGGCACCACGTCGGCCGGAATGTCGGCGATGACGCGCGGCCGTCTGTCGAGCGCGCACTGGCCGATCAGGCCGTCCCCGAATGGCAGCACGCGCTGGTACGGATAGATGCCGTCGCCGGCATAGGAGGCGAGCAGCAGGAGCTGCGGATCATCCTCGTTCTCGACCTGGTAGATCACGCCGGTATGAGCGTTCACCAGCGGCGACAATTCAGTGAGCAGCAGCCGGCCGACGGTGGCGAGGTCGCGCTGGCCCTGAAGCATGTTGGTGAACTTGGCGAGGTTGGTCTTCAGCCAGTCCTGCTCGGTGTTCACGTCCGTCGTGAGACGGAGGTTCGTGATCATCGTGTTGATGTTGTCCTTCAACTCGGCGACCTCGCCGCGGGCATCGACCTGGATCGATCGTGTCAAATCGCCCTTGGTCACGGCGGTTGCCACTTCCGCGATCGCGCGCACCTGCGAGGTGAGGTTTGCCGCCAGCAGGTTGACGTTGCCGGTGAGGTCCTTCCAGGTGCCTGCAGCACCCGGCACGTCGGCCTGGCCGCCGAGCCGTCCCTCGACGCCGACCTCGCGCGCCACCGACGTCACCTGGTCGGCGAAGGTCGCAAGCGTCTCGGTCATGTTGTTGATGGTGTCGGCGAGCGCCGCGACCTCACCCTTCGATTTCACCGTGAGGTTCTGCTTGAGGTCGCCGTTGGCGACCGCGGTCACCACCTTGACGATGCCGCGGACCTGCTCGGTCAGGTTCGCCGCCATGAAGTTGACGGTGTCGGTGAGGTCCTTCCAGGTGCCGGCCACGCCGGGCACCTGTGCCTGGCCGCCGAGCTCGCCTTCGGTGCCGACCTCGCGCGCGACGCGCGTGACTTCGCCGGCGAAGGCGTTGAGCTGGTCCACCATGGTGTTGATGGTGTTCTTCAGCTCGAGGATTTCGCCCTTCACGTCCACGGTGATCTTGCGGGACAGGTCGCCGCGTGCGACGGCCGTGGTGACCTCGGCGATGTTGCGGACCTGCGTGGTGAGGTTCGCGGCCAGCAGGTTAACGTTGTCGGTGAGGTCCTTCCAGGTGCCGCCGACGCCGGGCACGACGGCCTGACCGCCGAGGCGGCCTTCGGTGCCGACCTCGCGTGCCACGCGCGTCACTTCGGCGGCGAAGGAGCGCAGCTGCTCGACCATGGTGTTCAGGGTGTCCTTCAGCAGCAGGATCTCGCCGCGCACGTCCACCGTGATCTTCTTCGAGAGGTCGCCGCCTGCGATCGCGGTGGCGACCTCGGCGATGTTGCGGACCTGAGCCGTCAGGTTCGAGGCCATGAAGTTGACGTTGTCGGTGAGGTCCTTCCAGGTGCCGGCGACGCCGGACACCTCGGCCTGGCCGCCGAGCTTGCCTTCGGTGCCGACCTCGCGCGCCACGCGCGTGACTTCGCCGGCGAAGGCGTTGAGCTGGTCCACCATGGTGTTGATGGTGTTCTTCAGCTCGAGGATTTCGCCCTTCACGTCGACGGTGATCTTGCGGGACAAGTCGCCTCGCGCGACGGCGGTGGTCACTTCGGCGATGTTGCGGACCTGGGCGGTGAGGTTGCCCGCCATCGAGTTGACGGAGTCGGTCAAGTCCTTCCAGGTGCCGGCGACGCCGGGCACGTTGGCCTGGCCGCCCAGCCGTCCTTCGGTGCCGACCTCGCGCGCGACGCGCGTCACCTCGCCCGCGAAGCGGTTGAGCTGGTCGACCATCGTGTTCAGCGTGTCCTTGAGCTGAAGAATCTCGCCGCGCACGTCCACCGTGATCTTGCGCGACAGGTCGCCGCCGGCGATCGCGGTTGCGACCTCGGCGATGTTGCGGACCTGGGCGGTGAGGTTGCCGGCCATCGAGTTGACGGAGTCGGTCAAGTCCTTCCAGGTGCCGGCCACGCCGGGCACGTCGGCCTGGCCGCCGAGCTTGCCGTCGGTGCCGACCTCGCGCGCGACGCGCGTGACTTCGCCGGCAAACGCGTTGAGCTGGTCGACCATGGTGTTGAGCGTTTCCTTCAGCTGAAGGATTTCGCCCGACACGTTCACGGTGATCTTCTTGGACAGGTCGCCCTTGGCGACCGCGGTCGCGACTTCGGCGATGTTGCGGACCTGGCCGGTCAGGTTCGAGGCCATCGAGTTGACGGAGTCCGTCAGATCCTTCCACGTGCCGCCGACGCCGCGCACGACGGCCTGGCCGCCGAGCTTGCCTTCGGTGCCGACCTCGCGCGCGACGCGCGTGACTTCGCCGGCGAAGGCGTTGAGCTGGTCCACCATGGTGTTTATGGTGTCCTTCAGCTCCAGAATCTCGCCGCGCGTGTCCACGGTGATCTTCTTTGAGAGGTCGCCGCCTGCGACTGCGGTCGTCACCTCGGCGATGTTGCGGACCTGTGCGGTCAGGTTCGACGCCATCGAGTTGACGCTTTCCGTGAGGTCCTTCCAGGTGCCGGCGACGCCGAGCACGTTGGCCTGACCACCGAGCCGGCCCTCGGTGCCGACCTCGCGCGCCACGCGCGTGACTTCGCCGGCGAACGCATTGAGCTGGTCCACGCAGGTGTTGAGCGTTTCCTTCAGCTGAAGGATTTCGCCCGAGACGTTCACCGTGATCTTCTTCGAGAGGTCGCCGCCTGCGATCGCGGTGGCGACGTCGGCGATGTTGCGGACCTGCGCGGTCAGGTTCGACGCCATGAAGTTGACGTTGTCGGTGAGGTCCTTCCAGGTGCCGGCCACACCCGGCACCTGGGCCTGGCCGCCGAGCTTGCCTTCGGTGCCGACCTCGCGCGCCACGCGCGTCACTTCCGAGGCGAACGAGTTGAGCTGGTCCACCATAGTGTTGATGGTATCCTTCAGCTCCAGGATTTCGCCGCGCACGTCCACCGTGATCTTGCGCGACAGGTCGCCGCGCGCCACGGCGGTCGTCACGTTCGCGATGTTGCGCACCTGGGCGGTGAGGTTGCCGCACATCGCGTTGACGGAGTCGGTGAGGTCCTTCCAGGTGCCGGCCACGCCGGGCACGATCGCCTGGCCGCCGAGCTTGCCGTCGGTGCCGACCTCGCGCGCCACGCGCGTCACTTCGGAGGCAAAGGAGCGCAGCTGGTCCACCATCGTGTTGATGGCTTCCTTGAGCTGGAGAATTTCGCCGCGAACGTCGACGGTGATCTTCTTGGACAAGTCGCCGTTCGCGACCGCGATCGTCACCTCGGCGATGTTGCGAACCTGGTTGGTCAGATTATTCGCCATCGAGTTGACGCTCTCGGTGAGGTCCTTCCAGACGCCGGTCACTTCCGGCACCTGGGCCTGGCCGCCGAGCTTGCCCTCGGTGCCAACCTCGCGCGCCACCCGCGTCACCTCGGAGGTGAACACGCCGAGCTGCTTGATCATGGTGTTGACGATGGTCGCCGACTGCAGGAATTCGCCGCGCAGCGGGCGGCCGTCGACGTCGAGCTTGACGGTCTGGAGCAGGTCGCCTTGCGCCACCGCGGCTACCGCACGCGTGACCTCGCGCGTCGGCCACAACAGATCGTCGATCAGCGTGTTCACCGAGCCTTCCATGTCGGCCCACGAGCCGCTCGCGAGGCCGAACTTGACGCGCTGGCGCGTCTTGCCCTCGCGTCCGACGACCTGGCCGACCAACTCGAGTTGCTGCGCCATACGCTGGTTGGCGGCGATGATTTCGTTCAACGTGTCGGCGATCTTGCCGTCGATGCCGAGATAGTCGCCGCTCATCCGCACCGAGAAATCGCCGCTGCGCATCGCCTGCAAGGCGAGCAGCAATTCCGGCCGGGAATCCGGCTCCGACATACCGTTGTTTTTTGGCTTTGGGACGCGACGACCGGAGCGTGATGCAGTTCCGGGATCGAGGTCGCTCATACTATTTCCCCCGCGGCGTCGGCCGAATCCACGGCGCGACGCGATTGATCAAACTAGAGCGGTAGCCAAATTCGAAATCAAGCGCCAAGGCCGCGGCGCGAGAAATTGGAACCTGCTTTGCTCAGCCCGGCCCAAATAACCGGGGGAATTATGATTGGTTCCATCGGATTCCGGAAAAAATTCCGGCCCTTAGCGAGGTTCCCGGCACTGCCAATTACTTGTCGGCCATCGTGCGCTCGGCGTCCTTCACCTGCGAGCGCAGCATCGGCAGTTGCTCGCGGGCAAAGGCGGCAAGCGCCGGATTGTCGGGTGCCTTCAGATAGCGCTCGAGCAGAGCGATTGCGGTTTCATATTCCGGGATCTGCGCGGCGAAGAAGGTCCGGACGTACGCAGGTCCATCCGAATTCTCAGGCTCGGCGAGGCTCGTGCTGGCGGTGGTCTTGCCGACGCGCGGCTCGGCGCCGGTCGCCACTTGAATCTCCTTCAGGGCCTTGTCGCGCCTGACTGCTTCGTCGGCGCGCAGGGCGGCGAGATTCTTCACCTCCGCATTGCTCTTCAGGTCGGCACTCTCCAGCAGACCCTGCTGGAAGCGGCCGAAAGTATAGAGGCCGATGATGACATCGGTCGCCGTTGGTGGCCGCTGGCCCTCCGTTCGCTGAACGGTGCCGTCCGCGAGTGCTGCGGTGCTGATGAACGTCAGGACGATCACGACAAGAGTACGCATGGATTCCAATGATCGGCGGCGCGCGAAGTTCCCTGGACGTTACGATCCGGTAAGGGCGGTTGCGACGTCAGGGTTCCGTCCCCAGATCTTCACCATGAAACAGTCTGACATCTTCAGGGACAACGCCGACAACTGCCTGCAGCTCGCCGAGCGAGCCGATGGCCAGCCCACCCACAAGCGCTATTCGCGGATGGCGGAGGCGTGGATGGCGCTCGCAAACGAGCAGGACTGGCTCGACGGCGAAATCCCGCCCGTCAAGGTTCGCGTCCTTCAAATGCAGGGTGCCTGATCCGCGTGACTCTTCGTGTGAGATCGCTCACGGACTGCAATCGAGCAACTTAGGATCATCCGGGAATAGTCGATCTCATTGCTTTTCCAGAAGGAGGTTTGCAATGGCTCCGCGTCTGGCTCTTCTCTCTTTTATTCTCGCCTTTGGCGTCTCGGTCGCGTTCGCGACGGTGACAACGGTCCGCCAGGTGCATCAGGAAAATGCATCTGCACCGACCCACGCCGTGCACAGCTAGCGAAGCTTCTCTCGCGTCCCGGAACATTCGACGCGTCCGCGCGTAAGCGCTTCGACGCAATCCATAAACGCGAGAGGACATCATGGCCCATTCCGACCACGGCATCGTCAGGGACAAGCGGGCGGAGGATCAGCCGCGCGACAAGCAGCGTGCGCAGACCGCGCACAAGACGGATTCGAAGAGCTCGCCGTCGCGTGAGGCGACCCGTGATCCCAAGCTGAACGACGACAGCAAGACGCCGGGCTCCGGCATGACGCCGGATGATTCCGGCGCCGCGCCGAGCGGTTAGAGCATGATACGGAAAAGTGTGAAGCGGCTTTCCGAAAAGATCATGTGCCACAAATAGCGCGGGGAACGAATCCTTGCGCGGAGAGTCGACAGATTGCTTCCGGTTATCATGCCCCCGGTGAGCCGGAAGCAATCTCCAAGACGGCCCTGGCACCCACCGTGCCAGGGTCGTTTGCTTGTGAGAGAGCGTAATCAGTCCTCGGCGTCCCCCTCGGGCTTTCCCGGCGAGTGTCCCTCCGGACCGCGGCCGAAGACACCGAACTCGCTGGATTTGACACCCGTTGAAGAGCCGATGTTGGTCTCGATGCCCGCGGCTGCGAGTCCGAATTTGAGCAGCTCGCGAACGGCAGCGGCGCGCGTCGGCATGCGGTGCTTGAACCGGAAATCATCAACCGCGGCCAGCTCGTCCGGGGAAAGCATCACTTGAAGCCGCTCGGCGCGAAGGTCGTTCATGGTCAATCACGCAAAGTTAGTAGGTTGAGCAGTTTGCTGAACCCGCCAACTTGCCGCGAGTTCCACAGGAGTCCGAAGAAGTGTCGGTTGAGTAGAGTAATCAAGTAAAATCAATAGGTTATATCTTGAAATGTCTTGGGATAGGGCGCATGTTTGGAAAAAGGGAGACAGGCCATGACAGATGAGGTCAAGTTACCCCGCCAGCTTTCCGAAGAGCCCGGGCCGCCGCAGCCCCTGCGTCCGAGCCATCAGAAGGTCATCGAGCAAGTCGAGCGCTGGGCCAATAGCTCGGGCCTGCAACCGCCGAGGACGGAACATGCGACGACGATCTGAGCCACACACATTCGAGCAACGTTTGGACGCGCAGAGGCTGCGGCTCGAGCGCGAGCTCGCAAGTTTGCCGGTCGGCATTGAGCGCGATTGCGTTGCCGCGCGTATTGAGCAGCTTCACGTTGCGGCCGAGATGTTCGATTTTCTATCGCCGCGTGAGTCATTCGCATCTCTTCACTAGGTTCGCTCCTTCGCGTGGCACTTTGGCTCACGATGCGTTTTGGAACGATCATTTCCAAGCCCGGTTGATTCACATATTGGCTGAGCGGAGAATCGCGATGATGAACCAGGGTGAGTTGGACCGGAACGAAATGGGCCGCCTGATCGGCAGCGACAAGGTCGAGGGAACATCGGTCTACGGCGCGGATCGCAACAAGATCGGTTCGATCGAGCGCGTGATGATCGACAAGGTCAGTGGCAAGGTGTCCTACGCCGTGCTCGGCTTTGGTGGCTTCCTGGGCCTCGGGAGCGATCACTATCCCTTGCCCTGGCAGTCGCTCAAATACGACACCGAGCTTGGCGGTTACCTCACCGGCATTACCGCCACGGCGCTCGAAGGCGCGCCGAAATACGGCGAACGCAGCGACTGGAACTGGGGAGACGACGCCGCGGTTCGCGGCATCAACGCCTATTACGGTGTTCCCTTCGCGTAGACGCTTCGCTCCGTGGGAAGTCCGATGACCTGCGATGCATCAGCGGGCAGCCTCAGTTAGCCCGCCACCGTTTCTCTCCGCCCCGGCCCTGCATGCACATGCACTTGTTTGGCATGCAGCGGCTCGCCGCATTCCGAGCACACCATCACGGGATCGAACAGTTTGCCGCAGGTCTTGTGCTCGTGCAGCAGCGGGCGGCCGCGTTCATCGCCCATGTGGGCGTCGCCCCAGTGCACCATCGCGATGATGATCGGATAGAGGTCGAGCCCCTTCTGCGTCAGAATGTATTCGTAGCGCTTCGGCGCCTCGGAATAGGGCACGCGGCGCAGGATGCCGAAGCGGACCAGCTTCTTCAGCCGCTCCGAGAGCAGATGCCGGGTGATCTGGAGCGAAGACTGAAATCGCTCGAACCGGCGCACGCGCAAGAAGCATTCACGCAGGATCAGCAGCGTCCAGCGGTCGCCAATCACAGCGACGGTGCGGGAAAGCGAGCAGGGCTCTTCGTCCAGCGTGTCCCACTTCATGGTCCGATCTCCGGCCTCGTTAGTAAGTCAGAAAAAGGAACTGACTTGAACGGTCAGCGATATTTCATCTTTAGTTTACCGGCTAGGCTCCCGGTTTGACAGTTCTATTTTAGAACTATAGCCTCTGCTCCAATCAATACTCTCTCCGGAGGAGGCAACCTTGCCCAAGCGAGACGCGACAGCCGCCGTGATCGGGGCCGGCGATTTCATCGGCTCCGAGATCGCCAGGAAATTCGCCGCCGAAGGTTTTTCGATCTTCGCCGGCCGCCGCAACGGCGACAAGTTGGCGCCGCTGGTGAAGGACATCGAGGCCGCCGGCGGTGAGATCCAGGCCCGCTCGCTCGATGCGCGCAAGGAAGAAGAAGTCGTCTCCTTCCTCAACGAGGCCGACGCGCATGCACCGCTGGAAGTCTGCATCTTCAACGTCGGCGCCAACGTCAATTTCCCGATCCTCGACACCACCGAGCGCGTCTTCCGCAAGGTCTGGGAGATGGCCTGCTATTCCGGCTTCCTGGCGGGGCGGGAAGCTGCGCGGCTGATGCTGGCGCGCGGCGGCGGCAAGATCTTCTTCACCGGCGCGACCGCAAGCCTGCGCGGCGGCAGCGGTTTTGCGGCGTTTGCCAGCGCCAAGTTCGGACTGCGCGCGGTGGCGCAGGCGATGGCGCGCGAGCTCGGGCCGAAGAACATTCACGTCGCCCATCTCATCATCGATTCCGGCGTCGACACCGAATGGGTCCGGCAGCGCCGGCTCGAGGCGCTCGGCCCGAATGCGCTCGACAATCCCGATCTGCTGATGCCGCCGTCGGCGGTGGCCGACTCCTATTGGCAGCTCTATCAGCAGCCCAAAAGCGCCTGGACTTTCGAGATGGAGATCCGCCCCTTCGGCGAGAAATGGTGACCGCGGCACAGAAGTCCGGCTAGACTGATCTCAACCTGAGCAAAATTCCGGGAGGTATTGAAGTGAAGACCGCGATCACCGAACTGTTCGGCATCGAGCATCCCATCATCCAGGGCGGCATGCATTTCGTCGGCTTTGCAGAGCTGGCCGCTGCCGTCTCCAATGCGGGTGGGCTCGGCATCATCACCGGTCTCACGCAGAAGACGCCGGAGCTGCTTGCCAAGGAGATCGCGCGCTGCCGCGACATGACCGACAAGCCGTTCGGCGTGAACCTGACGTTCCTGCCGACCTTCTCGGCGCCGCCTTATCCGGAATACATCGCGGCGATCGTCGAAGGCGGCGTCAAGTCCGTGGAGACTGCGGGCCGCAGTCCGGAAGCCTACATGCCCGCGCTGAAGGCGGCCGGCATCAAGGTGATCCACAAATGCACGTCAGTCCGCCACTCGCTGAAGGCTGAGCGGATCGGCTGCGACGCCGTTAGCGTCGACGGTTTTGAGTGCGGCGGTCATCCCGGCGAGGACGACATTCCCAACATGATCCTGCTGCCGCGCGCGGCGGAGGAATTGAAGATCCCGTTCGTCGCCTCCGGCGGCATGGCCGACGGACGCAGTCTCGTCGCCGCGCTCGCACTCGGGGCGGCCGGCATGAACATGGGGACGCGCTTCATCGCGACCAAGGAAGCGCCGGTGCATCAGAACGTCAAGAACGCGCTGGTCGCGGCGACCGAGCTCGACACCCGTCTGATCATGCGCAGCTTGCGCAACACCGAGCGTGTCCTGAAGAATGCCAATGTCGACCGCCTGCTCGAGATCGAGCGCGAGAAGGGCGACAAGCTCACGATCGACGACATCCACGACCAGGTCGCGGGCGTCTATCCCAGGATCATGCTGGACGGCCAGATGGACGCGGGCGCCTGGAGCTGCGGCATGGTCGCCGGCCTGATCCACGACATTCCCTCCTGCAAGGAACTCGTCGATCGCATCATGGCAGAGGCAGAACAGATCATCCGCAGCCGCCTGATGGGGTTCCTGGACGGGACGGGGGCCACGCGAAAGGTCGCCTGACACCGCCAAACTTCTTAACCACGGCGGCACTTGACCGCTGGAATTGCGCGCGACGCCCCCTAAATAAGGGTAAATTGGCCCTTTCATAAATCAATTTCAGGAGGCGTCCGTGGTCCTGAAGAGCGTTTATCTTGCTGCTGCCGTTGCCCTCGTCCTCGCGGGCAGCGGCGTTGCGCGTGCAGACGACTACAAGCCCGGTGAATATCTCGGTCTCGACCTCTCCAAGGCGGTGCTGTCGCCGAAGCGTCTCGGGCCCGAGACGCAATTTGCACCGGTGGCACTCGAGGCGCGCGGCGGCAACGACGCTCAAGCGCGCGCCGAGCCGGTCGACGTGCCGAAGAAGGTTGCCGCCGAGCGCGTGCATGTGTCCGAGCCAAAGATCGCGCATGCCAGAAGCGCCCAGCCGCGCGGCGGAGCGCGCACCAGGCTCGCGCATCGCCATGGCAATCCGCTCGATGCGCAGGCGATGGACACCCGGATCCAGACCTGGCCGTGTCGTTCCGGCGGCATCTGCAGCTGGAAGCGCTAGTCGGATCCGAGGCCGTCATCCGCGCGTCGCAAAACCGTAGGCTCGGAGTCAAGAAACCGTAAGCCGGGAGTCAAGGAGCGCAGGCACCTTCCGTCACGATTCGACGAAGGTTTCCTGAATGGCAACTCTCCGCGCCCCGCGCGCTTGGACCCGGCGGCAGTTCCTGGTCCGCTCCACCTCAAGCCTCGCCATCGCTGCGCTTGCGAAACCCTCGATCAGTCGTGCCGCCGACCGCCCGCAGATCGCCGGCGGCATCCAGTCCGGCGACGTCTCGGACGGCTCAGCGGTGATCTGGGCAGGCGCCGATCGGCCGGCGCGCATGCAGGTGGAATGCTCGACCGTCGAGAGTTTCAGGACCATCATCGCCTCCGCGTCGCGCGATGCGTTGCCGGATGCGGATTTCACGTCAAAGCTGCTGTTGAGCGACCTGCCGCCCGGGCAGGACATCTTCTACCGCGTGCGCCTCGACGACATCGCCGCCGGCATTGCCGGCGAAAGCCGCGTCGGCCATTTCCGCACCGCGCCGGCCGGGGGCCGGTCGATTTCGTTCCTGTGGTCCGGCGATGTCGCAGGGCAGGGCTGGGGCATCGATATCGCGCGCGGCGGCTATCGCAGCTATCGCACGATGCTCGACAACCGCCCCGATTTCTTCATCCACTCCGGCGATCACATCTACGCCGACTGCACGATTCCTTCCGAGCAGAAACTGCCGAACGGCGAGGTCTGGCGCAACATCGTCACCGAGGAAAAGGCCGAGGTCGCGCATACGCTGGCGCAGTTCCGCGGCAACTACAAATACAACCATCTCGACGAGCACTTCCGTGCCTTCCATGCCGAGGTGCCGATGTTCGCCCAGTGGGACGACCACGAGGTCACCAACGACTGGTCGCCGGCTGCTAGTCATGACGACGCAGGTTACGAGGACGACGGCACGCCGCGGCTCGTCGCGCGCGCCCGCCGCGCCTTCTTCGACTTCATGCCGATCCGCGACGTCGGCGCCCGGCAGGGGCGAGTCTATCGCAAGATCGCCTACGGCTCGCTGCTCGACGTCTTCATGATCGACATGCGCAGCTATCGCGACGACAATTGGAACAAGGGCCAGGATCACCGCGGCTGGATCCTTGGCGCCGAGCAGCTCGCCTGGTTGAAGCGGGAACTCGTCGCCTCGCGTGCGACCTGGAAGGTGATCGCGGCCGACCTGCCGATTGGCCTCGTCAGCATGGATGCCGTCGCGCTCGGCAATGGGCCGCCCGACCGGCGCGAGCACGAGATCGCCGATCTGCTTGCCGCCATCAAGCGCGCGGGCGTCCGCAATATCGTCTGGCTCACAGCCGACATGCATTACACCGCCGCGCATTATTACGATCCGAACAAGGCGCAATTCCAGGATTTCGAGCCGTTCTGGGAGTTCGTCTCCGGGCCACTGCATGCCGGCACCTGGGGACCGGGCGAGCTCGACGACACCTTCGGCCCGGTCGCGATGTACCAGCACGGTTGCAGCGAAGCGCAGGGCGAGAATCTGGCGCCCTGCTTCGGCTTGCAGTTCTTCGGCCGGGTCGACATCGACGGCGCCAGCAGCGTCATGACCGTGACTCTGAAAGACGTCGATAATCGCGATCTCTGGTCGGTCGACCTCGTGCCGCAGCCTCAGGCGCGCCCGGCCATGGTGGCGCAGCATTCGTGAGGGGTATTCGTCATGCCTGGGACAAGCCCGGCACGACGGTGAGGAAGAACCTAACCCGTTCTTGATTGGCCACCGCGCGGCTTCTGCGCTATGCTGACCATACCCGCCACCCCTTCTCCATCGCCGAAGAGTTTGCCCACGCGGCTTCGCCTTGCGAATTCGGCGGGCTGAATACGTCAGGAGTTAACTCATGGACAATCTGAAGACACAGGGCATCAGCATGCCCAAGCTCGGCCTCGGCACCTTCCGCATGCAGGGCGATGACTGCCGCGCCGCGGTCGAGAGCGCGCTGTCGATCGGCTATCGCCATATCGACACCGCCGAGATGTACGCCAACGAAGAAGCGATCGGCGCCGCGCTCGCGGCCGCCCGCCTGCCGCGCGGCGAGCTGCACGTCACGACAAAGGTCTGGCACGAGAACCTCAGCCCCGACGCGATCCGCCGCGCCTTCGACGCCAGCCTGCAGAAGCTCAGGCTCGACCACGTCGATCTCTATCTCGTGCACTGGCCGTCCAAGTCGGCGAACTGGGGCACGGTGTTCGAGACCCTGATGAAGCTGAAGGAGGAGGGGCGTACGCGCGCGATCGGCGTCGCCAATTTCACCACGGCGCTGCTCAAGATTGCGGTCGAGGACATCAAGGCGCCGATCGTCTGCAACCAGATCGAATATCACGCCATGCTCGATCAATCGAAGGTGCTGGCCTATCTCAACGCCAAGTCGATTCCGCTGGTCGCCTACTGCCCGCTGGCGCAGGGGCGCATCGCCTCCGATCCGGTGCTGGCCGAGATCGGCGTCAGGCATAATGCGACCGCGGCCCAGGTCGCGCTGAAATGGCTGCTCGACCAGGACGGCGTCGCGGCGATCCCGAAGGCGTCGCGCCGCGAGAGCCAGCAGGCCAATCTCGACGCGCTGAAGATCACGCTCGACGATGCCGACCGCAAAAAGATCGCCGCGCTGCCCAAGGACAAGCGCTGCGTCAATCCCGGCTTTGCGCCGGCGTGGGATTAGCCAACTCTTTCTCTCCGCCAGTTCGGAATCGTAGGGTGGGCAAAGACGCACTTGCGCCGTGCCCACGATCTCTAGCGATGGAAAGAATTCGTGGGCACGCTTCGCTTTGCCCACCCTACGGGACTGATATTTCGAGAACGCAAAGAAATGGCCCCGCGAGGGGCCATTTCCATGATGCGTTACGCATCAATCCCAGTGGTGACGGTGACCGCGCTTGACCACAACGACCCGGTCGCGATGATGCCAGCCGCGATGCCAGCCATGGTCATGATGCTCGCGCATTTCGGCGCGGGCGCCGTAGCCATGATGATGACCGCGCTTGATCACCACCGTTTCGGCACTTGCCATCGTCGGCGCAACGATCGCGAGCGCGCCGAGAGCCGCAATCACAAAACCAAGCTTCTTCATGATGTCCTCCTCCAATTCAATGCCAATGAGAACCGCGCATCGGCGTGAACGTTCCGGAGGAATGGAAAGAGAATTCTGAACGCTTGTTCAGGTGGTTAATCGCAACGTTGCTGCGGCGGGGTTGGCGCGCCGGTGGCGACGTATTTGCCGTCCCTGATGGTGTACTCACCGCGCTCGCTGCGATTGTAGATCGCGCGCAGGCTACCTTGCTTTGAGAGCAGCAGGCCGAACTCACGCGTCTGCTTCAGCGAGGGGAAGTACACCATCACATTGAGCACGCCTTCGGCGTTGACCGCGGCGGATACCACTTCGCTCTCGTCCCTGGCGTCGCCGAAATTGCGCCGGTACATCACCCGGCCGTCCTTCCGGATTTCGTAAGTCAGGAGAGCGCCCTTGTCGCGGTCGGGCCGGGCTGCACAATCGACCGCCCATGAGCCGAGCAGACCCCATTGCTCGACCGTCGCCGAAAGCGTCTCGGCGCCGGCCGCGGGCGTGAACGCAACCCACAGCAGCGCCGCTGTCGTGCAGCGGCTCAAACAAGGTGTCATGGCTTGCAAACCCCGCCTCGAACCATTCCAAAGTGTAGCATTCCGCGCGCCGCCGTCCACGCCAGGTGCCAATCGCGCGCGAATTTGATCCGCGTCAATGAGGCCGGTCGTAGCAAGGGTAGGATGGCGCTCCCGAAGGCGAACGTGGATAGACCGATGCTGAATCAAGTCATGGATTTTGCGGGTGAAGTGCTGCCGGGGAGCCGTGCCCTGCCGCCTCATTCCGAGACCGCGTTTCTGGCCGAACTGGGCGAACGCTTGAGATCCTCGCGCGCCCGCTGCGAGCTGTCGCGCCGGGAGCTGGCCCGCCGCTCCGGGATTTCCGAGCGCTATATCGCGCAGATCGAGGCCGGCAAGGGCAACGTCTCGATCGTGCTGTTGCTGCGGCTGGCTTCCGCCATTCACGGCAGCCAGCCCCAGGCTGCGTAATAACCGCTAGACCTGCTTCTCGATATTGGCGCTGCGGGCCGGCACGCCGAACTCCTTGCGGCACACTTCGGCCAGCACGGCGACGCCCTCGCGGATTTGCTGATGCGATGGGCTCGCGAAGCAGAGCCTGAGGCGCGAGCTGGAATGGCTCTTGTCGGTGGACCATTCCGGCCCCGGATTGATCGATACGCCGGCGGCGAGCGCGGCCTGATACAGCTTGAGCGTATCGACCTGGTCGGGCAGCTTGACCCAGAGGAAGATGCCGCCCTTGGGTTCCTCGAATTCCGCCGCCGTGCCGAACTGCTCGTTGAGGGCCTCCATCAGCGTATCGAGCTTGGTGCGCAACGCTTTCGTCAGGGCTGGCACATGGCTTGCGAAATGCGGCTTGCAATAAGCGGCAAGCACCATCTGCTCCAGCGCGCCGGAGCCGGCGTCCGTCTTCAGCGCCAGCATCCGCGACATCACATCCCAGGGCGCGACGATGAAGCCGACGCGCAACGCCGGCGCGATCGACTTGGAGAACGAGCCGATATGGATCACGCCGCCGTCCGGGCTCATCGCATGGATCGCCGGCGGCCGCTGACCTGACCAGACGAGGTCGGCGTAGCAATCATCCTCGAAGATGGGCACGCCGTATTCTGCCGCGAGCCGCACCAGTTCGGCGCGGCGGCTCTCCGGCATGATGCTGCCGGTCGGGTTCTGCACAGTCGGGATGGTGTAGATGTATTTCGGCCGGATGCCGCGGCTCCTGAGATCGGCCAGCGTCGAGGCCAGCACGTCCATGCACATGCCGTCCTCGTCGAGGGGGATACCGACGACGTTGACCCCGAGCCGCGCCAGGCGGGTCAGCGAGCCCTGATAGCTGTCCTGCTCGAAGATCACGGTGTCGCCGCGCGTCAGCAGCGTCGCGTTGACGAGATCGAGCGCCTGCAGTGATCCCGAGACGATCATGAGATCGTCGACCGTGCAATTGATGCCGGCATCGCGCCTGAGTTTCGTCACCAGGAATTCGCGCAAGGGCAAATAGCCCTGCGGACCATGCGCCAGCCCATAAGTGGCGAGCGATCGGCCCTCGCGCCGCAGCACCGCGTTGGTGGCTTCGATCAGTTCATCGAGCGGCACCTGCTCGGAATCGTTGTTGCCGCCGACGAAGCTGTATTTGGCAAGGCCCGTCCAGCGCGCAGAAGGGGCCGGCAGCCCCTGAGGAAACAGGGGCGCGAAATCGAAGCTGGACGTCATGGGGCATTCCTCGTGTTTTTATTGGTGGGTGTTTTTATTGAGCGGCCGACTTGGTGCCAACCGGGCGCTGGGATTTCGACGATGTCATCATGCCAGTGTTTTGCCCGACGCGTCAAATTAAATTCGTAAAATCCGCATTTTTGTCGCGTGGGCCGGCAAGTCATTGATTTCGCGGATTGGGCCTACTGTGCATGGGGTTGTTTTCGGGTTTTCTATTTTTTCCCCGCTGTCCTGGTCGGACGGCCCTGGCTGATGAAAGCGTAATGCGCATTGGCGACGCCGCCAACCATCAAGGCTTCGACCACCGGCTCGGCGATCTCGCCGGTTGCGGCCCAGTCGACCAGGAAATTGGCCCCGGTCCCGCCCCGCACGTCGTCGGTCGGAACGAAGATCGAGACGGTGGCCAGCGGCTTCAAGGCGACCGGCGCTTTCAGATAGGTCTCGACCTGCTTGCCTGCGGTGTCGAAATAGGCGATGCGTTTGACCACCAGCGGCTGGGTCTCGGAGGCGTTGTGCACGCTCAAGGTCACCGAGAAGTCGACGCGCAACTTGCCCTGGCTCATCGCAACACTGGAATAGGCGGGCACGTAGAACCCCCCCGAGACGGCGAGTTCCTCCTTCGGCAGTGCGGCGAGCGAATCGGCAAAGTTTTGTTCGATATTGACCTTGGATTGCGCGACTGCGGGCACGGCAGAGGCGAGGGGGCATAGCAGCATTGCTGCGAAAAGCGCCGTTCGCATGTGACGAATTGCTCGCTTGCCGCGCCGCAACCTGCCTCTAGGGTGCGGCAAAACGGACCAATTTGGTATGCACGAGCTCATTCGAGACATCACTCTCTGTATTCTGTTTGCCTGGATGCTGGGCCTGCTCGCCCATTTCACCCGGCAACCGCTGATCCTGGCCTATCTTATCGCCGGCTTCTGCATAGGTCCATTCGGCGCCGGCTGGGTCCATTCGCAGGAATCGATCAGCGTCATCTCAGAGCTCGGGCTGATCTTCATGCTGTTCATGATCGGGCTCGAGATCGACCTGAAGAAAATCGTGCGGGCGGGAAAGGTGATCCTGTTCGCCGCCGGCGCCCAGCTGATCGGGGGCTGCCTGCTCGGGGTGCTGTTCTTCATCGGAATCGGCCTGTCGCTCGGCGGCGGGCACTTCGATGCGGTCTATCTCTGCGTCGCCTGCGCACTCTCGAGCACCGTGATCATCGTCAAGGTGCTCTACGAGAAGCGCGAGCTCGACACGCTGCCCGGCCGCATCACCCTCGGCGTGCTGGTGCTCCAGGACATCTTCGCCATCCTGTTCCTGGCGGTGCAGCCGAGCCTTGCCAATCTGCAGGTCAGCGTCATCCTGCTGTCGATCGGCCGCGTCGCGGTGCTGGTCGCCGCGGCGCTGCTGGTCAGCCGCTACGTGCTGCCGCGCCTGTTTCACCAGATCGCCCGCCGCCCCGAGCTGATCCTGCTCGGCGCGCTCGCCTGGTGCTTCCTCGTCGCCGAGACCGCCGAACGGCTCTCGCT
Source organism: Bradyrhizobium sp. A5 (assembly GCF_042076515.1). NCBI lineage: Bacteria > Pseudomonadati > Pseudomonadota > Alphaproteobacteria > Hyphomicrobiales > Nitrobacteraceae > Bradyrhizobium > Bradyrhizobium sp. A5. Next base: position 5,312,754 of record NZ_CP148990.1, on the reverse strand, counting down.
GTCGCGCGAGATGGGGGCGCTGATTGCCGGCGTCTCGCTCTCGACCTTTCCTTACGCGCTCGACGTCACCGCCAAGGTCACCACGCTCCGCGACTTCTTCATCACGCTGTTCTTCGTCGCGCTCGGCATGACCATTCCCGTGCCCGGCCTGTCCGTGATCGGGCTGGCGCTGATGATCGCGGCATTCACGGTGGTGAGCCGTCTCGTCACGACCTTCACCCCGCTCTATCTGATGAAGCAGGGCCTGCGCGCCAGCCTGTTGCCGGCCCTCAACCTCGCGCAGATCTCCGAGTTCTCGCTCGTGGTGATCCAGACCGGCGTCGCCGACCACCACATCGCGGCCGAGACGGCCAATGCGGCCTCCTTTGCCTTCGTCGTGCTCGCCGTGCTCTCGACATTCGCGATGAGCCGCAGCGACGAGATCACCCGCTGGGCGATCGGCCCGCTGAAGCGGATCGGCCTGCGCGATCTCGACCATGGCAACGGCCATGGCGAGGAAGGGCACGGGGGCGGCCATGGCGAGGCCCGCCGCATCGTCATCCTCGGCTTTTTCCGCGCGGCGAGCGCGCTGCTGGCCGAGATCGAGCGGCAGGCCCCGGTGCTGCTCGAGCAGATCACCGTGATCGACTTCAACCCCAATGTGTATCAGACGCTGCTGTCGCGCGGCCTGCACGTGATCTATGGCGACATCAGCAGCGCCGACACGCTGCTCCATGCCGGTGTCGGCAAGTCCGAGATGATCATCCTCAGCGTGCCCGACGCGCTCCTGAAGGGCGCCAGCAACGAGAAGCTGGTCCGCCACGTCCGCACCCTCAACCCGACCGCCATGATCGTGGCCACGGCCGATCTCTTGTCGGATGTGGGCGAGCTCTATGCGGCTGGCGCCAGCTACGTCACGGTGACCCGGCTCAGCGATGCTCATGAGCTGTTTACCGTGATCGAAGCCGCCCAGGCCGGTCTGCTGCCCGACAAGCGCGCCGAGCTAGATCAGCGGCTCGGCGAGCGGCGCGAAGTGCTGCCCTGACGGTGCCCGGCGGCTTCTTTCCGAGCCCGTTCGCACCCATATCCCTGGTATGATCGGTGCAAGCCCTCTGGCAGGCTTGCCGTCCGGCATATGTGGTTGCGCCGGGGAGACTAGCGCTTGGCCCCAAGTCCGGCTAAGCCTCCGGCTCACAACCGATAGAGATTGGGAAATGCCCGATAGCGTTCAGGAAGTCTTGCAGGCCTTTGCCCGGGGTGAACTCGTGGTCGTCACCGACGACGACGATCGCGAGGGTGAAGGCGATCTGATCGTCGCCGCCTCGCTCTGCACCGCGGAGAAGATGGCGTTCATCATCCGCCATACCTCCGGAATCGTCTGCGCTCCGATTACCTCTGAGGATGCGCGCCGGCTGCGGCTCGACCCGATGGTCGCCCACAATGATTCCGCGCACACCACCGCCTTCACGGTCTCGATCGACTACAAGCCCGATGGCGGCACCGGCATCTCGGCCGAGGAACGCGCCTCGTGCTGCCGCGCGCTGTCCAATCCCAATGCCGGCGCCAACGACTTCGCCCGTCCGGGCCACATCTTCCCGCTGATCGCCAAGGACGGCGGCGTGCTGCTGCGCTCCGGCCACACGGAAGCCGCGGTCGACCTCTGCAAGCTCTCCGGCCTGCCGCCGGTCGGCGTCATCAGCGAGTTGATGAACGACGACGGCAGCGTGATGAAGGGCGAGCAGGTCGCCCGCTTCGCGGCCCAGCACAAGCTGAAGCATGTCACGATTGCCGACATGATCGCCTATCGCCAGGCGCGCGAAAAGCTGATCGAACGGGTTTCGACCTTCGTCACCGAGAGCCCGATCGGCCCCTTGCAGGGCTATGCGTATCGCTCGCCGTTCGATTCCATCGCCCACGTCGCCTTCGTCTACAATGGGGTCGGCGACGGGAAGAACGTGTTGACGCGCTTTCACAAGCCGAACATCGTCAAGGACATCTTCACCGGCCACAAGCGGATGGCGGCCGTGCTCGAACATTTCAAGAAATCCGGCCGCGGCGTTCTGGTTTACCTGCGCGACGGCGCGGCTGGTGTGCCTGTGGCGGCGCTGCCTGATGAGAGCGCGACGGAGGCTGACCGCAACCGCCAGTGGCGCGAGGTCGGTGTCGGCGCGCAGATCCTGCGCGATCTCGGCGTGACCTCGATCCGTCATCTCACCTCGTCGGTGCACGATTACAAGGGCCTGTCGGGCTTCGGCATCGAGATCGTCGCCAACGAGCAGCTTGAAAGCTGACACGCAGTGTCATTCCGGGATGGCGCTGAAAGCGCCAGACCCGGAATCTCGAAGTGGTGAGCAAGAGGATTCCAGGTTCGACGCTTCGCGTCGCCCCCGGGATGACAGAAACCAGGACGCAATTGCACTTGTTGCCGCGGCGCTTTAGTTTGTCGGGCAATTCTTGACGGAACCAGATGCGAAAGGACGTTTCATGAGCGCGCGCCCCCAGGCCAAGGACAAGCCGGCTGCGGCTTCTTTCCAGTGGGACGATCCGTTCCTGCTCGACGAGCAACTCACCGAAGACGAGCGCATGGTGCGTGACACCGCCCGCGCCTACGCCCAGGACAAGCTGCTGCCGCGCGTCACCAAGGCCTATCTCGAAGAGAAGACCGACCGCGAGATCTTCAACGAGATGGGCGAGCTCGGCCTGATCGGCATCACGCTGCCGGAAGAATATGGCTGCGCCAATGCGAGCTACGTCGCCTATGGCCTCGTGGCGCGCGAGATCGAGCGGGTCGATTCCGGCTACCGCTCGATGAACTCGGTGCAGTCCTCGCTGGTGATGTACCCGATCTACGCCTATGGCGACGAGAACCAGCGCAAGAAGTACCTGCCGAAGCTCGCTAGCGGCGAGTGGGTCGGCTGTTTCGGCCTGACCGAGCCGGACGCCGGCTCCGATCCGGCCGGCATGAAGACCCGCGCCGAGAAGGTCTCGGACGGCTACCGCCTGACCGGCAGCAAGATGTGGATCTCGAATGCGCCGATCGCGGACGTGTTCGTGGTCTGGGCCAAGTCGGCCGAGCATGACAACCAGATCCGCGGCTTCGTGCTCGAGAAAGGCATGAAGGGCCTCTCCGCGCCGAAGATCGGCGGCAAGCTGTCCTTGCGCGCCTCCATCACCGGCGAGGTCGTGATGGACGGTGTCGTGGTCCCCGAAAGTGCGCTGCTTCCCAACGTCTCCGGCCTGAAGGGCCCGTTCGGCTGCCTCAACCGTGCGCGCTACGGCATCTCGTGGGGCGTGCTCGGCGCCGCCGAGGACTGCATGCACCGTGCCCGCCAGTACACGCTCGACCGCAAGCAGTTCGGCAAGCCGCTCGCCGCGACCCAGCTGATGCAGAAGAAGCTGGCCGACATGCAGACCGAGATTGCACTTGGCCTTCAGGGCTCACTTCGCGTCGGCCGCCTGATGGACGAGGGCAAGTTCGCCCCCGAGATGATCTCGATCATGAAGCGCAACAATTGCGGCAAGGCCCTCGACATCGCCCGCGTCTCGCGCGACATGCACGGCGGCAACGGCATCTCGGCCGAGTACCACGTGATGCGCCACGTCCATAACCTCGAGACGGTCAACACCTACGAGGGCACCCACGACGTCCACGCCCTGATCCTGGGCCGCGCGATCACGGGCATTCAGGCGTTCTTCTGAGAGCGCACGGGTACGAGGCGACAGAACTCTCCAACTCCGTCATGGCCGGGCAGAAGCGCGAAGCGTGTCTTCGCGCTGGATGTCCCGGCCATCCACGTTCTAGCTCCAGCGAAGAACGTGGATGCCCGGCACAAGGCCGGGCATGACGAAGTCAGCAAGGTATGAGCAAGCCATGTCCGACAACGACGACGTCCCGTTCAACCGCAACTTTCCGCTTCAGCCCGGCCTCGTCGAGGAAGTCCGCCCCGGCGTGCGGCGCGTGCTCTGTAACAATCCGAGCCCCTTCACCTTCACCGGCACCGTCAGCTACATCGTAGGCACCGGTAACGTCGCGATCATCGATCCCGGCCCGGACGATGCGGCGCATGCCGCGGCTCTGCTCGATGCCGTGCGCGGCGAGACGGTGAGCCATATCTTCGTCACCCACACCCACCGCGACCACTCGCCGAACACCGCGCGGATCAAGCAGGCGACCGGCGCGCCGGTGTATGCCGAAGGCCCGCACCGGGCCTCGCGCCCGCGCTTCGAGAGCGAGAAGCACAATCCGGAATCCGGTTCTGACCGCGACTTCGTGCCCGATGTCAGAATCGCCCATGGCGATATCGTCGAGGGTGATGGCTGGCGTCTGGAGGCCGTGGCGACGCCCGGCCACACCGCCAATCATCTCGCGTTCGCCTGGCCCGAACGGAAGGTCAACTTCGTCGGCGATCACGTGATGGGCTGGTCGACCTCGATCGTGGCGCCGCCCGACGGCTCGATGATCGACTACATGGAGTCGCTCGACCGCCTGGCCGCGCGCGAGGAGGATCTGTATTTCTCCGGCCACGGTCCCGAGATTCCGGACGGTCCGCGCTTCGTGCGCTTCCTGATCCGTCACCGCAAGGCGCGCGAGGCCTCGATCCTGCACCGCCTCGCCAAGGGCGAGACCGACATTCCGACCATGGTGCGTGCGATCTATATCGGCATCGATCCCAGGCTGACGACGGCGGCGGGCTATTCCGTGCTGGCGCATCTGGAGGATCTGGTTGCGCGCGGGGTGGTGGCGACGGACGGCGATCCCGTGATTGGCGGGACGTATCGGATAGCGGGCTAGCCTCTCGTCATTCCGGGGCGCGCGTAGCGGAACCCGGAATCCATCGGGCAGCGGCGTTAATGGATCAATGGATTCCGGGCTCGCCCTGCGGGCGCCCCGGAATGACAGTCGGGCTACTTCTTCACCGTCTTCGCCGGGGCCTTCGGCGGCGTCACCGGCGTCTTCTTCACCGGCTTCAGCGCATCGGCGTCCGCGGCGGTGTTGAGATCGTCGATGAATTTTGTCACGCGCGCGGCGTTGCTGCCGAGGTCGCTGTCGAAATAGCGCGAGGCCGAGCGGATATCGACGCGGGAATCCTCGCCATCGGGCGCAACCCTGATGGAAATGTCTTCACGCAAGCCCATGATCGGCGAGCGCGCCACCGCCTCGATGCGGCCGATGCGGCGCGGCGGCTGCGGCGCGCGCTCGTCGATGACGAGCCATTTGCGCTTGTTGACGAGCTGGAGCGCGATCGCATAGGCGCGGTCAACCGTGATTTCGAGCTCGATCGGCTCGATCTCGGGATAGAAATGGCGCTGCTGCTCGGCCGAATAGAGGCCGGCATAGACCGCGCTGTTGGCGCCGTCGCCGGTGCGCAGACGCGCCAGCGCGTCGAAGCGGGGCGGGTCGATCGGGTCGGTGGTGATGTCGTGGATCGCCGGCAGCTTGCGATATTGCAGTCCGAGATAGGCGGGGTAGGCGAGGATCGCCCCGTCGATCAGGAAGGCGAGCAGGATGCGCGCCATGCCACGCGAGCCGTTCTGCCAGATCGCCGCAAAGCCGGCGAGCCCGAACAGGATCGAGAGTGCGGCGATCGCGAGGCCCCCGAAGAAGGTGACGAGCGCCGGCTTCGGCTCCAGGAAGCCGAAGCGGACAATGAGGATCGACACCACCACCGCCACCACCGCGAACACGGCCAGGTTGCGCGCCCAGCTCGCAAGGCTGGACACGGGCTCCGTCTGATAGGGAGCGGAAAACCTGCGGGCCATCGGATGAGCTCTGCCGGGGTGCTTGGGGGCGGTGCCGCGCGAAACGGCGTTGGCGCCGGGTGTGCCGTTGAGACCACGGCCCGGGGGCAATTTCAAGGGAGACCGTCACGGCCCGTCATTCCGGGGTCGATGCCGTTGGCATCGCCCCGGAATGACGTGAGAGCTTTATGCCGCCGCGTTCGGGAAGCGGTAATCCTTGAACTGGTCGCGGAGTGCCGTCTTCAGGATCTTGCCGGTCGCCGTGTGCGGGATGCCCTCGACGAAGGCGACGTCATCTGGCATCCACCATTTGGCGATCTTGCCGTCCATGAACTTGAGGATGTCCTCGCGCGTGGTCTGCTGGCCCTGCTTGAGCTGCACGATCAGCAGCGGACGCTCGTCCCATTTGGGATGATAGACCCCGATCACGGCAGCCTCGGCCACCGCCGGATGGCCCACAGCGAGGTTTTCGAGGTCGATCGAGGAGATCCACTCGCCGCCGGACTTGATCACGTCCTTGGAGCGGTCGGTGATCCGCATGTAGCCGGCCTCGTCGATGGTCGCGACGTCGCCGGTGTCGAAGAAGCCGTTCTCGTCGAGGATGTTGCTGTCGACCCGGTAATAGGCCTTGGCGACGGCGGGGCCGGAGACCTTGAGGCGGCCAAATGTCTTGCCGTCCCAAGGTAGCTCCTTGCCGGCATCGTCGGTGATCTTCATCTCCACCGCGAAGGGCGCATAGCCCTGCATCTGAAGCACGTCGAGCCGCGCCTCGCCGGTTGCGTCCGTGAACGGCGGCTTCAGCGCGGCGACGCTGCCGATCGGACTCATCTCGGTCATGCCCCAGGCGTGGCGAACGTTCGAGCCCATGTCGAGGAAGGCCTTGATCATCGAGCGCGGCATCGCAGAGCCGCCGCAGATCACCATCTTCAGGTCCGGCAGCTTCAGATTGTTTGCGGCCATGTGCTGCAGCAGCATCAGCCACACCGTGGGCACGCCCGCGGTGTGCGTCACCTTCTCGGTCGAGAGCAACTCGTAGACCGAGGCGCCGTCGAGCTTGGCTCCGGGCATCACGAGCTTGGTGCCCTGCGACGGCGCGGAGAAAGCGATGCCCCAGCTATTGGCATGGAACAACGGAACCACCGGCAGCATTGTCTCGGAGGCACTGGTGCCGAGCGCATCGACATTGTTGGCCATCAGCGCGTGCAGCACGTTGGAGCGATGCGAGTACAGCACACCCTTCGGGTCGCCCGTCGTGCCGGACGTGTAGCACATCGCGGCTGCCGTGTTCTCGTCAAAGTCCTTCCATTTGAATTTGCCGTCGGCCTCCGCGATCCAGTCCTCGTAGGCGACAACGTTCTTGAGCGTGGTCTTGGGCATATGCGCCTTGTCGGTGAGCACGACGTAGCGCTCCACGCTCGGCAGCTTGTCGGCGATCTTCTCCAGGACCGGAACGAAGGTGATGTCGGTCATCACGATGCGATCCTGCGCATGGTTGATGATCCAGGCGATCTGCTCGGGGAAAAGGCGGGGATTGACGGTATGGCAGATGGCGCCGATCCCCATGATGCCGTACCAGACTTCGAGATGGCGCCAGGTGTTCCAGGCGATCGTTGCGACGCGGTCGCCGAACTTGATGCCATCGCGGTCCAGCATCTGCGAGACCTTGAGGGCACGCTGGTGGATTTCGCCATAGGTGGTGCGATGGATCGGTCCTTCGATCGATCGCGTGACGACCTCCTGCTTGCCATGAATCCTGGCGGCGTGTTCGATGATCCGGTGGCAGAGCAGGGGCCAATCTTGCATCAAACCAAGCATTCCGTCGTTCCTCCGAGGTGGGCTGGACTTGTTATCGCTCTCAGCGCTGGGCCAAAGAATTGTCATGGGTTTTAGCCTGCTGGACTTTCGCCGCAAATGGTCTTGTCGCGGCTATATGTCCGCCGGCGCGGCAATGGTTACCGCTGCGCTCGGGCTGTCGCTCGTGCTCCCGGAGCGGGCAGAGGCGCGGAAATATGCTGCGCCGCTGGATATCTTCGGCCTTGGTACACCACGACCGCGCCCGACGGTTCATTCCGCCAAGATCCCGCTACCGAAACCCCGTCCTGAAGAGGCCCCAAAGGCATCGGACGAGCCTGCTCCGGAGGCCGAAGGGAAACCTGCCCCCGACAAGTCCAACGCCAGCAAGCCCGCGGAGGCCGCGCCGCCGCCCGAGAAGCAGGCTTCGGCCTGCCGCCTCGCGCTGACCGAGGAGATCGCGGTCGCGCCGTCCATTCCGGATATCCGCGGCCCCGGTGCCTGCGGCGGCGAGGATCTGGTGCGGCTGGAGGCCATCGTGCTGCCGGACAAGCGCAGGGTGGCGGTCAAGCCCGCGGCGATCCTCCGCTGCACCATGGCTTCCGCGATCGCCGACTGGGTCCGCAAGGACATGGTGCCGCTGGCCGGCAGCCTCGGCTCGGCGATCAGCGATCTCGACAATTTCGATAGCTTCGAGTGCCGCGGCCGCAACCGCGTCGCCGGTGCGCTGCTGTCCGAGCACGGCAAGGCCAACGCGCTCGACGTCCGTGCCATCAAGCTTGCCAATGGGCAGTCGATCGGCTTCACCGACCGCACCATGTCCCGCGACGTCCGCGAACGTGTGCTGCAGTCGGTCTGCGCGCGCTTTTCCACCGTGCTCGGGCCGGGCTCGGACTGGTACCACGAGGACCACATCCACCTTGACCTCGCGCAGCGGCGCAACGACTACCGGATCTGCCAGTGGAACGTCTGGGATCCCCTGCCGCAGGTCGCTCCGCTGCTGCCGGCGGAACGGCCGGAAGAAGCTCCGCCGCGCGAGGTCGCGGCCAGGCCGGAGGCAAAGGAGGGGGCTGAAGATCAGGAGACTGCGAGGCCCACAGCGCCCGCGGACAAGCCGGCGGCCGAAGGCGGCAAAGTCGAGCCGCACAAGCCGGCAACAAAAAAGCGCCGGTAAAACCGGCGCTTTTGGATGTCAGATAATCCGGAAGAGATCAGAAGCTGCCTGCCTGGCCGGTTTGGCTGCCGCCGAGCGCGAGGCGCGAATTATACGGCGAGTCGCCATGCTTCGGCTCGAGCACCACGACGAGGGTGCCGACCTTGACGCGATCATAGAGATCGATCGCGTCCTCGTTGGTCAGGCGGATGCAGCCAGACGAGATCGAGGCTCCGATATATTCCGGCTGGTTGGTGCCGTGGATACGAAACAGCGTGTCCTTGCCGCCGGAGTAGAGATACATCGCGCGGGAGCCCATCGGATTGTCCGGGCCAGGGGCGACATAGGTCGGCACGCCCAGGCGCGAAATTTCGCCGGGGGTGGGGTGCCAGGCCGGCCACTCGGTCTTGCTGCCCACCTTGGCGATGCCCGACCAGGCCATGGCCTCTTCGCCAACGGTGATGCCGTAGCGGATCGCCTTGCCGCCATCCAAAACGTAGTAAAGATAGTGGTTGTCGGAATCGACCACGATCGAGCCCGGCGATTCCTTGCGGTGGTAGTCGACAATGGCGCGGCGGAACGGCTCTGCGACCGCAGTATTCTCGTACCTGACCTTGGCGAGGAGTTCCTTGTCCTTCGGCTTGAACGCCTTGGTGTCGGTCGCTTCGTAACGCGTGGCCTGCATGCAGCCCGACAGCATCAGGCCAGCGGCCAAAACACCCAGCATAACTTTCAGCGACGACATGATTTGGTTCCAATCGACAATAACAAGCTTTCGCGGAGCTTGAGCCAAGCCCAAACCACGACTCCGTTGGTCCCTATTATCGTTGAAATCTGCCACAATTCCAGCGTCTCGGACCTTTTCCCGCGCTGCAAGGTCCGAGCTGTGGCTTTTTTGCCGCAAGTTTAGCGGCCTTGGGCTGATTTTCGAGCAAACTGTCGATTTTGTGCCACGGTGCGGCCACAAATGCCAACGCTCCGTAATGTGCTTGTCATCATGAACTTGTCAGAATCGCGCTAAGGGCTGTCATTCGGTCGCAGGGCCCCCCGCTGGAGTTGTGCATGTTTTCTGTGTTCGTTCCCTCCGACACCTCCCTCAAGAAGGCCGTCATCGACGATCTCGCCGCGGTGCCGGAGCATGCGGTGTGGATCGACCTCGTCAACCCGACCGCGAACGAGGACAAGGCGGTGGAGCGGCTCTCGGGCATCGCGATCCCCACCCGGGAGGACATGCAGGAGATCGAGATCTCCAGCCGTCTCTATATCGAGAACGGCGCGCGCTATATGACGGCGACGCTGATGTGCCACTCCGATACCGACATGCCCCGGACCACGCCGGTCACCTTCATTCTCGGCGACCACCGACTGGTCACGGTGCGCTACGATCAGCCTAAACCGTTCGCCCTGGTCGAGGCCAAGCTCGCCCGCGCCTGCACGCCGGCGATCACCGGCGAGATGGTGCTGATGGAGCTGCTGGACGCGGTGATCGACCGCTGCGCCGACATTCTGGAGAAATGCGGCGCCGAGATCGACCAGGTCTCGCACGACATCTTCGAGCCGGAGCAGGATCGCCACGGCCACGCCAAGTTGTACGCGCAGATACTGGCCGCGATCGGCCGCAAGGGCGACCTGACCTCCAAGGTTCGCGAGAGCCTGGTCTCGATCGGCCGCGTCGTCGCCTTCCTCTCGGCAGTGGTGGAGGGCGTGAAATGGTCGAAGGACATGCGCGAGCAGCTCAAGACCATGCAGCGCGACGTCGTCTCGCTGACCGATCACGCCTCCTACCTCTCGAGCAAGATCACCTTCGTGCTCGACGCCATGCTGGGCGTCGTCAATCTCGAGCAGAACAACATCATCAAGCTGTTTTCGGTCATGGCCGTTGTCCTGATGCCGCCGACGCTGATCGCCTCGATCTACGGCATGAACTTCAAGGCGATGCCGGAACTCGAATGGGCGCACGGCTATCCGTTCGCGCTGGTGCTGATGCTGATCGCGGCGATCGTGCCGTACTGGATCTTCAAGTGGAAGAAGTGGCTCTGATCTCATCGCCCTCTCGGGAAATAGTGACCGAGACCTTACGGCGTTCACAGAGACACGGCGGTTGGTGTCGCAGAATAGATCGGGATTGCGGCCGCGCGGTGATGTGTGCCCGCCGCCCCAATTCCTCCGGTAAAATTTGAGCGGTGGGCTGAACGTTTGCGCGAAGCTTGTCTGCGATAAGCAGTGGGTTAGCCGCGAGGAACAGCCATGGTTGAAAAACACATAACGTCGCTCCGCAACGTCATTGATCTGGCGAACTATCGTCAGGTCCTGGCCAGCGGCAAGGCGGCGTCGATGTCGGCACGGATGTGCCGGCACTGTGGTGCTCCGCTGCTCGACGGCGAGAACGACGACGACTGCTCGACTGCAATCAATGCCGCAGCTCCAGATGCCGCAGCTCAAAGACTGCGCGATCAGCCGCGTCGGTTTCGCGCCGATTGAGAACGGAAGGTAAGGGCGATCCAGGTCTTGCGGCGGCTTTGTCTGGATCGCCTTGCTTCCCCAGAACCAACGAATTCGGTCATTTCGAGAAGCCCGCGACAAAATTGCAAAGCAATTTTGCGCTTGCGCTCGTAACGACGTCAGCACCTACACGTGCTGACCACCGTTGATGTGGATCTCGGCGCCGTTGACGTAGGAGCTGGTGTCCGTGCACAGCACGTAGATGATCTTGGCGACCTCGTCGGGCGTGCCGAGGCGGTGCAGCGGGATCTGCTGCTCGACGATCTTGTCGGTGCCCGGCGAGAGGATCGAGGTGTCGATCTCGCCCGGCGCGATCGCGTTGACGCGCACGCCGACGCGGCCGAAATCGGAGGCCATCTCGCGCGTCAACGATGCCAGCGCGGCTTTCGAGGTGGCATAGGCGGCGCCCGCGAAGGGATGCACGCGCGAGCCCGCGATCGAGGTGACGTTCACGACCGAGCCCTTGGCCGCCTTCAATTCCTCGATCAGCCCGCGCGCGATCATGATCGGCGCGAAGAAATTGACGTGAAACACGTGGGTCCAGGTGTCCAGATCGGTGTCGACCGAGCCGAGCCGCGAGCCACCCGGGCCCTTCGGCGAGATCGCGGCGTTGTTGACCAGCGCATGCAGCATGCCACCTTCGAGGCGGTCGCGGATGTCGGAGATCGCGCGCGTCGTGTCCTGGGGATTGCCGAGGTCGACCTGGATGTGATCCTCCGGCCCTGCGTCCCAGGGACAGTCCTCCGGGAACGGATGCCGCGAGCAGGTGATGACACGCCAGCCCGCCGACGAGAAGCGGATCACTGTGGCGTGGCCGATACCGCGGCTCGCTCCGGTCAGGAGCAGCGTGCGGCGCGGCGCATTGGACGAATGCGACATGGACATCTTTCAGGTCGGCCCAAAGCTCGAGGTAAGGCTCACGGGTACATCCGCGTCTTGGACCACGGTTGGCTGGCCGCGTCACGGCGAAATTCGATGCGGTCGTGCAGGCGGAATGGGCGGTCGTGCCAGAACTCGATCCGAGAAGGGGTGATGCGCCAGCCGCTCCAGCCCGGCGGCCGCGGCACTTCGCCGATGACATGCCTTGCAGCGATTTTCGCAATGGCCTGCTCGAAGGCGAAGCGGCTCTCCAGCTCCTGCGACTGCTTGCTGGCCCAGGCGCCGATCTGCGCCTGCTTGGGGCGGGTGGCGAAATAGGCGTCGGCCTCGGCGTCGGTCACCGGCGTCACGTTGCCGCGGATGCGGACCTGACGGCGCAGCGACTTCCAGTGAAAAAGTAAAGCCGCCTTAGGATTTGCGGCGAGTTCGCGGCCCTTCTGGCTCGCGATGTGGCTGTAGAAGACAAAACCCTCGGTATCGAAGCCTTTCATCAGCACCATGCGCACGTCAGGCAGCCCGTCGGGATCGACGGTTGCGAGTGCCATGGCGTTCGGATCGTTCGGTTCGCTCTTGATCGCCTCGTTCAGCCAAGCGTCGAACAGCGCAAATGGCTCGTCGGCGGCGGTGAAATCACCGGATGTTAAGGGTGTCTGGTGTTTCATCGAGGTCGTGTCGGTCATGTCTGGAGTCCGAGTTGCGTATCGCGGCCCAAAACGCGTTGTTGTCCGCTCCCGCCCTATATAGGGCATGGGGACGCGTTGGCCTATCGGCGATCGGGCCGTCCAGCTTTGTCATGACGATGATTCTGATCGGGCTCGGCACCGGCGGCTGCAGCTTTTCCCGCAATGACACCAGTGCCTATGCCAAGGCCGACGACAGCGACCTCACAGGCTCGATCGCGCGGCCGGCAAAGGACGCCCCGCCGACCGAGACCGATCTTGCCTTCGCCCGCAACGCCGCCTCCGACGTCCTCAGCAAGGGCGACAGGGATTCGAGCCAGCACTGGGAAAATCCGGAAACCGGGGCGCGGGGCTCGGTGACGCCGATCGCGCAATCCTATGCCGCCGAAGATGGGCGCAAGTGCCGCGATTTTCTGGCCAGCTACGTCAACGGCAGCACCGAGAGCTGGCTCCAGGGCGCCGGCTGCCAAAGCAGCCGTGGCCGTTGGGAGATACATACGCTAAAGCCATGGCGGAGCTAGGAATCGCTTCACCTGACTAGTTGCAAAAATACCACTCGCCCCCCACATGAGGCTCAGATGGGGCGGGGAGCCCTTTGAACATATCGATTTCCGAGAGGAGACGTGACGGATGCGCGACCCCTATGAGGTCTTGGGGGTGCAGCGGAGCGCTAGCGCTGCCGCGATCAAGAGCGCCTATCGCAAGCTTGCCAAGAAGCATCATCCCGACAGCAACAAGGACGACCCGAAGGCCGCCGAGCGCTTCTCCGAGATCAACTCGGCGAACGAGATCCTCGGCGACGAGGACAAGCGCAAGCAGTTTGACCGCGGCGAGATCGACGCCGAGGGCAAGCCGCGCTTCCAGGGTTTTCCGGGCGGCGGCGGCGGGCCGCGCGGACGCGCGGGTCCTGGCGGATTCGAGTATTCGTTCCGCGGCGGCGGTGGAGGCCCCGGTCAGGGGGCGGGTGCGTTCGAGGATATCCTCAACAGCATGTTCGGCGGCGGGGTTCGCGGCGCGCGGCCCGGGGCTGGCGGGGGTGCCCAGTTCGAATTCGACACCGGCGGGATCGGGCTTGATCTCGACGTCAACGTCGCCATGTCGGTCTCGCTGGAAGAGTCGGTCAAGGGTGGCGAAAAGCGAGTCCGGTTGCCGAACGGCAAGGAATTGAACGTCAAGATTCCGGCCGGCGTCACCGAGGGCCAGCAGATCCGCCTGCGCGGGCAGGGCGAGAGCGCCCAGGGCCATCCGCCGGGCGATCTCCTGATCACCATCAGCGTCGCGCCGCACGCGTTCTTCAAGATCGAAGGCGCCGACCTCAGGATCGACCTGCCGGTCACGCTCTATGAGGCGGTGCTCGGCGGCAAGGTCCGCGTGCCCACCCTCGGCAATGCCGTCGAGCTTTCGGTCCCGAAAAACACCTCCAGCGGCCGGACCTTCCGCCTCAAGGGCAAGGGCCTGCCGAAAGCCGGCGGAACCGGGGATCTCTTCGTCACCATCAGGATTATGCTACCGGACGGGAACGACGCCGAGCTTGAGGCATTGATGGAGAAGTGGCGGGACCATCATCCTTACAATCCACGTAGTGGGCTGGGCTAAGCATGATCCGGACCCGAAAGGCCGCGTTAGCGCAAAGTGCGTAGCGGTTTTCCGACAAGATCATGCGCAAACAAATAGCTAAAGCGCGAGCCGTCGCGCTTTAGGGTACGATTGAACCGAAGGGGTTTCTCCTAAAGGCCTAGGGCATCGTCGAGGAGATGATGCTCATCATATGGCAGAAGCGTGGTAGCGCTTCATGTGCTCGACGTGTCGGTTGTCCGGCGGGCCAGCCGATAAAAAGGTGCGGCCTCGAGAGGGGGACCAGCGCGGTACCAAAAACCCCAATCGAGGCCGCCCGCGTCGATCGGCGGATCGAACGCCGCTCATAATCGCGTGAACACTCGGTGCGATAATGAGACGCGCCGATGTTTTGATTCCAGATTTTCAATGACGGAATCGAGGCACCGCGCTTGCGCGGTTGTCTAGCCGCCACTTTTCTCGGCCTGGTCGTACACGGCCTGCGCCACCTTCGTCAGCCGATCGCGGTCGGTACCGCCTCCGCTGACGACATAGCCGACGCCGCGCTCGGCCCAGAACAGCGCCCCGTCCTTGTCCGTTTTGGCGTAGCGCATCTGCGTCGCGCCGTTCTCGGTCTTGGAGGTGTAGATCGTGTACCGCTCGCCCGAGGCGCCCTCATACATCAGGAACGAGGCCGGACCATTCGGCCCCGGCAGGAGCCGGCCGCCGACGAGCTTCAGCCCGCTCGCTTCCAGATTCGGCGCGAACACGGTCCAGCCGCAGCGCCGGGTCAGCCAGGCCTGGAGGTGGTCCCGCTCGTTGCCGCCGACCTCGACGGGGTGGCGAACCTCGACGACATAGAGGCGGTGGGCATCGAGCGCGTCCGCCGTAAAGCTCTGGAAGGGCGAGGGCGCATTGGCGGCGCCATGCGCCACCCAGCCGGCGGTGCCGCCGGCGACGAAGGCAACCAGCACAGCCGCGGCGGCGCCATAGAGCCATTGCCGGGGACGGCGTTCCAGCCGTTCGAGCTCAAGCCGGGCCGGCACCGGCTCCTGGGCGACGGAATCGTAGCGGGCGTGCAGCATCTCGGCCATGGCGCGCCAGGACCGCACGCGCTCGGCATCGTCGGGGTGCGCGTCAAGCCAGGCCTCGACGTCGGCGCGGCGCTCAGCCGGCAGCTCGCCGTCGACATGGGCGTGCAGCTCGTCCTCGGTCACTGAAATCCTGTGGTCGTTCATATCGATCGTCTCTGGCTCTGCGGCCCCAAAAATCTGACGCGGTTCAACTGCACTGCTTCTCTTTCCGTGCAGGGAACGCGGGTCGCGCGATGCATCAATCCTGCCATCATTTCACCCGCCTGAGCGCGGGGCGCTCGCCCTCCAGCGAGGCCTTGACGTGGGCACGGGCGCGGGCCAGGCGGGACATCACGGTGCCGATCGGCACACCCTGGATGTCGGCGACCTCGCGGTAGCTCATGCCCTCCAGCATCACCAGCAGCAGCACCGAGCGCTGCTCCTCGACCAGCGTTGCCAGCGCCCTCTCGATGTCGCGCCCCTCGGCTTCGGTCCCGCTGGCATCCGGGTTGTTCTCCGTCAGCTGCGTGAATTGCGGGCGCCTTGCCAGCGAGCGCCGCCGGTTCTTGTTGAGGTTGGTCAGGATCGTGTAGAGCCAGCTCCTGACGTCGCCTCCGAGGAACAGGCGCTCCGAACGCAGCGCCCGCACCAGCGTATCCTGCACCAGATCGTCGGCCGCATCCGCCTCGCGCGTGAGCGCACGGGCGTAGCGGCGCAACGCCGGGATCATGGCCTCCACACTCTGGCGAAATGCGCTCATGCCGTCTTGATGTCCTGCCGTTCGGCGCAAGCGCCACTATCATCATAACACCCGAACGGAACGGCTATTCCGGCGCTTGAAACAGCGTTAACGCTGCGTATTAGGACTGTACCGCGAAGGAGGGCTGGTGTACCTCCAAACCGCAACGAGAGCTCGACGGGACGTTAGCAAATGGCGCAGAATTCGGGACTGATGCAAGGCAAGCGGGGGGTCATCCTCGGCCTCGCCAACAACCGCTCGATCGCCTGGGGCATCGCCAAGGCATGCCACGCGGCCGGCGCCGAGCTCGCCTTCACCTATCAGGGCGATGCGCTGAAGAAGCGCGTCGAGCCGCTCGCCGCCGAGATCGGCGGGCTCGTGCTCGGCCATTGCGACGTCACCGATGCCGCGACCATCGACGCCGCCTTCGCCGTGCTGCAGGAGAAGTGGGGCAAGATCGACTTCCTGGTGCACGCGATCGCCTATGGCGAGCAGCTCGACGGCCGCTACGTCGACACCACGCCGGAGAATTTTTCCAAGTCGATGCTGATCTCCTGCTACTCGTTCACGGCGGTGGCGCAGCGCGCCGAGAAGCTGATGACCGACGGCGGCTCGCTCATCACGCTCTCCTATTACGGCGCCGAGAAGTGGATGCCGCATTACAACGTGATGGGTGTGGCCAAGGCGGCGCTGGAGGCCAGCGTGCGCTATCTCGCCGCCGATCTCGGCGAGAAGAACATCCGCGTCAACGCGATCTCGGCGGGGCCGATCAAGACGCTGGCCGCGTCCGGCATCGGCGACTTCCGCTATATCCTGAAGTGGAACGAGTACAACGCGCCGCTGCGGCGCAACGTGTCGACCGAGGACGTCGGCGGCAGCGCGCTGTATCTCCTCTCTGATCTCTCGCGCGGTGTCACCGGCGAAGTGCATCACGTCGATTCCGGCTATCATGTGCTGGGCATGAAGCGGCCCGACGCACCGGACATTTCGTTCGGCAGCAAGGAATAGTCTCCAAGTTTGGAATGCCCGTGCCCACGATCTATTATCTTCGCCACGGCGAGACCGAGTGGAACGCGCTCGGCAGGCTTCAGGGCACCAGGGACATTCCGCTGAACGCGCGCGGCCGCGATCAGGCCGTTCAGGCCGGTGGCGTTCTCGCGGATCTCTTCAAGCGCGACGGCCGCGACAAGGCGGCGCTGCCCTACGTGTCGAGCCCGCTCGGACGGGCACGCATGACCATGGAGCTCGCGCGCGGCAAGCTCGAACTGCCGGTCGCGGACTATGCGCTCGATGATCGCCTGCGCGAGATCGGTTACGGCAGCTGGGAAGGACTGACGCTGGCCGAGAGCGAGGCGACCGATCCCGAAATCTATGCCCGGCGCCTCGCCGACAAATGGACGGTGGGTCCCGCCGGCGGGGAGACCTATGCCGACGTGCAGGTCCGCGTGCGCGCCTGGTACGATCAGCTCCAGACCGACACCGTCGCGGTCGCCCATGGCGGCACCTGCCGGGCCCTGATGGTCTCGCTCGGCCTTCAGACCCCCGCCGGCGCGGCCGAGCTCTATATCGAGCAGGGCGCGGTCTACGTGTTTCGCGACGGACGGCTGGAGAAGTTTAGTTAAGTCCTCTCGCCGACCCGCCCTCCGCCGTCATCGCCGGGACAAGCCCGGCCATGACGACTGAGGTGGGTATTTGACCCTTCATCCAGATCGCGTTACGTCACGTTGAGATATAACACAGGCGTTGCCATTCAACGCTAGGCGACGGTCCAGCATGTCTTTCAACACCTTCGGCCACATGTTCCGCGTCACCACCTTCGGCGAGAGCCACGGGGTGGCGATCGGCTGCGTGGTCGACGGCTGTCCGCCGATGATCCCGCTCACTGAGGCGGACATCCAGCAGGACCTCGATCGCCGCCGTCCTGGCCAGTCACGCTTTACCACCCAGCGCCAGGAGCCGGACCAGGTTAAAATCCTCTCCGGCGTGATGGCGCATCCGGAGACCGGCGTGCAGGTGACGACAGGCACGCCGATCGGGCTCCTGATCGAGAACACCGACCAGCGCTCGAAGGACTATTCGGAGATCAAGGACAAGTTTCGCCCGGGGCACGCCGACTTCACCTATGAAGCGAAATATGGCCTGCGCGACTATCGCGGCGGCGGCCGCTCCTCCGCGCGCGAGACCGCGACACGCGTCGCCGCCGGCGCCATCGCGCGCAAGGTGCTGCCCGATGTGAAGGTGCGCGGCGCGCTGGTGCAGATGGGCCCGCACAAGATCGACCGCGACAAGTGGGACTGGGACGAGATCGCGAAAAATCCGTTCTTCTGTCCGGACAAGGACAAGGCCGCGTTCTTCGAGACCTATCTCGACGGCATCCGCAAGAGCGGCTCATCGATCGGCGCGGTGCTGGAGATCGTCGCCGAGGGCGTGCCGGCCGGCCTCGGCGCCCCGATCTACGCAAAACTCGATTCCGATCTGGCGGGCGCGATGATGACCATCAACGCGGTCAAGGGCGTCGAGATCGGCGCCGGCTTTGGCGCGGCGGAATTGACCGGCGAGGAGAACGCCGACGAGATGCGCACCGGCAATGACGGCACGCGCTTTTTGTCCAACCATGCCGGCGGCATTCTGGGCGGCATCGCGACCGGGCAGCCGGTGGTGGTGCGCTTCGCGGTGAAGCCGACCTCGTCGATACTCCAGCCGCGTCTGACCGTCGATCGCCAGGGCGCCGACACCGAGATTCTTACGAAGGGCCGCCACGACCCCTGCGTCGGCATCCGCGCAGTGCCCGTCGGCGAAGCCATGATGGCCTGCGTGCTGGCCGATCACTTCCTGCGCGACCGCGGGCAGGTCGGGCGATAGAGCTGGGCGAGCGTTCGTGTCGCGGTACTAGCCCACCGCGCAGCTTGACGATCCCACAACTTCATCCGCAAATGCGGACATGCAAAACTCCGAGATCCAGCGCATCACCAATTGGCTGATCGACGGCGCAAGGTCCGCGGGGACCCCGTCCGAGATGATCGCCGATGTCTGCGAACATCTCGTCGCAGCGGGCCTGCCGCTGTGGCGGTTCGGCATCTTCGTCCGCACGCTGCATCCGGAAATTTTTGGCCGCAACTTCATCTGGCGGGAAGGCCAGGAGGTCGAGATCGGCACCGTCGATTTCGAGATCCTGGATACCCCCGAATTCGCCAGGAGCCCGCTTCGGATCGTGTTCGAGGAAGGACTCGAGGTCCGGGGACGGATGCACGATCCGGACAGCAGGCGCTTTCCGTTCCTCGACGACATGCGCGCCGAAGGCGTGACCGACTACCTCGCGATGCCGATGCCGTATCTCGATGGCTCGATCCACGCAACGAGTTGGGTCACGCGCCGTCCCGGCGGTTTCAGCGACGACGACGTCGCGGCGATCCGAACCCTCGTGGCGCCGCTCGCACGTGTCAGCGAGATCGTCAGCCTGCGTCGCACCGCCGAGATGTTGCTCGACACCTATGTCGGCAACCGCGCCGGCGCGCGCATCCTTGGCGGCCAGATCCGCCGCGGCCACAACGACACCATGCAGGCCGCGATCTGGCTCTCGGATTTGCGCGGCTTCACCGCGCTGTCGGACCGGCTGCCGGCCGAGACCGTGGTCGAAATCCTCAACCAGTATTTCGACTGCCAGGTCACCGCGATCCGGGGGCATGGCGGCGAGGTGCTGAAATTCATGGGCGACGGTCTGCTCGCGGTGTTCCCGATCGACGAATATGTCGGCGATGCCGCGCATGTCTGCACGCGCGTGCTGGAAGCGGCGCGCGAGTCCCGCGCCAGCGTCGAGGCGCTCGCTTTTCCGGTCGGCGACGTGGTCGAGCGCTTTCGCTTCGGCGTCGCGCTGCACGTCGGCAACATCCTCTACGGCAATATCGGCGGCGGCAACCGGCTCGACTTCACCTGCATCGGCCCTGCCGTCAATCTGGCGGCACGGCTGGAGAAGATCGCAGGAAGGCTCGGCCGCACCGTCGTGGTCTCGGAAGTCTTTGCGAAGGCCTGCCGCCACGACTGGCGCGAGCTCGGCGAATTTCCGATCGCGGGATTTTCCAAGGCGCAACTCGTGTACGGGCTGGCGGAAGAGACGCCGGCGTTGATGGCCTGATGAAGCCCTATTCCTCTGGCTCCGTCGTGAATAGCAGCGGATAGCCCTTTGTGCGCGCGGCGTCGGTGGCGCGGGTGGCCTTGGTCTCGGCGACGTCCTTGGTGAACACGGCGACCACACAGGCGCCCAGCTTGTGCGCGGTGATCATCACCTTGTAGGCCTGATCCTCGGTCATGCGGAACTCGGCCTTCAGGATCATCGTGACGAACTCACGCGGCGTGTAGTCGTCGTTGATCAGGATGACCTTGTGCAGCTTCGGCCGCTCGACCTTGGTTTTGGTCCGCGTCTTGGGTGTGGTGACGGTGTCGTTCATCGTGTCCTGAAACGTCCCGGCCCTGACGAGCTTCGAACTTGCCCATTATATTGCAGGACCCGGGGCCTCTCCAAGATGGTCAGCCCCTCGTCATCATGCCCAAGGGAATGGCAGGAATGCGCCGGTTGTGCAGGTGCCTTCACGGAAGCGCGCGCACCAATTGCAGCGCGGCAATGAGCGCGCCCACGGACAGCACGACCGATCCAATCATGTAGGCCGCGGAGGCCCATGTTTGGCCGCGCTCGATCAGGTACCAGGCATCCAGCGAGAACGTCGAGAATGTCGTGTAGCCGCCGCAGATCCCGACCGTCAGGAAAATCCGGGCGGTCTGCGGCAGGTTCCATCTGGTCGCGAACAGCGCCGCGAAAAGGCCGATCAGGAACGATCCCGTCACGTTGATGATCAGGGTGCCCCAGGGAAAATCGGTGCCGAACAGTCGGCCCGAGCCGATCGCGACGAGGTAGCGTACGACCGCACCGAGCGCTCCGCCCGCTGCGACGGCCAGAATATATTGAATGTTCAACGTCTCGTTCCCCAATTTGCGCCGTGTACGATCATTTCTTCTCCGCTGTCAGCCCGTTGCCGACGGCGAGCAGCCCCACCAGCGAGACCAGCGCGAAGCCGAGCCCGGCGAAGAAGGTTACGGCAGGGCCATAGGCATCCCACAGCGCTCCGGCGATCACGCTTGCGGCCAGCAAAGCGAGGCCGGTGAACAGATTGAAATAGCCGAATGCCGTGCCGCGCAGGCTCGGCGGCGCGGCGTCGGCGACGAGGGCCGAGAGCAGGCCTTGCGTCAATCCCATGTGCAGCCCCCACAGCACCACGCCGAGCGCGAGGCCCGCCAGATTGGGCAGCAGCGCGAGCGCAAGATCGGCGCCGGCGAGACAAACGAGGCCGACCGCGAGCAGGCCGGTGCGGTTGATGCGGTCCGACAGCACGCCGGCCGGATAGGCGGACAGCGCGTAGGTGATGTTCATCAGCACCAGCACCGCCGGCACCCACATCGCGTTGAGCCCGATGTTCTGGGCGCGCAGGATCAGGAAGGCCTCGCTGAAGCGCGCCAGTGTGAAGACGATTCCGACCGCCACGACGCGCCAGTAGACCGCTCCAAGCTGCCGCATCGCGGCGAGATTGAGCGGATTTTTCGCGGGCTCCCGGCTCGGGTCCGGCTCCGGCTCGCTCACCGCGAACGCGATCAATCCGAAGGACAGAAATGCCGGCAGCACCGCCACCCAGAACACCGCGGCAAAATTGTCCGCGGTCCACCACATCAGGCCGATCGCCGCGAGCGGCCCGACGAAGGCGCCGATCGTGTCGAGCGATTGCCGCAGGCCAAAGCTCGCACCGCGCACGCCGACGGGCGCGATATCGGCGATCAGCGCATCGCGCGGCGCACCGCGAATGCCCTTGCCGACGCGGTCGACAAAGCGTGCCGCCACAAGCCATCCGACACTGGGGGCGATCGGGAACAGCGGTTTGGTGAAGGCGGCGAGTCCGTAGCCGAGCGCGGCAAGCAACTTGCGGCGGCCGAGCCAGTCCGACAACGCGCCGGAGAAGATCTTCGTGATCGAGGCCGTCGCCTCGGCGAAGCCTTCGATGAAGCCGACGGTGAGCGTGGAGGCCCCGAGCACGGTGACGAGATAGACCGGCAGCAGCGCGTGGATCATCTCGGAGGAGATGTCCATTAGCATCGAGACGAAACCGAGCACCCAGATCCCTCTGGGCAGTGCGGCGCGTGCAGTATTCGGTGTCGTCGTCACGTCCTCGCCTTCGTCCTTGGCCTTCGTTGTCAGGCAACAAAAAACCCGCCATCGGCGGGCTTGTCCATGCTCCCGCCAAAGGCAGAGGCTCAAAGATTGCCTCGCCTCGAGCAGGAGTCATCAGCCCACTACGGTCACAGGCCGCCGGGCGGTTATCGGGGGACTCCATCCCCATCTGTGCGTCCAGCCTAGCATGGAAATCGCGCCGGACAAATGGGCGGGAGAGCTCCGTCCCATGAGCCGTCGTTTTGCATCTCGATGCGGGAGGCACTTGCGTAGGATGCTGCAGATGATCGCGCGAGGCCCGGTGGCGCGAAAGCGGCGAGACGACGGCCGCTTTGCGCAACACGCCTCAATTGCTGACCTGAATGTGAGCCGCGATCGATCTTCGCACTTTGCGGCAAGGCGATTGCATGTCACCATCGCATCATACGACGGGAGACTGCGATGCGCATGCTGTTCTCGATCGGGGCTATGCTGGTGGCCGGCGTTCTCGCCGGAGGGGACGTCGCGGGCATCGCGGCACCAGGGCCCAAATTTGAAACATCCAAGTTTGAACCATTCAAACCCGATCCGCTCAAGCATCGACCGCAGCGGCTGGCGGCCGACAGGGACGCGCAGACGGTCGATGTCGAGCTGATCCTCGCGGTCGACGTCTCCTACTCCATGGACATGGACGAGCTCGCGATCCAGCGCGAGGGCTACGCGCAGGCGATCCAGTCGAAGGAATTCCTCCAGGCGTTGAAGCTCGGACCGAACGGTCGGATCGCGGTGACCTATTTCGAATGGGCCGCCTCCAGCGACCAGAAGATCATCATCCCCTGGCGGCTGGTGGACGGACCCGAGACCGCGGACGCGGTTGCCGCCGAGATCATGAAGACGCCGATCCGGCGCGCCTCGCGCACCTCGATCTCCGGCGCAATCAATTTCGCAATGCCGCTGTTCGACGAGGATCCCTATCGCGGCCTGCGCCGTGTCATCGACATTTCCGGCGACGGTCCCAACAACAATGGCGGGCCGGTCACGGCGGCGCGCGACGCGGCGCTCGAGAAGGGCATCGTCATCAACGGCCTGCCGATCATGGTCAAGGAGCCGTCCTATTCGACCATGGATATCGACAATCTCGACTACTACTACGAGGACTGCGTCATCGGCGGCCCCGGCTCCTTCGTCATCTCGATCAAAGACCGCGAGAAGTTCAAGGAGGCGATCCGCACCAAGCTGCTGATGGAGGTTGCAGGCCGCACGCCCGAGCGTCCCGTGGTGCGGGTCGCCGACAAGGAACCGCGCGTCAACTGCATGATCGGCGAGAAGATCTGGTCGGATCGCTGGGGGCGCTGACGGCGCTGCTGCGAATGGGGCCTTTTGCCTCGTCTCGCCGGAGGGTGGAAGTTAACCGCTCGTTAACGAGTGCCGGGCCTAATCGGATCGTGTCTGATTGTTTCCGGTCGGTATCTTGTCATTGCTGACCGGCGAGCGACCGAAAACGGGATTGTCAGACTCGTCCGCCGAGCAATCCAATGGCCATCGTCACGCAGAGCACCAGCCAGATTTCGCCCGCCAATGAGCGGGTCTATCACCAGAGCAGATTGCTCGGTGAATGGAAGGGCAATTGGGCGGGCAACAACCAGGCCGTCGGCTTCAAGGTGGTCAATATCCGCGGCGCCCGGGCGCAGGTCGAGTACACCCATAACGGGCACACCGAGCGCGGTTTTGGCCAGGTCAGTGGCGCGCTTATCACCTTCGGCACGATCACGGTCGGCACCAAGGACGGCAAGAGCCTGGTGCTCTTGTCTTCCGCGGGCGCTGGCAAGCAGACCGCCAATCTCGAGAAGCAGGCGCCGCCGGCTTCCGACAGCCGCTTGATGGGAAGCTGGGGCGGCTATTCCAGCGACAACGGCAAGAGTGCGAGCTTCAAGGTCCTCGCCGTCAACGGCAAGGAAGCGCAGGTCAGCGTCACCACCGACGGCATCACCCGTCAGGGCACCGGCATCGTCTACAACAACGTCATCATGTTCGGGCAGTCGCAAATTTCAACCAAGGACGGACAGAACGGTACGATCATCTACCAGGTCGGCACCAAGTCCTTCTCGGTGCCCGTGACGAAATATCCGCCGGCGGATTCGTCGTCTTCGGTGGACAGGACGGCCTGAACTCCAGCGAGCTACTTCGCGACGAGCGGCGGCAGCACGCTGTCGTTCGGTGCTTCCGCCTGCATCGTTATCAGATTCATCGAGCGTGCATGCGCCCGGCGTGGGGAGGTCAGATCCGTGCCTCCAGGATCAGGTTGAAGGGTGTTTCGGCGGCGCGGCGGAAACGCGACAAGCCTCCCTCGCTGGCGACCTTGCGTAGCCTTGCCTCGCCGGCTTGCGCGCCCAGCGCCAGACCCACCTCCTGATCGAGCGAGGCCGGCGTGCAGATCATGGTCGACGCCGCATAATAGACGCGCCCCACCGGGTTGAGATTGTCTTCCAGGCGGTCGCCCGCGAACGGCTCGACCAGCATGCAGGTGCCGTCCTTTGCCATGGTCTCGCGCACGTGGCTGATGGCGCCGACGGGATCACCCATGTCGTGCAGGCAATCGAAGAAGCAGACGAGATCGTAATCCTCTGTCGGATAGGTCTTGGCGGAGTGAACGGCGAAGTTCACCCGATCGCCCAGTTTTGTCTCAGCCGTGGCCTTGCGCGCAGCCGCGATCGAGCCCTCGTGATAGTCGAAGCCGTGGAAGCGCGAATTCGGGAAGGCCTCCGCCATCAGCCGTGTCGAGACGCCGTGTCCACAGCCGACATCGGCGACCTTGGCGCCGCGCTCGAGCTTGTCCACGACGCCGTCGAGTGCCGGCAGCCACTCCTGCACCAGATGATGCATGTAGCCCGTGCGAAAGAAGCGGGCCGTGCCGCAGAACAGGCACTCGCTGCGCCGATTCCAGCCGACTCCCTTGCCGGACTTGAATGCATCGGAAATCTTCGGTTCGTCCAAGAACGTCGATGCGATGACGTTGCCGAACGCGCCGAGGAAAACCGGGCTGTCCTGGTCGGCGAGCGCCATCGCCTGCTCGGGCAGCATCGAGAATTTTCCCGAAGCGGAATCGTATTCGACGTAGCCGGATGCGGCCTGGCTCGCGAGCCATTCGCGGACATAGCGCTCTGCGGTTCCGGTGGCGCTCGCCAGCTCGGACGAGCTCATCGGTCCCTTTGCCGCAAGGGCGCGGTAGAGACCGAGCTTGTCTCCGAGCAGGACCAGCGATGCATTCATCGCCGCACCGAACTCGGTGACCATCTTGCCCATAAAGGCATTCAACCTGTCGGAATTGACCTCCATGACAGCCTCCATATGTCGGCAGTTTCAAAGGCCTGCGCAATCAAGGCGACTGCGCAAGCGTGCGCATTCCGTAATTGGGTCCATCCGTCACGGAGGAGGTTCAACACGTCAGGAAAAGGTGATCCTGGAACAGGACGAAGCGGCCACCGGCGTCGCTTCGCTGGCCTTCGCGCGATCCCGAGGGTATAATCCGCCAACTGTTTAGTGGTCACCGGAATGTTGAGCCTGGCTTCGTTACGCGCCCTCGTGCTTCTCTTAGCGGTGCTCTGCCTCGGCGGAGCGCCAGCTCATGCGCAGGTCGCCCCTCTGAGATATTGGATCCCGGGCGGACCGTTCGGCTTTGGCAGCGGTGCCGGTCAGAGTTCCGACGGTTACGGCAATTTTGCGAGCTTCAATGCAGACGAGGGCTACGGTTCTCGTCCCGGCTTTTTTGTTGGAGGCGAGCGCGGCAATCTTGGTCTGAGCGGTCTCAGCCAGCCCGCGCCGACCGCCAATTTCAGCGCGCTCTCTTATGACAGCACGCAGTTCGGCTACAACACCAAGACGGCGGGCGGCGTGCCCGTCACGTTCTTTGCCGGCTTCGACACGCTGAAATACAACGGCGGCATTGGCAGCTCGCTGGCGCCACTCACCTCCGGCGCTTCGCCCGGCTACGGTGCGTTCGCGGGGGTCGAATTCAAGCCGACCTCAAATCTCAGCCTGTCGTTCGGCGCCGGCTTCTCCCAACAGGACGCGGGCCGCATGGACAGCGATATCAGATCGAACATGCTGCCCGGCGAGTCGCCGGCGTTAAGTGGTCTTCGGCGCTAGCGCTGCATCACCAGTTCCGGAGGACGCCGCAGCGATTTCGGCAGTGTCGGGCCGGTGCCGAAGCGCATCACGATATCGGGGCGTCGATCGCCGAGTCCGAGCGAGGTCGCGAATTGCGGCCTCAGTGCCGCCACCTCGAGCGGTTGGTTGACGAAGGAATATTTGAGGCCCAGCGCGGTCGCCTGCAAACCAAAACGCTGGCAGGCCCGGCCGACCGAGATCCAGTGCGATTTGTCGCTCCGGTCGGCCGCGAGCACGACGACGCCCGCAGAGCTGTCGAGCTCCTCGCGATATTTCTTGTTTTCCCCGCTTTCGGTGAGGACGAACTTCAGGAGCGGGCGCGCGAGCCATGCGGGCAGGGTCGGATTCCCCGAGGCACCCGAGAAGAGCCCGTCCATGGTCGCGAGCGCATCGGTCTCGTTGAAACGAAGCCAGCTTACGAGCTCGCGCATGAAGGCCTTGTCGCGCATCTGTGCTGAATTTCCATCGAGCACATAGTTGGTGACGTTAGCGATCGCGGTACGGTCGGTCATCAGGATCGCCGCGACGTTCGGTTCGCGGCAGGCGTTCTCAAGCTGGCGCAAGATTTCGGGCGCAACCGTCCTGCCGTCGAAAACCGCGCGGGTGCTTTGCCTGACGGGGATCGCGTCGGCCAGCGCCGATATTGCCGGCGGCGCCTCATCGAGTGCGATCACGATCCGGTCGCCGTCGATTGTCGGATGGGCATGCCAGCCCAGGATTGACGCTGCGAGAATGAGGTTTTCGGCGGCGCAGCCGAGGCTGACGAAGAGATGATGATCGTCCGGATCGACGGCCGGACAGCGCCGCGCGAAGTCGGGTGCAATCGCGATTTCGTTACCGCGGGCGGAGAAAATCCACGGCTGGGTGTTGTGGCTGTTGGCTGCAAGCGTCGCAAAGCGCACCAGCTCGCGATCCCTCGGCGCAGCCTGCAGCGGGGCTCGTGACGTACTCACCGCCTCGTCATAGGTCATCGTCGCCGCAGGGGCAGGCAGACCGCTGAAAGCGACCGCGGACAATCCGAGCGTCGTCGTGATGAACTGCCGTCGGTCAACCACAGACGTCCACTCCACATTGCACATGACGCTTGTAGCGCCCACGGGCATCGAGGCGATTGACCGGAATCAAGGCTGGTGACGCGGACGCTGACGGCCTTACCGCGTGAACTTCGCCACCAGCTCCACATGCGGCGTGTGGCGGAACTGGTCGACCGGGACCACGGTGTCGATCCTGTAGCCGCCATCGATCAGCAGCCGTGCGTCGCGGGAAAACGTCGCGACGTTGCAGGACACTGCGATCACCACGGGAACCTTGCTCGCGGCGAGTTTCAGCGCCTGCGCCTGCGCGCCCTGGCGCGGCGGGTCGAACACCACGGCGTCGAAGTCGCGCAGCTCTGGCGACACCAACGGGCGGCGGAACAGGTCGCGCGGCTCGGCCTTGATCGGCTTCAGCCCGGGCGTGCGCGCGGCTTTCGCGAGCGCGTCGACTGCGCCGGCGTCGTTGTCATAAGCGGTGACGCGGGCCTTCTCGGCGAGCCTCAACGCAAACGGCCCGACGCCGCAGAAGAGGTCGAGAACCTCCTTGGCCTTGCCCACGCGCTCTGCGACGAGCGCGGCCAGCGTTTCTTCGCCGGCGATGGTCGCCTGCAGGAACGAGCCGGGCGGCAGCGTCACCTCGGCGCGGCCCATCTTCACCGTCGGCGGCAGGCGTTGCAGCACCAGCTCGCCGTGCCGCGTCAGCCGCGCCAGCCGATGTTGTTCGGCGACGCGCGACAGCGCCGTGACCAGCGGTGTCGGCAGCGGGCCGGAGCCGCGCACGTCGACATCGAGGCCGTTGGCGGTGGCGGTGACCTGGATGTCCAGCGGCTTCGTCACCGGCATTCTGGACGTCAGCGGTTCGGCAAGTGCCCAGGCGGCCTCGAGCGCGCCGTTGAGCGCTGGATCGAGAATGGGGCAGCGGTCGATCGGAATGACGTCGTGCGAGCTCGTCGCGGAGAAGCCGACCTTGAGGACGCTATGCGTGCCGAACCGCCCGTGCAGCGTGACACGCCTGCGCCCCGCACCATGGGCATCGACCAGCGGCGCCACCTCGCAATCGATGCCGGCCTGCGCCAGCGTCTCGACCACGATGCCGCGCTTCCAGGCGCGGTATGGCTCGGCCGCCCAGTGCTGGATCGCGCAGCCGCCGCAGATGCCGAAATGCGGACAGAACGGCGCGATGCGCTCCGGGCTCGCGATATCGACCGCGAGCAGCTTGCGGCGGTCGGGGTGGTTGCCGAGGACATGATCGACCTCGACGGTCTCGCCGCCGAGCGTATAAGGCACGTAGACCGCTTCGCCCGCGGCGAGGCAGACGCCATCGCCGCGGTGGCCGACGTGATCGATGGTCAGGCGCTCAACCACGGCGGGCGCCCAGGAAGAATTCGACGTTGCCGTCGCCGCCCGTGATCGGGGAGGGAAACACCTCGATGTCGGAGCAACCGAGCGAAGCGGCAAAGGCCGCGATGTCGTCGCAGATCTCCTGGTGTACGGCGGCGTCGCGGATGATGCCCTTCTTGTTGTGTTTCCGGTCGGCCTCGAATTGCGGCTTGATCAGCGCCAGCAGGCTCATCGGCGCGGCCGCCAGCGATAGCGCCACCGGCAGCACAGTTCTCAGCGAGATGAAGCTGACGTCGATGACGACCACATCGGGCCGTGCCGGCAGCCGCTTGCCGTCATAGCTGCGGATGTCGGTCTCCTCCATCGACACGATCCTGGGATGACCGCGCAGCGAAGGATGCAGCTGGCTGGTGCCGACATCGACCGCGAACACCAGGCTCGCGCCATTCGCCAGCAGCACCTCGGTGAAACCGCCGGTGGAGGCGCCGACGTCGAGGCAGACATGGTCCTCGATCTCGATCGAATAGCGCTCCAGCGCGCCGGCGAGCTTGACGCCGCCGCGCGAGACGTAGGGGTGCGCCGGCTCCGCCTGGATCACCGCGTCCTCGGCGATCGTCTCCGACGGCTTTGCGACCTGCTTGTCATCAGCCGTGACGAGGCCGGCCTCGATAGCGGCGCGCGCCCGCGCCCGGCTCTCGAACAAGCCACGCTCGACCAGCAAAACATCCGCACGCTTGCGGGCAGGGGACATCGGGTCTCCGACAGAGAACGAGTGCTCAGGATGCGATCAATCGCGCGGCTGCCATCCGGACGCAAGCCTCGAATGCAGCAAGATCGTGCCAGACGTCGACAGGCATTTCCGCCGGCGTCACCAGCGGGTAGCCGTGCAGCTCCAGCGCATGGATCATCATGAGATTGTCGGAGTGGCCGAAATCCTCGACCGTCAGCCCGTGCGCATCGACCAGCCGCCCGCCCTCGGAGGTGACGGTCAGGAAGCGGCCGACGCGGTCGGCATAGACGGCGCCGTCGTTGGAATAGGCGAGGCAGAACTTGCGGCGGCCGGCCATGTAGCCGAGTTCGTAGACGGTGCCGGGATCGGCGCCGGCGCCGCGGAACGGGGTGAGGTTGGCGATGATGATTTCGGCCTGGTCCATCATCGCCTCGTTGCCGCAAAAGATCTGCCGCGAGGCGTCGGGGGCGGCAAGGTCGACGATGTTGTCGAGCGGATAGAGGCCGGTGAGGCCGTGAGCCGCGCAGATATCGACCTTGCGCCGGCCGATCTCAACCGCATCCGGCAGGAACACGTCGGGGCCTGCCAGATAGATTTTCATGGAAATAGAACCGGAAAATTTGGATCGAGGTGCGAGCCACGGCATGTGCTCTGCTCCCTCCCCCGCCAGCGGGGGAGGGTCGGGGAGAGGGTGTCTCCGCAATCGAGAACCCCCGAAAGAGGAGAAAGCCCTCACCCGGATCGCTTCGCGATCCGACCTCTCCCGCAAGAAAGCGGGAGAGGTGAAGCTAACCTCAGGCCAGCTTGACCGTCTCGGCCTTGACGTCCTTGCCGAGCGCCTCGAACACCTTGGCGACGATGCCCTTGGCGTCGAGACCGGCGCGTCCGTACATCGCGGCCGGCGTATCGTGGTCCTGGAACACGTCGGGCAACACCATGGAGCGGAAGCGCACCATGCCGGTGTCGAGCGCGCCCTGGTCGGTCAGGTACTGTGCGACATGCGAGCCGAAACCGCCGACCGAGCCTTCCTCGATCGTGATCAGGACGTCGTGGTCGCGGGCCAGCTTGAGCACCAGTTCGGTGTCGAGCGGCTTCATGAAGCGCGCATCGGCGATCGTGGTGGAGAGCCCATGAGCGGCGAGCTCGTCGGCCGCCTTCTCGCATTCGGCCAGACGCGTACCGAAGGAGAGCAGGGCGATCTTGTTGCCCTGGCGGATCACGCGGCCCTTGCCGATCTCGAGGGGAACGCCGACGTCGGGCATCTCGATGCCGCGGCCTTCACCGCGCGGATAGCGCAGCGAGCTCGGACGGTCGTTGATCGCGACCTGGGTCGCCACCATGTGCACGAGTTCGGCCTCGTCGGCCGCGGCCATGATCACCATGTTCGGCAGGCAGCCGAGATAGGCGTTGTCGAACGAGCCGGCGTGGGTCGCGCCGTCGGCGCCGACGAGGCCAGCGCGGTCGATGGCGAAGCGCACGGGCAGGTTCTGGATCGCGACGTCGTGCACGATCTGGTCATAGCCGCGCTGCAGGAAGGTCGAGTAGATCGCGCAGAACGGCTTGTAACCTTCGGTCGCAAGACCGGCGGCGAACGTCACCGCGTGCTGCTCGGCGATGCCGACGTCGAAAGTGCGGTCCGGGAACGCCTTGTTGAAGATGTCGACGCCGGTGCCCGACGGCATCGCCGCGGTGATGGCGACGATCTTGTCGTCCTTCTCGGCTTCCTTGACCAAGCTCTGGCCGAACACGTTCTGGTAGGCCGGCGCGTTCGGCTTGGACTTGGCCTGGGTGCCGGTCGCGACGTCGAACTTGACCACGGCGTGGTACTTGTCGGCGGACGCTTCCGCCGGGCCGTAGCCCTTGCCCTTCTGCGTCACGACGTGAACCAGGATCGGGCCGGTCTCCATGTCGCGCACGTTCTTCAGCACGGGCAGCAGATGATCGAGGTTATGGCCGTCGATCGGGCCGACGTAATAGAAGCCGAGCTCCTCGAACAGCGTGCCGCCGTCCATCATGAAGCCGCGCGAATATTCCTCGACGCGGTTGGCGCGGTTGGCGATGACCTTGGGCAGCCGCTGGTTGATCTGCTTGGCGGCCTCTCGCAGCGTGCGATAGGTCTTGCCGGAGTAGAGGCGCGACAGATAGGCGCTCATGGCACCGACCGGCGGTGCGATCGACATGTCGTTGTCGTTCAGAATGACGATCAGGCGCGAATTCATCGCACCCGCGTTGTTCATGGCCTCGTAGGCCATGCCGGCCGACATCGCGCCGTCACCGATCACTGCGATGACGTTATTGTTGCCGCCGGCGAGGTCGCGTGCGACCGCCATGCCGAGGCCGGCGGAGATCGAGGTCGAGGAATGCGCGGCGCCGAACGGATCGTAATCGCTCTCGCTGCGCTTGGTGAAGCCGGACAGGCCGCCGCCGGTGCGCAGCGTGCGGATGCGGTCGCGCCGGCCGGTGAGGATCTTGTGCGGATAGGCCTGGTGGCCGACGTCCCAGATCAGCCGGTCGCGCGGCGTGTCGAAGACATAATGGATCGCGGTGGTGAGCTCGACCACGCCGAGACCCGCGCCGAAGTGACCGCCGGTCACCGAGACGGCATCGATCGTCTCCTGCCGGAGCTCGTCGGCGACCTGACGAACCTGCTCGACGTTGAGCTTGCGCAGGTCGTCCGGCGTCCGGATGGTGTCGAGAAGCGGCGTCTTACTGTATGCGTTCACGGCGATTTCCAATTTGTCAGCGCCGGAAGGTCGTTCCGGTGCGCGATGGGTTTGCACAATATCGGCGCAGCGCGAGTCCTAAAACCGTCGGAGCCACCTGCATGGGGCGAAGCCCCGTCTTCAAGCTTAGGTGAGCTTAAGTGCGCTCCGGTTCAGTCTCTGTGATCCCTGTCACTTAGATCTGCTTCGTCCGTCCCAGCCAATTTCATCAGCAGTTTGAAGCGCTTGTCGTCGGTAATCGGTGCCCACGCAAGGCTTGCAAAAAGCCACACTCCGCGCAGCTTTACACCAAAGCTCGGGCCAAAGCCAACCCACCGGGCTGACTACGGGCATGCACGTGCAACCCGTGGGCCAGATTGGTTAACTGGGGCGCCTTGCCGGAGGTTCCGGCTTTGCCCGGTTCCCTGGCAGGTTTTTGGGCGAGACCGAGGCTGTTTTGGACGGTTTCAGAGAGCTGGAATGCCTGGCGACCCATCGTGACCGCGTCAGGCCTGAGCCCCCACGGCGTTCCTGCCGGCGGAACCCGTGCAATCATGAAAAAAAGCTGGCGGCCACCGCTCGAAATGGGCGGCTCGGCGGAGGTCCTTACTGCACGTCGAGCGGCGCGGTGCCGGTGGCCTGGCCGCTGGCATCGGTGGTGATCTTGTCGACGCGCGCTTCCGCCTGGCGCAGCAGCTCCTCACAGCGGCGCTTCAGCGCCTCGCCGCGTTCGTAGATCGTCACGGATTCCTCGAGCGGCACCTTGCCGTCCTCGAGCCGCTTCACGATCGTTTCGAGCTCCTCGATCGCGCGCTCGAAGGTGAGCCTGGAGACGTCGACTTGGGTATTTTCGGCCATATCCGTTTCCGATTGCCCGATTCGCTTCACCTGAAGAGAAGCCGAGTTTTGCGGGCTTAATGTGGCGGGTGCATCAAGCGCCCATCAGGGCGCCGACATGCGCCGTAACAGATTCTTTCAATCCTTGCAGGTCATAGCCGCCCTCGAGCACCGAAACAATGCGGCTGCCTGCGGTCTTGTCGGCGAGGTCCATCAGCTTGCGCGTGACCCAGGTGTAATCCTCCGCGCGCAGGTTCAGCGAGGCCAGCGGATCGCGGTAATGCGCGTCGAAGCCGGCGGAGATGATGATCAGCTCGGGGCTGAACTTCGTCAGTTGCGGCAGGATCAAATTCTCGAACGCGGAGCGGAATTCGGGGCCGCCGTCCTCGGAGGCGAGCGGCGCGTTGACGATGGTGTCGTGGTCGCCGCGCTCGCCCTTCGCGCCGGTGCCCGGAAACAGCGGCATCTGGTGCGTCGAGCAATACATCACGGTCGGGTCCGACCAGAAGATGTCCTGCGTGCCGTTGCCGTGATGCACGTCGAAATCGACGATGGCCGCGCGCGTGATGCCGTATTTGCGCTGGGCGTGGCGCGCGGCGATCGCGACATTGTCGAAAAAGCAGAAGCCCATCGGCTTGCCGATCTCGGCATGATGTCCGGGCGGGCGCACGGCGACGAAGGCGTTGCGGTGCTCGCCGTTCATCACGGCTTCGGTTGCGGCCACCGCGCCGCCGACGCCGCGCATCACCGCTTCCCACGTGCCTGGCGACATCGAGGTGTCGCCGTCGATATAGATCAGGCCGCTGGTCGGCGCCATGTGGCGCAGCTCGGTGACGTAATGCTCGTTGTGGCAGAGCGTGACGAGATCGAGATCGCCTTCCGGCGCCTGGTCGCGCACCAGGAACTGGAAGCGCTCGTGGGACAGCGCTTCCTCCACCGCGCGCAGGCGGTCGGGCCTTTCAGGATGACCCGGGGGCGTGTCGTGGTCGAGGCAGGCCTTGTGGGAGAGGAGAAGCGTGCTCATCAGGTCGGCCTCACGGGATACGGGCTCTCGACGTCGCTTGGCGCATCCGGCGCCAAAACGCAATGCAAAACCCAATCTAGGCGTTTGGCCGAAAATGGCAAAGGGTGGTCCCGTTCCGGTCCGTTTGATCCGGATCAATCCACGCGCAGGATGCGGCTCAGTGGCAGCGGTCCGATCGGCCCGTGCGCCTTGAAGAACGCGAACAGGGCATCCGCATCGTAGCTGCCATATTGCGCCGCCGTCCCCTGTTTGGCGACGGTGAAGCCGTCGCCGCCGACGGCGAGGTAATCGTTGAGGGTGACGCGGTAGCCGCCTCCAGGCTCGATTGGCCGGCCGTTCAGCGTCATCTTTTCAATCATGACGCGCTCGCCGAATGGCTTTGTTGCGTCCCAAGTATAGCTGAATCCGTTCGAGACCTGGAGGATTCGCGGGCGCTTCGGATCGAGCCATTGCTGCTCCAGCATGTCCTTGAGCTGGCTACCGGTCAGCGTCATGGTGACGAGGCGGTTGCGGAACGGCTGGCTCGCGAACAACTCGCCGAACGACACCGCGCCGTTCTCCTTCGGGACGATGTCGGTGCGGATGCCGCCGGGATTGGTGAGTGCGATGACAGCGCTGCCATCCTGAGCCGCCCTGGTCGCGGCGAGCTGCGCGTCGGCGATGACGTCGCCGAGCGCGCTCTCGCCGGCCTCGTTCGGAACGCGCGACAGCGTCTGCGTTACCGATCCCGCCGGGCGGTTGGCAATGGGTGCCGAGAGCTTGTCGTAGGCATCGATCAATGCAGTCTGCTCGGGATCCTTGGCCAGCGAGGCATTGGCGACGATGACGTTCTCGGCCTTGGCTTCGACGATGTCGCGCGTTGCCGGATCGAGCGTGAGGTCGATCGCGGTGACCAGCGTGCCGTATTTGTCGCCGCTGGTGACGAGCCGCCCGTCGATATTGCAGATATAGGCGCGGTGGGTATGGCCGCTGACGACGACGTCGACGGCGCGGTCGAACTTCTTGACGATATCGACGATCGGGCCCGTGATAGCAGGGCATTCGTTGTAGTCGCCCGAGGGCTCGCCGCCCTGGTGGATCAGCACCACGATCGCTTCGACGCCGCGCGCCTTCAACTGCGGTACGAGCGCGTTCACCGTCTCGGCTTCGTCGCGGAATTCGAGCCCGGCGATGCCGGATGGCGAGACAATGCCCGCTGTCTCCTTCAAGGTCAGTCCGATGAAGGCGACGGGAATACCCTCAAACTCCCTTATCTCATAGGGCGGCAGCACGCTCTTGCCGGTCGCGGTCTCCACGGTGGAGGCGGCGAGATAATGGAATTTGGCGCCCGTGAACGGACGCGGTCCCTGGCAGCCGTCGACGGGATGGCAGCCGCCGTTCTGCATCCGCAACAGCTCGGTCTTGCCTTCGTCGAATTCGTGATTGCCGACCGAAGTGATCGCAAGCCCCATCATCGACAGCGACTCGATCGACGGCTCGTCGTGAAACATCGCCGACAAGAACGGACTCGCGCCGATCAAATCGCCGGCGGCGACGAAGATCGTGTTCTTGTGCCCCTCGCGTAGCTGTTTCACCAGCGTCGCCATGTATTCGGCGCCGCCGGCGGCCACCATCACCTTCCCGGTCTTGTCCTCGGGATCATTGATGCGGATGCCGCCCGGCGGCGGCCGCAGATTGCCGTGGAAATCGTTGATCGCGAGCATGCGCAGCTCCACGGGCGCGGCGGTCTGGGCCGAGGCGGGGAGGGCGGAGGTCAGCGCAACTGCGGCAAGGATCGATTGAAAGGCGTATCGCATGGAACCAGATTAGTCGTTCCAGGCGAAGATTTCACGAAAGTTCTCGCCGTCATTCCGGGGCGCGACGACGTCGCGAGCCCGGAATGACGGCGGTTGGCTGGACGCCGACCCCTACCGCTTCTTCCGACTCGCGAACGCGTTGAACGCGGCGATCGCGTCATCCGATTTCAGCCGTTCGCCGAACAGATGGGCTTCTTGGTCGATGCGGCGGGTGAGCTCTTCGGGCGCGGCGCGCAGCAATTTGCGCGAGGTCGCGACCGCCTCGGCGGGCAGCCGGCAGATCTCGCGCGCCACCTTGCGCGCCTCGACTTCGGTATGTCCTGGCGAGACCACGGTGTTGACGAAGCCGGCATGATGCGCCTCCGCCGCGGTGAAGGTCCGCCCCATCACCAGCATCGCAAAGGCGCGCTGATACCCCATCGTGTTCGGCATCAGGAGGCTGGCGGCGCCGACCGGCACGAGTCCGAGATGGATATAGGGCGCCGAGAAGGTCGCGGCGTTCGAGGCGAGCACGTAGTCGCAGTGGAACAGCATCACCGTGCCCATGCCGATCGACGCGCCGTCCACGGCGGCAATGATCGGCTTGACGTTGAGGGCCAGCGAATAGAGGAATTTCGCGCCGTCCGACAGGGTCTCCGGGCGCGAGGCGTCGGCCTTGAGAAAGTCGTCGATGTCGTCGCCGGCGGTGAACACTCCGGAGCCGCCGGTGACGATCATGCAGCGGATGTCGGGATTGTTCTGCGCGGTGTCGATCGCGCGGCTCATCTCGCGATACATGTCCTGCGTGATCGCGTTCTTCTTGCCCGGGCGGCGCAGGGTGATGACGCGCGTTCCGCGCTCCTCGGTGACGATGATGTTGCCGTTCGGCATGTAGCCCCCTGCGGTCGCCGCGACGCTTGCATTTGGCGAGTCCCGCTAGCGTCAGCCTACATGATCTTGCAGACGTGCCAATCCGTCCACGCGACCTTTTCGAGGACGACCCCCGGCGCATGACCCTGGGAACCGTACCGCTTCGGATCCCGCCGGCCGCACCATTTTCACATGCAATTGCGCATTGCAACAAATGGCTACAATGTTTCATTTGAAAAACCGGTGGTTGTGGGGCACGATTGCCCAATGCCGTTTCCTTTGGCCGATTGCTCGATCGATGATTGCCGCAACGGGCGTTGACGAATCCTCGCTGCACTACCGCGGCTGGCGGGTCGTGCTGGCCTGCTTCCTGATGGCCTTCTTCATGTTCGGCTTCGGCCTCTACGGCCAGGGGGTCTATCTCGCCGAGC
Source organism: Bradyrhizobium sp. A5 (assembly GCF_042076515.1). Lineage (NCBI taxonomy): Bacteria > Pseudomonadati > Pseudomonadota > Alphaproteobacteria > Hyphomicrobiales > Nitrobacteraceae > Bradyrhizobium > Bradyrhizobium sp. A5. The sequence continues at coordinate 5,275,564 of NZ_CP148990.1, read as the reverse complement.
TTCAGCGCGCCCATGGCTGGCCGGGCACGCTGGTCTCCGCGGCCAGCACCTTCTCGTTTCTGCTCACCGCCGTCCTCGTCATCTTCACCGACGATCTGCTGGCCCGCATCGGGCTGCGGTCGCTGATCCTGTGCGGCCTGGCGGCGCTCGGCGCTTCGACCGTACTGCTGGCGCTGATGCAGACGCCCTGGCAACTCTATCTGGCTTATGCGCTGATGTCCGTCGGCTGGACCGGCATGGGGACCGTGGTGATCGCGACCGTGCTGAACTCCTGGTTCGAACGGCGCCGCGGGCTCGCGCTGAGCCTCGCCTTCAACGGCGCGACCTGCGGCGGCATCGTCCTTGTTCCGCTGCTGCTGTCGCTGACCGGCAGCATCGGCTTCCGCTCGGCCATGCTGGTGGCTACGATCGTGATGGTGGTGCTGGTGCTGCCGGTGGTGGTTGGCTTCATCGGTTGGCCGGCCGAGAGCTTGCGGACAACGGGCGGGCGCTCCGATGGGGCCGCGGCCGCACCGGCTCATTCCCGCAAGACGCTGCTCGCCAGCGCCGCGTTCTGGACCATGGTGCTGCCGATCGCGATCGCGCTGCTGGCGCAGATGGGATTCATCATCCACCAGGTGACATTTCTGGAGCCGCTGATCGGGCGTGCCAGCGCTGGCCTTGCCGTCACCATCATGGCGGCGATGGCGGTGGTCGGCCGCCTGTCGCTCGGCCTGTTCGTCGACAGGCTCGATCCGCGGCTTGCCTGCGCGGCGTCGATGACGAGCCAGGCGGCCGCGCTGTTCGTGCTTCTCCAAAGCACGAGTCCTGCGGTGCTGCTGGCGTGCTGCGCCGTCTACGGCTTTTCGATCGGCAACATGATCACGTTCCCGCCCTTGATCATCCAGCGCGAGATCGGCTCTGCCGCCTTCGCCGCGGCGATGGGATTGGGTACCTCGATCAGCGGCATCGTCAGCGCCTTCGGCCCGGGCATCGTCGGCTTCGCGCGGAGTTTCACCGGCAACTACACGATGGCGTTCGCGATGTGCGTGGTGCTCGATCTCGTGGCTGCGGGGATCGTGCTGTGGCGGCCGGGAACGAGGGCGAAGCTTGCTGCATTGTAGCGGCTGTAGGCCGGATGGAGCGAAGCGTAATCCGGGACCACTGCATCCGATCGCGTGGCTGCAGCCTACCCCAGCAAAACTGCATCCGCCGCCGCGACCGACTCCGCACTCTCCGTCACCGTCCGCTCCAGTGCTCCCGCTTGCACCGTAATGTTCTCGGCGAAGAAGCGCGCGAGCGAGACGTAGCGCGCGGCGTCCGCATTGCCGTCGGCCTTCGCCGCGAGCGCTTCGGAGGCCAGCATGCAGCCGCCGAGCGTCGCGCCGAACTGCTGCAGATACGGCGTCGCGCCGGCGAGCGCGTCGTTCGGTGCGGACGCAACGCGCTCCAGCAGCCATTTGCTGGTGCGCGTCAGGGCCTCGAGCGCCTCGCGCAGCTTCGTGCCGGTGGTGCCGAAGGCGGGATCGTTGGAGGCCTCGACCTGGCTGATTGTTGCGGCGAGCTCGTCGAGCAGTGCCCACACCGCCGCGCCGCCATTGGCCGCCAGCTTGCGTGTGACGAGGTCGATCGCCTGGATGCCGTTGGTGCCCTCGTAGATCGCGGTGATGCGCGCATCGCGGTAGTGCTGCGCGGCGCCGGTCTCCTCGATGAAGCCCATGCCGCCATGCACCTGCACGCCGAGATAGGCGACCTCGTTGCCGATATCGGTGGAATAGCCCTTGGCCATCGGCGTCAGCAGTGCCGCGCGCGCGGCGGCGTCAGCCCTGACCTTCGGATCCTTGGCACGGGTCGAGACGTCCAGCGCAACCGCGGTCGCATAACAGATGGTGCGCGCGGCCGCGGTCTGCGCCCGCATCCGCATCAGCATGCGCTTGACGTCGGGATGCACGAAGATCGCATCCGAGCCGTCGCCCTTCTTGCCGATCGCGCGGCCCTGCTTGCGCTCCTGTGCATAAGACAGCGCCTGCTGATAGGCGCGATCGGCGACGCCGACGCCTTCGAGGCCGACGCCGAGCCGGGCCTGGTTCATCATCGTGAACATGCAGCGCATGCCCTGGTTCTCTTCGCCGATCAGAAAGCCGATTGCGCCGCCATGGTCGCCCATGGTCATGGTGCAGGTCGGTGAGGCATGCATGCCGAGCTTGTGCTCGACGCCGCTGGCGAAGATGTCGTTGCGCTGTCCCAGCGAGCCGTCGGCATTGACCATGAACTTCGGCACCAGGAACAGTGATATCCCCTTGGTGCCGGCGGGCGCGTCGGGCAGGCGCGCCAGCACGAAATGCACGATGTTGTCGGTCATGTCGTGCTCGCCATAGGTGATGAAGATCTTCGTCCCTTTGATGCGATAGGTGCCGTCGGCCTGCTTGTCGGCGCGGGTGCGCAGCGCGCCGACGTCGGAGCCGGCCTGCGGCTCCGTCAGCTGCATCGTGCCGGTCCATTCGCCGGAGACGAGCTTTTCAAGATAGATCTTCTTCAGTTCGTCGCTGCCATGAGCATCGAGCGCCTCGATCGCCGAGGCCGTCAGCAGAGGGCAGAGGCCGAAGGCAACGTTGGCGGCGCTCCAGATCTCGGTGCAGGCGGCATTGATCGCGATCGGCAGGCCCTGGCCGCCGAAATCCTCCGGGCCCGACACCGCGTTCCAGCCGCCCTCGGTCCAGCGCTTGTAGGCATCGGGCCAGCCCGGCGCGGTCGTGACCTTGCCGGCATCGAGCTTGATGCCGTGCTCGTCGCCGACCTTGTTGAGCGGCGCCAGGACGTCGGCCGCGAACTTGCCGGCTTCCTCCAGCACGGCGGCCGCGATGTCGGCATCGAAATCGCCGTAATGGCCGGCCTCCACGGCGGCCTTGAGGCCGGCACCATGGTTGAGCGACAGCAGCATGTCAGAGATCGGCGCGCGGTAGGTCATGACTCACTCCCGAGGACAGGTATTGGCGCCGTATTCCCATGAAACGCGGGAGGTCTCAATGGGCGGGAGGGCGGGAACGGGCCAGGGCCGGGACCATAATAAGGTGTGGCGGGAGTGGGCTCCGCCCGGTGGCATTTTGCCCCTCCGGGCGGTTGAAATGCCGCGCCGCTCCCTATAGACCGGCTGCGACCAAAGGGAATCCGCGGGTGCCGGTTCTTCCGCCAATTCCCGGTCGCCAGTTGGGGCGTAGCCAAGCGGTAAGGCAGCGGATTTTGATTCCGCCATTCGGAGGTTCGATCCCTCCCGCCCCAGCCAGATGCTCCGCTTCCCCTGAAATTCCTCACGAAACCGGCCTGGCTGGGGAGCTGCTGCACAGCTCTGCGACACATCACTGCTGCACAGGTGTCGTGATCCCATGGCTGCGCATATTTTCCGGAGGAATGCTGTGGGCGCCGCCGTCCACCGCGGCCGCTTGCCAGTTTCTTTTCTTGTCCGCATCTTTTTCTGAGCTTGAAGACGACCAGCCGCGCGACGGCGCGGCGCCTGGCCGTTCAACTCGACCTGATCCTGGAAGATGCAGCGATGCTCGCTGAACGCGACACTCTCGATCTGTCTTCGTCTCAAAGTGAGACAATGCTGCGTGCCGTGGTGACCAACCATTTGGGCAAGCTGGAGCGCGTTGCCACTGCGGCCAAATGCGCCCCCGATTTCGACGTCCGACGGGCGCGTCTGGATGACAAGAAGGCCTTCTGGACCTGCGCCCTCCTGGATGCGCAAGGCCCGGGTGCCTACCTACGGCGGGAGGATTACGATCAGATGGTCGCAGACGGGTTCAGCGCCTCTGATATCAACGATGTGTGGCAGCACCTCTGTTTGCTGCGGACTAACAAGCTGGTCCCGACTAAGCCGCATGTGCTGCGTCGACTGGTCGAAGACGTTGAGGCGGTACCGACGGCCATGAACCTCGGCATTGCCCAGGGCATCTACTACCGCGGTTTGAAGCTCGCTCTTGCTAGCATCGACCGCCGGTATGGCGGCAATCGGGTCGAGGACGCCGGTTTGGTCGACCGGATGATCCGTGCGCAAAACGATCCACCGGCGCCGCGCCCGGCTATGGGAGTGATGCACGACAACGATCCACCCCGCGATCCACCGAAGAAGGAGACCTTGCTGGCGAGCGCTAGCCTCCCGATGGCGATCTTCGAGGAGTTTACCGAAAAGCTCATCACCGCAAACGCCAAGCAGGAGCATTGGGACGGCAAGACGCAGCGGCAGGTCCGCAACATCAGCAAGCTGTTCATCAAGTTCATGCTGCAGGATCAGCACGTGGAGGATCTACAATCAGTGGATAGGCGCATGTGGCAGCCTTCGTCGACTTCCTGAATCTCGAAATCTACGTGAACTACGGCAAATCATCCGCGGATGAACATCGAAGAGCTGCGTGAGGTTGCCCTGACGCATGACAAGAGCAAGCGCGGAATTAGCGGCGATACCCTCAATCGGCATCTGGGAAATCTGGGGCAGGTCTTCACTTTTGCCGCGGCGCGCGGCGCGACGGCCCTTGCAGGGATCGATCTGACCAAGCTTCGCGCTAAGGGCAAGAAGGGGCGCGGTCGGAACGCACGAGCCAAACTCCCTCTGGAGAAGGCGGCGGCGATCTTTCATGCGCCCGTGTTCAACAATTGCGCGGCCTGGGACGCGTTGGATACGCCGGGGACTGAGGGGCAGAGCCTGATCTTTCATTGCGCGCTGTACTTCGTTCCGATGCTCATCTTTTACACGGGGTGCCGCCGGGAGGAGTTGTGCGGCTTGATGGTCGACGATGTCGTTATCGATAACGGCGATATTCCTTATCTTCATATCGCGAAGAATGAGCAGAGGCGGATCAAGAACCCCCAATCCCAACGCAACATACCGCTCCACCCGGAGGTGTTGGGCTGAATTTTCTGGCCTACGTCAAGGCCATAAAGGCGCTCGGCTATCGGCTTCTGTTTCCAGATCTCTTCTCGCCTTTCGACCAAATCTCCGATGGGCGATCGATTCTACAAGGATTTTAAGCCCGTCCTTGAGACGACTGGCGTGACCGAGGAGGGATTAGGAGCGCATGCCGTGCGGCACACGTTCGGCGCGCAGCTCAAGAAGAAGTTGGTGGCGAAGGAGGATCGCGCCGACCTTCTTGGACACGGCGGCGACAGCGAGACCGACGAGCGGTATTGCGAGCCGCATGAAGTGGCGACCTTGCTGAAGTTTGTAATGATGCTTCCGGTAGTGACGGAGCACTTGCCGCCGCACGAAGTGCGCTTGCTCCCTTGGGTCTTGAAGAAGGAAGTCGCGCCGTTTTCGCAGCCTTCGTGAGCAAAGCGTTCGACCTAAATTGGAAGCGTCAGCGGCCGAGACTTGGATCTGTAATAGCTTTCGCCGGGAATCCCGGAGGACGCCCGGCGATCTCAAAGTCCAGAATCAGCAAGTCTTAGATGGTCTGTCCGCCGGATACTTCGATGCGTTGAGCCGTCAGCCACCGGTTGTCGGGACCGAGCAGGCTCGCGATCATCGGTCCGATATCGTCGGGAACGCCCACGCGGCCGAGGGCGGTCATCCCGGCAAATTGCTTGTTGAGGTCAGGGATGTCACGAACCGCTCCACCGAGGAAATCGGTCGCGATCGCTCCGGGCGCGACCGTGTTCACGGTGATCCCGCGGCTGCCCAACTCCTTTGCCAAGCAGATCGTCAGAACTTCCACCGCGCCCTTGGCGGCCGAGTAGGCCGAGAAGCCGGGGAAAGAGACACGGGTAAGACCCGAGGAGAGATTCACTATTCGGCCTCCGTCGTGAAGCAGCGGAAGAAGAGCCTGGGTCAGGAAGAAAACGCCCTTCACGTGCACATTGAAGAGAGAATCGAATTGAGCTTCCGTTGTCTCGGAGAAGGGCGCCATCTCGCCATGGCCGGCGTTGTTGACGAGATGGTCGAACGTCTCTCGGCCCCAGTTCCTTCTCAACGTCGCTTGCACTTCATCGGCGAATTTCTTGAAGGAGGACACTTTGCTGACATCCAACGGCAGCGCGACCGCCTTCCGTCCCAGCGCCTTCATCTCTTGGACCGTCGTTTCGGCCTCGGCTGCGCCGTTGCGATAGGTCAGAATGACGTCGCCGCCGTGGCGGCCGATGCCAAGAGCGGTGTTACGACCAAGGCCGCGGGTACCGCCGGTGACGATAGAGATTGTGGTCATCTTAGTCTCCTTGTTGATGTCGATACGACGGGACCAGTAATCAGATCGTTCGGTATTGAGGTTGCCAGATACTCGGAAACGTTTGCCTGTTTCTCGGAGTTACCAACGCCCACACGGCCCGATAGCGGAAAAGCATCGGCGATTTCTGGGCACAAAGATCCAAGTCGGCTAGAATATCTTGCCTGAAAGCAGATCAAATTTGCCTGATACTCCAGGCGGCTTGTGCCCCGAAGCCAGTCCCGCTAGGTTGCACCGTATGAACGATCTGCTGGATGCGGTTCGCCGCTACGCTGAGCACCATTCCGACTGCAATGGAATCGGTACTCCGCCGATCACTGGATTAACCACCATCCGCGCGGTGGCCCCGAGCGTGCTGCAATACGCGATTTCGCGGCCGTTGATCGCTCTCGTGCTTCAAGGCAGCAAGCGAGTGACAATGGGAAACCGGACGTTCGATTTCGGTGCCGGTGAATCATTGCTTATCGCCGCCGATGTTCCGACAGTCAGCCAGATCACGCGAGCCTGTCCGGGTACGCCTTATCTCTCGCTTGTTCTAGATCTCGACCCCACTGTGATAGCCGATCTCACTTTGGATATGGACGGCGCGCCCGACCAGGAAAATGTCCAGGTTCATGTGGGCCCTACCGAGATTGAGATCGCCGACGCAGCGCTCCGCCTTCTGCGACTGCTGGATAGGCCCTCGGCATTACCCATACTGCAGAGGCAAATGGTCCGTGAAATTCATTACTGGCTTCTCGTCGGTCGGCATGGAGCCCGTATTCGCAGCCTTGGCGTTGCGGATAGCCACGCTCATCGGGTTGCCCGTGCCGTTGCGACGATCCGATCGGACTACGCGCAGCCTTTGCGCATAGAGCGTCTCGCGGATGCGGCCGGCATGAGTCCATCTTCATTCCATGAACACTTCCGGTCGATCACGTCGCTGACGCCTTTGCAGTTTCAGAAGCAGCTACGTCTCATCGAGGCGAGACGCATGATGCTCTCGGAGGGGGCGATGATCAGTACCGCGGCTCACGCCGTCGGATACGAGAGCGTACAGCAGTTCACGCGCGAGTACGGTCGATTGTTCGGTATGCCGCCTGCAAAGGACATGAAGGCCACCAAGGCGAAGGGGCGAGTCGAAGCGGCAGCGTGATCGAGTCCAGAAAGACGTTTGTGTCGGTAGCATTGAGCGAAGACGGGGACGGAGCTCATCCGCGCGGGACGATATCGTGACTACTTTCCGCCCGAAGGGCCTGGCTTCTTACCTCAAGGAGATCTTATTCCTGTTTCCGGGCGGTAGTCCGGCTCGCTCCACAGGCTATCCCTTGAACCCCTCCGTTCGAGTTCGTTCCTAGCTCGAGGATGTTCCTCGCCGCGCTTTCGTCGACGTCGAACCTTGGGGAGAGACCGTTGTGCAGTCGCCAGGCGCTTGCGTACCGAGGAGCGCATGCTCTCGTTGGAGAGAAGGATCGCCTGGCGCTTCGGAGGTCGATGCCGACGGCTGGTCGGCGGTCGCTCCGGACCGTGCCTCCTGCTCCGTCGGCGCCGACGCCAGCCCATTTCGAGACGTTTGATCTTTCACTCGATCGGGCGGTGCAGCACCGCATGTACACGACCCCGGCAGGAAGACCGGGCTTTGAAGAAGTTGCCGAACACTTGCAGGCGATCAATCGGGCGCTTTGTCGGTTATATTGGAAGGTCGCCCGGAAACGGCTAACTGGCTACATATTTATTCTTCTTTAGGAGAATCGCTCTACTAATTTTGTCGCAATGATGATCTTCAAATAACGAATTAACGGGGGATGCATGCTTCTCGATAGGTTGTCCATTCGTGCGAAGCTGCTTTGCCTCACCTCGGTGATGATCTTGTCGCTCGGCGTTTCGATCGGTATCGCGCTCCAACTCTCTTACTTGAGGATGCGAAGCGACCGCATCGCGGAGATCAAGGCTGCTACAGATATGGGCATCGGTCTGGCGAGGTCTCTTGATCGGGATGTGGCGGAGGGCAAGTTGTCCAAGGAACAAGCCATCGAGGATCTGCGAAAACGCCTTCATACGATGATGTATCGCGACGGGCAGGTCTATACGTTCGCGTCCTCGATGGAGGGAGTTTCCGTGGCGAACGGAGGAAATCCGGCGCTCGTGGGCAAAAATATCCTGGATGTGGTGGATGAGAACGGCGTGCGTCCCGTTCGTTTGATGCGCGATGGGGTGCGCGACAAGGGTGAGGCCATCGTGGAGTACATGTGGCCAAAGCCTGGCGTCGACGGTGTCGTAAGCAAGCTGACTTACGTCAAGGCGTTCGCGCCCTGGGATATCTTCATAGGGACGGGTGACTACATCGACGATATCAAGGCGGCCTTCTGGGAGACAGGAAAGGCGTTGGCGATAACGGTTGCCAGTTTGCTCGCGGTCAGCCTTGTCCTGACCTACCTGATCAGCCGAAATATCGGTAACGCACTGTCGTCGCTTTCGAAGACCATGCGGGCCATCGCGACTGGCGAGACCGACGTCGAATTGATCGGAACCGATCGCCGTGACGAGATCGGAGAAATGGCCTCAGCCGTCGAAGTGTTTCGAAGGAACGCCATCGAGAACAAGTCTCTTCACGAATCCAAGGAGACCGAGAGAGCGGCCTTCGCCGATGAAAGACGGCAAGATCTGATTCGACTGGCGAGTGCTTTCGAAGCTGACGTCAAGGCCGTCGTCGATGCTGTGGCCGCCGGAATTCTGCAGATGGGAGCCTCGTCGGAGAAGATGACGGCGATAGCCGAAGTTACCGAAGCCAAAACGACGACTGTCGCTTCCGACATGAGAGAGGCTTCAACGAACGTAACGATCGTCGCATCCGCCTCGGAGGAACTGAGAACTTCCATCCAGGAGATCTCGCGTCAGGCCAATCTTGCGCAAACCGTCGTGGGGCGCGCGGTCCTCGCGTCGGAACGTTCGGGCGCTACGGTGCAGACGCTGGAGGCGGCCGGACTCGAGATCGGCGAAGTCGTCAAACTGATCGCTACGATCGCCAGTCAGACGAACCTATTGGCCTTGAACGCCACTATCGAGGCCGCGCGTGCTGGCGAGGCGGGGAGGGGATTTGCGATCGTCGCGTCGGAAGTGAAAGGACTCGCGACCCAGACCGCTCAGGCCACGCAACGGATTTCCGATCAGATCTCGACCATGCAGAGCGCGGCTTCGGATACGGCGGGCGCGCTTCATGAATTGCGCGGCGTGATCAACGAAGTGAACGAGGCCGCGATCTCGATTAGTGCTGCGGTGGAAGAGCAGACCGCGGCAACCAGCGAGATTGGGCGCAATATCATGGAAGCAGCAGGCCGGACCGAGGCCGTCACGAGGAGTATCGTCGATGTGACGGAGGGAGCCAGGGAAACCGGGGCAGCGGCACGCTCGGTCTTCGACATTTCGTGCGATCTAACGCACCAGTCGTCTGCGCTGTCCAGGAAGGTAAACAGCTTCGTCAGCGGCTTGCGAAATGCGTCCTGAAGCTGAAAATCCAGATCCGATGGCCTCCGAGGCTCGCGCTCTGGCGGTTGGATTCCTGATCGAGAATGCCTAGGCGATTTCCACTTGCTGCCGCGTGAGCCGCATAGAATAGCTGTAGCGATCCGCCGGATGTATGCTGAGCGATACTTCTGCCATCTCGTTCGAACTGAAAAGATACTGGCGTCGAATCGAAAGGGCGTAGGCACCCGGCACTGCCTTCAACGGCTCAGCAAGATCTGCTGATACGCCGACCGCGCTGATGTCCTGACGGATCTCACCAAAGCGACGTCCTGATATGTTCTCCACCAATGTCCCGAAGATATCGCGATGGCTGTCCATTCGCGTCCGGACCTCGCGGGCGAACGTAGCGTCGATATAGACATCGGTCCAGCAGATGGGCGTCTTCGTTGCATCTCCCGGAATCATGCGCAAGCTTGAAATCCGCAACCAGCGACGCCCGGGCTGGCAGCCCAGAGCGCGAGCGAGCTGTTCGTCGGTTACGACCTCGGCGACCCGCTGGACGTGGCGTTCGGTCTCGACGCCGAATTGCTGGACCGCTTCGATAGAACCGAGCGATTGCGAAAAGCCGCCGCCGCTATGCAAGGGCGCGACCGCTTCGACCCTAGTGCCGGCATTTCTTTTTCGGCTCACGATTCCCGATGCCTGCAACTCCCGCATCGCGGCCCGGATTGTTGATCGGCTGACGGTGAACTGCTCGGCGAGCTCGAACTCGTTGGGCAGCAACGAACCGACCGGATGGCGGCCGTCGGCGATCGCCTGCATTAGAGCGCGAGCCACGTAGGCGTAACGGGTTACCACCGAAATCCCCCCTGAAGAGTCCTCATGAAAGCCTGGTTGGCCGGCGTCAAGCGGCACCTATTGACCCGGCTAATATGTTCGGACATATTAATATGTACGAACATATTAACTAGGGGAGCGCGATGGGAAGCACGGTATTTGACTCGGACCTATTTCGCGACATGTTCGGGACATCCGAAATGCGTGCGATCTTCGCCGATGACGGATTAGTCGGTCGCTATATCGAGGCCGAGGTCGCACTGGCCCGTGCTCAGGCGCGCATTGGGGTGGTGCCCAAAGCTGCAGCCGAGGCGATTGCAGCCGCGGCGCGTTCCATCAAGATCGACTTCGAAAAGCTGCGCCGCGAGACCGAGATCGTGGGCTATCCGATCCTCCCGCTCGTGCATCAGCTGGCGGAAGCTGCGGGCGAAGCCGGTCGCTTCGTGCACTGGGGCGCGACGACCCAAGACATCATGGATACCGCCAACGTCCTACAGATCCGCGCCGCGTTGCAGATCGTGGCGCGCGACCTTCGAGAGGTGCGCGACATCCTGACTGTGATGGCGCGCAAGTATCGCAACACGCCGATGGCCGGCCGAACCCATCTGCAGCAGGCGCTTCCGGTGACGTTCGGTTACAAGGCCGCGGTCTGGCTATCCTCGATCGACCGTCATATCGAGCGCGTCGATCAGGCGCTTCCGCGCATCCTCGTCGGCGAATTCTCAGGCGCCGCAGGCACGCTCGCTTCCGTCGGCGACGGGGGCCTCGAAATGCAAAGGCTGTTCTGCGAAGAACTCGGACTGCATCAGCCGTCGATCACTTGGCATGTCGCTCGCGACGGTATCGCCGAGTCGGTGACGTTGCTCGGTCTGATCACCGGTACCTTGGGTAAGATCGCGACCGACGTGATGCTGATGTCAGCGTCGGAATTCGGCGAGGTCTCAGAACCGTTTGTGCATGGACGTGGTGCATCGTCGACAATGCCGCAGAAGCGCAATCCGATCTCCAGCGAGCTGATGCTCGCCGCGGCAAAGTCCGTGCGCCAGCACGTCGCCGCGATGCTCGACGGCATGATCCACGATTTCGAACGCGCCACCGGTCCATGGCATCTGGAATGGGTGTCACTGCCGGAAAGCTTCCTGCTGACCGCCGCGTCACTGGCCAACGCCAAATTCATGCTGGCCGGGCTCGTCGTGCACGAGCATCGGATGCTGCAAAACCTCGATCTCACCCGCGGTCTGATCGTGGCGGAGGCGGTGATGATGGCGGCGGCGCCGAAGCTCGGCCGGCAGAAGGCCCACGATGTCGTCTACGACGCCTGCCGCAAGGCGATCGAAGGCGGCGGCCAGCTTGCCGACATTCTCGCCGGCGTGCCCGAGATCACCGAAGCCGTTGGAGGCGAGGACGTGATCCGGCGTCACTGTGATCCCGCCAACTATCTCGGCCTCTGCGGTCCGATGGTCGATCGCGTTCTCCAGATTTCAGCCGCCGGAGCCCAGCGACCCGCGCAGGTGCACGGCACCCGATCTCCCTAATGCGCCGGAGAGCGCAGCCAACAACGATTGACGATCTTCGGAGGATACATTGCCACGATGGCGACAACACCGCGCGACGACGTTGCGCTCGAACGGCCCGCCAAGCCGGCGCGAAAGCCCTATGGAAGAACCTCGGCCTGCAAGTTGCGGTCAGCATGGTTCTCGGAATCGTCGTGGGCCTCGTTTGGTCCGAGTTCGGCGCGTCGCTGAAGATCCTCGGCGATATCTTCCTGCGGCTGATCAAGACAGCGGTCGCGCCGCTGATATTCCTGACGGTCGCCGTCGGTATCGTTGCGGCCGGCGACATCAAGCGGGTCGGCAAGGTCGGGCTCATCGCCATGGTCTATTTCGAGGTCGTCTCGACGATTGCGTTGGCGCTTGGCCTGCTGTTCGGCAACCTCGTAGGTGTCGGCAAGAATCTCGGTCATATTGCAGCACCGGCTGCCGCCACCAAGGGCGCGGAAGCCGCGACCAAGGCAGCGGCCGCCTCGCATACCACGTTCGGCCAGTTTCTGATCAACGTCTTTCCGGACAATTTCATCGGCGCCTTCGCGCGCGGCGAATTGCTTCAGGTGCTCGTCATCGCCCTGATCTTCGGCTTCGGTCTGATGGCGCTCTCGCCGGAGAAGCGCGCGCCGATCGAGAGCGGAGCATGATGATGATCTCTTCCCGGATATAGCGCAACAGATGGAAGATGTTGATGCGGAACAGGGCGCAGACGGCGCCGAGCACGACCACGATGAACAGGATCACCAGCGCGTAGAAACTCAGCACGAAGTAGGCGAGCGAAATTGGCCGGTGAATTCGACGAGACCGCTTGGAAGGGCGCCGAGAAGTGGTCCGGCGCCCTGGTCCGAAGCAATGGTGGAAATGAACTCATTGGAGGCGACTGAGGTGAACCAGTCAAGGCTCGAGCAGGACGCATTCGGTGCGGTCGAGGTCCCGTCCAATCGCTATTGGGGCGCCCAGACGCAGCGGGCGCTCGCGGTATTCGACGTCGGAGAAGAGCGTTTTCCGGCCTGCCTTTTCCATGCCTTCGCACTCCAAAAGATCGCGGCCGCCCGCGCGAATAGTCGGCTCGGAGCCCTCGATGAAGAATTGGCAAGGACGATCGAACTGGCTGCGTTGGAGATCCGGGAGGGGAGGTTCGATGATCATTTTCCTCTGACGGTCTGGCAAACGGGTTCCGGGACGCAGACCAATATGAACGTCAATGAGGTCATCGCCAATCGAGCCAATGAGATGCTCGGGCAACCGCTTGGGGGGAAGAAACCGGTTCATCCCAACGATCACGTCAATTGCTCGCAATCGTCCAACGACAGCTTCCCCACCGTCATGCATATCGCCGTCGCCTTGGAGATACGCGATCGCCTGCTCCCTGCCGTCCGGGCACTGCGCGATGAACTTGCGTCGAAGGCCGAGATGTTTTCGGATGTCGTGAAGATAGGTCGTACCCATCTCATGGATGCCGTGCCGATGACGATGGGCCAGGCCTTCGAGGCGTTCTGGCGACAAGTGGACAACTGCCTGGCGCGAATTGAGGATGCCAGACCGCGTCTGTATAGGCTGTCGCAGGGCGGCACGGCGGTCGGGTCCGGTCTAAATGCACCGGCCGATTTCGATGTCGTGTTTTGCGATGAACTGAACTCATTGTGCGGGCTGACGTTCGCTCCCAATCCGAGCAAGTTCGAAGGTATGGGCGCGCACGATACCTTGGTCGAAGTTTCCGGTACGTTGAACACGCTTGCCGTCACTCTGGTCAAGATCGCAAACGATATCAGGTTTCTGGGGTCTGGCCCCCGCTGCGGTCTTGGAGAGCTGATCGTGCCGCACGATGGCCTGACGTCGTCGATCATGCCGGGAAAACGGAACCCCACGATCGGCGAGGTGGTGGTGCAGACGGCCTTCCAAGCAATGGGCAATCACGCCACCGTCACCGCGGCGGGCGCGTCGGGCAATTTCGAGCTGAACGTCGCGAAGCCTGTGCTCATCTACAATCTGCTGCAATCGATTCGCGTCTTGTCCGACAGCTCGCGCATGCTGGCTATCCGCCTAGTGCGCGGATTGATGGTCGATCGAGAGCGTCTCGCAGCCAATGTGTCCAACGCGCTCCTCCTGGCAACGAGTCTGAACCCTGTCTTGGGATACGACAAGGTTGCCGAAATCACCGCACACGCTTTGGCGGATGGCGTCACGCCTCGGCAGGCGGCAATCTCCTTGGGTTTCCTGTCAGGCGACGAGTACGACCGGATCGTCGATCCGGCTCGGATGACGGGGGTGCGAAGCGCGCCTTCATCAAAGGTCTGATGCATTCCCGGCGGTGAGGACAGGCGATCTTCACCGCTTCTCGGCCGACAAAATTAAGCTTCCCACGACCGCTCATTTCTGTTATATCTTCTTTAGAAGAATAATTCTCTTTTAGAATACGTCTCATTTGAGATGAGGGATCTGATCAAGGACGCTCGAGACGTCCGGGGAAGCTGACGGAAGGAGAGGAAATAGAATGTCGATCAACGATAGGATGAGATCTGACGTGCTGACCCGGCGAGCCGCGCTCGCCGCGCTTGGAGTCGGGGCGCTGGCGTTGTCCGGACGCCGTGTGCAGGCGCAAGCTGCGAAGCCGGACGAGATCAAGGTCGGCATAGCAACGTATCTGTCCGGGCCAGCGAGCGTGTTCGGCGTGCCGGCGAGGCAAGCCGCGGAACTGCTTATCGAAGAGCTCAACGCGGCGGGAGGCATCGCCGGTGTAAAGCTCCGCCCGATCTTCTTCGATGAGGGGCCTGGCGTCGATCACTTCGTCGCCGAGTATCGTCGTCTCGTGCAAAGCGAAAAAGTCGATCTGATGTTCGCGGCGATCTCGTCCGCGGACTGTCTTGCCTGCGCGCCGATTGCCGAGGAGATGAAGCGCCCCACGCTTCTTTGGGATTGCAGCACTCAACGCATTTTCGAAGAAGCGCACTACGATTACGTGTTCCGAACCATAGGCAACAGTACCCCCGAGGTCCTGGCGCCCGTTCTCTATCTTCTCAAGTACAAGCCGAATTTCTCGACCGTCGCGGTAGTCAATCAAGACTACGTGTGGGGCCGGGACAGCTGGACGATGTTCAAGACGATCGTCGAGAGGCTGAAGCCGGGCGTTCGCGTGGTAGCCGAGATGTTTCCGCGTTTTGGCGCGACGGATTATTCGAGCGAAGTGACCCGTCTCCTCGCGACCAAGCCGGATGTGGTGTTCAACGCCTCATGGGGTGGTGATCTCGACACATTCATCCGCCAAGCGGCCGATCGAAAGCTTCTCGAGCGATCCCTCTTCGTACTGCCCCTGGGGGAATCGTCGCTCGAGCGGGTCGGCAAAAGCCTGCCGCCGGGCCACATCATCGGCGCCCGAGGCGATCACTGGTTTCTGCATCCCTCGCCCGAAGATGCGAAACGCTTGGCCGCGTTCACGGAGAACTTCCGGAAGCGAACTGGCGTCTACCCGATCTATCCGTGCTTCCACATGGCCCAGGCCGTGTTCGCGATGAAGGCCGCTTACGAAAAGGCGCTGGCGACCAAGGGCGGCGTCTGGCCGACGGATGCCGAACTTGCTGCGGCATTCAAGGGCCTTCAGTTTCCCTCGCTGACAAGCCCGGTGAAGATACGTGAGGATGGTCAGGGGCTCGCGAACATGTTGGTCGGAACGACAGTCGCGGATCCAAAATACTCGTTCCCGATCCTGGCCGACATGGTCGTTTTTCCGGGCGAGATGGTCACGACGCCCGTCGGAAAGTCGAGCTTCGAATGGCTAAAAACGCTCGAGCCGGACATTCTTTCTCGGGTCCCGCAGCCTGTGACATCGAGGGGCTGACTCGATCATGGGTTGGCTCGGCGACAACGGGATGTTGCTCGGTCTGGCGATGCTGGACGGACTGTCCTACGCGGCGGCGGTCTTTATGGTCGCGGTCGGACTGAATCTCGTCTTCGGGGTCATGCGTGTGCTCAACGTCGCGCATGGAAGCCTTTATGCGATCGGGGGCTATGCCGCGGCGTCTCTGAGCCTATTTCTGATCGCTCGGGGTATGCCGCCTTGGCTCTCGATACCGTCGCTCGTGGTTTCGTCCGTGATCGTCGGCGCGATACTTGGGCCCCCCATCGAACGCTTGCTACGGAGCGTGTCGGGACAAGAGGAGGCTCTTCAACTTCTCGTCACCTTCGCCCTCTTCATGATCCTCGAAGATCTTCAGAAGCTTGTCTGGGGGGTGCAGCCCGTCGTCTCCGATGCGCCAGTCAAATTGCTGGGTACGATCGACGTTCCCTTTGGCGGAGACGCGATTCCTTTCACGGCCTATCAACTCTTTCTATTGCCCGGCGTGGCTCTCGTGACGCTGATCGGCCTCGCTTGGTTCCTGCGTCGCACTCTCGCAGGTCGAATGATCGTTGCCGTAACGGTCGATCGGGAAGCCGCGCGGGCGATGGGCATCAATGCCGGGAAGGTGATGCTTCTGACCTTCACGGCAGGGGCCGCGCTCGCTGCCTTGGGTGGGGCGCTCGCGTCGCCTACCACCTCGCTCGTGCCCGGCATCGGTGCCTCGACCATCGTCCTGTCATTTGCGGTGGTTGCGACCGCAGGGCTTGGACAGATCGAGGGTGCGGCTCTTACCGCGCTCATGATCGGGCTCGGCCGCTCGCTTGCCGTCTATTTCGCCCCTGAATTCGAAGTGGTCGTGCCTTACTTCATCATGGTGTCGGTGCTGTTGGTTCGTCCACAGGGCTTGTTCGCCGTCCCGGAGACCCGACGCATATGAGCCGCTACGCTGATCTCGTTCTTACGCTCCTCGCGGCGGCGTTCGTCCTGGCGCTGTCCTGGGCTGTGCCATGGCTACGTTTTGTGATGACGATCGCGATTGCGAAAGGCCTGGCTGTCCTTGGTATTCTGCTGCTGCTGCGTGCGGGACAGGTGAGCTTCGGCCACGCGCTGTATCTTTCGCTCGCCGCTTATGTCGTGGCGTTTATGGCAGCCCGCATTCCGGAGGTGCTCCTTCTTCTTCCGCTGGCCGCAATCGTAGCCGCGTCAATTGGACTGTTGGTCGGGCTCTTCGTCTCTCGCTACCGCGCGATCTTCTTCGGAATGCTGAACTTGGCGCTCAGCATGGTCTTCTACTCGATGCTCGACAAGTTCTACGAGGTGACGCGCGGCGGAGACGGAATCCGGGTGCCCGTCACCAGCTTCGCGGGAACCGTACTTTCTCCGGATCAGCAGTCGTGGGCGCTTCTGATCCTCGCTTTGGTGCTCGCGATTGGTTTCGGCGCCGTCGTACGGCTCTACCTCCTGTCTCCAATGGGGAGCGCACTATCGGCCTTGAAGACACGCGAGGCCCGTCTGGAGTTCATGGGTGTTCCTGCGCGGCGCGTACTTCTGTCCGCCTATGTTCTTTCGGCTCTAATGGCAGGTTGCGGCGGTGCCCTGATCGCGTTGTCGACGCGCCATGTTACGCCGGCGTTGGCTTATTGGACGGCGTCAGGAGAATTGGTTTTCATCGCCATTCTTGGCGGAGCTGGGAGTGTCTTCGGACCGTTTCTCGGCGCGCTTGCCTACGAACTGACGCGGACCTATGCGGCGGCCCTCGTGGCGGACGCCTGGCAGATGATTCTCGGGACGGTGCTGCTGGTTGTCATACTCTTTGCTCCCGGCGGACTTTGGGGAATCGGTCGGGCTCTCGTCGTACGGGGGCGCCAAACATGATTCTGCTCTCTGCGAAAGGTTTGAAACTTGCCTTCGGCGGCGTCAAAGCCGCCGACGGCATCGACCTGGACGTTCGGAACGGCGAGTTTCTCGCCATCATTGGTCCGAATGGTGCCGGAAAAACGACGTTCATCAACATGGTGACCGGCTATCTCACCCCGCAAGCAGGCGAAATCCACTATGACGGGCAGCCGCTTCTCGGCCTAGCGCCACGCCGTCTCGTTCGCCTCGGTATTGCGCGGTCCTTTCAACTGCCCCAGCTCTTCCTGGAGCACACCGTGGCCGAGAACGTTGCGCTTGCGATTGCCGCCCGCGAGGGCCTTTGGTCTCCGATCCGACCGTTGATGCGATCCGCTTGGCGCGGAGAGGTCGACGATATTCTAGCGCAATTCGATCTTTCGGACATCGCGGAGCGGCGGGCCGACACGCTGAACGAGGGGGCGAGGAAGCTCACAGACATCGCCATGGCGGTCGCGCTGAAGCCCCGGCTCATCTTGATGGACGAGCCGACCAGCGGCGTCGCGGCGTCGGAGAAGATAAGCATCGTCGAGACGTTGGTCCGCGTTCTGCGGACCGCGGGTGTCACGGCGGTGTTCGTCGAACATGACATGGATGTCGTTTCCCGCTTTGCCGATAGGGTCGCTGTCTGGAGTCAGGGAAAGATCGCGGCGCTCGGGCCGCCCGGCGCTGTGTTGACTGATCCCAACGTGCTCCGCGACGTGATCGGGATTGAAACAGAGGTCGGTCATGCTGCGGCTTGAGGGCATATGTGCCGAAATCGGCGGAGCGCGGGTCCTCCGTCACGTTTCGCTTACGGTACCGCCCGGCGGGCGGGTCGCGCTCATCGGTCGGAATGGTGCGGGAAAGACGACCACGTTGCGGGCGCTGATGGGCCTCGCGCCCTTGCGCGAAGGAAAAGTCTCTATCGACGGCAGAGATTGCGGCGCCGTGCCGGCTCACCGCAGGTGCGCGCTCGGCGTCGGCTACGCTCCGGAGGAGCGCAATTTGTTCGGTAGCTTTACGGTGCGCGACAACATGCTGTTGCCGGCACAGGTTCTCGGTCTTTCAGGTCGTGAGTGCCAGCGGCGGCTAGAAGCGGCTTTTGAACTACTTCCGGAGCTGCGCGATCTGGCCGGTCGCAAAGCGGCCGGGCTGTCTGGTGGCCAAGGAAAGATGGTGGCGCTCGGCCGAGCGCTCATGGTCGGAACGCGCGCGATCATTCTGGACGAACCGCTCCAGGGGCTGGCTCCGGCTTTGGCGCTCCGATATGTCGATGCACTCAAGCGCTTGCGTTCCGCTCTTCCGGACGTTGCTATCCTTGTCACGGAATCGAGTCCCAATCTCCTGAAATCGTTGATTGAGACGACCTTCATCATCGAGCGCGGCGAAGTGACGGAAGCCTGATCGGCTCCGGTTCACCGGGTATGAAAGTGTTTCCGCGAGTTCTTTCGCCGCAGTAGAGCGGCGACCAAATAGGAGAAGCCAGATGAGACTAGAGGACAAGATCGCAATCGTCACGGGTGGCGGAAGCGGCTTCGGCGAGGCGATTGCAAAGCGATTTGCGGCGGAAGGTGCGCTGGTCGTTGTCGCTGATCTTCGCGGTGACGCGGCGACGAGAGTTGCGGCGGAGATCGGCGAGAGGGCAATTGCAGTGACGGCCGACGTCGCCCGAGCTGAGGACGTTTCTGAGGTCGTCGCAGAGACCGAAAAAAGATTGGGTGCGCCCCGAATCCTGATCAACAATGCCGGCACCACGCATCGCAATCAACCATTGCTCGAGACGGATGAAGCGTCTTTCGACCGCGTTTTCAACGTCAACGTGAAGTCGATTTACCATTTCGTGCGGGGCGTCGCGCCGAAAATGCGGGACGCGGGAGGTGGCGTGATTCTGAACGTAGGTTCGACCGCCGGCATCCGTCCACGACCAGGATTGACCTGGTACAACGCTTCGAAAGGTGCAGTGAACTTGATGTCCCGTTCCCTGGCCGTCGAGCTCGCTCCCTGGAAGATTCGCGTGAATGCTTTGTGCCCGGTAGCCGCGGAAACACCTTTGCTTGAGCCTTTGCTTGGAATGCCGGACACACCTGAGAACCGGCAGAAGTTTGTCGCGAGCATTCCACTCGGCCGGCTGTGTCGTCCCTCGGACGTCGCGGCTGCCGCTGTCTACATGGCTTCCGATGAGGCGGAGTTCATTACCGGCGTGGAATTCCCGATCGACGGAGGACGGACAGTCTGACCGTAAACATGGATATTCCGTCGCTCGCGGCACCGAGGAGCAGATCTCGTCTCGATGGACGCCATGTACTGCTATTCGGAGCCGGGACTGCCAACGAGGCTGGACAAGGCTGGAGCTTGCGAGAAGTGAGCGACAGTGTCTATGGCGTCGGGAAGGCGACCGCCCTAGTCTATGCCCGACATGGCGCTGTCGTCACCTGCGTAGACGTGGACTTGGCGGCCGCCACTGCGACGGCCGAACTCATCCGCAGCGAGGGCGGAACCGCATTCGCTTTTGCTTGCGACGCAACTCGGTCCGAGGAAGTGAAGGGCACGATCGAAAGGTCGTTGGCGTTTAACGGGCGGATCGACGTGCTTCATAACAACATCGGCATCGCGAAAATGGGAGGGCCGGTGGAGTGCTCCGAGGATGACTTCGATCGGATCATCTCGGTGAATTTGAAGAGTATGTATTTGACATGCAAGTGGGCGCTGCCGGTGATGGAGCGACAGCGGAAGGGCGCGATCGTCAACATCTCGTCTTTCGCGGCGGTAAGATTTACCGTGCCTTGGATTCCGTATGCTGCATCGAAAGGCGCGGTGAATGCGCTGACGATGAGCGTGGCGGCTCAGTACGCCGCCAAAGGCGTTCGTTGCAACGCGATTGCGCCGGGCTTGCTATCGACGCCGATGGTGCAGTCCGCTCACAATAGGAATCACGCCGGCATCGAGGATATGATGAGGTCTCGCGATGACGCGGTGCCCATGCTTTGGCAAGGGGAAGGCTGGGATGTCGGAGAAGCTGCCGCATTCCTCGCATCGGACGAAGCGCGGTTCATTACCGGCCAGGTGCTTTTCGTCGACGGGGGAAGTACCGTCGTCATGCCGAGTAAGCCATGGTCGCCGAGTGGCGACGACGGGCGCTAACGCTCGTCGAAAGGCCACTCAATGCGGCCCCGCTCACCGGTCGCGGGCTCGGCGGTACGTGCCGCCAAGCCCGTCGAGGCAATCTCGTTTACCAGACGCTGACGAACTTTGTCTTTTGATAAGGAGACAAGATCTCGACACCTCCTTCGGTACCGAATCCGCTTTCTTTCCAACCTCCCAGAGGGACCTCGGGCAGGTGTGTCACGAACTCGTTCACGCCCACCGTTCCGAAGTGAAGTGCATCGGTCAAGCGACGCTGCCGTGCGGCGTCGTTCGAGAAAAGGTATGCCGAAAGACCGAACTCCAGTCCGTTGGCTCGTTTGAGCATCTGGTTCTCATCGGCGAAGGGCAGGATCGGTACGATTGGGCCGAAAGGTTCCGAATGGAGAATTTCGGCGTTCTCGGGAACGTCCGTCATAACCGTTGGCGCGTAGAAGAATCCCCTGTTGCCGATGCGAACTCCTCCGGCAGCTATCTTCGCTCCGCGTTGGCGGGCGTCCTCCACGAGATGCGAGATCGCTTGGACCCGCCGCTCGTTCGCAAGAGGGCCCATCTGTGTCTTGGGATCCATTCCGTCGCCCACTCGCCAAGCCTCGGCGTGCTCGGTCATGCGAGCCGTAAAGCGCTCGAAGACGCTCTCCTCCACAAAAAAGCGCGTCGGAGACAGGCATATCTGTCCCGAATTGGCGAATTTCGCCTTTGCTAGAATGTCCGCGGCCCTCTCGGGATCGACGTCACCGCAAACGATAGTCGGGGCGTGGCCGCCCAATTCCATCGTGACGGGCTTCATGACCCTGCCGGCCGCGGCCGCTAGTTGCTTGCCGACAGGAATGGACCCAGTGAATGTTATCTTGGCGACCGCGGCCGCAGGGATGAGGTAGTTCGAAATTTCTTCAGGTCTGCCGAAGACTATCGAAATCGCGGCGGGTGGTACGCCGGCAGACAGCAACGCCTTGGCTAGGGCCAGAACGGAGCCGGGAGTTTCCTCGGACGGCTTGCAGATGATAGAGCATCCCGCGCCGAGCGCGCCGGCGAATTTTTTGGCCGCCAGAGCCATCGGAAAGTTCCACGGCGTGAAGGCGGCTACGACGCCGATCGGATGCGTTTCTATCTCGATCCGGTTGGCGGCGTCCCGACCGCGAAGGGTACGACCAGCGATGCGACGGGCCTGTTCGCCGCCCCATTCCAGGAATTCCGCAGAACGCATGACCTCGGCCTTGGCTTCGGCGAGCGGCTTGCCTTGCTCGGCGGTGATGATCCGGGCGACGGAATCGATGTCGGATCTCAAGTGGTCTGCAGCACTTTTCAGTATCGCTCCGCGTTGCCAAGGAGAAACCCCTTGCCATTCGATGAGGCCGCGAGCGGCGGCATCGAGTGCTTCGTCGAGATCCGTCGAATTGGCATGTGCGACCTTGCCGATGCTCTCGCCCGTCGCCGGATTGAGCACATCCTGGCCCAAATTTGCTGCGCCCTCGCGCCACCTGCCGTTGATTACCAACGGGAATTCGATCGTCATAACTTTCCCCTTCTCGCGCAATCATGCTCAGCGCCCGCCGTACGGCTCGCCGTCGGCTTCGCATTATTTGGTAGAAGAAATGATCTTCTATAGAAGATTTAATCCGCACGCAAGTTCATGCGTGGTGGCACACGCTGTCCTGGGGCGCGTACCGAGGGATCGGCCAAGAGCGTCTATCCGCCGTGAACGAGCGGAGCGATCGAGAGGCGATCGCCGAAGAGTCAGGAAGCCGTATCGTTGCGGCGGGGAAACATCTGTGCGGCGGAAATGACGAGGTAGTACTCGACAGACCGGGAGGTTTTGTTCTCGAACCAATGCTCTACGTCGGCCTCGAAATAGAGCGAGTCGCCCTCCTCGAGAATGGTCTCCACATTGTCGATTCCGACCACGATGCGGCCTTGCGAGGCGAGCACATGCTTGGTCACTCCGGCAGGGTAGGGTGGCAGCTTGCCGGTCGACACCTTAGGCGGCAAGTGGTGGAGGACGACTTCGACCGGCAACCCGGCCATGACCGGCGAGAGCAGATAGCGTTCGAAGCCTGTTTCGGCATCACGAAAGACCTGTCTTTGATTTTTCCGCACTAGCGCGAACGCACGGCGCGAGGCTCCTTCGTCACCGACCAGTGTAGAGAACGAAGTATCCAGTGCATGAGCGATGCGCTTCGCGACACCGATGGTCGGGCTTTTTTCGCCTCGCTCGACCTTCGAAAGCATTGCTCTGCTTACGCCCGAAAGCTTCGAGACTTGATCGAGAGTGAGGTCGGCCTGCTCACGCAGTAGCCGAACCCGGTCGCCAAATGCCTGGCTTACCGGATCCTGTCTGCCAATCTTCTTTACCGCCGTCCTAGCCATTCCGAATCACTCTTCAGCCGTCGCTGTCCATCGCTTTAATATTAGGCGGCAGTACCTCCAATGTCACATCCGGCCCAGACATAGCGAATTGCAGAAGATGTAGGCGTCACCCGAAAATTCTTCTATAGAATAGCATTTCTGCTATAAGAAAATAATTCTTCCAAAGAATACGATTTCTGCTATGAGAGATTAACTTTAGGAGGTCGCGCGGTGATTTTGGGTCGCAATTGGGAGTCTAGACGATGGCTTCGTCCATCGACGTTCCTTGGCGGACCATCGCTCAGCCGCCCGTCCTTTAACGGGATCGTTCGGCAGACCGGGATCGCATCGCATGCGGCGTGACCTCGGAGGATGTCGACGAAGCCGTCCGGAGGCGCGTCCAGCATTCTCATATGGCTTCATGGCGGGAATGACGCCGAACGAGAAGGCAAGTGCTTCTCGTGTCGGCGAATTGTCCGCAGTCCGACTGCAGAAGAGGTCGAGAGCTAAGAAGTAACCAACGTCCGCCAGGAAGCTGCGCGCAGAGCCATCGTCTGTAACGCGCGGACCCGGATTGCTGTCAATTTTGAATAAGGGGAGCGAAACATGCCGACATATAGGGTCAGTCTACCGAACGAGCCGATCGCATCGCAGATCACCGGGAGCACACTTCAGCCCTCGGATTCCGCCGGCTCGACAGGCTTGCAAATCCGCACGATCACGGCCGCCGCGATGGGCACCGTCTTTGAGTGGTACGAATTCACGCTCTATGCTGCGATGGCGGGAGTGCTCGCGGCCAAATTCTTCAGCGGTCTCGATCCGTCTATAAGTTTCATCTTCGCATTGCTGACTTTCGGCGTCGGCTTCGTGGTGAGGCCGTTTGGTGCGATCGTATTCGGGCGACTAGGCGACCTTATCGGTCGCAAGCGCACCTTCATGATAACCATCGTCATCATGGGGTTGGCCACCTTCGCCGTGGGGCTTCTTCCGATTTACGAGACCGTGGGAATCCTTGCGCCGATCATGCTGGTCGCCCTGCGTATCCTGCAAGGCCTGGCGCTCGGGGGCGAGTACGGTGGGGCGGTCATCTACGTGACCGAGCACGTCGAGAGAAACAAAAGAGGTTTGAGCACTTCATTTATTCAGATGACGGGCACCCTCGGCTTCCTGTTGGCTCTGATCTCCATACAAGCAGTGCAGGCGTTTGCGTCGACGGCCGCATTCGACGCCTGGGCCTGGCGAATTCCGTTTCTCATTTCGATCGTCCTCCTGGGTCTATCGATTCGAGTGCGTCTGCAGATGCACGAATCGCCGGTCTTCCAGAAAATGGCCGAAGAAAAACGGCTGTCCAGTGGGCCGATCCGCGAAACGTTCGGAAGCTGGAAAAATATCCGACTACTTTGCGTCGCCTTGATCGGCATCGGGGGCGGCATGTCCGTCGTATACTACAATGCGGTTCTCTATCCTCTCTTCTTTCTGACGCGGACATTGAATGTCTCGATGCCCGTCGCCAATCTGGTCACCACGATCGCGGCGCTCTTGTCGATACCCATGATCTGGTTCTCAGGATGGCTGTCCGATCGCGTGGGTCGGAAGCCAGTGATGCTTGCGGGGTTCGCTCTCGGCCTCGCGGCGACGTTTCCGATCTTCCATCAGATCGCCGCAGTGGCCAATCCTGCCCTCGCCAAGGCCCAGGCAGAGACCGCCGTTTCGGTTCGAACCGACGCATCGGGTTGCTCCTTCATGTTCAACCCGCTCGGAAATCGCAAGTTTACGTCGCCGTGCGATATCGCGCGCCAAGTTCTGGCCGCATCGTCCGTCAATTACACGAGCGTCGATCAACCTGGTGCCGGCACGACCGAGGTGCGGATCGGCGACCGTGTGCTGATTGCAAATTCGTCTGGCGCATTCGATCAGGCGACCTTCACGCGCGAGTTGAAGGAAGGGATCAAGCAAGCGGGATTTGGTGCACCCGCGAATCCGACCGCGACCGATCAAATGAAGATCATTGCACTGCTGTTGGTGCTGCTTCTTGCGATGGCGTTGGGTTACGCGCCCGTGGGTGTGGCGATGGCGGAGATGTTCCCTGCGCGCATCCGCTATACAGCGATGTCTTTTCCGTATCATTTTTCCAGTGGCTGGATCGGCGGTCTGCTACCGACATTCGCGTTTGCCATCGCCGTCGCGCAAGGAAACATCTTCGCGGGCCTTTGGTACACCGTCGGCTGGCTTATCGTGGGACTGATTGTGACCGGATTGTTCTATCGCGAGCCCAAATCCGATGTGGAGTGAAGTACTGGGAGCCTCGCGCCGTGATGCCGCCTCGCGACTTCCATTGATGCAAGCGCTTATTCGACGAGTAAGGGCGGTGGGAGGCTTTGCTTGCCGATAGCCAAACGTACTTTTCTGAATTGTGCCGCAGTATGGGTTCTGCGCACTCCGTGGTCCCTGTTGGGACATCCTCCTGAGACTGCCGTGGCCGCGTGGCCATGGCGCCCGCCGTCGCCAGACGGCGGCGGCGGGCCCTTTTTTCTTGGTGATGTGAACTAACGGATCGGGTTCGTACGGCGTGAACTCCGACAGTGCTCTGGAAAATGACAAAGATGAACTCTCGAAACGAACCGAACATTCAAGTCTCTGATCTTGACGCGCGCCTTGCCAATCTGCGTCTCGACGACGGATACGCCCTTGGCGCAGAGGTGAAGGGCGGTGTTGTAAACTTGACCGCCCTCGCGGCTGCTATAGGTCTATCGGCCCCCCGCGATATCGACGATCTCCTGCAAAATAGGCGAGCTCCTGAAGTGCGTGCCGTGCTGGACGCGATCGAAAGTCGGGGATCGGAAGTCGCCGTCACGCCGATCTCGGAAGTCCCGTTCGCGCCACTGGTGACCCGTCCCGAAAAGATCATCTGTGTCGGCTTCAATTACCGGGAACACGCCATCGAAACCAATACGCCGGTCCCCAAGGCGCCGCCGCTTTTCAACAAATTCAACAACGCTCTCAATAGCCACGGTGGAGTTGTGCATCTGCCCACGCGCGCGGCCCGGCAGTTCGATTATGAGACCGAGCTAGTCATCGTATTCGGACGAAATTGCCGGGACGTGCCGGAAGACGACGCACTTGATGTTGTTGCCGGTTACACCATCGGAAATGACGTCAGCGCGCGCGAGCTGCAGACCGCGACCTCACAATTTCTGGCCGGCAAGACTTCCGATGGCTTCGGTCCGGTCGGGCCATGGCTTGTGCCTCGCGGTATGGTTCGGGATCCTAACGCCCTGAAGCTCCAGACATGGGTCAATGGCACAATTCGCCAGGACTGGAACACGCGCGACATGATCTTCGACTGCCGCAGGCTGATCGCGTATGCATCGAGCGTCATGAGCATCAAGGCCGGCGACATAATGTTTACAGGGACGCCGCAGGGCGTGATTCTCGGAGAGAAGGCGCCTCGAGAGGAGCGTCGGTGGCTCAAAGCGGGGGACGAGGTCGTATCTTCACTGGAAGGCCTCGGCGAACTGCGCGTCAAACTTATGTAGTTACGGACACGATACGATGAGCAATCTTGCAACGGTAGAAAAGATATTCATTCTCGACGGCGGTGAAGCGAATGTCGACGACGGTTCGATCTACTCGCCGGGCCTGAACGTCGGCGTGCCGATGACGTTGAGTTGCAATGCCTATCTCGTCCGACATCGCGAGGGATGGTTCCTGTGGGACACCGGAACGCAGGACGACCTAGTTTCGGAGCCGATTGGGCGGATCATTGCACACGGAATCCGGGGAACGGTGAGACGGACTTTGGGAGCGCAACTGGCCGAGCTGGGCGTCACGCCTGACCAGATAGGCACCATCGCAATCTCTCACGCGCACTACGACCACGTAGGCAACTGTCGCCTGTTTCGCAAGGCGAAGTGGATTGCACAAAAGGCCGAATACGAAGCGATGTTCGGACCAAATCCCGAAGAGTTCGGATATTCACCCGAACTCTACGAGACCATGAGGCAGAACGAGGTCGAGCTGGTCGAAGGGGATCACGACGTTTTCGGAGACGGAGCCGTTCGCTTGATTTTCACGCCGGGGCACACGCTCGGTCACTGCTCGTTATTGATAAGGTTGCCCGAAACCGGCTCCGTTTTGCTCAGTGGCGATGTCGCTCACAATCGGGAAAACTTTCGTCTTCGTCGGGTTCCAGCCTTCAACGCCGACAAGAGTGCGTCTGTTGCTTCCATGGAGAAAGTTGACGCGCTCTTGCGCGCTGAAAGGGCGACTATGTGGATCAACCACGACACCGCTGAAAGCAAGCTGCTGCCGCATGCGCCAGCCGCGATACTATGATTCAGGCGGGTTGAAAGCACTGCAAAGGTAACGACCAGGTGCTGACTCTGGACCGACGCCGGCGGCGAGGTCATCGCGGGCGCGGTGACGCTTGCGCCGGTCAATCCGCAGGATCGCATTGCGCTTGTGTCAAGCTCCACGGGGGGACTCTTCAAGGCGTTGCCCGGCATGTTCCTTGGGGCAAACAGGCACCGACCACACTGGTCCTTGCACGCGACGCGAACGGCGAGGCTTTCCTATGTCGCGTGCCCAGCGACAAGACGCGTACGAACAAGACGCGGCGGAACGTCGCCTATGAGCCGCGCGAAGATCTCGACTTCGGCGGCGTGCAATTGGCCGCGAGCGATGTCTTGCCCGCGCCCTCTTGCCCTGGTGCCGATGGCCTGATGCCGTTTGACGCGGCCATCCGTGTCCAGCAGATGATCGGCGCGATGGAGCGGTGCATGGATTATGCGCTGTCCTACGCCAATGAGCGGGTGCAGTTTGGTCGCCCGATCGCGAAATTCCA
Organism: Bradyrhizobium sp. A5; assembly: GCF_042076515.1. Lineage (NCBI taxonomy): Bacteria > Pseudomonadati > Pseudomonadota > Alphaproteobacteria > Hyphomicrobiales > Nitrobacteraceae > Bradyrhizobium > Bradyrhizobium sp. A5. The sequence continues at coordinate 5,247,508 of NZ_CP148990.1, read as the reverse complement.
AGCGATCCAGCACATGCTGGCGATCGCGGCAGGCCACTTTGCGGCGGCGTCGGCGGCGGGTGATTCGCTGAACGGAATCGCCGATCCTCGGCGATGACGCGCTGGGTGTGGCGATCGCAAAATCGCGGTGCGGCGAATCTGCAGGGCAGGTCGCTGCGCTCTGCCATCAGGTGCATGGCGCGATGGGATTTACCCAGGAGCATCCGCTGCACTACGCGACTCGCCGTCTCTGGTCGTGGCGCGACGAATGGGGGCCGAACCCTGGTGGCAGGAAAAGATCGGCCGGATGATCTGCGAGCAGGGCGGCGAAGGCTTTTGGCCGCTGCTCGTCGACCGGCAGGCCGCTGGGGCGGCTTAGCTCGAGGACGGCGGACAAAGATAGCGCTGCACGACGTCGTTGAGCAGCGCGACGATCTCTGTCCGTCGCCGCGTGATATCCTGGAGAGGGCCGGATACCGCGACAGCGAGCGAGCGGTTCCACCCGTCAATGCCTCCGGGCAACGGCAAGGCGATCGATCCCGCGCCCGGGTCTGACTGTGCCGGCAATTCCGCAGACATCCGGTAAAGCCGCGCCGAAATCCTTGTTGAGTGTCCGTTTGGCGGCACGTTGATCGGGTTGCGCAGGCAGGTCCAGTCGAGCGCGCGTTGATAGGGCCGGTATCCCGTTTCGGCAGATCCGTCATGACTTCCACATCGTCCGCCGCTCACATATAGGGCGACGGTGAAGTGCAGCGTCTGAGTCGCGAGTGAGTTTCCAGCTTTCGATCCTGAAGATTCTCGACGGGCAAACCGACGGACGTGCCAGCCTCGAGGTCATCAAGCAGCACCTTGCCGTTCTCTACACGAGCGGACAGGAATGGACCGTACGGATGAATCGTCTCGCCGAACGGGCGCCCGATCTCGATATATTCGGCCAGAAGCTGGTGGTGCGCGAGCCGGGCGTGTGGAACATTACCGAGGAAGGCCGCAGCTTTCTCGCGATCCTCGAGGGGCGGGGCGCGGCTAATGAGGATATCGCGCTGGCCGAGCCGAGTCCGGCCGGCCTGATTTCCGGGGCGAGCGCTCGGCCTGGCCCCTAGATCCGTCGAAAGACGCTCGCGTCCTCGCGTTCACTTGCCGGTGAAGCGTGGCGCCCGCTTTTCGATGAAATGGGCAACGCCTTCCTTGAAGTCTTCCGTTCCCCGGCAGATCGCGACTTCCCTGTTCGCGAGCTGCGTCGCTTCGGCGAGGGTTTGCCGAGGGGCTGCCGTGAGTTGCTGCTTGATGATGTGCATGGATCGGGGCGAGCAGAGATTGGCGAAATCCGACGCGGTCTGCTGAACCGTCTCGCGAAAAGTGTCTGCGGGCAACATTCGGACCAGGCCGAGCCGCTCGGCCTCGGCGGCTTCGACCACGCGTCCGGACAGCAGAAGGTCCGCGGCATTCATCGGCCCGATGAGCTGACGTAACATCCAGGCGCTGCCGTGTTCTGCGATGAGGCCGCGCCGGGCGAAAGACGTGGTCAGCTTCGCACCCGCGGCCATGAAGCGCAGGTCGCAATAGAGCGCGATGCAAAGACCAACCCCTGCGATGGCGCCATTGATGCCCGCAATGATCGGCTTGGGAACGGCGAGAAGATAGCTGTATCGCTGCGCCAGATCATCATCACTTTCCGCGGGGACGACCGGGGGGGCGGCGCTCGTGTTTCCCGACGACGCATCCGACAGGCGACCCATGTCGGCGCCAGCGCAGAAGCCTCGGCCTGCGCCGGTGATCACGATCGCGCGGACATCGTCGTCTTCGGACGCGATCGCCATCAGGCGGCGCAGCTCGCTCTCCATGACCGGTGTCCAGGCGTTCATCTTGTCCGGTCGGTCGAACGTGATCGTCGCGACGCGATCGGACACTTCGAAATTCATCTGCTCGGCAGGAACCATGAGCGACCTCCATTGAGGAGCCTTCTAGCAAACGCAAGGAACCATCGAAATGCCTTTCGTCCATGAAGAAACTTTTCTATCTATGTGAAAAAGCAAGCGAGGAAGCATGTCCAAAGAGGTCATCAAGACGGCCAAGCGGCTGTTCGAGATCCTGGAATATTTCGACGAAGTGCAGCGACCATTGAGTCTCAAGGAGGTCGCTTTGCGTTTCGGCTATCCGGTCTCCAGCGCTTCCGCGGTGCTCAAGAGCATGGTGGTGCTCGGTTATGTCGACTTCGACCGCTATTCGCGGACCTACATGCCGACGATGCGGATCGTTCAGCTGGGGCACTGGGTGCAGGGCGCGCTTTTCGGCGAGCGCGGAATTTCGGCCCTGGTCAACCACCTCAACAAGGAAACGGAAGAGACGGTCAGCATCGCGACCCAGAGCGACCTCTACATGCAATACATTCACGTGCAGCCGTCGCCGCGCACGATCCAGTTTTCGATCAGGCCCGGGACGATCCGGCCGCTCGCGCGCTCGGGCCTCGGATGGATGCTGCTGAGCGCACGCTCGGACGAGACCATCGAGAAGCTCGTGCGCCGCATCAATTTCGAAGAGGAGGATCGGAAGAGGAAGGTGGATCTGAAGGAGCTGATGCAGAAGCTCCGCAAGATACGCAAGGATGGCTACGTCATCTCCCTTCACACCGTGACGGCCGGAGCGGGCGTCATCGGTATGTTGTTGCCGGAGCGGCGCCACGGCCGCATTCTGGCGATCGGCGTCGGCGGGCCGGTCGATCGGCTCGTGTCGAAGCGAACGCAGATCCTGAGATCTCTGCGGGAAGGCATCGATAAATTCGTCTCGCGGGAGGACAGCGCAGCCGCGACAAAAGCCCGCAACTGAGCGAATCCATTTTCACATATCTGTAAATACGCACGCATATCTGTAATGCTCTGGCTTTCATCTCCGGCCCGGCACATTCTCCTCCCCACCTCACGCCTCGAACGCGCGGGGATACAAGATGGTTAAAAGGGTGGAGCCGTGCAGGAGAAGGTCGTTGATCTGAAAACCAAGGATGGGGTGATGAACACGTACGTGTTTCATCCGGACCGTCCAGGACCGTTCCCTGTCGTCATCTTCTATATGGACTCGGTCGGCGTCCGCGAGGAGCTGTCCGACATGTGCCGTCGCCTGGCGACAGTCGGCTATTACGTCATCATGCCGAACATGTACTACCGCATGGCTCGATGCGTCGATCTGGACGCCAATCGTCTGTGGGATCCGGCCTGCGCGGACAAGCTGGAGTTCATGTGGAAGCTCAACCGTCACCTCAGCAACACGATGGTGATGGAGGACACCCAGGTCCTCTTCGACTTCCTCGCCAATGAACCGGCGGCGAGGCAGGGCAGGACGGGATGCGTCGGCTACTGCATGAGCGGCCGCTACGTCTACAGGGCGATGGGCTTGTTTCCCGATCGCATGGCAGCCGGTGCCTCCGTCTACGGCGCGCGCCTGGTCACCGACCAGCCGGATTCCGCGCATCTCGTCACCGACAAGATCAAGGGTGAAATCTACTTCGCCCTCGCCGAGCATGATCACTACGCGCCGCCCGAGATGCTCGAGCAGGTGTCGCAGGCGATCAAGACGACCGGCATCAACGGGCGGATGGAATACTATCCGGAAGCTGAGCACGGCTTCGCTTTTCCGACCCGGCGTCTCTACCACAAGGCCAGCACGGAGCGGCATTGGGAGCGCCTGTTCGATCTCTTTCAGCGCAATCTGAATTGAGTTCGGGCGCCTGAGTCCAATCAGAATTCAAAAAGAGCCGCCGCGTTGCCGTGGCTGGCGAGACAAATCATAGGGGGAAGAACGATGAAGCGTGCGGATCGCCGAAATGTAATGTTGTCTTTGGGAGCCATCGTGGCGGCGACTGTGCAGCTCGCTTACGCGCCCGGCGCGATGGCGGCTGACCCGGTCAAGATCGGCCTTGCGCTGCCTCTGAGCGGCGCCGCAGCGACTTATGGGCAGGAATTGCAGCGCGGCGCTGAATATGCAGCGGACCTCGTCAACCAGCGCGGAGGCATTCTCGGCGGCCGGAAGATAGAACTGGTCTTCGAGGATGAGAAGGGCACGCCGCAAGGCGGCGTCGCCGCCGTCCAGAAGCTGATGTCGGTGGGGCGCGTGAAAGCGATCACCGGGGGGACGAACAGCTCGGTCGTGCTTGCTGAGTCTTCGGTCACGAAGAAGCGCATCCTGCAGGTAAACGCCGGCGCGCAGGCCGACGCGATCACCGATCAAGGCAGTCCCTGGCTGTTCCAGGTCAACAACACGGTGTCGCTCAATTCCGAAGCGTTCAATGCCTACATCGTCAAGACGCTAAAGCCGAAGGCGGTCGCCTACATGGGCGAGAATTCCGAGTTCAACAAGACGGTCCTCGAGAAGCTCAAGGCGAGCCTCCAGTCCGCAGGCATTGAGCTGGTGAGCACCTCTACTTATGACGCCGAGACCAACGATTTCACGTCCATTCTCACCAAGATCAAGGCGAGCAATCCGGACATGATCTACGTCGCAGACGCCTATCCGGCTCGCGCCGCACAGCTGTGGAAGCAGGTGCGCCAGCTCGGCGGCTTCAAGATCGAGGTGATGTCGCCAGGCGTGGTGACGCCGGGCATGATCAAGCCGTCGGAGGGCGCCATGAACGGCGTCGTTACGGGAGAGATCTTCATGGCATCGGATCCCGGCGCCGAAGGCAAGGAGTTCGTCGAGAACTATCAGAAGAAGTTCAACTCCCCTCCGGGAAAAGGTGAGCTGGTGATCTTCGAGGCGATCAATCTTATCGCCGCCGCGATGGACAAAGCCGGTACCGACAGCGACTACGACAAGATCTCGAAAGTCATCCGCGAAAACTCCTGGCCGAGCCCGAGGGGACTGCTCAAGTTCGACGAGAAGGGCAGGGCGCGGGCGCCATACTTCTACATCCAGCGTATCGACAACGGCAGCCTCGTTCAGGTCGAGCGCGTCAGCTCGAACTGACGATCGCGCGGATCAAACCTAGAAGGCACTTACGGCTTTGGAACTTCTGGTTCAAACCCTTGTCAACGGATTGGTGCTGGGCGCCAGCTATGCCGTCATCGCCGTCGGCCTGACGCTGATCTTCGGAATCGTGGGCATTGCAAACTTTGCCCATGGCGCGTTTTTCGCCATGGGCGGCTACGCCTGCTATCTGCTGACGTCGCGAGGCCTGAACTATTTCATCGCCGTTCCGCTGTCGGTGCTGATCGTCGTAGCCATCGGCGCCGTGACTGAATGGGTCGTCATCCGGCGCAGCCTGTATGGCGATTCACATCACGGCTCGCTGATCGTCACGTTCGCGCTCGGTCAGGCGGCAGTGGCCGGATTGATCCTGATCTTCGGGCCGGACCCGCTCCCCGTGACATCGCCGCTCGCACAGAGCACGATGCGGTTTCTCGGTATCTTCGTGACGTCGCAACGCGCGTTCATTTTAGTTTGTTCAGTTCTCGTGCTCGGTGCGCTCGGCCTGTGGCTCCGTCTGAGCATCAAGGGCCAGCAGGTTGTCGCCGTCGCCCAAAACGCGCGCGGTGCGCTCTATTCCGGCATCGACGTCCCCTGGATCCGCGCGCTTGCCTTCGTGCTCGGCGTCGCCGCTGCCGGTCTTGCCGGCGCGCTGTTGGCGCCGATCTCTACGATCTACCCGACCATGGGATACAGCGCGCTGATCGTCGGCTTCACCGTCGTCATCCTGGGCGGAATGGGCAGTATTCCCGGCGCGATGCTGGGTGCGCTTCTGATCGGTGTCGCCAACGCGCTGTTCGAAACCTACGTCTCGGTCTCGTGGACGCCCGCGCTGGGCTGGGGGCTCGTCATCGCCACGCTGCTGTTCCGACCGCAAGGACTGCTTGGCCAACTCCAGCAGCATCGGCACTGAGATGGCGATTCAGGATTTCGGCGCGACGATGGACAGGAAGCAGGCCGGCGCCATGAACGGCAAAAGGGCCGGGCGCGCCGCGCGAGAGGCCATTTATGTCGCATGCGCCGTCGCAGCCATCGCGGCGTTCACCTTCGCGTTCACCGACCCGTTCGTGGTGACCCTCGCCGGTTACACCTGTGCGTTCGCCCTGTTTGCTCTGAGCATCAACATCATCCTCGGCGGCGTCGGCGAGGTGCCGCTCGGCCAATGCCTGTTTTTCGGCGTCGGCGCTTACGGCGCGGCGATCGGAATGGGTAAGCTTGGGCTGCCGTTCGAGGTCGCGGTGCTGATCGCGCTCGTGCTTTCCGTGGTGCTGGCCGCCATCATCGGCGTCATCACGCTGCGTCTGACCGGCGCCTATTTCTCGATCGTGTCCTGGGGGCTGACCGGCGTCGCCATGGTCGCAGCGACGAATCTCGAAGAGATCACCGGGGGGCCGCTCGGCCTGTTCGGCTTTCCGCCGATCGAGATCGGCCCGCTTCAGCTGTCGGATCCGCAAACCTACTTCGCGGTCACCGCCACCATTCTTCTGCTTGCGATCCTCTTCCTGGTGGCCTTGCGCCGGTCTCCGTTCGGCGCCGCCATGGACAGCGTTCGGCAGAATCCCCATCTCGCGCGCTCGGTCGGCGTCGATGTGGCGCGCGTCCGGCTGAAAGCCTTCATGCTGAGCGCGCCGTTTGCCGCGCTGGCGGGTGCGCTCGCCGTTCCCTACACGCAGATTGTCACGCCCGAGGTCTTCAGCGTCGCGAACACGGTGGACGGGCTCCTGATGGTCCTGCTGGGCGGCGCGCAGCTCGTGGTCGGACCGGTGATCGGCGCTGCGATGTTCACGCTGATCCCGCAGGCTATGAACCTCGATCCGAACGTGAGGATCCTGGTGTTCTCGTCGATCATCATCCTGATCATGATGTTTGCCCCCGGCGGACTGCATCAACTGGGCGTTGCTCTGCGTGACCGGTTGGCAAGGAGGGCAGATGACGATCGCAGCCGCTGAGCGTCCAGTCGTCTCGGCCCGGGACATTGTCAAGCGATATGGTGGCGTGACGGCCCTGAACGGCGTCAGCCTCGATGTCGAGGAAGGCGAAATCTTTGGCATTATCGGCCCGAATGGTGCGGGCAAGTCGACACTGTTCGACATCCTCTGCGGCATCACCGTGCCGACCAGCGGATCAATCCGCATCATGGGAAGCGAAATCTCGGGAATGCCGCCGCATCTCATCGCGCGCTCGGGCGTCGCTCGAACCTTCCAGAGAACTGCGGTGTTCGCCGAAAGCACGGTGCTGGAAAATCTCCTGTTCGGGCGCCATGCGAGCTTTCACCACGGTGTCCTGGGCCGCATCGTCGGCAGCAAGTCCTATGTCCGGGATCAGCAGGCCTTCCACGCCCGCGTCGAGGAGGTTCTTGGGCTGATTGGCCTCGACGGAGAGCGAAACCGCAAGGCCGGCGTGCTGGCCTATGGCGTGCAGCGCCGGCTGGCCGTCGGAATCGCATTGATGTCCGATCCGAAGATCATGTTCCTCGACGAGCCCGCCGCCGGCATGAATGGGCGCGAGACCGCCGACTTCATCGCGCTGATCCGTGCGATCGCGCCGGGTCGGACGATCCTGATCGTCGAGCACGACATGGCGGTCATCCGGCAGCTCTGCGGCCGCGCACTCGTCGTCGTCGACGGCAAGCCGGTCGTGATCGACGCGCCGCATCACGTTCTCCGTCATCCGGAAGTCGTGACCGCTTATCTGGGGGCTGACGATGACGAGTGATGGCACGCTGCTGACCGTCAAGGACGTCTCGGCGGCTTATGGCAAGGTCGTCGCGCTCCGCGGCGTCTCGCTCTCCGTCAACCGCGGCGAGATCGTTGCTATCCTCGGCGCCAATGGCGCCGGCAAGACCACGCTATTGAACGCGATCTCCGGCGTTCTGCCGATCACGGCGGGCCGGATCGAATTCGCGGACCAACGTATCGACGGGCGCAAGCCCTGGACGCTTAGCCGGGCCGGCATCAGCCACGTCCCCGAGGGGCGCGAGATCTTTCCGTCGATGACCGTCGAGGGGAATTTGAAGATCGTCGACGCATTCGGCAGCGGTCCCATATTCACGGTCGAGGACGTGCTGAGCATGTTTCCACGTCTGCGCGAGCGCTTTCGGCAGGCCGCCGGCAATCTCAGCGGCGGCGAGCAGCAGATGCTCGCCATCGGTCGCGGTCTGATGGCGCGCCCCCGGCTGATCCTGTTCGACGAGCCGTCGCTCGGATTGTCGCCCTTCTTCTCCAAATTCGTGCTCGGCGCCATCGGCGCACTCCGGGCCAAGGGTCTCTCGGCGCTCCTGGTCGAGCAGAACATGCGTGCAGCACTCAAGATCGCCGACCGGGCCTATGTGCTCCGCGTCGGTTCGATCGTACGCGAAGGATCCGCCGGCGAAATCGCCGATGCGCCCGACATCCAGGAAGCCTATCTCGGCGCTTAGCGCACATAGCTCGTTGCAAGGGATTGAGACAGACACATGCAGGGTCGACGCAATCTTCCGCTCGATGGCCTTACGGTCATCGATCTTGGTCAGGTCTATCAGGGCCCTTACGCAACTTATCTGATGGCCAAGGCCGGGGCCCAGGTGATCAAGATCGAGCCGCTTGCCGGTGAACCGGTTCGTCAGCGCGACAGCGTCAGTCGCGGGTCGGGCGCACCGTTCGCAATGCTGAACGGTCACAAGAAGTGCATCACGCTGGATCTCAAGTCTGCGAAGGGCAAGGAGATCCTCAAGCGCCTGGTCAAGGGCGCCGACGTCCTGCTGGAAAACTACGCGCCGGGCGTGATGGACAGGCTGGGTGTGGGGTGGTCCGTTCTGCACGAACTCAATCCTCGCCTCGTCTACGCGTCGGGATCCGGTTACGGGCTGTCGGGACCGGACAAGGACAACCTCGCCATGGACGTGACTGTTCAAGCGGTGTCGGGACTCATGAGCGTCACCGGCTTTCCGGATAGTCCGCCTGTCAAGGCCGGTCCGGCGCTGGTCGATTTCATGAGCGGAATTCATCTCTATGCCGGCGTGATGACGGCTTTGTACGAGCGGCAGATCACGGGCGTCGGTCGGCTCGTGGAAGTGGCGATGCAGGAGGCCGTGTTTCCCGCGCTCGCTTCGAACTTGGCCTACATGTACGACATCGGCCGGGCGCCGCCGCGCACCGGAAACCGCCACGGCGGGCTCTCCGCGGCACCGTACAATGTCTATCCAGCGAGCGATGGCTACATCGCGATCATCGCGACCAACGACAGGCACTGGGCCAACCTGCTGCAGGCCATCGGGCGAACGGAACTCGCCGGTGATCCGCGCTTCGCTGACAAGGTCGCGCGCGTTCGCAATATGGACGAAACCGACCAGCTGATCGCGGACTGGAGCTCGAAGATCACCCGCGAGGACGCCTGCGCTGCGCTCGCAAAGTTCAAGGTGCCGTCCGCACCGGTCCGTGACCTCGAAGAGGTGTGCAACGACCGCCACATGCATGCGCGCGGCATGCTGGAGTGGATCGAGCATCCGCAGTTCGGAAGGATCGTGATTCCGGACAGCCCGATCCGCATTCACGGCGCCGACAGGCTACCGGCCGCGGTCTCCTCCAGATTGGGCGCGAACACCGACGAGGTTCTGTCGTCGATGCTCGACATGTCGGAGCCCGAGATCGCTACGCTGCGGAGCGAGGGCGTGATCGGCCCGCGCCCCTCATCCACATAGAGAGAATGTCGATGTCAGCTTCCGAAACCCTCGTCGTCGAAACAGCCGCGCGTGTTCTTGCGGATCTGGCCGATCCGCAGACCATCGTGCAGAAGCGCGACGATGCCTGGAAGGTGCCGCTCTGGTCGTCGCTTCAGGAGATTGGCCTCGACCTCGCATGGGTCTCCGAGGCCGCCGGCGGGGCAGGGGCGTCGCTGGCCGATGGCTTTGGTATCATCCGTGAAGCGGGCCGCGCGGCATTGGCAGTGCCCCTGGCGGAGACGCTTCTGGCCGGGTGGCTGCTGGACCGTGCGGGTCTGACCGCCCCGGGTGGGTCGATAACGGTGGCGCCGGTGCGGCCGAAAGATCATCTCATTCTGGACAGGGCCGGGCGCATCAGCGGTCGTGCCCGCATGGTGCCCTTCGCCAGCGACGTCGAGCATATTGTCGTGCTGGCCACGGCAGACGATGGGGCCGCGGTCGCTCTGGTCCGAAGTGCCGATTGCAAGCTCAAGGCGGGCAAAAGCCTCGCGGGCGATGCGCGTGACGCCGTGGAGTTCGCGAACGTCTTGCCGGTTCATAGCGCGCGCGTGAAGGGCTCGGGGGCGCGCGAAAAGGATGTTCTCTTGCTGATGGGCGCGGCGGCGCGTCAACAAGGCGGCGGGCGCGAAGCCGGACGTGAGGGTGACCGTCGGCATCTGGCGGCTGGTCGCGCAATTGCACACGCTGCGCCGCATGTCCGTTTCGGTGGCGGGGATGCTCGAGGCGGGCCGCGAACCCGTCGTCGAGGCCGCGATCGTCAAGGACCTTGGCACGGTCTGGGAGCAGGGCTTGCCGCATCGGGTCCGCGAGCTCGCTTCGATGCTCGACCTCGAGGACGACGAAGAGGATGCATTCCGCAACGAGCTGGATTTTGAACTCAAGATCGCACCGAAGCTCACAATCCAGGGCGGCACTACGGAAGTCCTGCGCGGCGTCATCGCGCGGACTCGGACTTCGCTGATCACGACAAGAGGAATCTGACACCAGATGAGCACTGATATCGCGGTTACCGCGCAAGGCCACGTCGCAACGATTGAGATCCAGCGGCCACCGCTGAATTATTTCGATCTCCAGCTCATTCGCGACATCGCCGACGCACTCGACAAGATCGACGCGAACGGCGAGATCCGCGCCGTCGTCCTTGCCGCGCAGGGGAAGGCGTTCTGCGCCGGCGCGGATTTCAATACGCCTGCCCAGGACGCACAGGCGAATAACGACCGGCGGGATGGCGGCCACCTCTATATCGAGGCCGTCCGCATCTTCCGGAACAAGAAGCCGATCGTTGCGGCCGTGCAGGGCGCGGCGATCGGCGGCGGCTTTGGCCTGGCGATGTCGGCGGATTTCCGCGTAACTTGCCCCGAGGCCCGGTTTGCCGCGAACTTCACGCGCCTCGGTTTCCATCCCGGGTTCGGATTGACCGTCACGCTGCCGGAAGCCATCGGCAAGTCGAACGCCGAGCTGATGTTCTACACCAGCCGACGCGTCACCGGTGAGCAGGCGCTGGCAATGGGATTGGCGAGCGTTTTGGTTCCTCAGGACCAGGTTCGTGCGGCCGCAATGTCGCTGGCCCAGGAAATCGCTGAATGCTCGCCGCTCGGCCTTCTGTCGACCCGCGCCACCATGCGCGCGGGGCTTGCGGACCGAGTCAAGCATGCGACGGATCACGAACTCACCGAGCAGAATCGCCTGCGCGTGACCGACGATTTCCGCGAAGGCGTCAAATCGACGGCGGAGCGCCGATCCGCCAATTTCACCGGCAAGTGAGGGGCATTCATGACTGAGAAGCTCGAGAAATTCCCGGACGGCAGCACTGACTGCCACGTCCATATCTACGGACCGTTCAATCGCTTCCCGGCCGAACATGCCGGCCGGTTTTCGCCGAAGCAGGAGTTTCCGGTCGAGATGCTGTTCGACGTGTGGGAGTCGATCGGCATCTCGCGCGGCGTCATTGTCCATGCCGGCAACGCCGGCTCGGACAATGAGGTGACGCTCGAAGCCCTCAAGCGCTTTCCGGACAGACTGCGCGCGGTCGCTATCCTCAACCAGGACGTCACCGACAGGCGGCTGGACGAGTTGACCGAGGCCGGCTTCAAGGGCGTGCGCATCAATCTACTGTACCAGGACGGCAAGCCCGTGATGTCGGGCGGCGGGATGAATTTGGACGACCTGAAGGCTTTGGCGCCGCGCATCGCCGAGCGCGGCTGGCATGCGCAGCTCTGGATCGAGACCGGCGATTTGCAGCAGCTCGCGCCCGAAATCGAAAAGCTCCCGCTCGATTTCGTCATCGACCACCAGGGCCGTACCATGGCGGACAAAACCGTCAATTACAGCGGCTACCAATGGTTCTGCGACCGTGGACTCAAGAGCGGCCGCTATTGGTGCAAGCTGTCCGGCGCGGACCGTAACACGCGCATCGGCAGCCCGTACAAGGACACAGAGGATTTCATGAGGGCGCTGGTTGCCGCAAACCCCGACCGGCTGGTCTGGGGCAGTGACTGGCCGCATGTCGGGCACACCGACGATGCAATTCCGAAGGAGGCCGTGCTGATGAATCTGTTCAGGCGGTGCGTGCCCGACGAGGCCGTTCGCAGGAAGATCCTGATCGACAATGCGGCCCGGCTCTACGGCTTCTGAGAGCCACAGGCCGAAGGGATCACGCCGGGCTCTCCCCGGCGGGGTTCTTGGCGCGCAGGGCCGCCGTCGAACTTGCCGTTGCGATGAGCAAATCGTTTGAATCCCGCAGTTCGGCTTCCAGGAAGCCGATGCTGCGTCCCTGTCGGACGACCTTGGCGTAGGCGCGATACAGGCCAGGATGTGCGGGCAGCAAGAACGCGACCTTGATCTCGAGGCTGGCGACCGTGATCCGGTATTCGCCGCGCAATAGGCACGCGGTGGCCATGGCACCGTCGAGCCAGCCCGTGATGATCCCACCCTGCACGATTCCGCCCTTTGGATGCCCTTCGGTCGAATGGCAATGCCGCGGCTCGGCATGCCATTCGATCACGACGCGGTCGCGTGTCTTGTCGTAGGCGACGGCGCCGACGCCGAGCAGTTCCCACGCCGCCGGCCGTCGCGCCTCGGTCTGTTTGATCAAGTCTTCGTACGACATGTTTGCTGTTGGCTCGCAGTTGCTGGATTGCACGAGGCGAGCCGCAGCACGCCTCGCAAACAATCAGCACAAGCAGTATGGCGGTGCAAGCAGCGCCAGGCGGAGGTCAGCTATCCGCCGCGATGCCCTTTTGCCACGTGGAGGGATTTCCGCCGAAGCCGCGGCGGGCGCGCTTTTCGAGCCAGTATCCCATTTGCGGCGGGACCGCGCTGAAGGTCGGATCGACGCCGAGCTTCTGTGCCGCATCCATCGCCCAGTTCGGGTTGTGGATGAACTCGCGGCCGACCGCGACGAGGTCGGCCTTCTTGTCCTGGAGGATCCCTTCGGCCTGGTCGCCGTGAATGATGAGACCGACCGCCATGGTCATGATATCGGCCTCGCGGCGGATATAGTCCGCGAACTGGACCTGATAGCCATACGCGTTGAGGCGGAAGAAATTCGGCACCTTGCTGTTGAGGCCGCCGGTGCTGCAGTCGATGACATCGACGCCCTTCGTTTTCAGGATGCGCACCAGCCGGGCGTTCTCCGCCGGTCCCCAACCCGCCTCGTCCTCGATCGACAGACGGACGAACAGGGGCTTTGACGCTGGCCAATGCGCGCGAACGGATTCGGCGACCTCCACGGCAAATCTCATGCGGTTGGCTTCGCTGCCGCCATAGTCGTCCGTTCGCTGGTTCGCCTCTGGCGAGAGGAACGAATGGATCAGATAACCATGGGCGGCATGCAGTTCGACGACCTCGAAACCTGCCTGGTCGGCGCGCGCGGCCGCCTTGCCCCAGGCGTCGATCGCATCGGGAATTTCACGACGTTCCAGCGCGCGCGGTGTAAAATAGCCGTTGCCGAACGCCAACGCGCTCGGACCGATCAGGTCCCAGCCTTGGACGTCATCGACGTCTGCAAGCTCCTCAGCGGAGAGGATCCCATCGCCCTCCCAGGGGCGCCGGGCCTTGCCCTTCCGGCCGGTATGTCCGAGCTGGATGCCGGCCACCGCGCCGTTCGACTTGATGAAGCCGGCGATCTGGCGGAGTGGTGCGATGAACTTGTCGTCCCAGATGCCGAGGTCTCCGACCGTCCCGCATCCGCGACGTTCGACCTTGGTCGATTCCACGATCACGAGACCCGCGCCGCCGGCCGCGAACTTGCCCGCGTTGCCCAGATGCCAGGGCGTCGGAAAACCGTGCTCTGCAACGTATTGCAGCATCGGCGGGACCACGATCCGGTTCTTGAGCTCGACATCACGGATACGTAGTGGTGAGAACAGCAGCGTTTCGTTCATCCCGGTCTCCCTTGTTGACTTCAGATTAGGGAGCTGGCCCACATATGCCAATGCACGTCAGGGACGGCGTCGCATTTCTATGGATGTGAAAAGAGGCGCTGACGATACCTTGTTGGCTGGACGGCATCGTCCACTCGACCTTTGAGCACCGCTATTTTGTTTCCGGATGGTCTGCAAAAATTGTCGCCAACGCTTTCCCCGATTTCGCGAGAATCTTCTGCCTCGCTTCCGCGATCTGCTCGAGGGGCGGTGCGATCTCTCGCAATCCCATCTCGACCCGAAGATCGTTGAGGGCCCTCTGGTCGAACGCGATCGAGTCGTCGGCCCAGCGGTTCATCTGCTCCGCCCAGAGCTTGCAAAGATCGTTGGCGGAGAGTTGTTCGTACCGGCGGCCGCGTACGAGATAGGATTGCCGATTGTCCGATTGACGGTTCTTGAGCAGCAGCTCGACAGCTTCTCGCGACTGATCGGTCATGGACCACCCTTTCCCGAAGCGTTTCGTCGAGATTCTCAATTCGGGTTCGTTGCGAGATAAGCATAAATTACGCGGGACCGGAAGCGACGCCGGGCACGTCGGTTTTGTTTGCCCTAAGGAAGAGCATTTCGAGCTGAATGCGCTGATGAAGATCGTCAACGGCATCCGGCGCGACGGCTACATGTTCTCCAAGCACATCGTCGTCCAGGACGCGGGTGTGATTGCCGTCCTGCTGCCGAAGCGCGATTTCGGACGCGACCTGGTCCTTGGTGTCGGCGGCCCGGTGTCCCGTCTCGAGGAGCGGCAGGACGAAATTGTGGCTTTTATCCGCGAAGGCATCGCGCGGCACCTGTCGTGATATCAGGCGTATGGCAGAATAAAGCTCGGCCCAGACCGCAGATGAATCGTTGGCAACTCTCATGGCAGGTGGCGCTCGGGGGGATTTGCCCTCGTAGGTCACCGCGCAGGACGTCAGTTTCATTCGACCTGAAATAATGGCCGATCAACAACTGAACCCGCGCCGATGCAGGCACGTGGCGCTCGCGGCCGACACCTTCGGGCCAAGTGAAAAGCGAGCGTGGTGACTTATTTGCATGGCTCAGCCGCTAAGGTCAGTCTTCAATTCAGACGGGGCGCCGCAGACGGAGGCAATTTGGCGGCCCGACAAGATCCTTGCACAAACGGCGTCCGTTCTGGGACTGATGAGGTAAACAGCGAAAGCTTATCAGTTATCTGATGACCGCCTTGAGACGGACGCTTCCCAAGTTGGGAGGTAGTGCCCAGGCGGCTTTCCTCCGCCCGATCACCAAGCCCTCCGACGGATAGAGCATCGCCGTCCGCCGCCGCGCAGGCCACCGACGGGCGGCCTGTGGCGACTGCCGAGCAGGCCGCCTGCCTCCGAGCCGGCCGCTTCCCGCGAAGGCTTCCAGCCGCTTCCGCAGCCGCCTTTGGCCTCAGGCGGCCCGGCCGGGCCAAGTCCTAGAACGCCCAAGAACCGATTGGTCCTGCCGCACGCAGCTGCTACACAGCCCCAGTGTTCGCCTGTGTTTCTGCGAGGTTTTCCGGGGGCGCGCGGAGCCCGATTTCTGACTGGGTACCCTCCCGCCCCAGCCAGGAGCTCCCCTCCCGCTGAAATTGCGTGCAAAACCGGTCTGGCTGGCTGCACAGCTCTGCGGCACGCTGGACCAGGCCATTCGATGGGATCATCGAATGATGAGATCGAGCGCAAGAAGCAGAAGACTGGAGATCAGGCCCGCGAACGGCACCCAGCGCGGGCAGATGAATGCACCCAGCGGCGGCACGTCGTTGCCGCTTTTGATCTTGATGAGCGCGAGATTGATGGTGGCGAAGACCACGAGCGTGAAGCGCGCCGTCAGATCCGCAAGGCCCGCAAGAGGAACCGCCAGCGCGAGCGATAAAATAGCCGCGACGCCAATCGCGGTCGCCAGAAGAGGCGTGTGCGTGACCGGGTTCAGTCTTGCGAGGACCCTCGGCAGGTTGCCCTGGTCGGCAAGACCGTAGATCACCCGGCCAATCATGATCATATGAACAATGATGCCGTTGAGTGTCGCCACCACGGCAATTGCACTCATGGTGATGAGCGGCATGCCGGTGAGACGTTCGAAGACGAGAGCAAGGGGCGCTGAGGACTGCGAGAGTTCCTGTGGAGGCACTGCCGTCACGGCGATCCATACGACCATGGCGTAGATGAGGGCGGTCAGACCCAGGGTCAGGAACAGCGCGCGGGGCAGGGTCCGACTGGGATCCTTCAGTTCCTCTGCAACGTTGACGACATGCTCGAACCCGATGAAGGCAAACACCGCGATGAGTGATGTCCCGGCGATTCCGGTCCAGGCTGCGGTATCACCGACCGAAGGCCATAGCTCTGGAAGGCGGGTGACAACGTCGGTGCCGTGGCCGAGGCCGGCAACAATGATCAGCACCAGGCCGCCGACTTCGACAAGCGTCATGGCACCCGCGAAAGTGACCGATTGGACCGTAGCGAGGCATGCCAAGCCGCCCATCGCCAGGACAACCGCAGCAATGATCCAGGACGCCGGTGCAGAGACAAAGACCGCAACATAACCCGAACTGCCAACGCTGATCGTGGCGGCCGATACCGATGCGGTCGCGACCACGAGAAGCCCGACGGCCAAACTGAGCCAGTTGCGCTTGAATGCAGCCTGTACATAAGCCGCCTCGCTGGCGCTCACCGGCATGCGCGTACCCAATTCCGCAAATGATGCCGCGCTAAAGGCCATGACGAGCGCTGCGCCAACGAAGGCAAGAGGCGCGTGCATGCCACTGCGTCCGGCAGCAATGCCGACGAGAACGTAGATTCCGGCTCCGATGGTGACGCCCAGCCCGTACAGAACCGCGTGGGTCAGTGTCAGCGCGCGGACAAGGCGTGGTGAGGCCTCTTGTGCTGACGCACGCAGGGCAGACATTCAATGTTCTCCTCAGCGAGATGTGCTTGTCGCATTACGTGCGCATCGCGGGTTGATCCAGCGCAATGCAGCGCGCCCAGTCGTCCCATGGTATCCCGACCGTCCCGGGCGCCAACCGGGCCCGTTCCACGGAAATCGACCGTTGCGATCCGGCGCAAACCAGGCGCTTAAGTGCTATCAATCTCGTGGTGAGGATCCCATCCTCTTGAGATCGCCGCGAAAGCGGCCTTGGTGTCATACACTTGATATAGCGGGAAGCCGATATGAGCGCCTTCGAAGACAAAGTTTTCCTCGGCTTGGTCGTCGCGGTGTCAGTGGCGTTCGGCTGGATTCTCTGGCCATTCTACGGCGCGATTCTCTGGGGCGTCGTCGCGGCGGTCGTATTTGCGCCGCTCTACCGGAGACTGTTGGAGGGCCTCCAGCAGAGGCGTAGCCTGGCTGCGATCGCAACGGTGATGATCGTTGTGACGATGGTCATTTTGCCATTGGCGTTGGTCGGCGCGGCGCTCGCTCGGGAGGCGTCGGCCGTGTATGGGCGAATTCAGTCCGGGGAACTGGATCTCGTGCGGTCGTTTCAACAGATCGTCGACGCACTTCCCCTCTGGGCAACCGGTCTGCTCGACCGCTTCGGTATCGCGAGCCTGGGCGGAGTCCAGGAGAAACTCTCCGGTGCTCTCCTGAAGGGAAGCCAGTTCATTGCTGCGCAGGCGCTCGACATCGGTCAAAGCACCTTCGGATTCTTTGTAGATCTCTTTGCCATGCTGTACTTGCTGTTCTTCCTGTTTCGGGACGAGACGACCCTGTCGAAGCGGGTGAGATATGCAATACCCCTGCGCCCTGAACAACTGAATGCTCTCCTGCTCAAATTCACCATTGTCATCCGCGCGACCGTCAAGGGAGACCTGCTCGTCGCGCTTCTGCAGGGTGCTCTCGGCGGCGTGATGTTCTGGTTTCTGGGCATCAACGCCTCGCTGCTTTGGGCCGTCTTGATGGCCTTCCTCTCGCTCCTTCCGGCTATCGGATCTGGCTTGGTGTGGATGCCGGTGGCAATCTATCTTCTCGCAACCGGCGCCACCTGGCAGGGAATCCTGCTGATCGCCTATGGCGCTTTTGTCATTGGCTTGGTGGACAATTTCCTGCGCCCGATGCTCGTCGGCAAGGACACCAAGATGCCCGATTATGTGGTGTTCTTTTCCACCCTTGGCGGGATCGAAGCGTTCGGTCTGAACGGCTTCGTCATCGGTCCGGTGATCGCGGCCATGTTTATCGCGCTGTGGGATATCTTTTCGGCGTCGAGACAGACGAATGACCCTGCCGCGACAATGGCCCCGTGAGCCCCTTCGGATCGCAGCGACAAAAGCACCGCCCATGATGACCGGGTGACCGGGATCACAGCAGCTCCGGCGGCGCGCCGGCATGTTTCCTGTGGTTGCGGGATGGACTCGCAGCGTCAACGGGAGACACGACGATGAGCGTTCCGACGAACAACGACTTTGCAAATTGCGAGCTCTCGCTCGATGAGCTTGATGCCGTCGCTGGTGGCGGCCTGTGGGGCTGGATCAAGCACGAGGCGTCCTCAGCCTGGGACTGGCTCAAGCACGATGGGTTGAAAGTCGCGGAAGCCATCATCAAGGTGATTACCCATCCCCCGACGGGCTCAGGCCCGGGTCCGACCGTGCCGCACAGAATGTCCTGACGGCCAGCCAGGTCCACAGCTGTTTAACTTGCGCATCCCGGGCCTTCGGCCCGGGATATTCAATTGAAGGATGCGCGTCGACCTGTGTGACGACGATCACCGCGCAACCGGGCCGGTCATGGAATATTTTGCCGGACAGGCCAGTCAATAATTCGCAGCGCATCATCCGATCGGATGACCTCTTTCAACTCACGATCCGGCAAGGTCCGACCCTATGCGACACGTCCGTCAGCCGTCACCGCCATCGGCGGTCTCCATTCCGTCATCGCGCGCGGCGATCGGGCGGCTCAAAGCCGGGAGCGAATAGAACCGAGAATCCCGGCCGTCGTGTCCACGACTTGAAGCGCCTGTTGGGACTTGGCCAGCGCCAGCGCGGATCTCGTACATTGATCGGGAAGCTGCGCAATCTTCTTACGCTGGCTTGCAAGGATGCTGGTCGACTGATCGATGGCAAATCTCACCACATCGCGGGTCGGATCGTTCTCACCGACGTTGGTCAGCTCCTTCTCGATCGTGATCAGATACTCGTAACTGGACAGCTCTTGCGAAATCTCGACAAGGTTCTGCATCGTGGACTTGACGCAATCTGCATCGACGGCGGTGATGTCAGGCCGCTTCGTGGTCTGGACGAGATCGCCCATCAGGCCCGCGAACATCGGCCGGAGATCCTCGACCTTCTTCAAATCGGCCTGGCTGAGAACGCCGGCCAGGCACGCGTTCACGCACACATTGGTGGCGAGCAGAACGCCAAGGCATCGCCATGCGCGCCGTGCGGCGAGCACGCGTTCCGTTGCGACAGGTGTGATGCGATCCGTTTGCCATCTCATCAGCTGCGTCCGATCTCTTCCGCCTCGACAGGTTCAATCCGGTCTCGTCGCAAGCTTAACGCCGCCGGGCAGATCGCTCAATCGCATTCTCGGACGGCGGTGGGAGGCTGAACTGTGACCACCGGTGCCGAACAGATTTTTCGCGCCAGCGCGTTGCAGCGTGCGGCATCGCCCGACGAGCTCGACCATCTCGTCGCGATCACCAGGCCGGCCGACTGGATCTTCGCCGCCGTCGTGACGGCCGCGCTGGTCGCGGCGATCGTCTGGGGTATTTTCGGCCGGATTCCGTCGCGCGTCTCGGGGCAGGGAATCCTGGTCGGCAGCGGTCGCGTCGTCGATGCGGTCTCCGCCGCGGAAGGACGGCTTGCGTCGCTCGGCGTTTCGGTCGGCGACCATGTCGAGCGCGGGCAGGTGATTGCGCAGATCTCACAAACCGAGATCGAGCAGAAATACGGCAACGCCGCGGAAACGTACAAGGAGCGTCAGCGCGAACACGACGACATGGCCGCGAAGGTCGCGGCGGAGCTTGCCGTCAAGGCCTCCAATTTCGAGAAGCTGGAGGCCGCCTTCAACAAGGTGATCGAGGCGACGGGCCAGCGCGTTCAGTCGCTCGATATCGACGTGAAGAACCTCGAGCAGCTGATGACAAAGGGCCTGACAACGCGCAAGACGCTGGAGGACCGCCGCCTCGAATTGACCGAAGCCCAGCAGCGGCGGACGGATTCGCAGAACGAAATCCTCAAGCTTCATGCGCAGAAGGCCGACCTCGAAACCCAGCGCGCGCGCGAATTGCAGCAGGCCGAGTTCGCGGCCAACAATGCGCGCCGGGAGATGCAGGCGCTGGCGGGAACCCTGGGGCGCAATTCGCGGGTCTTGAGTCCGATTGCCGGGCGCGTGCTGGAGATCAAGACGTCGACCGGCTCGGTCCTTGGCGTCGGCACGCCGGTGGTCCTGATCGAGGACGAGGGCGCCAAGCTCGAGGCGGTCGTCTATATCCCCGCGGATCAGGGCAAGAGCGTCAAGCCGGGCTTCCAGGTGCGCGTGGCGCCGAGCACCGTCAAGCGCGAGGAATTCGGCACGATGATCGGGGTCGTCTCGAGCGTCTCCGAATTTCCCGTGACCCCCCAGGGTATGACGGCCGTCCTCCACAACGATCAGCTCGTCAAGGTGTTCTCGCATGACGGCGCGCCTTACGCTGTCGCCGTGTCCCTGAGCCAGGACGCGTCGACGGTGAGCGGGTATCGATGGGCGGTCGGACGGGGGCCGCAAGTTCACCTGACCAGCGGCACTCTGGCCCAGGCCGAAATCACCACCCGGAACCGGCGCCCGCTGGATCTCGTCGTCCCCCTCCTCAGGAAGCTGACCGGGGTCGATGGATAGTCAGGCTTCACCGATCTCCGGAATCAAGAAGACACCGACGATTCTGCAGATGGAGGCGGCGGAATGCGGCGCGGCCTGCCTCGCCATGGTGCTCGCGTTCCATGGCCGGTGGGTGCCGCTCGAACAATTGCGCGTCGAATGCGGCGTCTCGCGCGACGGCAGCAAGGCGAGCAACATCGTCAGGGCGGCGCGCCGCTTCGGCCTGTCCGCCAAGGGATTTCGGCAGGAGCTCGCGACACTGCGTTCCGCGCCGACACCTTGCATCATTCACTGGAACTTCAACCATTTCGTCGTCCTCGACGGGATCGAGGAGAAGTACGCTTACATCAACGACCCCGCCTTCGGGCGGCGCCGCATCGGCATCGACGAGCTCGACAGGAGCTTTACCGGCGTCGTGCTCACCATGGAGCCGGACGCCGGATTCGTCCCGCAAGGCAGCAAGCCCGGCGGGCTGCGCCTGCTGGTCCGCGAGCTTCGCGGCTCGAAGGCCACGGCCGGACTGCTTGTCCTGCTCAGCTTCGTCATGGTCATTCCCGGCCTCGTCGCCGCGAGCTTCTCGAAGATCTTCATCGACGACATCCTGATCCAGCATCTGACGGGGTGGCTGCGGCCGCTGCTGGTCGGCATGGCCATCACCGCGCTGATCCGCACGATTCTGACGCTGCTGCAGCAATCGCTGCTGCTGAGGCTGCAGACCAAGCTCTCGGTGGTGATGATCAGCCGGTTTCTCTGGCGGGTGATGGCACTCCCGATGGAGTTCTTCACCCAGCGCCACGCCGGCGACATCGCGACGCGCGTCGCCGCCAACGAGCAGATCGCGCGGCTGCTGGCAGGCGGAATTGCGGCAAACGTGCTCAATCTCACCTCCGTCGTATTCTTTGCCGCCGCGATGGCGATCTACGACATATGGCTGGCCGCGATCTGCATCGGCCTGTCGCTGCTCAACGTCCTGTCCCTGCGGCTCTCACACCGGCGCCGGGAGGATCTCAGCCGCGGACTGTCACAGGAGCGCGGCAAGTCGCTGGGAGCGGTCGTCAGCATCGTCAGGTCGATCGAGACGATCAAGGCGAGCGGCCTCGAAGACGAGGCGTTCGGACAATGGTCCGGCATCCAGGCCAAGGTTCTGAATGCCGAGCGCGATCTGGCCTCGTCCTCGATCATGCTCGACATGATCCCGACATTGATCTCCGGCATGACCATGACGGCGATCCTGATCCTCGGCGGTCTGCGGGTCATCGAGGGATCGCTGACGCTCGGCAGTCTCGTCGCCTTCCAGTCGCTGATGGCCAGCTTCTCCGAGCCGGTGGCGACGCTCGTCAACCAGGCCGGCGGATTTCAATTGATCCGAGGGGCGCTCGACCGCCTCGAAGACGTCTACAACTATCCGCTCGGCGACACGGCGAAGGATGATGCATCGGGCCAGCGCTTCCCCGCGAAGCTCGCCGGACGCATTGAGCTCCGGAACGTGCAGTTCGGCTATTCGCTGCTCGAGCCGCCTCTGATCGCCGATCTCTCGATCGCCGTCAGTCCGGGATCGCGTGTGGCGCTCGTCGGCGCGTCCGGCAGCGGAAAGTCGACGCTGGGCCGCCTGATCTGTGGGCTCAACAAGCCGTGGGCCGGTGAAATCCTGATCGACGGCGCTCCGCTCCAGGATGTCCCGCCGAACATCCTGGCAAACTCCATCGCCTATGTGGACCAGGACATTTTCCTGTTCGAGGGAACGGTGCGCGACAATCTCACGCTGTGGGACTGGACCGTTCCGGATGTCGACCTGACCCGGGCGCTGAAGGACGGCGAGATCCAGGACGAGATCGCCATCAGGGCCGGCAATTACGAGTCCTATGTCAACGAGGGCGGGACGAATTTCAGCGGCGGGCAGCGTCAGCGCATCGAGATCGCTCGCGCTCTCGTCGGCCGTCCCTCCATCGTGGTTCTCGACGAGGCGACCGCCGCGCTCGATCCGGTCACGGAGAAGGCGATCGACGACAATCTGCGCCGCTCCGGCTGTACCTGCGTCATCATCGCGCATCGGCTGAGCACGATCAGGGATTGCGACGAGATCGTCGTGTTGCGGCAGGGGAAGGTCGCCGAGCGCGGAACGCACGAGACCCTGCTGGCGCTGGGCGGCGAGTATGCGCGACTGGTGTCTCAGGAATGACGGGTCACGTCGAAAGCATTGTGTCGGGTGCGAGCCTTGTCGCGTCGGCGGAATTGCCGATCGAGCTGGCGCTGGATAGCCGCCGTCCCATCCTGCTCGATCACCATGGCTGGGTGCTCGAGATTGTCGCCGGCCATGTCGACATTTTTGCCGTTGATGTCGGCGACGGCGGATACGGCGGCAGACATCATCTGTTTCGGGTCGAGAGCGGGGACATCGTTCCCGATCTGCCGTCCGCCGGCGGCTTGAGCTTCATTGCGGTCGGAACCGACGGCTCGCGCGCGTCTGCGCGTTGGAGAGCCGAGCCGTCATCAGAGGCCCAGGCAATGCGCTGGATCGATCGTCTCGCGCGCTTCGTTGCGGGATCGGCGCCGCTGTGGCAGATGGCCGAAGTGCCGGAAGGCGAGGCTGCATTGCCGCCAGGCGCGTGCGGCCGCGGCCCGATGCGGGGCCTGCTCTGGCTGACCGTGGTGCGCGGTCAGCTCAGGCTGATGGGAGCAGGGACGGCTTACGCGGCAGGAAGCCATCCGCTGCCTTTGACGTCCGGCCTGTGGGTCCAGGCCGGCGAGGAAGGGTGTGCGGTGATTGCCTCCAGTGCGGCACCTGTCGCCGGCGCGATCTGGCCGGCGATCGATCAGTTTCACCAGAGCTTCGTCGCATGCGTGCAGGGCATGCTGGCCCGTGAGCGACTGGACGAAAGCGAGCGTCTGGCGAATCGGAACGCGCTCGCGGCCGCGCAATCGATGGAAGCCTTCGATCGCCTGTCCGGCATCATGGTGCGGCGCTTCGATCACGACGCGGACGATGCATCCCGGTCGGACCGGCTGGCCGGCGCCTGCCAGATCGTCGGCGGCGCGATGCGCACGCCGATTGCGATCTCCGGACGGATCGACGGCGCCCGGCAGGATTTCACCGCCCTTGCCCAAATCGCGCAGGATGCCCGCCTGCGGCTGCGACAGGTGCTGCTCCGGTCGGATTGGTGGAGAACCGATGCCGGACCGCTGGTCGGCTGGCTTGGCGAGCAGCGCGAACCCGTCGCTTTGGTCTACGAGCCGGGCCGTGGATATGTCATGACCGATCCGTTGACGAAAATTCGTCGGCGGGTCGATCGCTCCGTGGCGATGCAGATCGCTCCGGAAACGGCGATGTTTTATCCGCCGCTGCCGTCACGATCCCTGAAGTCTTCCGATCTTCTTCAATTCGCGCTGCGCTACGCGCGGGGGAGCGGCCTGCGAATCGCGCTGGCGGTCGCCGTGATCGGGCTTTTGTCCCTGGTGACACCCTTCGTCACCAATCTGCTGATCAGCTCCATCATCCCGAGATCGGAGCTCGACCAGCTCGTGTTCTGCGCGCTGGCGCTGGGTCTGACGGCGCTGTCGGTGGCCGGTGTGCAGGTCATGCAAGGCCTCGTCATGCTCCGGATGGAAGCGACGATCGACTGGCGATTGCAGGCGGCGATGATCGATCGTCTGCTCAGGCTGCCGACCGCCATCTTCCGGGAGTTCACGGCCGGCGAGCTGGTCGACCGCGCGATGGGCATCGACGCCGCGCGGCGTGCGCTGACGGGCCACGCGCTGCGCGGGATGATCGCCGGCCTGTTCTGCGTGTTCAGCCTTGGCTTGATGCTCTACTACAGTCCCAAATTGGCGTTGATCGCGCTTGCGCTGACGTCAGTCAGGGCGGCTGCGATCGTCGGCACCAACCTGATCCGGCTGCATTTCGAGACGAAGCACTTCAATCAGCAGGGCAAGGTCAGCGGATTTGTTCTTCAATTGCTGACGGGCGTCGGCAAGCTGCGGGTATCGGGGGCGACGCAGCGCGCGCTGGGAATCTGGTCGAGGCAGTTCGCGACCCAGAAGCAGTATTTCGTGTCGTCGCAGGTCGCGGGCAACGGCCTCGGTGGATTCGAGACCGCATTTCCCACCATCGCGACGCTGATCATCTTCGCCTATGCGTCCTATTCGGACAGCAATCTGCTGAAGGACATCGGCACGTTCTTCGCGTTCTTTTCCGCCTTCGGCCAGGCGATGGGCGCCATCGGCGCCTGGGCCGGCGGCTTGAGCGAGGCGCTCATCGCCATACCGCCGCTGGTCCGGCTGCGACCTCTCATCGCCAGCCCCACGGAGATTTCCGACGACCGGACATCGCCGGGAGAGCTGTCCGGATCGATCGAGCTTGCGCGCGTGTCGTTCCGGTATCTTTCGAGCGGCCCCATGGTGCTCGACAACGTCACATTGAAGATTGCGCCGGGAGAATACGTCGCGATCGTCGGTCCGTCCGGAAGCGGAAAATCGTCCTTGTTCCGGCTTCTCCTCGGGTTCGAGCACCCGGAATCGGGCGCGGTGTTCTACGACGGCAAATCGATCGGGACGCTGGATGCCAGCGCCGTGCGGCGCCAACTTGGCGTCGTGCTGCAGAGCGCGAAGCTGGCGAACGGAACCATCTACGAGAACATCTGCGGCGGGCTCCGGCTGCCGCTCGACCAAGCCTGGGAAGCTGCGCGCCTCGCGGGAATCGAAGACGACATCAAGGCCATGCCGATGGGCATGCTGACCCAGGTGTCAGAGGGTGTCAGCACTCTCTCCGGAGGACAGCGGCAGCGCATCATGATCGCGCGCGCCATCGCGCGGCGTCCGCGCGTCCTGCTGTTCGACGAGGCGACGAGCTCGCTGGACAATCGATCCCAGGCCATCGTCAGCGATGCGCTGGAAAACCTCAACGTCACCCGGATCGTGATCGCGCACCGGCTCAGCACAGTGCAGCGCGCCGACCGGATCATCGTGCTGGTCGACGGCAAGATTGTCGAGACCGGAACGTTCGAGGAGCTGAGCGCCGCCGGAGGAACCTTCTCGCTATTCGCGCGGCGACAGATGCTGTGAGATGCGCCGGCGATGATACCGAGGTGACCGGTGGCTGGCGATAACAGCAAAGAACTCCCGGGCTGGGGTCCGGGAGTTTGGTTGTCGTGAATTGAATCAGGGCGTCTTGCCTCGCGCTTCAGGCTCAGTTCTGCCTCGTCGCAGCCTGACCACCGACGACAATCGCGCCGCCGCCGACGAAGATGCCGGCAATCACCGCAACCGGCGTGCTCGAGAGGAATTTGCCGATGGCCTGGCCTGCGTCGTGGATCTGGTTCCCGAGCCAGTGCGTGGCGCTGCTGAACCAGCCGCCGCCGGCGACTTCATCGAGCTGTTCGATCGAGAGTTCAAAGTTCGCGCCGTCGTTGTTGATCTGATGGGCCATGTTATCTCACCTGTCTTGACGCTGCGGGATCATCCTCGCAACTGTGGACAGGATGCCGCACGCGTCCGCTGCTCGCCGTGACTGGAGTCACGCTGGTGCGGGCGGCCGTGATTTTGTCGCTGGCGTGCTAGTCTCGGCAGCATTGTCCAGGCAGCGCTCATCCCTCGTATTGATCCAGCCCCATCGCCCATGACACTTGATCGTGGCCGTTGGCGTAGTTGCGGTTGTTCACCGCCGGATTGCGATTGACCATCGGCCGCATGAACATCGGATGCGTCGCGCTGCGGACCTCATGCTCGACCGTGAACAGCGGCTTGCCGCTGTCGAGGTCGACGATGTCGCAGAACCGGTACTGGTACTGGTTGTCCTCGCGCGAGACCAGGTCGCGCGCGAGCAGCTTGCGGTACGGGCCGGAGAAGTCGGTGACGTACATCTGCACATGATGGCCGTCATAGCCGGGCAGCGGCCGGTCGGTCTCACGAAACAAGAGATGCTGGTCGCGCCCCGTCTGCACGGCGGCGACCGTGCCGTCGCCGTCCCGCAAGCTTGCGGGCATGTTCATGACCTCGGGGTAGAATGCGCAGATCGCCGGCACCGTTCCAGCCGGCACGTCGAACTCGACATAGGGAATGCCGAGCGCGATGCGCCCGAAGCGCGCCGCGTCCGGTTCGTGGATGCGCATGCGGTTGCCCCACGGACAAATCGCCTCGACGTAGTCGTTATGCTCGGCGAAAGCGAATGCCGTGCCCTCGAGCTTCTTCGCGACGGAGGCCAGGCGTTGCAGCAGCGCCTCGCGGCCCTCGATCACCAGCCCGGTATGGCCGCGCAGCACCTGCGGCTTGCCGCTCGGCAGATGAAACTGGCTGCGTCCGGCATTGATCCACATGTTGGTGTCGGACACCATCAGATAGGGATCGCGGGTGAGCCCGAGCCCGGTGACGTAGAACAGCGCGGCGAGGCGCTGATCCGGGACCTGGATGTTGACGTGCTCGAAATGGATCGCATTGCCGAGATCTTCTTGGGATCGATCGAATTGTTGCGGCATGGATGTGCTTCTCGTTGGGGGACGGACACGCCATACTAGAGCACAATTTCCGCCGGCCGAAACCGGCCGGCGATCACATCTCGAGAGCAGGCGCAATGTCCGTTGCCGGCTTGCCGTGGCAGCCAGTCCCTGTAATCTGGCAAGAACATGGAAGGGAAGGGATCGATGGGAGGAGTTTTGGAGGGCGTGCGCGTCCTCGATTTCGGGCGCTATATCGCCGGGCCCTATTGCGCGACCTTGCTGGCAGAATTCGGCGCCGAGGTCATTCGTGTGGAGAAGCGCGACGGCAGCGAGGACCGCTTCGTGGCGCCGGTCGGCGAAGGCGGCGAAGGCGCGCTGTTCCTTCAGGTCAACCGCAACAAGAAGTGCATCACGCTCGACCCGATGAAGCCGGAAGGGCAGGAGGTGATGCGCCGGCTGGTGGCAACTGCCGACGTCGTCGTCGCCAATCTGCCGCCGCAGACCTTGCATGCGATGAAGCTCGACTACGACTCGCTGAAGGCGATCAAGCCCGACATCATCCTGACCACGGCCACCGCGTTCGGCGGGCCGGGGCCCTGGTCCGACCGCGTCGGCTTCGACGGCGTCGGGCAGGTCATGTCAGGCTCGGTCTACATGACCGGCGCCGGCGATCCGCCTTACCGGGCCGCGGTGAACTGGGTCGATTTCGGCACCGCGCTGCATTGCGCGTTCGGCACGCTCGCCGCGCTGATGGAGCGGGCCAAATCCGGGCGCGGGCAGATCGTCGAGGGCGCGTTGCTTGCGACCGCGCTGTCCTTCACCAATGCCACGCTGATCGAGCAGGCCGTCATCAACGTCAATCGCGTGCCATCAGGCAATCTCGGCCAGACCGCAGCGCCAGCCGACATCTACCGCACCAGGGACGGCTGGGTGCTGTGCCAGGTGACGGGTCATCCGCTGTTCAAGCGCTGGGCCAGGCTGATGGGCGAGGAGGAGCAGTGGCTGAACGATCCGCGCTTTGCCGACGACATCAGCCGCGGCAACAACGGCCCCGTCATCAGCGAGCGCATGGCGCGCTGGTGCGCCGAACGCACCACGCAGGAGGCCGTCGACGCGCTGGGCAAGGCGATGATTCCGACCGGGCCCGTGCTGAGCCCGCAACAGGCGCTGGATCATCCGCACATCCGTGCCGCCGGCTTCCTGCAGGACGTCGATTATCCCGGCTTGCCGAAGTCCGCGCCGGTCGCCCGCGCCGCGGTCCGACTGTCGGAAACGCCGGGTGAAATTGCAAGTCGTCCGCCGACGCTCGGCGAGCATACTGATCTCGTGCTGGCCGAGCTCGGTTATGACGAAGCCGCAATCGCGGCGCTGCGGCAGGGCGGGATCATCTAGCCGAGCGGATTGGACCATGCCAGGCGGCCCCGCCATTTGCGGAGCCGCTCCGGTCTTGCGCGTTTCTATGCCGCGTTGACCGCCTTGGCGTTGACGCCCTTGCGCAAAGCCACCGTGTTCAGCTTGGTGTTGGCGGCCTTCTCTTCATTCAGGTTCGTTGTCAGGAAGCGCACGATCTCGTCGTGTCCGGGCTCTTCGGCCCAGGCGATCAGCGTGCCGTAGCGGCACATCTCGTAATGCTCGACGGCCTGGGCGTTGGCGACGATGGCGGCGTCCAGCACGGCCTTGTCCTCGATCTCGCCAGCGGTCTCGTTGGCTTCCTTGATGATGCCGTGGATGGCCGGACACTGCGTCCCGCTCGGCTCCTTGCCGAGCTTTGCGAAGGCCTTCTGGAGCCGTTCGACATGCCGCGCGACCTCCAGGAGGCGCTGTTCGAGACGGCGATGAAAGGCCTTGCGGGGGAACGCGAAGCCCTCGCGCGGCTGCTGCACGATCGCCACCTGCGAACCGCCCATCCCGCCAAGCCGGCTTGAGCTAGTTCGACGCCAGCGCCGTCTTGGCCACTTCCGCCATCCAGCCGGACGCGACGGGCAGGATCGCGTCGTTGAAATCGTAGCGCGGGCCGTGCAGTTCGGCGCCGTCGCGTAATTCGCCGTTGCCGATCCAGACGAAGGCGCCGGGGCGCTTTTGAAGATAGAAGGCGAAATCCTCGCCGGCCATGCTGGGCGCGAGATCGCGCCGCACCTCGGCCTGCACCTTCTCCGCGGCGAGGCGCGCGAGGCCCGCTTCGTCAGGTGTATTGACCACCACGCCGACGCCCATAACGATCTCGGGCGTGACCTTGACGTCGAAGCTGGTTGCGATGCCGGCGCAGATCTGTTCGATCCGCGCCACCATGATGTCCTTCACTGCGTCGCGGTGATACCGCAGCGTGCCGCCGATTTCGACGCGTCCTGCGATCTGGTTGCGCGCCTTGCCGCCTTCGAGCGTGCAGAGCGAGAGCACGGCGGTATCGAGCGGGTCGACGCCGCGCGCCACGATCGATTGCAGCGCCACGATCAGATGTCCCGTCGCCATCACGGGATCGCGGGTCAGATGCGGCATGCCGGCATGTCCGGCATGGCCCTCGATGGCGATGCTGACGCGTCCGCCGGAGGCCATGACGACGCCGTCATGGACCGCGATAGTGCCGGCAGGAAGCCCCGGCCAGTTGTGGAAGCCGAACACCCGCGTCATTGGAAAGCGCTCGAACAGGCCCGCGCCGACCATCGCGCGCGCGCCGCCAAGTCCTTCCTCGGCGGGCTGAAAGATGAAGTCGACGGTGCCGCTCCAGCTGGTGTCGGCGACCAGCAGCGCGGCCGCGCCGAGCAGCGAGGCGGTGTGCCCGTCATGCCCGCAGGCATGCATCACGCCGGGATTTTTCGAGGCGTAGCCAAGCCCGGTATCCTCCGTGATCGGCAGCGCATCCATGTCGGCGCGCAGGCCGACGCGGCCCTGCGCAGACCCGCGTGTCAGCGTCGCGACGACACCATGGCCGCCGATGTCAGCCTCGAAGGGAATGCCGAGCTCGGTGAGCTTGTCCTGGACGAAGGCGGCAGTGGCCTTCTCGTGGAGGCCCAGTTCCGGATGGGCATGCAGGTGCCGGCGCCACTGGGTCAGTTTCTGGTGCAGTTCGGGGGTCAAGGCGGGGGTCTTTCGCAAGGAGGGCCGGCTGCGGCGACCATAGCCGATTATCCGGTCCCCGCATCCAGTGCCTTGGAATGCCTCGCGTGCAGCAATGCGCGGCACTTCTCTCTGTCATTCCGGGGCGCGCCTCTTGGCGCGAACCCGGAATCCATCGTGCGGCAATCTCTGCGGACCGATGGATTCCGGCTCGCGACTTCGTCGCGCCCCGGAATGGCGGGCATGAGTGCTACGCCAGCTTCGCCAGCCCCTTCCAGTCGAAGCCGATGCCGTGGCCCGGGCGGTCCGGCGCCAGGGCTTTGCCGTCCTCGAGCACCAGCGGATGCTCGATATACGTGTCCAGCCCGAAGCCATGGGCCTCCAGATACGACCGGTTCGGGCAGGCCGCGAGCAGATGCACGGTGATGTCGTGCGCGCCGTGGCTGGTGACCGGCAGGTTGAAGGCTTCGGCGAGCCGCGCGATCTTCATGAAGGCGGTGACACCGCCGCAATTGGTGACGTCAGGCTCGGGATAGGACACCGCGCCCGCGACGATGTAGTTCTTGAACTCCCACAGCGAGCGCAAGTTTTCGCCGGCCGCGATCGGCACGCCCCCGGCCTGCATGATGCGGGTGTGGCCCGCGACGTCGTCCGGGATGATCGGCTCCTCCAGCCAGGTGAGGTCGTAAGGCACGAACGCGCGGGCGGCGCGGATGGCTTCCTCCACGGTCCACTTCATGTTGGCGTCCGCCATCAGCGGAAAGCCGTCGCCGAGATGCCGGCGCATGGCCGCGACGCGCGCGACGTCGGACTTCAGATCGGGCCGGCCGACCTTCATCTTGATGGCGCGAAAGCCCTTGGCGAGATTGCCGTCGGTCTGCGCCAGCAGCGCCTCGACCGAGAGATCGAGGTCGATGCCGCCGGCATAACACGGCACGCGGGCGTCGAAGCCGCCGAGCAGGCGGAACAGCGGCAGCTTGGCGCGCCGCGCCTTCAGGTCCCACAGCGCGATGTCGAGCGCGGAGAGCGCCAGCACCGCCGGCCCGCCGCGGCCGCCATAATGCAGGCCCCACCAGACGTGATGCCAGATCGCCTCGGTGTCGTCGGCCTCGCGCCCCTCGACCAGCGGCGGAATCTCGCGCCTGAGGATATCAACGGTCGCGCCGCCATTGCGCCCCACGGTGTAAGTGTAGCCGACGCCTTCCGCACCATCCGCGTCGCGTACGCGGCAGGTGATCAGCTCGAACGCCGCGATCTCGCCATGCGTTGAGTCCGACAGCGTGACGGGGAGGGGGATCCGGTAGAGTCCGGACTCGATTGTCGCGATGCGTGCCATGTGGCCTCCCTGTGTTTTATTTTGTAGGGTGGGTTAGCCGTGCGACTGCGCGAAGCGCAGTCGCACGGCGTAACCCACCACTTTGGTTCCGCGGCAGCAGAAGTGGTGGGTTACGCTGCGCCAACCCACCCTACGAGGATGTGAATCTTTCGACTTTCTGCGATTTCGATGTGAGTCAAATCAACGACTTAGCTTGCTCGAAAACGGCATAAATCGAATTGTCTCTCATGCTCTACGAACTCGGTCACCGCATCGTTGCCAGCTGCACGGCCAGCGCGCAGGCGCGGTCGTATTCGTCGAGATTGATCCACTCGTCGATCGTGTGCGCCTCGTTCTGGCCGGCGCCGAACGTCACGGTCGGAACGCCGTGGCGGACCATCCAGTTGGCGTCGAGGCCGCCATTGGCGGTGCGCACGTTCGGCGTGCCGCCGACCGCGGACACCGCCTCGACCGCGCGCTTGATGACGGGCTGGCTGTCCTTCATGCGGAACGGAAAATAGTCTGTCTCGGCCTTGAACTTGACCTTGCCGGACTTGCCTTGCGCGTTGGTCACTTTCTTGGCGGCCTTCTCGAACGCGGCCTTGTAGGCCTTGGTGATCTCCTTGAAGAACTTTCCGTCGTGGCTGCGGCTCTCTCCGCGCACATGGACGTAATCGGTGACGACGTTGGTGGCATCACCCGCCGGGCGGCCTTCGCCGCCGGTGACCGGGCCGACATTGCTGGTGCCCATCCGCGCGCTCGCGCCCTTGCCCTTCACCACCTTGCCGAACCAGCCGCCGGCCTGCACGTCGGCGAGCGCGAGCGCCATGATCATGGTCGAGGAGATGCCGCGCTCGGGCGCGACGCCGGCATGCGAAGCGCGGCCGAAGATCTCGACGCTCCAGCGGTCGGCGCCGACCGCGCCGATCACGACGTTGGAGGCGGAACCGCCGTCATAGTTGAACGCCATCACCGGCGAGCCGAGCTCGTCGAGCTTGACGTGGCGCGCGCCATAGAGCCCGCTCTCCTCGCGCACGCAGAACAGCAGCGTGATCGGCGGATGGTCGAGCTTCTGCTTTTCGAGCTCGGCCGCCAGCGTCACCAGGACGCCGCAGCCGCAGCGGTTGTCGCCGCCGAGCGCGGTCCGGGCCTCGTTGACGATCTTGCGGCCGGACTTCTTGGGCTTGGCGCCGGCGCAGAGCGGCACGGTGTCCATGTGGGTCATGAACATGATGCGCGGCTGGTTATGCAGCGCGCCGCGGCCGGGCAGGTCGACGATGAGGTTGCCGGTCTCGGTCGGCACGGGAATGCGCGTATTGGCGTCGTCGAGCCGGATCGCCTTGGCCGGAACGCCGCTCTCCTTCAGCGCGGCGCTGAGCTCCCGCCCGATCGCCGCCTCCTGTCCGGTCACGCCCTCGACGGCGAGAAAGCGCATGAGGCGGTCGGTGGCGGCTTTGGTGTCGACAGGCATGGCAGGTCCCTTGGATGCTGGTACGCCGCAGCATCCTTCGCGGGACAATCTTGTGCAAGTCTCCAGAACGGCTCACGGTCATGCGGCCGGCCGCTAAACGCAGTCGTCAACAGGAAGCGCGACGTGGCAGGTCCCGGCGGCCCTCTACCAGACGCCGACGGTTTGCAAGAGCTGGGATTGGCTGAACGGTTTGGGCATGAAGCGGGCATGTGGCGGGAGTTCTCCGTCGGCTGGGCGTCTCTTTCCCGACATGAGCACGATCTTCACCGGCGGCCAGCCATCGCGCACCGCAGCAGCCAGCTCGAGTCCATCCATGGAACCCGGCATATCGATGTCGGTCAGGACGAGGTCCACGGCTTGTGCCCGCAAGATGGAGATTGCCCTGTCCGCATTGCAGACCGAGATCACTGTATGATCCGCTTGCTGCAACCCGAGCTCGACGTCCAGAAGGATCAGCGGCTCGTCTTCCACAAGTAGTATTTTCAACCCGGGACTCCCATCTGCTGTGGACCCAAGTGATGAAAACCAGGCTTGTTCCTTGGCCATTTGATCATGAACACCGACTTTGAGTTTGGCTGCGCGATTAAGTCGTTGACCGCGCCCGGCTGGTGCGCAATGGAGCTTTATGGACCACGACTTCAAAGCCGATATCGACGCCATCGAAGCCATTGCGGCGGTTCCGACGATTCTCGCGGTCGTGTCTCAAGTGACGGGGCTGGGATTCTCGGCCGTGGCTCGCGTCACCGGCGATCGCTGGGTCTGTCTTGCGGCCCACGACCAGGTCGGGCTCGGCCTCGGCGCCGGGGGCGAGCTCAAGGTCGAAACGACGATCTGTCACGAGGTACATCAGGCCCGCGAGGCTGTGGTGATCGATCACGTCGCCCAGGATGCGTGCTACGCGGATCATCATACGCCGGCGATGTACGGTTTTCAGTCCTACATCTCGATGCCGATCTTCCTTGCCGACGGAAGCTTTTTCGGAACGCTCTGCGCCCTTGATCCGGAGCCGGCGAAGCTGAAGAATCCCGGCGTCATCGGCATGTTCCGGCTGTTCGCCGACCTGATCGGCATTCATCTCGATGCCGCAAGGCGCGTCGCGACGGCCGAGGCAAATCTGTTGGACGCCAAGGCCGCCGCAGAATTGCAGGAGCAGTTCATGGCGGTGCTCGGTCATGACCTGCGCAATCCGCTTGCCGCGATCGCGGCCGGCACGCGCCTCCTCGAAAAGATGCCGCTCGACGAGAAGGCGAAGTCCCTCGTCGCCATGATGGAAACCAGCACCATTCGCATGTCTTCGCTGATCGAAGATGTCATCGATCTCGCGCGCAGTCGCCTCGGCGGTAGGATGTCGTTCGCACCGTCGATGGAGCCGCTGGAACCCTTGCTCAGGCAGATCGTCGACGAGATGCGCGCCACGCATCCCCAGCGGCGGATCGAAGCCGAGTTTGCCATCACAAAGCCGGTCTTCGCCGACCGCCAACGGATTGCCCGCCTGCTTTCGAATCTTCTCGGCAACGCCCTCAGCTACAGCGCGGTTGAGACCCCCGTCTTCGTGCGTGCGCAAACCTACGGTAGTTTTTCTCTTTCGGTCATCAATCGGGGGCCGGCCATTCCCGCGGCCACGCTGGGCAAGCTGTTCATGCCATATGTGCGCGGGCGGGATACCGGGAATCAGCAAGGACTGGGTCTGGGGCTCTTCATCGTGTCCCAGATTGCTTCGGCCCACGGCGGCACCATCGATGTGACCTCGACGGACGATGAGACCCGCTTTACTTTTCAAATGCCGCTTTTGATCGACGAGCGAGCCTTGGGCGCCGCTGCTCCCTCAGCCTCGTAGAGGCTGTCGGTCCCTCACATTCGCAACGCGGAAGGCTTAATTCCGGCCGTCCGCGGGGGTCTTACCGGGCTGGGTACTGCTCGGCGGGTCGGATGCCGGAAAACTGTCCTTCAAACCCTTCTCTAGAGCGTCGTCGGCCTTGTCGACGCGGCGGTCCTTCCGGGCCGGATCAGCGTGCTTGTCGGCAGGCGCAGGATCGAATTTTTCGGCCATTTGGCGCTCCTCGGTCGTACGCCAACGCAAGGGTCCCAACTGCGTTCCAATTCTGATTGCTGATCGCCCGAGCTTTCAAGCGCTCAAGGTAGACTACCCAATCGCCCGCGTCGGCGACGTGTAAGCCAGGAAGATCAGCACGCCGACGAAAAGCGCCGCGGCCATGAACAGCAGCACCGCCGGCAGCCCCGCGAACGCGGCCACCGCGCCCGTGGTTGACTGCATCAGTGCGGTGCCGAGAAAGAAGGCGAGGTTTACTGCTGCCAGCGCTTTGCCCGCGGTCTGCGCGTCGACCAGCTGCCGGCACATGCCGAACAGCAGCGGCTGCGCCGAGGTCGCCAAGCCGATCAGCACGAACAGCACGAGATCGTATTGCGGCGGCATGACCGGCACGCCGAACAGCCATGCAACCGCTAAATGCGGCGCGCCGAGCGCCAGCAGCGCCACCAGCAGCGCCGCGATCGTGTGCGTGCCGGCCACCAGCTCGCGGCGGCGGCCGATTTTGCGGTCGATCACGCCCATGCACAGCGGGCCCGCGATCATCGCCAGCGTGTACGCGCCGAGCAAATTGCCGGCCTCGACCCGCGTCAGGCCCTTGACCTGCATCAGCCACGGCCCGCCCCACAGGCCCCGCAGCACCAGCGAGGTCGCAAGCGATACCAGCGCGAGCGCGATCAGTCCGCGCAGCGGCCGCGACAGGCCGAGCCTGAGCACCTCGATCATCTGCGACAGCGGCGAGGACTCGTCCTTGTGCTCGGCCGGCTGGTTCGGCACCAGCGCGAACACCGCGACTGCCACCGCGACGGCACCGAGCGCGGCGATCCAGAACCCGGCGCGCCAGCCGTAATGATCGACCACGAAGGCGAGAGGGCTCGACGACAGCAGCATGCCGATATTGCCGATCGAGAGGATCGCGCCCGACCACAGCCCGAACCGCGCCGCCGACAATTGCTTGGCCGCCAGCGTCATCGGGCACATCAGCATGCCCGAGGTGGCGATGCCCAGCAGCAATTGCCCGACCGCAAAGCTCTCGGGCCCCGTCGCAAAGCCCGACGCGATGGCGCCGGCCACGGTTCCCGCGAGCAGGCTCAGCGACACCGGCCGCACGCCAAAGCGATCCATCGCCGCGCCAACCGGAATCTGCGACGCCGCAAAGGCGAAATGATAGACCGAGGTCAGGCTCGCCAGCGCCTGCGGCTCGAGCTGAAAATCCGCCGCCATCAAATCGAGGCTGAGCGCCGGGATGGTGCGCAGCAAGGTCGAGAGCATGTGCCCGCAGGCCAGCGCAACGAGCGCGAAGATCAGCGCGCGGGTGGCGCCGCCCGCGTCGTCGGTGGTGGTGGTAGTCATGAGCGCCCCGTCCCGGGAAGGTTTCAGGTGGGTTACATGATCGCGGCAGGCGTGCCAATGGCGGGGGGGGGACCGGATGCAGGAACGGGTTGATCGATCTACCTCATACGTGAGGGCGCTCTGCAAGTACCGCGCTGCCACGCCCGCCGACTAGGAATCAGCGAGCTTCACCAGCGCGTCCGGTGCGTCGACGAAGGCGAACGGGTTGAGGAACTGCCGTCCCCACAGGAAGTTGCGATCGACCTCGGACAACGCAGCCTCCTCGCAGACGTCTTTCCAGAATGTCTTGGTCGCCTTGATCTGTCCTGCAACGAGTTCGGTGGCCTCATCGAGACCGAGCAGGAAGAGCGGGGCGGCCTGAAGGCACACCGAGATCTGGCTGGTGCGTCGTTCGCCGGTGATGAACATCGCCTGCGTGGCCTCTCCGCCGGTCCTGGCTTGCGGACAAATGTCATAGGCGGGCGTCAGCGAGAGTTCCTTTCCATTCCAGAACGCCGCGTGGTTCCTGGCGTGATCGTCCGTATTGCCGCAGAGGACGTTGAACACCATCCTGCCGTACAGTTCATGAAGAGTGTCCTTTGGTGAGATGAACCTGTGGCGGATGATCGTCGCGAGGTCTTCGTAGCTCGCATAGCGCGCCATCATCTCCTCGAGCCCGAGCAGCGTCAGCGCGGATACCATCGCGCGGCGCTGCCAACCGTTACCGGTCTTGTGCCGATCGAAACGTTCGATCAGGAGAACGTCCTTTCCGGCGGCGCGGTCGAGGCTGACCGCAGCCGCGGCAAGCCCGGCCTTTGCGGCAAGCCGCATCGCCACGAACTCCGCCTTGACGACGTTGTAGAGGTCGTTCTGGGATGAGAACTTGGCGATGAACTTGCGGTCTTCTCCGGTGATCATGGTTTTCGGCCGGGCGCCGCCGATCGAGCTTCCATGCAGCAGGGCTCGGTCGAGTTCCTGCGGAAGCGGCACTCCCTGTTCGACGAGAGTGGTCGCTGCCTGAAGTTCTGCCAGCGATGCTGCTGAAGCCTCGCGCGGGACGTACTTTTCCGCCGATAGCTGGAAATCCAGCGCGCCGATGCGGTCCGAGCCGGACTCCAGCAGGTACGTCAACTCGTCGATGTCCCCGGTATCGACGTCCTTGCCGCTGCTCCCGAATGTCCGGTTGATGATGACCCGGCGGCCCCAGGCGTCAGGCGCAGCGTCGCGGATGCAGTTCGGCATCATCAGTCCGGGCGTCAAAGGGAGCGCTCCGCTCCGCAACGGAAGTTCCGGATCGTAGAGCGCAATCGCGTTGTTCCGCCCGAGATAGCTTCGTCCATAGTTGAAGTGGAGTTGGTTGCCCGCGGCAGATAGCCGGCCGGCCACGACCGGCGTGGTGGCGTCCGGCAGCCAGACCCACACGAAGGCTTCGGTTGGCTTCTCAGAAATCGTCATGGGGTGTCTCGCGTGAGGTGCGGACGGATTTCGGCAGGAGCTTCATCACGGTGGAATTGGAGGCGAGGGTGCTCGCAAGAGCGCGTTCGTCGGCGTCGAAAAGCGGCACGCCGGCGATGGCGGCTGCTTCGAAGACCGCGCCGAGCGTGCAGCCGAGATCGCCGTTCTCGATGCGCCGCAAGAGCCCGCGCGAAAGCCCGGCCCTGACGGCAAGCTCCTCGGCCGTCATCTTCCGTTCGATGCGGGCCTTGCGAATGAGCTGGCCCAGAAGAACTGCCGCGTCCTTTGCGTAGCGGGAGTAGGGTCGTTCCTTCTTGGGCATGAAAAAATCCATTAATGGGCCAGATAGGCCCTCATGAGCCGTTTATAGATCATTTCTTGAGATGTGACAAGTTCTGATCTATAAATGAACTGTAAGGTCCCAAATGGTTCATTAATGATCCAAATTAGATCGAAACGGGCCGGATTTAATCTCATCCAGTAGCTCCTGCGCCTCGCCCAGCAGCGTCCGGATCGCCCGGTGCTCCGCCACCCCCTCCTGCGAAAAGAGCCCATGCTTCTGCGCATTTCGGTTTCCTCGCGGCGCGCCGGATCTGGGGGCGCCGCCATGCATGCGGCAGCGTGTCCTGCCGCGGATAGCCGGAGCGCGGCACGCCTCGCCGCTGCGAACCCTAGCGCCGCAGCGCAAGCTCTGCTGCATCGCTTCGGTATTGCGCGGGTGATCGTGGCTCATGCATCGGCGCCTTGTCCGGTGCCGGCGCGCGCGTGCTCCCAATCGCGGGCATCAGGTGCCGCCGCGTTTTCGGCACCCGTCGCCATCTCCAGAGGGACTGGCGTCGAAACGACCACACTCGCATGTGTGACATTCCCCACGATCGCCTTCCCTCCGTCCTGCACCGACAAATTCCGCACCGTGATCGCGCGCTCGTCGTTGTTGCGGTGGCGGCTCAGGGCCTCGACCTGGGCGGCGAAGGTGCGGGCCAATCGGGCCAATGCGCGGGTGACACTTTCCTGCTGCGGAAGATCGTCCGTGCAGGCGAGGCGGCAGGCGCAGCGCATCGCCGCCATATGGACCGAGATCATCTGGGACACCAGCATCGCCTCGATGGAGTCCTTCGGCGCGATGCTCTTCATCATCGAGATCATGTAGGCGAGATTGGATTCATCGGGCTTCTGTCCGATCGCGCTCGCCTTGACTAATTGCCTCAAGATTCCATGCAGTGCGTCCACGTCGGCGGCGCCGAGCGCTTCGGCGAGCAGCCGCTCGGCGGCTTGCGGGTCGGGATGGCTGATCGCAATGCGCCGCTTGGTGAGTTTGATCCGTGGTGTCGCAGCCAAGCCGTTGCGATCGTTTGTCGCAAGCCTGGATGTGACGCGGCGTTCGAGAGCTGCCGTCATGTGCTGTGTCCTTTGCTGGCGCAGGTGCGCGAGCAGCCGTTCGTTGCTGCGCGCGGATGCGAATTTCGGGATGTCGATGAAGGGTTTACGCGCAACCGCGTCGAGGCGGCCCTGGTCGGGGCGGCTGTCACTCTGACGATTGTTGCGATGATGCCATTGTGCCGGTGTTTTGCCCGACGTGTCAAATGGCATGGCGAAGAGCGTAAGCCCTTGATCCCTTAGCTGCGGCCTACTGTGCATGGGGTTGTTTTCGCATTTTTTGTTTGGAAGCGGCTCTCACGTGCCGCACGACGGAATGCCGGCGCGCAAACGCGATTGCGAAATCCGGCGTGGCCGCTAATCATGATCACCGGATGCGCTACATCACCACATGCAAAAGCGGCAGCGTAGGCTTTGGGGAGAGAACGAATGCAACGAACGCTTCGCCTGCTGGCGATTGTCGCCGGATTATGCGTGACGACAGAAGCCGTCGCGCAAAAATATCCGACGCGGCCGGTCAAGATCATGGTGGGCTTCAGCGCGGGCGGTCCGGTCGATGTCGTCGCACGTATCGTCGCCGACCGCTTGAGCAACAAGCTCGGGCAGCCCTTCGTGGTCGAGAACCGCGCCGGCGCCAACGGCATGATCGCGGCCGAGGGCGTGGCGCGCGCGGATGCGGACGGCTACACCATGCTGGCCTGCAACTCGTCAACCATCACGCTCAACAAGACGCTGTTCAAGGACGCCCGCTACGATCCGATAGGCGATTTCGCGCCGCTGACCACCGTCGTGTCGGCACCGCTCGTCCTCGTGGTCAACCCCGAGAATCCCAAGACCGCCGACATCAAGACCGTGGCCGATCTGGTCGCCGCCGCCAAGGCCAGGCCGGGCGAGCTCGCCTACGGCTCCGGCGGCAACGGCAACCTCGCTCATCTTGCCATGGAGCTGCTCAGCCAGAAGGCCGGCATCAAGCTGATCCACGTGCCCTATCGCGGCGGCGCGGCCTCCGAGGTCGGCATCCTCGCGCAGGAGGTGCTGGCGGTGTTCGATCCGCTCTCCGCCGTGCCGCTGGTGAAGGCCGGCAAGCTGCGCGCGCTCGCGGTGTCCTCCGCTGAGCGGTTGCCGTCGCTGCCTGACGTGCCGACCGTCGCGGAAGCCGGCTATCCCGGCTTCGACCTGTCGTTCTGGGTCGGCTTCTTCATGCCGAAGGCGACGCCGGCGCCGATCCTGGAGACGTTGCATCGTGAGATCGTCGCCGCCGCCAAGGATCCGACGATGCAGGAGCGGCTGGAGACGCAAGGCGTCGTGAGCGTGCTCAGTCCAACCGAGTACGCCGCCAAGATCGCAAAGGAGACCAGGGAGCTGGCCGAGGTGGTGACGGCCGCGAACATCAAGGCGGAGTGAACGCCGCAATTGGCGTCAAGACAGGCGGACGGCGCTCACGCCTTGGGAAAATCCTTGCGCATCGCGATCTCGGCGGCATCGCCCGGCGACAGCACGGTCTGCTCGAAAGCCGGCTGCGGTCTCGTCATGATGTCGTAGAGCGAGATGCCCTTGATCGGCTTGTCCATGAGCTCGCGAACGCAGTCGGCGAGCGTGCCGTTGTAGACGAGGTAGGGCGGACCCCGGTCCTTCTGTCTCTCGCCCTTCAGCGACGGCCACTTCTTCAGTTCGGCCGGCGCGTCATAGGCGATCGGCGATCCCTCTTTGAACATGTGCTTGATCCCGGACGGCAGAGGATTGCCGGGAATCCTAGGGCCGCCGGGTAAACACACGTTAAAGAATTAGTTAGAATCAGCCGGCAACGAAGGCGAGCAGGGTGCCGTTGGCCTTGGCCGGCGGCACGCAGATCGCAGCTCCGCTGCGCACGGCAGCCGAGCCCAGCGCCTTCTCCGTTGCCGCAAGATCGCCGCTCACGAGGACAAGGGCCGCGCCGCCGCGCTTGGAGAGACCTGCGAGCGGAACGCCGGGATAGCGTTTGCCGAGCTGGTCCAGCGTCAGATAGACGAAGTCGGCACGATCGCCGCCGGAGGGAACGGTGACCGCGCCGTCGGCCTCGTTCTTCGGCTCGCGGTCGATCAGCCGGCCGAGATGCGCGGCTTCCTTCGCGGGCTCCGGCGTTGCGATCAGCGCCTGCCTGATCCGCTTCGCCGCATTGGCGTGCGTTATCAGCTCCGGCATCCACACCGTCTCGCGGGTCTTGTGCTGGCAGGCGAAGATGCGCACGCCGCCGGGCGCCTCCGCGGTCGGCCACATGAAGGTGCGGAACTTGGCTGCCGACACCGTGCCATCAGGCAACGTAACGGGACGTTCGAAATCGGTCGGGCCGATTGGCGCAAGGCCGCGTGTGCGGATCTCTTCGGCGCCGGCAGCGGAATCGAGCGCGGTGAAGGCGATGCGCTCGATACCTTCGCCGTGCTTGTCGAGGAAGGCGCGCGCCGGCGCATTGTGCTCGGTCGCATCCAGTACGCCGAGCAGCTCCATATAGTCGGGGTCGAACATGATGGTGTAGTTGCCGGTGCCCATATGCGCGCTGTGGGTGCCGCGCGGGGATATGGTGAAGCCGAGCTGGCGATAATTCTCGGCGGCCTTGTCCAGGTCTTGAACCATGACCACGGCGTGGTCGATACCGATGACGTTCTTGAGGGCCACTGTGATTTCCCCGGATGCAAACTGACTGGACCGCGTTGGCGGACGCTGCCCCTGTCTACGCCGGATAGGCGGTCAAGTCATTTTCAAATCGGCGGGAAATGCGGAATTTCATTCCGCAAGGCGCAGCATCGTCGCGTGAAGGCGTTAGCGCGCCTGCTCGATATAGGCGGCGAGGATGGCGCGCTCCTCGCTGGTCATCTCGGTGATGTTGCCCGGTGGCATGGCGGTCGACCAGGCCGCGACGCGGCCGATCAGGCGGATGTTGCGATGGATATGCTCGGGCGCGTCGAGCAGGATGCCCTTCGGCGCGGTCACGATGCCGGCCCAGACCGGCTCGGTCGCGTGGCACATGCTGCAGCGGGACATCACGATGTCCTCGACATTGGCGGCCGTGACCGGCGCAGACAGCGCGCCCGTCTTCACCTCCCGCGGGCCGGCGGCGGAAAGGAACAGGATCGCGATCACGCCCGCAGAGGCGACGCCCCACACCCACCACGGCGATTTGCGCCCGGCATGCCGCTCGTTGAAGAAGTGGCGGATCACGGGGCCGAGCGCCAGGATGATCGCGACGATGATCCAGTTGAAGCGGGTGGCGTAAAGCAGGGGATAGTGGTTGCTGATCATCAGCACGACGACGGGGAGCGTCAGGTAGTTGTTGTGGACCGAGCGCTCCTTGCCAGTCTTGCCGAGCTTTGGATCGGGTGCTTGTCCCGCGATCAGGGCCGCCACGATCTTTTTTTGGTTCGGGATGATCACCGCGAAGACGTTGGCGACCATGATGGTGCCGATGATCGCCGCGATCTGGTTGAAGGCGCCGCGGCCGCTCAGCACATGGGTGAAGGCGTAGGTCAGTCCGACCAGGAACAGGTAGCCGCCGACGGCAAAGGGCAGCTCGCGCTGCGCGAGCCCGGTGCGGCAGGCGGCCTCATAGAGCAGCCACGCCAGCGCAAGGCTGCAGAAGCTGAACAGTCCGGCCTGGAATGGCGTGAGGTCGAGGATAGACTTGTCGACCAGGAACAGATCGGCATCGAGATAATACACCAC
The DNA here is from genome assembly GCF_042076515.1 of Bradyrhizobium sp. A5. Classification (NCBI taxonomy): domain Bacteria; kingdom Pseudomonadati; phylum Pseudomonadota; class Alphaproteobacteria; order Hyphomicrobiales; family Nitrobacteraceae; genus Bradyrhizobium; species Bradyrhizobium sp. A5. Next base: position 5,204,513 of record NZ_CP148990.1, on the reverse strand, counting down.
CACCATCAGCGCGAAGCCGGACAGCCAGGTGGTGTAGGCCTCCCATTTGAACCAGGTGAGCTCGTCCGGCATCTGGGTGGGCGCGACCAGATATTTCATGATCCGGTAGAAGCCGCCGCCATGGACCTGCCAGGCCTCCCCCTGCACGCCATCAGGCAGGTCGGACTTCGGCTTCAGGCTGAGGTCGAGGGCGATGAAATAGAAGGAACTGCCGATCCAGGCGATCGCCGCCACCACGTGCAGCCAGCGGAGCAGCAGGCTCGCCCATTCCGATATGATGGATCCCCACATGATCACCCCATCAATTGCGGCACCGATGCCGCAGCCTTGATGACCGCAACCGGCGGCCGTGCCCTTGCAATCTGTCGCACCGATCAGCCGTATTTTCCAGTACGATGGGCCGCGGCCCATGCACATCGTGCGGGCAGGAGCTGACGTGGGATTCGGCAGGCATTTTGCTTGTTGTAGAACGTTTGTGGTCAATCGACGTTGACGCTTGAGACGTGCAGGCCGGGAGGAATATGACGTGAAAAGCAGGATTTCGTCCGTAGTGATAGCCGTGGGATTGCTGATTGAGGCTGCGACATTTGCGCAGGCCGAGCCGGTGCTGCAAGGCAAGGAAGCCTATGGCGATTGGCAGACCGACAAGCCCGGCACCGTCAGGCTGATCCGGCCGGAGAATCTCGTCAGGCCCGGCGCCACGCGGTCGGTCGCGAGCTCCTCGCGCGTGGTGCCGCGTCCGCCGCAGGCAGCGCTCCATGTGCCGGCAGGTTTCAGGATCGAGCTGTTCGCCGAAGGGCTGCGCGCGCCGCGCATCGTGCGCGTTGCACCGAACGGCGATGTCTTCGTCGCGGAAACGCGGGCCGGCACCGTCCGCGTGTTGCGCGCCGGGGAGGGCGGCAAGGCCGCGACCAACGAGGTGTTCGCCAGCGGGCTGCGGCAGCCTTTCGGCATCGCCTTCTTCCCGAACGGCGACAATCCGCAATGGGTCTATGTCGCCAACACCGACAGCGTCGTCCGCTTTCCCTATCAGGCCGGCGATCTGCAAGCCCGCGGCAAGGCCGAGACGATCGTCGCAAGCCTGCCGCATGACGGCGGCCATTCGACCCGCGATATCGTCTTCACGCCCGACAACAAGCGCATGCTGGTCTCCGTCGGCTCGCTCAGCAATGTCGCCGAGGGCATGGGCACGCCGCCGGGCGGCTTGGAAGCCTGGTCAAAGGCGCAGCCGCTTGGCGCCGCCTGGGCGAGCGAGACCGAACGTGCCACCGTGCTGGCCTTCAACCCCGACGGCAAGGAGCGGAAGGTCTACGCCACCGGCATACGCAATTGCGTCGGCCTCGCGATGCAGCCGCAGACCGGGCTGCCTTGGTGTTCGACCAACGAGCGCGACGGTCTCGGCGACGATCTCGTGCCCGATTACGTGACCAGCGTGAAGGAGGGCGCGTTCTATGGCTGGCCGTGGTTCTACATCGGTGGCAATGAAGACCCGCGCCATGCCGGTGCACGGCCGGACCTCAAGGACAAGGTGACGGTGCCTGATGTGCTGGTGCAGCCGCACTCGGCGTCGCTCGGCATGACCTTCTACCAGGGCACGCAGTTTCCATCCGAATACCAGGGCGACGCCTTCGCCGCCGAGCACGGCTCCTGGAACCGCTCGAAGCGCACCGGCTACAAGCTGATCCGCATCCGGATGAAGGACGGCAAGCCGACGGGGGAGTACGAGGATTTCGTCACGGGGTTTGTGGTGAACGACACGGAGGTGTGGGGCCGGCCGGTGGGCGTCGCGGTGGCGAAGGATGGAGCGCTGCTGATCTCGGAAGATGGCAACGGCACGATCTGGCGGGTAACAAGCGCGCGCTGACCTTTCTTCGCCTCTCCCCGCGCGCGGGGAGAGGCCGGAACTTGCGAGAGCAAATTCCGGGTGAGGGCGACTCTCCGCGAGTCCAACTGTCAAAGTTTTCGCGGAGGCAGCCCCTTATCCCGATCCTCTCCCCGAAAGAACGGGACGAGGGAGAGGACCTACCCCCGTCTCACGCTCGCCCCGCCATCCACCGGCAACGTCACGCCGGTGATGAAGTTCGCTTCATCCGACGCCAAAAACAGTGCGGCGTTCGCGACGTCCCATCCGGTGCCCATCTTCCTGCGCAGCGGCACCTTGCTGTCGCGCTCGGCTTCGACTTCGGCGCGGGTCTTGTGCCATTCGCGGGCGCGGGTATCGACCGCCATCGGGGTGTTCATCAGGCCGGGCAGGATGACGTTGGCGCGGATGCCATATTCGGCGTTCTGGTAGGCGAGCTGCTCGGTGAAGGCGATCATCGCCGACTTGGTCGCCTTGTAGGCGACGTAAGGATAGGTGGTGATCGCCGCCATCGAGGAGATGTTGATGATCGCGCCGCCGGCCTGCGCGCGCATGATCGGGATCACCTCCTTCGCGGCAAGAATGCAGCTCTTCAGATTGATGGCGACGACCCGGTCGAACGCCTCTTCGGTGATCTGCAGCAGCTCGGCGTCGCCGCCGGACAGGCTGACGCCGACATTGTTGTGCAGCACGTCGATACGGCCCCAGCGCACCTGCGCTTCCGCCACCATCGCCTTGATGTCTGCGGATTTGGTGACGTCGGCCCTGAAGGCCACGGCGGTGCCTTGCTTGGCTGCGATCATCGCCGCGGTTTCCTGCGCGGATTCCGGATGATGGTCGACGCACAGCACCTTGGCGCCCTCGCGCGCGAAGGTCAGCGCCGTCGCGCGGCCATTGCCCATGCCTTCGCCGGGGCTCTGGCCGGCGCCGACGACGATCGCAATCTTGTCCTTCAAGCGCATCTCAGTTCACTCCCGGGATCGGGTACTGCTGGAGTACCTCTTTGTACATGGGTTCGTTGTCGATCTTCATGGTGGCGAGCACGCGCACCACGCCGCAATAGAAGGCGATGGTCAGGACCAGGTCGACCATGTGCTCGTCGGAGAGGTGCTGCCTGATCTCGGCGAAGGTCGCATCCGACATGGCAAGCTCCCGCGCCATCTCGCGGGCGCCTTTCAGGATCGCCTTCGCCAGCGGCTCCAGCTTCGAGGGCTTGCCGTCGGTCTCCGCCATCAGTCCGGCGATGTCCGCGTCGGTGACGCCGAATTCCTTGCCGATCTTTACATGATGCGTGAATTCGTATTCCGACTTCTCCATCCAGCCGACCTGGAGGATCGCAAGCTCGCGCAGACGCGGGTCGAGCTTGCTCTTGAAGCGGATGTAGCCGCCGATGCCATTGAAGGCGCGCGCCATCTCCGGCGAGTTGACCAGCAGCTTGTGCAAATTGGTGTTGCGCTTGAGCATGTCGCGATATTCGGGCGCGACCTGGTCGGCCTCGAGATAGGGCAGGCGGGCCATTGGTGGGTTTCCTCTAGTGCTCTTGTGATTCGCGTTGGGGAGCCTGCAGCGTGACGCCGCCGTCCACCACCAGCACCTGGCCGGTGATGTAGCGGGCAAAGTTGCTGAGCAGGAATTTGACGGCGTGGCCGACGTCCCAGCCGGTGTCTTCGGTCTTGAGAACGGACGCCTTGGCCCGCTGCGCGCGAGCCTGCTCGCTCATGCCGCGGGCATAGACCATCGGCGTGTACATTGGTCCCGGGCAGATGCAGTTGACGCGGATGTTGTCGCGGCCGTGATCGACCGCCATCGCGCGGGTCAGGCCGATGATCGCGGCCTTCGAGGTCGTGTAGGTCGTGAGCCCGCGCGGCCGCAGTGCCGAGATCGAGGAGATGTTGATGATCGCGCCGCCCTTCGCCGTCCTGATCATCGCGGGGATCGCGTGCTTCGAGAGCAGGAACATGGTCTCGACATTGACCTGCATGACGCGGCGATATTGCTCGGGCGCCTCGTCGACCACGCTGCCGCGGCTGCCGATGCCGACATTGTTGTCGAGGAAATCCAGCCGGCCCCAGCGATCAAGCGCGGCTTCGACCAGCTTTTTGCAATCATCTTCGCTGGTGACGTCGCCACCGTGGGCAGCGGCCGTGCCGCCTTCGGCTGTGATCATCTCCACGGTGCGCTCGGCCAGCTTGAGGTCGCGATCGGCCACCAGCACGTTTGCGCCGGCGCGGGCCAGCAGAATTGCTGCAGCGCGGCCGTTGCCGGTGCCATCGCCCGCGGCGCCGCCGCCGCTGATCAGCGCCACCTTGCCGGCGAGGCCGGCATCGTCCTCAGGGCCTCGCATGTCATTTCATCCCACCATTTTCGTGCAGATTAGCAATCGTCCCAACAGGAGAGAAGGCCGGCAGTCCCGCGCAGATGTCATTGACATCGCATGGAATTGCATGCCGCGGGGCGGCACGAGGCGCGTTTGATCGGGCGTGTCCCGGAACCGTCCTCACCCGCTCGCGTTTGTTGCGTGGCCGTTTCCGCGCTAGGCTGTCGTCCGGGGTTTCCCAATCGCCAGTGGCTTGCCGATGAATCTGCTCGATCCACAAGGGCCGGTGGCTGCCGCCAACAGCACCATCCTGGTCGATTCCGTCTTCATCATGCTTGCGATCGTGGTGCCGACCATTTTCGCAATCCTGGCTTTTGCGTTCTGGTTTCGCGCCTCAAATCCGAAGGCGCGCTTCCAACCTGACTTCGTCTATTCCGGTCGTGTCGAGATGGTGGTGTGGGCGATCCCCGCGCTCACCGTGATCCTGCTCGGCGGAGTCGCCTGGATCGGCTCGCATCAGCTCGATCCCGCAGCGCCCGTGCCGGGCACCGGCAGTCCGGTGAGGATCCAGGCTGTCTCGCTCGACTGGAAATGGTTGTTCATCTATCCGGATCAGCGCATCGCCACCGTCAACACACTGACGGTGCCGGCCGGCGCCGAGCTGAATTTCCAGCTGACATCGTCGAGCGTCATGAACACGTTCTTCATCCCGCAACTCGGCAGCATGATCTACACCATGAACGGCATGGTGACGCGTCTGAACCTGCGCGCCGACAACGAAGGCAAGCTGCAGGGCCTGTCGGCGCATTTTTCGGGCGACGGCTTTCCCGACATGATGTTCGACGTCAACGTGATCTCGCCGATCGCCTTTCCGGATTGGGTGGCGGCGACGGCGAAGTCCGACGCCGTGCTGAACGAGGACAGCTACAAGAAGCTGATGCAGCAGGGCATCGAGAAGGGCAGGCCGAGTTACCGTCTCGACGATCCCCGGCTGTTCGACCTGATCGCGACCCAGCACATTCCACCCGGGCCCGGACCCGAGTTGATCTCGGATGCGGGCCGCCCGCACAGTGGAGGCCACGATGCTCGGTAAGCTCGATTGGTCGGCCATTCCATTCGATCAGCCGATTCCGCTGATCGCGGGCGCGGTGGTGCTGGTTGCGATCCTCGCCGTGCTGATCTGGGTCGTGGTGAAGGGACATCTGCCTTATCTCTGGCATGAATGGATCACCAGCGTCGACCACAAGCGTATCGGGGTCATGTACATCCTGCTGGCTTCCGTGATGCTGCTGCGCGGCGGCAGCGATGCCTTCATGATGCGGATCCAGCAGGCGGTCGCGTTCCAGTCGCAGGGCTATCTTCCGCCGGAGCATTACAACCAGATCTTCTCGGCTCACGGCACGATCATGATCTTCTTCGTGGCGATGCCGTTCGTGATCGGGCTGATGAATCTCATCGTGCCGCTCCAGCTCGGCGTGCGCGACGTGGCTTTCCCGACGCTCAATTCGGTCGGCTTCTGGCTGACCGCGACCGGCGCGCTGCTCGTCAATCTCTCGCTCGTGGTCGGTGAATTTGCGCGGACCGGCTGGCTCGCCTTTCCGCCGCTGTCGGAACTGTCATATTCACCGGGCGTCGGTGTCGATTACTACGCGTGGTCGCTCCAGATCTCCGGCGTCGGCACGCTGGTGGCCGGCATCAATCTCGTCACCACGGTGCTTAAGCTGCGTACCAGGGGCATGAACTATCTGCGCATGCCGATGTTCTGCTGGACCACGCTGGCTTCGAACCTGCTGATCGTCGCGGCGTTTCCGATCCTCACCGCCACGCTCGCGATGCTGCTGCTCGACCGTTACCTCGGCTTTCATTTCTTCACCAACGAGGCCGGCGGCAACGTCATGATGTTCATGAATTTGATCTGGGCCTGGGGGCATCCGGAGGTCTACATCCTCGTGCTGCCTGCCTTCGGCATCTTCTCCGAGGTGGTCTCGACCTTCTCCGGCAAGGCGCTTTTCGGCTACCGCTCCATGGTGCTCGCGACCATGGCGATCTGCGTCATCTCCTTTATGGTCTGGCTGCACCACTTCTTCACGATGGGGGCGGGCCCAGACGTCAACGCCATCTTCGGCATCGCCAGCATGATCATCGCGGTGCCGACGGGTGTGAAGATCTACAACTGGCTGTTCACGATGTACGGCGGCCGCGTCCGCTTCACGACGCCGATGCTGTGGGCGGTCGGCTTCATGGTCACCTTCATCATCGGCGGACTGACCGGCGTGCTACTCGCGGTGCCGCCGGCCGACTTCATGCTCCACAACAGCATGTTCCTGGTGGCGCATTTCCACAACGTCATCATTGGCGGGGTGCTGTTCGGTGCCTTCGCCGGGTTCGAATACTGGTTCCCGAAGGCGTTCGGCTTCCGTCTCGACGAGCGCTGGGGCAAGACGGCGTTCTGGTTCACGTTTCTCGGTTTCTACGTCACCTTCGTTCCGCTCTATGTCGCCGGCATGCTCGGTATGACCAGGCGCATGCAGCACTACGATGTCGCGGCGTGGCGGCCGTGGATGCTCATTGCGGCAGCCGGCATGGCCGTGCTGACGATCGGCGTGATCTGCCAGATCGTGCAGCTCGTGGTCAGCATCCGCAATCGCGAGGCGCTGCGCGACCGGACCGGCGATCCCTGGGACGGGCGCTCGCTGGAATGGGCGACTTCGTCGCCGCCACCGGTGTTCAACTTCGCCTTCAATCCTGATGTCCGCGGCGAGGATGCCTATTGGGACATGAAGACCCATGCGCGACAGCAATCGTTCGAACACCAAGAGCCTGGGTATCAGGACATCGAGATGCCCAAGAACTCGCCGACCGGTTTTGTCTGCGCGTTCTTCGCCACCATCATGGGCTTCGCGCTGATCTGGCACATCTGGTGGATGGTGATTTTGGGCGGCATCGGCGCGTTCGCGACCTTCGTCGTATTCGCCTGGCGCGACCATGACGAATACGTCATTCCGGCCGACGAGGTCGCGGCGATCGACCGGGTCAATATCGAGGAACGGCGCAGCCTCGTCAGCATGGCGGGGACGGTCTGATGTCGATGACCGCAACCGCCGGCCGCGCCCATGCCGATCCCCATCACATCGGGCTCGTCATCGAGCATCCGGGACCTGCGCCGAAGCGGACAGTTACCGCCTATGGCTTCTGGGTGTTCCTGCTCTCCGACATCGTGATGTTCTCCTGCTTCTTTGCAGCCTATGCGGTGCTAGCCGACCAGACTGCCGGCGGCCCGAAGGGCTCGGAGATCTTCGAGCAGAGGAATGTCGCGATCGAGACGGTCTGCCTGCTGCTGTCGAGCTTTACCTGCGGTATGGCGAGCATTGCCGCCGACGTGCGCAACCGGTTCTGGTTCTACCTCGGCATGGCCGTGACATGCGTGCTGGGACTGATCTTTCTCACCATTGAGTTCCGCGAATTCGCCGATCTCATCGCGCGCGGCTATGGCCCCTCGCGCAGCGCATTCCTGACGTCGTTCTTTTCGCTAGTCGGATGCCACGGCCTGCACGTTTCCGCCGGCGTTCTCTGGCTTCTCACCATGATGGCCCAGGTCTTCGCAAAGGGCTTTCGCGCCGACGTCCTGCGCCGGATGATGTGCTTTGCGCTGTTCTGGCACGCGCTCGACATCGTCTGGGTCGGGGTCTTCTCCGTCGTCTATTTGCTTGGGAGTGGCGTATGAGCGATCAGACCCACGTGCGCACCGAACATGACATCGCACCGGGCGATGAAGAGCAACATGGCGTCGGCGAACGTATCCTCGGCTACGTCGTCGGCCTTGCGCTTGCGCTGTTGCTCACGGCGACGTCGTTCTTCATCGCCGGCACCGATCTGGTCTGGCAGCCCTCCATCCCTGTCGCATTGATCGTGCTCGCGATCGCACAGATGGGAGTGCACCTGGTTTTCTTTCTGCACATCACGACGGGGCCTGATAATACCAACAACGTGCTCGCGCTGGCGTTCGGCCTTCTGGTCGTGTTCCTGGTGGTCGGCGGCACCGTCTGGATCATGGGGCATCTCAACCAGAACATGCCGCCGATGGACCAGATCATGCCGATGCGCCGCTTGCCCTGAACAAAAAAGAAGAGCCGCTTGTTTGTGACAAGCGGCCCAAGTCTAGGGAGGAAACGCCCGAGCAAAGCAATCGGCCGAAGCCGGATTGCTGCCAAGGAGGCGATAGCGAAAAGCGCTACCGCACGGTCCTAGAGATGCCGCAACTCCCGATAGAAATCAATTCCGGATCAATACTGTCCCGGCTCTCTTTCGGATGGTTGACGTTTCCTTCATTTTGGCCGGCGGCAATTATAGGCCTTGCGGAAGCCCGCGGCCTGCGCGTCGTCCTCCGAGCAGAACCAGCGGTCCGGCTTGGTGGTCGCGGGATAGCTCGGGCAGCCCCTTAAGTGATAGATGCCGACATTACCGGTGACGCGTGCGCGCACCGCGAGCTTGCCCTTGATGCTGCAGCTTGGCGGCATGGTCAGCTCTTCCGGAAACAGCACCGCGCGAATCTCCTTGTCGCGGTCTGGGCGGCAGGCCGCGCCGAGCAGCGCGCCGTCCTTCTTGCCCATGCGGAATTCTTGCGGTGCAACAAAACAGCCTTTCCAGAGGCCGGCCGATGCCGCCTTGGCTTCGGCGGCTGCCGGCTTGACGTTGGCCTTGATCGGTTCGCGGGCGATGGCGTAGCCGAGCTTGATCAGTTGCTCGTTCAGGGTGACCTTGTCGCCCTCGGCCGTGCAGATCGCGCGATGCCGCTTGCCAAAGCTCTTCTCCGGTCCGACGTCGTCGCAGCGCACGGAGCGCTTGTTGATCAGCTTCGCCAGCTGGTCGCGGGCCTCGATGCCGCAGGTCCAGGGATCGGCGTGATCGTCGATGCAGACCTGGTCCAGCTCGGGCGCGTCGACGCCGTCCAGCCGGTAGGTGACGTCGCCGAGCTGGATGGAATTGGCATCCCGCACGGTCGCGGCCGCGGTCAGGGCGGAGGCCGGTCCCGAAAGCGCCGAAATTCCCGACAGAGCGAGAAATAGAACCAGCGCGAATGCGCGGACGGCGGCAAATGAATTCTCGAAGGGCATAATTTCTCGCTATCGATGGCTCTTGCGCCTCGTTCCTAGCATCCGGGCGTGGCAACACCAATGGTCTGCGCCCTGCGAAGTGCGACATTCCCCGCCTGTGGCTTTACTCAGCCGCGGCTCTGATCCTATCGTTTGCGCAGGCCTTGCGAGCCGTGATGGCCGAATCGCCCGGGAAGCGGCGAGGGCGGGAGGACGATGTTTCGATGAAAGACCCCGTGGACGTCCTGATCATCGGCGCCGGCGCTTCAGGCGCGGCAGTGGCGTGGTCGCTGGCCGAGACCAAGATGCATATCCTGTGTCTGGAGCAGGGCGGCTGGATGAACCCGGCGGAATATCCGAGCACCGGCCGCGATTGGGAGGCCAAATTTTACGGCGAGTGGGCGACCAGCCCGAACATCCGCGGCCGGCCCGAGGACTATCCGATCAACGACGACAATTCGCCGATCAAGGTCGTCAACTACAATGCCGTGGGTGGCTCGACCGTGATGTACACCGCGCACTGGCCGCGGCTGCATCCGTCCGATTTCAAGGTGAAGACGCTCGACGGCGTTGCCGACGACTGGCCGATCGACTATGACGCACTGACGCCGTTCTTCGAAGAGAACGACCGCATCATGGGGACGTCAGGCCTGTCGGGCGACCCGCTGTCGCCGCTGACGCATCCGCCGATGCCGCAGCAGCCGCTCGGATTGTCCGGTGCGATCCTCGGCAAGGCCATGAACAAGCTCGGCTGGCACTGGTGGCCGTCGGACACAACGGTCGCGACGACGGACTACGAGGGCCGCGCGCGCTGCATCAACCTCGGCCATTGCACGCCGGCATGTGCGCAAGGCGCAAAGTCCTCCACCGACATCACCTATTGGCCGCAGGCGGTCCGCGCCGGCGTCGAGCTGCGCACGCATTGCCGGGTGCGCGAGATCACCGCCGACGAGAACGGCATGGCCACGGGCGTGGTCTACTACGACAAGGACGGCGTCGAGCAGTTTCAGCCGGCGCATGTCGTCATCATCGCTTGCAACGGTGTCGGCACGCCGCGTCTGTTGCTGAACTCGGCGTCGAGCCGCTTTCCGAATGGCCTCGCCAATTCGTCGGGCCTCGTCGGCAAGAACCTGATGTTCCATCCCTATGCGCAGATCTACGGCTATGTGAAGGAGCCGACCGACAGCAACCGCGCGCCGCCGACCTGCCTGTGGAGCAAGGAGTGGTACGACACGGACCTGTCGCGCGGCTTCGTGCGCGGCTACGGCGTCCAGTTCGTGCGCGGTGCCGGGCCGGTGTTCGAGGCCGTCGTCAGCGAGCAGAAGGGCATTTTGCCGTGGGGCGCCGATCATCACCGCGTGTTCCGCAAGCTCAACGGCCACCGGCTGGGCTTCTCCGCGATCTGCGAGGATTTGCCGGAGGAGCACAATTGCGTCACGCTCGATCCGATGCTGAAGGACAGCCACGGCATTCCCGCGCCGAAGATCAACTACACGATCAGCGAGAACAGCCAGAAGATGATGGACCACGCGCTCGCGCGCGGCCGCGAGGTCCTGGAAATGGCGGGCGCGACTGACCTCTGCATCAACTCGCCGATCCCATGGGGCGGCTGGCACTTGCTCGGCACTGCGCGCATGGGCACCGACCCCGAACGCTCCGTCGTCAACGAATGGGGCCGCACGCATGACGTGAAGAACCTCTTCATCGTCGACGGTAGCATCTTCGTCACCTCGGGCGGCGTGAACCCGACGTCCACCATCCAGGCCCTCGCGCTCTACATCGCCGACCAGATGAAGCAGCGCCTCGCCAATCTGTTCGATTGAGGCCGTCATGTCCGAAAGCTATCAACTCACGCGCGCCCAACGCGACGACCTTCGCACCATCGCCGCGATGATCGTCCCCGCCAGCGACGAGTACAAGGTGCCGGGCGCCGACGATCCCGCGATCCTGGCCGACATGCTGGCGACGCTCGGCCGCGACACCAAATTGGTAGTCGCTGCGCTGGATCATCTGGCGCGGCTGGCAGGTCAGCCGCTCGCCGCGCTCGATGCCGCCAGGCGCGATGCGGTGGCGCAGGAGTTTCGCAAGAACGGCGGCGCGGCGTCTGCAACGCTCGTTCGCGTCGTCCTTCAATGCTACTACCGCGACGACCGTGTGCTGCGCTCGCTCGGGCTCGAGCTGCGTGCACCGTTCCCGAAGGGCTACGTCCTCCCCGATGGCGATTGGTCGCTGCTCGACCCGGTCAAGGCGAAGGCGGGCACGCTGCGGCGGGCGCCCTAGCCATCTGGGTAGCCCAGCCCTGTGCCCGGGTGGGCCCACTTGCGCAGGCAGGAGCAGGCCACCATCTGTGTGAGCCTCAAGGACTCCTATCATGCTGGATTTCACCTCAGACATCGTCGATGACGCCTCGTCATCGCGGGCGGTGACGGCTGCCCCGGACAATGACCGGGCTCTGCTGGACGCCTATTCCAATGCCGTGATTGACGTCACTGACCGTGTCGGCCCTGCGGTCGTGCGCGTCGAGACCGGACCGAAGGTGCCGAACGGCCGCGAACGCGGTGGGCTCGGCTCCGGCATCGTGATCTCGCCGGACGGGCTCGTGCTCACCAACAGCCACGTGGTCGGCGCCTCCAGGGAGATCCGGCTGCGCGACGTCGAAGGGAATGTCGGCGATGCCCGGGTGCTCGGCGTCGATCCCGATACGGATCTGGCGCTGCTGCGCGCCAACGGCGTTCGCGACTTGCCTTATGCTGCGCTCGGCAACTCCCAAAGCCTGAAGCGCGGCCAGCTCGTGATTGCGATCGGCAATCCGCTCGGCTTTGAATCGACCGTGACCGCCGGCGTGGTCTCGGCGCTCGGACGTTCGATCCGCTCGGTGAGCGGGCGCACCATCGAGGACGTGATCCAGACCGATGCCGCGCTCAATCCCGGCAATTCCGGCGGCCCGCTGGTGTCGTCGAATGCCGAGGTGATCGGCATCAACACCGCGATCATCAGTGGCGCGCAGGGCATCTGCTTCGCGGTTGCCAGCAACACCGCGCAATTCGTGCTGTCGGAGATCATCCGCCACGGCTATGTGCGCCGTGCCTATATCGGCGTCGCCGGACAGACTGCGCCGATCCCGCGGCGGCATGCGGTGCTGGCCGGCGTCGACAACAAGATGGGTGCGCTGCTGGCGCAGATCGAGCCGGACGGGCCGGCGGCGAAGGCGGGCTTGTTGCCCGGCGACGTCGTGATCAGGCTCGACGGCGTCGCGATCAACGGCGTCGACGATCTGATCCGCGTGCTCGACCGTGACCGGATCGGCCGACGGCTCGCCATGGACGTGCTGCGGCTCGGCCGTCTGCGGGCGATCGACATCGATCCGATCGAGCGCAAGCCGGCCCGCTAGCGCTGGGCAGGCGGGGCGAGGTATGACGGTGTCATGCCTTGTCCCGGGAAACCCGCCGTATGATGCCGGCGCACGAGACCTACGACGTCATTGTCATCGGTGCGGGTGCCGGTGGCATGACGGCGGCGTCGGTGGCCGCCGCCGAAGGGCTGCGCGTGCTGGTGATCGAGAAGACCGCCTTCGTCGGCGGGACCACCGCCTGGTCGGGCGGCATGGTCTGGATCCCCGCCAATCCGAAGATGAAAGAGGCGGGACTTTCGGACAGCGTCACGGATGCCGTCCAGTACCTCGCGAGTACCGTGCCGGAGCCCGCCAATGCCGGCTTGCGCGCTGCCTTCCTTGCGCGCGGGCCGGAGGCGGTCGCCTATCTCGAAGCCAACACGGAGGTTCGTCTTCAGCCGGTCAAGGCCTATCCGGACTATTATCCGGAGCGGCTCGGCGCGACATCAGGCGGGCGCGTGCTGGAGCCGGTCGCGTTCGACGGCACCCGGCTCGGCGCGCATTTCGTGCGGCTGCGCGCTCCGCTGCCGGAGTTCACGCTGTTCGGCGGCATGATGGTCAACCGTCTCGATATCCCGCATCTGCGCCGGGTCGGAAAGTCAGTGCGTTCGACCCTGCGCGCGGCGCGTCTGGTCTCTGAATACGCGTTGCAACGGATCCGCAGTCCGCGCGGGACCACGTTGCATCTCGGCAATGCGCTTGTGGCGTGGCTCTATGCGTCGCTGTTGGCGCGGCATGTCGAGATCCTGTTCAGCGCCGACGTCGAGGATCTGTCGATGCAGGGCGATCGCGTCGCTGGCGTGGCGATCCGCCATGGCTCCCGCGATCGCCTGATTGTCGCGCGCCGCGGCGTGGTGGTCGCGACCGGCGGCTTTTCGCACGATGCCGCTTTGCGCAAACGCTATTTCCCCGCGGCAGCCGGTTTCGTCTCGGCGACCAGCACATCCGGCACAGGCGACGGAATTCGGCTTGCGGCAACAGTCGGTGCTGCGCTCAATGCGGATGCGACGAGTCCGGCCTATTGGGTGCCGGCCTCGCTGTTCCGCCGCGCCGACGGCAGTCGCGGTGTCTTCCCGCACACGGTGACGGACCGCGCCAAGCCCGGCGTGATAGCCGTCAATGCCGCGGGCCGGCGCTTCGTCAACGAGGCGCTGTCCCACCACGAGTTCGTGCTTGCCATGCTGCGTGACGGCAAGGGTGAGCCGGACCGTCCGTTCTATCTGGTCTGCGACCGCCAATTTCTGTGGAGCTACGGCCTCGGCCGCATCAAGCCGTTCACGCGCGGGATTCGGCGCTATGTGGCGAGCGGTGAGTTGATTGAGGCTCCGGATATCGCGCAGCTCGCGGCGCAGATCGGCATCAAGCCCGCCGTGCTTGCCGCGACGATCACGACCTACAACGACGACGCGAAGGAGGGCCGCGATCCCGAATTCGGCCGTGGCAGTACCGTCTATCAGCGCCATCTCGGTGATATCAGCCACAAGCCCAACCCCTGCGTCGCGCCGATCGTGCGTGCGCCGTTCTTCGCGATGCGCATCTATCCCGCAGATCTCGGCACCGCGATCGGCATGAAGGTCGACGCCCAGGCCCGCGTGCTGCGCGAGGACGGCACGCCGATCGCCGGCCTCTACGCCTGCGGCAACGACATGGGCTCGATCATGAACGGCAATTATCCGGGGCCGGGCATTACGTTGGGGCCGGCGCTGACGTTCGGGTATATCGCAGGGAGGCATCTGGCGGAGGGCGGGGTAACGACACCGAGTGCTGCGAAGGCATCTGTCTAGTCTAGTCGTTGTCCCCGCTATATCCACGATCTCCGTCATTGCGAGCGTAGCGAAGCAATCCGTAAATCTTTCTGCGTTGGCAGTCTGGATTGCGTCGCAGGGGCTCCTCGCCATGACGAGGAGAGGCCTTTTCTCTCTTAACTGCTACTCCGCCGCGGCCGCGAACTGGCTGTTCTCCAGCTCCGCTTCCAGCCGCGCCTTCTCGGCCGCCGCCAGCTTGATATTGGCTTCCTTGACGTAGCCGAAACCGCGGATCTTTTCCGGCACGCGCGCGAGCCTTGCGAGCAGCGGTATCTGCTCCGCTTTCAGCCCTGCCATCCGCTGGTCGATCATGCCGAGATAATCCGCGACCAGTTTTCGCTCGGTTTTCCGCTCTTCAGTACGGCCGAATGGGTCGAACACGCCACCGCGCAGGAACTTGAGTTTTGCCAGTACGCGGAACGCATGGATCATCCAGCCACCGAATTCTTTCTTCTGGAGATGGCCCGTTACCTTGTCGCGCTGTGCGAAGATCGGCGGCGCTAGATAGAACTTCAGCGAAAAGTCGCCGTCGAACTTCTCCGACACCTTCTTCGCAAAGTTACCGTCGGTGTAGAGCCGCGCGACCTCGTACTCGTCCTTGTAGGACATCAGCTTGAACAGGTTCTTCGCCACGGCCTCGCTCAGCTCCGTCGACGCGGGCGACGCGGAGCTCTCCGCCTTGCGCACCTTGGCGACCGCCGCGAGATAGCGATCTGCATAGGCTTTGTCCTGATAGCCGGTCAGGAACTCCGCGCGGGTGGCGATGATGTCGTCGAGAGACCTCGTCGGCGCACTCGCCCGGCTCTTGAACTGAACCACGCTGCGCACCCGCGACATGTCGTGGGCGGCCAGGCGTCCCCAGGTGAAGGCGAGCTTGTTCATCTCGATCGCGGCGCCGTTGATCTCGATGGCGCGGAGCAGGGCCTCCAGCGACAGCGGAATCGCGCCCTTCTGGAAGGCGAAGCCGAGCATGAAGGGATTGGTTGCGATGCTGTCGCCCATCAGAGCGGCGGCAATGCCTGTCGCGTCGATGATGTCCAGGTTCTTCTCGCCGATCGCGTCGCGCAGCACGGTCTGCATCGTGCCCATCTCGAAATCGAGATCGGGGTTTTGCACGAAGCTCGCGGTCGGCTGCAGGTCGGCGTTGATGTAAGCCTTGGTGACCCCGCGTTCGGCGCGGCTGAGAGCGGAGGGACCTGCCGACACGATCATGTCGCACCCGAGAATGACGTCGGCGCCGCCCGTGGTGATGCGGACGGCGGAGATGTCCTCCGGCTTCGGAGCGATGCGGACATGGCTCATCACCGCGCCGTTCTTCTGCGACAGGCCGGTGAAGTCCAGCGCCGAGCAGCCGCGGCCGTCGACATGGGCAGCCATGCCGAGCAGGGCGCCGATGGTGATGACGCCAGTGCCGCCGATGCCGGTGACGAGGATGTTGTAGGGACCGTCCAACTCGCGCGCCGGCGGCAGCGGCAGGTCGGCGAACAGCTGCCCTGAATCGACTGACGAGGTCTTGATGCGCTTCAGCGTGCCGCCATGCACGGTGACAAAGCTCGGGCAGAAGCCTTCGACGCAGGAGAAGTCCTTGTTGCAGTTCGACTGGTCGATCTGGCGCTTGCGGCCGAACTCGGTTTCCAGTGGCTGCACCGAGACGCAGTTGGAGGCCTGCGAGCAATCACCGCAGCCTTCGCAGACGAGCTCGTTGATGAAGGCGCGCTTGGCGGGATCGGGATAGAGCCCGCGCTTCCGGCGGCGGCGCTTTTCCGCCGCGCAAGTCTGGTCGTAGATGACGACGGTGAGACCCTTGATGTCGCGCAGCTCGCGCTGCACGGCGTCGAGTTCGCGGCGGTGATGGATGGTCGCGCCCTGCGGGAAGTAATTGCCTTCCGGGTACTTGCCCGGATCGTCGGAGACGATCGCGAGCCGCTTGACGCCCTCGGCCCAGACCTGATGCGCGATCTGCGCGACGTTGAAGGCGCCCTCGGCCGGCTGGCCGCCGGTCATCGCGACGGCGTCGTTGTAGAGGATCTTGTAGGTGATGTTGATGCCGGCGGCGGAGGCCGCGCGCAGTGCGAGCAGCCCGGAATGCGTGTAGGTGCCGTCGCCGAGATTCTGGAAGATGTGCTGCTCGGTGGTGAAGGGCGACTGGCCGATCCAGTTCACGCCCTCGGCGCCCATGTGCGAGATCAGATCGGTTCGGCGGGTCGGCATGCTCAGGGCCATGCCGTGGCAGCCGATGCCGGCCATGGCGCGGCTGCCTTCGGGCACTTTCGTCGAAGAGTTGTGAGGGCAGCCCGAGCAGAAGAACGGCGTGCGCGCGAGCTTGATCTGCGTGGTGGCAGTGACGGGGTGGTCGAACGCCTCGAGCCGGGCGAGACGCTGCTCCAGCACCGGGCTGTGATGGCCGAGCCTGCGAAGTCGCGCCACCAGCGCGGATGCAACGATGGTCGGCGTCAGTTCGCCTTCGCTCGGCAGCAGCGGCGCGCCGCTCTCGTCGCGCTTGCCGGTGACGGTCGGGCGCCGGGACGCATCGATGTTGTAGAGGATTCGCATCAGCTGGTCTTCGATGAAGCCGCGCTTCTCCTCGACCACGAGCACGTCCTGCAGACCTTCGGCGAAGCGCTTCGCGCCGCTCTCTTCCAGCGGCCAGGTCATCGCGACCTTGTAGATGCGAAGGCCGAGGTCCTGCGCGTCCTTGTCGGTAATGCCGAGATCGGCCAGCGCCTGGCGCAAATCGAGATAGGCCTTGCCGGTCGCGACGATGCCGAGCCGTGCCGGCCTGGAATCCAGCACGATGCGGTCGAGCTGGTTGGCGCGCGCAAAAGCCTGCACCGCGGCCATCTTCGGGCCGAACAGGCGCCGCTCGGCATCCAGCGGCGGATCGGGCCAGCGGATGTTGAGACCGCCGGGCGGCATCTCGAAATCATCGGGCAGCTTGATCTGGATGCGCTCGGGGTCGCTGTAGATCGAGGCCGAGCTCTCCACGGTCTCGCTGATCGCCTTGAAGCCGACCCAGCAGCCGGAGAAGCGCGACAGCGCGAAGCCGTAGAGGCCGAGATCGAGATAATCCTGCAGCGTCGCCGGATTGATCACGGGGATCAGCGCTGCCGCGAACACCTGCTCGCTCTGATGCGCCAGCGTCGAGGACTGGCAGCCATGGTCGTCACCCGCGAGCGCCAGCACGCCGCCATTGAGCGAGGTGCCGGCCGCATTTGCGTGCTTGAGCGCATCGACCGAGCGGTCGACGCCGGGGCCTTTGCCGTACCAGATGCCAAACACGCCATCGACCTTGGCGCCGGGAAACAGGCCGACCTGCTGGCTGCCCCAGACGGCGGTCGCGGCCAGATCCTCGTTGAGGCCGGGCACGAAGGCGATGTCGTGCTGCTGGAGGTGCGACTTCGCGCGCCACAACGCGTGGTCGTACATGCCGAGCGGGGAACCGCGATAGCCGGAGATGAAGCCGCCGGTGTTGAGCCCCTGGAGCCGGTCGCGTTCGCGCTGCAGCATGGGCAATCGAACCAGGGCCTGCGTGCCGGACAGGAAGATCCGCTTCGATTCGAGCCGGTATTTGTCGTCCAGCTCGACCTGCATCAGCGTCATTTCGGAAGTCCTTGTCTTTCGTTCGGCGTGGGGTTTGCGCTGCGGGAGGGATTGCGGCTGCGCGACGCGAATTACGACAGTCAAGAGCATGGGCCAGCGAAGTCAATACGGCTAGCCGCATCCGTGGCGCTACCGCCAGTCATGGCTTCCAGTGGATCAGGTTGATCCGGTGCCGCTGTTCGTCGCGCTCTCCGGCAACCGCCGCACCGAGAGTGCATGGGTGAAGACGCCCGTGTTCGATAAGTGGGGCGCGGCGGTGGCGAAGATGCTGCTGAACAGGCGACGCTGAAGGATCCGTATGCGCCGCACGAGGAGGTGTATCGGCAACTGTATGGGGCGGGGCGGTAGAGGTAAGGCGTCGCAGCACACTCTCCTCGTCATTCCGGGGCGCGCGTAGCGCGAGCCCGGAATCCATCGGGCCACGAGCCATGACGTGAAATGGATTCCGGGCTCGACGCTTGCACGTCGCCCCGGAATGACGGCGAGTGACACGCCGCCTCGCCGCCCATCCTTTAAGCAAATGCACGTCGCAAAGCCGTCGCACAGGGAATAAGCAGCGACCGGTTACGGGCGTAAGTTTTTGAGCACGCAACGAATTCCCTCACGCCCTATGCTCCAAAGCTATTGTACACAATGGCACGGCGTTTGCAGAACTCCCGGAGAGTTCTCGCGGGGGCCTTGAGTCATGTTGAACTCAACCAAGCCGACACCGGGCGTCATCAGCGCCGAGCCCGAGCCGATCAAGCTCGATTGGGCGAGTACCGCGCTCGTGATCATCGACATGCAGCGCGATTTCATGGAGCCCGGCGGGTTCGGCGAGACCCTCGGCAATGACGTCAGCCAGCTTGCGCGCGCCGTGAAGCCGATCGGTGCGCTGCTGAACGCGGCGCGCGACAGCGGCATGCTGGTGGTCCACACCCGCGAGGGGCATCTGCCTGATCTTTCCGATGCGCCGCTGGCAAAAGTCGAGCGCGGCGCGCCGAGCCTTCGCATCGGAGATCCCGGCCCGATGGGGCGCATTCTCATTCGCGGCGAGGCCGGTCACGACATCATTCCAGAACTCTATCCGCTCGACAGCGAAGTCGTGATCGACAAGCCCGGCAAGGGTGCGTTCTACGCCACCGAACTCACCGATGTGCTGGAGAAATACGGCATCGAGAATCTTCTGGTGTGTGGCGTCACCACGGAGGTCTGCGTCAACACCACGGTGCGCGAAGCCAATGACCGCGGCTATCGCTGCGTCGTCATCTCGGACGGCTGCGCATCCTACTTCCCCGAATTTCACGAGATGGGCCTGAAGATGATCAAGGCCCAGGGCGGCATCTTCGGCTGGGTCGCGGACTCAGCCGCGGTTTTGGAGGCAATGAAGGTTTCGGCCACATAGGGGAAATATCATGAGCGCATTGACGGGGACGGCTGGCAAATCTGAGAGCAATACGTCCGAGTTCAAGCCGGCACTATGGACACCGGGCGACTGGAACGCATTTTTCGGTTTCGGCACCAACATTCTCGTCAACATGCTGGTGCTCACGGGGCTGTTGCGCTTCGTCTTGAAGATGCCGGATAGTCTGGTGTTCGGCCGCATCCTGCCCGCGCTCGGGCTGATGATGTGCCTGTCGACCTTCTACTACGCGTATCTCGCCTATCGACTAGCGCAGAAGACCGGCCGCACCGACGTCTGCGCGCTGCCCTCCGGCGTCAGCGTGCCGCACATGTTCATCGTCACCTTCGTGATCATGCTGCCGATCACGATCAAGACCGGTGATCCGCTGAAGGGCTGGTCGGCCGGCCTCGTCTGGGTGTTCTTCCAGAGCTTCATTCTCATGATCGGTGGCTTCATCGCGCCGTTCATTCGCAGGATCACGCCGCGCGCGGCGCTGCTCGGCACGCTCGCAGGCGTCTCCGTCACCTTCATCTCGATGCGGCCCGCACTCGAAATGTACATGACGCCGCAGATCGGCCTGGTCTGCTTCGCCATCATCCTGGTGAGCTGGTTCGGCGGCGTGAGATATTGGCGCGGCATTCCCGCCGGTCTTGTCGCGATCGCGGTCGGCATGGTCATCGCCTGGGGCTCGAACCTGTTCGGCCTCGGTCTTGGCGGCTTGAGCGTCAAGGGCGTCGGTGACGCCTTCGCAAACTTCGGCTTCTCGGTGCCGATCCCGGCGGTGGGTTACGTCTTCTCCGGCTTCGAATTCCTCGGCATCATCCTGGTCACCGCCATTCCCTTCGGCATCTACGACCTCGTCGAGGCCATGGACAATGTCGAGAGCGCGGAAGCGGCCGGCGACGAATATCCGACCACGCGCGTGCTGACCGCCGACGGCGTCGTCAGCCTGATCGGCTGCCTGATGGGCAACCCCTTCATCAACGCCGTCTATATCGGTCATCCCGGCTGGAAGGCGATGGGTGGCCGCATCGGCTATTCGGCTGCGACCGGCATCATGGTGGTCGTGTTGGCGTGGTTCGGCATCATCTCGGTACTGCTGGCACTCGTGCCCGTCGTCGCGATCTCGCCGATCCTGCTCTATATCGGCATGCTGATCGGCGCGCAGGCGTTCCAGACGACACCGGTCAAGCACGCGCCGGCGATCGTGCTGGCCCTGACGCCGCATCTGGCCGCCTGGGCCAAGCTCCAGATCGATACGATGCTGGGCTCGACCATGATGGCGGCGACCTCGGTCGGTGGTCTCGCCGCCGACAAGGCCGACGCGGTCAAGGCCGCGGCGATCGCAGCGCTGCCGCAGCAGGGCGTGTTCTATCGCGGACTCGAAGTCATGGGCGGCGGCTCCATCCTCGGCGGCCTGATCCTCGGCGCGATCGGAGTGTTCATCATCGAGCGCGACTTCGAGAAGGCATCAAGCTTCGCCCTGGTCGGCGCCGTGCTCACCTACTTCGGCTTCATGCACGGTGAAGCCGTCGGCATCGGCGGCGGCTTCGGCGTCACGCCCGCGGTGGCACTCGCCTATGCGGCGATGGCGGCCGGCCTGTTCGCGGCCAGCAAGCTCGGCGCCACCGAGCACTATGCCGCGCATCCGGAGCTGCACGCCGCACCGGCGGAGTAGGCTGGGCGAGGCCTGTCGATCGCGGTCGGGCGACGAGGAGTCGTCCGGCCGTTTGCTTTTCGGCTCTGCGGGGTAACTCAGCCGAGCCGGCCGATCCACTCGCGGAATAGCTCCGGGCCGGCTTCGACTGCTGCTGCAAGATCTTGCAGCCGGGCGTCGCGCGCGGCGCGCGGCGAGTAGCCGAAGCGTTGCCGGAAGCTGCGGCTGAAATGGGCCTGGCTCAGGAAGCCGAATTCGGCGGCGATCTCTGCATTCCAGCGATCCTCGCCCGAGTCGTCGAGCAGCACATGGATCGCCTCGAGCCGTCGTCCGCGGATGTAGTCGGCGACGCCTGCGAGTGGCGCAAAGACGCGATAGAGCACTGAGCGCGACACACCGATCTCGCGGCAGATGGTCGCCACCGACAGGTCGCTGTGGCCCAAATTCTGGTCGATGAAACGGCTGGCGCGATGCAGGATCCCGACGTCACGCCGGTCAAGTCCTTGCTCGCGCGGCCGCGCGGCCACGCCAAAGCATCCGCGCAGCAGCCCGAGCGTCGTTCGGACCGCTTCGGGCGCGTCGGTCTCGTCCATCGCCGGAAGCCTTCGCCGCAGCAGCGTCATCTGGTCGGCGAGAACCCGGCCCGCGGCACCATCAAGAACGAGCCCGTGCAGATCGAGGCCATCGGGCGCGGCGCTGACGATAGGATCACGCTCGACGTCCAGGCTGATGGTGTCGGTCGCCGTTGCGATGCCGTCGAAGGGCCGCGTCAGATCCAGCACTAGCACTTGACCGGGGCCGGCCGAAATCGGCTCGCCGTCGACCTCGCCGCTCCAGGCGCCGCGCCGGAGCAGCAAGAGCGCGAATGAATTGCGGCCGTCGGCCTTTGCCAGCGCGGCGGAGCGGGTGAAGCGCACCGGTCCCATCCGGGTGGCCGCGGCGACCAGGCCTCCGAGCAGCCACGCCTCGGCATGGACTTCGAAATCATCCCGATCCGTGCCGTCGGGGAGTGACACTTCATAGTGCGTGAGAATCGCGCGGTAGCGGTCGAGGCGCTCGGCGGAAGGCAGCTCCGCAGTATCAAAGCGCAGATACGGAATTCTCGTCATGCCAGGCCGCTCCCTCCGGCAGTTGGTCTGCAAATTGGGACGATCAGGCAAGTTTCCGCACCGTCGAACCGCAGTCTCCGGACACGAATATTCATATTATTGCGCGCGGGCCAGACGTGTGTTTCGCGGCTCCACAATTTGCAATGACGTGAAGGCAGAGCGATGAAGACGCTGGGGATCGGTTTTGCGGCGCGGCTGGCCGAGGGAAGGATCGGCGAGACGACGGCACGGACGGGGAGAGGTGCGGCGTGGCGCCGAACGCGGCCAGCCTCGATCTGCGTAGCGGCGGCGATCGTGCTTGGCGCCTTGCTCGATGCTCGATCCGCGCAGGCACAGTTCGTCTGCGTCGACTCCAGCAACGGCACCGGCGGCGCGGGTGCCGGCTCCGCCGGAAGCACGGCTTGCGGCACCGGCAGCACGGCCGGCGGCGCATCAGCCTCGTCCTACGGCGCGTCCAGCAACGCCTTTGGCAATTTCAGCCTTGCTGCCGGCGCCTTGAGCCAGGCGACCAACGAGCAAACCGTCGCGGTGGGCTATGGCGCCACCGCGGCCGGCCGGTACACCTCCGCCACCGGGGCGCAGAGCGCCGCCAGCGGCTACGAGAGCTCAGCTTACGGCTATGTGAGCAATGCGAGCGGCGACTTCGCCGTGGCCGTTGGCTCCAACAGCAGTGCCGCCGGCTGGATGTCCTCGGCGGTGGG
This sequence comes from Bradyrhizobium sp. A5, assembly GCF_042076515.1. NCBI lineage: Bacteria > Pseudomonadati > Pseudomonadota > Alphaproteobacteria > Hyphomicrobiales > Nitrobacteraceae > Bradyrhizobium > Bradyrhizobium sp. A5. Next base: position 5,181,595 of record NZ_CP148990.1, on the reverse strand, counting down.
GACCAGCTCCCATGCCTCCGCCGACTACGCGACCGCAGCCGGCGGCTGGAGCACTGCGACCGGCATGTCCAGCTCGGCCTACGGCACGAGCAGCTACGCGGCCGGCGATAGTTCGCTGGCGGTCGGCGCCTGGGCGGTTGCTAATGTAGGCAGCACGAACGGGACGGCTGTCGGCTCCAACAGTGTGGTCACCGGCGCCAACAGCACCGCGGTCGGCGCGAGCAATAGCGTCACCGGCAACAGCAGCGGCGCGTTCGGCACCGGCCAGGTCGTCCGCGGCAATGGCAGCTTCGTGCTGGGCGCCAACAACACGGTCAACGGCGCCATCCTGGCCGGCCGCGGCGACAACATCAACGTGGTCGGCTCCAACAACGCTGTGGCCGCAACGGCGAGCGCCGCTGGGTCCTCGGTGTTCGGCTCCGGCAACGCCGTCAATGCGCCCAATGCGCTGGTCATGGCGAACGCGGCGACCGTGTCCGGCTCAGGCGCCATCGCAATCGGCAGCACCGTATCGGTTGCCGGCGCCAATGCCGTTGCCGTCGGCAACAATGCCAGCGCGGATTTCGCCAACTCTGCCGCCATCGGCAATGGCGCTACAGCGACGCGCGCTAACCAGCAGACGTTCGGCACGGCGAGCAACACCTACACCATGGCCGGCATCACCTCGTCGGCAAGCAAGGCCGCGCAAAGCGGCGCGACACAGCTTGTAACGTCCGATGGCGCCGGCAACCTCGCGACCACGACCCTCGGCGCGCTCGGTATAGCCTCGACGGGTGATCTCAGCGCCATCAACGGTCGTCTCGACGACCTCAACAGCCGGACCAGCAAGGCGACCAGCGGCGTCGCCATGGCTTTTGCGATGGCCGGCGTGCCGACGCTGCTGCCGAACGAGCGCTTCGCCATGTCGATGAACTACGGAACCTTCGAGCGAGCCAACGGTCTGGCGTTCAACGCGGCAGTTCGCCTCAACGGAAACATGCAGTTCAACGGCGGCATCGGCTATGGGCCCGACGAGAAGGTCGCCGGCGGGCGGGTCAGCCTGCGCATTGGCTGGTGATGCCGGCGCAATCGTATCCGCGCACGAGCTCCGCGAAACGAGCGATCGCGGGCGGACGATCATCCGCCCTTGACGTCGCCTGCCAGCGACCGTGCCGAGCCTGTCTAGCCCCAATCGACCATCAGGGCCGGACGGCCGGCGTTTCCATCGGCAAGCCGCGCGCCCGCGACATCAAATAGAGCTCGAGCGCGACCAGTTCGGGCGAGCCGTAATCAAAGGCCTGGGCGCGAACGCCGGTCACGCAGCTGCGCAAGCGCCGTTCCAGCGATCCCAGCGTCTGCCATTCCAGCCGGTAGAGCGGATAGCCGGTCGGCTGCGCCTGCGTGATCGGTGCGCCGGCGAGGCGCTTGTCGAAATTGTCGTCGTGGCAATTGGCGCAGGCGAGGTTGAGCTGACCCTCGCGCTGCATGAAGAGGTCGCGGCCCTGCGCAACGAACGGTTTCAATTCGGGGGCATCGCCAGCCGTGATCGCGACGCCGCGGGACTGGTGGGCGACGAAGGCGGACAGTGCCAAGAGGTCGCGGCTCTCGTAAGGCAGCGGCGCTGCCTGCTGATGATCAGCGCGGCAGAGATTGATGCGCTGGTCGAGCGTGACGGGGCGGCTGAGCGGTTTGTCGAAGGCGGGGTAGCGCGCCGCGACGCCCTTCATGCTGGTGCGCGCGTCGCCATGGCAGTCGGCACAGGATTTGTCGGCGCCGCCGGTCTTCCTTCCCCACAGTGCTTCGCCGTCGAGCACGAACAGCATGCCCGGATTGGACGTGTCGTCGTCCTGCATGGCGCGCGTCTCGGACCCCATGAAGGAATAGCCGGAGCGGCGCGCCTCGGGCGGGATTTCGCCGGCGAGCAGGGCGGGGGTCACGGTCAGCAGTGCCGCCGCCGCTATCGCGCGCCAAAAAATCATTCGACCGTGATCGATGTCGATGCGGTGGATGAATAGCCGTTGTCGCCGATCCATTCGAACTCGAACTTGCCGCTCTCGTGCACAACTGTGAAGAAGGACAGATATGGGTTGGCGGCGATCGCCGGAAACAGATCGGCACGAAAGATCTCGGTGCCGTTGTAGCGGCAGGTAAAGCTGGTGATGATGTCGCGCGGCACCAGCGCGCCGTCCATGGTGTGGCGAAAGCCGGTTTCCATGATGTGCGAGGTCAGCATGCGGATCTCGATGACGTCGCCGCGCCTCGCCTTGGCGGGAACGTTGATGAGGGCGGCCATCAGTTCACCTCCTCGGTGCAGGCGGCCAGGGTCACGACCACGTCGGCTGTTACCTGCCAGAACGTGTCGTCGGAGAGCCGGGCGATCGCCACCACCTTCTGGGTGTCGGCGAGCCGGATCCTGGTCGAGACCTGGGCACGTCCGGAGGAGGGGTTGAGATAGAAATTGCCGATGTTCGGCTGCGGGTTCTTCTCGTTGAAGACGTGGATGCTCTTGACGTAGTCGGTCGCCGTCATCGGGCTCGCGACGCTCACCGTCATCGGCACCGTGTTGCCGTTCTCGACCAGCGGCGGAATATCGAGCTTCACCTTGCCGTTGCGGATCGACGCTTCACCGACGACATTCCGGATTGCGGTGCTGAGCATTGCCGGTGTCGCGTCGAGCGGCCGCAGCGTGACGATCGGGATCGTCCCGACCACCGTCACGCTCCCGGCAAGGCTCAAGAATTGTCGTCGCGTGGCTGGCATGAACAGTCCTAGTCCCGAAGCGTTGCAAGAAAGGCCACGATGTCCTCGATTTCCGCAGCCGACAATATCGGCTTGCCGTCGAAATTGCGCCCGACGCGGACGAGGCCGGCGTTGCGATAATAGGACGGCATCATCGTCTCCGCGTTGAAGCGCGAGGCGTCAACCAGCCGAAGCCGCAACTGGCTCGCCGTCCAGCGGTTCCCGGTGCCGGCAAGATCGGGCGCGAGGTCGCCCTGGAACCGCGCTTCCGGAAACGGGCCGGAATGGCAGAGGATACAGGTCGTCGTGCGCGCCAGCACCAATGCGCGGCCGCGTGCGGCATCACCGGTCGAGCCTGTGAGCGACTCTGCGATGCCGTCGCCGGCGATCCTGTAAGGCACAAGCTCGTTCGCGTTCGCAGCGCAGGCAACACTGGCGGCAATCAGCGCTGCGATATGGACGGATGCTCTAGCCAAAAGTGTCCGCCGTGATGGTGTGAAACCAGCGCTCGGCCTCCGCCGCCTCGCGGGCGCGCGTTTCGCGCGGCGCATCGACCGGGCTGGTCGCGCCGCCCTCGACCTCGGCAAAGATATCGCCTTTGGGCTGGTAGTTGCCTGCAAGCGAGAAGCCGTAACCGGGGGCGACGATGTTGTAGCAGACGCCGTTCAGGCGCGGCGTTTCCGGTGCACGGCCCGCGAGCAGGCTGACGATGGTGGCCGCGCAGGCCTTGCCTTGCGCGCTCGCGGCGGAGGCCGATTTGGGGATGCCGCCGCCGAGACAGGCGTCGCCGATGACGTGGATGTTGGGGACGAGTTTTGACTCGAAGGTCACAGGATCAATCGGGCACCAGCCGGTCGCATCCGCAGCGCCCGCGACCTCGGCGATGTGCCCGGCACGCTGCGGCGGGATGACATTGGCGACGTCGGGCGTGTAGTTGCCGAACTCGGTGATGATGGTCCGGGTCGAAGGATCGACCGAGGTGACACGACCGCCCTGCGACAGTCCCACGCGCTCGATCATGTCGCCGTAGAGCTCTTTCCAGGCCTGCTCGAACAGCCGCTGCTGCGAAAAACTGTCCTTGGCATCGAGGATCAGCACCTTCGAGCGCGGCTTCTTCATTTTCAGGTAGTGGGCGATCAGGCTGGCGCGCTCGTAAGGTGCCGGCGGACAGCGTGAGGGATTGGCAGGGATCGCGATGGCGACCGTGCCGCCATCGTCCATCGCCTCCAGTTGCCGGCGCAGCAGCAGTGTCTGCGGGCCGGCCTTCCAGGCGTGCGGCATCTTCTCCGAGGTGGTCCCGTCGTAGCCGGGCAGGGCTTCGAAGTTGAAGTCGATGCCGGGAGAGAGCACGAGACGGTCGTAGGGCAGTGCAACGCCATCAGCCGTCATGACGCTGCGCTGCTGCGATCCGATCGTGGTCACGGCCTCGCCGATCACGATGATGCCCTCCGCGGCGAGCCTGTCATAGTCAAACTGTTGGGCGTGAATATCGCGCAAGCCAGCGACCACCTCGTTGCTGAAAGGGCAGGAGGTGAAGACCGCGTTGGGTTCGATCAGGATGACCTGCAAGTTGGCCTGCGCACGCTTGAGCGCACGCGCACAGGCTGCGCCGCCAAAGCCGCCGCCGACCACGACGATGCGGCCCGCCGATTGTGCGCGCAGGATCGAAGGTGTGGCGAGCGATGTGGCTACAGCGGTGATGCCGAGGAGGGCATTCCGCCGTGTCACCGGCACATTCATGAGCGTTGTCCAGAAAATGCCGCGGCGGCCGATGTGGCCGCCGCGGCGTCTCTTAGGCGAAGGTGATGTTCTGGTCGCGCAGCGGCACCGAGCGGATGCGCTTGCCCGTCGCCGCGAAATAGGCGTTGAGCACCGCAGGTGCCGCTACTCCGATGGTCGGCTCGCCGACGCCGCCCCAGAATCCGCCGCTCGGCACCATCACCGATTCCACCTTCGGCATCTCGTTGATGCGCATCGAATTGTAGGTGTCGAAGTTGGTTTGCTCGATCTTGCCGTCCTTGACGGTGCAGCCGCCGTAGAACAGCCCGGATAGGCCGTAGACGAAGGAGCCGGCGATCTGCCGCTCCACCTGCGCCGGGTTGACGACGTAGCCCGGATCAGTGGAGGCGACGATGCGATGCACCTTGATCTTGTTGCCGTCGGTCACCGAGATTTCGGCGGCGCCGGCCACATAGCTGCCATAGCCCATGACCTGCGCGATGCCGCGATAGATGCCTTTCGGCGCCGGTGTGGTCCAGCCGATCTTCTCGGCCACGGCATTGAGCACCGCCAGATGCTTGGGATGGTTGCCCATCAGCTTGCGGCGGAATTCGAGCGGGTCCTGACCTGCGGCCTGGGCCAGTTCGTCCATGAAGCATTCCATGTAGATCGCGTTGTGGTTGACGTTCACGCCGCGCCAGAAGCCGGGCGGAACGTGCGGGTTGCGCATCGCATGCTCGACCAGGAGATTGGGCACCGAGTAACCGAACGCGGCCTCGCCGGACTGGGCGACGCCCTGGAATGCGGCCGGATCCATGCCGTTCTGCAGCGCTTCGGGACGCAGCGAGAACAGGATCGACTGTCCGGACAGGCGGTAGTGCAACGCGACCAGATTGTTGTTGGCGTCGAATGCGCCGGTCATCTTGCACTGGGTGATCGGGTGATACCTGCCGTGCGCCATGTCCTCTTCGCGCGACCACACCAGCTTGATCGGCGTGCCCGGCATCTGCTTGGCGATCATGACCGCCTGGCGGACATAGTCGGTCTGACCGCGCCGGCCGAAGCCGCCGCCGGGCATCACCTTGTGCACGTCGCACTTCTCTGCCGGCAGGCCCGAGGCTTCGAGCGTGGCCGCGAAGGCCGCCTCGCCATTCTGCGTGCCGCACCAGACCTCGCACTTGTCCGCCGTGTAGAGCGCAGTAGCGTTCATCGGCTCCATGGTGGCGTGGTTCTGGTAGGGGTAGCTGTAGACGGCCTCGACCTTCTTGGCGGCGCCGGCGATCGCCGCTTTCGCGTCACCGTTCTTGTTGCCGACATAGGCCGGCTGGTCGTTGTCGAGGCCCTCGGCCAGCCACTTCGCGATCGACTCGCTGGAGACCTTGGCGTTGTCGCCTTCGTCCCAGACGATCGGCAGCGCGTCGAGCGCGGTCTTGGCGTGCCACCAGGTGTCGGCAACGACCGCGACCGCGGTATCGCCGACCTTGACGACCTTCTTGACGCCCTTCATGCCGGCGACCTTCGCTTCGTCATAGCTCTTCAGCTTGCCGCCGAACACCGGGCAGTCCTTGATCGCGGCGTTCAGCATGCCCGGCAGCTTGACGTCGATGCCGTAGACCATCGTGCCGGTGGTCTTGTCGGCGGTGTCGAGCCGCAGCAGACCCTTGCCGATGATTGTCCAGTCCTTGGGATCCTTGAGCTTGACCTCGGCCGGCGGTGTCAGCTTGGCGGCCGCTTCGGCGACCTTGCCGTAAGTCGTCGTCTTGCCCGATGCCTTGTGCGTGATGATGCCCCTGGCGACGGTGCATTCGGAGGCCGGCACCTTCCACTCGTTCGCGGCAGCCTCGATCAGCATCATGCGCGCGGTGGCGCCGCCCTTGCGGACATAGTCTTGCGAAGAGCGGATGCCGCGGCTGCCGCCGGTCGAGAAATCGCCCCAGACCCGCTTGCGGGCGACGCTCTGGCCGGGTGTCGGATATTCGGTCGTCACCTTCGACCAGTCGCATTCGAGTTCTTCGGCGACGAGCTGAGCGAGGCCGGTGAGCGAGCCCTGGCCCATCTCGGAGCGAGCAATGCGGATCACCACGGTGTCGTCGGGCCGGACCACGACCCAGGCGTTGACCTCGGGCGAGCCGTCGGCCGCGCGGACCACGGCGGGTCCGCCGAAGGGCAGGTCGAGGCCGATTGCGAGGCCGGTGCCAACAGCGGCGGTGCCGACGACGAAGGCGCGGCGGTTCATCCTGGGAGAGATGTGCTTGTTCATGTGACGGCTCCTTATGCGCTGGCGATCGTGTGGATCGCTTCGCGCACCTGCTGGAAGGTGCCGCAGCGGCAGATATTGGTGATGGCCTCGTCGATGTCGGCGTCGGTCGGCTTCGGCTTCTCATTGAGGAGCGCCGCCACGGCCATGATCATGCCGCTCTGGCAATAGCCGCATTGCGGAACGTCCTTGGCGATCCAGGCTGCCTGCACCTTGTGCAGCGTGTCGCCGGACGCGAGCCCCTCGATCGTGGTGATCTTCTTGCCCTCGGCCTCGCCGACCGAAATGCCGCAGGAGCGGGTGGCGACGCCGTCCATGTGAACGGTGCAGGCGCCGCATTGTGCAATGCCGCAGCCATATTTGGTTCCGGTCAGGCCGGCATTCTCACGGATCGCCCAGAGCAGCGGCGTATCCGGCTCGACGTCGAGCGTGAAGGTTTTTCCGTTGATTGTTAGGTTTGCCATCGCAAGTCCCCTGATTGGCCCAATCCACCGAATGGACTCAGGGGCGCAATGTGTCCGGCATATTGGAACTGTTCAAATCAATAGTCCGCGGGGTGGCTATCGAAGATTCGCGTGGCTGAGGGAAGATTATGGGGATTGCGGTGTATGGCCTCGCCCGGGGCTCGAAGGGATGTGCGACCTCTCTCCGGGCGCCAATGCCCGGCTTGGGACGACGTCCGGGGTGTTCCGCTGCGTTGCGGCGACAGATTGTCCGGATTTGCCGGGGTGCAAGAACGAAACGCTTTGCTACACTGCAGCCGAGTCAGAAGGAGTTCCATGAACGTGGCGAGCCCTTGCAATGTGCTGATGCTCTATCCGCTGTTCACGGCGGAATCTTTCTGGAGCTTTGGCGAGTCCTGCAAATTGATGGGCGTGAAGCGCCCCGCCGCGCCCCTCGGCCTGATCACGGTCGCCGCGATGTTGCCCGAGGACTGGACTGTCCGGCTGATCGATTGCAACACGGCGTCCTTCGGTGAGGACGATCTCGCCTGGGCCGACGTCGTCTTCACCGGCGGGATGATGCCGCAGCAAGCCGACACGCTGCGCCTGATCGACCAGTGCCGCGCCGCGGGCAAGCCGGTGGTGGTCGGCGGCCCCGATCCCACCTCCAGCCCGCACGTCTACGAGAAGGCGGACTTCCGGGTGCTCGGCGAGGCCGAAAGCGTCATCGACGAATTCATCGCGGCCTGGGAGGGCGGTGCACGCGCCGGCGTTTTCATCGCGCCGAAGTTCCAGGCCGACGTCACCACGACGCCGGTGCCGCGGTTCGACCTGCTCAAATTCGAGGACTATCTCTATCTCGGTGTGCAGTATTCGCGCGGCTGCCCGTTCACCTGCGAGTTCTGCGACATCATCGAGCTCTACGGACGCGTGCCGCGCACCAAGACGAACGAGCAGACGCTGGCCGAGCTCGAGAGACTCTACCAGATGGGCTATCGCGGCCATCTCGACTTCGTCGACGACAATTTCATCGGCAACAAGAAGTCGCTGCGGCTGTTCCTACCGCAGCTGGCCGAATGGCAGCGTGCGCACGGCTACCCCTTCGAATTGTCGACTGAAGCCTCGGTCAATCTCGCCGACGATCCAGAATTGCTCGACCTGATGGGGGCCGCCAATTTCTTCGCTGTCTTCGTCGGTATCGAAAGTCCGGATCCCGCAACCTTGGTCTCGATGCGGAAGAAGCAGAACACACGGCGCAATATCGCCGAGAGCATCCACAAGATCTACGCCGCCGGAATGCTGGTCACCGCGGGTTTCATCGTCGGCTTCGACAACGAGAAGTTCTCTATGGCCGATGCCATGATCGACTTCATCGAGGAGGCCGCGATCCCGGTCGCGATGGTCGGCCTGCTCTATGCGTTGCCGAACACGCAGCTCACGCGGCGTCTCGCCAAGGAAGGCCGGCTGCACGCGGGCCACGATATTGCCCCGGCCACGGGCGGCGATCAGTGCACCGGCGGTATCAATTTCGATCCGGTCCGGCCGTTGCGCGATATCCTGACCGACTACAAGACGGTGCTGGAGCGTATCTACAGCCCCGCGGCCTATGCCGGCCGTGTCGATAAGTTGATGACGCTGCTCGATCGCTCCAGGCAGCGCGACGAGCTCGTCGAGGGTGATATTCGCTCCAAGATCGGCGCGATGGAGACCGTGCACCGCGTGGTCACCGCGCTTCCCGAGGCGCGCGGGCCGCTGTGGCAAACCTTCATGAACTGCGCCAAGCGCGACACGTCATCGGCGCGCATCGCGGTGCAGATGATCGCGGCCTATGCGCATCTCGGGCCGTTCTCGCGCAAGGTCATCGAGGCCATCGACGTGCGTTTGGCCGAGTTGGACGATCAGACCGTGATCCCGGCGGCGACGATCGACGTGGCGGCGGCCCGGCATCTGGCCTGAGAGCCTTACTTCACGGCCAGCCGTAGGAAGCTCATCACGCTGCCGAGCGCGGCAAAGCCGGCGCCGAGCGCGAGCGCCACTGTTGCACCCTCGTGGCCGGCGAGGCCGAAGCATGCCGCTGCGAGTGCCGCGCCCGTCGTCTGTCCCGTCAGGCGCGCGGTGGCGACGATGCCGGAAGCGCTGCCGCTGCGGTGGGGCGGTGCGCTCGACATCACCGCCTTCATGTTGGCGCCTGGAAGAAGCCGAACCCCATGCCGCAGATCACCATCCGCCAGATGATGTCGGGGATGGTCGGATTGGCCGGAAGCATCGCGAGCAGCGCCATGCCGAGGCCGAGCAGCACGAGGCCGATGCCACCGAGCAGGCCGACGGCATAGCGGTCCGAGAGGCGCCCGGCGATCGGCGCCATGATGCCGACCACCAGCGGCCACGGCGTCATGAAGAATCCTGTCTCGACCTGCGAGCGGCCCAGCACGTCCTCGAAATAGAACGGCAGCGAGACGAAGGCGAGGCCTTGAACCGCGAAGGAGCACACCGCGGTCGCCGCCGACAGTGCGAACATCGGCCGGCTGAACAAATCGATCGGAAGCATCGGCGCGGGATGGTCGGCATGGCGGCGCGTCAGGATGAAGCCGAGCACGAGAGCCGCGACCAGCTCGATGCCCACGATAACAGGCGACAGATTGTGCGCGGCGCTGCCGATGCCGGTGATGAACAGGCCGAGGCAGGCCGACGCCAGCAGCGCGCCGAGAAAATCGAAGCCGTGATCGGCGCGCGGCGTCTTCGGCAGCATCGCAAAGCCGATGCCGGTGGCGACGAGGCCGAACGGGATGTTGACGGCGAACAGCCACGGCCACGGGCCGAGCGCGAGAATGGCCGAAGCGACCGAAGGCCCGAAGGTGAACGCGGTCGCGACCACCAGCGCGTTGTGGCCGAAGCCGCGGCCGAGCATCCGTCCGGGATAGACGAAGCGCACCAGCGCCGTGTTGACGCTCATGATGCCGCTGGCCCCCAGGCCCTGCAGCGTGCGTGCGACCAGCAGGCTGTCGAGCGACCATGCCACCGCGCAGAACAGCGAGGCGATGGTGAACAGGATCAGGCCGCCGAGATAGATGCGCTGGTGCCCGACGATCTCGCCGAGCGCGCCGAGCGGCAGCAGCGTCGCCACCAGTGCGATCTGGTAGACGTTGACCACCCAGACCGACTGCTCCGGGCTGACATGCAGGTCGGCGGCAATGGCGGGCAGGGCGATGTTGGCGATCGCGGTGTCGAGCGAGGCCATCGCCAGCGCGGTGAAGATGGCCGCGATCGCCCAGCGTCGCTGCGCGGGCGGCAGGCCATCGGCAACGGTGTGGTCGAGCTCGCGCGCGGCGGCAGGTAACGTGATTGTCATTGCGTTCGCGCATTGCTCCGGCGGCGTGGCGATAGCGGGCTTTGGCATGTACTACGGCGGGGCCTGCTTCCACAGGCATATGCTTGCATGCTGTGTATGCGCGAAGGTCGGGCGATGCGGCCCGGTGCTGACGTATGATCGCGCCAGCTGCTGCAATTTTGGGGAAACGCCATGCAACTCGTCGTTCTGCCCGGTGACGGCATTGGACCAGAGATCACGACCGCGACATCGGGCGTGCTGCGCGCGGCCTCCGAGCGCTTCCAGCTCAATCTGCGGCTGGAGGAGCACGCGGTCGGCCATGCGAGCCTCGAGCAATTCGGCACGACCGTGCGCCCCGAGCTGCTCGACATCGTCCGCGCCGCCGACGGCCTGATCCTCGGGCCGACCGCGACCTTCGACTTCAAGGACGAGGCGCATGGCGAGATCAATCCGTCCAGGCATTTCCGCAAGAGCCTCGACCTCTACGCCAATGTCAGGCCCGCGCGCACCTATGCCGGGAGGCCCGGCCGGCTCGGCGACTTCGACCTCGTCGTGGTGCGCGAGAACACGGAAGGCTTCTATGCCGACCGCAACATGGAGCAGGGCAATGGCGAGATGCTGGTCACGCCTGACGTGGTGATCTCGCTGCGCCGGATCACGCGGCTGTGCTGCGAGCGCATCGCGCATGCCGCCTGCCGTCTGGCGATGAAGCGGCGCAAGCATCTCACCATCGTGCACAAGGCCAATGTGCTCAAAATCGGCGACGGCATGTTCCTCGACATCTGCCGCGCCGTGGCCAAGGACTATCCCGGCCTCGCGGTCGACGACATCCTCGTCGATGCCATGATGGCGCATGTAGTGCGCAGCCCCGATCGGTTCGACGTCATCGTCGCCACCAACATGTTCGGCGACATCCTGTCCGATCTCACCGCGGAGCTGTCAGGCAGCCTCGGCCTCGGCGGCTCGCTCAATGTCGGCGACCGCCACGCGATGGCGCAGGCCGCGCACGGCTCGGCGCCCGACATTGCCGGCCAGGACGTCGCCAATCCGGTCTCGCTGATCCTGTCGACGGCGCTGCTGCTGGCTTGGCATGGCGAGACAAGCGGCGCGGTGCGCTACGAGGAGGCCGCGCGTGCGATCGAGGCGGCAGTGGCGAGGGCGATCGGCGAGGGCAGGGCGACGCGCGATGTCGGGGGGAAGCTCGGCACGATCGCGGCGGGGGCGGCGATTGCGGAGATCTTGCAGGCGGAGTGAGCGGGCTCTACCGGTCCTTCTGCCTTTTTTCTTGGGGCTCAAAACAAAAAAGTCGAAAACAACCCCATGCACAGTAGAAGGCCCCTTGATCGACAAGGGGTTTTCGAGCCGCGCCGCGACGGCGTGCGTGACCGTGATCACGTTGACCCGTCGGGCAAAACACTGGCATGATGCTATCGTAGCGACAACCCGCAAGCAGCGTGCCAAGAACCGTTCTGACCTTCTTGCGCGGCGACCGACAGAGAATGGGTGGCAGAGAAAACCCGCGGTTAGCGTCCTTCAATCAGATCTGCTGCCAAACTTCGCAACTCTGCGGGCGTGCTCCCATAGCTCGACGTCACTAAAATCCGTCAGCTGCTCAGCGCGTCGCTTTGCGGCGTCATCGTCGACGCACTCAAGGTCGACGGCTTTAATGTGGTGGCGGTCTCGGGAGATAAGGTAGGCCTTATAGTGTGACATAGCCGATGCTCCATGATCAGGCGGGAGCATGCAGCACTCTCTGTCACCGATAACAGCCAACAACGGACGGTGATGAGGTCAATGTGCTCCGACTTTGTGTTCAGAACGCGACCCAGCACTCTTATACCACAACAAGTCCGCAATGGCGGCCGACCTCGGCCTTCCGAACTTCGTGCTTGAGAACCTAGGCCGAGTCGTGCGGAGCGTGGCATAACGCTGGATCAGGGCGGCCCGATTAGACGCTTGGCCAGTCGTGAGGTCTCTCGTCCTTGGTTCTTTCCTCGGCCAGGAGTCGTAACAGCGTTTGGTGCCGCGCTTCGTCGCGTGACGGGTCACCTTCACTAACGGCGATCAGCTTCTCATAACGTCTGATGTTTTCGTGGTTTATGTAGCTCTGCATTTGCGCCCTCCGACGGCTGAGTAGCGTGGTGCGCTGAGGCGAATACTAGCTACCCATTGCGCACGCGGTGCAAGGCCTATTGTTGGGCGAGGCGAGAATGCCTCAACGGCGCTGTCCCTTGATGGGCGAATACCCTTGATCCGGCCTTTCGGCCTTTCGACCGCCGAACTCCCCAACATGGCCAAAGGGCACATCGCCGCTTGATGATTGCGGCCTGGCTAGAACGGGTACCACGTCCGGAGTCGGCCCCCTGCCGACTCCTCCGGGCGAGCTGGCGCTGTCCGCTCCGGAGACCGGAGGGCCGTAGAGCATGAGAGACAATTCGATTTATGCCGTTTTCGAGCAAGCTAAGTCGTTGATTTGACTCACATCGAAATCGCAGAAGTCGAAAGATTCACATCCTCGTAGGATGGGTGGAGCATTTGCGAAACCCATCACGTTTCACGGTGGATGCTGTCGATGGGTTTCGCTGCGCTCGACCCATCCTACGCGCTATCGTGGCGCGGATCGCGAAACGTCCAGTATGTAGAGTGGGCAAAGCGAAGCGTACCCACCATTCGCAGTGAGAGGATGATAAAATGGTGGGCATGGCGCGCAAGGAGCGCGCCTTTGCCCACCCTACGGCACTGCATCTGGGTCGCGATTGTTGGGGATTGGAATGTGCCGATTCTTCGTCGCGAAGCGATGCCGCTTGTCACGCCTTCGCATCGCAGCCGCAACTTTGTGTGAACGCGCCCCGCAATTGCCCTTCAAGAGGTTCCGTGCTGTCGCGGCGTTGACCCGTCGGGCAAAACACTGGCAAAATGCCATCATGGCGGGGATCGGGGACGAGATCGCGGCGTGAATACATCTGTCTTGACCGCGAGCACTTCCAGTGAGTTGACCTATGACGTCTGAGAGGGATGGCATCAACCTCGCAGCCAAGCCAACCGGAACGGGTTGTGTGGAATGCTCGGCTGCGGGCGGCTGGTGGTTTCATCTTCGCAGATGTGCCGAATGCGGTCACATCGGCTGCTGTGATACGTCACCAAATCAGCACGCATCGAAACACAACGCGGCGACAGGCCATCCCATCATCACGAGCTTCGAGCCGGGCGAACGATGGTTCTACGACTATCGCACGGGAGAGGCTTTCGCCGGCCCAAAGCTTCAAGGCCCTCACGCGCATCCGTTGGACCAGCCGGTGCCCGGACCGGCCGGGGCGGTGCCTCCGGACTGGCAAACGCTGCTCCATGAATAGGCTGTAGCTCCTTGGCTCCTCGCCCCGCGATCTTGCGATGAGCGAAAACTCACTATGCCATAATGGCTCGGACTGGTCTCCACGTCTCGGGGCTATAGCCGTCGAGCTTGCGCGCGACCAATCATGGACCAGTCGCAAAGCTCATTCATGGTCCTTGGATGCATGCCGCGATGGGTTTTCGTTGATGATCAGGGTTCGTATTCGTGGACAGCAGCAGGATTCAAAGCCGCTGCAGTACAAATCAGCCCCGCTCTACAGCAGCCTCACCCTCGATGGGTTTCGCGGCGCTCGACCGATTCTCCGGGCTACCGCACAATCTTTCGGATCATGCCTTAGTCGATAATGTTGTTACCCTCCGCTTTCAGGCGGGCAACATTGTCCCTCATCTGTTGCAGCCTCTCAGGCGCGTGGCCTTGCCACTGCGTCACTTCGGCGATGACCCGCAATGGATCACGGGAGCGATATGACAGCGTCGGATTACCGGGAAGCTTCTTATCCGTCACGTTCGGATCGTCCATGATCGGTCCGGTCGGCTCCACGACGTAAATTCGTCCGCGTGCGGTGCCTGTGGCCAGTTCTGCGCCCCAGATCGCCGCATCCAGTGTGGCCGCGAAATAAACCCAGGACAGCGGCTTCACGTCGGTGAAGTTGGATTGATAGCCAACGATGATCAGATCGCCGGGTTTCAAATAGGCACGTGTGCCGTGGAAGAAGGATTGCGCGAACGTGTTTGCGGCAGATGGCATAAGATCCTGCGAATGCGGAGGCAGCCCCTCACCCCAACCCTCTCCCCGCTAGAACGCGTAAGAACGGGGCGAGGGGGGCGCAACGAGCGCGTGGCGTGAGCGAAGATCTAGAACTGATACCGCCTCAACCCCCCGTCCACCGGGATCACCGTCCCCGTAATGTACCGCGCCACCGGGGACGCCAGAAACACCGCGAGCGCCGCCAGATCCTCCGGCTCGCCCCAATAGCCGACCGGGATCTCCTCTTCCGCAAAACGCTCGCGATAGTCCGGCGGATAGTTGCGGCGGATCTGCTCGCTCATGATGCGGCCGGGCGGGATGCAGTTAATGGTGATGCCGTGCTCGCCGATCTCGCGCGACAGGCCCTTGGCCCAGGCGTGCACGGCGGCCTTGGCGGCGAAGGCGGCGTTGAGGCCTTCCGGCTCGGACTTGCCGGTGATGTTGACGATGCGGCCCCATTTGCGTTCGATCATCTGCGGCAGCAGCGCATGCGCGATGCGGCGGTAGCTGGTGAAGTTCAGCGCAATCGCCTCGTCCCATTGACTGTCGGGCGCGTCGACCGGCAGCGGGCGGCTGCCGCCGGCATTGTTGACGAGGATGTCGACATGGCCGAGCTGCTTGACCGCGAAGGCCGCGATGTTCTCCGCGGCGTCCTTGGCCATCACGTCCTGCTCGAACGGCGTGATCAAGCCGCCTCCAACCTCCTTCGCCAGCTCGGCAAGCAGATCAGTCCGCCGCGCCACGCCGACGACCCGCACGCCTTCGGCGGCCAGGCCCTTGGCGATGGCACGACCGATGCCGATGCTCGCGCCTGTCACGACGGCGGTTTTCGATTTGAGCCCGAGGTCCATGGTCACACGCTTTCTTGTTTTGGTTTTTTGATTCTGGTGTTCGTTTGCTGTTCGTTTCCTGCCTGTCCGGGGTGCGGCGATTTGCCCGACCGGGACGAGCAGTGGTAACCAAGAGCTCTCGCGAAGGAAACACGAAAAAGAAAAGGCGCTGAACGATGGTCTGGGATCCGCAGCAATATCTGAAGTTCTCCGGCCACCGGCTCCGGCCCGCTGTCGACCTGCTGATGCGGATTCCGGATTTCGGCCCGCGCACGATCGCCGACCTCGGCGCCGGCGCCGGCAATGTCACCAGGCTGATCAAGGAACGCTGGCCGGATGCGACCGTCACCGGTGTCGAGGGCTCGGCCGAGATGGTTGCCGCCGGCCGCAAGGCGGCGCCAGACGTGGAATGGTCACATGAAGACCTCGGCCATTGGCGTCCCGCACAGCAATACGACGTCGTCTATTCCAATGCCGCACTGCACTGGCTGCCCAATCATGCGGCATTGTTTCCGTCGGTGATGGAGACGGTGACGCCGGGCGGCGTGCTCGCGGTGCAGATGCCGCGCAACTTCCTTGCGCCCTCGCATGTGCTGATCGGCGAGACCGCGCTGAACGGTCCCTGGCGGTCCAAGGTCGAACATCTCGTCACCCCGCCGCCGGTCGAGGGGCCGGCCTTCTATCACGACCTTCTTGCGCCGCTCTCGCAGCACGTCGACATCTGGGAGACCGAGTATCTCCAGGTGCTCGAAGGCGAGAACCCCGTGAAGGAATGGACCAAGGGGACCTGGCTGACGCGCTATCTCGACATCCTGCAGGGCGAGGAAAAGGCCGCCTTCGAGGCCGCCTATGGGATGCGCGTTGCAAAGGCCTATCCGAAGAATGAAGCGGGGCAGACGCTGTTCCCGTTCCGGCGCCTGTTCATGGTTGCCCAGCGCAGGGGCTGATCGCGCTGCCTCTTGGGCCAGCCTGAGCGCGCGCCTCATCCTTCGAGACGCCCGCCGCTGGCGGGCTCCTCAGGATGAGGCTGATCGGCATCGAAGCCCGCTGAAACTGCTGCGCCGCACTCTGCCCTCATCCTGAGGAGCCCGCGAAGCGGGCGTCTCGAAGGATGGCTGCAGGATAGCTGCTTCAATGCGATCGCCTGTCGGGATGACAGCGGCGAGCGGCTTGCGCATTTGGTCACCGTCAAGATAGCTTGCCTGCGGCAAATTGGGCTTAGGTCTAGTTGTTCGGGTGGTGGATTGCTGCCACTACTGACGGCGTAAAACAAAAAGACCCGGTTTCAGGGGTTATTGGGGAGGTCCTTCATGCGCAAGCTGCTTCTCGCGGTCGCTGCGGCCGCGTTCGCTCTCGTCCCTGCCTTGCTTCCTGATCTGGCCCAGGCTCAGAGCCCGATCGTCATCAAGTTCAGCCACGTCGTCGCCAACGACACCCCGAAGGGCAAGGGCGCGCTGAAGTTCAAGGAACTCGCCGAGAAGTACACCGACGGCAAGGTCAAGGTCGAAGTCTATCCGAACTCCTCGCTCTACAAGGACAAGGAGGAGATCGAGGCGCTCCAGCTCGGCTCGGTGCAGATGCTGGCGCCTTCGACCGCGAAGTTCGCGCCGCTCGGGATCAAGGAATTCGAGGCGCTCGACCTGCCCTGGCTGTTCAAGGACGACGCGACCTATTCCAGCGCGATGAAGGGCACGATCGGCAAGTGGCTGTTCCAGAAGCTGGAGGCCAAGGGCATCACCGGTCTCGGCTATTGGGACAACGGCTTCCACATGGTGTCGTCGAACCGTCCGCTGACGAAGCCGGAGGACTTCAAGGGCCTGAAATTCCGCATCTCCGGATCGAAGATCGCCGACCAGTATTTCCGCCTGATGGGCTCGATCCCGCAGATCATGGCGTTCTCGGAAGTCTACCAGGCGCTGCAGACCGGCGTGGTCGACGGCTGCGAGAACACCGCGTCCAACTATCTGACGCAGAAGTTCTACGAGGTGCAGAAGGACATCACCGTGTCCTATCACGCGCATCTGCAATACGCCGTCATCGTCAACTCGAAATTCTGGTCCGGCCTGCCGCCCGACATTCGTGCCCAGCTCGAGAAGGCGATGAACGAGGCGACCGACTACACCAACCTGATCGCGCACCAGGAGAACGAGGACGCGCTGGCCGAGATCAAGAAGGCGGGCAAGACCAAGCTGCATTATCTGACTGACGCCGATCGCAAAGCGTGGCAGGAGGCGATGCGGCCGACTTATACATGGGCGAAGGGCCGGGTCGGGCAGGAAGTGCTCGATCTCGTCGCCAAGGAACTCGACGTCAAGATGAACTGACGCGTTTTCCGGGGAGAACAATACGAACGGTCGGGAGTGTGTGCACTCCCGACCGTTTCGCATCGATGGGGGGACTTTGACTTGCTTCGCGTGCTGAACCGTGGGCTCGAACATCTCGAAGAGTGGCTGATCGCGACGCTCATCGCGGCTGCCACTGGCCTGATCTTCATCGCCGTGGTGCACCGTTACGGTGCGGGCGAATCGATCGTCCTCTCCAGATGGGCGGCCGCGCACGGGATGACCTGGCTCGCGACGCTGTCGATGGCCGTGTTCAAGTTCCTGTCCGAGCTCGACATGTCCTGGGCGCAGGAACTCTGCATCTACATGTTCATCTGGATGGCGAAGTTCGGCGCCGCCTATGGCGTGCGCACCGGCATCCATGTCGGTGTCGACCTGCTCGTCAACCGGTTGCCCGAACATTCGCGCAAGCACGTGATCCTGTTCTCGCTGCTCTGCGGCGCGCTGTTCACCGGCATGATCGCCGCCTTCGGCGCCTCCTTCGTGCGCGAGATGTTCCATACCGGCCAGCAGTCCAACGACCTGGAAGCGCCGATGTGGTTCATCTATCTGGCGATCCCGCTCGGCTCCGGCCTGATGTGCTTCCGCTTCCTCCAGGTCTCGTGGTCCTACTACTGGACTGGCCATTTGCCGCATCATGACGAGGCGCATGTCGAGGGTGTCGAGGTCGATGGCTCACCTGCGCTGCATCCGCAGCCCGCCGGCGCCGCAACCAGGGCCGCCGCGCGAAAGGTTTCGCCGCTGGGTGTCATCCTGATCATGGCGCCGATCCTGATCTTCGCCATGTGCCTGGCCGAGAAGTTCGGCGTGCTTGCGCTCCCGCAGTGGATGCGCGCCGCGACGGTGTTCGCGCTGCTGATCGCGCTGATGCTCACCGGCATCCCGGTCTCGATCGCGCTCGGCCTCACCGTGATGACGTTCCTGTTCACGCTGACCACGGTGCCGATCGAAGCGGTCTCGATGAAGCTCTTCACGGGCATCGAGGGTTTTGAGATCATGGCGATCCCGTTCTTCATCCTCGCCGGCAATTTCCTCACCCATGGCGGCGTCGCGCGGCGCATGATCAATTTCGCGACCTCGCTGATCGGTCACTGGCATGGCGGCCTCGGCCTTGCCGGCATCGTCGCCTGCGCGATGTTCGCGCTGGTCTGCGGCTCGAGCGTCGCGACCGTGGCCGCGATCGGCGCCATCGTGCTGCCGGAGATGGTGCGGCACGGCTACCCCATGCACTTCGGCGCAGGCATCATCACGGTGGCCGGCTCGCTCGGCATCCTGATGCTGCCGTCGATCCCGAAGATCGTCTACGCGGTTTCCACCAACACCTCGATCGGCGCGCTGTTCGTTGCGGGCCTGTTGCCCGGCATCCTGCTGACGACGATGCTCTGCATCGTCACCTGGTGGCTCGCGCGCAATCGGAACTATCCGCGGTTGCCGAAGGCGAGCTGGGGCGAGACCGTTCGCACCTTCCGCGAGAGCATCTGGGGCCTGATGCTGGTCGTCATCATCATCGGCGGCATCTACAGCGGCCTGTTCACCGCCACCGAGGCGGCGGCGATGGCCGCGGTCTACTCCTTCGTCATCGCCGTGTTCGTCTACAAGGCAATCAAGATCGTGGACGTGCCGCGCGTGCTGCTGCGTGCCGCCAACACCAGCGCGATGCTGCTCTACATCGTGACCAACGCGGTGCTGTTCTCCTTCGTGCTCTCCAACGAGAACCTGCCGTCGACCCTGGCGGACTGGATCGCGGCGCAGAATCTCGGCTGGGTCGGCTTCCTGCTGGTGGTCAACGTTCTGCTGCTGCTCGCCGGCAACTTCATGGAGCCGAACTCGATCATCCTGATCATGGCGCCGATCCTGGCGCCGGCGGCCAAGAAGCTCGGCATCGACCTCGTGCATTTCGGCATCGTGATGGACGTCAACATGGAGGTCGGCCTCTGCCATCCGCCTGTCGGCCTCAACCTCTATGTCGCCTCCATGATAGCGCGAATGCGAATCACGGAGCTCGCTGTGGCGGTGATGCCATGGCTCCTCACCATGCTCGGTTTTCTCGTCATCGTGACCTACTGGCCCGATCTGACGCTGTGGCTGCCGCGGGTGCTGGGAATGCACCAGTGAGGGCGGCCGGACGGCACATGGCTAACGCGCGGTAAACCCGCGCGCTCAAATGCCGGTGTGGTGCGTTGCACGCATTTTTACGGATATGCGGTAGGACCATGCCAGCGGATGGGGCTGGCATGTTGTTCAATAGAATGGAGACCGGACGGGCGTCGATTTCCGACGCCGTCTATATGGAGGTCATCACGGGCCTTCACGGCACGACGATGCCCACCATTCTCGCGGCTGCCTGCCAGGCGATGGTCGGCGCCATCATGACCTACGAGACCGGCGACACCGCGACGGCGGTGTTGACCGTTGCCGGGATCGTGGTGGCCATTGTCCGCCTGTTCGAGATTGTCGCATTCCGTCGTCGCCTCGCGCGTCCGCCGCAGCTCGGCCGGGCCGAAGCCGCGCGCTGGGAGCGGCGCTACATTGCCGGCACGGTCGCGACGGCCCTGGTGCTTGGCGTGTTTGCCGCGCGCAGCATCGTGCTGGGCGACGCGCTGTGTTCCGTGATGGCGATCGGCATCGGCTTCGGTTTTGGCGCCGGTGTGGTGGCGCGGCTGGCGCTGCGTCCCGTCGCGGCGCTGCTCGATCTCGTCGCGATCGCAGCGCCAGCCGCGATCGTGACGTTCATGCAGCCCGACCTCCGCCATGTCGGGCTCGGGCTCCTCATCCTGATGTATGTGGCCGCGAGCTTCGAGATGGTGCGGCTGAGCTTCAACGCCTCGATCAACCAGATTACGCTCAAGCGGCAATTCGAGCAGCTGTCGCGTATCGACCCGATGACCGGCGTGTCCAATCGTTCGGTGCTGGCCGCGGACTTGCCGCCGATGCTGACGGCCGGGATGGTTGCCGTTCATACGCTCGATCTCGACCGCTTCAAGGAGGCCAATGACCGCTTCGGCCATCCCGTCGGCGACGCGCTGCTGAGGCAGGTCGCCGGGCGGCTCAAGGCGCTGGCCGCGCGTGACGATCTCGTGGTCCGGATGGGCGGTGACGAGTTCATCCTGGTGCAGCGCGCGGCGGCCGATGCGGAATCGATGGCACGGCGGATCGTGCAAGCGATCGGCGCGGCCTACAATGTCGACGGACAGGTGATCACGCTCGGCGTCAGCGTCGGCGTTGCCGTCGCGCCGGAGGATGGGCGCACCGCGGAGGCGCTGTTGTCGCGCTCCGACCGGGCGATGTACCGCGCCAAGCAGGACGGCGGCGGCTACGTGCTGGCGCGAGAGCTGCGAATGGCAGGCACGACCGCATCTGACCAGCCGGTTGCCGCAGGGGTGGCCGCGTAAGGACCTGTTGGAACCGCAATCGAGATGCGGTTAGATGCCTCCCTAAGCAAGACGAGCCGGGGAGGGCCTTATGAGCAGCATCGATGCCGACACGCCGAAGGACGCAACGCCGTCCGTCATCGCGCAGCAAGCGGCGATGCTGAATGCGCTGCCGTTTTCCGACACGCGGGATTTCGATGATGCCGCGCGTGGCTTCCTCGGCACGATCGAGAACGCGGAGATCACCAACCCGCAGGGGCGGACGGTCTGGAGCCTGAAGCCCTACGGCTTCCTGTCCACTGAAGAGGCGCCGCCGACGGTCAATCCGAGCCTGTGGCGGCAGTCGCGGCTCAACATGCAGCACGGGCTGTTCGAGGTCGTGCCCGGCGTCTACCAGGTGCGCGGGCTCGACATCGCCAACATGACGCTGATCGAGGGCGACAGCGGCGTCATCGTCGTGGACACCCTGACCTCGATCGAGGGGGCGCGTGCCGCGCTCGACCTCTATTTCAGGCACCGGGGCCTGCGGCCGGTTGCAGCCGTGATCTTCACCCATACCCACACCGACCATTGGGGCGGTGCGCGCGGCGTGCTGGAGGAGGATGCGCTCGCCACCGGGCGCGTGCCGATCATCGCGCCGAACCTGTTCATGGAGCACGCGGTGTCCGAGAACATCATCGCGGGACCGGCGATGCTGCGCCGAGCGCAATACCAATTCGGCCCGTTCCTGGCAAAGGGAGCGCGAGGGCAGGTCGATTGCGGCCTCGGCAAGTCGATGGCAGCGGGCTCGGTCGCGCTGCTGCGACCGACCGACCTGATCATGGCGACCGGCGACCGGCGCGTGATCGACGGCGTTGAGTTCGAATTCCAGATGGCGCCGAACAGCGAAGCCCCGGCGGAGATGCATTTCTTCATCCCGCGCTACAAGCTGCTGAACCTCGCCGAGAATTGCACCCACAATTTCCACAATCTGCTGCCGTTCCGCGGCGCCGACGTGCGCGATGCGCTGGCCTGGTCGAAGTACCTCAACGAGGCCCTACAGCTCTGGGACGGCAAGGCGGAGGCGATGTGCGGCCAGCATCACTGGCCGGTGTGGGGACGCGAGCGCATCGGCACCATGATCCGGCAGCAGCGCGACCTCTACAAGTTCGCGCATGACCAGACCATCCGCCTGATGAACCACGGCCTCACCGCCACCGAGATCGCCGAGACGATCCGGCTGCCGAAGAGCCTGGAGGGCGCCTGGCATGGCCGCGGCTATTACGGCCACATCCGCCATAATGTGAAGGCGATCTACCAGAAATATCTCGGATGGTACGACGCCAATCCGGTCAATCTCGATCCGCTGCCGCCGGCCGAGTCGGGCAGGAAATATGTCGAGTACATGGGCGGCGCCGACGCCATTCTCGCGCGGGCGCGTGCCGACTTCGACAAGGGCGAGTTTCGTTTCGTCGCCCAGGCGCTCGGTCATCTCGTTTTCGCCGAGCCGGACAATGCGGCAGCGCGTGCGTTGCTCGCCGACACGCTGGAGCAGCTCGGCTATGCCGCCGAGAGCGCGACCTGGCGCAATGCCTATCTATTCGGCGCGCAGGAACTTCGTCAGGGCATGCCGAAGACGCCGCAGCGTCCGCCGATGCCGCGCGAGACGCTGGCTGCACTGCGCACTTCACAGCTCTGGGACGTGCTTGGCATCCGCCTCAACGGCCCGAAGGCGGAAGGAAAGCACATCGTGCTGAACTGGAGCTTTTCGGATACGGGCGAGACGTTCGTGCTCAATCTGGAGAATTGCGCGCTGACCTACACCGAAGGCGTGCAAATGGAGGGCGCCGATGCCAGCTTCACGCTCGCGCGCGCGACACTCGATGAGGTGATCGCGAAGCTGACGAGTTTTCCGGAGGCGGTGGCTGCCGGCAAGGTCAAGCTCGCGGGAAACCCGATGAAGCTGGCGGAGCTGATGGGCCTGTTGGACGAGTTCCCGCGGATGTTCGAGATCGTGGAACCGAAGCGGGCGGTGGTGGTGTAGGGCGACGCTGCCGCAACATGCTCGGTGTCGTCCCGGCGAAGGCCGGGACGACACCGTCTTTTGTCAGCTACTCCGCGCTGCTCACCAGCTTGATCCGCGGCGCTTGCTTCTCGATCAGGCTGCGATAGGCCGCGAGATAATCCAGCGCCATCCGCCGCGCCGTGAACCGCGTTTCGAACTGCTTGCGGACCGCGGCGCGGTCCAGCTGCGGAAGCCGCTTGACAACGCCGGCCGCGCTGATGATGTCCTCGACGATGAAGCCGGTCAGGCCCTCGTCGATGATCTCCGGCACCGAGCCGCGGTTGAAGGCGATCACCGGCGTGCCGCATGCCATGGCTTCGATCATCACCAGGCCGAACGGCTCCGGCCAGTCGATCGGCAGCAGCAGGCCGAGCGCGCCGCTCAGGAAGTCGGACTTTTCGTGGTCGCCGATCTCACCGATGAAGTCCACCAGCGGATTGCCGGCGATCATCGGCTTGATCAGCTCGTCGTAATAATCCTGATCGGCGCGATCGACCTTGGCCGCGATCTTCAGCGGGATGCCACATTGCATCGCGATCTTGATGGCGCGATCGACGCCTTTCTCGGGCGCGATGCGGCCGAGCACGGCGAGATATTCCTGCTTTGCCGGCTTTGGCGTCAGCAAATTCTCCGGCAGGCCGTGGTGGATGGTCCGCACCCAGTTCGCCTGCGGCACCGGACGGCGCTGCGCATTCGAGATCGAGATGACGGGGACCTTGGAGAAGGTGTTGAACACCGGCTGATGCTCGGGAAGATCGAGCCGGCCGTGCAGCGTGGTCAGGAACGGTGTCGGCTGCCGATGGAACAGCGACCATGGGTAATAGTCGAGATGGAAGTGGAGGAAGTCGAACTCCTCGTCGTCACATTTCTGCCGCACGCGCTCCAGCATCACCATGTGCAGCGCATTGGGATCGCGCACGGAACCGTCGAGGCGAAGCGCCCGCGGCCACGTTGCGTCCAGCTTCGCCGATGTCTGTGAATCGCCGCTGGCGAACAGCGTCACGTCGTGTCCAAGGGCCACCAACTCTTCCGTCAACCAGTGCACCACCCGTTCGGTGCCGCCATAGAGCTTGGGTGGAACCGCCTCCGTCAACGGAGCTACCTGCGCGATGCGCATCTCGCCATCTCCTCTGCGATCATGATCGTTAAACACCCAGCCTCGGCACCGGCATGCCAATAGGGGAACGTTCTCGCATGTGCGAAGTTCCTCCTAGTGAACGTTACTTCTTCGACACACAGCGGCGTGGTCGCGATGATGCCATCAGCTCTTCTCACATCGTCCGCATCCGCATGTCGTGATGGTCTTGCCCGGGAACCGAGGCGAAGCGGTCGATGTTCAGTCGATCACTAACAAAATTAGAAACATCACGACGGGGTCGCAGTCACATGGATCATCTTTCTGGATACGCGCGCAGGCCATTTGCCTTTGTCTTGCGCTATCTGCGGCAACATCTGGCCACGCACCTGGTGATCCTGATCGCTGTCGTTGCAGCCGTTGCCTGCTCAGTGGGCACACAATATGGCGTCAAATCGTTGGTCGATGCTCTGTCGGCGGGGCCATCGCATGGTGGCGGCGTATGGCTGGCACTCATTCTGCTTATGTCGCTGATCGCCGCGGACAACTTCCTGTGGCGGATCGCGAGCTGGACAGCGAGCTTTACCTTTGTTCGCGTCACGGGCGATTTGCGCCGTGACATCTTCCGTCATCTGACCGGGCATTCACCAAGCTATTTCTCGGACCGGATGCCGGGCATGTTGACCAGCCGCATTACGGCCACATCGAATGCCGTGTTCACGGTCGAAAACATGTTCGTCTGGAATGTGTTGCCACCGTGCATCGCCACAGTTGCGGCCGTCGCCTTGATTGGAACCGTCAGTCCCTATATGGCGCTTGGCCTGATTGTGATCGCGGGCGGCATGGTGGCCGTCATGTTCCGTCTCGCCGCAGCCGGCAAGCCCCTCCATGACGACTTCGCCGACAAGGCCGCTGTCGTCGACGGCGAGATGATCGACGTCATCAGCAATATGCCGCTGGTCCGCGCCTTCTGCGGCATCGGCCACGAGCACGAGCGGTTCGACGCCACGGTGAACCGGGAACTCACGGCGCGAAGCCGCAGCCTGCGCTATCTGGAGAAACTGCGCCTGCTGCATGCCGCCGTGACCGTGCTGCTGACGATCGCCTTGATGGCCTGGGCGGTCACGCTCTGGCAAAAGGGCGAGGCGACCACCGGCGACGTCGTGCTGGTCTGTACGCTCGGCATCTCGATCCTGAGCGCGACGCGCGACCTTGCCGTGGCGCTGGTCGATGTCACCCAGCATGTCGCGCGCCTGACCGAGGCGATCGCGACGCTGCTGGTGCCGCATGAGCTGCGCGATCATCCGGGGGCGGAGCCGCTGGTCAAGAGCGGCGCGGCGATTGCGTTCAACAATGTCACCTTCGGCTATCCCGGCAACGAGAAGATCTTCGAGCGGTTCAGCCTGCGGCTGCAGCCCGGCCAGCGCGTCGGCCTGGTCGGCCAGTCCGGCGGCGGCAAGTCCACGCTGTTCACGCTGCTCCAGCGCTTCTACGACGTCGACGAGGGCAGCGTTACCGTCGACGGCCAGGACATCTCCATGGTCACCCAGCTCAGCCTGCGGGAAGCCATCTCCGTGGTGCCGCAGGACATCTCGCTGTTCCATCGCTCCATTCGCGAGAACATTCGCTATGGCAGGCCCAATGCGACCGACGACGAGGTGCTGCGCGCGGCGATTGCGGCGCGCTGCGATTTCATCGACAGCCTGCCGGAAGGCCTCGACACCATGGTCGGCGACCGCGGTGTCAAGATGTCCGGCGGCCAGCGCCAGCGAATCGCGATCGCGCGCGCCTTCCTCAAGGACGCGCCGATCCTGTTGCTGGACGAGGCGACTGCCGCGCTCGATAGCGAATCGGAGGAAGCAATCCGCGAGGCGTTGTCGCGCCTGATGCGCGGCCGGACCGTGATCGCGATCGCGCATCGGTTGGCAACGCTGCGGAATTTCGACCGCGTGGTCGTACTGAAGGGTGGTAAGATCATCGAGGACGGCTCGCCCGAGCGTCTGATGCAGGGCCATGGGCCGTATCGTGAGCTGGTCACGCAGGAAATGAGCCGGCTCGCGCAAGCAGCCGCGTAAATCAACAGTCGCATTCGAGTCGTTTGCGTCTCGACACCAGCGCAGGGGAGCAGCCCATGGCGGCCGAAGCCGTAACACAACTCGTCTCGGTGACCCGGACTTCGGAACAGGTCGCCGAGCAGCCTTTCTACATTCCGATGACGGGGCCATCGGCGCGACCGCGGCGCTCGCTCAAGCATGACGATACCTTCATCGTGCTCGACAGCCACGGCGACATCGGCGCCTCCGCCGGCGGGCCCGATGGTTTGTTCAACCATGACACGCGCTACCTCGCGCGGCTCGAGCTCGTGCTGGACGATCTCCAGCCGCTGCTGCTCGGCTCGAATCTGCGCGACGACAATTCGGGGCTGACCGTCGACCTCACCAACCCGGATATCTATCGCGGTGGCAGCCTGGTGCTGCAGAAGGATCTGCTGCACATCGTGCGCACGATCTTCCTGTGGCGCGGAACGGCCTATCAGCGCATCGGCGTGCAGAACCATGGCGATCGGCGCGCCAGCTTCGAACTGACGCTGCTGTTCGGCAATGACTTTGCCGATCTGTTCGAGGTCCGCGGAGAACGACGCTCGCGCCGCGGAACCGGCACGAGCAAGCAGCTTGGGCCGACTGACGTGTTGTTCGAATACCGCGGCCTCGACGATGCCCAGCGCACCACCGGTCTGCATTTCGACCCGCGGCCGACGCGACTGTCGGTGAATGCGGCGACCTGGCAGCTCGAGCTCGATCCGCACGAGTCGAAATCGCTGTTCGTGGCGGCGTCCTGCAACCGGCCGATCGCTGAGAGGCCGGCGCGCTTCTTCAGGGGCCTGCTGGCCCATCGCCGCGAGATGAGGCAATCGACGATGGGGGCGGCCAGCATCGAGACCTCCAACGACATCTTCAACGAGGTGCTGTGTCAGGCCATGGCTGACCTCAATATGCTGATGACGGAGACGCCGCAGGGCCGTTATCCCTATGCCGGTATTCCCTGGTACTCGACGACGTTCGGGCGCGACGGCCTCATCACCGCGCTGCAAATGCTGTGGGTCGACCCGCGCATCGCCAAAGGCGTGTTGCGGCGGCTGGCGCATTTCCAGGCCAAAGAGGTCGATCCGCTGGCCGATGCTGCGCCCGGAAAAATCCTGCACGAGATGCGCGGCGGCGAGATGGCCGCGCTGCGCGAGGTGCCGTTCGCGCAATATTACGGCAGCGTGGACTCGACCGCCTTGTTCGTGCTGCTGGCAGGGCGCTATTTCGAGCGCACCGGCGACGAGAAGACACTCATCGAGCTGTGGCCGGCGATCGAGGCGGGGCTTGCCTGGATCGACGGTCCCGGCGACCCCGATCAGGACGGCTTTGTCGAATATCAGCGCGCGACCGAAAAGGGGCTGGCCAACCAGGGCTGGAAGGACTCCTACGACGCGATCTTCCACGCCGACGGCCAGCTTGCGGAGGGCAATCTCGCGCTGGCGGAGGTGCAAGGTTACGTCTTTGTCGCAAAGCAGCTTGCCGCGCGTTGCGCGTTGCGGCTGGGCAAGCCCGAGCTTGCCAGGAAGCTCGAGGCGGAAGCCAAGTCACTGGCCGAGCGGTTCGAGAAGGCATTCTGGTGCGAGGAGCTCGGCACCTATGCGCTCGCGCTCGATGGCAAGAAGCGGCCCTGCAAGGTGCGGACCTCGAATGCCGGGCAGGTGCTGTTCAGCGGCATGATCCGCGAGGATCGCGCACGTCTGGTCGCCGCCGATCTGATGGGGCCGCATTTCTTCTCGGGCTGGGGCATCCGCACCGTCGCGCAGGGCGAGGTGCGCTACAATCCGATGTCCTATCATGACGGGTCGATCTGGCCGCATGACAACGCGCTGATTGCGCTCGGGCTCGCGCGCTACGGGCTGAAGCATTCGGTCGCGCATGTCTTCAAGGGCCTGTTCGACGCGGCCACTTACATGGACCTGCGGCGGCTGCCGGAATTGTTCTGCGGCTTCCGGCGCGAGAAGCGACGCGGCCCGACGCTCTATCCGGTCGCCTGCGCGCCACAGGCCTGGGCCAGCGCGACGCCGTTCACGCTGCTGGAGGCGGCGCTCGGCATCGAGTTCGACGTCGGCCGCGGCGAGATCCGGTTGCGCAATCCGCATCTGCCGCCGTTCCTGAACGAGGTGATCTTGCGCGATCTGCGCCTCGGCGAGTCCAGCGTGGATCTGCGCGTCAGCCGCCACGGCGACGACGTGGCGCTGGAGGTCTTGCGCACGCGCGGCCAGATCCAGGTGTCGATCGTGCTGGCGCGCTAGCGGCGCCGGCGAGGAGGGTTCATGCGTAGCGCCGGATGGTTGTCCCTGAGCGTCGCGATCGTCGCGGGATTGACGGTCGCGATGTCGCGTGCCGCCGAGGAGCCGCCCGCGGCCTCGAGCGAAGTGAATGCGCCGGCGACGGCGGCGCCGCCGGCCTCGACGGTTCCGGTCACGCCGAAGGACGCCGCGCCGCCGCCGTCGGTGACGATCATCGGCGCCAGCGATGCGCATGGCGTGCTCGGCCGCGACGTGCTCAGCGCGGCGAACGAGGACATGGGCCGGATCGTCGACGTCATCGTCGACCGGAGCGGGCACGTGCGTGCTGCCGTGATCGATTTCGGCGGCTTCCTCGGCGTCGGTAGCCGCAAGATCGTGGTCGACTGGAACGCGATGCGGTTCGGCAAGATTGTCAACAAGAAGGACAGCATCACGCTGGAACTGACGAAGGCGCAGGTCGCGGCCGCGCCGGAGTACAAGGAAGACACGCCGATGGTCGTGCTCGGGGCGTCCGGAAGCCTGCAGCCGCTGCAAGCTGTTCAGTGAGGCGCGGGGAGGGATGGCCGCCGGTGATGTTGTCGAGAAAGCCGAACCATGCAGATCGCGAGAGTCGCGTTGAACAGGACAATTCAGCCGCGCCATCGCCAGCGGGTATTCCGGCCCCGTCGCGCCAGAGCCTGCGCGGTCTCGACTGGTTCATCTTCTTCCTCGCCGACGTGCAGACCGGCTTCGGCCCCTTCATCGCGGTCTATCTCACGACGCAGAAATGGACCCAGGTCGAGATCGGCCTCGTGCTGTCCATCGGCGGCATCGTCGCCCTGATCGGGCAGATGCCGGGCGGTGCGATCATCGACGCGGCGAAATCCGAGCGGCTGGTCGCCGGACTTGCGATCGCCGCCATCGGCTGCTGCGCGCTGGCCTATGCGGCGATGCCGATCTTCCCGGTGGTGATGGCCGCGGCCACGCTGCATGCGGCGGCGAGCTGCGTGCTCGGGCCGGCGATCGCGGCGATCAGTCTCGGCCTCGTCGGGCCAATGGCGATCGGCGAGCGGCTCGGCCGTAACGCCCGGTTCGCCTCCCTCGGCAACGGCGTCGCGGCGGCGGTGATGGGCACGGCAGGTTACCTGCTGTCGAGCCGCTCGGTGTTCCTGGTCACCTTCCTGCTTGCGATCCCGACCCTGATCGCGCTGTCACGTATTCGCGAGGAGGAGGTCGATATCGCGCGTTGTCACGGCGAGATGCCGCGCGAGGCCAGGGATCGCGGTGACACCAATATCTGGCACCTGATCCGGCAGAGGCCGCTGATCGTCTTTGCTCTGAGCGTCCTGCTGTTGCAACTCGCGAACGCCGCGATGATGCCGCTGATGGCGAGCGCGGTGACGGCGCGGTCGAGCCAATGGGCGACGGTCCTCGTCGCCTTCTGCATCGTCGTGCCGCAGGCCATCGTGGCGCTGCTGTCGCCGACCGTCGGACGCAAGGCGCAGGCATGGGGCAGGCGGCCATTGCTGTTGATCGGGTTCGCCGCGCTGACGATCCGCGGCCTGCTGTTCGCGACGGTGCGGGATCCCTATCTGCTGGTCGCGGTGCAGGTGTTCGACGGCATCACGGCGGCGGTGTTCGCGGTGATGATTCCGCTGATCGTGGCCGACGTCGCCTTCGGCAGCGGGCACTTCAACCTTGCGCAGGGCATCGTCGGCACCGCGACCGGCATCGGTGCGTCGCTGAGCACGGCGCTCGGCGGCTATGTCAGCGACAGGTTCGGCAATGCCACGGCGTTCATCGGACTTTCCGGCGTCGCCGCGACCGGGCTTCTGCTGATCCTGCTGGTGATGCCGGAGACCCGGCGCATGGGCATGATCGCCGCAAAAGAAATGGCCGGCTGAACGAATTCAGCCGGCCATAAGTGGGGGAGGAAAGATCAGGCGTCGAGATTGTGCAGGCGGGCGCGATTGCGCAGCACGATCTGGCGGGCACCGGAGAAGCCGAGAATGCCCTGGGCGTGAAGCTGGGACAGCGCGCGCGACACGGTCTCGAGCGTGAGGCCGAGATAGTCGCCGATGTCGCGGCGGCACATCGGCAGCGCCATCATGCCGGCAACGGCGAGGCGGCGGTCCATTTCGAGCAGGAAGGTCGCGACACGCTCCATCGCGGTCTTGCGGCCCAGCAGCAGCATGTGGTCTTCGGCGTGGCGAAGCTCGCCGGCGGTCATGGCCCAGAGCTTGCGGGCAACCTGCACGTCGGTGCCGGCGGCCTTTTCGAGGCTGGCTCGCTTCACGAGGCGCACGGTGGTGTCGATGATGGCTTCAGCGGCAAGACGGTGGGCGGGGCCGGACTCGAGGCCGAACACGTCACCGGGAAGGTGGAAGGAGCCGATCTGGCGGCGGCCGTCGGAGAGGAGCTTGTAGCTACGGACGGCACCGGTGACGACCTGGTAGACGTATTCGGACGGCTCATCCTCGCCGTAAATCTCCTCTTCCTTGCGGTAGGAGAACTCGGTGGCGACGACGCCGATATGGCCCGCGATTGCGCCGAATTGGTCCGAGACGGGATGGGCGGGAGCAATTTTGCCACCGATCTGGGTGTTGATCGCCTGGGTGTTGAGCGTCTGGGTCAGCATCTGCGCCATCTCCGTTGTGATGGCGCTTTGGTACGCGGTATCGGGCGGCCGGAAAATTTCGCGAGATATCTTAAGGGGGTTTACCTACGTAGAATCCCGTAGGTCAGTGCCCGGCCCTGTCCTGGATGACATGGCGGATGCGCTTGACCAGGTTCTCGTCGAGAAGCGGCTTCAAAACCACGTCTTTGACCCCCGCAGCCGCCGCACGGGCCGAGATATTGCCGTCCGGATAGCCGGTGATCAGGATCACCGGGGTCTCACCGTCGGACTGGCGCAGGCGGCCGGCGAGTTCGAGGCCGTTGATGTCGGGCATCTTGTAGTCGATGACGTAGCAATCCGCGCCGTGCGCGCCGCTCGCATTGAGCAGCGCCGTGGCATTCCTGAAGGTCCGCACGGCAAAGCCGTCGGTTTCAAGCAGGAAGCGCAGAGATCCCAGGACGGCGTCATCGTCATCGACCACGTAAATTGTGGGCTTTGAGGATGGCGCCATCGGGAGCTGCCCAGGAAATGAGCTGATCTCAATCATGTCTGATCAGCTAGCACGGGCGGCGAGAACGCATCTTGACTTGCCTCAATCCTTCAGCATGCCGGCGCGCATCGCCAGCCGCACCAGCTCCGAGAGGCTGTTGGCCTGCATCTTGGTCATCACATTGGCCCGGTAGACCTCGATGGTGCGCGGGCTGATGTCGTATTCCCGGGCGATCAGCTTGTTGGAGAGGCCCGCGATCAGCCCCTCCATCACCTGGCGCTCCCTGGGGCTCAAGGAGGCGACCCGGGCTGCGATGTCCTGGGCAATGGATTCGCTCTTGGCCGCCGGCTCGGCCTGGCGGATCGCGGATTCGATCATGGTGACGAGGCGGTCGTCCTCGAAAGGTTTTTCCAGAAAGTCGAGGGCGCCCAGCTTCATGGCCTCGACCGCGAGCGGCACGTCGCCATGACCGGTCATGATCAGGATCGGAAACGGGCTGTGCTGCGTCTTCATGCGCTTCAGCAGCTCGATCCCGTCGATGCCCGGCATGCGCACGTCGGAGACGACGCAGCCGAAGGCGAGGCCGGGCAGGGCGTCGAGGAAGCTCTGCGCATTGTCGAACAGCGTGACGCCGAAGCCGGAGGAATCCAGCAGGAAGTTCAGCGAATCCCGCATCGCCTCGTCGTCGTCGATGACGTAGATATGTCCCTTGGTCGTCATGGATCAGGTCTCGTCGGCTGCCGGCAGGGTGAAGCGGAATGTCGCCCCGCCCGATGCGTTGCTCTCGGCCCACATCCGGCCGCCGTGAGCTTCGATGATCGAGCGGCTGATGGACAATCCCACGCCCATGCCGGTGTCCTTGGTGGTGAAGAAAGTCTGAAACAGGTTTGGCATGACGTCGTCCTGGAAGCCGGAGCCGGTGTCGGACACCTCCACCTCGATCATGTCGTCCCCTACGCGGGTGTTGGCGACGACGAGCTCGCGCCGCTGCGATTGCGCCATCGCTTCCAGTGCGTTGCGGAACAGGTTGACCAGCACCTGCTGGATCTGCACCCGGTCGGCAAGCACGAGATCGGCATCCGGATCGAGGCTGAAACGGAGTTGAACGCTCTGCTCGCGCGCGCCGGCAAGGCCGAGGGCGCCGGCTTCCTCGATCAGCTTCGACAGGCTCTCGACCCGCTTCTCGGATTCCCCGCGCGCAACGAAATCGCGCAGCCGCCGGATGATCTGGCCGGCGCGCACGGCCTGCTCGGCGGCGCGATCCATGGCGCTCTCGATCTTGGCGATGTTCGGATCAGTGCTGCCGGACAGCAACCGCCGCGACCCCTTCATGTAGTTGCTGATCGCGGCCAGCGGCTGGTTGAGCTCGTGGGCGAGCGCGGACGCCATCTCGCCCATGGCGCTCAGCCTGGAGACGTGGACCAGCTCCGACTGCAGCTCCTGGAGCCGCGCCTGGGTCTGCTGATGCTCGGTCAGATCGCGGACGAAGCCGGTGAAATAGGGCTCGCCGCCGGACTGCATCTCGCCGATCGACAGGTGCATCGGAAAGGTGGTCCCGTCGCGGCGTCTGCCGGTCACGATGCGGCCGATGCCGATGATGTGCGGATCGTGGGTGACGCGGTAGCGCGCGATGTAGCCGTCGTGACGGGAGCGGTCGGGCTCCGGCATCAGAATGCTGACGTTCTGGCCGATCGCCTCGTGCTCGGGCCAGCCGAACAGACGCTCGGCGGCGGTGCTGAACAGCTGGATCACGCCCCGGCCGTCGATGACGATCATGGCGTCCGGAATGGTTTGGAGGATCGAGCGCAGGTGCGATTCGCGGGTGCGCAGTGCCTCCTCGACCTGCTTCTCCTCGTCGATGTCGAGGAAAATGCCGCTGAGGTGACAGGCGGCGCCGGCCTCGTCCCGAATAAGACCGGCCCGGGCGCGAATCCACTTTCCCCTGCCGTGGCCGCCTGCGACCCTGAAGGACACGTCAAAACTGCCGCCATGCTCGCAGACGCGCTTGATCGCGCGCTCGACCCACTCGCGGTCGTTGGGCTCGAGGCGCGCCAGGAACAGCTCGTAGCTGTCCGGCTCGTCCGGCTCGACGCCAAACAGGGCCCTGGACGTGTCGGACCATTCCAATTCCATCGTCCTGAGATCGAGATCCCAGGTGCCGACGCCAAACCCCTCGATTCGAACGCGGAAATGCTCGCCCAGACCGTCATCATTCGGATGTGTAACGCGGTTCGGCGACAAGCGGTGGCTCCCGTCTTCATGCGGTGGCCCGGATGCCGTTACCGCTGACGCAATGTCGCCCAAGGCCGGGCCTGAGGCAAGTTCGGATGTCGTATTCCATCGGCGGAGGCCCCCGCCGCACGGTGCCCGGGGCGTTTGATCTATCTCATCCTGCGGAGCGTCGACAGGGCTACAGTTTCATGGAAGCGTAATGCCCCGGAGAGTTTCAATGACATATGCGACCGTGATGGTCAGCCTGGCGCTCGATCAGCCCAACGATTCGCGTCTACTGGTCGCAGGCGAGCTTGCCGAGCGATTCGAGGCGGCTATCGTCGGGGTCGCCGCGGCGCAGTTCGCGCCGCCGCTGTATTTCACCGATGGTGCCGCGGCTCAGGGACTGATCGACCGGGAGGAAGCCTCCATCAAGAGGCGCCTGGCCGAACTGGAGGCGCAATTCCGTACCGCGATCAAAAATCGCGGCGGCCATGTGGAATGGCGCAGTGCCATGGATTTCCCGGAACGGTTTACGCTCACCCAGGCGCGTTGCGCCGACATCATCGTCAGCGGCGGGCAGAGCCCGGCCTTCTCCGACGCATTCGCGCTCGCGAGCCCCAAGGATCTGGTGATGCAGTCCGGCCGGCCGATCCTGGTCGTGCCCGACGGCGTCAACTGGCTCGATCTGCGCAGTGCCCTCGTGGCGTGGAAGGATACGCCGGAGGCGCGGCGGGCACTGGCCGACGCGCTGCCGATGCTGCGCAAGGCAAGGGATGTCGCCGTCGTCGCGATTCCCGAGGGCGACGACGACCGTCCCGTCGCCGTCGCCGGTGTGACCGACGTGACGGCTTGGCTTGCCCGCCACGGCGTTACCGCGACCGCGCGCGTTTGCGAGGCGGCCCGGAACGAAACCGTCGCCGGGCAATTGGAGAAAGTTGCCGGCGATGTCGGCGCAAGCCTGATCGTTGCCGGTGCCTATGGTCATTCGCGCTTCCGCGAAATGATTCTCGGCGGTGTTACCCAATATCTGGTCACGCAATCCGCCCGCTGCGTGCTGCTGTCGCACTGACGGCCGGCTGGAAGCGAATCGAAGAGGACGCGCCGTGTACAAGTTTCTCGAGCAGACCGTCGACGGTTACATGACGCGCAACGTCAAGACGGTTCAGCGCGACCTCGACATGCTCGCGCTCAGCGAGATGTTCGAGGACGACGATTTCAACAGCTACCCGGTCGAGGACGACGGGCAGGTGGTCGGCATCGTCACCAAATTCGACATCCTGAATTGCTTCGCCTTCACGCCGAGCCAGATGCTGCCGCGCTATCCCGACCTGATGGGCCGCAAGGTCGGCGACGTCATGACGCCGGAGTTCATCTATGTCAGCCCCGACACGAGGTTGACGCGGGTGCTCCAGATCATGGTCGAGCACCGCATCAGGAGCATCATCGTGCTCGACGGCGCGCAGAAACTGGTCGGAATCATCGCCCGCGAGGACGTCATCTCGGCGCTGAAGGCGACGGCGCGCGACTGACGAATCATCCCTGGATCCTGCGACCGGGGCCTCCGTGTTTCCACGGAGGCGACGCCTTGCCGCGCGCGTAGTGCGCGGTGCAAGCGATTGATATCGTTTTCCGATCTTCTCGCCCTCGCATTAACAGAAATCCATCTGTCTTGATTTCAATCAATTCCCCGCGAGGGTGAATGTGGTTTCTGGCCCCGTGTTCTTTCAGAGAGAATCCGCATGAGCCAGCCCTCCATCTCAAAATCCATGACCATCGGTGAAAGCGGCCTGGCTGTCGTGTTCGCAGTCACCGCCTTCCTTTGCGTGATCGCCGCAGCCAAGGCGCTGGACGCGCCCTTTGCCTTCCACGCCGCGCTCGGCGCGGCGGCAAGCATCGCTGCGGTGTTCTTCGTCATCAATAATTACTACGACCGCCCGGCGGTGCTGCCGCCCGCGGAGATCAATGGCCGGCCCAACTACAACATGGGGCCAATCAAGTTTTCGTCCTTCATGGCGATGTTCTGGGGCATTGCCGGCTTCCTGGTCGGCCTCATCATCGCCTCGCAGTTGGCCTGGCCCGCGCTGAACTTCGATCTACCCTGGATCCAGTTCGGACGGTTGCGGCCGCTGCACACGTCGGCGGTGATCTTCGCCTTCGGCGGCAACGTCCTGATCGCGACATCTTTCTACGTGGTGCAGAAGAGCTGCCATGTGCGGCTTGCGGGTTATCTGGCGCCCTGGTTCGTCGTGCTCGGCTACAATTTCTTCATCCTGATCGCCGGCACCGGCTATCTGCTCGGCGTGACGCAGTCCAAGGAATATGCCGAGCCGGAATGGTATGCCGACCTCTGGCTGACCATCGTCTGGGTGACCTATCTGCTCGTATTCCTTGTGACCATCATCAAGCGCAAGGAGCCGCACATCTTCGTCGCGAACTGGTTCTATCTCGCCTTCATCGTGACGATCGCGGTCCTGCATCTCGGCAACAATCCGGCGCTTCCCGTTTCGGTGTTCGGCTCGAAGTCCTACATCGCCTGGGGCGGCATCCAGGACGCCATGTTCCAGTGGTGGTACGGCCACAACGCGGTCGGCTTCTTCCTGACCGCCGGCTTCCTCGCCATCATGTACTATTTCATCCCCAAGCGCGCGGAGCGGCCGGTCTATTCCTACCGGCTGTCGATCATCCACTTCTGGGCGCTGATCTTCCTCTACATCTGGGCGGGTCCCCACCATCTGCACTACACGGCGCTGCCTGACTGGACGCAGACGCTCGGCATGACCTTCTCGATCATGCTGTGGATGCCCTCCTGGGGCGGCATGATCAACGGCCTGATGACGCTGTCGGGCGCCTGGGACAAGCTGCGCACCGACCCCGTGCTGCGCATGTTGGTCGTCTCCGTCGCCTTCTACGGCATGTCGACCTTCGAAGGCCCGATGATGTCGATCAAGGTGGTCAACTCGCTCAGCCACTACACCGACTGGACCATCGGCCACGTGCATTCCGGCGCGCTCGGTTGGGTCGGCTTCGTCTCCTTTGGCGCGCTGTACTGCCTGGTGCCGTGGGTCTGGAATCGCAAGGGGCTCTACAGCCTCAAGCTCGTCAACTGGCACTTCTGGATCGCCACCCTCGGCATCGTTCTCTACATCTCCGCGATGTGGGTGTCCGGCATCCTCCAGGGCCTGATGTGGCGCGCCTACACCTCGCTCGGCTTCCTCGAATATTCCTTCATCGAGACCGTCGAGGCGATGCACCCCTTCTACATCATCCGCGCCGCCGGCGGCGGGCTGTTCCTGATCGGCGCGCTGATCATGGCCTATAATCTCTGGATGACCGTTCGCGTCGGCGAAGCGGAAGTCCAGATGCCCGTCGCTCTTCAGCCGGCGGAATGAGGAGCTCCACAATGTCGTTCTGGACACGCCACCAAATCTTCGAAAAGAACTCGATCATCCTGGTCGTCGGCATCCTGCTGGTGATCGCGATCGGCGGTCTCGTCGAGATCACCCCGCTGTTCTATCTCAAGAGCACGATCGAGGTGGTCGACGGGGTCAGGCCCTACACGCCGCTGGAACTCGCCGGACGCAACGTCTACGTCCGCGAGGGCTGCTATCTCTGCCATTCGCAGATGATCCGGCCCCTCCGCGACGAGGTCGAGCGCTACGGCCACTTCTCGCTCGCCGCCGAGAGCATGTTCGACCACCCGTTCCAGTGGGGCTCGAAGCGCACCGGTCCCGACCTTGCCCGCGTCGGCGCCAAATATTCCGACGACTGGCACGTCACCCATCTGACCAACCCGCGCGCGATCGTGCCGCAATCGGTGATGCCGGGCTATCCCTTCCTGGCTCAGACGGAAGTCGATCCGGATACGATCGCCGATCACATGCGGACGCTGCGGACGGTCGGCGTGCCCTATACCGACGACCAGATCGCCAACGCGGGCGCCGACATGAAGGCCCAGGCCGATCCGGACAACGCTGGCTCCGACGCCTTCACCAAGCGCTACGCCAAGGCCGTCGTGCGCAACTTCGACGGCAAGACCGGGACGCCGACCGAGATGGACGCACTGATCGCGTACCTGCAGATGCTCGGCACCCTGGTCGACTTCAAGATCTACAACGAGAAAGCCAATCTTCGCTGAGAAGGCACGAACGATGAAAGCCATCCTGACACTCGACAATCTCGCGTCCGGTCTCGTGACCACGATCTGGACGCCGGTGTTCGTCGCGATCTTTCTCGCGATCATCGCCTACGCATTCTGGCCCCGTAACAAGGCTGCCTTCGACGAAGCAGCACACCTGCCGTTGCGGGAGGAGTAAGAGATCATGACCGACCATAGCGAAATCGATCCCGTCACGGGCAGGGCCACGACCGGGCATGAGTGGGACGGCATCAAGGAGCTCAACACGCCGCTGCCGCGCTGGTGGGTGATCTGCTTCTACCTCACCATCGTCTGGGCCGTCGGCTACTGGATCGTCTACCCGGCCTGGCCGCTGATCTCCAGCAATACCACCGGCCTGTTCGGCTATTCGTCGCGCGCCGACGTCGCCGTCGAGCTCGCCAACCTCGACAAGATCAGGGGCGACAAGATGGTGGCTCTCGGTGCCGCCTCGCTCGCCGACATCGAGAAGGACCCGGCCTTGCTGGCGCTCGCCCGCGCCAAGGGCAAGACCGTGTTCGGCGACAATTGCGCGCCGTGCCACGGCTCCGGCGCCGCCGGTGCCAAGGGCTACCCGAACCTGAACGACGATGACTGGCTGTGGGGCGGCACGCTCGACCAGATCATGCAGACCATCCAGTTCGGCGCGCGCTCGGGTCATGCCAAGACGCATGAGGGCCAGATGCTCGCCTTCGGCAAGGACGGCGTGCTGAAGCCGGACGAGATCGTCAC
The DNA here is from genome assembly GCF_042076515.1 of Bradyrhizobium sp. A5. Lineage (NCBI taxonomy): Bacteria > Pseudomonadati > Pseudomonadota > Alphaproteobacteria > Hyphomicrobiales > Nitrobacteraceae > Bradyrhizobium > Bradyrhizobium sp. A5. The sequence continues at coordinate 5,142,851 of NZ_CP148990.1, read as the reverse complement.
GGTCGCCAACTATGTCCGCGCCTTGTCGGGCCTTCCGACCCGCAAGGGCTATGACGCGGCAAAGGGCGAGAAGATCTTCGCGGAGAACTGCGTCGCCTGCCACGGCGACGGCGGCAAGGGCAACCAGGAGATGGGCGCGCCGAACCTGACCGACAAAATCTGGCTTTACGGCTCGGACGAGGCGACCCTGATCGAGACCATCAGCCAGGGTCGCGCCGGCGTCATGCCGGCCTGGGAAGGGCGGCTCGACCCCGCCACGATCAAGGCGATGGCGGTCTACGTCCACTCGCTGGGCGGTGGAAAATAGCCGACTGGTCACAAGCGGGGGCGAACAAAACCGCCCCCGTTTGAGCTGGATCAACTGACGCGGCGGTGTCGGGTCTAGGTTTAATCGCACCTTTTCGAGAAGTTCCAGGCGATGAACAAGACCGTGAACCCCAAAGACCTCGCATCCGACGACGACAACGGGCCACTCTACGTGGCCCACAAGAAGGTTTATCCCCAGAGCGTCTCGGGGACCTTCCGCCGGATCAAATGGGCCCTGATGGCGGTCTGCCTCGGCATCTACTACTTCCTGCCTTTCGTGCGCTGGAACCGCGGCCTCGGCGCGCCCAGCCAGGCGGTGCTGATCGATCTCCCCAACAGCCGCTTCTATTTCTTCTTCATCGAGCTATGGCCGCAGGAGATCTACTACTTCACCGGCCTCCTGATCGTGGCGGCGGTTGCGCTGTTCCTGATGAACTCGGTCGGCGGCCGCATCTGGTGCGGCTACCTCTGCCCGCAGACGGTGTGGACCGATGTGTTCTACGCCGTCGAGCGTCTGGTCGAAGGCGACCGGCGCGAGCGGATGAAGAAGGACAAGTCGTCCGACCCGATGAACCTCGAGCGGATTTCCGAGATCGTGCTCAAGCATTCGATCTGGCTCATGATCGCCTGGTGGACCGGTGGCGCCTGGGTGCTCTATTTCTATGACGCGCCGACGCTGGTGAAGGACCTCGTCACCTTTCAGGGGCCGATGATCGCCTATATCTGGATCGGCATCCTCACCGCGACCACCTATCTGCTCGCCGGCTACATGCGCGAGCAGGTCTGCACCTACATGTGTCCCTGGCCGCGGATCCAGGCCGCGCTCACCGACGAATGGGCGCTCAACGTCACCTACCGCTACGACCGCGGCGAGAAGCGCACCTCGGTCAAGAAGGCGGCCGAGTTGCGCGCGCACGGCGAACAGGTGGGCGATTGCGTCGACTGCTTTCAATGCGTCGCGGTCTGTCCGACCGGCATCGACATCCGCAACGGGCCGCAGCTCGAATGCATCCAGTGCGGGCTCTGCATCGACGCCTGCGACAACGTGATGACGAAGATCGGCCGGCCGAAGCGGCTGATCGGCTACGACAACGACATCAACATCCACCGCCGCCAGGAAGGCAAGGCACCGGTCTACAAGATCGTGCGCGCTCGAACCGTGGCCTACAGCGCGATCATTGCGGCCGTCGGCGGTTTCATGGTCTATACGCTCGCAACCCGCAGCTTGCTCGACGTCAACGTGCTGCACGATCGCAACCCGGTCGCGGTCAAGCTCAGCGACGGCTCGATCCGCAATGCCTATACGGTGCGGCTGCTCAACAAGAGCGGCTACGACCGCGTCATCGCGATCGACGCCAGCGGTCCCGCCAATTTGACCATCCACGTCGTCGGCGCCGATTCGGTGACGCCGGATCGGCCGATGATCGTCATCCCCCGCGATTCCACCAGCGAACTGCGCCTGCTCGTCACCGCGCCGGCGGAGAGCAATCCGGAGAAGTCGATTCCGGTTCGCTTCCACGTCACCGATATCGGCCTTGGCGAAGCTGCCAGCGCCACCGACAATTTCGTCGCGCCGTAGGACCAGGAGACTGCCATGGCAACCAAGCCGCTGACCGGAACCAAGGTGTTCCTGATGCTGGTCGCCTTCTTCGGCGTCGTGATCGGCGTCAACGTGACCATGATGAAGCTCGCGATCGCGACGCTGCCCGGCACCGATGTCGACAGTCCCTATGCCGCAGGTCTCGCCTATGACCGCGAGATCTCGGCGGCGCAGGACCAGGCTGCGCGCAAATGGCAGGTCAGTGCCCATATCGAGCGCCGCACCGACGGCGGCGCCGCGCTTCAGGTCGACGCGCGCGATGCCAGCGGCCGGCCGGTGACCGGCTTGAAATTCGGTGGCCGCCTGGAACGGCCGACCGACAAGCGCGCCGATCTCCAGGTCGAGCTCTCCGAAGCCGGCATCGGCATCTATCGCGGCAATGCCGCTGCCGTCGCGCCCGGCCAGTGGGATCTGGTGATCGAGGGCGAGGCGCGCGGGACGCGCGTGTTCATGTCGCGCAACCGCGTGATCCTGAACTGAAGGACATCGTTATGCACGTCACGCGGGATTTTTCGCATTACGTCCGCGCCGCGGGCGAGGGCGTCCAGCACATCGATCTCGCGGTCGAGGGCGTTCACTGCGCCGGCTGCATGGCCAAGATCGAGCGCGGACTGTCGGCGATGCCCGATGTCACGCTGGCGCGCGTGAACCTCACCGACCGCCGCGTCGCGCTGGAATGGAAGGCGGGCACGCTCGATCCGGCTCGCTTCATCGACCGCCTCGAGGAACTCGGCTACAAGGCCTATCCCTACGAGACCGAAAGCGCGGAAGTGGCCGAGGTTGCCGAGTCGCGCTTCCTGCTGCGCTGCCTCGGCGTCGCCGCGTTCGCCACCATGAACGTGATGATGCTGTCGATCCCGGTATGGTCGGGCAACGTCTCGGACATGCTGCCGGAACAGCGCGACTTCTTCCACTGGCTCTCGGCGCTGATCGCGTTGCCGGCGGCGGCCTATGCCGGCCAGCCGTTCTTCCGTTCGGCCTGGCGCGCGCTGTCGGCGAAGACGACCAACATGGACGTGCCGATCTCGATCGGCGTGATCCTCGCACTCGGCATGTCGGTGGTCGAGACCATCCACCACGCCGAGCACGCCTATTTCGATGCGGCGATCATGCTGCTGACGTTCCTGCTGGTCGGTCGCTTCCTCGACCAGAACATGCGGCGGCGGACGCGGGCGGTTGCCGGCAATCTCGCCGCGCTCAAGGCCGAGACCGCGGCTAAGTTCGTCGGGCCTGACGAGATCTCTCAAGTGCCGGTCGCCGCAATCCATCCCGGCGACATCGTGCTGCTGCGGCCCGGCGAGCGCTGCGCGGTCGACGGCACGGTGATCGAGGGGCGTTCCGAGATCGACCAAAGCCTGATCACGGGCGAGACGCTCTACGTCACCGCGGAGCAGGGCACGCCGGTCTATGCCGGATCGATGAACATCTCCGGCACGCTACGGGTGCGGGTCTCGGCGGCGTCGGAGGCGACGCTGCTCGCCGAGATCACGCGGCTGCTCGACAATGCGCTGCAGGCGCGCTCGCGCTACATGCGGCTCGCCGATCGCGCCTCGCGGCTCTACGCGCCGGTGGTGCATGCGACCGCGCTCATCACCATTCTCGGCTGGGTCATCGCCGGTGCGTCCTGGCACGATGCGATCGTGACCGGCGTTGCCGTGCTGATCATCACCTGTCCCTGCGCGCTCGGCCTTGCCATCCCGACCGTGCAGACGATCGCCTCGGGGGCGATGTTCAAGTCCGGCGTGCTGCTCAATTCTGGCGATGCCATCGAGCGCCTCGCCGAAGCCGATCACGTCATCTTCGACAAGACCGGCACGCTGACGCTGCCGAATCTCGAAGTCACGAACGCGGCCGGCATTCCCGCCGGCATCTTCGATCTCGCCGGCCGGCTCGCGCTGTCGAGCCATCATCCGGTGGCCGCCGCGGTCGCGAAGGCCGCCGGCGCGAAATCGCCTGTTGTCGGTGCCGTCGAAGAGGCCGGGCAAGGCGTGCGCGCAACTCTGGACGGCGTCGAGATCCGTCTCGGTCGGCCGTCCTTCTGCGGCGCGGAGGCGTTGGTCAGCGGCGCCAATCTCGATCCCGAAGCCTCGATCGTCGCCTTCAGCAAGGGGCCCGAAAAATTCATCCTGTCGGTGCGTCAGGGCCTGCGGCCGGACGCGCAGGCCGTGATTGCGGCGCTGAAGGCGCGCAACATCGGTGTCGAGATTCTCTCCGGAGACCGCGAGCCGGCGGTGAAGGCGGCAGCGCATGCGCTCGGCGTTCCCGAATGGCGCGCAGGCGTGACGCCCGCCGACAAGATCGCGCGGATCGAGGAGTTGAAGCAGCGCGGCGCGAAGGTGCTGATGGTCGGAGACGGCATGAACGACGCGCCTTCGCTGGCGGCGGCCCATGTCTCGATGTCGCCGATCTCGGCCGCGCATCTCAGCCAGGCCACCGCCGATCTGGTCTTCCTCGGCCGGCCGCTGGCCCCCGTCGTCGCGGCCATCGACGCTTCGCGCAAGGCGCTGCATCTGATGCGGCAGAACCTCTGGCTCGCGATCGGCTATAATGTCCTCGCCGTGCCGGTCGCCATCAGCGGCGTGGTGACGCCCCTGATCGCCGCCGCCGCGATGAGCGGCTCCTCGATCCTGGTCATGTTGAATTCGCTGCGGGCTCGCAGCCGCGCGCGGGAGATCGTGTGATGGAAATCCTGGTCATCCTGGTCCCGCTCGCGCTGATGCTCGGTCTTGCCGGCCTTGCCGCCTTCCTCTGGTCGCTCCGCAGCGGCCAGTACGACGATCTCGACGGCGCCGCCTGGCGTGCCATCGCCGACGACGAGCCGCCGCAGGAAGCGCCGGTCAAGCGTTAACGCTTCAAATTGAGCGTGAGCAGGGCTGCGGCCGCGAGGGCTGCGCCGATGCCGGCGATGCAGACGGACCAGCCGAAGGCATCGAACAGACGTCCGAGCACGGCCGTGCCGACGAGCCCACCACAGAAATAGCAGGCGAGATAGATGCCGCTGGCCGTGCCGCGGTTTCCGGCGGAGGCCTGTCCGACGAAGCCTGTGGCCGCGGCTTGCGCGAAAAAGGTCCCGACGCCGACCAGGACCATGCCAATGAGTACCGCGCCGAGATGCGATGCCAGCAAGAGCGGCAGGCCCAGTCCGGCGACAGCGAGCGAGCCCCAGATCGTCGGCCGCGTTCCGAGGCGCGAGGCCACCTTGCCGGCCAGCAAGGTCGTGACCACCGACGGCAGGAAAACGAAATAGACGAGGCCGAGGTCCATCATGCCGAGCGACAGCGGCGGCCGGACCAGCACGAAATTGACGAATGTGAAGGTGCCGATGAAGGCGAACAGGATGCAGAAGCCGATGCCGAAGGCGGCGCAGAGCTGCGGATTGCGCCAGTGCGTGATCGTGTCGGTCAGCGGCGATTCCGCCGGCATCACCGTATGCATCGGCGGCACGCGCTTGACGGTGAAATAGACCAGTGCCGCGCCGGCCAGATTGAGGCCCGCAAAGACATGGAAATTCCAGGCGAGGCCAAGGCTGTCGGCGACCGCCGCCGAGACCAGCCGGCCAACGAGGTTGCTGGCGACGTTGCCGGTGATGTAGGCGGCAAACGCGCTGCCGGCGTCCATGGCGCTGCATTGCTCGCCGAGATAGGCGAGGGTAAGCGCGAAGGCGGACGCCATGCACAGGCCCTGCGCCACCCGCAAGGCGGTGAAGACCGCGAGGTCCGGCGCCGACGCCAGCAGGCTGGTGGGGATCGCCAGAAGCGTCAGGCTGAGCAGGATGCCGGTCCGCCGGTTGATGCGCGGGCTGAAGAAGCCGACGACAAGGCTGGCTGTCGCCATGCCGAAGGTGCTGGCGTTGACGGCAAAACCCATCGCGGCCGGCGTGACGCCATAGTGGCGCGTCAGCGAAGGCAGGATCGCCTGCGTCGCGAACAGGTCGACGATGGTCAGGAATGCGGTGAGGCCGATCACGAGCGAGCGCCGCGCGACGCCCGGGGAATGCCCGTCCATCGTCATCGCGCCCTGCCTGACGGTTGCGGAAAGATCGGTCATGACGTGCTTCTCCTGTGAGCGATGTGGCGCCCGGCATGCGGGCGGCATGGGGATCCCGGGCACCACATCCAGTCACGCGTGCACTGGGGCCACGTGCGCGCGTCACATGTGGTGGTCGTTGGGGTCCTTGCGGACGTCGCCGACATAGAGAATGACCGTCTCCTTGCCGAGATTCTTCCACCAGTGCGAAGTGCCGAACGTTTCGGGACGGAGGTCGCCGGCTTTGTGCACGATCGGGTCGACGCAGTTGGAGGCGTATTCGACGATCTCGCCCTGCTGCACGAAGATCAGCGCCGGGCGGTCGTCATGGCTGTGCCAGGGCACGATGCCGCCGGGCTCGATGGTCAGCTTGCGGAAGCGCAACTCGCGGCCTTCGATATGCGCCGGCTGCTTGCCGAGGTCGATCGCGCCGAGCGTGGTGTCGGTGACGCCGACCGGCTTGTAGTCCACCATCTGCCGCGCGTTCGGCTTGATCTTGTTGGCCGGGCAGTCGCCGGCGAGGACCGGCGTTGCAAACGCCAGCGCGCCGAGAACCGCAAGGCCCGTCCAAACCACGCGCGACAATATGTGGTGCCTAGACATGGAAGTCTCCTCTGTTGGCCGCAACCTCGCTGGTCGCCGGCTATGGCAGCAGCTTCGTCGAGAGCGCGTCTCACCTGAAATGCCGTTTCGCTTTCGGTGCGATAGCGCCATGCTATGGCGGCGCGATAGGCGGCGGCTATCGAACCGATTGGGGATCGGCATTTCCTCATCCGCAACTTTCGATGCTCGATGTCGGGGCGCGCCCGATTGCGGGCGTTCACGTCAATCCGGAGGAGCATCTCATGACGAAAGTGTCCAAGACCTTGCTTGCCACCGCCGCGTTCGCGGTCATCGCGACATCCGCTTTCTCGGAAGCGACCTGGGATTTCAAGGCCGGCATGGCCTATGTCTATGGCGGGCCCGGCAAGATGTCGGCGATGGCCATGGCCCCCGCCGAGAAGAACCACGAGGCCATGATGAAGAACGCGAAGAAGGTGCCTGACAACACCGTCTTCTTCATGGACAACGGATCGCTGTACTCCACCTCCGGGCGGCTCGATCCGACCGGCAATTTCTACGTGAACTGAGCACGTCCCGGCCTGGTGGCCGCCCCTTGCGGGCGGCCGAGCCGGGAAACTAGTATTCGTCGCAAGAATGCCGGAGCGGAAGATGACGTCACTCTCGCCAGCCGACGCCGAGCGGCTCAGGTCTGCCTTCCAGCGCTGCCGCGACATGGACGGCACGCTGAACGAACAGCTCCGTGCCTATGCCGACGCCAGCCGCGAGGTCTTCCCGGCCTATGGCGAGGCGGTCGATCGACTGGTGGCGCGATTGGGCGGGAACGGCGGTGGCGAGACCGCGCCGCGCCCGGGCGATGCGATGCCGCCCTTCATGCTGCCGGACGAAAGCGGCCGTCTCGTCGCGCTGACTGCGCTGCTCGAGAACGGTCCGGTCGCGGTGATGTTCTTCCGCGGTCATTGGTGCCCCTATTGCCGGCTCAATGTCCGTGCCGTGGTCCATGCGCTGGACCGCATCGAGGCGATGGGTGGGCGGGTCGTCGCGATCATGCCCGAGACGCAGGAATATACGAGGCAGATCAAGGCCGATTCCGGCGCGCCGTTTCCGATCCTGACCGACCTCGACAATGGCTATGCGCTGTCGCTCAATCTCGCAATCTGGCTGGGCACCGAAATCCAGAGCCTGTTGTCCTACCAGGACATGGCGAGATTCCACGGCAATGACGGCTGGATGCTGCCGATCCCGGCCGTGTTCGTGGTCGGCCGCGACGGCATCGTGAAAGCCCGCTTCGTCGATCCTGATTTCCGCAAGCGCATGGAGATCGACGACCTGCTTGCCGCGCTGGACAGCGCGGGCCGGGAGAACTAGCCGCGGTCTGTCGTAATATCACCCCGCGATCGGTCGCCAGTCCGCCCCGCGCAGCATCCGCATCACGGCATTGGCAACCGCCGTGCGTTGCCGGCCGGCCACGCCGTAGAGGCTGACAGTGCGGCGGGCGTCCAGCCCCGTGACGACGGCGCGTGTCAGCTTCTCCGGCACGGGTGACGTATGCGGCACCATGGCGACGCCGATGTCGGCTTCGACCAGCTCGATCAAATCGTGCTCGCAGGACACTTCATGGCCATGTTGGACGTCGATGCCGTGCTCACGCAGGCTCGCCGTGATACGTCCGGCGTGCTCGCAGAACGTCCGCCCCAGCAGTTGCTCCGCGCGCAGGTCGTCCAATTCGATCGAGCTGCGGCCGGCCAGCCGATGTCCGTTGCTGACGACGAGCTCGAAACCCTCGGTAAAGAGTGGCCAGACGTCGAGCCGGTCCCAGGCCTCGTCGATCTCGGCGGCGATGCCGAGTTCGGCTTCGCCCTTCTTCAGGAATTCCGCGACCTCGCGGCTGGAGCCGCGCAGGAAGCGGAGTTCGAGCCGGTTGAACTGCCGCCTGATCTCGTTGAGATGCGGAATGAGCAGCGCGAGGTCGATCGAATGCGTCAGCGCTATGCGCAGCGCACCGATCTCTCCGCTCTTGAACGAAGAAGCAAGCGAGCGCGCGCCGGCGGCGGCGTCGTAGCATTGCTTCAGCAGTGGATGCATGCGCTGGCCGAGTTCGGTCAGCTGCGCCGCCGGCCGTTCGCGGCGAAACAGGTCGCCGCCGAGCTCGGCTTCGAGCTGCTTGATCGCGCGTGTCAGCGAGGGCTGCGTCACGTTGCACTCTTCGGCCGCGCGCGTGAAATTGAGCAGCTGCGCGACCGCGAGGAAATAGCGAACCTGGTGCATTTCCATGGATCGGGCTCCCGGCAGGATCGGCAGGAAATCTAGCCGATCGGGTTTGGGAAGGATATCCTGGCTGCGATAGCGGCTGCGTATGGTTTCGGAAGCCAGCCGGCATTTGCAAAAGGCCTGACAATCGCCGAGAACGCCAAGACGTAACAATAGCCGTACGCCTGACGAATGATAACCGTAGGCTCGACAGGAGCGAGACATGAACGGCATGCAGCACAATGGGCAACGAAAGAGCAAGGACTTGCCGGGTCAGGTCGTGCTCGTGCTTCAGGGCGGCGGCGCGCTCGGCTCGTACCAGGCCGGCGTTTACCAGGCACTGCACGAGGCCGGCATCGAGCCGGACTGGATCATCGGCACCTCGATCGGCGCGATCAATGCCAGCCTGATCGCGGGTAACACCCCGGAGCACCGCCTCGCGCGCTTGAAGGAGTTTTGGAAGCGGATGGAGCAGAAGCCGGCCTGGGACTGGCGTGCCGCGTTTTCCGGCTTCAACGAGAAGCTTGCGTATTGGTCGGCCGTGACCCACGGCATTCCCGGTTTCTTCCGCCCCAATCCGCTGGCCCATGCCGGGGATTCCTACCCACTGGGCGCCGATCATGCCGGCTATTATTCGACCGCGCCGCTCGAGAAGACGCTGAGCGAGCTGGTCGATTTCGACCTGGCCAATCGCTGCGCGCCGCGCCTGACGGTCGGTGCGGCTCATGTCGGCACCAGCGAAATGCGCTATTTCGACAGCCGCGACGGCGAACTCACGGTGAAGCACGTGATGGCCTCAGGCGCATTGCCGCCGGCCTTTGCGGCGGTGCGCATCGACGGCGAACTCTATTGGGACGGAGGCATCCTCTCGAACACGCCGACGGAAGCGGTGTTCGACGACAATCCCCGCAGGGATTCGCTGATCTTCTCCGTGCATTTGTGGAATCCCGTCGGCGCCGAGCCGACCACGATGGCGGAGGTGCTGAACCGGCACAAGGACGTGATGTACTCCAGCCGGATCGCGAGCCAGATCACGCGCCAGCAGCAAGCCCATCGCCTGCGCCATGTCATCAACCAGCTCGCGGCGCGGCTGCCCGAGAGCGAGCGCAGCGATGCCGCGGTGAGGGAGCTGATCAGCTACGGCTGTCCGACCCGCATGCACGTCGTGCGGCTGTTGGCGCCGCAGCTCGACCGCGAGACCCATACCAAGGATATCGACTTCAGTCCGTCGGGGATCACGCGGCGCTGGCATGCTGGCTTTGCTCACACGAAGTCGGTGCTCGCGCGCAAGCCGTGGATCGGCGAATTCGATCCGCTCGCCGGCGTGGTGCTGCACGAGCATATGGACGAGATGCCGATGGCCGCGGAATAGCGCCGCGTCTGCTTCATCGAATTGCCACAGGCCTTGCGGATCTTGAGTGGTCTGCAGTCGAAAGGCGTTGCAAGTGGTGTCCGCGAGCGATCTGGAATCTGCCCTCGATCGGGTCCGCGCTGAGGCGGCCGGACCTGATGCTGGCGTGTTCGGCCCTGACACGGTGACCTGGCAACTCGACCGTGAGGCCGTGATCTTTCTCGGCGCCGGCCGTGCGCTGCTGCTGCAACTGGCGCATCCCTGGGTCGCGGCCGCCATCGCAGAGCACTCGAAAACCCTTACCGATCCGATCGGCCGCTTCCATCGCACCTTCGACATCATCTTTGCCATGGTGTTCGGCTCGCTCGACCGGGCGCTGTTGTCGTCAAGGCGGCTGCACCGGCGCCACAGCATGATCGTCGGAGCGATGCCGGAGACGGTCGGTCCGTTCGCGGCGGGCTCGCGCTACTGCGCCAACGACATCCCGTCGCTGCGCTGGGTCCACGCGACGCTGGTCGAGACCGCGCTGATGGCGCACGATCTGGTCCTGCCGCCGCTCCCGGCCGAGGCACGCGAACGCTACTGGATCGAGAGCCGGACGTTCGGCGCCTTGTTCGGATTGACTGCGGATGATTTGCCGGCGGACTGGACCGGCTTCGCTGACTACACGGCCGCGATGGTGCAATCAGAGACGTTGACCGTCAGCCCGGCGGCGCGCGAGATCGCCACGCAGATCTTTGCCGGCGCACGTCCGTGGCTGCGGCCACCGCGTTGGTATCGCGCGCTCACGGCGAGGATGTTGCCCGAGCAACTGCGCGTCGGTTTTGGATTTGAGCTCGACGAGCGCGACAAGAGGGCGGCCGACAATGCGCTGAGATGGATCAGGCGCGTCTATCCGAAATTGCCGGACCGGCTGCGCTATGTCGGTCCCTACCAGGAAGCGCAGGCGCGGCTGCGGGGTGAGCCGCGGCCGGATTGGATGACGCGGTGCCTCAACAGGGCCTGGATCGGACGGCCGCGGATGGATGTAGGCGGGAAGGGGTGAAGCGTTCGATGGTTGCCACATACACCGGCATTGCGAGGAGCCCTTGCGACGAAGCAATCCAGAATCCCTCCGCGGAAAGACTCTGGATTGCTTCGCTGCGCTCGCAATGACGGAGTGTGAGGAAACGCCTCGGCTCACACCGATGCCAGCTTCCGGTACAGTGCGTTGTAGCTGCCGGCGGAGATGCTCCAGGAGAACGAGCGTCCCATCGCGCTGCGGCGCATGGTGTCGAGCTGGTCATGCGCCATGAAGGCCTCGAAGGCGCGGCGGACGCCGCCGAGGAAGGAATCGCGCGAGGGCTTCGAGAAGAGGAAGCCGGTCTCGCCGTCGGTGATGGTCTCGGCGAGGCCGCCGGTCTGGTGGCCGATCGGCAGCGAGCCGAACCGCTGGGCGTACATCTGGCTGAGCCCGCAGGGCTCGAAGCGCGACGGCATCAATGTGAAATCGCTGCCGGCAAAGATGCGCCGCGCCTGGGCGTCGTTGAAGCCGATCGTGACCCCGATCGCATCAGGACGGCGGCGATGCGCATCGACCAGCGCCTGTTCGAGCGCGGGTTCGCCGGAGCCGGTGACCACGATCTGCCCGCCGGCATCGACGATCTCGTCGGCCGCCGCCAGCACGAGGTCGATGCCCTTCTGATGCACGAGGCGCGCGACGATGCCGAACATCGGGCCCCGCGACACCGCCAGCCCGAATTGCTTGCGCACGTAATCCGCATTGGCCTTCTTGCCGACCCAGTCGCCGGCGCCGAACTGCTGGGCGAGCTGGGCGCAGGAGCGCGGGTCCCAGCTCTCGTCGATGCCGTTCAGGATGCCGGTCAGCTCGGCCGCGTCGGAGCGCAGCTGCAACAGGCCCTCGAGGCCGCAGCCGAACTCGGTGGTGGTGATTTCCCGCGCGTAGGTGCCGCTGACGGTGGTGAGATGCGAGGCGTAGACCAGCCCGGCCTTGAGGAACGACATCTGGTCGTAGAATTCGACGCCGTCGATGTGGAAGGAGCTCTCGGGTACGCCAATTCGCCGCAGCGAGTCCCTCGGGAAGAGGCCCTGATAGGCGAGGTTATGGATGGTCAGGATCGACGGGACCTGGGCGCCGCGCCAAGCAAGGTAGGCCGGCACCAGCGAAGCCTGCCAGTCGTTGGCATGGACGAGGTCCGCTGCCCAATTCTTGTCCAGCTTGCCCATGGCAAGCTCAGCGGCTGCCGAGGCGAAGCGCGCGAAGCGGATGTCGTTGTCCGGCCAGTCGCGCCCGGACTCATCGCCATAGGGATTGCCGGGCCGGTCGTAGAGTTGTGAGCACAACAGCACATAGACCGGCAGGCCGTCCTTGGTCGCGGCCCGGCCGAGTGAGCAGGCTGGCATCTCTGCAAACGCAGGGCAGCGGCCAACGATCTGTATGTGCGTGAGTTGTTCGATGATGTCGCGATAGCCGGGGAGCATGATCCGGATATCAGCGAAAGGGCGAAGGGCTCTGGGAAGGGCGGCGGAAACGGCGCCGAGTCCGCCAACGCGGACGAAGTCGTCCATCTCGGTTGTAACGAACAAGACCCTCAAGAACTGCTGCCCTCTTCCGATCCCGCTTGCTGCTATGCAAGAACGGGTCCAGTTGCCCCTGGAATTCCTAGGTCACCCGCAAGACGCGTCCGTTCGGTAAAGACTTTCCTACTCAGCCGCCGCCCTCTAGGCTCGCCGCACCAACGAAAGATAATATCGATTGTTCCTAAGGGGCCGCCGGGGATGCAGCTACCAGATAAGCACGAAGAGACGACGACAAAGGCTTTCGCCGGTCTCAGGGTGCTGGATTTTTCGACCACCATCGCCGGTCCCCACTGCGCGCGGATGCTGGCGGACATGGGCGCCGAGGTCATCAAGATCGAGACCGACGGCGGCGAGACGATGCGGACCCGGCCGCCGCTGCGCAACGGCTGCAGCACCGTGTTCGGCCAGCTCAATGTCGGCAAGAAGAGCGTGGTGCTCGACCTCAAGTCCGAAGACGGCAGGGAGGCGGTGCGGCGGCTGGTCGCGACATCAGATATCCTGGTCGAGAACTTTCGCCCGGGCGTGATGCACCGGCTGCGGCTCGACTATGACAGCCTCCGCCCGCTCAACCCGAAGCTGATCTACTGCTCGATCTCCGGCTATGGCCAGAGCGGTCCCTCGGCAGAGCTGCCGGCCTACGCGCCGGTGATCCATGCGGCCTCCGGCTATGACATGGCGCATCTCGCCTACCAGCCCGGTCGTATCAGGCCGGACTATTGCGGCATCTACCATGCCGACGTCGTCACCGGCACTTACGGCTTCGGCGCGATCGCGTCTGCGCTCTATCAGCGCACCTTGACCGGGCAGGGCCAGCACATCGACGTCTCCATGCTGGAGACGATGCTGACCTTGACGGTGCTTGAGGTGCAGAACTCGCAATTCGCGGTGAAGCCGCGCCCGATGTTCGGCCCGACCGAGACCGCGAGCGGCTATGTCATGATCACGGTCGCCAGCGAAAAGACGTTTCAGGGTTTGATGGGGGTGATCGGCCGCCCCGAATGGATCTCCGATGCGCGCTTCTCCACCTATGCCGCACGCCGCGACAACTGGGCCGAGTTGATGGACGGCGTCGAAGCCTGGTCGAGGCAGCACCCGACGGACGCATGTCTGGTCGCATTGGGCGCGGCCGGCGTGCCGGCTTCGGCCTATCGCACCGTGTCCGAGGCGCTGGCCGATCCGCAGCTCGCGCACCGGCAGGCGCTCTCGTCGGTGGAGGACGGCGGCGGCTCATTCCAGGTGCTCAATCTGCCGTTCCGGATGTCGGGCGCCGACACGGCGCCTGCCGCGACGATGGCCGTGCTCGGCGAGCACACGGACGAATTGCGCGAGGAGATCGGATTCGCGGACGCTACGCGAATTCCGTCAGGCAAAACGGCTGCGACAAACTGAGCGCATTGCAGCACCACTACAACGTTTGATCTTGCGCTCGTTCCTCTTGCCGTGGCGGTCTTTTGTCGCCAATCTCGCTTCCGAGTCATTCAACGATCCGAAACATCGGACGAGGGATCCCGGGAGGAACCATGACGAACATTGCTGCCGCGGCATGCAGGCGCGCGCCGATTTTCCTCGTTGCGGCATTTGCTCTCCTCCCGCTGGCCGAGCCGGCACAGGCGCAGAAGCCGGGCGGCAGCATCACCGTCGGCCAGGAGCTGGACATTACGGGCTTCGATCCGCTCAAGGTCGGTGTCTACGATACCTCGACCTTCACCGCGGCGGCTGCGATCTTCGACACGCTCACCACGCTCAATGACAAGGGTGAGGCCGCGCCAAAGCTCGCGGAGTCCTGGACCCATTCCGACGATTACAAGAGCTGGACCTTCAAGCTCCGCCAGGGCGTGAAATTCCACGACGGCACGCCGTTCAACGCGCAGGCCTTCAAGGAGAATTTCGACCGGCAGAAGGACCCCGCCAACAAGTGCCGCTGCGCCTTCTACATCACCAACGTCAAGGAAGTGCTGGCGCCCGACGAATATACGGTCGTCTACAATCTCACCGATCCCTCCGTGAACCTGCCGGCGACGATCACCATCCAGAGCCAGAACAACGTCGTGCATTCGCCGACGGCCTGGAAGACCAAGGGCGACGACTACAATCGCAATCCCGTCGGCACCGGCCCCTACATCCTGAAATCCTGGACCGCCGGCGACCGCATGGTCCTGGAGAAGAACCCGAATTACTGGGACAAGGGCCGTCCCTATCTCGACCGCATCGTGCTGAAGCCGCTGCCCGACGCGCAGTCGCGCTTTGCTTCGCTGCAGTCGGGCGAGGCCGACATCATCTGGGACGACGAGAACGACGCCGACAATATCATGAAGGCGCAGAAAGACTCCAAGCTGACCGTGCACACCTACAAGGGCTCGGGCGCGCAGGTCTATGCCTTCAACACCAAGCAGGCGCCGTTCGACGACGTCCGTGTCCGTCAGGCGCTGGTGATGTCGATCGACCGCCCCAAAATGTCGCAAGCGATCAGCAACGGCCTGAGCCGGCCCGCGTCCAATCCGTACGGCGATGGCTCCTGGGTCAAATGCAAGGACGACGGCGCGCTGCCGTTCGACCTCGAGAAGGCCAAGGGGCTGATCAAGGATTACGGCAAGCCGGTCGAGTTCAAGATGCTGGTGACCGCGACCCCGCGCGGCCGCATGATCGGCCAGGTGCTGCAGCAATTCTGGAAGCGCGCTGGCGCCAGCATGGAGATCGAGCAGGTCGATCAGGCCACGATTCCGCCGCGCGCCTTCACGCGTCAGTTCCAGCTCGTGCCGTGGCGCATCGTCGATCTCGCCGATCCCGATCCGCAGATGTATGCGAACTTCCGCAGCGGTAGCCCGCTGGCGCTCGCCAATTTCGTCGATCCGGAGCTCGATCGTCTGCTCGACCATTCCCGCGTCACCGCCGATAGCGCAGCGCGTATCGAGGATTATTGCGCGATCAGCCGGCTGATCAACAAGGAGGCGATCTGGTTCTGGACCTTCCAGAACACCTATTATGCGCTGTCGAGCGCCAGGCTGAAGGGCTTCCCGAAGATCTACAACGGCGTGATCGACGTCTCGACCACCTGGCTGGAATGAACGCGCGATGCTGAACTTCATCGTGCGGCGGCTGTTGGCCATCCTGCCGGTTCTGCTCGCCGTTTCGCTGCTCACCTTCCTGATCGCCTCGCTGCTCCCTGGCGATCTTGCCTATGTCATTCTCGGCGATCAGGCGACGCCGGAAAATGTCGCCGCGCTGCGCCGTGACATGGGGCTCGACCAGCCGCTGTGGTGGCGTTACCTGAGCTGGCTCGGCCATGTGCTGCAGGGCGATCTCGGTCGCTCCTTCCGCACCGGGCAGACCGTGTTGCAGGCGGTTGCCGAGCGTATTCCGGTCTCGCTCCAGCTGATGCTGATGGCGGAGTTCATCGGGCTTCTGATCGGCGTTCCCGTCGCGATCGCCTGCGCCGCGCGCGCCGGCGGCGCCTTCGACCGCTTCATGACCGGCAGCGCCTTCGCCATGCTGTCGATGCCGTCCTTCCTGATGGCGATCCTGCTGATCTATCTGTTCGCGGTCGAGCTGCGCTGGCTGCCGGCGACCGGTTATGTGCCGTTCACGGAGGAGCCGCTCAATAATCTGCGCTTCTTCGTGCTGCCGGCGCTGACGCTGGCACTGGCCGAATGGCCTGGAATCATGCGGGTGCTGCGCTCCGACATGATCGCGACCCTGCAGGAAGACTATATCGCGCTGGCGAAAGCAAAAGGCCTCAAGCCATCGCGCATCCTGTTCGTGCATGCGCTGAAACCCTCGTCGCTGACGCTGGTGACGGTCACGGGCATCAATATCGGTCGCCTGCTCGGCGGCACGCTGATCGTGGAAACGATCTTCGCGCTCCCCGGCATCGGCCGGCTGCTGGTCGGCGCGATCTACACCCGCGACCTCGTCATCCTCCAGGGCGTGGTGCTGCTGGTGGCCTGCGGCTTCGTCATCGTGAATTTCATCGTCGACATGCTCTACGCCGTGCTCGATCCGAGGATTCGCCATGGCCACGCTTGAGCTCTCGATGCAGGACGAGGCCGTGTCCGCGCCGATCCGCCGCCGGCGCAAGCTCGGCCTGCTGTTCTGGCTCGCGAGCATCTGGCTCATTGTGATCCTGACACTCGCGATCCTGGCGCCGGTGCTGCCGCTGCAGAACCCCGTCGACATGGACATGCTGGAGCGCCGCGCCGCGTTCTCTGGGGAGCACTGGCTCGGCACCGACAGCCTCGGCCGCGACGAGCTTGCCCGCCTGATCTTTGGTGCGCGGGTGTCGCTGACGGTGGGGTTGATCGCGCCGATGATCGGTCTGGCGCTCGGCGGTGCGCTGGGGTTGCTTGCCGGCTATTTCCGTGGCCGGTTCGAGACGCTGGTGGTCGGCAGCATGGACGTGCTGCTCGCCTTTCCGCCGCTGATCTTCGCGCTCGCCGTCACCGCCTATCTCGGCCAGTCCATCCCCAATCTCACAATGATCCTCGGCGTGCTCGGCATTCCCGCCTTCATGCGCGTGGCGCGGGCGGCGACGCTGACCCTTGCGCGCCGTGAATTCGTGATCGCGGCCGAAGCGCTCGGTGCCAGCCATGCGCGCATCCTGCTGCGCGAGCTGCTGCCGAACGTGATCCTGCCGCTGCTGGCGTTCTTCCTGCTCGGCGTCGCCGTCACCATCGTGGTCGAGGGCGCGCTGTCCTTCCTCGGTCTCGGCGTGCCCCCGCCGATGGCGAGCTGGGGCAGCATGATCGGCGAGGGCCGCGACAGCCTCGACGTCGCGCCGCGGCTGGCCTTCCTGCCGGCGGTGGGGCTGTTCCTGACCGTGCTGGCGTTCAACCTGGTCGGCGACACCATGCGGGCGCTGACCGACCCGCGTCAGGGGGCGCTGTGAGCGCGCCGCTGCTGACCATCGAGAATGTCGCGGTCGAACTGCCGACGCCGCGCGGCAATTTGCGCGCCGTGGATCATGTCGATCTGTCGCTGGAGGCCGGCCGCACGCTCGGCATCGTCGGGGAGTCCGGCTGCGGCAAGACCATGCTGTCGCGCGCGGTGCTGCAACTGCTGCCGAGGAAGGCGAAGCTCACCGGACGCGTGATGTTCGACGGCCAGGATCTGGTGCGGCTCGATGCGGAGCGGTTGCGCCGCCTGCGCGGACGCGACCTTGCGATCGTGTTCCAGGACCCCATGACCTCGCTCAATCCGGTGCTCACCATCGGCACCCAGTTGATGGAGACGATCCAGGAGCACCTCGAGCTCGATGCGCCTGCGGCGCGCAAGCGCAGCATCGAGCTGCTCGCCGCCGTCGGCATCCCGGCACCGGAGCAGCGGCTGGCGCAATATCCGCATCAATGTTCCGGCGGCATGCGCCAGCGCATCGCGATCGCGATCGCGCTGTCCTGCGAACCGAAGCTGCTGATCGCGGACGAGCCGACCACGGCGCTCGACGTGACGATCCAGGCGCAGATCCTCGATTTGCTCGCGCGCGAGCAGCGCCGCCGCCACATGGCCATGATCATCATCACCCACGATCTCGGCGTGGTCGCCGGCCGTGCCGACGAGGTCGCGGTGATGTATGCGGGCAGGGTGGTGGAGCGCGCGCCGACGCGGGCGTTGTTCAAGCGGATGCGCATGCCCTACACGGAAGCGCTGCTGGCGGCGATCCCGAAGCTGGACACCGCGCCGCATACGCCATTGCCCGCCATCTCCGGCCGTCCGCCCGATCCGACGCGGCCGCTTCGTGGCTGCTCCTTCGCGCCGCGCTGCCGCTATGCCGTCGAGCGTTGCCGCGAGGCGAAGCCGGAGTTGAAGAGCGCCGAGATGCCGGGGCATCTCTATGCCTGCTTCCATCCGATCCAGATGGTGGAGGAGATCGGCGCATGATGCAGCTGGCCGTGAGCGATGAGCCGCTTCTGAAGGTCGACAATCTCGTCGTCGAATACGGTCTCGGCAACAAGACGGTGCATGCGGTTTCCGGTGTCAGCCTCCAGGTCGCGCGCGGCGAGACGCTGGGGCTGGTCGGCGAATCCGGCTGCGGCAAGTCGACCCTCGGACGCGCGGTGCTACAACTGCGCCGTGCCAAATCGGGGCGGGTGCAGTTCGACGGCGAGGATCTCACCGCGATGGAAGGCGAGGCGCTGCGCAGGATGCGCCGCCGCGTGCAGCTGATCTTTCAGGACCCGATCGCCTCGCTCAATCCGCGCCGGCGCATTGGCGACATCGTCGCCGAGCCGCTGATCATCGCCGGCATCAAGAACGCCGCCGAGCGCAAGCGGCGCGTTCACGAGGTGCTCGGCGCGGTAGGGCTCGACCCCGATCTCGTGGCGGGCCGCCTGCCGCACGAATTCTCCGGCGGCCAGTGCCAGCGCATCTGCATCGCGCGGTCGCTGGTGCTCAACCCCGAGTTCATCGTCTGCGACGAGCCGGTCTCGGCGCTTGACGTCTCCATCCGCGCACAGATCCTCAACCTGCTGGAGGAGATGAAGGCGCGTTTTGGTCTGACGCTGCTGTTCATTGCGCATGACCTTGCGGTGGTCAAAGCGGTCAGCGACCGCGTCGCGGTGATGTATCTCGGCCGGCTCTGCGAGGTCGGCCCGTCGGAGCAATTGTTCGCGAGGCCTGCGCATCCCTATACGGATCTGCTGTTGCAGGCGATCCCGGTGCCCGATCCGGAAGTCCGTCCCGTCGAGAGTGCGGCGATTGGCGAGCCGCCATCGCCGATTGCGCCGCCGTCCGGCTGCCGCTTCCGCACCCGCTGTCCACGGGCGGATCAGCGATGCAGCGCGGAGATACCGGAGTTGCGCGAGGTCGCGCCCGGCCAGTTCGCCGCTTGCCACCATCCGCTGGCCTGAACTAAGACGGCCGCCGGGTTTGTCTCGCCCCGCCGGTCATGGCATGGTGGCGGCGAGAACGACACATATGCCGGGAGGACGCCGATGAAGAGTTTCAAGGTCGCCGATTTCAAGGCGCCGCTGCAGGAGTTTGACGAGGCGACGCCGCAGCCGTCGGGCACGCAGGTGCTGATCAAGGTCAAGGCCGCTGGCGTCTGCCATAGCGACCTTCACATCTGGGAAGGCGGCTATGATCTCGGCCATGGCCGCAAGCCGTTGTCGTTGAAGGATCGCGGCATCAACCTGCCGCTGACGATGGGCCATGAGACCGTGGGCGAAGTCCTGGCCTTCGGCCCCGACGTGAAGCCGGCTGACCAGGGCGATCTGAAGCTTGGCGACATCGGCCTCGTCTATCCCTGGATCGGCTGCGGCAAGTGCGCCGTTTGCCTGGCCGGTGACGAGAACATGTGCGCGACGCCGCGCTCGCTCGGCGTCTATTGCGACGGCGGCTATTCCGACCACATGCTGGTGCCGCATCCCCGCTATCTGCTCAACCTCAAAGGCCTCGATCCTGCCACGACCGCGCCCTACGCCTGCTCGGGCGTCACCACTTACAGCGCGCTGAAGAAGGTCGAGCAGCATTTCGACACGCCGATCGTGATGTTCGGCGCCGGCGGCCTCGGCCTGATGGCGCTGTCGCTGCTGAAAGCCATGGGCGGCAAGGGTGCGATCATGCTCGATATCGACGCCAGAAAGCGCGAAGCGGCGGAGAAGGCCGGCGCGCTCGCCACCGTCGATCCCAAGGCGCCGGATGCGCTGAAACAGCTCGCCAAAAAGGCGGGCGAGCCGATCCGGGCCGTGATCGACCTGGTCGGCAACGCCGCCACGACGCAGCTCGGCTTCGACTGTCTCGCCAAGGGCGGCAAGCTCGTCATCGTCGGCCTGTTCGGTGGCGGCGCGACCTGGGCGCTGCCGCTGATTCCGATCAAGGCGGTGACGATCCAGGGCAGCTATGTCGGCAATCTGCGCGAGACGCAGGAGCTGCTCGATCTCGTCCGCACCAAGAAGGTGCCGCCGATCCCGGTGACGACGGTACCGCTCGCCAAGGCCAACGACGCGCTGGTGCAGTTGCAGCAGGGCGCGGTGGTAGGGCGCACGGTGCTGACGCCGTAGTTACTCTCTCTCCTCCGTCATTGCGAGCGAAGCGAAGCAATCCAGAAGTCCCTTGCGGAAACAGTCTGGATTGCTTCGTCGCTTCGGTCCTCGCAATGAGGAGCCTCTTCTTCCTACGCGCAGGAAACCTCAATGTCCGCAAACAATGCCTTCCACATTGCCGTGCTCGGTGGCGACGGCATCGGCCCCGAGGTCATGGCGCCCGCGATCGAAGTGCTGCGCAAGATCGAGGCGAAGTCGGACTTGCGCTTCCGCTTCACCGAGGCGCCGGCCGGCGCCAACAATTACCTCGCGACCGGCAAGTCGATGCCTGACAGCACCATCAAGCTGTGCGAGGAGGCGGATGCGATCCTGCTCGGGGCCTGCGGCCTGCCGTCGGTGCGCTACCCCGACAACACCGAGATCGCGCCGCAGATCGAACTGCGCTTCATCTTCGATCTCTATGCCGGCGTGCGGCCGGCGCGGCTGATTCCAGGCGTGCCGAGCCCGATCGTCGGCGCCGACCGGCGCGGCATCGATCTCGTCGTGATCCGCGAATCCACCGAAGGCCTGTTTGCCTCAATGGGCAAGGGTGTCGTCACCCACGAGGACGCGCGCGAGACACTGGTGATCACGCGCAAGACCTCCGAGCGCCTGTTCGAGTTCTCGTTTCGCCTCGCCGAGCGCCGCAAGGCGCGCGGCAAGCCGGGGATGCTGACCTGCGTCGACAAGGCGAACGTGTTCAAGGCCTTTGCGTTCTTCCGTGGCATCTTCGACGAGATCGAGAAGAAGCACCCCAACGTGAAGACCGACCGGCTCTATGTCGATGCCTGCTCGGCGATGCTGGTCAAGCGTCCCTGGGATTTCGACGTGATGGTGATGGAGAACATGTTCGGGGACATCGTCTCCGACATCACCGCGAGCCTGATCGGCGGTCTCGGCATGGCGCCGTCGGCCGACATCGGCGACAAATACGCCGTGTTCCAGCCCTGCCACGGCACCGCCCCCGATATCATGGGCCAAGGCAAGGCCAATCCCACCGGCATGATCCTGTCGGCCGCGATGATGCTGGACTGGCTCGCCGACAAGCACGGCGTCGAGAGTGCGGCCGAGGCCGGCGAGCAAATCGAGCGCGCGGTGGATCAGATCTACGCGGGCGGCATCAAGCCGATGGAGTTTGGTGGCAGCAGCGGCACGGCTGATATCACGAAGGCAGTACTGGGGGCGCTCTGAGAGCAATCGCACGGCAGCGGTTGCTTCACCTCGCCCCGTCAGAACGGGGCGAAGGAACGCCGATCCAGACGGAGCTTGGGCGTCCGCCATGCGCGCTTATCAGCATCAGAGAGCTGCGCGACACAGATATTTAAGTTCCGAACGCTACATGGTCGAGGCAGCCGGCAGAGGCTGTTTCTATTTGTGTAGATTGTTTCTGGGAGAAACAAATGTCGGTCTCTGGAGCGAGTTCTTCGACCACAGCGAGCGCGCTGCTCTCGCTGCTCAAAACGAACGCGACGGCAAGCGGCACATCGGCCACGCAAAGCGCAAGCGATGCATCCTCGGGAACGGGAGCCAGTGCGAAACCGGAAGCCAGCGCAAGCTCATCTGGCGCCAATTCGTCCGTGCAGGTCAGCAGCGATGTGTTGAGTGTGTTGATCGACGCGCAGGCGTCCAGCACGGGAGGCGGCGCATCCTCGGATAGCTCGACTGCATCAGCTACCGGCAGCGGTGCAGCATCCAGCGGGTCTTCGTCGTCTAGCAGCGGCAGCTCGGGGGCGAGCAGCGGCTCCAACAGCGGCAGTAAGACCTATGACAGCGCCGATACCAACGAGGACGGCAAGGTTTCAGCGGCTGAACAAGATGCCTATGACGCCAAAACCAAGGTTCACGTCGACAAGACGTCCGCTGGTGGGGTTGCTTCCTAGGCGCAGCCTGGAAGCTACTTCCCCGAAAACTGCGGCTTGCGCTTCTCCATGAAGGCCTGCCGGCCCTCGCGGAAATCCGCGCTGTCCATGCAGGCATTGCCGATCGCCTTGATCGCCTCCATGTCGCGCCCGCTTTCGTCCTTCAGCACCTGCGCGATCGTGATCTTGGCGGCCTTGATCGCGAGCGGGGCGTTTTGCGAGATGGTCTCGGCCATCGCCATGGTCTCGCCCCAGAGCAGATCGTCCGGGATCAGGCGCTCGACCAGGCCGATGCGCAGCGCTTCCGTCGCATCGATGCGCATGCCGGTGTACATCAGAAGCCGGGCCCAGGACGGGCCGACCAGCGACACCAAATGCTTCAAGCCGTCATAGCCATAGGCGATGCCGAGCCTGGCCGCGGGAATGCCGAACTGGCTGTCGTGTGAAGCGATGCGGATGTCGGTGAGCATCGCGACCTGCATGCCGCCGCCGAGACAGAAGCCCTGGATGCAGGCAATCGTCGGCTTGGGATAGTCGGCGAGCAGCGCGCGCTGGGCGGCGCTGCGCTTGGCATATTCTTCGGAGGCCGCCGCGTTGTGGCGGGTCTTCTCGAACTGGCTGATGTCGGCGCCCGAGACGAACGCCTTGCCGCCGGCGCCGCGCAGGATCACGACGCGCACTGAATCGTCATCGCGTAAGGCCGTCAGCGCCTCGCCAAATCCCTCCCACATTTCCAGCGACATCGCATTGCGCTTGTCGGGATTGTTGAAGGTGATCACACCGACGCCGCTGGCCGTATGCTTGAGGATCTTGTCGTCGGCGTAAGACGTATCATTGGAGAGGTCAGGCATCACGCGCTCGTTTGTCATTGGCGAGGCGCAATGTGCGGCCGGGGCGAGGGCGGGGTCAACCGCGTCGAGGCGAGGGGCTTGGCATCCGCCTGTGCCGCGATTGCATGGCGCGGTTACCTCACCATGTGCGCGGTCAGCGGATGGCTGCCGGCATTGCTGAAGAACGCCGCCTCTTCGGCGGTCGCCTCCAGCAATTGCTCGTCCTGGTTATAGACGTCGTTGCGGAACTGGACGGTCTGGTCCTTGGTCATCCAGGCCGTGAGGTAGATCCAGGCCACCGGCACCTTCCTGGCCATGGCGACCTCCAGGTGCCGCCCGCTCGCGATCTCCGCGTCGATCGCGGTGCGGCTCCATTTCGGCTGGTCCTTGAGCAGCCAGGCGGCGAGATCACGCACATTATCGACGCGCGAGCAGCCGTGGGAATCGAAGCGGTAATCGTCGCTGAACAGATTGCGCTGGTTGGTGTCGTGCATGTACACCGAATAGGCGTTCGGCATGTCGATCTTCACCGCGCCGAGCGCGTTGAAGGTGCCGTTTTGCTGGCGCACCGTGAAGTTCGGCGTGCGCGTGCCGGACCAGTCGACCGAACGCGGATCGATTGGATTGTCGTGGGCGTCGAGCACTTCCATGTGCATGCGCGACAAATAGGTCGGATCCTTGCGCATGTGCGCGGAGATTTCCGTCCTGGCGATGGAGGACGGCACCGTCCAGGTCGGATTGAGCACCACGCTGGTGATCTGGGCGGTTAGGGTCGGCGAGGGCTTTTCAGTCTTGCCCACGATCACGCGATAGCGCCGCACCACCACATCGTTCTCGACCGCCTCGGCAAACGCGGCGGGGATGTTGACCACGACATAGCGCTGGCCGAAATTGAAATTCATGTTCTCGAGCCGCTGCAGCGAAGCCTCCAGCTGCCGGATGCGCTTCTGCACCGAGACGTTCATTGCCGCGATCGTGCGCGGCGTCATGGTGCCGGTCGCCGCCAGTCCATGACGGGCCTGGAAGCGCTTCACCGCGTCCGCGAGATCCTGGTCGAAGGCGCCGCTGGTCTTGTCGGCGGAAAGATCGCCGGACATGATCAGCCGCTTGCGCAGTAGCTCGTCGGTGGCGCCCTGAATCCCGGGCGCGAATTTGGCGTCCGCGGGAATGGTCGGCCAGCCGCCGCGCACCGCAAGATCGGAATAGCTGAGTGCCGCGTCCTTGATTCTTCGCGCGCTGCCTTCGTCGTAGGTCGGCTCGTGCGTCAGCTCGAGCGCCGCGGCCGAGCGGCTCTCCGGCGTCGGGGCGGATGTCGTGGCAGTTTTCGGCGCAGCCGCGTGAGCCGGGTTCGCCGCCGCCGGCACAGTGCCGGCTGCCGCCGGCTTGGGACCGGCCTGCCCGATGGTCTCGGTCTGCGCGAACGCGGAGGCGCTGGCGAGCACGCCGACGGCAATGATGATCGCATGGCGTTTCGACATGTGTCTCAATCTTCCTCATGAAAACGAGGCGCTGACGGGCGCTCGCACTGGCAATTCCGGTCGCCGCGCGGCGTGCGCCGATTCGCAAATTCGGCGGGAATTTAGGGCACCAGTGTTGAGGTCCCATTAAGCACGGCGGTCGAAAGTCCCGCAGGTTGGTGCGCGACTCTCGATTGGGTCGCGGCTGGGGCGGGATTGGTTCGTGAAATCCGCGACGAATGGCCGGCAGGCGGCCAAGAAAAAGGGCGGCCAAGCCGCCCTGAAAAGCCGATGCCGCGCGCCGATGGCGCGCAGGCTCAAATCTGATCCGGCAGGCCTCGTTCAATCCGGCCGCGCCCCCGTGACGCGGTGGATTGAACATCGGCCTTTGACGTCAGCCTTCAACATAGGTCTTGGAGGCCAGGTCGCCGATCGATCAGGCTTCGTTCGCCGCGATCGATTCCATCAGCGAGACGAGCTGACGCTGCACCGTCTGATCCTTGATCTTGCTGTAGGCACGCAGCAGGCGGAGGCTGAACGCAGAGTCGAGGAACAGCAGGCTCTCGACTTCGCGCGCCTTGTTGTCGCCGTCATAGAAGAAGGTCACGGGCACATCGAGGGCGGTGGCGATCTGCTGAAGCCGAGCCGCGCCGACGCGATTGACGCCCTTCTCGTATTTCTGGACCTGCTGGAAGCTGACGCCGAGCTTTTCGCCGAGCTCAGCCTGCGAGATCTTCATCTCGACGCGCCGCAGACGGATCCGCTTGCCAAGCTCAATGTCCGGTTTGCCGGCACTGCGCTGCTTCATTCTTTTCGCCGCTGTCTTCATACTTTTTCTCATCGTTCTTCGGTTGAAAACCCCCCGAAGAGCTGGGTCAGGGGTTCGCCCATATACGAGTCCTTGAATTCGTGCGGATGCACGAATTCTTCCTTAAACCACGGGAAGCGCGCCGGATTGAAAGCATCGATCAGCCAGTCAATCATGTGCCGCACGCGCGGAATCCGGCCGCTACCAGGATGGTAGGACAACCAGATATCCAGCGGTCGGTTCAGCTCGACCTCCAGTGGAATCAACTTCCCGCCAAGCGCAATGGCATAGCTCGGGAATACGCCGATGCCGGCTCCATTCGCGACAGCCCAGTAGTTGGCGCTCGAGACGTTGGTCTTCATGACCAGAAGGTCACGTTCCGGTACGCCCGGGAAGAAGCTCTCGAAGGTTTCCTTGGCGGCGATCTGGTCGGCGAATTGCAGCACCAGGCGGTGCTTGATCAACTCCGCCGCGGAGCGCGGCGCGCCATATTTCTCAACGTAACTCCTGGAGGCCCAGAACATCAGATGCATGCGGCCGAGCCGCACCAGCTTGACGTCGAGCGCCGAAGGCCGCGACAGGTGGATGGCGACGTCGGCCTCGTGGCGCGAGACGTCGGCCGAGCGCATCGCGCAATGCAGGTCGACCAGGATTTTCGGATAGGCCTGCTGGAATTCGACCAGCCGCGGGGCGAGCCAGAACGTACCCAGTCCCTCGGTCACGGCGACGCGGACCTCGCCGGACAGGGCATTGGCCGTCGAATCGCTGGCGCGCAGGACGTCGAAGGCCGCGGCCTCCATGCGTTCCACGGCTGACACCACCAGCGCGCCCTCATCGGTCAGATGGGTGCCATGGACGTCGCGGGTGAACAGGGTGGTCCCGGTCTGGCGCTCGAAATCGTCGATCCGGCGGCGGACGGCGTTGATCGATAGAGACAGGCGCTCGGCCGCCGAGCGGAAACTGCCGCATCGAACGACTTCCAAGAAGATGCGAGCCGCATCCCAATCAGAGAGGCCGCTGATATTTATCTTTGGGCGTTCCTCCAGTGGAACGCCCCTTTCCGCCAAGGAGTGCATACAAGTCCCTTCGGGTCGCTAAACTGGCAGAATCTGGGGCAAACCACAACCACGACGGGTTGGGGATCGGCGAGTTTTGAACGCCATCCTTACTATCTCGTTGGCGGTATCTGGGTGGTACCAACGGATGGGAATCGGGCAAGCTATCGTCCGGGTGAGGGGTGTCGCGTGAGTTCCGTTGCGAGCCTTGAAATGGCTACGGCATTGTCGGCGTCGTCTATGACGGGCGTCCTCGCCCGAGTGCTTCGGATTTGCGCGATGGATCAATCGCATATCTCCAAGCGTTCTTTCCCTGACACTCATGATGATGGCCAACCGCGCTGCGGGGCAATGTCAGCTGGAAGTGCGCAGAAGCGCTTCGAAATCATGTTCGGAGGCGCAGACGCCTCATGCTACCCTTACTGCTCCATGGGGGCCGAGGGGATCGCCACGACTATATCTCGCAGGCCGAACTAACGGAAAGAACGCCGGTGTCGCATTCAGACGAACAGTTGCAGTCGGTGCTGGAAACGCTCGAGGAGTGCCGCAAGGTCCTCAACGAGATCAACAGCCGTGAGTCGGCCGAATTGCTGTCCGTCGTCATTCTCGACGTGCGGATGAAACTCAAGGGAATTGACGGTGCCGATCTCAAGGCACTGTGCGACGAAATGCTGCGGAGCGCTGTCAGCGGACCGCAGTCCCCTTCCAAGCAGACGCAGGACCAGCCCCGGCGTCCGCTGCTCCGCGTGGTGAAGTAGCCACGCCGCCAAATCTCGCTTTTTGGCGAGATTTGTGCGCGTCCCGATGCCGCATCTGTGATCGCAGGCGGCATCGGGAGGAGCCCTGGTTTTGTGCGCCTCTGTTGCGCATTTTCCGGCATCGGCTACACCAGTGCCGGTTCGGCTCCGGTGTGCGCACACTCCCCGTGCGCGGCCGAAGAGCCTGAGATGGCTCCGACTTCATCATGCAAAATGTTTCGATCCCGGCGGCGCTGATTGCCGGCCTCGTCAGCTTCCTCTCCCCCTGCGTCCTGCCTCTCGTTCCGCCCTATCTGATCTATCTGACGGGCGCGACGATCGAGCATGTCGAGAGCGACGAGCCGGCCTCGGCCTCCAAGCGCGCCATCATGATGTCGGCGCTCTTGTTCGTGCTCGGCTTTTCAACGGTGTTCGTGGCGCTCGGCGCCAGCGCTTCGTTGGTCGGCGGACTGATCCGCGCCTGGTCGGCCGAGCTGTCGATCATTGCCGGCATCGTCATCATGGTCATGGGCCTGCATTTCCTCGGACTGACGCGTATCGGCCTGCTGATGCGCGAGGGGCGGCTGCCGATCCCCAAACCCGTCGGCCTCTGGGGCGCCTATCTCATGGGGCTCGCCTTCGCCTTCGGCTGGACGCCGTGCATTGGCCCGATCCTCGCCGCGATCCTTTCGATCGCCGCGGCCGAAGCGACAGTGACCAAGGGCGCAGGGTTGCTCGCGGTCTATTCGGCCGGCCTCGGCATTCCCTTCCTGATCGCAGCGCTGATGATCGAGCAATTCTCGACCCTGTTCGCGCGCATGAAGGGCCATCTCGTCAATGTCGAGCGCGCCATGGGCGTGTTGATGCTGATCACCGGCATCGGCTTCCTCACCGGCGCAGTCTCGAATGTGAGCATCTGGCTGCTGGAGACGTTCCCGGCACTGCAGACGATCGGCTGAAGCAAGATCCGGAAAAGTGCACGGCGGCTTTCCAAAGGATCATGCTCGAACAACAAGCTGAAGCGCGACGACGATTCATCCCGATCTTCCCGATCTGGACCAGCATCGCCGTGCGCGTGTCGTACCAGGCTCGCGAATAGGCGAAAGGCCGCGAGAGCTTTGCGTCGAGGATGTGGGTACGAAGCCTGGTGATCTTCCTCGCCGATGTCCCCCCGTTCACCGCGCCTCTTCCAGCGCGCAGATGACCGTGCAGACCACGCCGCGCGGCAGAAAATCCACCGTCGCTTCGCCGCCGAGCTGGTCGCGCGCGCTGCGCTCGATCAGGCGCGAACCGAAGCCGCGTTGTACCGGAGCCGTCACTGGCGGGCCGCCGGTCTCGGTCCAGATCAGCCGCAGCCGCGGTTTTGGCGTGTCCGCGATGACCTCCCATTCCAGCGTGACCCGGCCGGTCTCGTTGGAGAGCGCGCCATATTTCGCGGCGTTGGTGGCGATCTCGTGCACGATCATCGACAGCACGACAGCGAGCCTCGGTGACAGCGGCACCGTGGGGCCGGTCATGCGGATACGTTCGGGGCCGGAGAGCAGGAACGGCTGGAGCACCCGCGCGATCACGTCCTTCAGCTCGGAGCCTTGCCATTTCTCCTGGCTGAGGAGATTGTGCGCCTCGGCGAGTGCGCCGAGGCGGCCCTCGAACTTGATCCGCTCGTCCCGGCTGGCGCTGCGGAAAGTCTGCACCGCGATCGCCTGCATCAGCGCCAGGGTGTTTTTGACGCGATGGTTGAGCTCCTCGATCAGCAGATTGTGCAGCATGTCGCCGCGCGCGATCGTGGTCGCCATCCTGACCGCGAAGGTGAGGCCGATCAGCAGCAGCACGCCGCCGATCAGGCTGGTGATCGCGATGTTGCGCCAGAGCGGCGCGATCAACGAGCTCTCGGCAATACCGGCCGCGACGGTCCAGCCGGTCAGTCGCGAGCGCGTGTAGGCCGAGGCCAGCGCAACGCCTTCGAGCGAGACGGTCGACAATGCGGCCTCGGGCGCGCGAAACATCGCGTTGTACAGCGAGGGAGACGCCTGCTTGCCGAACGTCTCGCTCGGATTGGGCGCGCGTGCGAACACGAAGCCCTTGCTGTCCAGCAGCGACATGGTCCACTGCCCGTCGGGACGCTGCCGGTCGACCAGTTGCTGGAAGATGTCGAGCGGCGGGCTGAACGAGAGCGTGTAGGCGACCTCGCCGTCGCGCAGCACCGGAACTTCGACCGTCACGATCGGACGCTTCTTGGTCGAGCCTATGAACAGATCGGAATATTGCGGCGTGTTGCTTGCAAAAACCCGCTCGACGATCTCGCGATTATTGCGTGGCGGCAGGCTCGCCGTGTCGGGCGTCACGGTCGAGAAGAGCTGATGCCCGGACCGGTCGGCCAGAAGAAGAATGCTGTCTTCGCCATATTGGTTGATGAAACCCGCGGCGAGGTGCCGGAAGCCGTCGAAGTCACCGCTACGCAAGGAATCGCTGAGCGCTAGCACCTGCAAGCCGCCTGTCATTCGCTGCACCTCGGCGTCGAGCACGAGGCGCATGCTGCGGACAGTCTCCAGCACCCGGCGCGTCGCGTCGGCCCGATCCTGGCGGTAGTTGGCGTGGGCGAGGCCGACCGCGAACACGATCAGCGGCAGCGTCGTTCCCGCGACCAGCAGAGCGAGTCGGACCGGCAGGGTGAATTTCGGCAAACGTGAACGTCCCGGTTCCAGCGCATCCGCGCCGGATTATGATTTTGCCAGACCATACGGGCATGACTTGCGCGGCGCTATAATTTTCGCATTTTGGAGAGCAGTTCAGAAAAGGAATTTTGCAGCGCGGTCGCCGGCGTCCGTGCTTCAGCTCATGCCGATCGCGGTCAGCAACAGGCACACGGCGTAAACGGCCGCCAGGCTGAGACCGGCGATCCGGGCCTCTCGATGCGATGTCATGGTCGCCTCCGGGAGGCGGCCGCCTTAAGGCAACCGCCATCCATCACATCTTGATCAATCGATTTCCTGAACGACCGTCCGCGTGGCGGGATCCACCAGCATCACGCGCTCGCCGGCGTAGACGTAGCGATATTTCGTCAGGGACGGACCCCAGTCCGACGGAACGGCTTCGAGCTCGACGTCGCCTGGAACCGTCGCGCCGACGATGATCTTCTCGTTCTTCACGATGGGACGCACGCGGTGCTCGGTGACGTAGGATTTGATCCGGGTCCGGTATTCCGGCTCGATCTGAACGACGGCCGCGTGACCGGTTCCGGTGGTGGTCACCACGGTGGACTGCGCGACCGCGCCGGTCGAGATCATCACCGCCGCGGCGGAAAGCAGAAATAGCTTGTTCACCTTGTTCTCCTCACAGGAATAAGTGCGGCGTCAACCGCCCACTGCAGACGGCGTTCCCTCGCTCAGGAACAAATTGCCGCTTTTTCCCGTTTACGAATTGACCAGGCAGCAACGCCTGGCAATGGAGGAGAACCAAATGAAGCTAACGATGGCGACTGCCGCGCTGATGATTGCTGCGTTTTCCCTGCCCGCGTTCGCGGCCGACGAGTTCTACGTCGTCCAGGACGTCAAGACGAAGAAGTGCACAATCGTCGACAAGAAGCCGACGGAGACGACCATGACCGTCGTGAGCCCGTCGGGCACGGTCTACAAGTCGCGTACCGAGGCCGAAAGCGGCATGAAGACCGTCAAGGTCTGCACGTCAAACTGAGGAGGATGACAAATGCCAATTCTGATTTTGTGGGCGGTACCAGCCGTGCTCGTGATCGGCGGTGGCGTCTATCTGATCGGCCATCTTCACTGAGCAGAAGACAACGGGGCCCCGCGATCCTTCGCGGGGCCCCGTGACACGAGCGTTTCCTACAGATTGCTCTCGGTGATGGCGGCGTAGACCATGCTGCGCAACTCGCGCCGGATCGGATAGGCGTTCGACGGCAGCACCTGCGTCATGAAGACGGTGACGAGTTCCTCGGCCGGATCGATCCAGAACGAGGTCGTGGCCGCGCCGCCCCAATTGTATTCGCCGGGGCTGCCGGCGACCAGCGTCTCCGCCGGGCGCATGGTCACGGCGAAGCCGAGACCGAAGCCGATGCCGTTATAGGCGGCCTCCGCGAACATCGAGCGCGACACTTCGGGGAGCGCCCGTCCGCCGGGAATGTGGTTGCTGGTCATCAGCGCCAGCGTCTTCGGGCCGATCAGCCTGACGCCGCCGAGCTCGCCGCCATTGAGCAGCGCACGGCAGAAGGTGAGATAGTCGGCCATCGTCGAGCACAGCCCGCCGCCGCCGGAGATGAGCGAGGGCGGGATGAGGAACGAGCTCTTGGTCGGGTCGTCCTGCAGCGTCAGGCCCTCGCGGCGCTGGCCGGCGTGGAAGGTCAATCCGCCGCCGGGGTCCGCGGAATAGCAGGCCGCGAAACGATGCGCCTTGGAAGCCGGCACGTGGAAATCGGTGTCGGTCATGCCGAGCGGATCGAGGATCCGTGCTTTGAGAAACTGTTCGAACGGCATGCCCGAAATCTTGCCGACGAGATAGCCGAGCACGTCAGTCGAGACCGAATAGTTCCAGGCCTCGCCCGGCGAGAACTCCAGAGGGATTTTCGCGAGGCTCTCGATCATGGTCTGGAGCGTGCCGGACTTCTCGACCTCGCCGATCTTCTCGGCGCGATAGGCCGCATCGACGTTGGAGCGCTGCTGGAAGCCGTAAGTCAGCCCGGAGGTGTGGCGGAGCAGATCGACGATCAGCATCGGCCGGGTCGGCGGCCGGGTCAGGAAGGCCGGCGCGGTGCCGGCGACGAACACGCCGAGATCCTTCCATTCCGGAATGTATTTGGCGACGGGCTCGTCGATCGCGACGAGGCCTTGCTCGACCAGCATCATGAAGGCAACGCTGGTGAGTGGCTTGGTCATGGAATAGATGCGGTAGATGGTGTCGTCCTTGACCGGCGCCTTGCGTTCGATGTCCGCAAAGCCCTGCACCGAGCTGTGGGCGATCTTGCCGCGACGGTAGACCAGCAGATGCGTGCCCGGAAAACGGCCGGCATCGATGTACCGGCTCTTCAGATGCGCATCGACGCGATCGAGCGCGGCCTTGGACATGCCCACGGATTCGGGCGAAGCGGGGGTAGGGGCGAGCATCAATTTCCTCCGGGGCGTTTTGCCGGAAAATTGATACCGAAATGGCGGCCGCATTCCAAGCCGGTTGCGCTTAACGCGGCCCCGCCGACTGGTGTAGGCTCCAGCCTGGAACGCCTCCAGGGAGCCCATCCGGGCCAACGAGAAAAACGCGAGGGCAAACGCATATGACCCAGTTCAACGAGACTGAACTCACCGAGGCCGTCGTCCGGAGCTTCGACAACACTCCGGACCCGCGGGCCAAATTCCTGCTCCAGGAATTGGTGAAGTCGCTGCACGATTACGTGAGCAAGACCGGTCTCACCTTCGAGGAATGGGAATACGCCATCGATTTCCTGACTCGCACCGGCCACAAATGCACCGATACCCGCCAGGAATTCATCCTGCTGTCGGACGTGCTCGGTGTCTCCATGCTGGTCGACGCAGTCAACCACCGCGACCGCGAGGGCGCCACGCAGACCACGGTGCTCGGCCCGTTCTATGTCGGCGAGCACAAGGTCACGGCTCACGGCACTGATATCTCGCCGAACAACCAGACCGGCGATCGGATGTTCGTGCAGAGCCGCGTCATCGACCTCAAGGGCAAGCCGCTCGCGGGTGTCCCCGTCGACGTCTGGCATGCCGATGATGACGGCTTCTACGATTCCCAGAAACCGAACTACGACGAAGTCGGCGCCTCGGCGCGGGCGCGTTTCATCACGGACAGCGACGGCCGCTTCTTCTTCCGCACCATTCTGCCGTGCAGCTATCCGATCCCGACCGATGGCCCGGTCGGCGAGATGATCGTGCAAACCAGGCGGCATCCGATGCGCCCCGCGCATGTGCACTTCCTGGTCAATGCCAGGGGATACGAGCCGCTGATCACCCATGTCTTCATGGACGGCGACAAATATCTCGATTCCGACGTCGTGTTCGGCGTCAAGGACGACCTCATCGCCAAGGTCGAGCCGCGCAACGACCCGGCGATGCCCGATGGCACCAAGGCGAACGGTCCGTGGCACCTGATGACCTACGAATTCCACCTCAAGCCAGGCGGCGGCATGGCGCCGAAACCGCTGGGGACGAAGGCGGCGGAGCCGGCGTGAGGGTCCTCCGTCTCCGAGCGTACGTTCATCCTCCGATGTAGGCTGCCAGCTCGTCAGGCGTGCCCTTGGGAAAGGCTTCCTTCAGATAATCGAGGAAGGCGGACACGCGCGCGCTCAGCAATCGCCGCGATGGATAGAGCGTCCACAGGGCGATGTCGGGCCCATCGACATCGCCCCAACGCACCAGGGTGCCGGCGGCCAGATCGTGACTGACGAGCGACACGGGAAGACGTGCGGCGCCGACGCCTGCTCGGGCTGCGTCGCGAACCATCACCAGCGATGACAGACGAAGCACGGGATCGACGGCGATACGCAATGTGCCGCTTGGTCGCCTGACGTCCCACGCCGCAGCCTCGTCGGCCGTTCCGCGCACGACAGCCGGAACGGTGAGTTGGCCTTTCGGTCGTTTCAGCTCAGGGCTGGCCACGACCACCATTCGGTCGCGTAGAAAGACGCGTCCGACGAGGCTTTCATCCGGATCCGGATTGACCCGGATCACGAGGTCAAATCCTTCCTCGATCATGTCGACGGCCCGATCTTCCGTCGTGACCTCGAGCCGGACTTGCGGATGTCTGAGCGCGAAGCCGGCTGCGAGCCTGCCCAACGCCGTTTGCGAAAACAGCAGAGGCGCGCTGATCCGCAACCTGCCTCGCGGCTTGTCGCCGCCCGAGGCAATCGCCGCGGCTGTTTCGTCGAGCTCGGTGAGCAGCGCCCCTGTCCGCTCGTAGAGCGCCCGCCCTTCCTGGGTGAGTTTGAGAGCGCGCCCGCCGCGCTCGAAGAGGCGCAGGTTGAGCCCGCTCTCCAATTCGGCAACCCGCCGGGACAAGGTCGCTTTGGGGCGTCCCGCGGCGCGCGCGGCCTTTCCGAACCCTCCGTGGCGGGCGACCAGATTGAAGTCGGCGAGGGCAAGCAAATCCATCTGTTCCACCAGTGAGACGCTATGTCCAAATATAGCGTCTATCGGCTCGCATGTGGATCACTAATTTCCGGGGTGTCTTTTGACCCAACCCGGAGTGATCCCCATGACCATCTTCGTTACTGGCGCAACCGGCACAGTCGGCCGCCCCGTCGTCGAACAGCTCGTCAAGCGCGGCGCCGACGTGCGCGCGCTCGTCCGCGATCCCGCAATGGCCAACTTTCCTGCAGGTGTTGCCGTCGTCCAGGGCGACCTGCTCGATGTCGACTCGTTGCGCAACGCGCTTTCCGGCGTTTCAACGCTGTTCCTGCTCAATGCCGTGGTGCCGGACGAATTCACCCAGGCGCTGACGGCGCTTAACCTTGCCCGCGAGGCCGGCATCGAGCGGTTCGTCTATCTGTCGGTGATCCACAGCGACCTCTACGTGAATGTGCCGCACTTCGCGGGCAAGTACGGCGTCGAACGCATGATCGAGCAGATGGGCTTCAAGGCCACCATCCTGCGCCCGGCATACTTCATGAACAACGAGCTCACTATCAGGGACGTGGTGACCGGATACGGCGTCTATCCCATGCCGATCGGCAGCAAGGGGCTGGCGATGATCGATGCACGTGACATCGGCGAGATCGCGGCCATCGAACTGATCCGCCGCGAGACGTCCGCCACGCCGCTTCCGCTCGACGGGATCA
This sequence comes from Bradyrhizobium sp. A5, assembly GCF_042076515.1. Lineage (NCBI taxonomy): Bacteria > Pseudomonadati > Pseudomonadota > Alphaproteobacteria > Hyphomicrobiales > Nitrobacteraceae > Bradyrhizobium > Bradyrhizobium sp. A5. The sequence continues at coordinate 5,107,615 of NZ_CP148990.1, read as the reverse complement.
ACCTCGTCGGTCCCGATACGCTGACCGGCGCAAAGGCCGCCGCGATCTGGTCGGAGGTACTCGGGCGTACGATTGCTTATGGCGGTGACGACACCGCAGGCTTCGAGAAAAACCTCAGGCAGTTCATGCCCGGCTGGATGGCCTTCGACATGCGCGTGATGAGCGAGCGCTTTCTCACCGAGGGCATGATTCCGGAGGCAGGCGACGTCAAACGTCTGACCGGTCTCCTCGGCCGTCCCCTGCGCTCCTATCGCGACTTCGTCGCCGAGATCACGGCCGCAGCCTGACGGCAGCGGCCATGCTCAACGCAACTCCGTCAACCCACGTCAATCACGGGACGGCCTCTTGCGAGGCGTCCCGCTTTCCCGGGGGCTTCCATGCAGAATTCTGAAGGCCACGATTTCCAGGCCGCCCAACCGAAAATACTGGTCCTTGGCGCGACCGGCGCCACCGGTCGCCTCATCGTCAGCCAGGCCTTGGCGCGCGGCTACGACGTTACAGCGCTGGTTCGTTCCGCTGAAAAGGCGCGTGATCTCGAAGGAGCGAAGCTCATCATCGGAGATGCACGCGAAGCGACCGCGCTGCGCGAGGCGCTCAGGGGCCGGGATGCCGTCGCCAGTGCGCTCGGCACAGCGGCGAGCCCGTTTCGCGAGGTGACGCTGCTGTCGACCGCCACACGCGCGCTCGTGAGCGCGATGAAGGCCGAGCAGGTCTCTCGCCTGGTCTGCATCACAGGAATTGGCGCCGGTGACAGCGCCGGGCACGGCGGCTTCCTGTTCGACAAGCTGATCTTCCTGCTTCTGCTGCGCAAGGTGTACGCCGACAAGGACCGGCAGGAGACGATCATCAGGAACAGCGGGCTCGACTGGGTTCTGGTCCGCCCCTCCGTCCTGAGCAACAAGCCGGGCCGCGGCACGATCCGGACACTAACGGATCTCTCCGGCTTTCATGGCGGCAGCATCTCGCGCGACGACGTGGCGCGGTTCGTTCTGGATCAAGTGCGTGACAATGCCTGGCTGCATCGGTCTCCATTGATCACGTGGTGACGCCTGCACCACATGATCTCACGTCCTACCGCGCGTGCAGCAGCGCCAGCAGCACGACGACCGCGCCGGCGAGCGCCGCCGAGGTCAGCTTCCAGAACATCAGCGGGCTGCGCTCCAGCAGCGGCGTGATCCGCGTGTCGAGATAGGCCGGATTGGGCAAGCGAAGCTCGAAGACGAATTCGGAGAGATCCTCGTGCCGCTTGTAGGGATCTGGATGCAGCGCGCGCCGGAGCGCGCCATCGACCCAGGCGGGCACGTTGCGGTCGTCGTCGGCCGGGCGGTACTGCAGCCTCCGCACATCCGCCTTGCGCCGGATCTTCGCGATCTGGGCGCCATAGGGAAGCTTGCCCGTGAGCATCTGGTAGCAGATCACGGCCAGCGAAAACATGTCGGAGCGCGGCGAGCCGCCTTGCCCAAGAAAATACTCCGGCGCCGTGTATTGGACAGTTCCCAGGATGTCGCCCGTCTCGTCCTGCGGCGCCGCCTCGGTGACGCCGGCGACCCGGACCGACCCGAAGTCGATGATCTTCGCGGTGCCGGTCTTGTCGATCATGATGTTGTCGGGCCTGAGATCCTGATGCAGCATCTCCATGCGGTGGAAGGCGCGCAGGCCCGCGGCGATCTGCTCGATCAGTCCACGGACGGTTTCGAGGTCGGGCCGCGGATTGTCCGTCATCCACTGCCGCAGCGTCTGTCCTTCGATGAATTCGGTCGCGACGTAGAGGTAGCCGCGCCGCCGCGACTGTGACAGCGGTTTGAGCACGTGCGGGCTGTCGATCCGGCGCGCAATCCATTCCTCCATCAGGAACCGCTTGAGATAGGCGGCGTTGTCGCGCAGATCGATCGACGGCAGCTTGAGCGCGACCGGCGCGTCGGTCTCCGTATCGACGGCGAGATAGATGTGGCTGCGGCTGCTGGCGTGGATCTCCCTGATGATCCTGTAGCCGTCGAAGATCGCGCGCGGCTCCGGCAAAGGAGGCAGCGGCAGTTCGGCGGTCTGATTGAAGATACCTGCCGGCTCGCGCTGCGGCACCGCATCGATGCGGAGGATCTGCACCGTGATGTTGTCGTCGCTGCCGCGCCGGTAGGCCTCTTCGACGATCGCCTTGGCCGCGCCGTCGAGCTCGGCTGCATGTTCGTTGATGGCGCTGATGATGAAGCGATGGTCGACGAATTCGTAGGCGCCGTCGGTGGCGAGCAGGAAGGTGTCGCCGGCCTCGATCTCGACCGTCTGGTAGTCGATCTCGAGCTGCGGATTGATGCCGAGCGCGCGGCCGAGATAGGTCTGCTCCGACGACACGATGATGCGGTGATCCTCGGTCAGCTGCTCCAGCGCCTTGCCGGCGACGCGGTAGATGCGGCAGTCTCCGACATGGAAGATGTGCGCGGTGGTCGCCTTGATGACCATGGCGCTGAGCGTGCAGACATAGCCCTTGTCGCGGTCATAGGCATATTGGCTCTTGCGCGTCTGCGCATGGAGCCAGGAATTGGTCGCGTCCAGCACGCGGCGGGCGGAGGTTTTCACCGTCCAGGATTCCGACGTGCAGTAATAGTCCATCAGGAAGCTCTTGACCGCGGACTCGCTGGCGATCTGGCTCACCGTGCTGCTGGAGATGCCGTCGGCCAGAACGGCCGCGATGCCCTTCAGGCTGAGCTGCGGCTCCTCCGGAATCAGCACGCCGTGAAAATCCTGGTTGACCGGCTTGCGGCCCTTGTCGGAGTGCTGGCCGACCGAGATCTGGAGTCCGCGAGTCATGGTCATCACCAGGCGAGGGAAGCCTCACCCTGGGCGGGCGAGGCTCCCCTGTCGAGACGTATTCGATCAGGCCGCGACGCGGGGCGGCGTGGTCTTGCCGGCCTGGCGCTTCGGCTGGGTCATGACGTGCGTGGCATAGAGGGTCAATCCGGTGAAGGCGAGGCCGCCCACGAGGTTGCCGAGCACGGTCGGGATCTCGTTCCAGATCAGGTAATCCATGATCGAGAATTTCGCGTGCAGCATCAGGCCCGACGGGAACAGGAACATGTTCACGACGGAATGCTCGAACACCATGTAGAAGAACACCAGGATCGGCATCCACATCGCGATGACCTTGCCGGGGACCGAGGTCGAGATCATGGCGCCGACGACGCCGGTCGAGACCATCCAGTTGCAGAGCATGCCGCGCATGAACAGAGTCGCCATGCCGGCGGCACCATGCGCGGCATAGCCGAGCGTTCGGCCTTCGCCGATATTGCCGATGGCCGCCCCGACCTTGTCGGGATCCTGCGTGAAGCCGAACGTCGTGACGAAGGCCATCATGAAGGCGACGGTGAAGGCGCCGGCGAAATTGCCGACGAAGACGAGGCCCCAGTTGCGCAGCACGCCGCCGAACGTGACGCCGGGGCGCTTGTCGATCAGGGCGAGCGGCGACAGCACGAACACGCCCGTCAGGAGGTCGAAGCCCAGCAGATAGAGCATGACGAACCCGACCGGAAACAGCAGCGCTCCAACCAGCGGCTGGCCGGTGTTCACATTGATGGTGACGGCGAACCAGGCGGCGAGGGCGAGGATGGCGCCAGCCATATAGGCCCGGATGATGGTATCCCGGGTGGACATGAAGATCTTGGACTCGCCTGCATCCACCATCTTGGTGACGAATTCCGAAGGCGCGAGATACGACATCAATGGTTCCTTTTGCTTCGTAAGTGAGACCGACACGCGCCTCGAGAGAGCGCGGCTGAACGTGATGGCCGTGCGGGCTGATTGCCGCGCACGAGGGCTATGGGAGGTCTGGAAGCCTTGGGAATCGCGTCACGACGACCGAGCCGGGAGGGGCCGCGAAGCAGTTGAGCTTCCGGGCTGCAGCCGCCAGAGGCTGCAACATTGCGGCAAGCCGCAGTCTTCGTTGACGCCATAAGGAAATGCAAGTCGCGTGCCGATGCGGCGCGATTGAAAATGTGAGCAATTTCAATTGGATGGTGCCGGCCAGCATCTCACTTTGGCGGGCTCCACGGCCTCTTGCTTGGGCGGCTGCATAAGATTTGTGCGTCGCACAAGAAGTGAGCAATCCGCAAATTTCGCGTGCGGAAAAGGCCTGCGGCAGTCTAGCGTGGTGCAGGTAACGCATTGAATATTTGGCGTTTTCCGATGCGCCGAGCTTGGCACGAAGCTTGAATGGTTCTAGGCCGACGCCATTGAAGCCGTCCCGCGAGACTTCTCATCCGAATTTGCTGACGCCACCAGACGGGGGTTCCCCCGTCGCGCGTTCGCATGCGCCTTTTTCGGGCGCCACGGACGGACGGGCTGCTCGTGCGAACTGACGCAATCATCGCAACGACGCAAAGGACGACACCGCCTATGACCAAGCGCATTCGCCGGCCTTCGGATACTGGCCTGAGCCGCCGTCAATTGTTGAAAGCCGCCGGCGGCACCGCGGCTCTTCTCGCTGCCGCCAAGCTGAATTTCCCAGCCGGCGCGTTCGCGCAGGATTCAGGCCCTGAGGTCAAGGGTGCCAAGCTCGGCTTCATCGCGCTCAGCGATGCCGGTCCGTTGTTCGTCGCCAAGGACAAGGGCCTGTTCGCCAAATACGGCATGCCCGACGTCGACGTGCAGAAGCAGGCCTCCTGGGGCACCACGCGCGACAACCTCGTGCTCGGCTCCGAAGGCAACGGCATCGACGGCGCGCACATCCTCACCCCGATGCCGTATCTGATCTCGGCCGGCAAGGTGACGCAGAACAACCAGCCGACGCCGATGTACATCCTGGCGCGGCTCAATCTCGATGCGCAGTGCATCTCCGTCGCCAAGGAATATGCCGACCTCAAGATCGGCGCCGATTCGTCGCCGCTCAAGGCGGTGTTCGAGAAGAAGAAGGCCGAGGGCAAGTCGGCCAAGGTCGCGATGACCTTCCCGGGCGGCACGCACGATCTCTGGGTCCGCTATTGGCTCGCCGCCGGCGGCATCGATCCCGACAAGGATGTCGAGACCATCACCGTGCCGCCGCCGCAGATGGTGGCCAACATGAAGGTCGGCACCATGGACGCCTTCTGTGTCGGCGAGCCCTGGCCCGGGCAGCTGGTGCACCAGGGCATCGGCTACACCGCCGTCAACACCGGCGAGATCTGGAGCAAGCATCCGGAAAAATCGCTCGGCATGCGCGCGGCCTGGGTCGACAAGAACCCGAAGGCCGCCAAGGCGATCCTGATGGCCGTGATGGAGGCCCAGCAATGGGCCGACAAGATGGAGAACAAGGACGAGCTCGCGACCATCATGGGCAAGCGCCAGTGGATCAACTGCCCGGTCGAGGACATCGCCGACCGCGCCAAGGGCAAGTTCGACTACGGCAATGCCGGTAAGGTGATCGAGAACTCGCCGCACATCATGAAGTACTGGCGCGACCAGGCCTCCTATCCGTTCCAGAGCCACGATCTCTGGTTCATGACCGAGGACATCCGCTGGGGCAAATATGAAGCCGGCTTCGACAGCAAGGCGCTGATCGGCAAGGTCAACCGCGAGGACATGTGGCGCGATGCGGCCAAGACGCTCGGCGTCGCGGCTGCCGACATTCCGGCCTCCACCTCGCGCGGCAAGGAGACCTTCTTCGACGGCAAGGTGTTCGATCCCGAAAATCCGGCGGCCTATCTGAAGTCGCTCGCGATCAAGCGCGTCGAAGTCTGATGTCGCCAGCGGCCGCCGCGAGGCGGCCGCATCGTCTTTTGAAGCCGGAGAGAGATTGCGATGAACATGCCTGCCACGAAGTTGGATGTTGAGACCGCGAAGCCCGTTGGCGCGGGCGCACCGGTCGTTGCGATGACGCCCAAGCGTGCCCCGCGCAGCGAGGCCTATGCGCGGATGGCGCGGGAGACCGCGGTGCGCGTGATCCCGCCGCTCGTGGTGATCGCGCTCCTGATGCTGGTGTGGGAGCTGGTCTGCCGCCGCGCCGGCTCGGCGCTGCCGCCGCCGTCAAAAGTGTTCAAGGACACCAAGGAGCTGATCGTCGATCCGTTCTTCGACCATGGCGGCATCGACAAGGGCCTGTTCTGGCACCTCTCCGCCAGCCTCCAGCGCGTCGCCTTCGGCTATTCGCTGTCCGCCATCGTCGGCATCGCGCTCGGCGTGCTGGTCGGGCAATCGGTCTGGGCGATGCGCGGGCTCGATCCGCTGTTCCAGGTCCTGCGCACCATTCCGCCGCTCGCCTGGCTGCCGCTCTCGCTCGCCGCCTTCCGCGACGGCCAGCCGTCGGCGATCTTCGTCATCTTCATCACTTCGGTCTGGCCGATCATCATCAACACCGCGGTCGGCATCCGCAACATTCCGCAGGACTATCGCAACGTCGCCGCGGTGGTGCAGCTCAACCCGCTCGAGTTCTTCTCCAAGATCATGATTCCGGCGGCGGCGCCTTACATCTTCACGGGCCTGCGCATCGGCATCGGCCTGTCCTGGCTCGCGATCGTGGCCGCGGAAATGCTGATCGGCGGCGTCGGCATCGGCTTCTTCATCTGGGACGCCTGGAATTCCTCGCATATCAGCGAAATCATCCTGGCGCTGTTCTATGTCGGCATCATCGGGTTCGTGCTCGATCGCCTGATCGCGGGCCTTGGCAGGATCGTCACCCGCGGCACGGCGCAGGGCTGAGGAGAAAACACATGACCGCCTATCTGAAGCTCGACCACATCGACAAGATCTTCACCCGTGGCGCCGCTAGCACGGAGGTGCTGAAGGACATCAACCTGACGATCGAGAAGGGCGAATACGTCTCGATCATCGGCCATTCCGGCTGCGGCAAGTCGACCCTGCTCAACATCATCGCCGGGCTCACCACCGCCACCACCGGCGGCGTGCTGCTGGAGAATCGCGAGGTCAACTCGCCGGGCCCCGATCGCGCCGTGGTGTTCCAGAACCACAGCCTGCTGCCGTGGCTCACCGTGTTCGAGAACGTCAAGCTCGGCGTCGACAAGGTCTTTGCCAGGACCAAGACCAAGGCCGAGCGCGAGGCCTGGGTGATGCACAATCTCAACCTCGTCCAGATGGCCCATGCCAGGGACAAGCGCCCCTCGGAAATCTCCGGCGGCATGAAGCAGCGCGTCGGCATCGCGCGGGCACTGGCGATGGAGCCGAAAGTGCTGCTGCTGGACGAGCCCTTCGGCGCGCTCGACGCCCTGACCCGCGCGCATCTGCAGGACTCGGTGATGGCGCTGCATCAGAAGCTCGGCAACACCATTCTGATGATCACCCACGACGTCGACGAGGCCGTGCTGCTGTCCGACCGCATCGTGATGATGACGAACGGGCCGTCCGCCCGCATCGGCGAGGTGCTGGAGGTGCCGCTGGTGCGGCCGCGCAAGCGGCTCGAGCTCGCGACCAGCGCGACGTATTTGAAGTGCCGCCAGCGCGTGCTCGAATTCCTCTATGAGCGTCACCGCTTCGTCGAGGCCGCGTAACTCGCGAGCGGTCGCCCTTGGGCCTGACGCGTCGCAGCCCGCAGGGTGAGGGCGCGCCAAGCCTCGCTGATGCCAGGGTGTGACACTTGGTATGAAACTCGCTTCTCCCCGTATGCGGGGAGAAGTCACGCTGATGACGTTTGACCCATGAACCTTGTTCGCAACGGCGCGCACCAAGGCAAACCGAAACAGACAGGATTACATCATGACGCCCGAACAGATCACCCTCGTCCAGCAGAGCTTTTCCAAGGTCGCGCCGATTTCCGAAGCGGCTTCCGTGCTGTTCTACGACCGCCTGTTCGAGGTGGCGCCGTCGGTGCGCGCGATGTTCCCCGAGGACATGACCGAGCAGCGCAAGAAGCTGATGGGCATGCTCGCCGCCGTGGTCGGCGGCCTGTCGAACCTCGAGACGATTCTTCCGGCGGCCTCCGCGCTCGCCAAGCGTCATGTCGCCTACGGCGCCAAGGCCGAGCACTATCCCGTGGTCGGCGCGACCCTGCTGTGGACCCTGGAGAAGGGCCTCGGCGAAGCCTGGACGCCTGAGCTCGCCGCGGCCTGGACCGACGCCTACGGCGTGCTGTCCGGCTTCATGATTTCCGAGGCCTACGGCGCGCAGTCGCAGGCCGCTGAATAGGAGATGCCTTGTGAGTGAACCGCTCGTCATCGTCGGTAATGGTATGGCGGCCGCGCGTCTGGTCGACGAGCTCGCCAAGACCGCGCTCGGCCGCTACGCGGTCGCGGTGATCGGCGAGGAACCGCGGCTCGCTTATAATCGCGTGCTGCTCTCCTCCGTGCTGGCTGGCGAGACCGGCTCGCACGAGATCGAGCTTCGGCCGGCGGACTGGTGGCGCCATCGCGGCGTCACCGTCCGCTACGGCTACCGCGTCACCGAGATCGACATCGGCCGCCGCGAGCTCAAGGTCGAGGGCGAAGAGAGCATGGAATATTCCAAGCTCGTGCTCGCCACCGGCTCGACGCCGTTGCGGCTCAACGTACCCGGCGCCGATCTCGCCGGCGTCCACACTTTCCGCGACACCCGCGACGTCGATTTGCTGCTGGCGCTCGCCGCCGGCAAGAAGCGCGTCGTGGTGGTCGGCGGCGGCCTGCTCGGGCTCGAAGCGGCCTACGGCCTCGCCAAGGCCGGCGCGCCCGTCACGCTGCTGCACCTGGTGGACCGGCTGATGGAGCGCCAGCTCGATCTGCCGGCAGCCGACCTGCTCAAGACGCTGGTCGAGCGCAAGGGCATCCGCATCCTGCTCAATGCCAGCACGAAGTGCATTTATGGCGACGGTCACGTCGAAGCAGTCGAGCTCGCCGACGGCAGCCGCATCGAGGCCGATGCGGTGATCTTCGCGGCCGGCATCAGGCCCAATGTCGCGCTGGCCAGGGACGCCGGCATCGCGGTCAATCGTGGCATCGTCGTCAACGACGAGATGCAGACGGCTTCACCCGACATCTACGCGCTCGGCGAATGCGCCGAGCATCGTGGCACCTGCTATGGCCTGGTCGAGCCGGCCTATGAGCAGGCGCGCGTGCTGGCGCGGCATCTCGCCGGCCGTCCCGCCGCCTATCAGGGCAGCGTGGTCTCGACCAATCTGAAAGTGTCCGGCGTCAGCGTGTTCTCCGCCGGCGACTTCATGGGCGGGGAGGGCAGCGAGAGCCTCGTGCTGTCAGATCGCCGGCGCGGCACCTACAAGAAGCTCGTCATCGGCGACGGCCGGCTCACCGGCGCGGTGCTGATCGGCGATACCGCCGACGCGCTCTGGTATCTCGAGCTGATCCGCAATCGCGACAAGGTCACCGCGATCCGTACCGACATGATGTTCGGTCGCGCGCTTGCGCTTCCGCCAAAGGCCGCTTGATATGACGGTGATCGATCCCTCGTTCCGCGCCACCAGGACGACCTGCCCCTATTGCGGCGTCGGCTGCGGCGTGCTCGCAACACCTGACGGCAAAGGCGGCGCCGCGATCGCGGGCGACCCCGATCATCCCGCCAATTTCGGCCGGCTGTGCTCGAAGGGCTCCGCGCTCGGCGAGACGGTCGGGCTGGAAGGCCGGCTGCTCTATCCGATGATCCGCTGCAAGGGCGTGCTGGAGCGCGTGGCCTGGAGCGATGCGCTCGACCACGTCGCCCATCGCATGCAACACATCATCGCGCGCGACGGCGCCGATGCCGTTGCGTTCTATCTCTCGGGCCAGCTTCTGACCGAGGATTACTACGTCGCCAACAAGCTGATGAAAGGCTTCGTCGGCACGGCCAATGTCGACACCAATTCGCGGCTCTGCATGTCGTCCTCGGTCGCCGGCCATCGCCGTGCCTTCGGCGCCGATACCGTGCCGGGCTGCTACGAGGATCTCGATCAGGCCGATCTGCTCGTCTTCGTCGGCTCGAACGCCGCCTGGTGCCACCCCGTGCTGTTCCAGCGGATGGTGAAGAACCGGCAGGAGCGCGGCGCGCGCATGATCGTGATCGATCCGCGCCGCACCGACACCGCCAGCGATGTCGATCTGTTCCTCGGCCTCAAGCCCGGCACCGACACCGCGCTGTTCTCCGGCCTGTTGGTTCACCTCGCCGACAACGGCGCGCACGATCAGGACTACATCGCGCAAAACACGTCGGGCTTCGACGACGCGCTGGCACGGGCGCGGAACATCGCCGGCAGCGTTACCGCGACCGCGCTCGCGACGGGTCTCTCCGAACAGGACGTCGCGGCCTTCTTCAAGATGTTCCGTGACACGGAGCGTGTCGTCACGCTCTATTCGCAGGGCGTCAATCAGTCGGCGCAAGGCACCGACAAAGTCAACGCGATCCTGAACTGCCATCTCGCCACCGGGCGCATCGGCAAGCCGGGCGCCTCGCCGTTCTCGCTCACCGGTCAGCCCAACGCGATGGGCGGCCGCGAGGTCGGCGGCCTCGCCAACCAGCTCGCCGCGCACATGAACTTCACGCCGCCGGACATCGATCGTGTGCGACGGTTCTGGAAGGCGCCGCGCATCGCCACCCATGAGGGGCTGAAGGCGGTGCAGTTGTTCGATGCCATCAACCGCGGCGAGGTCAAGGCGCTGTGGGTGATGGGCACCAACCCCGCGGTGTCGCTGCCCGATGCCGACGTCGTGCGCGAGGCGCTGAAGAAGCTCGAGCTGTTCGTGGTCTCCGAGAACGTGCTCTCCAACGACACCGTCGAGGCCGGCCCGCACGTGCTCTTGCCCGCGCTCGCCTGGGGCGAGAAGTCGGGCACCGTCACCAATTCCGAACGCCGGATCTCGCGCCAGCGCTCGTTCCTGCCGGCGCCGGGCGAGGCACGGCCGGATTGGTGGATCCTGAGCGAGGCCGCAAAGCGTCTCGGCTTCGGCGATAGCTTCAATTACAAATCCGCCGCCGACATCTTCCGCGAGCACGCCGCGCTCTCGGCGTTCGAGAACAATGGCAGCCGCGATTTCGACATCGGTTCGCTGACCTCGCTGTCTGACGACGCCTTCGATGCCTTGAAGCCGGTGCAATGGCCGGCGCGCGAAGGCGAAGTGCCCGGCGAGCGCTTTTTCGCAGCCGGCGGCTTCTTCACCAATGACGGCAAGGGCCGCTTCGTTGCGCCGGAGGTGCCGTCGCTGCGCGGCGAGACCGGGCCGTCGCGGCCCCTGCGGCTCAACACCGGGCGCATCCGCGACCAGTGGCACACCATGACGCGCACCGGCCTCAGCCAGCGGCTGGGCGCGCATCTGCCCGAGCCGTTCGTCGAGATCCACCCTGATGATGCCAACAAGTACAACATCGCCCATGATGGCTATGCCCGCATCACCACCGATTACGGCCAATGCATCCTGAAGGTCGTCGTCAGCGACCGGCAGCAGCGCGGCATGCTGTTTGCCCCGATCCACTGGAGTGCGATGAACGCCTCGCATGGCCGCGTCGGCGCGCTCGCGGCATCGTTCACCGATCCGTTCTCCGGGCAGCCGGAGTCGAAGGCCACGCCGGCGGCGATTGCACCCTATGAATACGTCTTCCGCGGCTTTGCGCTGTCGCGAAAACAACTCGACCTGCCGCCTAACCTGCTGTGGACCCGCGTCACGGTTGCCGGCGGCTTCGGTTATCTCTTCGCCGACAATGCCGATCTGTCGCGCTGGCCGGCCTGGCTCGAGAGCGTTGCCGGCGAAGACGTTGCCGACTATCGCGACTTTGGCGGCGGGGTTTATCGCGCAGCCTCGTTCGCGGGCGACCGCATCGAGACCTGTCTGTTCGTCGGCCCCGCCCATGATGCCGGTGATTGGGAGGTGGTGAAGAGCCTGTTCGTGGCCGATCACGTCACCGACGACCAGCGCCGCATGCTGCTGTCGGGCAAGTCCAGCGAAGGCGTAGCCTCGACCGGCCCCGTCGTCTGCGCCTGCTTCGGCGTCGGCCGCGGCACCATCTGCGACACCATCGCCGCCGGCGCACGCACGGCCGTCGAGATCGGCGCAAAGCTCAAGGCGGGGACCAATTGCGGCTCCTGCATCCCCGAGCTGAAGCGGCTCATCGCCACGACGGACGTGGCGCCGGCGAAGCAGGCGAAGGTCGCGGGGGCTGCGGGGTAGGGCGACTTTCTCGGTCGTCGCCTCATACTCCGCCGTCATCGCCCGGCCTTGATCGGGCGATCCATCACGCCGAGACACCTGTGATCAAGCGGTGAGGCCACGGCGTAATGGATTCCCCGCTTTCGCGGGCAATGACAGCGAGGGCGGGGCGCCATGCCTCAGCCCCAATCGACGCGCCCTTCATTGTGCCCTATGGTGCCGCGCTCTCTCTCCATCAACAACCACAAAAACAAAAATGATGTACCTGGAAACGCCGCCGCGCCTGATCGAAACAAAAATCTTCTCCGCTATGCCCGACAAGTTCCGCCGCAAAAGCGTGCGGACTGATTGGGCCGATGCCAACCGGCCGGGTGTGCCGACCGATAGCTTCATTGAGGGGCCGTCCTTCGACAAGGACGGCCGTCTCTACATCGTCGACATTCCGTTCGGCCGCATCTTCCGCATCGCGCCGGATGGCGCATGGTCGCTCATCATCGAATACGAGGGATGGCCGAACGGGCTGAAGATCGCGGCCGACGGCCGCATCCTGGTTGCCGACTACATGCACGGCATCATGGAGCTCGACGCCAAAGCCGGCCGCATCAAGCCGATCCTGACCGCGCGCAATTCGGAATCGTTCCGCGGCTGCAACGACCTGCATCTCGCCTCCAACGGCGACATCTTTTTCACCGATCAGGGCCAGACCGGCCTGCATGATCCCAGCGGGCGGGTTTATCGGCTGACGCCTGGTGGCCGGCTCGATTGCCTGATCGATACCGGCATCAGCCCGAATGGCCTTGTGCTCGACCCCAGCGAAACCGTGTTGTTCGTCGCCATGACGCGCGACAATTCGGTATGGCGGCTGCCGTTCATGCAGGATGGCAGCGTGTCGAAGGTCGGCCGCTTCTGCTCGCTGTTCGGCACCAGTGGCCCCGACGGCATGACGATGGATTCGGCCGGCCGCCTGTTCGTCGGCCACGCCTCGCTCGGCCATGTCTTCGTGTTCGCGCCGAACGGCGAACTGATCGCGCGCATCAAGTCGTGCGCAGGGCCGAGCTGCACCAATGTCGCGATCGGCGGCGCGAAGAAGGACCGGCTCTATATCACGGAGTCCGCGACTGGCAGCGTGCTGGTCGCGGATATCAGCGGCTTGTGAGTTTTGACATGAAATCAAACCCTTTCGGCAAGACCGGCGCCAACGTCTCCGTGATCGGGCAGGGCACCTGGTATCTCGACCACGGCGATCGCAACCGCGCGGTCGCGGCGCTTCAGCGCGGGCTCGATCTCGGCATGACGCACATCGACACCGCCGAGATGTATGGCGATGCCGAGCTCGTCATCGCGGATGCGATTGCGGGACGTCGCGATGAAGTGTTTCTCGTCTCGAAGGTGCTGCCGAGCAATGCGTCGCGTCGCGGCACCATCACGGCCTGCGAACGCTCGCTGAGGCGGCTAAAGACCGATCGCCTCGATTGCTATCTGCTGCACTGGCGCGGTTCCTATCCGCTGGAAGACACCGTCGCTGCATTCGAGGAGTTGGTGAAGGCGGGCAAGATCAAATCCTGGGGCGTTTCAAATTTCGATGCTGACGATCTCGACGAAGTTCTCGATGCCGCGGGCGAGGGCCGCATCGCCTGCAATCAGGTGCTCTATCATCTGAGGGAGCGCGCGGTCGAGCATGCGGTGATCCCGTGGTGCGAGGCGCATGGTGTCGCCGTCGTCGCCTATTCGCCGTTCGGTCACGACGATTTTCCAGCAAGCAACAGCAAGGGCGGGGCGGTGCTTGCGCGCATTGCGGAGGCACGTCGTGCGACGCCGCGTCAGGTCGCGCTGAGCTTCCTCACCCGGGCGACTACGGTGTTTGCGATCCCGAAGGCGTCGTCGGCGGAACATGCCGGCGAGAATGCCGCGGCCGGCGATCTCGCGCTGACGAAGGATGAGATTTCGGCGCTCGATGCGGCGTTTCCGCGCGGTTCGAGGCCGCGCGGCCTGCCCATGCTGTAGTGCAGCAAAGCGCGTGTTGCTCGCATTCTTAATGAAGCATTGACGCGCGCGGACCTGAGCGCATATCGGCATCCTGTTTTCGGAAGTTGTGAAAGCGGCGCTTTTGTCGTTTTTTACAGCCGTTCCCGAATCGTATTTTCCCAGGTTCCAGCCGTGACACCGCCGCCCGCTGCAGCCGCAAGGCTCGACAGTATTCCCATGCCCATGCCGGAGAAGAAGCAGAAGGTTCGCCGCGCGCCTGCGCGCGTCGATCATCCCTTCAAGGGCATCGCGCTGGTGCTGCTGTCGACAGTGTTTCTCGGCTGCTCCGACGTCACGGCGAAATATCTGTCGACGAGCCTGCCTTCGATCGAGATCACCTGGATCCGCTTCGTGACGTTCGCGCTGATGTTCGTGCCGGTGATGCTGCCGGGCTCGCCGCTCCATGCGATGCGCACCGAGCGTCTCGGCCTACAGCTGATGCGCGGTGCCGCGCTGCTCGGCTCCTCGCTGTTCTTCATCACCGGCCTGCGCTATCTGCCGATTGCGGAAGCCTCCGCAACCGGCTTCGTCTCGCCGTTGTTCGTCACCGCCCTTTCGATCATCTTCCTGAGCGAGAAGGTTGGCATGCGCCGCTGGATCGCGACCGCGATCGGCTTGATGGGCGTGTTGATCATCCTGCGGCCGGGCTCGAACGCGTTCCACGTCGCCGCGTTCTTCCCGATCATCTCGGCGTTCTGCTGGGCCGCCGCGCTGATTCTGACGCGCATGATGAGCGGACGTGAAGCCGTCCTCACCACCATGGCCTATTCGGCGCTCACGGGCGTTGCAATTCTCAGCCTGATGGTGCCGTTCGTCTGGGTTACGCCGAGCTGGACCGCGATCGGGCTCGGCATCGTGATCGGCATCGCCTCCACCGTCGGCCAGTGGATCGTCGTGCTGGCCTACCGCTACGGCGATGCCTCGGTGCTGGCACCGTTCTCCTACACGCAGCTGCTGTGGGTCAGCATTCTCGGCTTCTTCCTGTTCGGCGAGCTGCCCGACGTCTGGACCGTCACGGGTGCGGCCTTCATCGTCGCCAGCGGTCTCTACATCGCCCATCGCGAGCGCATCCGCCGCGCCCAGCTCCTGGTGCTGGAAGAGCGTTCCCCGAACCCCTGACGCAAGTTCGCGGCTTCCACTCCGTGCTATCAACGGCTCCAACAACAAGGGGAGGAGCCGCATGCGCGCTGCGATTTTCAGGAACGGTGAGATTGTTGTCGACGGGCTCGCCGAGCCGAAGCCGGGGTCCGGTCAGGTGCTGGTCAGGACGCTCGCCTGCGGCATCTGCGGCTCCGACCTGCATGCGCGCCAGCACGCCCACCGCATGGTGGAGATGTCGAAGAAGGTCGGGCGCAAGCCGATGGACCTCACACGCGATGTCGTGTTCGGCCACGAGTTCTGCTGCGAGATCGTCGACTACGGCCTGGGCACGGTGCGCAAGCTCAAGCCCGGCACCCGCGTCTGCTCGCTGCCGGCGCTGCTGACGCCGCAGGGCATCGAGGGCATCGGCTATTCCAACGAGAATGTCGGCGGCTACGCCGAAGCGATGCTGCTCAGCGAAGCACTGCTGCTCGAAGTGCCCAATGGTCTTGCGCCCGAACATGCCGCGCTGACCGAACCGCTCGCGGTCGGTGTCCACGCCGTCGCCAAAGCCAATATCCGCGGCGGCGAGGTGCCGCTCGTGATCGGTTGCGGGCCGGTCGGGCTCGCGGTGATCGCCGCGCTCAAGATCAAGGGCCTGCATCCGATCGTCGCCGCCGACTATTCGCCGGCGCGGCGCGCGCTCGCGGCAAAGCTCGGTGCCGATATCGTGGTCGATCCCAGGGTGTCGCAGCCCTATGCGACCTGGGCCGAGCACGCGCAGATGTCGGAGGCGGAGAAGGCGGCACGGCCGCCGCTGCAGGCGATGCTGCCGGCGCTGAAGCCTGCGATCATCTTCGAATGCGTCGGCGTGCCCGGCCTGTTGCAGCAGGTGTTCGAGGGCGCGCCGCGCGATGCCAGGATCGTCGTGGTCGGCGTCTGCATGGAGACCGACAGAAGCGAGCCCATGCTCGGCATCATGAAGGAGCTCAACGTCCAGTACGTGCTTGGCTACACGCCGGACGAGTTCGCGGCGTCGCTGCGCCTGATCGCGGAAGGGCAGGTGGATGCGGCCGCGATGGTCACCGCCGAGGTCGGTCTCGACGGCGTCGCAAAAGCCTTTGCCGACCTCGCCAATCCCGAGGCGCACACCAAGATCATCGTGCAGCCGTGGCGATGACGGTCTCGTAAGGTGGGCAAAGGTGCGCAGCGCCGTGCCCACCATCCAACGCAGCGCTTGTGATGGTGGGCACGCTATGCTTTGCCCACCCTACGAGACGTTTCAGTACTTCGACGGCACGTACATCTCCGGCGGGATCGGGCCGCGGTGATAGTCGGGATTGCGGACGCGCGGCGGCAGCACCACCGGCACGCGGGCGACCTCCTGGTACGGCATCTGGGTCAAGAGATGCGCGATGCAGTTGAGCCGCGCGCGCTTCTTGTCCACGGCGTCGACGATCCACCACGGCGAGTCCGGCAGGTGGGTGTGCTCCAGCATCGTCTCCTTGGCCTTGGTGTACGCCTCCCAGCGACTGCGCGACTCGACGTCCATCGGGCTCAGCTTCCATTGTTTGAGCGGGTCCCTGATGCGCATGCTGAAGCGGAGCTGCTGCTCGTCGTCGGTGATCGAGAACCAGTATTTGACCAGGATGATGCCGGAGCGGATCAGCATCCGCTCGAACTCCGGCACCGTCTTGAAGAATTCCTGATACTCGTCCTCCGAGCAGAAGCCCATCACGCGCTCGACGCCGGCGCGGTTGTACCAGCTGCGGTCGAACAGCACGATCTCGCCGCCGGCCGGCAGGTGCGAGACGTAGCGCTGGAAATACCATTGCGTGCGCTCGCGCTCGCTCGGCGCCGGAAGTGCGGCGACGCGGCAGATGCGGGGATTGAGCCGCTGGGTGATGCGCTTGATGACGCCGCCCTTGCCGGCGGAGTCGCGCCCCTCGAACAGCACGACGACCTTCTTCTTCTCGCTCTGCACCCAGTCCTGGAGTTTCACCAATTCGCCCTGGAGCCGGAGCAGTTCCCGGAAATAGAGTTTTCGGTCGACCGTGGGGCCCAGCGTGCCGCTTTCGTCCAGCAGCTCGTCGAGACGGGCATCATCCAGCTCCATCTCCAGCTCCTCGTCGAGATCGTCGGCCATCTCGCGGATGATGCGCTCGCGGTTGGCGGCTTCAGAGGTACGGTCGGATGCGGTCATGGGTCCTTCTCGCGGGCTTGGATGCCTGTCGCCCACGACCATCGGCGGGGTTTATTGCGTCCATGTGACACCGGCCGTCCGGCAGGAAGGGCCATCACACCGGCAGCGCGATCGAGTATTTGACCTGGCTGAGCGCAAAGCTCGACTCGATCGAGGCGATGCCGTCGAGCCGGGTCAGCTTGGTCTTCAGGAAGGTCTCGTAGGAGGCGAGGTCGGCCGCGACGACGCGCAACAGATAATCGCGGTTGCCGGTCATCAGATAGCATTCCAGCACCTCGTCCCATTTCGAGATCGCGCGTGCGAAGCGGTTGAGATCCTCCTCCTTCTGCCGCGCCAGCTTGATCGAAATGAAGACACTGACATGCAGCCCCAGCGCCTTCTGGTCGACGGTCGCGATGTAGCGCGAGATGACGCCGCGCTGTTCCAGCAGCTTGACCCGGCGGTGGCAGGGCGAGACCGAAAGCCCGACCTTGTCGGCGAGCTCCTGCATGGTCAGTCGGCTGTCGTTCTGGAGCAAAGCAAGAATCTTGCGGTCGATGGCGTCGAGTTCGGGCATTGGGATAGAACCTGTAATTCATGGGCGTTCCTTGGAATGGTATCCCAATATCCGAGGGTATGACGCGAAAAATTGAGAAATCTGGCGCAGCCCGCAGGGGTATGATCGGCCTTATTTTTCCGGAGCATCGCCATGCCCGTTGAGTCCGCCCGCCTCGAAACGCTGACCGCGCTGGCGCGCAAGGCGCTGTGGCTGTCGTCATGGACCATCCACCACGCCAACCATATCCGCCCGAACACGGACGGCCTGAAGGTCGGCGGCCACCAGGCCTCATCGGCCTCGCTGGCCACCATCATGTCGGCGCTGTATTTCCACGTGCTGAAGCCCGAGGATCGCGTCGCGGTGAAGCCGCATGCGAGCCCGGTGTTCCACGCCATCCAGTATCTGTTCGGTCGGCAGAGCCGCGAGAAGCTGGAGAATTTTCGCGGCTTCAAGGGCGCGCAGTCCTATCCCTCGCGCACCAAGGACGTCGACGACGTCGACTTCTCGACCGGCTCGGTCGGCCTCGGCGTCGCGCAGACGCTGTTCGCCTCGCTGGTGCAGGATTACGTCAAGGCGCATGGCTGGATGAAGGGCCGCCGCGAGGGGCGGATGGTCGCGCTGGTCGGCGACGCCGAGATGGACGAGGGTAACATCTTCGAAGCGCTCGCGGAGGGCTGGAAGCACGGCCTGCGCAACACCTGGTGGGTGGTGGACTACAACCGCCAGTCGCTCGATGCCGTCGTGCGCGAAGGTCTCTGGGAGAAGTTCGAGACCATGTTCCGCAATTTCGGCTGGGACGTCGTCATCGTGAAGTACGGCCGCCTGATGCGCGAAGCGTTTGCGGAAGCGGGCGGCGAGGCGCTGAAGCGCTGGATCGACAATTGCCCGAACGCGCTCTATGCGGCGCTGTGCTTTCAAGGCGGTGCCGCCTTCCGCAAGCATTTGCACGACGAGATCGGCGATCAGGGGCCAATTACAAAACTGATCGACGAGCGCAGCGACGAGGAGTTGCTGGCGCTGATGTCGAACTTAGGCGGCCACGACATGGCGAGCATGCTGGACGCCTTCGAGTCCATCGATCACGATCGCCCGGTCTGCTTCATCGCCTACACCATCAAGGGCGTCGGCCTGCCGTTCCAGGGCCACAAGGACAACCATGCCGGCCTGATGACGGTCGCGCAGATGGAAAAATATCGCGAGAGTCAGGGCATCCGTCCCGGCCACGAATGGGACAGATACGAAGGCCTCGCGCAGGACGCCGCAGAACTCGACGCCTTCCTCGCGCGCGTGCCTTTCAATCAGGATGGCCGCCGGCTCACTGCACCGGTGGTCGAGGTGCCCTCGCAGCTCGCCTTCAAGCCGTCGCCGCAGATGTCGACCCAGCAGGGCTTTGGTCTCGTGCTGAACGAGATCGCCCGCGGCGACAGCGAGCTTGCGCAGCGCATCGTCACGACCTCGCCCGACGTCACCGTCTCGACCAATCTCGGTCCGTGGGTGAACCGGCGCGGCCTGTTTGCCCGCGGCGAGAAGGCGGATTTATTCCGCAGCGAGAAAATTCCGTCCACGTTCAACTGGGACTTCTCGCCCAAGGGCCAGCATCTCGAGCTCGGCATTGCCGAGATGAACCTGTTCATCATGCTCTCGGCGCTCGGCCTGTCGCACCAGATCAACGGTGAGCGGCTGCTGCCGGTCGGCACGCTCTATGATCCCTTCATCGAGCGCGGGCTCGATGCGCTGAACTATGCCTGTTACCAGGACGCCCGGTTCATGGTGGCGGCGACGCCATCCGGTATCACGCTCGCGCCCGAGGGCGGCGCGCATCAGTCGATCGCGACGCCGCTGATCGGCATGGCGCAGGACGGGCTCGCCTCGTTCGAGCCGGCCTTCGTCGACGAACTCGCCGTGATCATGGGCTGGGGCTTTGAGCACATGCAGCGAGATCCGGGCGAGGGCGGTTCCGTGTACCTGCGCCTGTCGACGCGCAGCATCGAGCAGGCGCAGCGCATCATGACGCCGGAACTGGTGCAGGGCATCACCGACGGCGCCTATTGGCTGCGCAAGCCGGGCCCGAATGCCGAACTCGTGATCGCCTATACCGGCGCGGTCGCGCCCGAAGCGATCGAGGCGACCGGCTTCATCGGCGAGAGCCGCCGCGACATCGGCCTGCTCGCGATCACCTCGGCCGACCGCTTGCATGCGGGCTGGACCGCCGCGCGAAAATTGCGTCGCGATCGTCGCGGCGTGCAGCATCTCAGCCATATCGAAAAACTGCTGGCGCCGCTGCCGCGTGACTGCGGCATCGTGACCGTGATCGACGGCCATCCGGCCACGCTCGGCTGGCTCGGCAGCGTCCGCGGCCATCGCGTCGAGGCGCTTGGCGTCGAGCAGTTCGGCCAGACCGGCACCATCGCCGACCTCTATCGCCACTACGGCATCGACGCCAACGCGATCATCGATGCGGCGGAAAGCCTCACCGCCGGCGCGCCTATCGTGCATCGCAAGATGGCGGTCTAGTTGAGGTAACTACCCTGTCATTCCGGGGCGACGCGTAGCGTCGAACCCGGAATCCATTGGGTCTCCGCAGAGGTGATAAATGGATTCCGGGCTCGCGACTTTGTCGCGCCCCGGAATGACGGCTGGGGAGCCTTGCCTCGCTCCCGCCATCGGCTCATATAGGCCCCGTCCGCCGCAACGCTGGCCCCGCATATGGCGGGTTCAATTGCCGGCGCTTTCGTGCAAGGATGCCTGCCGAAACGCCCCCACCATGCCCCCAAGAAGAGGTTAACGATGGTCAATCGCATGCAATTCTACATCGACGGCGCCTGGGTCGATCCCGCCGTCAAGAAGTCCACCGCCGTGGTGAACCCCGCGACGGAAGAGGCGATGTACGAGGTTGCGCTGGGCTCCAAGGCTGACGTGGACAAGGCCGTCGCCGCCGCCAAGCGCGCCTTTGCAACGTTCTCCCAGACCAGCCGTGAAGAGCGCGTCGCGCTGCTCACCAAGGTCATCGAGATCTACAAGGGCCGTCTCAAGGAAATCGGTGCCGCCGTCTCCGACGAGATGGGCGCCCCGCTGCCGATGGCCGAAAAGCTCCAGGCCGGCGCCGGCCTCGGCCATCTCATGACCACGCTCGACGTGCTCAAGAACTATCATTTCGAGGAGCCCGTCGGCACCGCCATGGTGCTGCGCGAGCCGATCGGTGTGGTCGGCATGATCACGCCCTGGAACTGGCCGCTGAACCAGATCGCCTGCAAGGTCGCGCCCGCGCTCGCCGCCGGCTGCACCATGATCCTGAAGCCCAGCGAGTTTACCCCGACCTCGGCGTTGATCTTCGCGGAAATCCTCCATGAAGCCGGCGTGCCGAAGGGCGTGTTCAACCTCGTCAACGGCCTCGGCCCCGAGGTCGGTGCTGCCATGAGCGAGCACCCCGACATCGACATGATCTCGTTCACCGGCTCGACCCGCGCCGGCATCGACGTTGCCAAGCGCGCGGCGCCGACCGTCAAGCGCGTCAGCCAGGAGCTGGGCGGCAAGTCGCCGAACGTCATCCTCGAAGGCGCCGACCTCACGAAGGCGGTGACCGGCGGCGTGATGCACATGTTCAACAACTCCGGCCAGTCCTGCAACGCGCCCTCGCGCATGATCGTGCCGCTGTCCAAGATGAAGGAAGTCGCCGCGATCGCGAAGGCCGTCGCCGACAAGACCAAGGCGGGCGATCCCCGCGCCGAAGGCACCACCATCGGCCCGGTCGTCAACCGCGGTCAGTGGGACAAGATCCAGGGCCTCATCAAGAAGGGCATCGACGAGGGCGCAACGCTCGTTGCCGGCGGCCCGGGTCTGCCCGAGGGCGTCAACAAGGGCTTCTACGTCCGTCCGACCATCTTCGCCGACGTCACCCCCGATATGACGATCGCCCGTGAGGAAATCTTCGGACCGGTGCTGACCATCATCGGCGCCAAGGACGAAGCGGAGGCCGTGCACATCGCCAACGACACGCCGTATGGTCTCGCCGGCTATGTCACGGGCGCTTCGGTCGAGGACGCCAAGCGCGTCGGTCGGCAGATCCGCGCGGGCAACGTCAACCTCCAGGGCGTTCCCAACGATCGCACCGCGCCGTTCGGCGGCTACAAGCAGTCCGGCAACGGCCGCGAGTGGGGCAAGTACGGCCTCGAGGACTTCCTCGAAGTGAAGGCCGTCGCGGGCTTCAACGCCGCGTAAGCTTTAGCGATTGAGTGACCATGACGCCGGAGCGGGAAGCCGCTCCGGCGTTTGTCGTTCCGTCTCTCTCGTCATTCCGGGGCATCGCGAAGCGACGAGCCCGGAATCCATTCCTCAGCAGGCTCTGCCGCACGATGGATTCTCAGATGCGCAATTGCGCATCCTAGCTCGCGCCGAAGACGGCGCGCCCCGGAATGACGGCAGAGAGCGCAGCGTTAGCCCCCCACCGCGCCCTGCGTGTTCACATACAGCGCGTAGATCGACTGGCTCGCCGCCATGAACAGGCGGTTGCGCTTGACGCCGCCGAAGCAGAGATTGGCGCAGCGTTCGGGTAGCGCAATGCGGCCGATCATGACGCCGTCGGGCGCGAATACAACGACGCCGTCGAGCTCGGGATCGCCCATGCCCCAGCCGCACCAGAGATTGCCGTCGATGTCGCAGCGCATGCCGTCCGGCGTGCCGGGGCCTGCATCTATGAAGACGCGCTTGTTGGAGATGGTGGTGCCGTCCGCCGAGACGTCATAGGCGAGAATCTTGCGGTTTGGCACGCCGCGGGATTCCACGACGTACAAGATCTTCTCGTCGGGCGAGAAGCACAGCCCGTTCGGTCCGAGCACGCCCTCGGCGACGATGCTCGCCTTGCCGGTCGCGGGATCGAGCCGGTAGACGTTCGGGTCGATCTCGGGCTCGGCCTTGTAGCCCTCGTAATTGCCGAGCAGGCCGAAGGTCGGATCGGTGAACCAGATCGCGCCGTCGGATTTCACCACGACGTCGTTCGGCGAGTTGAGCTTCTTGCCATTGAACGAGTCCATCAGCACGGTGATGCTGCCGTCATATTCGGTGCGGGTCACGCGGCGGCCGCCGTGCTCGCAGGTGACGAGCCGGCCCTGGCGATCGCGCGTGTTGCCATTGGCGAAATTGGAGGGCTTGCGAAACACCGAGACCGCGCCGGTCTCCTCCTCCCATTTGATGATGCGCTGGTTCGGGATGTCGCTGCACAAGAGATAGCGCCCGTCGCCGAACCAGACCGGGCCCTCGGCCCAGCGCAGCCCGGTGGTCAGCCGCTCCACCGCCGACAGTTTCAGCCAGTATTTTTCGAAACGGGGATCGAGCGCATGAATGGCTGGATCGGGATAGTAGCTCGCCGGCCGCCAGCCTGACCGCTCCTGGGTGTGGGACGATGCCTCATTCATGTCGGTTCTCTCGTTTCGTTCCCTCTGGACAATGCTGCTATCATTAGAGACACGTGACGGCAAATCGGTCACCAACGACGAGGGAAGACATGCCGCGCATCTTGATGACGGGAGCTTCGGGCGGAATCGGAACGCGCTTGCGCAAATTGCTGCCGCCGATCTATCCCGACCTGCTCCTCTCCGACATCCGCGAGCCCAAGGACCTCGGCCCCAAAGAGCAGTTCAAGGCGGCGGACCTGTCCGATCTCGCGCAGGTCGAGGCCCTCTGCGAGGGCGTCGACGGCATCATCCATTTCGGCGGCTATTCGGTCGAAGGCCCGTGGGACGACATCCTCCAGGCCAACATCATCGGCGGCTACAATCTGTTCGAGGCCGCCCACCGCAAGGGCGTCAAGCGCGTGGTGTTCGCCTCGTCCAATCACGTGGTCGGCTTCTATCCGCGCCACCACAAGATCGGCACCGACGTCACCGTGCGCCCCGACGGGCGCTACGGCGTCAGCAAGGTGTTCGGCGAGGCCGTCGGCTCGCTCTATGCCGACAAGCACGGGCTGAAGGTCACCTGCATCCGCATCGGCAATTGCGACGAGCGTCCGCTTGATCATCGCCGTATCGCGATGTGGCTGAAGCCGGAGGACCTGGTCCAGCTCTGCCAGATCGGGCTCGAGCATCCCGACATTCATTTCGAGGTGTTCTACGGCGTGTCCCTGAACGAGCGCGCCTGGTGGGACAACCACCGCGCCTACGCGTTCGGCTACCGCCCTACCGGCCGCTCCGAGGATCACGTGGCGCACGCGATGGCCGAGCAGGCCAAGCTGAAGCCCGATCCGATCGGCGATCACTACCAGGGCGGCTCGTTCGCGAGCCTCGAGTTCGATGGTGATGCGAGCCGGATTATCGACTGGACCAAGCGCTAGGTCGCTAGGTCTTGGCAAACGAAAGGGCCGCCTCGAACGACGGCCCTTGTTTGTTATTCGACGATCTCAACGATCCGGTGGGTTCGCGGTTCGACGAGCACGGTGCGCCCGTTGACCACCGTATAACGATACTCACGGGCGCCGTACTCCGGCGGCACCTCGTAATAGGTCACGCCTTCCTCTGGAAGAACGGCTCCAACTCTCACATCCTCGCGATACTGATATGAGGGGCGTCGTTGTTCGACGACGTAGGAGTGAAAGCGAGGACGCTGATCGACACCAAGGACTCCGGCCACGCCGCCAACAACGCCGCCGACGACGCCACCCACGACTGCTCCAACCGGGCCTGCCGCTCGCTCACCATCCCGCGCACCGCGCTCGACGCCCCCGGGGACGCCCTGGGCCTGGGTCGTTACGGGAAGCAGGACGGCGACGGCAACAGCGGCGGCTCCGATAAAACGGCAAATCATGGCAGCTCCTATGGTGGGGGATTGGTGCCAGACCAAGTACCAGGCCGACCATTGGTTCCAAGAAATTACTCAGATCTATGAGTGCGCGCCCTGGCGTTCAGGTTCCTCCTCCACCAATCCGCGCCAGATAATCCGACTTGCTGAACTGCATGTGGTCGACGCAGAGCTGGGCCAGCGCCCAGCTGTCGCGTCCTTTCAAGAGTCCAATCATCAGCTCGTGCTGGCGGCGCGACTGCGCGAGCCCGTCGCGGTCGGCGAGGTTCTTGGCGCGCATCGGCAGTGTCAGGTTCATGTAGTCCTGCAGCGAGCGCACCAGATAGGGATTGCCGCAGGCGGCGAACAGCGCGACGTGGAAGGCGTCGTTGGTCTCGTGAATGCCGCGCAGGTCTCGCACATCCGCCCTCGCGCAATACTGCGATTGCAGGGCGGTCAGCTCGTCGATCAGGGCCTGCGGCGCGGGCAGGGGGATCATCAGCGCAGCCTGCCGGGTCAACATCTCGCGGACCTCGTAGATCTGCCGGACCTCATCGGCCGAGTAGAACCGCACCGTGGCGCCGACGTTCTTCTCGCGGCGGACGATGCCGCGGCGCTCGGCGTCCACCAGCGCCTGCCGCACGAAATGGCGCGAGGTGCCGTAAGCCGACATCAGCGCGTCCTCGGTCAGGCGCGCGCCCGGCGCGAGGCGGCCGAAGATGATGTCTTCTTCCAGCCGCGCGACGACGTCGTCCGGATCGTCGCGCCGGACCGGCATTGCCTCAGCGGTGCGAATGTCGGACATGCCCTCGGCCTCCGGCTTCGGCCGGTCCGCCCTGTGGAGCAGGGAAGGGACGGATTGTCAATAATTCATGGCACAAGCACAGCTGTGAGGCCCCAGACCGCGCCAATATGGGCCTATCTTATTGACAATCGAGGGGCAGGCTGTACCACAATGGCAAGGCAAGGAGTGGCATTATGACGAGTGGTTTGCGCAAGGGTCTGACGAGCTATGGCGATGCCGGCTTCTCGCTATTCCTGCGCAAGGCGTTCATCAAGGCCATGGGCTATTCCGACGACGCGCTGGAGCGCCCGATCGTCGGCATCACCAACACCTATAGCGACTACAATCCCTGTCACGGCAACGTCCCGCAGATCATCGAAGCCGCCAAGCGCGGCGTGATGCTGTCGGGCGCGATGCCGTTCGTGTTCCCGACCATCTCGATCGCCGAGAGCTTTGCGCATCCGACCTCGATGTATCTGCGCAATCTCATGGCGATGGACACCGAGGAGATGATCCGGGCGCAGCCGATGGATTCGGTGATCGTGATCGGCGGCTGCGACAAGACTCTTCCCGCGCAAGTCATGGCCGCGATCAGCGCCGATTTGCCGACCGTGGTCATCCCCGTGGGGCCCATGGTGGTCGGCCATCACAAGGGCGAGGTGCTGGGCGCCTGCACCGATTGCCGCCGTCTCTGGGGCAAGTATCGCGCCGGTGAGATGGACGATGTCGAGATCGAAGCGGTGAACGGCCGTCTTGCGCCGTCGGTCGGCACCTGCATGGTGATGGGCACGGCCTCGACCATGGCCTGCATGATCGAAGCCATGGGCCTGTCGCTACCGATGAGTGCGACGATCCCGGCGCCGCATGCCGAGCGTTTCCGTCTGGCGGAAGCCAGCGGCCGGGTTGCCGCCGAGATGGCAAAGACCAAGGGCCCGAAGCCGAGCGAAGTGTTGACGCCGGCCTCCTTCAAGAACGCGCAGGTCGTGCTGCAGGCGATCGGCGGCTCGACCAACGGCCTGATCCATCTGACGGCGATGGCGCATCGCTCGCCGCACCGGCTCGATCTCGAAGTGTTCGACCAGATCGGCCGCGAGGTGCCGGTGCTGATCGATCTCAAGCCGTCCGGCGAACACTATATGGAGCACTTCCACCACGCCGGCGGCGTGCCGAAATTGCTGGCGCAGCTCGGCGATCTCGTCGATCTCGATGCCAAAACCATCACCGGCCAGACGCTGCGCGATATCGCGGCGAATGCGGAAGACGTGCCCGGCCAGGACGCGATCCGTCCGCGCGACAATCCGATCAAGAAGGAAGGCGGCCTTGCCGTCCTGCACGGCAATCTCGCGCCGCGCGGCGCGGTGATCAAGCAATCCGCCGCGAGCCCGAAGCTGCTGAAGCATACCGGGCGGGCCGTGGTGTTCGAATCCGTCGAAGACATGACCTTGCGGGTCGACGATCCCGATCTCGACGTCACCGCCGACGACGTGCTGGTGCTGCGCAATGCCGGCCCCAAGGGCGCGCCGGGCATGCCGGAGGCGGGCTATCTGCCGATCCCGAAGAAGCTCGCGCGCGGCGGCACCAAGGACATGGTGCGCATTTCCGATGCGCGCATGAGCGGCACCGCGTTCGGCACCATCGTTTTGCACATCACCCCGGAATCCGCCGTCGGCGGGCCGCTGGCGCTGGTGAAGAACGGCGACATGATCCAGCTCGACGTTGCCAGGCGCAGTATCGAGCTGCTGGTCGATGCCGCCGAGCTCGAACGGCGTCGTGCCGCCTTGAAGCCGGCCGCCGCGCCCGACGAGGCGCGGCGCGGCTACGCCTGGCTGTTCAACGAGACCATCATGCAGGCCGACGAGGGCTGCGATTTCGATTTCATGCAGAGGACTGGGAAGAAGACCGAGACAGGCTGACAAACAACGAGCGCCCAGACCGCACAAGCGGCGGGCGATAAAACAGGGGGAAACGATGATTGCGCGATCCATGCCAAGATTCTTGCATGGCTTGGCGGCTGCGGCCGTCATGCTTTTCGTCACGGGAGCCGGGGCGCAGGAGGTGAAGCATTATCGCTTCGCCTACGACCAGCCGCGCAACACCGGCTATTCCATCGCGGGCGACCTCTTTGCCGACAAGCTCAAGGAATTGAGCAAAGGCACCATGATCATCGACCAGTATCCCGGCGCGCAGCTCGGCCAGGAGCCGCAACTGCTGCAGCTGGTGAAGGCCGGCGACATCGAATTCGCGATCATCTCCTCGGCCAACACCGCGACCATCTCGCCGCAGGCCGGCGTGATGTCGCTGCACTTCCTGTTCCGTGACGAGAACCACGTCATCAAGGGGCTGGCCGATCCGAAAGTGTTCGAAGCGCTCAAGACCATGATCGACGAGACCACGCAGGGCCTGCACGTGATCGCGACAGGCTCGCAGGGCGTGCGCCACATGTACTCCAAGCGCGAGATCCACAATGTCGGCGACATCAAGGGCCTGAAGATCCGCGTGCAGGCCACCGCGACCGAGGACACCATGTTCCCGGCCTATGGCGCCCAGACCGTGCACATGCCGTTCGGCAGCGTCTACACCAGCCTGCAGACCGGCGTCGTCGACGTCGCCGAGAACAGCATCAACGTCTACCTCGTCAACAAGCACTACGAGGTCGCCCCGGTCCTCAACATCACCGAGCACGAGGCCAACAACGCGCTGGTGTTCATCTCCGACAAGCTCTGGCAGAGCCTGTCGGCGGAGCAGAAGGGGTGGGTGCAGGCAGCGGCCCACGAGATCAGCGCGAAGGAGCCGGCAAAGGCGTTCGAGCTCGAGCGTAGCGCGGCCGAGAAGCTGAAGAAGATGGGCGTCAAGGTCGTCACGGACGTCGACAAGAAGAGTTTTACGGGGATTGCCGACCCCTATCTCGACAAGCTCGCCAAGGAGCTCGGCCCGCACGCCGAGAAGGTCAAGAACCTGATCCGGTCGATCAACTAGCCCCAATCGAAGCCGTCATGCCCGGGCAGAAGCGCGAAGCGCGTCTTCGCGCTAGATGTCCCGGGCATCCACGTTCTTCCTTCCGGAGTATCCAACCGTGGATGGCCGGGACAAGCCCGGCCATGACGACGGCGGGGGCGGAATCGCGGAGCAAAGGCAAATGCCCATCGCCGACAAATTGCTCGTTCAGCGCCAGCGGCACCTGAAATGGCGCTGGCTCGACTGGCTCGAGCTTGCGCTGATGATCCTGTGCGGCCTGCTCTGCTTCGGCTTCTCGCTGTCGGTGACAGCGGACATCGTCACCCGCACCATCGGTCATCCCTGGCTGTGGTTGCAGGAGGTCACCTCGACACTGTTCATCTATGCGATCTTCGTCGGGACGGCGGCCGCAACCCGGCGCAACGACCATCTCTACCTCACCGCGATCTCCGAGGCGATGCATGGCACGCCGCGGCTGATCGTCGAAGTGATCATCCGCCTCGTCGTGCTCGGCGTCGCGTTCTGCCTGATCTGGTATGGCTACCAGAACTATCTCCGCGGCTTCGGCAGCTTTCGCTTGCCGTCGGGCACGCCGATCGCCTCGCTCTATGCGATCATCCCGTTGTCAGGCGTGCTGATCGGCCTGTTCACGATCGAGCAGCTGATCAACGGCCTGCGCAACGGTTTTGACCATCCTGAACCTCCCGAGGAGGATGGAGCGCCAGGCGTCACCGATGCACAGAAGAGGGCACAGCCGTGAGCGCACCCGTCGTTCTGACATTGATGACGATCTGCTTCCTGTCGTTCGGCTATCTCGGGGTGCCCGTGCCGTTCTCGCTGATGGCCGGTGTCTTCGTCGGCGCGATCCTCTCGGACGTCTCGCTCGCCGCGATCATCCAGAAGATTTTTGACGGCGTGGATTCGGAGGCGCTGCTGGCGATCCCGTTCTTCCTGCTGGTCGGCGAGCTGATGAGCTCGGCCAATGTGGTGGTCCGAATAGCCAATTTGTCGGTGTCGCTGGTCGGACACATCAGGGGCGGGCTGTCGCAGGTCGTGGTCGTCTTCAGCATGTTCTTCTCGGAGATGTCCGGCTCGACCACGGCCGATGTGGCCGTGATGAGCCGCGCGCTCGGCGGCCCGATGAAGCGGGAGGGCTATGAGCCCGCCTTCATCGCCGCCATCATCGCGTCCGCCTCGACCATCGCAGCGCTGGTTCCGCCGAGCATCACCGCGGTGGTCTATGGCGCGGTCGGCAACGTCTCGATTGCCGGCCTGTTCATGGCGGGCGTGGTGCCGGGCCTGATGATCGGCTTCGGGCTGATGTTCTACTGCTACTTCTTCGGCCCCTCCGGCCTGCGCAAGCCGCGCGCGCCGCTGCGGCAGGTGGCGTTCGCCGCGGGCGATGCGGCTTTGCCTCTGATGATCCCGGTGATCCTGCTGGGCGGCATTCTCACCGGCTGGTTCACGCCGACGGAGGCCGGCGTCGTCGCCGTGGTCTGGATCATCCTGGTGGTGATCCCCGCGCTCAACCGCGGGCATATCAGGAAGATTCCTTACGATTTCTGCCTCGCCGGGCTCATCTTCTCGCTGCCGCTGATCACGATCGGCGCCGCCAACGCCTTCGGCTGGATGCTCGCCTATTTGCGCGGCGCCAGTTACATCGCCGATGTGATCACTTCGATGGCCGGCAACGATCCGCATCTGATCATGCTGTTGATGGTGCTGCTGTTCACCGTGGTTGGCGACTTCATCGAGCCGGTGCCGACCATCATCATCTTCATGCCGCTGGTCAATACGCTGACCGAGGCCGGCGACATCAACGCCGTTCACATGGGCGTCGTGCTGATCGCGACGCTCGCCTTCGGCCTGATCACGCCGCCTTACGGCCTAGTGCTGCTGATGGCCTCGAAATTCGTCGGCGTCAGTTTTGCCAAGGCGCTACGCGCGGCGTTGCCGATCTATCTCGTGTTCCTGGGGACGATCGCGTTTGCAATCTATTTCCCCAGCGTGGTGCTGTGGTTGCCGCAGAAAGTGCTGCCGGAATCGGTCGGCTGCTTCAAGTCGCCGGCGGGGACGGGCTACATCTGTCCCAAGTGATCTTGATCGAGCGATCGTCTCAAATGACGAGCTGCTCGACGCTCCATTGCGCATCTTCGCGGGTGTAGCGAAACGGGGTGCCGTGGCTGTTCTTGAAATAGCTGCCGCACAGCGCGTTCGCCATCCCCTGCATCACGGCGTCGTGGCAGACGAACAGGAAGTCGTCGTCAGGATGACGGTCGAGCCAGTTGGAGACGCAAGCCAGCGACCGCTCGGTCATGGCGTCCCAGTTCTCGCCATCGGCGGGCAGGATCGAGACGAGGCCCGTCGCCGATTTGACGCCGTGCTGGACCATGAGGTCGCGGACGGGAAGGCCCTCGAAGCTGCCGAAATCGAACTCGATGATGCCATCGTCGATCGTGAGCGGCACCGCGATCGCGTCCGCGATGATCTCGGCCGTTCGCGCCGCGCGCACCAGCGGGCTTGCGACGATTCGGCTGATGCCGATATCGCGCAGCATGCTGGCTGCTTCGTGCGCCTGCCGCAGGCCGTCCGCGTTCAGCGGGTTGTCGGTCCGGCCCTGGAAGCGCCCCTCGCGATTCCAGTCGGTGGCTCCGTGGCGCAGGCCGCAGAACGAGCGCGAGGGCGTCATCGCGTTCACTTGCCCTTGCTCGTGAACTTCTTCACGGCGGTGCGAAACTCTTCCGTGTTCATGGCCATGATGATCTTGTGTTCTTCCGCGTCGAGCTGCTGCTTCACCGGCGTGGTCGCGGCGGCGTAGACCAGCGACTTGGTGCCGGCGATGGCGGCCGGCGGGTTTTGCGCCAGGCGCTCGGCCAGCTGCCGTGTCGCGGCCTTCAGCTCGGTCGCCGGGACGATCTTGGCGACGAGGCCCCATTGATGGGCCTGCTGCGCGGTGAAATTGTCCTCGGCCAGGAAGATCTGCAGCGCGCGGCGGGAGCCGACCGTGCCGACGATGCCGACCGTGGAGCCACCATCCGGCGACACGCCGATCTTGGCATAGGCGGGCGTGAATTTGGCATCCTCCGCGGCGATGCAGAGATCGGTGACGAAGGCGAGGCCCATGCCGGCGCCGGCGGCCGAGCCGTGCACGCTGGAGAGCGACAGCTTCGGCATCCGCCGGATGATCTCGATGAAGGCGTGATAGTGCTTCAAGAGCTCTCCGACGACGGGCGTCACCGTATTGGCTTCGGCGGCAGCGCCGATCGTCTGCAGATCGCCGCCGGCCGAGAAGGCGCGGCCCTCGCCCTCGATCACCACGACCTTGATGGCGTCGTCGCCTTCGATCCAGGCCGCAAGCTGCTCGAGCTTTTGCGCAATGGCCAGGTTGACCGAGTTGAACGCAGCGGGGCGGTTGAGGGTGATGGTCGCGATCGTGCCGTCGATCCGCAGCAGGGCGGGATCATCGGGTTGGGAAACGGGAGCAGGCATTCTGGAATCCCCGGCATGAGGTCGTTGCTGCAACTAAATCGCAGATAGCGAAGGGTGACAATCCCCGGCCCCCAGTGCCCCGGCCGCCAGTGCCCTGCGCACCACTCTTGCGCAGGGCGGGACGATGGGCTCAAATAGGGCGCCTTCGCCAAGGGACGGACACGAGCGCCGGCTCCTCCTGAGCAAGCAAGCCGAAATCGGTACGAGAGGAGACGACATGGGTTACGCTCGTGTCTTGCGGAAATGGGCTGTCCGATGACGGACGGTCCGGTGATCATTGTCGGTGCCGGCCATGGTGGCTACCAGGTCGCCGCATCGCTGCGCCAGGCGGGTTTTTCGGAGCGCATCTGCCTGATCAACGACGAGGCGCATCTGCCCTATCAGCGGCCGCCGCTGTCCAAGGCCTTCATCAAGGGTTCGGCCGGGCCTGAGAGCCTGATGTTCCGGCCGGAGAAATTCTACCACGACCAGGCCATCGAGCTGATCGCGGGCCACGCCGTGTCGATCGACCGTGCGGCGCGCAAGGTGCTGCTCGCCTCGGGCGAGGGGCTGCCCTACGGCCACCTGATCCTGGCGACGGGCGCGCGCAACCGGCTGCTGGACCTGCCCAACGCCAACCTGCCCGACGTGAAATATCTCCGCATCCTCGACGAGAGCGAGGCGCTGCGCCAGATCATGCCGTCGAAGACACGGGTGGTGGTGATCGGCGCCGGTTTCATCGGCCTCGAATTCGCGGCCACCGCGCGCATCAAGGGGCTCGAGGTCGACGTGCTCGAGCTCGCCCCGCGCGTGATGGCGCGCGCGGTGACCGCAGAGGTCTCGGAATATTTCCAGCAACGGCATCGGGAGGCCGGCATCCGCATCCACCTCGGCGTGCAGGCAACGTCCATCGAGGCTGCGGACGGCAAGGTGACCGGTGTCTCCCTGAGCGACGGCCGGCATCTGCCCGCCGACCTCGTCGTGGTCGGCGTCGGCGTGCTGCCGAATATCGAGCTTGCGGCCGAGGCGGGGCTTGCCGTTGCGGCCGGAATCATCGTCGACGAATATCTTGCGACGGCTGATCCCAACATTTCCGCGATCGGCGATTGCGCGCTGTTCGCCAGCCCGCGCTTCGGCGGATCGCTGCGGCTGGAATCGGTGCAGAACGCGACCGACCACGCCCGCTGCGTGGCAGCGCGGCTGACCGGCGACAAGAAGCCCTATGACGGCCATCCCTGGTTCTGGAGCGATCAGGGCGATGACAAGCTCCAGATGGCGGGCCTCACCACCGGCTACGACCGCGTCGTGCTGCGCGGCGATCCGGTCAAAAAGGCGTTCTCGGCGTTCTGCTACAAGGGCGACAAGTTGCTCGGCATCGAGTCCGTCAACCGCGCCGGCGATCACATGTTCGGCCGCCGGTTGCAGGCCATGGACCGCTCGATCACGCCGGAGCAGGCCGCGGACGAAAGCTTCGACCTGAAGAGCGCGCTGGCGTGATCAGCCTGCGTTGAGAACCGCCGCCACTTCCGCCGCCGTCGGCATCGACGGCCCGGCGCCCATGCGCTGCACCGAGATCGAGGCGGCGGCATTGGCGAAGGTGAGCGCGGTGCGCAAAGCAACTCCGTCTGCCAGCTGCGCAGCGAGCGCGCCGACAAAACAATCGCCGGCGCCGGTGGTATCAACCGCCTTCACCGTACGGCCGGGCACGGCAAATTCCTCGCTGCCAGCCAGCGCCAGCACCCCGCGCTTGCCGAGCGTGACGCAAATGGTCTGGTCCGAGCGCGCCTGAAGCTGTCGCGCCACCTCGATGATACGCGCAGCGCTATCGTCCTCCGAAAGCTCCACACCGGCGAGGAAGCCAAGTTCGGTCTCGTTCAGCACGAGGACGTCGACGAGCGCGAGCAGCTCGCGCGACATTGTCTGCGCCGGCGCCGGGTTGAGCACCGTCGTGGCGCCGGCCTCGCGCGCGCGCTGGAAGAACGCGGCAATCGTCGGCAGCGGAATTTCGAACTGGCTGACCGCGACGTCGCCCTTCAGAAGCGGAACGACACGGACGTCGTCGGCGGCGACCAGCGCATTGCTGCCGGGAATGACGACGATGGTGTTGTCGGAGGCGGCCACCGTGATGATGGCGGTCCCGGTATGCGCCTCGGCCGTCTCCTGGAGATAGCCGAGATCGATGCCCTGATCGGCGAGGAAGGCTTTCAGTTCAGCGCCGAAGGAATCCTTGCCCAGCCGGCCGATCAGCGTGGTCTGCGCGCCGAGCCGCGACGCCGCCACGGCCTGGTTGGCACCCTTGCCGCCCGGAAAATACAGCACCTGCTTGCCGGCGACGGTCTCGCCGACTTTCGGGTGGCGATCGGCGGTCGCCACCACATCCATGTTGATGCTGCCGGCGACGAAGACGCGCCCCATGACCCACCCTTGCGAAGCTTAGACCCTGACTTCGAACTCGTGCCTGACTTTGGCGATGTCCACAAGGGTCGGCAGGCCGGCTTCGTTGCCGAGGCGCTGAATCTTGAAGGTCGAGGCCGCGCGGGCAAAATCGAAGTGCTCGCGCCAGCTTTTGCCGGGATGGGCGAGGTAGGAATAGACATAGGCGCCGTGGAAGACGTCGCCGGCGCCGTTGGTGTCGATCACGCGCTCGCGCGGGATCGGCATCGCCGGCATGGTCTCGACCGCGCCGGTTTCGTTGTACCAGAGCAGGCCCTTCTCACCCATGGTGACGCCGCCGATCTTGCAGCCGCGTCCCTTGAGGTAATCCAGCATCTTGTCCGGCGTCAGGTCCATCTGCTCGCACAGGCGCTCGGCAACGATGGCGACGTCGATATATTCAAGCAGCTCATGCGTGTTGGTGCGCAGGCCGCCGCCGTCGAGCGAGGTCAAAATGCCGGCCTCGCGGCAGACTTTTGCGTAGTGGAGCGCGGCATCCGGCTGATGGCCGTCGACATGCAGCACGCGGCAGCCGCCGAGATTGAGCATCGGGAAGGGGTGGATGTGATCGTCGTCGCGGCAGCGGACGATGGCCCGCTTGCCGTCCTTGGGCATGATGAAGGACAGCGACGACTGATTCACCTTCCGCCCATGCAGCGAGATTCCGTACTTCGCGCACATGTCCATGAACATGCGGCCGAGCCAGTCATTGGCCGCGGTGGCGATGAGATCGGGCACGATGCCGAGCTTGGCGCAGCAGAACGCCGCCGTAACCGCATTGCCCCCGAAAGAGACCGCGTAGTCGGTCGCCACGTGCTTCTCGTCGCCGGTCGGCATGTGGTCGGTGATGAAGACGACGTCGATATAGGTCTGTCCGATAAAGAGAGCCTGCATTGGTTGTCCGTGATGCGCTGGGTGGTCCCGGCCGGCTGTTTACCTTAGCACCGCTTCGGCAGGAGGAACGCCAAAAATATTCGCGATCCCACGACGATAGGCGCTTGAGGTCGATCAGGGGCCGGAATACGACCGTGGCTGGGCCAGCGTTGCTCCGGGGCGGAGCCAGCGACCCCAAGAGTTTTTCAAGGGCGTTTCGGTTCCGGCCCTTTGGAAGGAGGGGAACATGATCACCGGCCTCGATCACGTCGTCGCTCTGGTCAGGGATATCGGTGCAGCCAAGGCGGCCTATCAGACGCTGCTTGGGCGTGCGCCCGCATGGCAGAATTCCGGCGAGGGCGCCGACCGCGTGCTGTTCACCCTGGATAACATGACGATCGAGCTGATGGCGCCGAGCGGCTTCAGCGTGGTCGCCGACCGCATGCGCGCGCTGCTCGACGACCAGGAGGGCGTGCTGGCGAGCCTGTGCTTTCGCGTCGCAGACATGGGCAAGATGCACCGGCGGCTGGACCGGGTGGCCTTGAAGCCGGATCCGGTCACCGAGGTCGAAAGCAGCGATGCCGAATCCGGCGCGGTGCTTCACTGGAAGCGCACGCGTGCTGCCACCGAGCTGACGCGGGGCGTGCGCATGTTCTTCCTCGAACTTGCCGACGAGCGCCCCAAGTCGGCCGTGACCGACATCGCGCCGATCGACGCGCTCGATCACGTCGTGATCACCACCGAGGATTCCGATCGCGCCGCCGCGCTCTATGGCGCGCGGCTCGGGCTCGATCTCGCGCTTGACCGCTCCCACCATGACTGGGGCCAGCTGATGTTCTTCCGCTGCGGCGACCTCATCGTCGAGGTGGTGCGCCGTCCCGTGGCGGGCGGCGATTCCGCGCATGACCGCTTCTGGGGCCTGAGCTGGCGCGTCGCGGACATCGACGCCACCCGTGCCCGCCTGATCGCCGCCGGCCTCGACGTCACCGAGGTGCGCAACGGCCGCAAGCCGGGCACGCGGATCATGACGGTGCGGAGCGGCACCTGCGGCATCCAGACCGTGCTGCTGGAGCGCTCGCCGAAGCCGGTGGAGTGATCACCGTCATTCCGGGGCGTCGCGAAGCGACGAGCCCGGAATCCATTTGTCCTCGTGTCCTGCTGCCCGATGGATTCTCAGATGCGCAATTGCGCATCCTGGCTCGCGCCCAAGCGGGCGCGCCCCGGAATGACGAAACATTCTCAAACGTCCGCCCGCGTGATACACGCGTGTTACCAGCACCCAGCGAGCACCCGATTGGCGAAGGCAACGGCAAAGCGAACTCTGAAATGGCAGCGTGACCCCGAGGGGATGCGGCTGCGGATTCTCGAAGCCGCCAAGCAGGAGTTTTCGACCCACGGGCTCGCCGGTGCGCGGGTCGATCGCATCGCCGCCAAGGCCGGCGCCAACAAGCGCATGCTGTATTATCACGTCGGCAACAAGGACGAGCTCTATCTGGCGGTGCTTGAAGGCGCCTACGACAAGATCCGGAGCGAGGAGCGGGGGCTCGATCTCGAGCATCTCGATCCGCCCAAGGCGATCCGGCGGCTGATCGAGTTCACCTGGAATTACTTTCTCCGCAACCCGGAATTCCTGTCGCTGCTCCAGACCGAGAACCTCGCGCGCGCAAAGCATTTGAAGCGCTCGGCCAAGGTCAAGTCGATGCACTCGCCCTTCGTCGAGATGATCCGCACGGTGGTGCGGCGCGGCGTCGAGAGCGGCGACTTTCAGGTCGCGGTCGATCCGGTCCAGCTCTACATCTCGATCGCTGCGCTCAGCTTCTTCTACCTGTCCAACTCGGCCACGCTCAGCGTGATCTTCGGCCGCGACCTCCTGGACAAGAAAGCCAAGGACGAGCGTCTGGCGCACATGGCCGGCCTGGTGCTGGCCGCGCTCACGGGGCGGTCGTCGGAGCTGCTGGAGATCGCGAAGGCGCCGAAGTCGCGCAGCGTGGTGGCGCAGACGGTGTAGCTCCACATGGGTCGCTGGTAGACCGCTGTTTCCAAACTCTCCGCCTTCGCGGGGAATCACACCGAGGGTGTAGTTGGGCTCGTACCCCAGGCGCAGCGCAGCAGCGTAAGCGTGCTGCAGCGCGTCCGGAACACGAGAGGAAGCGAGGAACCGGCGCAAAACGTCACAGGGAAAGCTCTGGACAGTATTTATCCAACAGGTTAATTTCTCTTCCGAAGAACAAGAATGCCGGGAGTGAGACGTGGCTGAAGTGAAGCCGCAAGGTGCGGTGTCCAAGATGCTGAATGCGGCCTGGATCCGGCCGTTTTTGTTTCTGGTCTTCATCGTCGTGGCCTGGGATCTCGCGATCCGCGTGTTCAGGATTCCCGCCTATCAGATCCCGGCGCCGGCCGACGTCGTTGCCGTGCTCCGCACCGAATGGCCGGAACTGCTGCGCCAGTCCTGGCCGACTACCTATGCGACCGTCTGCGGCTTCCTGCTGTCGGCCCTGTTCGGCATTCCCGTCGCGATGCTGATTGCGGGCTCCAGGACAGTGGAGAGTTACGTCTATCCGCTGCTGGTATTCTCGCAGTCCGTGCCGAAGATCGCGATCGCGCCGCTGTTCGTGGTCTGGTTCGGCTTCGGCATCATTCCCAAAGTGATCTCGGCGTTCCTGCTCGGCTTCTTCCCGGTGGTGGTCTCGGCCGTGCAGGGCTTCAAATCGGTCGATCCTGATATGGTCGATCTTGCCCGTGCCATGCAGGGCAGCCGCTTCCAGGTGTTTTGTGCGGTGAACCTGCCGCATGCGCTGCCGGCGATCTTCTCCGGCCTCAAGGTGTCGGTGACGCTCGCCGTGGTCGGCGCCGTCGTCGGCGAGTTCGTCGGCTCCAATTCCGGCATCGGCTACGTCATGCAGCGCTCGATCGGCACGTTCGACCTGCCGACGATGTTCGCGGCGCTCGTGATCCTGGCGCTGCTCGGTGTGATTCTTTTCTGGATCGTGGACCGGATCGAGAAGCTGGTCATTCCCTGGCACGTCAGCCAGCGCGAAGACGTGATCTTCGCATCTTAATTTAGGCAACGGCCACCAACGGCCGAAACATAACGACAAAGGGAGAGTGACGATGAAGCGGTGGATTGGAGCTGTCTCGACGGCGCTGATGGTGTTTGCGGCCATGCCGGCGCAGGCAGCCGACAAGGTCGTGCTGATGCTGAACTGGTATGTCTATGGCGAGCACGCGCCGTTCTATTACGGCAAGGCCAAGGGCATTTATGCTGCCGAGGGCATCGACCTCGAGATCCAGGAAGGCCGCGGCTCGGCTGCGACCACGCAGGCCGTCGCCGCCAAGACCGCCGATTTCGGCTATGTCGACGTTCCCACCATGATGCGCGCCGCGATCAAGGGGGCGCCGGTGATCGCGACCGGCGTGCTGCTCCAGACCAGTCCGATGTCCGCCATGGGCTTTGCCGACAAGAACATCAGGAAGCCCGAGGACATCAAGGGCAAGACGGTGGCGATCACGCCGGCCGACTCCATGACCCAGATCTGGCCGCTGTTCCTGAAGAAGACCGGCCTGAAGGAAAGCGATTTCCAGACGGTCGCCGGTGACGGCCAGACCAAGCTCAACGCGGTCATCAACGGCCAGGCCGATCTCCTGCTCGGCTACGTCATGGACCAGTCGATGAAGATCAAGGACGCGACCGGCAAGGACGTGTTCCCGATCAAGTTCGCCGACTACGGCATCAACATGGTTTCCTCCGGCATCATCGCCAATGCCGACTACGTGAAGGCCAATGCCGACCTCGTCCGTCGCTTCATGTCGGCGACGACCAAGTCGGTTGAGGCCGCCGAGAAGGAGCCGAAGGCCGCGGCGCAGTCGATCCTCGATGCCAACCCCAAGGGCGGCAAGATCGACACGCTGACGCAGGGCTTTGAGCTAACCATTCCGCTCTACCGGACGCCCGAGACCAAGAGCAAGCGCCCGTTCCAGGTCACCGACCAGAACATGACCGACAGCGTCAACCTGATGGTCGAATATGGCGGGCTGGACGCCAAGGCCAAGGACAACCCGAAGGCGTTCTACACCAACGACTATCTGCCGAAGAGTGGCTCGTGAAACCTGCGACAATCGTGAGCGAAACCGTGCAGCCGGCCGCGCATCTGAGACTGGTGAGCGACCGGGCTGCCGGCGATGCGTCGGGCATCAAGCTGTCAGGCGTTTCCAAGACATACCGGACCCGCGATGGCGACGTGCCGTCGCTGCGTCCGCTCGACTTCCACATCAACGACGGCGAGTTCTTCGTCGTGGTCGGACCAAGCGGCTGCGGCAAGTCCACGCTGCTCAAGCTGATCTCGGGACTGCTGCCGCCGACATCCGGCGAGATCATGGTCGAGGGCGAGAAGGTGACGACGCCGCACGGCAATGTCGGAATCGTGTTCCAGAATGCATTGCTGCTGCCGTGGCGCAACATCCTGTCCAATGTGATGCTGCCGATCGACATGAAGCGGCTGCCGCGGCAAGAATATCTCGATCGCGCAAAGGCGCTCTTGAAGATGGTCGGGCTCGAAGGTTTCGAGAAGAAGCTGCCCTGGCAGCTTTCCGGCGGCATGCAGCAGCGCGCTTCGATCTGCCGTGCGCTGGTGCACGATCCCAGGATCATGCTGATGGACGAGCCGTTCGGCGCGCTCGATGCGCTGACGCGCGAACGCATGAATGTCGAGCTGATGCGGATTCAGCGCGAGACGCAGAAGACGGTGCTCCTGATCACGCATTCGATCCCCGAGGCCGTGTTCCTCGCCGACCGCGTGCTGGTCATGACCGAGCGCCCTGGCGCGATCGCCGCGATCTACGACGTGCCGCTGCCGCGTCCGCGCTCGCTCGACGTCATGGCCGATCCCATCTTCACCGAGCTCGTGCAACGCATCCGCAAGCATTTCTTTTCGCAAGGGGCGTTGGATTAAAATCATGGCGCCGCGCCTGAAGCTGCGAGATATCGCCTTCTTCGAACGGCCCGTGCAGTTCGCGCGGCCGTTCCGCTTTGGCGCGATCACCATCAACGCGACGCCGCAGCTGTTCGTGCGGGTCGAGATCGAGGTCGAGGGCAGGAGCACCGCGGTCGGCGCCAGCGCCGAGCTGCTGGTGCCAAAATGGTTCGATAAGCGGCCGGAGCTGTCGCCGGCGCAGACGGTCGACGGGTTGCGGCGGTCGCTCGAGATCGCACGCGGACTCTATTTGGCCCGGACCGGGTTCCTGACGGCGTTCGATTTGCATGCGTCGTGTAACGGCGCTCAGGTCGCGACCTGCGCGAAGAAGAATATTCCGGCGCTTGCCGCGGCTTACGGTCCGGCCGAGATCGACAAGGCGATCCTGGACGCGTTGCTGCGAGCTACTG
This sequence comes from Bradyrhizobium sp. A5, assembly GCF_042076515.1. Taxonomy (NCBI): domain Bacteria; kingdom Pseudomonadati; phylum Pseudomonadota; class Alphaproteobacteria; order Hyphomicrobiales; family Nitrobacteraceae; genus Bradyrhizobium; species Bradyrhizobium sp. A5. The sequence goes on along the minus strand of NZ_CP148990.1, from coordinate 5,067,094 downwards.
AGACCAGCTTCTTCGACGGCATGGCCGGGAATGTCGCCGGCATCGATGCGCGGCTCTCGCCCGATCTGAAGGACGCGGACGTCGTTCAGTTCCTCTCGGGACGAAAGCCGCTGTCGCGCGTTGCGATCCGGCATACGGTCGGCCTCGACGATGCCGTTGAAGGCGAGGGCGGCGTTGCAGATGCGCGTGAGAACGCCGGTGCGAATTATTTCAAGCTGAAGCTGGCGGGCGATCCCGCTGCCGATGCGGCGCGGCTGGCGCGCATCGGCAAGGAGCTCGATACGCTCGGACGCGACACCAAGATGACGCTCGATGCGAACGAGCAGTACGCCGATCTCGCCGCCCTGCAAGCGCTGATGGATCGGCTCGACCGTGATTCCGCGCTGCGACCGATCTCATCACGTCTGCTTTATGTCGAGCAGCCGATGCCGCGCGACATCACCCGGCAGTCCCCGCTCGGTTCGCTGGCCGCGCGCGGCTTCATCATCGACGAGGCAGATGATTCCTACGATGCGTTCCCGTCGGCGCGGGCGCTCGGCTATCGCGGCATCTCGTCGAAATCCTGCAAGGGGCTCTACAAGTCCATCATCAACGCGACGCGCGCGGCCAAATGGAGTGCGGGCGGCGGGCGGTTCTTCGTGACCGGCGAGGACCTGACCTGCCAGGCCGGCCTTGCCGTACAGCAGGATCTCGCGCTTGGCGCCTTCATCGGCATCACGCACGCCGAACGGAACGGCCATCACTATGTCGACGGCTTCGGCGAGACGCCGGCCGCCGAAGCGCAGGCCTTCGCGGCCGCGCATCCCGATCTCTATGCCGATGCCGGGCAGGGCGTCCGGCTCTCCATTCACAACGGCGATCTCCTGACGGGATCGCTTCATGCTGCGGGCTTTGCGACGTCGGTCCATCCGGACTGGTCGGCATTGCGCCCGCTCGAACAGCCAAGATCAATTCAGGAGCAATTGGCATGACAACGCAACGCCTCGGCCTCATCATGAACGGCGTCACCGGCCGCATGGGGCTCAACCAGCATCTGATCCGTTCGATCGTCGCGATCCGCGAGCAGGGCGGCGTCCGCTTGAAGAACGGCGACCGTGTGATGCCAGATCCGATCCTGGTCGGCCGCAGCGCCGAGAAGGTCGAGGCGCTCGCCAAGCGCTACAACATCACGCGCTGGACCACCGATCTCGACGCCGCGCTCGCCGACAAGAACGACACCATGTTCTTCGACGCTGCGACCACGCAGGCCCGCCCTGGTCTGCTGACCCAGGCCATCAATGCCGGCAAGCACGTCTATTGCGAGAAGCCGATCGCGACGAACTTCGAAGAAGCGCTCGAAGTCGTCAAGCTTGCGAATGCCAAGGGCGTCAAGCACGGCACGGTGCAGGACAAGCTGTTTCTGCCCGGCCTGAAGAAGATCGCCTTCCTGCGCGATTCAGGCTTCTTCGGCCGCATCCTCTCGGTGCGCGGCGAGTTCGGCTATTGGGTTTTCGAAGGCGGATGGCAGGAGGCGCAGCGGCCGTCCTGGAATTACCGCGACGAGGACGGCGGCGGCATCATCCTCGACATGGTCTGCCACTGGCGCTACGTGCTCGACAACCTGTTCGGCAACGTCCAGAGCGTGGTTTGCATCGGCAATACCGACATTCCCGAGCGTTTCGACGAGCAGGGCAAGAAGTACAAGGCGACCGCGGATGATTCCGCCTACGCGACGTTCCAGCTCGAGGGCGGCGTCATCGCGCACATCAACATGTCCTGGGTCACCCGCGTCTATCGCGACGATCTCGTCACCTTCCAGGTTGACGGCACCCATGGCTCCGCCGTTGCGGGCCTATCGGACTGCATGATCCAGGCGCGGCAGGCGACCCCCCGCCCGGTGTGGAATCCCGACGAGAAGCGGCTGCATGACTTTTACGGCGACTGGCAGAAGCTGCCTGACAACGTCACCTACGACAACGGCTTCAAGGAGCAGTGGGAGATGTTCATCCGCCACGTCTACGAGGATGCGCCCTACAAGTTCACGCTGCTCGAAGGCGTCAAAGGCGTGCAGCTCGCCGAATGCGCGCTGAAGAGCTGGAAGGAGCGGCGCTGGATCGACGTCGCCCCGATCAAGGTCTGAGGAGGGAGACATGAACAAGCCCGTCCTGCCGATGTCGTCCCTGTCGCTGAAGCTGCCGAAGGCCGATCGCTCGATCGAGACCTACCGGCTCGCGGCCTCGCGAACCTTGCCGGCCAAGCTCGAAGGCTCGCTGAACCGCATCGCGTTCTCGGCAGTGCACATGGTCGCTGATCCCCTCGCGGACACCGACCCCTGGCTCTCTGCCGCGATCGACTGGGACAAGACCATCGCCTTCCGTGAGCACGTCTGGGATCTCGGGCTCGGCGTTGCCGAAGCCATGGACACCGCGCAGCGCGGCATGGGGCTGGACTGGCCGACCTCGCTGGAGCTGATCACGCGCTCGGTCGGCGCCGCCAAGCGGCGCAACGCGCTGGTGTTCTCCGGCGCGGGCACGGACCATCTCGCGGTCGAGGATGCCAAGAGCCTCGACGACGTGATCCGCGCCTATGAGGAGCAGGTTTCTGCGGTCGAGAAGGTCGGTGGCCGCATCATCCTGATGGCATCGCGCGCTCTCGCAAAACTGGGCCGCAATGCCGATGATTACGCCAAGGTCTACGATCGCGTGCTCTCGCAGGTCCGCGAGCCCGTGATCATCCACTGGCTTGGCGACATGTTCGATCCGGCGCTGACGGGATATTGGGGCACCAAGGATCTCGACAAGGCGATGGACATTGCTGTCGCCATCATCAACGGCAACGCCGCCAAGGTCGACGGCGTAAAAGTCTCGCTGCTCGACAAGCAGCGCGAGATCGACATGCGCCGTCGCCTCGACAAGCGCATCAAGATGTATACCGGCGACGATTTCAACTATGCGGAGCTGATCGCCGGCGACGAGCAGGGTTTTTCGCATGCGCTGCTCGGCATTTTCGATGCGATCGCGCCGGCGGCGTCCTATGCGCTGTCGCGGTTGGCTGCCGGTGATGAGGCCGGCTTCCACGATGTGCTGGGACCGACGGTGCCGCTGTCGCGCCACATCTTCAAGGCGCCGACGCGCTTCTACAAGACCGGCGTCGTGTTCATGGCATACCTCAACGGCCACCAGGATCATTTCACCATGGTCGGCGGCCAGGAGAGCACGCGCTCGATGCTGCATCTGGCCGAGCTGTTCCGCCTGGCCGATCAGGCCGGGTTGCTCGCCAATCCGGAGCTGGCGACGCGACGGATGAAGATCGTGCTGGCCTCGCACGGGATCGATTCCTGATGCGCGATTTCTCGTCCGACCACCGCTGGCTGTCGCTGAACACGGCGACGGTCCGCAAGCAGGGTGACCTCGTTCAGATCATCGACGCCTGTGCGCGGCACGGCATCCGCGCCGTCGATCCCTGGCGTGACCAGGTTGCTGCCGTCGGTCTCGATCGTGCCGCGCGCGCCGTGCGCGATGCCGGCCTCGATCTCTCAGGCTATTGCCGTGGCGGCATGTTCACCTCGGATGCATCGCGCCGGGGCGAAGTGCTCGACGACAACCGGCGCTGCGTCGATGAGGCCAAAGCGCTGGGCGCACCCTGCATCGTGCTCGTCGTCGGCGGCCTGCCGCAATATTCGCGCCCCGGCAGCGAGGCGTCGAAGGACATCGCCGCCGCGCGAACGCAAGTCGAGGAAGCACTGGCCGAGATGCTCGATTACGCCAAGCAGGCAAACCTGCCGCTGGCGATCGAGCCGCTGCATCCCGCCTATGCCGCCGACCGCGCCTGCGTGAACACCACAAAGCAGGCGCTCGACATCTGCGACCGGCTCGATCCAGATCGTACCGGCATGCTTGGCGTCGCGCTCGACGTCTATCACATCTGGTGGGACCCGGAGTTGATGGGCCAGATCGCGCGGGCCGGCAAGGATCGCCTGCTCGCCTTCCATGTCTGCGACTGGCTGGTCCCGACCAAGGACATCCTCAACGATCGCGGCATGATGGGCGACGGCGTCATCGACATCAAATCGGCACGCAAAGCGGTCGAGGCGCAGGGCTACGCCGGCTATTCGGAGATCGAAATCTTCTCCAACGACTGGTGGGGCAAGCCGATGGACGAGGTGCTGCGCACCTGCATCGAGCGGCATAGGACGGTGGTTTAGGCCTCACGGTGTCCGTTGCGCGTAGCGCCGCCGATTGCCTGCTTTGTCAAAGGCTTGCACGGCGCCACACCGGCAGGCTGCGCGAGGCACCTTCTACTGTGCATGGGGTTGTTTTCGACATTTTTTGTTTGGACGATCAGCCGATCGCACAGGGCACGCTCAAGAACCCACGGAAGCGCACCCGTCCGCCCCGCACCGGCTGGCCGCTCACGGCATAGTTCGGGAAGCACGCCAGGAAGCGCGAGATCGCGATCGCGCCTTCCAGCCGCGCCAGCGCCATGCCGGCGCATTGATGCGCGCCGGTGGCGAAGGCGAGGTGCCGGTTCGGCGTGCGCGCGATGTCGAAGCGTTCGGGGTCCGTAAACTGCGCGGGGTCGCGGTTGGCAGCGCCGATGCACAGTGTCACCGACGTGCCGGCGTCGAGCATCACGCCGCCTAGCTCGACGGCTTCGGTGGTCATGCGGTTGCCGAGCTGGTTCGAGCTCTCGTAGCGCAGTATCTCCTCGACGGCGGTCTTGATCATGTCGGGATTGTCGATCAGCCGCTGCTTCTGGTCCGGGTTTCGGTCGAGCGCGACGAGGCCATTACCGATCAGGTTGGTGGTGGTTTCGTGGCCGGCATTGAGCAGGAAGATGCAGTTGTGCAGCAGCTCCTTCTCGGTCAGCCGTTCGCCATTTTCCTCGCCCTGGATCAGGCGCGTGAGCACGTCGCGCTCGGGATTGCCCGGCCTCTCACGCCGGCGCGCCACCAGCGTCTGGAGGTAGGCGAGGAAGTCCGTCACCGCCTTGTTGCCGCGCGCCGCGACATCAGGCGATACCACAGGCTCGAGCGCGCCGAGGATCGCCAGCGACCAGTCGCGCAGCGGCCCGCGCTCGTCGTGGGGAACATCGAGCAGATTGCCGATCACCTCGATGGGGATGGAAGCCGCAAAATCCTCGATCAGCTCGCAAGCGCCCTTGGCGGCGATGGCGTCGAGCAGGCCGTCGACCAGCCTGACGATATCAGGCTCCATCCCCGCGATCGCGCGCGGCGACAGCGCGCCCATGATCAGGCGGCGCACGCGGGTGTGCGCGGGCGGATCGTTGAAGACGAGGCTGGTGGTGTGATGCTCAAAGAGCGGCGTGTCGCCGTATTTCGGCGCGAACTCGCGCTTCTTGTCCGAGCTGAAGGACTTCGTGTTCTTGTAGGTGGTGACGAGGTCGTCATAGCGGGTCAGGAACACGGTGCCGTTCGGCAGGCGCTTGACGGGCTCGTTCTCCCGCAGTGCACGATAGGTCGGGTAGGGGTCGTCGTAGAATTCGGGTGTCAGCTTCTCCAGATCGAACCTGGCCGCCAGTTCTTTCGCACTTGCGTTCATCCGCCATACTCGCCGGTTGAGACCGATATGCCGTTTTCGCTCTATCGAGCGATGCGGATCACCGTCTACAGTCGTGCCGTGATTTGCAAGCCGACCGGACGGGAAAATGCACGCTCGCACTGACGCAGCCGACACGGCCCTCAATTGGCCCGACGATATTTTCGCGACCTTGCAACGCTTCGACGTCCGGCAGGTGCCTTACGTGCCTGACGCCGGCCATTCGAAGCTGATCCAGCGCGTGCTCGGCTCGTCCACCATGCGTGGCATTCCGCTGACGACGGAGGAGGAGGGCGTGGCTTTGCTCGCCGGCGCCTGGACCGGCGGACAGCGCGGCGTGCTGCTGATGCAGTCGAGCGGCGTCGGCAATTGCATCAACATGCTGTCGCTGATCCCGATCCTGCGCTTTCCGTTCCTCACGCTGGTGACGATGCGCGGCGAATGGGGCGAGTTCAATCCGTGGCAGGTGCCGATGGGATCGACCACCCAGGGCGTGTTCGAACTCTCCGGCGTCAAGGTGCTGCGCGCGTCCACAGCGGCCGAGGTGCCGGCCGTGCTGGAGGCGGCCGCCGCCCAGGCCTACAACGCGCTCACGCCCACCGCCGTCCTTCTGTCGCAGCGCCTGATCGGCGCCAAGGTTTTCACCAAATGAGCAAGGCCAATCTCCTCGACCGCCGTCAGGTGGTCTCCACGCTGCTTGCGGATCGCAGGGACGTCGTCGCGATCGGCGGCCTCGGGGCCTCCACCAACGACATCACCGCCGCCGGCGACCATGCTCGCAACTTCTATCTCTGGGGTGGCATGGGCGGCGCCGCGATGATCGGGCTGGGCTTGGCGCTGGCGCAGCCGAAGCTGCCGGTGCTGGTCATCACCGGCGACGGGGAGATGCTGATGGGCATGGGCAGTCTTGCCACCATCGCCCTGCAGAAACCGTCCAACCTCTCGATCGCGGTGCTCGACAACGAGGCCTATGGCGAGACCGGCGGCCAGACCAGTCACACCTCGGCCGCTGCCGACCTCGTCGGCATCGCCAAAGCCTGCGGCATCGCGGACGCCCGCGCGATTTCGACCATGGCCGAGGTCGAGGCCTTCGCCAAAGCCGTCCATGACGTTTCGGCAGGGCCGCGCTTTGCCAATGTGAAGATCGACAGCGCCAGCGTCGAGCGGATACTGCCCACCCGGGACGGGACCTACATCGTCAACCGGATCCGCGGCGATCTCGGCTTCCAGCCGATCTAGTTTTACGGGCGACTTTGGGGCGCGCCTTGCAGGTTGCATTGCACCATCTGGCTTGACTTTTGCGTGGGTGAGTGCTTACTCACTAACATGAGCTCATTGCGAATGACGAGCGACCTGAGGCGTCAATTGATCCTCGGCGCCGCAAAACGCTGCTTTGCCCGACACGGCTATACCGGTACCACGACCAAGAGCGTGGCGGCCGCCGCTGCTATTTCCGAAGCGCTGCTGTTCAAGCATTTCCCGTCCAAGGCGGCGCTCTATGCCGAAATCCTCAGTGACGAATGCGAGGCAGACCCGGCATTGATGGACCTGCTGGAGCGGAAGCCGTCGACGGCCACCCTGGTCGAAGTCATCCGGGGCATGGTCGGGCATTTCCTCCACATCGCCGACGGTCCCGATCAGGAAGAGGCCCAGCGCCTGCGACTGATGGCCACCAGCCATTTGGATGACGGCGAGTTCGCCCGTTTGCTATATGCCAAGGTCGAGAAGCTGATCGGGGCGGCCTTCCTCGCCTCGCTCGAGCGGGCCGTTGCGGCCGGGGACGCGCGGCCGTTCAGCGGCGATCCGCTCAACCTGTTCTGGTTTGCGCATCACACGGTGATGACCGCTGCGCTGACCAGGCTGCCGGCCACGCCCTGCCTCGCTTACGGCAAGGCTGACGATCTCGAGCGGCAGCTGTGTGAGTTTCTTCTGAGGGGTATCGGACTTAACGACGCCGCAATTGCTTCGCATTTGGGCCACGATCAGGCCGCAGGTGCGGACAAGACGGCGATTGCAGAAAGCGCATGACAATGAACATCGTAACCGAACACAAGATTTCGGGCGAACCGATCGACGCCAAGGCTCCCAAGCGTCCGGTTCGGCCGGTGCTGTGGTTCATCATCGTCGGCGCGCTGCTTGCAGCGCTCGTTGGCGGCCTCGTCTGGTTCAATTATTTTCGCGGCCAGATGATCAAGCAGTTCTTCGCCAACAACAAGCCGCCGCCGACCGCGGTCACTGCGGCCGAGGCGAAGTCCGAGGTGGTGCCGAACCTGCTGACCGCGGTCGGCGGACTTGCCGCCGTGCATCAGGTCGACGTCAGCGCCGACGTCAACGGCCGTGTCACCGAGATCAAGTTCGAGCCGGGCAAACATGTCGAGGCCGGCACGCCGCTGGTTCAGCTGTTCGACATGCCAGACCAGGGCGACCTTGCCAATTACAAGGCGCAGGCCACCGTCGCGCAGCTTTCGCTCGACCGCGCCAAGCAACTGGCGTCGCGCCAGTTCGGCCCGCAGGCGACGGTTGATTCCGCGCAGGCGGCCTACGACCAGGCGCAGGCGGGCATCGCCAAGACCGAAGCGTTGATCTCGCAGAAGCTGGTGCGTGCACCGTTCTCCGGCGATCTCGGCGTCCGCAAGGTCGAGGTCGGCCAGTATCTGACCGCCGGCACGGCGATCGTCTCGCTGACCGATCTGTCGCAGCTGTGGGCCAACTTCACCGTGACGGAAAAGGACTCGGGCAACCTCAAGGTCGGCCAGACAGTCCGGCTCAAGGTCGACGCCTATCCGGGCCGCACCTTCGAGGGCAAGATCACCACGATCGAGCCGCAGATCGCGACCGACACCCGCAACATCCGCGTGCAGGCAACGATCGCCAATCCGGAGAAGATCCTGAAGCCCGGCATGTTCGTGACCACCACGGTGGTGCTGCCGGACAAGCCGGCCGTCATCACCGTGCCTGAGACGGCGGTCGACTACACGCTGTACGGCGATTCCGTGTTCGTGATCACCGAGAAGAAGGAAGAGGACGGCAAGACCAGCCTCTCCGCGGTGCGCACCTTCGTGCAGACCGGCAGCCGGGTCGATGGCCGTGTCGAAATCGTCAAGGGCGTGAAGGCCGGCGACAAGGTCGTCGCGGTCGGTCAGCTCAAGCTACAATCGGGCGCCGCAGTTGCGATTTCGGCCGACCCGGGCCCGCAGATCCCGGCGCAGCCGCCGCGCTACTGACACTACACGCGCGTGATTCGGCTCGGCCGGATCACGTCTGTCGAGACATAGAATCGAGATCGCCGCGATGCGCTTTACCGACATTTTCATCAAACGACCGGTCCTGTCGGTCGTCGTCAGCCTGTTGATCCTGCTGATCGGCCTGCGCGCGGCGATGGTGCTGCCGATCCGGCAATATCCGAAGCTTTCGAACACGGTCATCAACATCACGACCGTCTATCCCGGCGCGTCCGCGGACCTGATCCAGGGCTTCATCACGACGCCGATCGAGCAGGCGGTCGCCTCGGCCGAAGGCGTCGACTACATGACCTCGTCCTCGGTGCTCGGCACCTCGACGATCCAGGTCTACATCAAGCTGAACTTCGATCCGAACCAGGCGCTCACCGAAGTGCTGGCCAAGACGAACTCGGTCAAATACCTGATCCCGAAGGAATCCAACGACCCGATCGTCACCAAGACGACGGGCCAGACCACGGCCGTGATGTATCTCGGCTTCTCCTCGGAGGAGCTGTCGGGCTCGGCGATCTCCGACTATCTGACGCGCGTGGTGCAGCCGGTGCTGTCGACCGTCGACGGCGTCGCCTCGGCCGACATTCTGGGCGGCCAGACCTTTGCGATGCGGCTGTGGCTCGATCCCATGAAGATGGCCGGCCGCAACGTCTCGTCGGCAGACGTCGCCGCGGCGATCCAAGCCAACAACTTCCAGTCGGCGGCGGGTCAGACCAAGGGCTATCTGATCGTTTCGAACATCTCGACGAACACCAGCCTGACCGACGTCAACCAGTTCAGGAAGATGATCGTCAAGGCCAAGGACGGCGGCTTCGTGCGGATGGAGGACATCGCCACCGTCGAGCTTGCCGCGCAGAGCACGGATGCCAGCGTCGCCTTCAACGGCGAGCATGCGATCTTCATCGGCGTGAACGCGACGCCGCAAGGCAACCCGCTGACGCTGGTCAAGGGCGTGCGCGCGCTGTTCCCGGAGCTCGAGCGTAACCTGCCGCCGTCGATGAAGATGAAGGTCGCCTACGACTCAACCAAGTTCATCCAATCCTCGATCGACGAGGTGGAGAAGACGCTGGGCGAAGCCGTGATCATCGTGATCGTGGTGATCTTCCTGTTCCTGGCCTCGCTCCGCTCGGTCATCATTCCGGTCGTCACGATTCCGCTGTCGATGATCGGCGTCTGCACGTTGATGCTGGCGCTGGGCTTCAGCTTCAACCTGCTGACGCTGCTGGCGATGGTGCTCGCGATCGGCCTTGTGGTCGACGACGCCATTGTCGTGGTGGAGAACATCCATCGACATCTGGAGGAGGGGAAAACGCCCGTCCAGGCGGCGGTGGAGGGCGCGCGCGAAATCGTCGGTCCCGTAATCTCCATGACCATCACGCTCGCCGCGGTGTATGCGCCGATCGGCTTCCTTGGCGGTCTCACCGGCTCGCTGTTCCGCGAATTCGCCTTTACGCTTGCGGGCTCGGTGATCGTGTCAGGCGTGATCGCGCTGACGCTGTCACCGATGATGTGCTCGGTGCTGCTCAAGAACACCGAAGAGGGCCGCTTCGCCAAGCTCGTGAACCGCGTGTTCGGCGCGCTGACGCGGTGGTATGGCCGCAGGCTCGACCGTTCGCTGGATTACAAGGCGATTACCGGCCTGTTCGCGATCACGATTCTCGGGCTCGTCGGCTTCCTCTACATGCACACCTCGAAAGAGCTGGCGCCTGAGGAAGACCAGGGCATCGTGTTCGCGGTGACCAAGGCGCCGAAATACGCCAACATCGACTATGTCGATTTTTACGGCGAGAAGCTCGACAAGGAATTCCAGAAATTCCCCGAGACCGATCTGCGCTTCGTGCTGAACGGCATCAACGGTCCGCAGGGCGGCATCGCCGGCATGTTGCTCAAGCCCTGGGATGAACGCAAACGTTCGGCGATCCAGTTGAAGCCGCTGGTGCAGGCCGAGCTCTCCAAGATCGAAGGCGTGCAGGCCTTCGCGTTCAACCTGCCGCCGCTGCCGGGCGGGCCGGGCGGGCTGCCCGTGCAGATGGTGATCAATTCCACCGCCGGATTCCAGGCGGTCTTTGAGCAGATGGAGAAACTGAAGGACGCTGCGCGCAAGAGCGGCATGTTCATCGTTTCCGACAGCGACCTCGCCTACAACCAGCCCAACGTGGAGGTCACGATCGACCGCACCAAGGCGCAGGATCTCGGCGTCAACATGCAGAACCTCGGCAGCACGCTCGCGGTTCTGCTCGGCGGCAACTATATCAACCGCTTCAATCTCGAGGGCCGTTCCTACCAGGTGATCCCGCAGGTGCCGCGCAGCAACCGGCTGTCGCCGGAATCGCTCGGTGGCTATTACGTGACGACCAACGCCGGGCAGCAGCTTCCGCTGTCGACCGTGGTCTCGGTCAAGACCAAGACCGCCCCGAATTCGCTCACTCACTACAATCAGCTCAATTCGGCGACGTTCTCGGCCGTGCCGATGCCCGGCGTGACCGTCGGTGCGGCGGTGGACTTCCTTGAGGGCGAGGCCAAGAAGCTGCCGGCCGGCTTCAGCCACGACTATCTCGCGGATAGCAGGCAATACGTGCAGGAAGGCAACCAGCTCGCGATTACCTTCGGTTTCGCGCTGATCATCATCTTCCTGGTGTTGGCGGCGCAGTTCGAGAGCTTGCGTGATCCGTTCGTGATCATGATCTCGGTCCCGATGGCGATCGTCGGCGCGATGATCCCGCTGTTCTTCGGGATGGCGACGATGAACATCTATACTCAGGTGGGCTTGCTCACCCTGGTCGGCCTGATCACCAAGCACGGCATCCTGATGGTGGAGTTCGCCAACGAGCTCCAGGTCAAAGAGCGACTCGACCGCCGTTCGGCGATCGAGATGTCGGCCCGCATCCGCCTCCGGCCGATCCTGATGACCACGGCTGCGATGGTGACCGGCCTGATCCCGTTGCTGACGGCAACCGGCGCCGGCGCGGCCAGCCGCTTCTCGATCGGCCTGGTCGTCGTGGCCGGCATGTCGATCGGCACGCTGTTCACGCTGTTCGTGCTGCCTGCCGTCTACGTGGTTCTGGCGACCGACCATCGTGCGGCAGCGGATTCCGATCGGAACAAGCAGGTCAGCGAGTTCGACCTCGGCGCCAAGGCGCTGCGGCCGACCTGAGGACGTAGTCATCGAAACCGGAAAGCGGCAACAGCTTTAGCTGTTGCCGCTTTTTTGTTGTCCCGTGCTAGTCTTGCCCAAGCGCCAAAGGGGCGCCGACCTGCATTGGAATGAAGGGGCTGGACATGACGCGCGAATTTTCGGCCGGCAATTATCGCTTTATCCCGGCCGTGTTCCAGTATTCGTCGGGTGCGGCCGCCGACGACGGCTACGAGATCGAGCGGGTCAGGTTCGATCGGCTGGTGCCGCTCGCCGAGGGCTTTGCGCTGGCGGCGAAGTTCATCCAGGAGGCGGGGCGTCCGCTGACCGCGTTCTGTGCCTGCGAATTGCGGTCGCCGGCGGCCTTCAGCGAGGAGGGATTTCGCGCCTTCAACCTGCACTACGTCAAGACGCTGTCCGAATGGGGTATCTTCGACGGCACCACCAATCCGGTGGCGCGCAGCAATGTCTGTCCCGAGATCGATCCGCCGTCCGAGCCGTCCTTCTACGCGTTCTCCTTCACGCGCCCCACGCGCGCGAAGACGCCGACCTTCGTGATCGCGGGCGGCGCGGAAGCGCGGGAGGGCGGTGGCACCTATCCCGAGCGCATCGTGCGCTATCGCGAGCTCGGCCCTGACGCGTTGCAGGAGAAGGTGCGCATGACGACGTCGCACATGGAGAAGCGCATGGCGGAGTTCGGTTTCGGCTGGAAGGACACGACCGGTGTGCAGGCCTATTCGATCCGCGACTTCCATCCCGTTCTCGCCGACGAGCTGGTCCGCCGCGGTGCACTGCGCTCCGGCCTGACTTGGCATTTTGCCAGGCCTCCGGTGGTCGATCTCGAATACGAGATGGATTGCCGCCGCGTGATCCGTGAGGCCGTGATCTAGCGCTGCCTTGGGTCGAGCGCGTCGCGCAGGCCGTCGCCGAGCAGGTTCAGCGACAGCACCACGAGGAAGATCGCAAGCCCCGGCCAGATCGCCATCCACGGCGCCTGGGTGAGGAAGCGCTGGGCCGAATTGAGCATGCTGCCCCAGGACGGCGCGGGCGGCTGCTGGCCGAGCCCGAGGAACGACAGCGCTGCCTCGGCGATGATGGCGGCGGCGATCGACAGCGTCGCCTGCACCAGCAGCGACGGCAGGATGTTCGGCAGGATGTGCGAGAACGCGATCCGCCATGGTGGATTGCCGAGCGCGCGGGCGGCCTCGACATAGTCTTCCGCCTTGACGACCAGCACCTGGCCGCGCGTCAGGCGGATGAAGATCGGGGTGGCGGAGATGCCGATCGCGATCATGGCGTTGCCGAGGCTCGGGCCGAGGAATGCGGCCAGCGCGATCGCCAGGATCAGGAACGGGCAGGCCAGCATCGCATCCGTGATCCGGCTGATCAGCGCATCGATGAACCCGCCGCGATAGCCGGCGAGCAGTCCAAGCGGCACGCCGATGCCGAGCGCGATGGCGACCGAGATCAGGCCGGCGAGCAGCGAGGCGCGCGCGCCATAGACGACACGGCTGAGGATGTCGCGGCCGAGATCGTCGGTCCCGAACCAGTGCGCCACGGTCGGCGGCTTGCGTACCAGGCTCCAGCTCGTCGCGATGGGATCGTAGGGCACGACGAGCGGCGCAAGCGCCGCAAAGAGGATGAAGGCCGTGATCACGACGAGCCCGAACACGGCCGCCTTGCGCTTGAACAGCCGCCGCCGGGCGCGACGCGCCGGGCTGTCGAGCTCGTAGGCCTCTGTGGCGGGGCTGGCTGGCAGTGCGGCGTCGGTCATCGCCTAACCTCGCAGCCGCGGATTGACGAGGACATAGGCGACATCGGCAATCAGGTTGAGGGTGATGTAGACCGTGGCTGTTACCAACACCACGCCCTGCACCACGGCGTAGTCACGGTTGAACACGGCATCCACGATCAGCTTGCCGAAGCCGGGAATGGAGAAGATCTGCTCGGTCAGCACCGCGCCCGACAGCAGCGTGCCGAGCTCGAGAGCGCCGAGCGTGATGATCGGCGTCAGCGCGTTGCGCATGGCGTGCTTGAGGATCACGGAGCGCTCCGACAATCCCTTCGCGCGCGCGGTGCGGACATAGTCGCTCTCCAGCACCTGAAGCATGGCGCTGCGGGTGTGCCGCATCAGGATCGCGGAAATCGCGTTGCCGAGCACGAAGGCGGGCATGATGGTCGCAGCCAGGCTCGCGCGCCAGTTCTCGGTGAGCGGCACGTAGCCCGAGGCCGGCAGCCATCCGAGCTTGATCGAGAACAGGAAGATGAGGAGAATTCCGAGCCAGAAATTCGGCGTCGAGATACCCCACAGCGCGAACAGATTGGCGCCATAGTCCCAGGCCGTGCCCTTCTTCACCGCGGAGATGATGCCGGCTGGAATGCCGATGCAAAACGCGATCACGATTGCCATCGAGCCGAGCTGGAGCGTCACCGGCAGCTTCTGCGCGATCAACTCCCGCACCGGCATCTTGTTGCGCAGCGACTCGCCGAAGTCTCCGGTCAGGACGCCCTTGAGCCAGTAGACGTACTGCACGGGGATCGGCTGATCCAGCTTGTACTGCTGGCGGATCTGCTCGATCACGGCGGGATCGCGCTCCTCGCCGGCCATCACCAGCGCGGGATCACCCGGCAGCAATTGCTGGAGCGAGAAGATCAGCACCGACACGAAGAACAGTGTCGGCACGATCTGCGCAATCCGGCGGGCGAGGAAGTTCAGCATTTTGCTACGCCCGTCCCGGGCGTTGACGCGATCACTTGAACTTCAGCCCGACCACGCGCACGAGCCCGTCGGGCATCTGCTTGTAGCCCTGCAGCTTGGTGGTGTGCGCGATCAGGAGCGTGCGGTGGTAGATGTAGATGATCGGCAGATCGTCGAGCAGGATCTTGGTCAGCTTTTCGTAGATCGCCTTGCGCTCGGCGACGTTGGACGTCTTGCGTCCGTCTTCCATCAGCTTGTCCGCATCCGGATTCGAATAGCCGCCGTCGTTCTGTGGCGCCTTGCTGCGCATGAAGATGTAGGAATTGCCGTCGGGATCGATGCGGCCGCTCCAGTTGATCTGGAAGATCTGGAATTCGCCGGCCTGGGCCTGCTTGAAGGTCGTCGCGAATTCGACCGCGCGGATCTTGATATCGAAGCCCGCTTCGGCGGCCATCGACTGGATGACCTGGGCCACGGCCTCGTTCTCCGCCCCCTTGGGGATCATGTAGTCGACGGTCACAGGCGTGGTGACGCCGGCCTCCTTCAACAGCGCCTTCGCCTTGGCGACGTCGCGGCCGCGGACCGGGAAGGCCTTCTGATAATAGGGATGCGTCGGGCTCACCCATTGATTGCCAGGCGTGAATTCGCCGTTGAAGACGACCTGGTTGAGGGCTTCACGATCGATCGAGAGGTCGAGCGCCTGGCGCACCTTTGCCGACTGGCTCAACGGGCCCTTGCTCTTGTCGTTGCCGACGTTGACGGTCAGGCCGAGATAGCCAAGCTCCGGCGCGGTCGACAGCACGAGGCGGGAATCGGCGCGGACGTCCTTGATGTCGGTGGCGAGCACGCGCTCGATCAGATCGAGGCCGCCGGACTTCAAATTGGCAAGGCGCACCGTCGCATCGACGATCGGCAGGAACACCACGCGGTCGATATGGATGTTGTCCTTGTTCCAGTAATCGGCGAATTTCTCGAACACCATGCGGTCCTGCTGGACGCGCTCGACGAACTTGTAGGGGCCTGCGCAGACCGGATGCAGGCCGAACTTGTCGCCGGCCTCCTTCGCCGCCTTGGGCGAGACCATCATGCCGGAGCGATCGGTGAGCTGGGCGATCAGCGGCGAGTAGGGGGTCTTCAGCACCAGCTTGATGGTCAGGGGATCGACAACCTCGACATGATCGACGCTGGCAAGCTCGGACTTGCGGAACGAGGTCGGCAGCGTCATGTGACGCTCGATCGAGAACTTTGCGGCTTCCGCGTCCAGCGGTTCGCCGTCGTGGAATTTGACGCCCGGCCGGAGCTTGATCGTCATCTCCTTGCCGTCAGCCGAGGTCTCGTGGGACAGCGCGAGCTGCGGCACGATGTTGAGCTTCTCGTCGATGTCGAACAGCTTGTCGCAGAAGGCGGAGAACACGATGCGGCCCACATAAGTGCGGCCGATGCTGGGATCGAGGATGTCCGGGTCCTCGGCGATGCCGATGCGAAGGGTGGTCTGGGCCTGGGCGCCGCCCACGAGCGACGTCAGCACGGCCGACGCCAGGATTGCCAAACGCATGAAACTCATCGCTCTCAACCTCTGTTTTGCGGTCAGGCCGGGTTCGTTCCCAATGAACTAACCCCGCCGCCGCGGACTGCTTCCGGGCCGCTGCTGAAGGCAGCGACCAATTTTTCAAGAACCGGCGAAAAGCCGCCGTCGGACGGGACGATCGCCGCGGAGGACGGCAGTTCCGACGTTCTGTGGCAGGCCGTTGCATGTCCGATGCCATCCGCGACGAGCTGAGGCATTTCGCTGCGGCAGCGCTCGACCACGTAGGGGCAGCGGGTGTGGAAGCGGCATCCGGAGGGCGGGTTCAGCGCGCTGGGGATCTCTCCCTGCAGCACAATCCGGCTGCGCTTTGCCCGCGGTTTAGGCACGGGGATCGCAGACAAGAGCGCCCGGCTATAGGGATGGCTTGGTGCTGCGAACAGTGCGTCCGCCTCGGCCGTCTCGACGATCTGGCCGAGATTCATCACCGCCACGTGGTCGGCGATGTGCTTGACCACGGCCAGATCGTGCGAGACGAAAATGTAGGCGAGGCCGAGCCGGGCCTGAAGCTCGCGCAGCAGGTTGAGGATCTGCGAGCGGATCGAGACGTCCAGGGCCGAGACCGGCTCGTCGCAGATGATCAGCTTCGGTTCGACCGCGAGCGCGCGGGCGATGGCGATGCGCTGGCGCTGGCCGCCCGAGAACTCGTGCGGATAGCGCCGTGCCAGCCGCGGTTCCAGGCCGACCAGCCGCAAGATCTCCTCGACACGTTCGCGCCGCTGCGCCGGCGGCACGAGATCGTGCAAGGCCAACGGCTCGGTCAGGATCTGGCCGACGGTCATGCGCGGATTGAGCGAGGCGTAGGGGTCCTGGAAGATGATTTGCGCCTGGCGGCGGAACGCGCGCAGCGCATTGGCATCGAGCGAGAGCAGATCGCGCCCGTCGAAGCGAACGGAGCCCGCGTCCGGCTCGATCAGTCGTAGCACCAGGCGGCTGACGGTGGATTTGCCGCAACCGGATTCGCCGACGAGGGCGAGCGTCTTGCCGGCTTCCAGCGAGAACGACACGCCATCGACCGCTTTGACATGCGCCAATGGACGGCCGAACAGTGAGCGCTCTGCGACGAAATGCTTGACCAGGCCTTCCACCTTGAGGAGTGCCATCACGACACCAGCAGTTCGAGTGGCGCGCGGATGCAGCGCGAGAGGTGGCCGGGGCTGAGCTCGACCAGTGGCGGCGGCGCCCTGATGCAGGCGTCCAGCACGAACGGGCAGCGCGCGGCGAAGCGGCAGCCGGCGGGCGGCTGCGCCATGTTCGGGACCATTCCTTCGATCGTCGCCAGCTGCTCGGCGCGATGGTCGAGCCGTGGGATCGAGCCGAGCAGGCCGACGGTGTAGGGATGCTGGGGCGCGGCGAACAATTCGTCCACCGGCGCGCGCTCGACGATCTCGCCGGCATACATCACCGCGACCTCGTCGCAGACTTCCGCGACCACGCCGAGATCGTGGGTGATCAGGATGATCGCGGCGCCGCTTGCGGCTTTCAGCTCGCGCATCAGCTCCAGGATCTGGGCCTGCAAGGTGACGTCGAGCGCAGTGGTCGGCTCGTCCGCGATCAGCAGGCGCGGGTCGCAGGCCAGCGCCATCGCGATCATGACACGCTGGCGCATGCCGCCGGACAGCTTGTGCGGATATTCGTCGATCCGCCGCTCGGCCGAGGGGATGTGGACGCGGCGCAGCAGCTCGATGGCCCGCTCACGTGCGCTCCGGCGCGAGCCGCCGCGATGACGCAGGATGGTCTCGGTGATCTGGTCGCCGATGGTGAGGCTCGGATTGAGCGAGGTCATCGGCTCCTGGAAGATCATCGCGAGCCGGTTGCCGCGCAGATCACGCAAAGTCTGGTCCGAGGTCTTCAGCAGGTCGAAACCGTCGAAACGGATCGCGCCTGTTATCTCCGTGCTTTGTTTCGGCAGTAATCCCATGATCGCCAGCGACGTCACGCTCTTGCCGCAGCCGGATTCGCCGACGAGGCCGAGCGTGGCGCCATTGGCGACGCTGAGGTCGACGCTGTCGACCGCGTGGGTGACGCGGCCGTCGTCGCCGTGAAAGCGGATGCGCAGGTCCTTGATTTCGATGAGAGGAGTCGCACTCATGTGCTGCCTTCAGCGTCCCGCCGCGTAGCCCTGCATGCCGCGCGGATTGGCGGCGGCGCGGCGGCGGACACCGACGCGTGATGCCGCGGTGAGGCGGCCTTCGGACCAGTCGGGACCGACCTCCACGATATGTCCGCGTTCCCTGAGGTTCTCGATCGTTGCCTTGGGCACACGGTTCTCGACCACGAGCACGCCGGGGCGCGCGGTGCGCGGCCAGAACGAGATCGGGAAATGCTCGGAATGCCAGGCCGGTGCGTCGATCGATTCCTGGAGATTGAGATTGCAATGGACATGGCGCAGGAAGAACTGCGTGATCCACTGGTCCTGCTGGTCGCCGCCGGGCGAACCCCAGGCGAGATACGGCTCGCCGTCGCGCAGTGCCATGGTCGGCGATAGCGTGGTGCGCGGCCGCTTGCCGGGCGCCAGCGAGCTCGGTTGGTTCTCCTCCAGATCGAACATCTGCGCGCGGCTGCCGAGGCAGAAGCCGAGTTCGGGGATGACAGGCGAGGATTGCAACCAGCCGCCGGACGGTGTCGACGAGATCATGTTGCCGGCCTTGTCGATGATGTCGAAATGCACGGTGTCGCCGCGCACTTCGCCGAAGCGGCCCACCGTCGGTTCGCCGGCACCGAGCGAGCCGACGGCCTCGCGTTGGCCTTCGGCGCGGCGCAGCTTGACCACGCCGCCCAAGCCCTCGACCGCGCCGGGCCGGAGATCGAGCGAGGCCTTGTCGGTGACGAGCTTGCGGCGCTCGTCGTTGTAGGCATCCGACAGCAGCGTTCCGATCGGAATCTCGCTGAACTTGGGATCGCCGTAGAATTTCTCGCGATCGGCGAAGGCGAGCTTGGCGCATTCGATCTGGAGATGGATGAACTCCGGCCCGGTCGGGTCGAGCCCGTCGAGCGCAAAACCCTTCAGCAAAGCGAGCTGTTGCAGCGTCACCGGACCCTGGCTCCAGACGCCGGCCTTGCAGACGGTGTAGCGGCCATAATCGTAGGTGAGCGGTGCCTCGATGGTCGGCTGCCAGCGCGCCATGTCGTCGGCGGTGAGCACGCCGCGATGCGGCGAGCCGCTGACGTCCATCACCTCCTGCGTCCGACAGAACTTGTCGATCGCTTCGGCGACGAAGCCCTGCGACCAGGCCTTGCGTGCGCGCTCGATCTCGGCGTCGCGGCCTCCACCACCGCTCTCGGCTTCGCTGAGAATGCGGGCGTAGGTCGCGGCCAGCGTTGTGTTGGTGAAGAGCGTGCCGGGCTTCGGCACTTCGCCATTCGGCAGATAGACGGCGGCAGAGGTCGGCCAGTGCTTGCGGAACAATTGCTCGACGGTCTGGATGGTGGCGCAGGCGCGCCCGACCAGCGGATAGCCGGAGCTGGCGTAGGCGATCGCGGGCCCCAGCACGTCGCGCACGCGCATCGTGCCGTAGTCGCGCAGCAGCATCATCCAGGATTCGAAGGTGCCGGGAACGCAGGCCGCGAGCAGGCCGGTGCCGGGCACCATGTCGAGGCCTTCGCTCTTGTAATGCGCGATGGTGGCGCGCGCCGGCGCCGGGCCCTGGCCGCAGATCACTTCGGTGCGGCCGCGCTTGACGTCGTGGACGATGACGGGCACGTCGCCGCCGGGGCCGTTCAAATGCGGCTCGACGACCTGCAGCGTGAAGGCGGTGGCGACGCCGGCATCGAAGGCATTGCCGCCCTTTTCCAACATGGCCATGCCGACGGCGGTCGCGATCCAGTGCGTGGTGGCGACGACCCCGAATGTGCCCTCGATCTCGGGGCGCGTCGTAAAGGGATCGGGATTGATGTTGGACATGGGACTTCGTTACCTTATGTGTCGCGCGCGCAATTGATCACAGGCGATGCCGCCTCGCCAATGCGCAGGCCGCATGGCACGCGCGCGTCACGCCGGGACCGGCGCGGCGTTTACCGCGTGGCAGGCGACGCCGTCGATCAGGTCAGGTGCTTGCTTGCGGCAGAGATCGAGCGCCAGCGGGCAGCGCGGATTGAAGGCGCAGCCGGGGGGCGGATCGATCGGGTTGGGGATCTCGCCTTTCACCGGAATGCGCTGGCGGCCGCTCATGGCGAGATCAGGCACGGCGCCCAATAACATCTTGGTGTAGGGCATGCGCGGACGGGAGAACAGCTCCCGTCCCTCCGCGATCTCGACGATGCGGCCGAGATACATCACGCCGACACGGCTCGCCATGTGACGGACCACGGCGAGGTTGTGGCTGATGAACATGTAGGTCAGGCCGAACTTGTCCTGGAGGTCGCGCATCAAATTGAGGATCTGCGCCTGCACGGAGACGTCGAGCGCAGAGGTCGGCTCGTCGCAGACGATGAACTCGGCGTCGGAGGCGAGCGCCCGCGCGATCGCGATGCGCTGGCGCTGGCCGCCGGAGAATTCGTGCGGAAATTTCAGCCGGTCGTCGGGATGCAGGCCGACAAGGCTGAGCAGCTCGCCGACGCGCGCCTGGATATCGCGCTCGCCCTGGATCAGGTCGAAGGCGCGGATCGGCTCGGCGATGATGGCATCGACGCGGAAGCGCGGGTTCAGGCTCGCATAGGGATCCTGGAAGATCATCTGGATGCGGCGGCGCAGTTTGCGCCGCGCCTGGGCCTGCCGCGGATCGGTCATCGAGACGCCGTCGATCAGCACGTTGCCGGAGCTCGGCGGCAGCAGGCCGACCACCATCCGCGCCACCGTGGTCTTGCCGGAGCCGGACTCACCGACCAGCGCAAAGGTCTCGCCCTTCCTGATGTCGAAGCTGACGCCGTCGACGGCTTTCAGGTATTCGAGCTGGCCGCCTTCGAGCACGCGGTTGAGCCACGGCTTGGAGACGTCGAACACGCGGCGCAGATTTGTCGCCTGGACGAAGGGGGCGCTCATGCCGCGCTCTCCGCCGGCGCGCTGTCATAGAGATGGCAGGCGACCGATTGCGTGCCGCGCGGCAGTGGCTCGGGCCGGTCGACCCGGCAGCGATCGAACGCGGCCCCGCAGCGCGGATTGAACGAGCAGCCGCGCGGGATCGCCGACAGCCGCGGCATCGAGCCTGGGATCTGCACCAGGCGCTTGTCCTCGCCGGCAAGCGTCGGGATCGCGCCCATCAGGCCCTTGGCATAGGGGTGCAGCGGATTCCTGACGACGTCCTGCACCGGCCCGATCTCGGCGACGCGGCCGGCATACATCACCGCGACCCGGTCGGAGGTCTCGGCGATCACGCCCATGTCGTGCGTCACCAGCATCACGGCGGTGCCGTGGTCGCGGCCGAGCCGCTTGATGAGCGAGATGATCTGCGCCTGCACGGAGACGTCGAGCGCGGTGGTCGGCTCGTCCGCGATGATCAGCTCGGGCTCGGCGCAGATCGCGAGCGCAATGACGACGCGCTGGCGCATGCCGCCGGAGAATTCGTGCGGATAGCCGTCGATGCGCTTGTCCGGCGCGGGAATGCCGACTTCGGCCAGCAGGTCGATGGCGCGGCGGCGGGCGGCGGTTTCGGAGAGATTGAGATGGGTCCGGATCGTCTCCACGATCTGGTCGCCGACCCGGTACAACGGATTGAGCGAGGTGAGCGGATCCTGGAAGATCATGCCGATGCGCTTGCCGCGGACGCGGCGCAGATCCTCCGGCGGCAGATTGTCGATCCGCAGTCCCGACAGGCGAATCTCGCCGCCGGAGATGCGGCCGGGCGGATCGATCAGGCCGATCACCGCAAGCCCGGTGACGGATTTGCCGGCGCCGGATTCGCCGACCACGCCCAGCACCTCGCCCTTGGCGATGTCGAAGGAGACGCCGTCGATGGCGCGCAGCGTGCCGCGGCGGGCGGCGAACTCGACCTGGAGATTGCGTACGGAGAGGACGGGTTCGGTCATCGGAGCTTCGGATTGAGCGCGTCGCGCAGCCAGTCGCCGAGCAGGTTGATGGACAGGATCAGGCCGGCCAGCGCGATGCCGGGGAAGGCGACGATCCACCATTCGCCGGCGAACAGATAGTTGTTGCCGATGCGGATCAGCGTGCCGAGCGAGGGCATGGTCTCGGGCATGCCCGAGCCGAGGAAGGACAGTGTCGCCTCGGTGATGATGGCGAGCGCGAGGTTGATGGTGGCGATCACGAGGATCGGCCCCATCGTGTTCGGCAGCACGTGGCGGAGCATGATCACGGGGGCGGGCAGGCCGATCAGCTGCGCGGCGGCGACATAGTCCTTGTTCTTCTCGACCATCACCGAGCCGCGCACCGTGCGGGCGTATTGCACCCAGAAGCTCAGGCCGATCGCGAACACCAGCACGCCCAGCATGCTCATCTCGTCCAGCTTGTTGCCGAACACCGATTTGGCGATGCCATTGATCAGAAGCGCGATCAGGATCGCCGGGAAGGAGAGCTGCACGTCGGCGATGCGCATGATCAGGCCGTCGACGGCGCCGCCGAAATAACCGGCCGTCAGCCCGAGCAGGATGCCGAGCGCGCCGGAGAAAACCACGCCGAGCGCGCCGACCAGGAGCGAGATGCGCATGCCGTAGAGAATCGCGGACAGCACGTCGCGGCCCTGTTCGTCGGTGCCGAGCAGGAACGGGCTCTGGCCGTCGGCAGTCCATAGCGGCGAGATGCGCGAATTCATCAGTTGAAGCTGCGCCGGGTCGAACGGATTCTGCACTGACAACACCGAAGCGAAGATCGCGAGCAGGAAGAACAGCAGCGTCACCGTTGCCGCGATCATGGTGATCCTGGAGCGGCGGAACGAAAAGAACACGTCGCTGTCGAGCGCGCGCTTGAACCAGCCCGGCGCGGCGTGCGCGTCGCGCCCTTCGACCTTGTGTGGAACGACGGCGTCGCTCATCTCTAATGCGCCCGGCTGACCGTCGAGCGCAGCCGCGGATCGACGATGGTGTAGAGGATATCAACCACGAGATTGATGGTGACGAAGATCAGCGACACCATCATCAGATAGGCCGCCATGATCGGGATATCGACGTTCTGAACGGCCTGCACGAACAGGAGGCCCATGCCCGGCCACTGGAATACGGTCTCGGTAATGATCGCAAATGCAATTACCGAGCCAAATTGCAGGCCGGCAACGGTGATCACGGGAACCAGCGTGTTGCGCAACGCGTGCCCGAAATGGATGGCGCGGGTGGTCAGGCCACGGGCCCTCGCAAAGCGGATGTAGTCGGTCCGCATCACTTCCAGCATCTCGGCGCGGACGAGGCGCATGATCAGCGTCATCTGAAACAGGCCGAGCGTGATCGAGGGCATGATCAGGGCCTTCAATCCCGACAACGTCAAAAGGCCCGTCGTCCACCAGCCGATCCGCACGACATCGCCGCGACCGAACGAAGGCAGCCAGCCGAGCGTCACCGAGAACAGGTAGATCAGGAGAATGCCGATCAGGAAAGTCGGCAGCGAGATGCCGATCAGCGAGACGGCCTGGAACACATGCGTGAGCCAGCTGTCACGACGCAGCGCGGAATAGACCCCCATCAGGATGCCGCTGACCATGGCGAAGATGGTTGCGACGATGGCCAGCTCCAGCGTGGCCGGCATCCGCTCCATCAGCAGGCTAGAGACGGGAAGGCGGAACTGGTAGGACACGCCGAACTTGAACTGCGCGGCGTTGCCGACATAGCGGCCGAACTGCACGATCACGGGATCGTCGAGACCGAGTGACTTGCGGATCGCCGCGCGTTCGGCGCCCGACGTATCCATGCCGACCATCTGGTTCACGGGGTCGCCGGCGAAGCGGAACATCGAGAACGAGATGATTCCGACGGCAATCATGACGCCGACGGCCTGAATCGCCCGGCGCAGTGTGAAAGCGAGCATCTGTTCCTTTTACATCTCTTCAGTGGCACGCGTCATCGCGTTGGCCCGAAACGGCAAGTCCCGGAAGCCAAATCCCATAAGTCATGGCTTCCGGGACTTCACAACTTGTCGACACCTACTCGCCCTGTTTGGTTGCCCAATAGAGCAGGACCTGGTTGTCCGCGCGCTGAGTCAGCTTCACCTTCTTCGACACGCCCCAGGCGAGCGCCTGCTGATGCAGCGGAACGTAGGCGTAGTCCTTGATCGCGAGCTCGTAGGCCTGCTTGATCAGGAGATCGCGCTTGGCCGTGTCGGGTTCCAGGAGAACCTTGTCCGCGAGCTCGTCGAACTGCTTGTTGCAATAGCCGGCGAGATTGGCTTCGCCGCGATTGGGATCCTTGGGATCTTCGCGGCAGCCCATGATGTCGTGCATCACGTTATGGGAGTCCAGCGTATCCGGGGTCCAGCCCAGCATGAAGAACGAGGTCTTGTAGCCGCCGGGCTTCAGCAC
Organism: Bradyrhizobium sp. A5; assembly: GCF_042076515.1. Lineage (NCBI taxonomy): Bacteria > Pseudomonadati > Pseudomonadota > Alphaproteobacteria > Hyphomicrobiales > Nitrobacteraceae > Bradyrhizobium > Bradyrhizobium sp. A5. The sequence continues at coordinate 5,042,509 of NZ_CP148990.1, read as the reverse complement.
CTTGGCGAAGTATTGCGCCTTGGGCTGCGCCAGCAGGTTCACCTTGATGCCAATGCGGGCGAGCATGCCGACGACGGCCTGGCAGATCGCGGCGTCATTGACGTAGCGGTCGTTCGGGCAGTCCATCGTCACTTCGAAACCGTCGACATAGCCGGCTTCCGCCAGCAGCTTCTTGGCGGCGTCGGGATCGGGCTTCGGCCGGGTGAAGTCCTTCGACAGCGGATAGAGCTCCGGTGCGATCATCAGCGCGGAGGGCGTGGAGAGGCCGCGCATGACGCGGTTCTTGATCAGGTCGACGTCGATCGTCTTGTAGACGGCTTCGCGGACGCGGATGTCCTTGAAAGGGTTCTTGCCCTTGATGTTCGAGTACAGCAGCTCGTCGCGCGATTGGTCCATGCCGACGAAGATGGTGCGGAGTTCAGGCCCAGTCAGCACGGTGGCGTTGGGGCTCGAATTGACGCGCTGGATGTCCTGGACAGGAACCGGCTCGATCACGTCGACCTCGCCGGACAGCAGTGCCGCGACACGCGTGGCCTCGGATGCGATCGGCGTGAAGATGATCTCCTTCAGATTATGCTCCGGCTTGCGCCACCAGTTCGGATTGGCTTTGAAGACGGTCTTCACGCCCGGCTGATGGCTCTCGATCATGAAGGGCCCGGTGCCGTTCTCATGGAGAGAAGCGTAGCTCGGGGTCGTGGCGGCTGCCGGCGTCGGTGCCACCGCATCGTTCGCCTCTGCCCATTTCTTGTCCATGATGTACCAGGTCGCCCACAGCGCCGTCAGGATGGGATTGGGCGCGGTGAGGACGAAATCGACCGTGTAATCGTCGATCTTGACGACCTTGGCGTCTGCCGGAATCCGGCTCAGCAGGTTCGAACCTTTGGCCCGCACGCGGTCAGCTGAGAACACGACGTCATCCGCGGTGAAGGGGTCGCCATTGTGGAATTTCACGCCCTTGCGCAGATGAAAGCGCCAGCGCGTCGGCTCCGGCGTCTCCCAGCTTTCGGCAAGCGCCGGGATGATCTTCAGGTCCTTGTCGCGCGTGACGAGGCCTTCATAGACATGGCCGAGATGCGCATGGGTCGTCGACTCGTTCAGCGTATAGGGGTCGAGCGACTTGAGCTCACCCTGGTTGGCATAGCGCAGCGTCTGGCTCGACGCCGGCGAGACCGCCAACGCAAGCATACCGGCGAGCGTCGCCGCAAACAGAGTTCGACCGACTGACATTCTTCACCCTCTCCACTCTGCCGCGCCTTGATTTTTGATTGTTCGGCGGGCATCCCAATCCATGTTGCCCAGAGTTATCGACCCGTGCAAGCGCCATTCCAGCAAGGAACGCGCCAAGTTGCGCCGCTGTGCAGCAATGCTGACCGACAATCTGGGGGCGAGGGGGCGGATTTAATTGACCATACCCGCCGATCGCAGAAGCCGGGGCCCGGTCATCCGCCTCAGGTCGCTTGCGTTGCACACCGCGTCGCGGCGATACTGCAGGACGCCGCTCGAATCTCTTCCGGAGGGGACATGAAAGTTAACATCGAAATCGACTGCACCCCCCTTGAAGCCCGCCAGTTCTTCGGACTACCCGACGTGATGCCGATGCAGACCGCCGTGATGGACAAGTTGCAACAGCAGATGATGTCCAACATCGACAAGGTCTCGCCCGAATCCCTGATGCAGAGCTGGTTCACCTTCGATCCCAAGATCGCAGAGCGTTTTCAGGACATGTTCGTCACCATGGCCGGCCTCGGCGGCACGCGCACCGGCGACAAGAAAAAATAATGGCGCGCGGGCCGGACGGGCCGCGGGCGACGGGTCGGCTTCGTCCGCCGGGCCTCGGCCTGCTGCTTGCCGAAGCCCGCGGACTGTTCGAGTTCAACGCCAGCCTGCTGCTGTCACCGGTCCTGATGCGCGCACCCAGGGGCGACGGCCATCCGGTTCTGGCGTTGCCGGGCTTTCTCGCCAGCGACCTCTCGATGGCACCGATGCGGCGCTATCTCAGCGAACTCGGCTATGAGGCGCATGCCTGGCGGATGGGCCGCAATCTGGGTGGGTTGGGGCGGATGCGCGAGGCCTTGCACGCCCGTCTCGCCGAGATCCATGCCGCGGGCGGACGCAAGGTCAGCCTGGTCGGCTGGAGCCTCGGCGGCGTCTATGCCCGCGATCTCGCGCTTCAGGCGCCCGAGATGGTCCGCAGCGTCGTCACGCTCGGCAGCCCGTTTGCCAGCGATGTCCGAGCGACCAATGCGACGCGGCTTTACGAGATGATGTCCGGCGAGCGTGTCGAGGATTTTGCGGAGCTGCGCGAGGCGATCGCCGGCGATCTTCCGGTGCCGGCGACGTCGATCTATTCGCGTACCGACGGTGTCGTGAACTGGCGCACCTGTATGTTGCGGCCCTCGGACCGCGCCGAGAACATCGAGGTGCGCCTGGCGAGCCATATCGGGCTCGGCGTGAACCCCGCCGCGCTGTGGGCCGTGGCGGACCGCCTGGCGCAACCGGAGGGAGAGTTCTCCCCATTTGACCGGGCCGGGCCGTTTGCCATTGCATATGGCCCGCCGGAACAGGCAATATCGGCCTGACGAGAAGCGCCGGCCAAGGCGCCCGTCGGTATGCGTGGGAGGGAATCATGGCTGACGGTAAGAAGCTGTCATCGCTGGACGCATCGTTTCTCTATCTGGAAACGCCGGAAATGCCGATGCACGTCGGCAGCATGGCGATCTTTCGCCTACCTGACGACTACAAGGGCGACTTCTTCGAAGACTTCAAGGCGATGATCGTCTCGCGCCTGCACGTCGCGCCGATCCTGAAAGCGCGACTGGAGAAGGCGCCGCTCGACATCGACCATCCCTCCTGGGTCGAGGACGATCAATTCGACATCGACCGTCACATCTTCCGCGCCAGCCTGCCGGCGCCGCGCGATCGCGCCACGCTCGAGCGTATCGTCGGCTGGATGCATGCCAAGCTCCTGAACCGCGCCCGCCCGCTGTGGGAGTTCTACGTCTTCGAGGGCATGAAGGACAACGAGGTCGGGCTCTATTCCAAGATGCACCACGCCGCGATCGACGGTGGCGCCGGTGCGGCGCTGACCAACATGATCTACGACGTCTCGCCGATCCCGCGGCAGGTCGATCCGCCGGCGGCGGGAGCCAAGCCCGGACAGGAGCCGCGCGACATCGCGGCGAACCTGCTTGATTCCTACCAGCAACTCTTCACCCAGCCGCTCGACGCTTCGGCGGCCGCGAAGAACCTGCAACTGCCGCGTACCGGCAAGAGCGACATCGGCTCGATCCTGTTCGACAATGCGATGTACCAGATCGAGAGCGCGGTGCGCTTCGCCGGCAACATCCCGACCATGGTCAAGAGCGTCTCCGACGTGCTCGGCAAGATCTCCGATCCCGGGTCGCGCGAGAGCCTCGCCAGCATGGTGTCGCCGCCGACCATGCTCAACAAGACGATCTCGTCGGAGCGGAGTTTTGCCGGCGTGTCGATCTCGTTGTCGCGGGCGAAGGCGTTGGCCAAGCAGGCCGGTGGCAAGCTCAACGACGTCGTGCTCGCGCTCGCCGCCGGCGTGGTCCGGCGCTACCTCCAGCAATACGCCACGCTGCCGGCGAAATCCCTGACCGCCGCCGTGCCTATCTCGCTCCGCGAGGAGGGCAACACCGAGGCCAACAACCAGGTGTTCGGCATGATCTGTTCGATCGCGACCAATATCGAGGATCCCAAGGTACGGCTGGAAGCCATCATCGCGCAGTCAACCAAGTCCAAGGAGATGTCTCACCCGCTGCGTGCGCTGATGCCGCAGGTCTCCAACATCTCGATGCTCGGCGCGCCGATGATGGTGCAGATACTGGCTTTGCTCTACAGCCGCTCCAATCTGTCCGACGTGCTGCCGCCGGCCGCCAATATCACGGTGTCCAACGTGCCGGGGCCTCGGCAGACGCTCTATGCCGCGGGCGCCGAGCTGCTGCACATCTTCCCGGTGTCGATCTCGACGCACGGGCAGGCGCTCAACATCACCGTGCAGAGCTATCGCGACCAGCTCGATTTTGGCTTCATTGTCGGCGCCAACATCATTCCGCATGTGCAAGTGATGTGCGACATGCTGCCGGCGGAGTTTGCCGCGCTCGAGGCGGCCTATGCGCCGCCAGCGGCGGACATCAAGGGCGCCGCGGAATAGGACCTCTGCCAGGAATCTCATGATGATTGAAATGCCGCCGCTCAAATTCGCGCAGACGAACGGAATCCGCATGGGCTATTACGAGGCGGGTCCGGTCACGGACACCCCGCCGGTCGTGCTGTGTCACGGCTGGCCGGAGCTCGCCTTCTCCTGGCGCCATCAGATCAAGGCGCTGAGCGAGGCCGGCATAAGGGTGATCGCGCCCGACCAGCGCGGTTATGGCGCAACCGACCGGCCGGAACCGGTCGAAGCCTACGACATGGAGCACCTGACCGGCGATCTCGTCGGGCTGCTGGATCATCTCGGGATCGACAAGGCGATCTTCGTCGGACACGACTGGGGCGGCTTCGTCGTCTGGCAGATGCCGCTGCGCCATCCCGCGCGCGTCGCCGGCGTCGTCGGCGTCAACACCCCGCATTGGGACCGGGCGCCGATCGATCCGATCGCGCTGTTCCGCCAGCGCTTCGGCGACCAGATGTACATCGTCCAGTTCCAGGATCCCGCGCGCGAGCCCGACAGGATTTTTGGCAGCCGGGTCGAACAGACGTTCGATGCCTTCATGCGCAAGCCGCTGCCGCGGCCGGCGGCAAAGCCTGATGAGCCGCCGATCGCGGGCGTCGGCGCCTCGTCGACGACGAACCTGGCGTTTCCGCAGATGATTGCGGCTTATGACGCCCGGCACGATCCGCGTACGCCGATCCTGTCGGCCGACGAGAAGAAGGTGTTCGTCGACACCTTCACGAAAACCGGCTTCACCGGCGGCATCAACTGGTATCGCAATTTTACGCGCAATTGGGAGAGGTCGAAAGGATTGGATCATCACATCGAGGTGCCGTCGCTGATGATCATGGCCGAGAACGACGCCGTGCTACCGCCCTCGGCGGCCGACGGCATGGAGAAGCTCGTACCCGATCTGGAGAAGTATCTGGTCAAAGACAGCGGCCATTGGACGCAACAGGAGAAGCCTGAAGAGGTCAGCACCAAGCTGATCGAATGGCGTAGAAGGCGGTTTGGGTAGCTCGTCATTACGAGGCAGGGGGAAGCGCATTTAATGTCGTCCAAGAACCGACTGGACCCGATCCCGCAGCCGCCGACAAAGCCGGTGGTCGGCAACATGCTGTCGTTGGACTCGGCCGCTCCGGTGCAGCACCTGACGCGGCTTGCCAAGGAGCTGGGCCCGATCTTCTGGCTCGACATGATGGGCTCGCCGATCGTCGTCGTCTCCGGCCACGATCTCGTCGACGAGCTGTCCGACGAGAAACGTTTTGACAAGACGGTGCGCGGCGCGCTGCGGCGCGTGCGCGCGGTCGGCGGCGACGGCCTGTTCACGGCTGACACCAGGGAGCCGAACTGGAGCAAGGCGCACAACATCCTGCTTCAGCCCTTCGGCAACCGCGCCATGCAGTCCTATCACCCGAGCATGGTCGATATCGCCGAGCAACTCGTCAACAAATGGGAGCGGCTCAACGCCGATGACGAGATTGACGTCGTCCACGATATGACCGCGCTGACGCTGGACACGATCGGCCTGTGCGGGTTCGATTACCGTTTCAATTCGTTCTACCGGCGCGACTATCATCCTTTCGTCGAGTCGCTGGTGCGCTCGCTCGAAACCATCATGATGACGCGCGGGCTGCCGTTCGAGCAGCTCTGGATGCAGAAGCGGCGCAAGACCTTGGGCGAAGATGTCGCCTTCATGAACAAGATGGTCGACGAGATCATCGCCGAGCGCCGCAAGAGCGCGGAAGCAATCGACGACAAGAAGGACATGCTCGCCGCGATGATGACCGGTGTCGATCGTTCGACCGGCGAGCAGCTCGACGACGTCAACATCCGCTACCAGATCAACACGTTCCTGATCGCGGGCCACGAGACCACGAGCGGCCTGCTATCCTGCACGATCTATGCGCTGCTCAAGCATCCCGACATTCTCAAGAAAGCCTATGACGAGGTCGACCGCGTCTTCGGCCCGGACGTCAATGCGAAGCCGACCTATCAACAGGTGACGCAGCTCACCTACATCACGCAGATCCTGAAGGAGGCCCTGCGGCTGTGGCCGCCTGCGCCGGCCTATGGCATCTCCCCGCTGAAGGATGAGGCCATCGGCGGCGGCAAGTACAGGCTCAGGAAGGGCACCTTCACCACCATCCTGGTGACGGCATTGCATCGCGATCCTTCTGTCTGGGGACCCAACCCCGACGCCTTCGACCCCGAGAATTTCAGCCGCGAGGCCGAGGCAAAACGGCCGATCAATGCCTGGAAGCCGTTCGGCAACGGCCAGCGCGCCTGTATCGGCCGCGGTTTTGCCATGCACGAGGCCGCGCTTGCGCTGGGCATGATCCTGCAGCGCTTCAAGCTGATCGACCACCAGCGCTACCAGATGCACCTGAAGGAAACCCTGACGATGAAGCCCGAGGGCTTCAAGATCAAGGTGCGCCCGCGCGCCGATCGCGAGCGAGGCGCCTACGGTGGACCGGTGGCGGCGTCCGCCGCGCCGAAGGCGCCGCGTCAGCCGACCGCGCGGCCCGGCCACAATACGCCGATGCTGGTGCTCTACGGCTCCAATCTCGGCACGGCCGAGGAGTTGGCGACGAGGATGGCCGACCTTGCCGAGATCAACGGCTTTGCCGTGCATCTCGGGCCGCTCGACGATTGCGTCGGCAAGTTGCCGCAGGAAGGCGGCGTGCTGATCATCTGCGCCTCCTACAATGGCGCGCCGCCGGATAACGCGACGCAATTCGTCAAGTGGCTCGGCGACGATCTGCCGAAGGATGCCTTTGCCAATGTGCGCTACGCAGTATTCGGCTGCGGCAACAGTGACTGGGCGGCGACGTATCAATCGGTGCCGCGCTTCATCGACCAGCAATTGTCGAAGCATGGTGGGCGGCCGGTCTATCCGCGCGGCGAGGGCGATGCGCGCAGCGATCTCGACGGCCAGTTCCAGAAATGGTTCCCGGCGGCTGCCCAGGTCGCGACCAAGGAGTTCGGCATCGACTGGAATTTCACCCGCACCGCGGAGGACGATCCGCTCTACGCGATCGAGCCGGTGGCGGTAACGGCCGTCAACACCATCGTGGCACAGGGCGGCGCGGTGGCGATGAAGGTGCTGGTCAATGACGAGCTCCAGAACAAGACCGGGTCCAATCCGTCGGAGCGTTCGACGCGCCATATCGAGGTGCAGCTGCCGACCAACATTAGCTATCGCGTCGGCGATCACTTGAGCGTCGTCCCGCGTAACGATCCGACACTGGTGGATTCGGTTGCCCGTCGCTTCGGCTTCCTGCCGGCGGACCAGATCCGGCTTCAGGTCGCCGAGGGCCGCCGCGCGCAATTGCCGGTCGGCGACGCCGTGTCGGTCGGCCGCCTGCTGAGCGAGTTCGTCGAGTTGCAGCAGGTGGCGACACGCAAGCAGATCCAGATCATGGCGGAGCATACCCGCTGCCCGGTCACCAAGCCGAAGCTGCTGGCCTTCGTCGGCGAGGAGCCCGAGCCGCTCGAGCGTTACCGCACCGAGATCCTGGCCAGGCGCAAATCGGTGTTCGACCTGCTGCTTGAATATCCGGCCTGCGAGCTGCCGTTCCACGTTTACCTGGAAATGCTTTCGCTGCTGGCGCCGCGCTATTACTCGATCTCGTTATCGCCCTTGGTCGACCCGGCACGTTGCAGCATCACGGTCGGCGTGGTCGAAGGGCCGGCCGCCTCCGGGCGCGGCATCTACAAGGGTATCTGCTCGAACTATCTCGCCAATCGGCGCGCGGGCGATGCGATCTACGCCACGGTGCGCGAGACCAAGGCCGGCTTCCGGCTGCCCGACGACCCGTCCGTGCCGGTCATCATGATCGGCCCGGGCACGGGACTTGCGCCATTCCGCGGCTTCCTCCAGGAGCGCGCCGCGCGCAAGGCGAAGGGCGCCGCCCTCGGCCCGGCCATGCTGTTCTTCGGCTGCCGCCATCCGGATCAGGATTTTCTCTACAAGGATGAGCTGACCGCGCTGGCGGCAAGCGGCATCACCGAGCTGTTCACGGCGTTCTCGCGCGCGGATGGTCCCAAGACTTATGTCCAGCACGTACTCGCCGCGCAGAAGGACAAGGTCTGGCCGCTGATCGAGCAGGGTGCGATCATCTATGTCTGCGGCGACGGTGGCAAGATGGAGCCCGACGTGAAGGCGGCCCTCGTCGCGATCCATCGCGAGAAGAGCGGCAGCGATGCGGTGGCAAGCGCGCGCTGGATCGAGGAGATGGGCGCGAAGAACCGGTATGTGCTGGACGTCTGGGCTGGCGGGTGACTGCCGGCCCAATCGTGCTACAGCTCTGCCATGATTCCCTGGGAAAAAATCGACACCGCCAAGATCCCTGGCTCCGACGAGGAGCTTCGTCTGATGCGGCGCGGCAAGGAGTTTTCCATCAAGCTCGGCACCAACGAGCTGATGAACAACCGCCTGTCGGGATCGGAAGCGGCGCTTGCGACGCTCGCGGCCAAGCAGATCGAGAAGGTCGCAAAGCCCGTCGTCCTCATCGGTGGCCTCGGCATGGGCTTTACGCTGCGTGCGGCGCTGACCGTGCTCGGAAGCAAGGCGAAGATCGTGGTGTCCGAACTGGTGCCGGCGGTAGTCGCCTGGGCGCAAGGTCCGATGGCCGAGGTGTTCGGCGACAGTCTTGACGATCCGCGAGTGAGCATCCGGGAAATCGACGTCGGCGAAGTCATTCGGGCAAAGAGCTCAGCCTTCGACGCCATCCTCCTTGACGTTGACAATGGCCCGGAAGGGTTGACCCGAAAGGGCAATGACGCGCTCTACAGCGCGACCGGGCTGAAGGCGGCGAAGGTCGCACTGCGGCCGGGTGGAGTGCTTGCGGTCTGGTCGTCGGGACCCAACCCCGCCTTCACCAAGCGCCTTGGCAGCGCCGGCTTCGACGTCAACGAAGTGAACATTCGCGCCACCGGAAGGGGCGGCGGCGCGCGTCACGTGATCTGGATCGCGCGGAAGGCTTAAGCCGTCTTTCTAGGCCGCGTCGGCCACCGCGCCGTGCGCATGCTTGTCGATGGCGCCGATGATCTCAGGCCAGAAGCGCATCGACAGGGCGTGACCCATGCCCTCGATCATTAGCAGCTTTGCGCCGGGAATTGACTCCGCGGTGTCCTTGCCGCCTTCGGGCCGCACCAGCGGATCGACGGTGCCGTGGATGACCAGCGTCGGTGTCTTCACGCTGTGCAGTCGCTCCTTGCGGCTGCCGGACGCGAGCACGGCGCGCAGCTGCCGGCCGACGCCGGCCGGATTGAGCCCGCGCGCGAACACGCGTTCGGCACGATCGAGATCGAGCGCTTCCTCTTCCGGAAAGGAGCCGGCCCGCAGCACCTTCCAGGTCTGGCCGAAGCGGACGATGAACTCCTCCTTGCTGCGGGGCGGTGGCGCCATCAGCATGGTTGCAGCCTCGCGTGTCGGCGGCGGGACGCGTGGATTGCCTGTCGTCGACATGATCGAGGTCAGCGAGCGCACGCGCTGCGGAAACGACAGCGCCAGCTCCTGCGCGATCATGCCGCCCATGGAGGCGCCGACCAGATGCGCCGACTTGATGCCGAGCGCATCCATCAGTCCGACCGTGTCTCTTGCCATGTCTATCAGCTTGTAGGTTGCCGCGACGGGAATCCTGAGGAAGCGCAGCTTCAGCAGCTCGAGCGGCGTCAGGCGCTTGCCGCCGGTGAGATGGCTCGACTTGCCGATGTCGCGGTTGTCGAAGCGGATCACCCGAAAGCCGCGCACGGCGAGCTGCTCGCAGAACGCATCGTCCCAATGGATCATCTGCGCGCCGAGCCCCATGATCAGCAGCAGCGGTTCGGCATTGTCGTCGCCGAAGATCTCGTGGCAGATGTCGATGCCATTGGCGCGGACGGTCTGGGGCGGCTGATGGGCGGTCACGGCTGCGTTTCCTCTGCTTTGACCCACGCTGTATCGCACGGTTTGCCGTCGCAATGAAGCCGCGCGCGCCCGGGCGTTGCCGGTTGACCGGCACCTCGCAACGGTGTGGTATGGCGAAAAAAGAAGGGCATCGCAGCTCTCGATCACAGGAGGACGCCGATGACCGACAAGACCCATGACCCGGTCGCCATGTGGCAGAAGATGGTTGGCGACATGGAAAAGGGGTTCAACTCCTTTTCCAATCAGGCCATGGCCTCGCCCGAGTTTTCGCAAGTGGTGAACCGGGCCGGCGGCGTTGCTGCAGGTGCACAGAAGCAGCTCGGCGAGCTCATGGAGAAATATCTGGTCACGATGAACCTGCCGAGTCGCGAGCAGGTCACCGGCCTTGCCGAACGGCTGCAGGCGATCGAAGGCCAGATCGGCGAGATCAAGTCGATGCTGAGCCAGATGGCGGCGAGTTCCGGCTTACCTCAAGGCTCCGATACCGCATCGCGGCCGCCGCGCACGAAGCGCCCGCCATCCGAAGGCGGAGAGCAGGCATGAATGCTCCCGCCGGGCTCGATCTCGCGGGGATCCCGGAGCGCATCCAGTCCGAGGTGCAGCGCGCCATCCAGCGCAGCATCAAGGGCGTTGAATATTTCTCGACCTCGGGCCCGACCCTCGGCGCGACTCCGAAGGACGTGCTGCATTCGCGCGGCACGATGAGCCTGTATCACTACCGGCCGATGTCCGACGAGATCTACCGGGTGCCGGTGCTGATCGTGATGGCGACCACCAACCGCGGCTACATTCTTGACCTCGTGCCCGGACAGAGCTTCATCGAGTTTCTGCTGAAGCGCGGATACGACGTCTACATGCTCGACTGGAGCGCGCCGCGGCCGGAGGAGAAGAGTCTGCGGATGGAGGACTATGTCCTCGACTTCATCCCGGACTGTGTCCGCCGCGTGCAAGCCGATTCCGGCGAGCAGGACGTTTCCGTGATCGGCTATTGCTTCGGCGGCGTGCTGTCGCTGCTTTACGGCGCGATCCACAAGGACGGGCCAATGAAGAACTTGATCTGCTTCACCACGCCGATCGATTTCCGTGAGATGAAGCTGTTCTCGAACTTCTCCGACCGCCGCTATTTCGACGTCGACCGCCTCGTCGACAGCGTCGGCAACGTGCCGCCGGAGATGATCCTGTCGTCGTTCGAGATGCTGCGCCCGGCTTCGCGCGCGGCGAGCCAGATCCAGCTCTGGGAGAACATCTGGAACGACGAGTTCGTGAAGTCGTACCGGATGTTCGACCGCTGGGCGACCGACACGCTGCCGCTGGCGGGGGAATATTTCCGCACCATCACCAAGGATCTGATGTGGGACAACAAGCTGTTCAACGACACCATGTCGGTCGGCGGCCGCGCGGCGAAGTTGGAAGAGATCAAGGTGCCGTTCCTGCACGCGGTCGCCGAGCACGATCACATCGTGCCGTATGATGCCGCCAAGCACCTGATCGCCAAGATCGGGTCCGAGGACAAGGAAGAGGTGATGCTGAAGGGCGGTCACGTCTCCCTCGTCGCCGGCGCCAACGCGGTGAAGCGGCTGTGGCCGAAACTGGATGCCTGGCTGGGGAAGAGATCGACATGAGCGAGCAGCGTTCCTATCCGCGCCACGTCAGGACCGACGCCGGCGATATCGAGATTCGCCTGATGTCGCCCGCGGACGAGGCCGCGGTGCTTGCCTTCGGCAAGGGTCTGCCGACCCACGACCTCCTGTTCCTGCCGCGCAACATCAGCGAGCCGAAGGTGCTGTCGGCCTGGGTCAAGGAGATCGAGCGTGGCGCGATCACCAGCCTGCTCGCGGTGAAAGACGGCAAGGTCGTCGGCTGCGGCACCCTGGTGCGCGATCCGCATTCCTGGTCGCCCCATGTCGGCGAGATCCGCATGGTGGTGTCGCTCGACATGCGCGGGAAGGGCGTGGGACGGGCGCTGTCGCAGGAGACCTTTGCGCTCGCGCTCGGTGCCGGCCTCGAAAAGCTCTCTGTGCAGATGACGGTCGACCAGCAGGCGGCGATCGCGCTGTTCGAGAGCCTCGGCTTCAAGGCCGAGGCACTGCTGCGAGACCATGTCCGGGACGTCGACGGCAAGACCCATGACATCGTCGTGCTCGGCCACAACGTCGCGCAGGTCCAGGCCCAGATGGAGGCTTATGGCCTGCCAGGCGCCGTCCAGCACTAGGCTTCGAAGGATCGGGCTGGTCACAGAGGCACCAGAATGCCTTTCGCTAAGGCTATTCACGAATTCGTGATATCGCAGTGCAATACGAATATTGCAGTGCACCATTAACTATGCCATATAAGGAGTGCCCCGGGCCAACAAGGACGGGGTGAGCCCATAGCTCAGCCCAATGAGGATGGAGAGAACCCCATGACCACCGAAACCAACACCGCTTTCGAAGGCTTCAAGGACGCTTTCAAGAACATCCAGAACCTGGAAGTTCCCGAGGCTGCCCGCGAGTTCGTCAAGAAGACCGCCAGCACCGCCAAGGATCGCGCGGCCGAGGCTTTCGCCGGCTCCGAGCGGGTGACCGCCGCGGTCGAGAACGCGGTGACCGAATCCGTCACTGAAGCCGGCAAGATCAGCCGCAACATCCAGCAGGCGATCTACGAGGACGCCGAGGCGTTCTTCTCGGGCATCGACAAGCTCGCGTCCGCCAAGTCGTTCAGCGAAGCCGTCGAGATCCAGTCGAGCCTGCTCCGCGCCCGCGGCGAAGCGTTCGTCTCGCGCGCCAAGGCGACCACCGACTATCTCGGCAAGCTCGCCGCCAACGGTGCGAAGTCCGCTCAGGACAATTTTGCCAAGGTCTACAACAAGACCGCCTGATCCGGCGCTTGAGTCATAACTGAAATTTGAGGCCCGCTTCGGCGGGCCTTTTGTTTTTTGCGCCGCCGCAGCCGCCATTGCGAGGAGCCCTTGCAACGAAGCAATCCAGAGTCTCTCCGTGGAAAGACTCTGGATTGCTTCGCTTCGCTCGCAATGACGGAGTACTGTGATGCAGTCATGAATTCATCTGCCACCTTCTCCTTCGACACCCCCGGCGATGCCGAGCGCGCGGCCGAGCTGCGGCGCGTGAAAGCGTTGGCGACGCTGGTGCTGGCCGTTACCCTAGCGCTGTTCGTCGTTGCGAAATGGCTGCTACCCGTGCATCCCGTGTTCGGCTTCATCGCGGCTTTCGCGGAAGCCGCGACCATCGGCGGGCTCGCCGACTGGTATGCGGTGGTCGCGCTGTTCAAGCGGCCCCTCGGCCTGCCGATCCCTCACACCGCGATCATCCAGAGCAACCAGGCCCGTATCGCCGACAAGCTCGGTGAGTTCATCCAGGTGCATTTCCTCTCGGCAGGTCCCGTCGAGGCCAAGCTGAACGAGATTGATTTTGGCTCGTTCGTTGCCGACTGGCTGCGCGACCGCAAACGCAGCGACGACCTGGCGCGCTTTGCGCTGCGCCTGTTGCCGGAGGCCTTCGCTGCGACCGAGAGCTCGGGCCTGATGACCTTCATCATTCGCCGTATGTCCTCGCAGCTTCAGGCGATCAACCTTGCGCCGCTTGCTGCCGGCACGCTGCGCGGCTTCGTGGCGGAGGGGCGGCACCAGATCCTGTTCGACGATCTCCTGCGCGTGATGCACGAGACGCTCAATCAGAAGGACACGATGGCGATGATCCGCGAGAAGGTGCGCGCGGAGTTGCCGACCCTGCTGCGGCTCTACCGCGCCGACAAATTTCTGGTGAATAAGATCGTGGCGTCCGCCACCGCCTTCTTCGATGAAGTGCGCGCGGATCCCAGGCATCCGTTCCGCGGCGAGTTCGACCGCATGGTGCTGGGATTCGTCGACCGGCTCGGCACTGACCAGGCCTATGTCGATCGCATCAACGGCCTCAAACGCGACCTGCTGGCACGGCCCGAGCTGGCCGATCTCGCCCGCACCGTCTGGGCGAATACGCGCTCCTTCATCGAGCGTAGCGCGAGTGGTGAGACGCAGGTGCTGCAGCATCATCTCGCCGGCATGTTCGTCGCGGCCGGCGAAGCGCTCGCGGGCGATGCCGAGCTGCGCCGCGAGATCAACAAGGGGCTGGTGGCGGTGCTGCGCAGCTTCGTCGCGGACCAGAAGAGCGGCGTCTCGACCTTCATCTCCGACCAGGTCAAATCGTGGGACATGGCGCAGCTGATTTCGCTGATCGAGATCAACATCGGGCGCGACCTGCAGTACATCCGCTTCAACGGCTCGCTGATCGGCGGCCTCGCCGGACTCGCGCTCTACTCCGTAGAATCCCTGCTCCGATTGTTGTGACTTTTGCGTCACGGACGTTAGCATAGCGCGCGGGCCTATTGTCGCCCCGCGTTCCACCGGCTTGAATGCTTGGAACCGGCCGCCTAGCATGATTCATGCTGCGCTGCGGAACGTTCGAGAAGCCGGCGTATTGGAATTCATACCGATTTGCCGGCATCGCGGCCGGCCTCTTTCCAGGGGATTCATTGATGACCGCTACCGCCCAGACGCTCCGCCCGCCGTCACGTACTCTGATGTTTCTGGAAGGGCGCGCGATCCACGAGTTCGGCGCATTCCTCGGTGCGCTGCCGCTGCTGAGCCTCGCGCCACGCGGAGACGGGCATCCGGTGCTGGTGCTGCCCGGCCTCGTGGCCTCGGATGAATCCACACGCGCGCTGCGCACCTTTTTGTCGGGCAAGGGCTACGCGGTGAGCGGCTGGCGCCAGGGCCGCAATTATGGCCTGCGCGAGGGCGTGCAGCATGCGATGGTGGATCTGGTGCAGGAACTGAGCGACACGCATGGCCGCAAGATCAGCCTGGTGGGCTGGAGCCTCGGCGGCCTCTATGCGCGCCAACTCGCCAAGATGATGCCCGAGCGCGTGCGCCAGGTGATCACGCTCGGCAGTCCCTTTGCCGGCGATCCCAAATCGACCAATGCCTGGCGCGTCTACGAATGGGCAAGTGGACAACGCGCCGATCAGGTCGATCCGCATTTCGGCGGCGAGCTGGCCGTCCCGCCGCCGGTACCGACCACCGCCATCTTCAGCCGCACCGACGGCGTCTGCGCCTGGCAGGGCTGCATGGAGAAGACGGGAGCCGAGACCGAGAGCATCGAGGTCGACAGCAGCCATTGCGGCATGGGCCACCATCCCGCCGTCGTCTATGCGGTGGCCGATCGGCTCGCGCAGAAGGAAGGCCAGTGGCGCCCGTTCGACCGCAGCGGCTTGCGCAGCCTGGCTTATCCAGATCCGCACAGGTAGCGCCTTTCTTCACCTCGCCCCGCTTGCGGGGAGAGGTCGGATTGCATCGGAGATGCAATCCGGGTGAGGGGGGCTCTCCGCGAGTCCAACTATTACTTGGTTTGTGGAAGCAGCCCCTCACCCCAACCCCCTCCCCGTAAGAACGGGGAGAGGGAGCAGCAAGAGCGTCGTTCCCGTCCATTGTCGCGCCCGCACCAAACGCGCTATGCCTCGGCCATGGCGCATCCGCTCTCTCGCATCGTCGACCAGCTCAAGCGCGAACCGTCGCGCACCGGCTCCATCGTCATCACCGTGTTCGGCGATGCCATCGTGCCGCGTGGCGGTGTGGTGTGGCTCGGTACGCTGCTGGAATTCTTCGAAAGCCTTGATATCGACAGCGGCGTGGTGCGTACCGCGATGTCGCGCCTCGCCGCCGATGGCTGGCTGACGCGTGAAAAGGTCGGCCGCAACAGCTTTTATCGGCTGGCCGACAAAGGCCGCCAGACCTTTGAAGCAGCGACACGCCACATCTATGATCCGCCGCCGTCGGATTGGACCGGCCGTTTCGAACTCCTGCTGATCGGCAACGGCGAGGATCGCGACGCCTCGCGTGAGGCGCTGCGCAACGCCGGTTTCGGCAGTCCGCTGCCGGGCGTGTGGGTCGCGCCGTCAGGCGTGCCGGTGCCCGACGAAGCCGCGGCAGCGATCCGCCTCGAAGTCTCGGCCGAGGATGACAGTGGCCGCCGTCTTCTCAGTGCGAGCTGGCCGCTGAAGCGTACCGCGGATGCCTATCTGAAATTCATGAAGACGTTCGAGCCGCTGCGCGCCGCACTCGCGCGCGGTAAGGATCTGTCCGAGGCCGACGCCTTCACCGCACGCATCCTGCTGATCCACCATTACCGCCGCGTTGTGCTGCGCGATCCGCTGCTGCCGGGCAGCCTGCTGCCGGCAGACTGGCCGGGCAGGGCTGCCCGCGAACTCTGCGGCGAGATCTACCGCGCATTGCTCGCGCCGTCGGAACAATGGCTTGATGGGCACGGAACGAACGAAAAAGGCCCGCTGCCGCCGGCCCGAAAACTGCTGGAAAGACGGTTCGAGGCCTGACCATCATGTTACAGAAATATCTTGCATGACATGATTCTTGTTATATATTGCCTCCCAATAAAACGGGAGGATGCGCATGTACACCCAGGCGCTGAATATGGCCGAGACCGACGATCGCGGTCTTGAGGACGCGGGCAAGGCTGCGCAGTTCCAGGCGCGCATCGATGCGGAGGAACGTATCGAGCCGAACGACTGGATGCCGTCGGCCTATCGCAAGACGCTCACCCGCCAGATCTCCCAGCATGCCCATTCCGAAATTGTCGGCATGCTTCCCGAAGGCAACTGGATCACGCGTGCGCCGTCCCTGCGCCGCAAGGCGGCGCTGCTCGCCAAGGTGCAGGACGAGTGCGGCCACGGGCTCTATCTCTACGCCGCCGCCGAGACTCTCGGTAGCTCACGCGAAGAGCTGGTTGACGCCATGCTCGCGGGCAAGGCCAAATATTCCTCGATCTTCAATTATCCGACGCTGACCTGGGCCGATATCGGCACCATCGGCTGGCTGGTCGACGGAGCCGCGATCATGAACCAGATTCCGCTGTGCCGGTGCTCCTACGGTCCCTATGCGCGCGCGATGATCCGCGTCTGCAAGGAAGAGTCGTTTCACCAGCGCCAGGGCTACGAGATCATGGTGACGCTGTGCCGCGGCTCGGATGAGCAGAAAGCGATGGCGCAGGATGCGCTGAACCGCTGGTGGTGGCCGGTGCTGATGATGTTCGGCCCGCCCGATGCCACCAGTCAGCACAGCGACACCTCGACGAAGTGGAAGATCAAGCGCTTCTCCAACGACGAGCTGCGCCAGAAATTCGTCGATGCCACCGTGCCGCAAGCGCTATATCTCGGTCTCACCATTCCCGATCCCGGCATGGTTCAAGATGCCGACGGACACTGGCGCTACAGCGAGATCGACTGGACCGAATTCAAGCAGGTGCTCGCCGGCAACGGCCCCTGCAACCGCGACCGTATGGCCGCGCGCCGCAAGGCGCATGACGAGGGCGCCTGGGTGCGCGAGGCGGCAGCCGCCTATGCCGCAAAGCGCGCGCAACGTCCGACCGCACAAGCTGCCGAATAGGAGAAGCACGATGGCCACGCCGAACACGCCTCTGTGGGAAGTCTTCATTCGCAGCCGCAACGGGCTTGCGCACAAGCACGTCGGCTCGCTGCATGCCAGCGACGCCACCATGGCCCTGCAGGCCGCCCGCGACATCTACACACGGCGCGGTGAGGGCCTGTCGATCTGGGTCGTGCCGTCCAGCGCGATCACCGCGAGCGATCCCGCCGAGAAGGGCATGATGTTCGAGCCGGCGGAATCGAAGATCTACCGGCACCCGACCTTCTATGAGGTGCCGGAAGAAGTGGGGCACATGTGATGCCGGTCGCCAACACGGAAGTCTCCGAAACGCCACTGGTACTCTACGCGCTGCGCCGCGCCGACGATGCGCTGGTCCTCGGCCACAGGCTGTCGGAATGGTGCGGGCATGCGCCGATGCTGGAAGAGGACATGGCGCTCTCCAACATCGCGCTCGATCTCATCGGCCAGGCGCGAGAGCTCTACACTTATGCGGCCAAGGCCGAAGGCAAGGGCAACGACGAGGACAAGCTCGCTTACCTGCGCGACGTGCGGCAGTACCGCAATCTGCTGCTGGTCGAGCAGCCGAACGGCGACTTCGCCCAGACGCTGGTGCGGCAGTTCTTCTATTCCGCTTTTGCCGATCTCTACTGGCGCGCAATGATGACCTCGCGCGACACGACGCTCGCCGCGATTGCCGCCAAGTCGGAGAAGGAGAGTGCCTATCACCTGCGCCATGCCTCGGAATGGATCATCCGGCTCGGTGACGGCACGGACGAAAGCCATCGACGTGTGCAAGCCGCGATCGATCATCTCTGGGCCTTCACCGGCGAGATGTTCGCGGTCGACGACGGCGAGCGCGCCCTGATCCATGCCGGCATCGCCATTGATCCCGGGACCCTGCGCAGCCGCTGGCTGACCACGCTCTCCGATGTCGTCAGCGAGGCAACGCTGGTGCTGCCGCAGAACGACTGGATGCAGCAGGGCGGTCGCTCCGGCCGGCACAGCGAGCATCTCGGCCATCTCCTGTCCGAGCTGCAATCGATGCAGCGGACTTTTCCGGGGCTGACATGGTGATGGTGCTCGAGAGCGACGCCGAGCTGCGCCAGCGCGCCTGGGATGCGGCCGCGAGCGTGGTCGATCCCGAAATTCCCGTGCTGACGATCGCCGATCTCGGGGTGCTCCGCGATGTCGTTCTCGCCGGCGATCATGTCGAGGTCGCGATCACGCCGACCTATTCCGGCTGCCCGGCCATGAACATGATCGCACTCGAAATCGAGGTCGCGCTGGAGCGCGCCGGGTTCCATCGCCCGAAGGTCCGCACCGTGCTGTCGCCGGCCTGGACCACGGACTGGATGAGCGAGCAGGGCCGCGAGAAGCTGCGCGCCTACGGCATCGCGCCGCCACAAGCATCGAGCTCGCGCCGCGCGCTGTTCGGCGAGCAGGTCGTGGTCTGCCCGCAATGCGGCTCGGAGAAGACCGAGCTGTTGTCCGAGTTCGGCTCGACCTCCTGCAAGGCGCTCTGGCGCTGCAAGGCCTGCCTCGAACCCTTCGATTATTTCAAGTGTCATTGACCATGTCCGCAGCCGCACCACGCTTTCATCGCCTCGCCGTCAACGATCTTCGCCGCGAGGCGTCGGACGCCGTCTCGATGACCTTCGCCATTCCGGGCGAACTCGCCCGGGACTACGCCTTCACGCCCGGCCAGTATCTCACGCTGCGAACCATGCTCGACGGCGAGGAAGTGCGCCGCTCCTATTCCATCTGCTCCGGCCCTGACGACGGCGAGATCCGCATCGCCGTGAAGAAGGTCGATGGCGGCGCGTTTTCGAGCTGGGCAGCAGACGAGCTGAAATGCGGCGACGAGCTCGACGTGATGACGCCGACCGGGCGCTTCGGCGTGGTTGCGCCTGATGATGCCGGGCGCATCCATGTCGGCTTTGCCGCAGGTTCCGGCATCACGCCGATCATGTCGATCGTGAAGGGCATTCTCGCGCGCGAGACGGGCAGTCGTTTCTTTCTGTTTTACGGCAACCGCTCGACCGACAACATCATGTTCCTCGAGGCGCTCGAGGATCTCAAGGACCGCTTCATCGATCGGCTCTCGATCTTCCACGTCATCTCCGGCGAGGAGCAGGACATCCCCATCCTGCATGGCCGGCTCAACGGCGACAAGGTGAGGGTGCTGTTGCGATCGCTGGTGCCGGCGGCGAGCGTCGATCACGTTTTCATCTGCGGTCCCCTTGGCATGAGCGAGCAGATCGAGACGACCTGCCGCGATCTCGGCATCGCGCAGGACCGCATCCACGTCGAGCGTTTCGTCTCCGAATTCGGCGGCAGGCCGCGGCCGAAGAAGACCGTTGCGCCTGACGCCCCGCCGAAGGCGATGGCGTCGCTGATCATCGACGGCAAGCGCCGTGACGTGCCGGTCGCCGAGGATGAGGCGATCCTCGATGCGGCGCTGCGCGCCGGCGTCGATCTGCCCTTCGCCTGCAAGGGCGGCATGTGCTCGACCTGCCGCGCCAAGCTCGTCGAGGGGGAGGCGCCGATGGATATCAATTATTCGCTGGAGCCCTGGGAACTGAAGGCCGGCTTCGTTCTGACCTGTCAGGCCAAGCCGTCGTCGGAGCGGGTCGTGGTCGACTACGACCATGTCTGATCAGGCGTATCAGGGCCCGACAATGCAAATGCGTCGCATTATTTGACAGCTTGGGCCAAGCAGCAGAACATCATGTGCAAACAATCGGCCGGGAGAAGCGCGTGAACGTCAAAGCCACCTTGTCGCCTGAGGATGTTGCCCGCGCCTGCGCCGATGCGATGTGGGCCGAGGACGATGCGTCCAAGGGGCTCGGGATGGAGATCATCGAGATCGGCCCGGGCTTCGCGACGCTTGCAATGACGGTGCGGCCGGACATGGTCAACGGCCAGCGCATCGCCCATGGCGGGTTCATCTTCACGCTCGCCGATTCAACGTTCGCGTTTGCCTGCAATTCGCACAATGAGCGCGTGGTCGCGGCGCAGGGCCAGATCACGTTCATCAAGCCGGGCAAGCTCGGCGATCGCCTTGTCGCAAAGGCACGGGAAATCACCCGCGGTGGCCGCTCCGGCATCTACGATGTGCGCGTCACCGCAGGCGACACCGTCATTGCGGAATTCCGCGGGCATTCACGGGTCATTCCCGGCACATGGCTACCGGCGCAGGATCAATAAAGCGACCAACAAAAATAACGAACCAATGTTGTGGGGAAACGAGGATGGCTCTGACGAGGCTCAAGGAAGGTGGCAACGCCTATCGTGCCGAGATGGACGCGCATGAGCGCGCTTCTCGCGACGAGATTATGGCACTTCAGACGCAGCGGCTGGCCTTGTCGCTGAAGCACGCCTACGACAACGTCGCGCATTACCGAAAGGCCTTCGACAAGGCCGGCGTGCATCCGTCCGACTTTCGCGAGCTGTCCGATCTCGCCAGATTTCCGTTCACGGTGAAGACGGACCTGCGCGACAACTATCCCTTCAACATGTTCGCCGTGCCGCGCGAAAAGCTGGTGCGTGTGCATGCCTCCTCCGGCACGACGGGTAAGCCGATCGTAGTCGGGTATACGCAATCCGACATCGACACATGGTCGGACGTCATGGCGCGCTCGATCCGCGCCGCCGGCGGCCGCACCGGCATGATCATCCACAATGCCTATGGCTATGGTCTCTTCACCGGCGGGCTCGGCGTGCATTATGGCGCCGAGAAACTCGGCTGCACGGTGGTGCCGATCTCGGGCGGCATGACCGAGCGGCAGGTGCAGCTCATCAACGATTTCCGGCCCGACATCATCACGGTGACGCCGAGCTACATGCTGGCGATCCTCGATGAGTTCAAGCGTCAGAAGCTCGACCCGCGCCAGTGCTCTCTCAAGGTCGGCATCTTCGGTGCCGAGCCCTGGACCAATGCGATGCGCGGCGAGATCGAGGACGCCTTCGATATGGACGCGACCGACATCTATGGCCTGTCGGAGGTGATCGGCCCCGGCGTTGCGCAGGAATGCATCGAGACCAAGGACGGCCTGCACATCTGGGAAGACCATTTCTATCCCGAAGTGATCGACCCCGAGACCGGCGCGGTGCTGCCGGATGGCGAAAAGGGCGAGCTGGTTTTCACCTCGCTCACCAAGGAAGCCTTTCCGGTGATCCGCTATCGCACCCGCGACCTGACGCGACTGCTGCCGGGCACGGCGCGGCCGGGCATGCGGCGGATGGAGAAGGTGACGGGCCGCTCCGACGACATGATCATCCTGCGCGGCGTCAATCTGTTCCCGACCCAGATCGAGGAAGTGCTGCTCGCGACCGACTGGTGCGGCGGGCACTTCATCCTGGAACTGACTCGCGAGGGTCGCATGGACGAGCTGACGATCATCGCCGAGGCGCGGTCGGAGAGCTGGGACGGCCGGGGGCTCGTCGACCACGCCGACCGGGTTTCGACCCACATCAAGAACACGATCGGGATCAGCTCAAAGGTTCAGGTGGTGCCCCCCGACACGCTGGAGCGCTCGCTCGGCAAGGCAAGGCGGCTCTACGACAAGCGGCCGAAGGATTGACTTGGTCCCCCGCAAGGGCGACAAGGCCCGCGTTCAATCGTGGGTCATTCCATGTCTGCCACCGATACCAAAACCGTCGAGGCGCGCTGTGTGCGTCTCAATGCCAAGGCCGAGAACGCGGCGACGATTGCGCCGGTTGTCGAGCGTCATGCGCTGACGCGCGGTCCGAATGATCTCCTGATCGAAGTCAAGGCAGCGGCCGTCAATCCGTCCGACGTGAAGGCCGCGACCGGGCTGATGCCCTACGCCGTGTTCCCACGCACACCCGGCCGCGACTATGCGGGGGTGGTGATCGACGGTCCGGCCGGCACGGTCGGAAACGAGGTGTTCGGCTCCTCCGGTGATCTCGGTATCCGCCGTGACGGCACCCATGCCACCCATCTCGTCGTCGAGGCCGATGCTGTCGTCGAGAAGCCGAAGACCGTGTCGTGGGAGGAGGCTGCCGGCATCGGCGTGCCCTTCGTCACCGCGATGGAAGGCTTTCGCCGCGCCGGCGTGCCGAAGAGCGGCGAGACAGTTCTGGTGTTGGGCGTCAACGGCAAGGTCGGCCAGGCCGCGGTGCAGATCGCGACGTGGCAGGGCGCGCGTGTCATCGGCGTGGTGCGCAAGGCGGAAGCCTATGAGGGCCATGCCAATGCGCCGATCGAGGTGATCGACGCCTCCGCGACCGATGTTGCGTTGCGCGTGCGCGAGTTAACCGCCGGCAAGGGCGCCGACATCGTTTTCAACACGGTCGGAGATCCTTACTTCCAGGCCGCGCACAAGTCGCTGGCACTTCGTGGCCGCCAGATCCTGATCGCCGCGATCGATCGCATCGTGCAGTTCAACATTCTCGAATTCTACCGCGGGCAGCACACCTATGTCGGCATCGACACGCTCGGGCTGTCGTCGGCGGCAACGGGCGCGGTGCTGCGCGATCTCGGCCCGGGCTTTGCGAGCGGGCACCTGAAACCGTTCCCGATCAAGGCAAATGCCATCTATCCCCTGGAGCGCGCCAGGGAGGCCTATGTTGCGGTGGCCGGCTCCTCGCGCGACCGCGTGATCCTGAAGCCGTAATGGAATCGCCTGCTCAACTCGTCATTCTTGCCGGCCTCGTCATCGGTCTGATCTACGGCGCGGTCGGCCTGCTCAGCGGTTTCTGCCTGATGAGCAGCATGCGGGGCTGGCTCGCAGGGGGAGACGGACGCCTGGTGCGGACTTATGCGCTGGCGATCGCCGTTGCGATCGCAGCCAGTCAGTTCCTCGCCGGCAGCGGAATGGTCGATCTCGGCAAGTCGATCTATCTGCAACAATCGTTTTCGGCGCCTGTGCTGTTCCTCGGCGGCCTGCTGTTCGGTTACGGCATGGTGCTGTCGAACGGCTGCGGCTCGCGTGCGCTGGTGCTGCTCGGCCGCGGCAATCTTCGCTCCTTCATCGTCGTGATCGTGCTTGGCATCGCCGCGCAGATGACGCTCAAGGGCTTGATCGCGCCCGCGCGCATTGCGCTGGTTCAGGCTTCGCAGGCCACGATGAACGCCAATTCGCTGCCGTCCTTGCTGGCGACGCTTGGCCTCGACGAAACGGCTTCGCGCGCGCTGGCTGCTGCCTTGATTGTCGTTGCGCTGATCCTGTTCGCTTTCGCGCATCCGGCGTTCCGTCGCTCGCCGGGCCAGATCGCGGCGGGGATCATTGTCGGGCTGCTCGTTGCGGGAGGATGGTTCGTCACCGGCTATCTCGGTGCCGACGACTTCAACCCGGTTCCGGTGACCTCGCTGACCTTCATCGCGCCGATCGCGGACGCCCTGCAATATGCCATGCTCTCGACCGGTCTGACGCTGAACTTCGGCATCGCGACAGTCGCCGGCGTCTTCGCCGGCAGTCTGGCCACCGCGCTCGCCACGCGCCGTTTTCATCTCGAAGGCTATTCCTCGCCGCGCCACATGCTGCGCTCGGCCGGTGGCGCCGCGCTGATGGGGATCGGCGGCGTGATGGCGTTCGGCTGCTCGGTCGGGCAGGGGCTCACAGGCGTATCGACGCTGGCCCTCGGTTCATTCGTCGCGGTTGCCGGCATCCTGCTCGGCACGACGGCGGGCCTGCGCGGAAGCTTGCGCGTTCAGCCTCTTGCTGCGGCCTGACTGCGCAGCCGGTCGCCCAGCGTCGCAAGCCCGATGCCGGTCACGATCAGCGCGGCCGCAATGGCAAGGCTCATGTCGATGGGCTCGCTCAGCAGGATCGCAGCACTGGCGATGCCGACGAGCGGCGTCCCGGTGGTGCCGAGTGCGGTCGTCAGCGCCGAGATGCTCCTGTTGACCATCGACATCGCCCAATAGGCCAGCGCCGTTCCGATCAGGCCGGAGTACAGGAACAGCAGGATGAGCTTCCGTGACAATTCCGCATGAGGCAGGCCTTCGGTGATGAGTGCAGAGACCGTCAGCACGATGGTTGCCACGAGCACCTGCCAGATCAGCAATTGGAGCGGAGACGCGATCCAGTGATGCGCGCGGATGTAGATGATGTTCGCCGCCCAGGACATCGCGGCCAGAATGACCATGCCGGCGCCGAGCACGACGTTGGAATTGGTCCAGTCGATTGAGGTCGGGTTCAAAATGACGGCAAGGCCGATCAATCCAAGCAGCGCGCCGGCAAGCTTTGGCGCGGTCAGCGCGTCTTTTCCGAGCAGGGGCGCCGCGATCGCGACCCAGAGCGGCGTCGTGTAGCCGAGCACGATGGCCTTGCTGGCGGGCAGAAAGCGTACACCGGCCGCGACCAGGACCGAGAATATCGTCATGTGCAGCAGCGCGACGCTGAGGACCACCGGAATGTCGCGGCGCTCCGGGATCACCAGATTGTTGCTTAGCCCGAGGATCACGAACAAGCCAGCCAGGGCGATCCAGCTCCGGATCGCCGAAGCCCACAGCGGCGGAAGAAACTGGACGAGCTGTTTCGTCACCGACCAGTTCACGCCCCAGGCCAGCACGACGATGAGAAACAGGCCGACGGCCGCGCGGGGTGACAGGGAGTTCATCGCAAGATCCTTGAAGCAGTTCTATCCGGCGGATAGCATCGGGAGTGGCACCTGAAAAAGTGCCAGATGGGAAAGGAACAAGGTGCCAGTTTCCGAAGGTGTGATCTCCGCCCTGATCGAGCTGAAGCGGACCGACGATGAGGGGCTGGTCGCGCAACTGACGAGTCAGTTGCGGGGCCTGATCGCGACCGGCCGTCTCGGCAAGGGGCGGGCGCTGCCTTCGAGCCGCCGGCTTGCGAGCGATCTCGGCGTCTCGCGCAATACCGTCACCTATGCCTTTGAGCAGCTCGCCGCCGAGGGATATCTTGAGGCGTCGCACGGTCGTCGTCCCGTGGTCACGGTCGACGGCGGCGGACGTGTCGAAGGGGTCGGCGCCGTCGCGTCTGGCGTGCGCCCGGGCAAGCCGCGGCTCTCACCCTGGGCTTCCAGGCTGAAGCAGACCGATTGGCCGATGTCCTATCAGGCTCCGTTCAAGCCGCTGTGTCCAGGGCACGGCGATGTCAGGGAGTTTCCGAACGAGGCCTGGGCGCGTTGCCTCCGTCGCAGCGCAGTGCAGGCAGCGCGGCGCGAGCTCGGATCGGTCAACCGAACCAGCCTGCGCGAGGCTCTGGCGCATTATCTGGCGACCAGCAGAGGCGTCCGCGCCACGGCGGACCAGATCATGATCCTGCCGAGTGCACAGGCCGCGCTGACCTTGATTGCGGCTGCAATCATCACGCCCGGCGACGAGGTCTGGGTCGAGGACCCCGGCTATCCCGGCGCGGCAGCCGCCTTCCGCGCGTCCGGTGCGAGGCTCACCGGTATCACGCTGGACGAGCAGGGCATGCAACGGCTGCCGGGCCTCGTTGCTCCCAAGCTGATCTTCATGACGCCATCGCACCAGCACCCGACCGGGCGGTTGATGTCGCTGGCCCGGCGCACCGAACTTCTCAGCCTGAGCAGGCCGGGCAAGACCTGGATCGTGGAGGACGATTACGACGGTGAATTCCACTATGACAGCCGGCCGGTGCCGGCCTTGCAAGGGTTGGATGCCCACGGCCGCGTGTTCTATGTCGGTACGTCCTCGAAGGCGATGACGTCGGATATCCGGCTCGGTTATCTCGTCGTGCCCCCGGCACTGGTCGGCACCTTCGAGATCGCGCAGCGGCATATCGGGCTGATCGCTGCCAGCCACGTCCAGGAAGCGCTGGCCGAATTCATTGCCGACGGACACTTCCTTGCGCATCTGCGCCGGGTGCGCCGGATCTATCACGCGCGCCGCGATCACCTCGCCGAGGGACTGGAGCGCCATCTCGGTGAGGTGCTTTCGGTCGAGGTTCCCTCGGGCGGCATCCAGCTCGTCGCGCGCCTCAAGCGCGGTCGCACTGATCAGGCAGCGGTCAAGCGGCTCGGCGCGGCCGGCGTCGTGACGCGCGCCCTGTCCAGCCTGGCGCTGGACCGGCCGCGCGATCACGGCCTGCTGCTCGGCTTTGCGGCGTGGCGCGAGAACGAGATCAGCGCGGCCCTGCGGACGATGGTGTCGTGTTTCTAGAGCATGATCCGGAAAAGTGTGGAGTGGTTTTCCGAAAAGATCATGCTCAAAAAATAACGCGCTACTCCACGGCCGTGGTCACGATGCGGATCTCCGAGGTCAGCGTCCGGTGCACCGGGCACTTGTCGGCGATCTCCATCAGCTTCTTGCGCTGCTCGGCATCGAGCGCGCCGTCCATCGCGATGTCGCGCTCGATCTGGTCGAGCATGCCCACGCGCGTCTCGCACTCCTCGCAATCCCTGGCGTAGATCTTAGAGTGCTTCAGCGTGACCGTGACGCGGTCGAGCGGCAGCGACTTGCGTTCGGCATAGAGGCGCATGGTCATGGAGGTGCAGGCGCCGAGACCGGCGAGCAGGAGGTCATAGGGGCCAGGGCCTGCATCCTCACCGCCGGCCGCAACCGGCTCGTCCGCCACCAGACGATGTGGACCGACGGTGATCGTCTGGTTGAACTTGCTCTTGCGGGTTTCCTGCACGACGACCTTTCGCGGTTCGGCGAGATCGATCGGTTTCGCGGGCTTTGCTGCGTCGATGTAGCGGCTCGCCCAGGCCGCGATCACGTCGGCCGCGTAGAGCGCGTCGGCCGGCTTGCTTAGGAGATGATCGGCGTGGTCGAGCGAGACGAAGCTCTTGGGATGTCTTGCCGCCACGAAAATCCTCGTCGCGTTGTCGATGCCGACGGTGTCGTCAACAGGGGACTGCATCACTAGCAGCGCCTTGTGCAGGCCGGTGACGTCCTTCATCAGCTCGTGCTCGGCGATGTCGTCGAGGAATTCGCGCTTGATCCGGAATGGACGCCCCGCGAGTGACACTTCGACCTCGCCCTGCGCGCGGATGGTGTCGAGATGCTCCCTGAACAGGCCGGTGACGTGAGCCGGATCGGACGGCGCCGCAATGGTCGCGACCGCTTTCGCCTCCGGGATCTTTCCGGCTGCCGCAAGGATCGCGGCGCCGCCGAGGCTGTGGCCGATCAGGATCGTCGGCGCCTCGCGTGTCGAACGCAGATGATCGGCGGCGCGCACGAGATCGGCGACATTGGAGGAGAACGTCGAATTGGCGAACTCGCCTTCACTTGAGCCGAGCCCGGTGAAGTCGAAGCGCAGCACCGCGATGCCTCGGGCGGCGAGCGCGACCGAGATGCGTTTCGCCGCCAGCGTGTCCTTGCCGCAGGTGAAGCAGTGCGCGAACAGTGCGTAGGCCGCGGGCTCGCCGTCCGGCAGCTCCAGCGCGGCCGAAAGTTGATGGCCGCTTTCACCGGTGAATTGGAAGCGTTCCGTCGGCATGGGCTCCCCCTCGTGTTTGCCTGATCTAGTCGCCTGAATAACGCTGCTCGGCCCAGGGATCGCCGCGGTTATGATAGCCGCGGACTTCCCAGAAGCCCGGCGCGTCCTTGGTCACGAATTCGATGGCCTGGAGCCATTTGGCGCTCTTCCAGAAATACAGATGCGGCACGACGAGGCGCACCGGGCCGCCATGCTCTTCCGCCAGCGGCTGGCCCGACCAGCTATGGGCGAGCAGGGCGTCCTCTGCGGCAAAGTCTTCCAGCGCGAGATTGGTGGTGTAGCCGTCAGAAGAATGCAGCACGACGAAGCGGGCATCTTCGCGCGGCTGACAGGCCGCCAGCAGTTCGCGCGTGGCGAGGCCTTCCCAAAGATTGTCGTAGCGCGACCACGTCGTCACGCAGTGGATGTCGGAGACGAACTGCTCCTGCTTCTGCGCGGTGAACTCGGCAAAAGTCCAGAACACGGGATTTTCGATCGCACCGTAGACATCGAGCCGCCAGCGCTCGCGGGACACCGGCGGCATGACGCCGAGATCGAGCACCGGCCAGTCCTTGGTGAGGTGCTGGCCGGGCGGCAGGCGCTGGTCCTCCGGACGCGTGATCTTGCCGGTGAGAAAGCGGCCTTCGCGCGCCCATTTCTCCTTGGTGCGCGTCAGCTTGCTGTCGGGCGGCTCGTTGTCGTTGGCCATAACCTACTCGTGAATGGGCTACTCGTGGCGATGCATCGCGGAGGCGTGCTTGGTGTCGCGCATGGTGGAATAGATGATGAGCGACAGGAAGATGATGCTGGCGAGATAGTAGTAGAACCACTCCTCGTGCCCGATGCTCTTGAAATAGAGCGCGATCGCCGGTGCCGTCCCGCCGAAGATCGAGACCGTGATCGCATAGGGCAGGCCGACGCCGAGCGCGCGGACATTGGTCGGGAACAGCTCCGCCTTCACCACCGCGTTGATCGAGGTGTAGCCGGCGACGAACAGCCAGGCGCAGCAGATCAGGATGAACGCCATGAACGGCGACTTGGTCTCCTTCAGCGTCATCAGCAGCGGCACTGTCGCAAGCGTGCCGGCCACGCCGAAGAAGATCAGCAGCGGCTTGCGGCCGATCTTGTCGGAGAGCGCGCCGTAGATCGGCTGGAGGATGGTCGCGAAGATCAGCGTGCCGAAGATCACGAATGTGGTCTGGTCCTCGGTCAGGCCCACCGAGAGCTTGACGAAGGTCTGCATGTAGGTGGTGAAGGTGTAGAACGCTGCGGTGCCGCCGGCGGTGAGGCCGACCACGAGCAAAAGCTCTCGCGGATATTTCAGCAGATTGGTGATCGAGCCGGTCGGCTTTACGACCTTCTTGGCTTCCTCGAAGGCCTCGGTCTCGTGCAGATTGCGCCGCATCACCGCGGCAAAGATCGCGAGCGCCGCGCCGATCGCGAACGGGATGCGCCAGCCCCAGGCCTTCAGCTCCTCGGGCGTCAGGAAGACCTTCTGCAGGAGCAGCAGCACGATGATCGCGGTGAGCTGGCCGCCGATCAGAGTGACGTACTGGAAACTCGAATAGAAGCCGCGGTGCTTGGGGTCTGCGACCTCGCTGAGGTAGGTAGCGCTGGCCCCATATTCGCCGCCGAGGCTCAGGCCTTCGATGACGCGGGCGAGCGCCAGGATCACCGGCGCGGCGAAGCCGATCGTGGCATAGGTCGGCGTCAGCGCGATGATCAGCGATCCGAAGCACATGAAGACGACCGACAGGGTCAGCGAGATCCGCCGCCCATAATGATCAGCGATATAGCCGAACAACCAGCCGCCCAACGGGCGCATCAGGAAGGTCGCCGCGAACACGACCGCGACGTTCAATTGCTGCACGACGGGGTCGTTGCCGGGGAAGAAGGCAGGGGCGAAGTAAAGCGCGAACGCCGTATAGGCGTAGAAATCGTACCATTCGACGAGATTGCCGATCGAGCCGATGAGGATCGCCTTGATCCGGCGCTCGGCGTCGGCAATGTCGATGTGGTCGGAGGCCGGTTTGATAGCTTGCTCAGTCACGTCCGGCCTTTCCGTATCGCTGTTGGGAAAGGTCTACATCGCCTTTCCCAACAGAAATGGCAACTGGCGGGGGCCTCTCACCGTGCCCTGCGACCACGTCACGGTGCCTGCCGGATCGAGCCGGAAGTCAGGAATCCGCTTCAGCCATTCCTCCAGCGCAACCTGCATCTCCATGCGCGCAAGGTTGGAACCGACGCAGCGGTGAATGCCGAGGCCGAAAGCGGCGTGGCGATTCTCGCGGCGGTCGATCACGACTTTGTCAGCGTCCGGAAACACCTTGGGATCGCGGTTTGCAGCGGGGAACGACAGCAGCACCATGTTGCCTGCCTTGACCGGGCATCCCGAGATCGTGGTCTCCTTGACCACCTCGCGCGCCATCGTCACCGGCGAATAGGCCCGCAGCAGCTCCTCCACGGCGATCGGGATTAGCCCGGGCTCGGCGATCAGGCGCTCGCGGTCGGCGGGCGTCCGGGCGATGTGCCAGAGCGAGGAGCCGATCGCGCTCCAGGTGGTGTCGATGCCGGCGATCAGCAG
Source organism: Bradyrhizobium sp. A5 (assembly GCF_042076515.1). Lineage (NCBI taxonomy): Bacteria > Pseudomonadati > Pseudomonadota > Alphaproteobacteria > Hyphomicrobiales > Nitrobacteraceae > Bradyrhizobium > Bradyrhizobium sp. A5. The sequence goes on along the minus strand of NZ_CP148990.1, from coordinate 5,012,023 downwards.
GAGCCGCAACGAGCCCAGCACGTGGGACTCTTCCAGCGGCTGGCCTTCCTTGTCCTTGGCATTCATCAGATAGGAGATGAGATCGTCGGTCGGCTTGGATCTGCGCTCCTCGATATGCGCCCTGAAATAGGAGCTCATCTCCTGCACGGCCTGGAGCAGCTTGCTCTCGTCCTTGATGCCGAGCTCCAGGATCATGTGGATCCAATTAATGAAGAGATCGCTGTCGGACTCGGGAATGCCGAGCATATGGGCGATGGCCCGGACCGGGATGTATTTGGCGTAGCGCGCCGCTGCGTCGACCTTGCCGTCGGCGAGGAAGCCGTCGATTAGCTCGTTGCAGATCGCGCGCATCCGCGGTTCAAGCTTCTTCATCGCATCGGGCGTGAACGGCGGCAGCAGCAATTGCTTGGCCGGCTTGTGCACGGGAGGATCGGACGTGATGGGCGGGGCCGCGTTCCTGGCGACCTCCGGCCGCACGTCGCGGACGATGATCCTGCGCGAGGAGAAATGCTCGGTGTCGTTGGCGATCTCGCGCACCGCCTCGTAGGTTGTAGGCATGTAGCAGCCGAGGAAACGCTCGGTATGCACGACCGGGCTCGCGGCGCGCAGCTCGTCCCAGATCGGGAAGGGATCCTCGGTCCACTGCGGATCGGTGTGGTCGAAATCATGGACCCAGTCGGTCACGGGCGGATGGGCGGCGGGCTGGCTGACGTCGGACATATCAGGAAAATCCCTTGGGGCTCGTGTTCGCTGATGGCGTGCAAGCAGGCGCAGGCCGCGCTACTCCTCGATCACATCGATTGCGATTTCCGGACAGTTCGATTTGGCAAGCCAGGCCTTGTCTTCAAGACCAGGAGGAACGATGCCGTCCCCGGCCTCGTGGGCGTTGCCGTATTCGTCGAGCTCGAACAGCTCCGGCGCGAGCGCCTTGCAGCGGGCATGGCCCTGGCATTTGTCGGGATCGACGTGAACCCTCAGTCGCTCAGTCATGGCAGCTTCCTCGGTCGTGTGCGCGGGCCACGAAAGGCGGCGCGTTCCTCTTGGTCAGTTTTGTCGGCGGCACGTGCCGCCTGTTCAAAGTTATAGTATATTACATTCGTGGCAGGCTTCCCCTGTCAAGCGCGAACTTATAGGCTTGCGCGCAACATGCGCTCACAACTTGCCCGCAAGACGGAGAATACCTACCACCATGGCGATCTGCGCGACGCCCTGATCAAGGCTGCGCTCCGCGAGGCGGAGCAGGGCGGGGCCGAGGCGATCAGCATCAAGGCGCTGGCCAAACAGCTCGGCGTCTCGCAGCCGGCACCCTACCGTCATTTCGCCGATCGCGAGGCGCTGCTTGCAGCGGTGACGGCGGAGGCGTTCCGGCAGCTCAGTGCGATTCTGCGGGAGGAGATGGCAAAGCCGTCGAAGCAATCGAAACTGTCGCGACTGGCGCAGGCAACGCTCGATTTTGGCCTGCGCCGCAACGGCATCTACCGCTTGATGTTCGCCTCACGAACCGTATCCTGCGCCGCCAGGGGCAGCGAGCTGCACGAGGCCACGCGTGAGACGTTTGCGCTGGTGATCGAGGCGCTGGAAGCGCCGGCGGTGGGGTTTCTGCGCGAGCGGCAAGCGCTCAAGATCTGGGCGGCGCTGCACGGCGTGGTGATGCTGGCCGAGCAGGGCCTGTTCACCGGCGAGGCGGCGCATGCGACGCGCGAAGAGCTGGTTGAGGATTTTGTCAGCGAAACCAAAGCCGCGCTTGCGGCGGCGATCAAGGGCGCGCGGCGCCCGAAAAAACCGCGCGCCTAGGCTTTCGCCTTCAGCAGCATCATCAACTTCTCGACCGCGCTGTCAGGCGTCGTGACGACGGGACGGCCAGTGGCCTCCGCAACCAGCGGCGCGGTCGCGGCGATGCTGAACTGTGCGAGCGCAATGACGTCGCAATCGCACAGGTCCTTCGATGCTTCCACGATCAGCCGATCGTGCGTGGCGCGGTCGCCGCGGTCGAGTGCGGCCAGCGCGCACTCGGCAAGTTTTGGCACGACCTGGACCGAGACGGGAAACTCCGGCGGCATCGAGGCCAGAGTCGGCGGGAACGTCGAGAGCAGGCCGATTCTCCGGCCCATCGTCACGGCACGCTCGATCATGGCCTCGTTCGGCTTGAGCACCGGCATCGGCGCGTGTGCGCGCGCGACCGCCTCGATGCAGGGGCCGAAGGCCGAGCAGGTGAACAGGATCCCGTCCGCACCGGTGGCCGCCGCATAATCGCCGAGCGCAAGGAAGCGCCCGGTCATGGCGTCGTTGAGCGCGCCGTCGCGCGCCAGATCCGCCGAGAGGCTGTCGTCGAGCAGGTTCATCAGCCGCGCCTCCGGCCAGGCCTTCGCGAACGCCGCCTCGATCGGAGCGATGGAGTGCTTGAGGGCGTGGATCAGGGCGATGCGCATGGGTGTCTCTTCTCCCTCGCCCCGTTCTTACTGGGAGAGGGTGGGGTGAGGGGCTCTATCCGCGCAGAAAGTGAGAGTTGGACTCGCGGAATCTCCCCCTCACCCGACCGCTGCGCGGTCGGCCTCTCCCCGCACGCGGGGAGAGGTGAAGCACCGTTTACTTGAACGGCACCGCGTACATCAAGCCACCCTTGCTCCAGAGGCCGTTGAGGCCGCGCTCGAGCTTGAGCGGGCTCCCCTTGCCGACATTGCGCTCGAACATCTCGCCGTAATTGCCGGTCGCCTTGATCGCCGTCACCAGCCATTTGTTGTCCAGCCCGAGCCGCGAGCCGAGATCGCCGGAGGCCCCTAACAGCCGCTGGATCGCCGGCGTCTGCGACTTCGCCATCTCGTCGACATTGGCTTGGGTGACGCCGAGCTCTTCGGCTTCGATCAAGCCGTAATGCAGCCAGGTGATGATATCGCTCCAGACTTCGTCACCGTTGCGAGTGAAGGGTCCGAGCGGCTCCTTGCTGATGGTCTGCGGCAGCACGACATAGTCGGCCGCGTTCGGCGCCGCAGTCGTCACCGCACCTGCGAGCGCGGAGGCGTCCTGGGTCATGGCATCGCAGCGACCGCCGAAGAAGGTCTGGTACATGGTGTCGATGCGGTCGAACACCAGCGGCTTCCAGTCGATACCGTTGGCGCGGCCGTAATCGCCGAGCGTGACTTCATGCGTGGTGCCCTGCGCGACGCAGACGGTGGCGCCCTTGAGATCCTTGATCTCCTTCACGCCGAGGTCCTTCTTCACGACAAAGCCCTGGCCGTCGTAGAAGTTGACCGGGCCCTGCCGCAGGCCCAACGTGACACCGCGCAGATAAGTCTGTGTCGAGTTGCGGTAGAGCACGTCGATCTCGCCGGATTGCAGCGCGGTGAAGCGGTTCTGCGCGGTCAGCGAGACGTACTTTACTTTCGTCGCATCGCCGAGCACGCCGGCTGCAAGTGCGCGGCAATAATCGACGTCGAGGCCCTTGTAATTGCCTTGCGAGTCCGGCGCCGAGAAACCGGCAAAGCCGGCGCTAACGCCGCACACCAGCGTGCCGCGGCTCTTCACCGTGTCGAGCGTCGCCGCCGACACCGCAACCGTCGATGCGGCGAACACGCCTGCCGCGATAACCACTTTCCTCATCGTGATACTCCCCTCAATGATTGACACTACGCAACACATTGTCGACGGCCGTGCCGAGCTTGTCGACGATCAGGTCGATCTCCTCCGTGGAGACGATATAGGGCGGCGCCAGCAACACGTGGTCGCCGCGCACGCCATCCACGGTGCCGCCGCCGGGATAACAGCCGAGCCCGTTGGCGAATGCTTCCGCCTTGATCTTCTGGTTCAGCTTGAGCGCCGGATCGAACGAGGTGCGACTGGCGCGATCGGCGACGAGCTCGATCGCCCAGAACAGCCCGCGCCCCCTGATATCGCCGATGTGGCGGTGGTTGCCGAAGCGCTCGGTCAGCCGTTGCTCGAGCTGCCTTCCGCGCTCCCTAACCCGGTCGAGCAGGCCGTCCTCACGGATCACATCCTGCACCGCGAGCGCGGCCGCGCAGGCGAGAGGATGCGCGAGATAGGTGTGGCCGTGCTGGAAGGCGCCCGAACCGGCGCGGATGGTGTCGATGATCCTGCCGCTCGCAAGCATCGCCCCGATCGGCTGATAGCCGCCACCGAGCCCCTTTGCGATCGCCTGGATGTCCGGGGCGATGCCTTCCTGTTCCCAGGCATGTGTGGTGCCGGTGCGGCCCATGCCGCACATGACCTCGTCGAGGACGAGCAGCGCTCCATGACGGTCGCAGATCTCGCGCACCGCCTTGAAGTAGCCGTCCGGCGCCGTCACCGCGCCAGCGGTGGCACCGACGACGGGCTCGGCGAGGAACGCCGCGACGGTGTCCGGGCCAAGGCGCTGAAACTCCGCCTCGAGTTCAGCCGCGAGCCGCGCCACGAACTGCGTGTCCGACTCGCCCTCGTGCTTCTCGTGGTAGGCAAAGGCCGGCGTTACATGACTGAAGGCGGTCGAGAGTAGCGGCGCATAGGGCGCACGGCGCCAGGCGTTGCCGCCGGCGGCGAGCGCGCCGAGCGTGTTGCCATGATAGCTCTGCCGCCGCGCGATGAAATGCTGCCGCTGCGGTTCGCCGCGCTCGATGAAATATTGTCGTGCGAGCTTGATGCTGGCCTCGATCGCCTCCGATCCGCCGCTGACGAAATAGGCGTAGGCAAGACCGCCGGGCTCATGGCCGACCAGCGTTTCGGCCAGCGCCTCGGCCGGCTCGGACGAGAAGAAGGCGGTGTGCGCATAGGCCAACGTCGAGGCCTGCTTCGCCATCGCCGCGATCACGCGCGGATGCTGGTGGCCGAGACAGGAGACCGCCGCGCCGCCGGACGCGTCGATCACACGCCGGCCATCCTCGGCGAAGAGATAGATTCCTTCGCCGCCGATCGCCTTGGGCGGCGTCTCACGCAAGGAGCGGTGCAGCACGCGGCTGGTGCGAGCGGCCATGGGGGTCAACCTTTCTCTGAGATATAGGTGGAGGCCACAGCGAGCCGCGCCTCGGTATTCTCCAGGCGCTTCTTTGCGGCAGTGCCGCCGAGCGAGAACGTCACCGCGGCCAGCGACTGCGCGATCGCGATGGCCCCGGTGAGGCTGGGGAAGAAGCCGGGCGACGAGGCCGCTTCGAACAGCAGCACGTGGTCGGCACCTTCGGCCATCGGCGCCGAGAGGCTGTCGGCGATTGCGATCAGCGTCGCGCCGGCCCGATAGGCGGCTTGTGCTGCGCGGACGCTCGCATGCGTGTAAGGCACGAAGCCGATGACGATGACGGCTTCGCCGGACCTGAAAGCGCCGAGATCAAGATCGTCAGGGCCGGACGCGCCGACGAGCTGCACCTGTTCGGGACGGAACAGCCGCAGCTCGTAGTTCAGCAGTTCCGCGACGCTGCGGCAGCTTCGATAGCCGGTGATCCAGATCCGTTTGGCATCGTGCAACGCGCGGGCAGCCTCCACGATCGGTTGGGCCGGGATGCGTGGAAGCCCGGCGGCTTCGGCCGCGAGCTTGTCGGTGACGAGCGCGACATCGGCGTGCGGCCCGTTGCGGCGGCCCTTGGCGCGGCCGGAAAAGGGAGAGATCTGCGATGGCCGCCGCGCTTCGGTCAGCGCGGCGCGCAATTCGTCCCAGCCGGAATAGCCGATCGCCTTGGCAAGGCGCGTGAAGGCGGCGGGATCGGCGCCGGCGACGGCGGCGAGATCGCGCATCGAACGGGTGGTGGCGTCGTAGTCATTGGCGGCGACGAAACGGCCGACCTCCTGCAAGCGCAGGGGGAGCGACGGCAGCGCAATGCGCAGTTCGCTCAGCGGCGAGGATTTCGCGGGCTCGACCATGAAACATTTGTTGCATGGAATAATATTTGGTGCAACAGTTGACGTGCGCCGCCGGAAATCGCTGTTTTCGAGAAGGATTTTTGTGCTGTGACATCGGATGATCCCAGACCGCCGCCGCGCCGTCGCCTCTCTGTCGCGCTTGGGCCGAACGCGTTGAAGGGCCTGTTCTGGCAGGTGCTGGTGGTCGGGATCGCGGTCGCGATCATCGCCTTCCTCTGGTCCAATACCGTCACCAATCTCTCGGCCCGCCGCATCACCACAGGCTTTGCGTTTCTCGGCCGCGAAGCCGGCATGCCGATCGCTGACAGCCTGCTCGCCTACAATCCGAGAGATAGCTATCTTTGGGCCTTCGTCGTCGGCATCGCCAATACCTTGCGCGTCGCCGTGATCGGCATCGTGCTCGCGACCGTCCTCGGCACGCTGATCGGCATCTCGCGGCTGTCGGCCAATTGGCTGCTGTCGCGACTTGCCGCGGTCTATGTCGAAACACTGCGCGACATCCCGCTGCTGCTCCAGCTCCTGTTCTGGTACGTGCTGATGCAGGCGCTACCGGCCGCGCGTGCGGCGTGGCGACCGGTCGAGGGCGTGTTCCTGTCCAATCGCGGCCTGATCCTGCCCGCGATCCCGCTTGGCCCGCCCCAGCTTTGGGTACTGGGCACGGCAGTGCTCGGACTTGCCGTGTTCTATCTGATCCGGCGCTGGCAGATCGCGCAGCAGATGCGCGACGGCCATTCGCGGCCGGCCTGGCCGTCTGCGGTCGGGCTGATCGTCGCGCTGCCGGCGCTGGTATCCGTGCTGCTCGGCGTGTCCTGGACGATCGAGTGGCCTGCGTTGCGTGGCTTCAATTTCGTCGGCGGCCTGACGCTCGCGCCGGAATATTTCGCGCTGGTGATCGCGCTGGTGACCTACACCTCGGCCTTCATCGCCGAGATCGTGCGCAGCGGCATTCAGTCGGTGCCGCGCGGGCAATGGGACGCGGCCAATGCACTCGGCCTGCGCCGCAGCTTCATGCTGCGGCAGATCATCCCGCCGCAGGCCTTGCGTGTCATCGTGCCGCCGATGACGAGCCAGTATCTCAACCTGACCAAGAACTCCTCGCTCGCTGTCGCGATCGGCTACCAGGACGTGGTCTCGATCGCCAACACCACGCTGAACCAGACCGGTCAGGCGATCGAGGCGATCGCGCTCATCATGGCGGTATTCCTGACCATCAGCCTCTCGATCAGCTTCTTCATGAACTGGTACAATTCGCGCATCGCGCTGGTGGAGCGCTGATCATGACCGCGATCACCGACATTCCGGACGCACCGCGCGCGGCCCGCCGTCCCCATATCGGCAACCCGGTGCTGCGCTGGCTCCGCACCAATCTGTTCTCGTCGATCCCGAACGCTATTCTCTCCGTCGTGCTGCTGGCGGTGCTTGGAAAGGGCATCTTCAGTTTCGTGCAGTGGGGCATCGCCAACGCGGTCTGGTTGACGCCGGCCAACGATTCCAGCGCCTGCCGTGCCGTCCGCGGCGTCGGCGCTTGCTGGGCGATCATCCCCGAAAAATATCGCTTCATCCTGTTCGGCACCTATCCGTTCGACGAGCAGTGGCGGCCGGCGCTGTCGGTACTGGTTTTCATCACGCTGTTCTTCCTTTCTAGCCGGCGTGCCCTGTGGCGGCGCGAACTGGCCTATCTCTGGATCGGCGCGCTGGCGCTGATCAGCGTGCTGATGTGGGGCGGTGTGTTTGGGCTGAGCTTCGTCTCGCAGGACCGTTGGGGCGGGTTGCCGGTGACGCTGATCCTGGCGACATTCGGATTGGCGTTCGGCTTCCCGCTCGGCATCCTCGTTGCGCTCGGCCGGCGCTCGAATTTGCCGGCGATCCGCTCGCTCAGCGTGCTCTATGTCGAACTGATCCGCGGCGTCCCGTTGGTGAGCCTGTTGTTCATGGCGAGCGTCATGTTTCCGCTGTTCATGCCGAACGGCTTCAACATCGACAAGCTCCTGCGTGCGCAGATCGCGATCATCCTGTTCGCGGGGGCCTATCTTGCGGAAGTCATCCGCGGCGGCCTCCAGGCTGTGCCCCGCGGTCAATATGAGGCCGCCGACGCGCTGGGGTTGTCCTATTGGCGCAAGCACCGGCTGATCGTCCTGCCGCAGGCGATCCGCCACGTCATTCCGCCGCTGGTCAACACGTTCATCGCCTTCTTCAAGGACACCAGCCTCGTGCTGATCATCGGCATCTTCGACCTGCTGACGACGGCGAAGACCGCCATCATCGATCCCGGATGGCAGCAATTCTCGGTCGAGGTCTACATCTTCGTCGCCGCGATCTATTTCGTCTTTTGCTTTGCGATGTCGCGGTATAGCCGGAGTCTGGAAGCGACGGGCGGAAGGTGAGGCTCCGCGTGTCCCGGACAAGGTGCAGCGCGCAAACGCTGTGCCGCAGAGCCGGGACCCAGGGATGGCACGGGAAGTCTTGGAGACATGGGCCCCGGCTCTGCAGCGCACCGCTGAAGAAGCGCTGCGCTGCGTCCGGGGCAAGAGAGCTACTTCTTCACCTTCGGATCGATCGGCGTCGTCCCGCGCACGTCCAGAATATCCTCCAGCACCTTCGCGCCGGCTATGACCTGCGCATCCGCGCGCGGCGCGCCGACCACCTGCATGCCGACCGGCAGGCCCGAGGCGGTGAAACCGCAGGGCAGCGACAGCGCCGGGCAGCAGGCCAGCGTGATGGCGTAGACGATGCCGAGCCACTCGACATAGTTATCGAATCGCTTGCCGGCGCATTCGGCGACGTAGCGGTGCTCGATCGGGAAGGGCGGCACGATCGTCGTCGGCACCAGCAACAGATCGTAGGTCTTGAAGAAATCGACCGCGCGGGCGGTCATGTCGACGCGCTGGGCTTCCGCACGCGCAAGCTGCTCGACGGTGAGCTTGAGACCCTCCTCGATGTTCCAGATCACCTCGGGCTTGAGCAGATCGCGCTTGGTTCGCAGCAGATTGGCCTTGGTGATGGCGAAATCGAAGGCACGCAAGACGTGGAAGCACTCATGCGCCTCGCGCCAGTCCGGGTGCGCCTCCTCGACGATGGCGCCGGCCTCCGCGAAGCGTTCGGCGGCTTTGCGCGTGATCGCTTTCACCTCGGGATCAACCGGCGTGATGCCGAGATCCGGCGAATAGGCGATGCGCTTGGGCTTCTTCGCCGTTCGCGCCGCCGACAGGAACGAGGTCGCTGGCGCCGGCAGCGACAGCGGATCGGCCGCGTAGTCGCCGCTCATGGCATCCAGCAGCAGTGCGAGATCCTCGACGTTGCGCGCCATCGGGCCGAGGACACCGAGATTGCGGTCGATCGCCGATTTCGGCGTATGTGCGACCCGTCCAATGCTCGGCCGCATGCCGGCGATGCCGCAGAAAGCCGCCGGGCTGCGCAAGCTGCCGCCCATGTCCGAGCCCTGTGCGAGCCAGGCCATGCCGGTGGCCAGCGCCACAGCGGCGCCGCCGGAGGAGCCTGCCGCCGATTTCGACGTATCCCAGGGATTGAGAGTCGCGCCGAACACTTCGTTGAAAGTGTTGGCGCCGGCGCCAAATTCCGGCGTGTTGGATTTTGCGTAGACGACCGCGCCGTTGGCCTCGAGGTTCTCGACCACGATGTCGGACTTCGCAGCGATGCTGTCCTTGAAGATAGGCGAGCCCTGCGTGGTCAGCACGCCCGCAACGTCGGTCAGATCCTTGATTGGTACCGGCAGGCCCGCGAGCAGCCCGCGTGCGCCGGCCGGCTTCTGCATCAATGCCTTGGCGTTATCCCGCGCGCGATCGAAGCACAGCGTCGGCAGCGCATTGACCTTGCCGTCGACCTCACCGATGCGCTTCTCCAGCGCATCCAGCAGCTCGAGCGGCGAGACGTCGCCGGAGCGCAGCTTGTCGACGACGGTGCAGGCCGTTTCGCGGATCAGGTCTTGAGACAACGATCTTACTCCTACTCTTGCAAAATGACGGTGAAGCTTAACCCCAGCCTGCGCTGATGCCGCCATCGACCGTATAGATGACGCCCGATGTATAGCCGGCGCGATCCGACGCCAGGAACGCCATCAGGTCGCCGATCTCGCGCGCATGCGCGGGGCGGCCGAGCGGCAGGCTCTTCTGGAATTCCTTGTAGCGGCTCTCGTCGCCAAACTGATGCTTTGCTCGCGTCTTGAGCAGGGTGACGTGGCGGTCGGTACCGACGGGGCCGGGATTGATGCCGACCACGCGGATGTTGTCGGCCAGGCTCTTGCCGCCGAGAGCGCGGGTGAACGCCATCAGCGCGGCATTGCCGGCGCTGCCGCAGATGTAGTTGGCGTCGAATTTCTCGCCGGCTGCGCCGATGTCGTTGACGATCACGCCGCCGCCCTTGGCCTTCATCTGCGCGTAGATGTGCCGCGTGAGGTTGATATAACCGAACACTTTCAATTCCCAGGCGTGCCGCCAGGCCTCCTCGTCGATCTTGTCGATGGAGCCGCCGGGGATGTCGCCGGCGTTGTTGACGAGCACGTCGATGTCGGCGGCCTCCTTGGCGAGCCGCGCCACGTCCTCAGGCTTGCGCAAGTCCACGACACTCGTCGCGGCATCGATCTGGTGTGCCGAGCGCAGGCGGTCGGCCAGCGCCTTGAGCGCGTCGCCGCTGCGGGCGGCAAGCAGCAGATGAGCGCCTTCCTCGGCGAACGCCTCGGCGGCGGCTGCGCCAATGCCCTTGGACGCGCCCGTGATCAGGACACGCTTGCCACGCAGATGCAGATCCATGAGGGGTACTCGCTTGGTGGGAACAGGATGAAATCAGTAGGCGTTCGGCCGCGCCACGGTCAACATTGCAGTGCAGCGTTGCACCGTCGGCGACTTTGGTCCATTGCATTGCGGTCAAAAAGGCGGCGGCTGCCGACCAACCAGGGACGTTCTCGATGAGCAAGAAGCAATACCGGATCGCAGTCATTCCCGGCGACGGCATCGGCAAGGAAGTGATGCCGGAAGGTCTGCGCGTTTTGGAGGCGGCGGCCAAGAAGCATGGGGTCTCCCTGCACTTCGACCATTTCGACTTCTCGTCCTGGGACTATTACGAGAAGCACGGCCAGATGATGCCGGACGACTGGAAGGAGAAGATCGGCAAGCACGATGCGATCTATTTCGGCGCGGTCGGCTGGCCGGCGAAAATCCCCGACCATGTCTCGCTGTGGGGCTCGCTGATCAAATTCCGCCGCGAGTTCGATCAGTATGTGAATTTGCGCCCGGTCCGGCTGATGCCCGGCGTGCCGTCGCCGCTGGCGGGCCGCAAGCCCGGCGACATCGACTTCTGGGTGGTGCGCGAGAACACCGAGGGCGAGTATTCGTCCGTCGGCGGCCGCATGTTCCCGGACACCGACCGCGAGTTCGTCACCCAGCAGACCGTGATGACCCGCGTGGGTGTCGACCGCATCCTGAAGTTCGCCTTCGAGCTGGCGCAGTCGCGGCCGAAGAAGCACCTGACGTCGGCGACCAAGTCCAACGGCATCTCCATCACCATGCCCTATTGGGACGAGCGCGTGGAGGCGATGGCGAAGAAGTATCCAAGCGTGAAGTGGGACAAGTACCACATCGACATTCTCACCGCGAACTTCGTGCTGCATCCGGACTGGTTCGACGTCGTGGTCGGCTCGAACCTGTTCGGCGACATCCTCTCCGATCTCGGCCCTGCCTGCACCGGCACCATCGGCATCGCGCCCTCCGGCAACATCAACCCCGAAGGCAATTTCCCGTCGGTGTTCGAGCCGGTGCACGGCTCGGCGCCCGACATCGCGGGGCAGGGCATCGCCAACCCGATCGGTGCGATCTGGTCGGGCGCGATGATGCTCGAGCATCTGGGCGAGAAGATCGCCGGCAAATCGATCGTGGACGCGATCGAGCGCACGCTCGCCGAACGCACGCTCCGCACCAAGGACCTCGGCGGCAATGCCGACACGACCGCTTGCGGCAAGGCGGTTGCGGAGATGGTGGACTAAGCCGAGCTGCTAACCAATGGTCGTCCCGGCCTTACGCCGGGGCGACGCAGAGAGTGGCGGCCTACCCCGCGATCTTCTCGATCGTCGCCTGCTCCAGCCCGAACTTCTTCCCGGCCTCCAGAATTTCCTGCCAGGTGGTCGGATCGACCGGAATGCCTTCGGCGAGCCGCTTCTTCTTGGTCTCGCGCTCGGGCTCGCCGGCGATCTTGACCTTGTCGACGCCGGCGGCGGGCGGCGAGCCGGTGTGCCAGGCGACGAAGCCCTCGACCTCGCGCGCGAGGTTTTCGGCGGTGCCGAGCTTGCCCGGGTCGATGACGATCGAGAGCATGCCGTTGAGTACGTTGTGCTTGCCGTCGGACGGGCCCTTGACCGCCTGCCCGCCGGAGAGCGCACCGCCGAGGATTTCGCACACCAGCGCGAGCCCCGAACCCTTGTGCTCGCCGAACGGCAGGATGGCGCCGTGCGGCGGGATCACGGTGTAGCGCGGGTTGACGGTGGGTTTGCCTTCATTGTCGATGATGGTGCCGGGCTCGAGTTCGACGCCCTTGTTGTGGGCGACGCGGGTCTTGCCCTGCGCGATCCTGCTGGTGGCGAAGTCGAGCACGATCGGCTCCTTGCCCTTGCGCGGGATGCCGACGCAGAACGGGTTGGTGCCGTGGCGGGCATCGCTGCCGCCCCAGGGCGCCACGATCGGGCGCGAGATCACGTTGACGAAGTGGATCGAGACCAGCCCGTGGTCGATGCACTGCTCGGCCCAGTGGCCGATGCGACCGATGTGGTGCGAGTTGGAGAGGCCGACCAGGCACACGCCGTTCTGCTTGGCGCGCTCGGCCGCGAGCTCCATCGCCTCATGGCCGATCACCTGGCCGTAGCCGGTGAGGCCGTCGAGGGTGAGAAGCGGACCGGTGTCGAGCACGGTCTTGACGTGCGCGTTCACGGCGAGGCCGCCGTTGACGACGCTCTGGACATAGCGCGGAATCATGCCGACGCCGTGCGAGTCGTGGCCCTTGAGGTTCGCTTCCACCAGATTGGTGGAGACGAGTTCGGCTTCGCGGTCCGAGGACCCACCCGCCTTTACGATGGCGCGGATGGCGTTGGTGAGCGGCTCAGCCTTGATGGTGCGATAGTCGGCCATTGTTGTTGCTCTTATCCTTTCACGATCCTGCGGCAGTGGATCCATGCCGCTTCAATCAGGTTCTCGCTGGCTTCCGGCGTGCGGAAGGCGGAATGGGCCGACAGCGTCACGTTCGGCAGCTTCGTCAGCGGGTGATCGCCGGGCAGGGGCTCGATGTTGAAGACGTCGAGGCCGGCATGGCGGATGTGGCCGGACTTCAGCGCTTCGATCATCGCCTGCTCGTCGACCACTGCGGCACGCGCCGTGTTGATGAGGATGACGCCCGGTTTCATCGCAAAAATCTTCTCGCGCGTGATCATGCCGCGCGTCTCGTCGTTGAGCAGCAGATGCAGCGACACGACGTCGCTTGTCGCAAGTACCGTATCGAGATCGGTGAACGTGACGCCCGGATGGCTCTTCGGCGAACGGTTCCAGGCGATCACCTTCATGCCGCTGCCGGACGCGATGCGCGCAACTTCAGCCGCGATGCCGCCGAAGCCGATCAGGCCGAGCGTCTTGCCGGTGAGTTGCATGCCGTCCTCGCGCAGCCAGTTGCCGGCGCGCATCTCGCGGTCCATCATCGCGATGACGCGGGCCGAGGCCCACATCAGCGCGATGGCGGATTCCGCGACCGCCGTGTCGCCATAGCCTTTGATCAGATGCACGGAGATGCCGAGCTCGGCGAGCTCCTCCGGATTCATGTAGCTGCGCGCGCCGGTGCCGAGGAACACGACGTGCTTGAGGCCCGTGCATGTCTTCGCGACCTCGGTCGGCAGCGCGGTGTGATCGACGATCGCGATCTCCGCGCCGCCGAGGATTTCAGGATATTGCTCGGGCTTGATATCGGGATCCCGGTGAATCCGCACCTTGGGATCGCCAGGCTTCTCCAGCCGCTCCATGATCACGGCGAGGGCTTCGTTGGCGTCGACGAAAACTCCCTGCATGGCTCTCTCCGGTCAGGATGCCACGCCGGCGATCGCCAGCACGGTGTGCATGAGGACGTTGGTGCCCGCGGCACAGTCGGGCTGCGTGGCGTCCTCCAGCTCGTTGTGGCTGATGCCGTCCTTGCAGGGCACGAACACCATCGCTGCCGGCATGATCGTGTTGAGGTTGCAGGCGTCGTGACCGGCGCCGGAGGTGATGCGACGGGAGGAATAACCGAGCGTCTTCGCAGCGTTCTCGACCGCCGCGATCAGCTTGGGATCGAAATGGGTCGGCGGCTTGCGCCAGACCAGATCGATCTTGACCTCGACCTTGCGGCGCGCGGCGATCTCGGCGATTGCCGCACGAAGATCGCGATCCAGCGCATCCATGATCGCGCCATCGGCGCTGCGGCAATCCATGGTGAAGGCGATCTCGCCGGGAATGACGTTGCGCGAGGGATTTGCGATCACGGCCTCGCCGATGGTGCCGACCGCGTTCGGCCCGTGCTTCCTCGCAATGGCCTCCATCGCCAGCACGATCTCCGACAGCGTTGCCAGCGCGTCGCGCCGCAGCGGCATCGGTGTCGAGCCCGCATGGCTCTCGAAGCCGGAAATCTTACCGTCGTACCACAGCACGCCCTGGCCGGAATCGACCACGCCGATGGTCTTGCCTTCGGCCTCGAGGATCGGGCCTTGCTCGATGTGCAGCTCGACGAAACATCCGAGCTTCTGGAAACCGACCGGCTTGTCGCCGCGATAACCGATGCTGTCGAGCGCCTGGCCGACGGTCGTGCCCTCGACGTCCTTGCGCGAGAGGATGTCATCGGTGGTGAAATCGCCGACGTAAGCCGCGGAGGCCATCATGGCCGGAGCAAAGCGCGAGCCTTCCTCGTTGGTCCAGTTGACGATGCAGATCGGCGCGTCGGTCTCGATACCGGCGTCGTTCAGCGTGCGGATCACCTCCAGTGCGCCGAGCGTTCCCAGGATGCCGTCATACTTGCCGCCGGTTGGCTGCGTGTCGAGATGCGAGCCGATGCCGACGGGCGGCTTCGACATGTCGCGGCCCTTGCGCAGGCCGAACTGCGAGCCGAGCGCATCGACATGCACTTCGAGACCCGCGTCCTCGCAGGCCTTGCGGAACCAGTCGCGCACCTGCTTGTCTTCGCTGCTCAGCGTCAGCCGTCGCACGCCGCCCTTGGCCGTCCCGCCGAATTGCGCGGTCTCGTGGATGGAGCCCCAGAGGCGGGCGGAATCGATTTGCAGATTGGTGGCGGCTCGGCTCATGCGGTCGGTCTCTCGATTATCCGGCGCCTGTTTCAATGACGCGCCAGCGCGGGCTCGTCAACCGCGAGGCTGCTCTGCGCAATCTGCCGTGCGAGCTCCGCGACGCGCTCTACCGCGACGACGTCGGGCGAGGCGAGCCAGCTTGCGGTGAATGTCAGCGGTGCGATTTCGAGATCGGTGTCGAGCAGTTGCAACCGCCCGTCGGCGAGCTCGTTCTCGACGATGGCATCGGGGATCACGGCGATGCCGAGCCCTTCGACGGCCATGTGGATGACGGTCGCGAGCGACGCGGACGCATGCAGGCGGATCGGTGGCAGTTCCGGACGGTCGAACACCTCGCGCACGACCTCGTAGGGTCTGGTCTTGCGCGGGAAGGTGATGATCGGAAACCGCGCAAGCTCGGCGCGCGACACCGGGCCGTTGCCGAGGCCCAGCGAAGGGCTCGCGAGGAAGCCGATCGGGTAATCGGCGAGCAGGCGATTATGCACGCCGGAGGCCGACAGCGGTCCCACGACGAAGGCCAGCTCGATCTCCTGCGCGAGCAGGCGGGCGGTGAGGTTCGGCGTGATGTCGACCTCGATCTCCAGCGACAGGTTCGGATAGACCTCGTTCATGCTCTTCACCAGGCGCGGCAGCCACGTGTGCACGATGGTCTCGGCGACGCCGAGGCGCATCACGCCGCGCATCGCGGAACGGTCGCCGATCTCGGCCACCATCGCGGCACGCAGGCCGATCAGCTTTTCGGCATAGACCATCATCTGCCGGCCGCTGGGTGTCGGCGAGGCGACGCGATGGTCGCGGTTGAGGAGCTTGACGCCCATCTCGCGCTCGAGCTGGGCGATGCGCTGGGAGATTGCCGGCTGGGTGGTGTTGAGCCGTGCTGCGGCGCCGCGAAAGCTCCCGAGCTTCACAACCCAGAGGAATGTCTCGATCGACCTGAAGTCCAGCATTGGAAGGATTTCCCCGATCGATAAATTTAATTTATCGATATCGATTAGAAAGGAAGATTAGACTTTATAGCATGCTTGGTGTTGGCTGTCTTTGTCGAGTTTATAGGCAGGTCGATCAAATGACTGTTTTGGTGGCAGCGCAGCAAACTGAAACACCCGACACCCTCCCGAGCCACCAGGCGCGGCTCGCCTATCGCGGCGGCGAGGTCGGCTCCACGGCTGGTGTCGCTCCCGGTTTCGTCCAGGGCAATCTGGCGATCCTGCCCGCGGAATATGCCAGCGCCTTTCACCGCTTCTGTCAGCTCAATCCCAAGCCGTGCCCGATCATCGGCATGTCCGATGTCGGAAGCCCGCACATCCCCGCGCTCGGCGCGGATCTAGACATCCGCACCGACGTGCCGCGCTACCGCGTCTGGCGCGACGGTGAGGTGGTCGAGGAGCCGACCGACGTAACCAGATACTGGCGCGACGATCTCGTGACCTTCGTGCTCGGCTGCTCCTTCTCGTTCGAGGAGGCGCTGCTCGACGAGGGCATGCCGATCCGCCATATCGAGCAGAACGTGCGGGTGCCGATGTATCGCACCAACATCGCCTGCGGCGAGGCCGGTCCGTTCGCCGGCCCGATGGTGGTGTCGATGCGCCCCTTCAAACCGGCCGATGCGATCCGCGCGGTGCAGATCACCTCGCGCTATCCCGCCGTGCACGGCGCGCCGGTGCATCTCGGCCATCCGCACCTGATCGGCATCAAGGACATCGCCAAGCCCGATTACGGCGATCCCGTTCCTGTCGCCGATGACGAGATTCCGGTGTTCTGGGCCTGTGGTGTCACACCGCAGTCGGTGATCAATGCCGCCAAGGTCCCGTTCGCGATCACGCATTCGCCCGGCCTCATGCTGGTGACGGATCTGAAGAACAGGAACATGGCCGTGATTTAGTAGGCAGCGTTTGCTGCTTCTTCGGGCTTTACCGCATCCATCAATCGCTTCATTCGATCAGTCGAAATTCAGTAACAGGGGACTTTGCCATGACGATCTCTCGCCGCGACGTGCTGCTAGGAGCCACCGCCACTGCAGCGCTGGTGCCGCTCGCCGCACGCGCCCAGACCTCGGAAGTCGTGATCGGCGTCATCTACCCGTTCTCCGGCGGCAGCGCCCAGCAGGGCATCGATGCGCAGAAAGCCTATGAGACCGCGCTCGAGGTCATCAACAAGGACACCGATTTCGACCTGCCGCTGGCGAAGGGCGAAGGCCTGCCGGGTCTCGGCGGTGCCAAGCTGCGCCTCGTGTTCGCCGACCATCAGGCCGATCCGCAGAAGGGCCGTGCCGAAGCCGAGCGCCTGATCACGCAGGAGAAGGTCTCCGCCATCATCGGCACCTATCAGAGCGCGGTTGCCGTCACCGTCAGCCAGATCTGCGAGCGCTACCAGATCCCGTTCGTCTCGGCCGACAACTCCTCGCCGAGCCTGCATCGCCGCGGTCTCAAATATTACTTCCGCGCCGCCCCGCATGACGAGATGTACTCGGCCGCGATGTTCGACTTCTTCGACGCCATGAAGAAGAAGGGCACCAAGGTCGAGACGCTGTCGCTGTTCCACGAAGACACCATCTTCGGCACGGACTCCGGCAACGCCCAGGCTAAGATCGCCGGCGAGCGCGGCTACAAGATCGTCTCCGACATCAAGTACCGCGCTAACTCGCCCTCGCTCTCGGCCGAGGTGCAGCAGCTCAAGACTGCGAATGCCGACGTGCTGATGCCCTCGAGCTACACCACCGACGGCATCCTGCTGGTCAAGACCATGTCCGAGCTCGGCTACAAGCCGAACGCGATCGTGGCGCAGGATGCCGGCTTCTCCGAGAAGGCGCTATATGATGCCGTCGGCGACAAGCTCGAAGGCGTGATCTCGCGCGGCACCTTCTCGCTCGACCTCGCGCAGAAGCGCCCGATGGTCGGCAAGATCAACGAGATGTTCAAGACGCGCTCGGGCAAGGACTTCAACGACCTCACCTCGCGCCAGTTCATGGGCCTGATCATCCTCGCCGACGCGATCAATCGCGCCAAGTCGGCCGACGGTGAGAAGATCCGCGACGCGCTGGCCGCGACCGACATCCCGGGCGAGAAGACCATTATGCCCTGGAAGCGCGTCAAGTTCGACGAGACCGGGCAGAACAACGATGCCGACCCGGTGCTGCTGCAATATATCGGCGGCAAGTTTGTCACCATCTTCCCGCCGCAGGCAGCGATCGCCGAGGCGACCTGGCCGATGAAGTAAGACTGGGAAGCGGGAGCTCAGACGTAGCTCCCGCCCTCATCCTGAGGAGCGGGCGCAGCCCGCGTCTCGAAGGACGAGCGCTGGGCCCTCCTCGGAGACGCGCGCTAGTTGCGCGCTGCTCGGGATGAGGACGTATTTCGGGGGACAGACTTTTGACAGCCCAAGCCATTATCCAGAGTCTCGCGAGCGGCCTGCTCATGGGCCTGCTCTACGGACTGATTGCCGTCGGCCTCGCGCTGATCTTCGGTCTGATGGACGTCACGAACTTCGCCCATGGCGAGTTCCTGATGATCGCGATGTACCTGTCGTTCTTTCTGTTCGCGTTCTTCGCGATCGATCCGTTGTTGTCGGCGCCATTGGTCGCCGCGGCAATGTTCGTGTTCGGAGCGGTAGTCTACCTGCTCATTGTACGCTTCGCCATGCGGGCCAAGGCAAATGCCGGCATGGTGCAGATCTTCACCACTTTCGGTCTTGCCATCCTCATGCGCGGCCTTGCGCAGTTCTTCTTCACGCCGGACTATCGCAGCATTCCGCAGTCCTGGGTGGGCGGCAAGACCATCTCGGTCGCCGGCATCTTTCTGCCGGAGCCGCAACTGATCGGTGCGGCCGTCTCGATCGCGGCCTTTGCCGGCCTCTATTTCTTCATCCACCGCACCGACTTCGGCCGCGCGCTGGAAGCGACTCGCGAGGATCCCGGTGCGGTCGCGCTGGTCGGCATCGACAAGAACCGCGTATTCGCATTCGGTTGGGGCCTCGGGGCCGCGCTGGTCGGCCTCGCCGGCGCGATCATGGCGGTGTTCTTCTATATCTATCCCGACGTCGGTGCGTCCTTCGCCCTGATCGCCTATGTCACGGTGGCGCTCGGCGGCTTCGGCAGTGTGTTCGGCGCCTTCGCCGGCGGCATCATCGTCGGCCTCGTGGAGGCGACCACCGCCTTGTTGCTGCCGCCCTCGCTGAAATCTGTCGGCATCTACGCGGTCTATCTGCTCGTCGTCTTCATCCGGCCGCGTGGCCTGTTCGGGTCGATGTGATGGACAAGACTTTTACCGCGCGGCGCCGCCGCGACCTCATCATCGCCGCGGTGCTGGCCGGGCTCGCGGCGCTCGCGCCGCTGTTCATCAAGGATGTCTACGTCCAGAACATCATGATCCTGACCTTGATGTACGCGGCGCTGTCGCAGAGCTGGAACATCCTCTCCGGCTATTGCGGTCAGATTTCGCTGGGGCACGCGCTGTATTTCGGCATCGGCGCCTACACCACCGAACTGCTGTTCACCAAATTCGGCGTGCTGCCGTGGTTCGGGATGCTGGCCGGTGGCATGATCGCGGCGATCATCGCCATGGGGCTCGGCTATCCCTTCTTCCGCCTGCGCGGCCATTACTTCGTGATCGCGACTATCGTCATCGCCGAGATCGGGCTGCTGCTGTTCCAGAATTGGGAATGGGCGGGGGCTGCCATGGGAATCACCGTTCCCGTGCGCGGCGATAGCTGGCTGAAATTCCAGTTCATGCGCAGCAAGCTGCCGTACTTTTATTTCGCGCTGGTGCTATGCAGCCTCGCCTGGTTCGTCACCTGGTGGCTCGAAGATTCCAAATGGGGCTTCTGGTGGCGTGCAGTGAAGGACAATCCGGAAGCGGCCGAGAGCCTCGGCGTCGTCGTGTTCAACTCCAAGATGGGTGCAGCCGCCGTCTCCGCCTTCCTCGTTGCCATCGGCGGTGCGTTCTATGCGCAGTTTCTCGCCTATATCGATCCTGAGAGCGTGATGGGCTTCCAGTTCTCGCTGCTGATGGCGCTGCCGGCGGTGCTCGGTGGTATCGGCACCCTCTGGGGCCCCGTGCTTGGCGCGGTCATCCTGATCCCGATGACGGAGCTGACGCGCTCCTATATCGGCGGCTCCGGCCGCGGCGTCGACCTCATCGTCTATGGCGCACTGATCGTGGCGATCTCGCTGGCCCTGCCGCAAGGCCTGGTCAGCCTGTTATCGCGGGCGAAGACGAAGGGAGCCACGCGATGACCGCGCTCCTTGAAACCCGCGGCGTCTGGCAGCGGTTTGGTGGTCTCGTCGCCAACAGCGATGTCTCGATCTCGGTCGGCCGCGGCGAGATCGTCGGTCTGATCGGCCCGAACGGCGCCGGCAAGTCGACGCTGTTCAATCTCATCGCCGGCGTGCTGCCGCCGACCCAGGGCTCGATCTGGTTCGACGGCGAGGATGTCACGGCCTTGCCGGCGGCGGAGCGCTGCCAGCGCGGCGTCGGTCGCACCTTCCAGGTGGTCAAGAGCTTCGAGACCATGACGGTCATCGACAACGTCATCGTCGGTGCGCTCGTGCGCAACACGGTGATGCGCGAAGCCCGCCGCAAGGCGCACGAGGTTCTGGAGTTCACCGGCCTTGCCGCGCGTGCCGATGTGCTCGCGAGCGACCTCGTGCCGGCGGAGAAGCGCCGCCTCGAAGTTGCGCGTGCGCTCGCAACCGAACCGAAACTGCTGCTGCTCGACGAGGTCCTCACCGGCCTGACGCCGACGGAAGCGCAGACCGGCGTGGCACTGGTGCGAAAAGTGCGCGATACCGGCATTACCGTGCTGATGGTCGAGCATGTCATGGAGATCGTGATGCCGCTGGTCGACCGCGCCATCGTGCTCGACCTCGGCAAGGTCTTGGTCGAGGGCAAACCCGCCGACGTGGTCCGCGATCCCAAGGTGATCAGCGCATATCTGGGAGATCGTCATGCTGTCGGTGCATGAAATCACGACCGCCTATCAGGGCCTGGTCGCGATCTCCGCGGTCTCGATCGAGGTTCAGAAGGGCGAAATCGTCTGCGTGGCCGGCGCCAACGGCGCAGGCAAGTCGACACTGCTCAAATCCATCGCCGGCGCCGAGCGCCCGCGTTCTGGCACCGTGACGTTCGACGGCAAGCGCATCGACGGCATGGCGCAACACCACATCACCGCAACGGGCATTGCCTATGTTCCGGAGAATCGCCGCCTGTTTCCACGGCTCTCGGTGCGCGACAATCTCCGTCTCGGCAGCTATCTCTATCGTAGCGAAGCGAACCGCGACGAACCGCTCGACCTCGTCTTCGAGCTGTTTCCGCGCCTCTCCGAGCGTCTCGACCAGCGCGCCGAGACGCTCTCCGGCGGCGAGCAGCAGATGCTCGCCATCGGCCGTGCATTGATGACGCGCCCGCGGCTGTTGATGCTGGACGAGCCCTCGCAGGGCATCATGCCGAAGCTCGTCGACGAGATCTTCCTCGCGGTGAAGCGCATCCGCGATGCCGGCATGACCGTGCTGATCGTCGAGCAGCGCATGGCCGAGTGCCTCGAGATCGCCGATCGCGCCTACATCCTGCAGACCGGCCGCGTGCTGATGCAGGGCCCGGCGGCCGAGATCAGGGGCAATCCCGACGTGCGCAAGGCGTATCTGGGGCTTTAAGCGCTAGCGCTCTCCCCACAGGCACAGCCGTCATCCTGAGGTGCGCGCCCTTCGCGCGCCTCGAAGGATGGCCGCGAGCGCCTGTAGCCCATCCTTCGAGGCTCCCGGCGCGATGCAAAGCATCGCGCCACTCGCACCTCAGGATGACGTCGGTGTGTGTGGTTCGTGCCCATGCTCCGGCAGCGCCACCCCGAACACCTTCACCAGATCCTTCACCTGCTCCGGCGACAGATAGCGCGGGTTCATCCCGCGCAGCAGCAGGTACAGCTTCGCCGTCTCCTCCAGCTCCTCGGTCGCGAACACCGCGGCCTCCAGCGTGTCGCCGGCGACGACCGGGCCGTGATTGGCGAGCAGCACGGATGAGTATTTCCCGGCCAGCCCCTTGATCGCGTCCGCGACCGCGGGATCGCCGGGGCGGTAATAGGGCACGAGTGCGGTGGCGCCGCATTTCATCAGATAATAGGCGGTCATCGGCGGCAGTGCGGCGCGCGGATCGATCTCGGGCAGCATCGAGAGCGCGACCGAATGGGTGGAGTGCAGATGCACGATCGCGCGCGCGCTTTCGCGGCTATCGTAGAGTGCCGTATGCAGCGGAACTTCCTTGGTCGGCGCGTCGCCCGAGAGCAGGCGACCCCGTCCATCCAGCCGCGACAGCCGCGCCGGGTCGAGGAAACCAAGCGAGGCGTTGGTCGGGGTGACCAGCCACCCACCATCGTGCATCCTGACACTGATATTGCCGGAGGAGCCCGGCGTCAGCCCGCGCTCGAACAGGGACCGTCCGAAGCGGCAGATGTCCTCACGCAGCCGGGTCTCGTTGCTGGTTTCGGTTTTCATGGCCGTCATGCCCGCTTGTCTCACGCTTTGGCAGCGCGGCCAAGCCGTGTTATTCGAGATGAGAGCCGCCGCAAAGGGGGCCGTCCGGGAAACGTTCGCAAGGGTTAGTTGCATGGCCGCCTCCACCTCACAGAATCAGCGCATCGCCGTCATCGGGCTCGGCTCGATGGGCTTTGGCATGGCGACCTCGCTGAAGCGCGCCGGCCATGCCGTGACCGGCTGCGATGTCTCGGCCGATGCCGTGACGCGTTTCGTGAAAGATGGCGGTGCGGGCGCGAAGACGCCGGCTGAAGCGGCCAAGGACGCCGACATCGTCGTCAGCGTGGTCGTCAATGCCGCGCAGACCGAGACGATCCTGTTCGGCAAGGACGGTGTCGCCGAGACTCTGCCGAAGGACAGCGTTTTCGTGTCGTCCGCGACCATGGACCCGGATGTGGCGCGGCGTCTCGCCAAGCAGTTGGAAGCGACCGGCCGGCATTACCTGGATGCGCCGATCTCCGGCGGCGCTCAGCGCGCCGCCGAGGGCGAGCTGACGATTTTGGCGTCTGGCAGCCCAGCTGCCTTTGCAAAGGCGAGGCCGGCGCTCGATGCCATGGCGGCAAAGCTCTACGAGCTTGGCGACGCCGCAGGGCAGGGCGCGGCCTTCAAGATGATCAACCAGTTGCTCGCTGGCGTGCATATCGCAGCGGCCTCGGAGGCGATCGCGTTTGCGGCCAAGCAGGGCCTCGACATCCGCAAGGTCTACGAGGTGATCACGGCCTCCGCCGGCAATTCCTGGATGTTCGAGAACCGCATACCGCATGTGCTCGACGGCGACTACACGCCGCGCAGCGCGGTCGAGATCTTCGTCAAAGACCTCGGCATCATCCAGGACATGGCGCGCAGCGCCAGATTTCCGGTGCCGGTCTCCGCCGCAGCCCTCCAGATGTTCCTGATGACATCGGCCGCCGGCATGGGTCGCGACGACGATGCCTCGGTGGCGCGGATGTATGCGCAGGTCACCGGCGTGAAGCTGCCCGGCGACAAGTAGGTAAGAGGATCACAATGCCCCGTTTTGCCGCCAATCTCTCGATGATGTTCACCGAGGTGCCGTTCCTCGACCGCTTCGATGCCGCAGCGAAGGCCGGCTTCACCGCCGTCGAGTTTCTCTTTCCCTATGATCATCCGGCCGAGGCGGTCGGCGAGCGGCTCAAACGCAACGGCCTGACGCAGGCGCTGTTCAACCTGCCGCCGGGCGACTGGAATGCCGGCGAGAAGGGTTTTGCGTCGCTGCCGGCGCGGTTCACCGACCTCAAGGCGAGCCTGGAGACGGCACTGCCTTATGCCAAGGCGACCGGCGTGAAGCGGCTGCACCTGATGGCCGGCATCGCCAACCGCGGCGAGCGCGTCGCGATCGAGGCGTTCTACAAATCGGTGGCCTGGGCCGCCGAGTTCTTCGCGCCGCACGGCATCGACATCGTGCTCGAGCCGATCAATGCGCGCAACGTGCCCGGCTACTTCCTCAATGATTTCGGCTTCGCGCGCGACCTGATTCAGGAATTACGGCTTCCGAACCTGAAGCTGCAGTTCGACATCTATCACTGCCAGATCATCCATGGCGACGTCACCATGCGCCTGCGTGAGATGATGCCGATCATCGGCCACATCCAGATCGCCAGCATTCCCTCGCGCAACGAGCCCGATGGCGAGGAGCTGAACTATCCGTTCCTGTTCGCAGAGCTCGACCGGCTCGGCTATGCCGGCTTCGTCGGCTGCGAATACAATCCGCGCGGCAAGACCACCGATGGCCTCGCCTGGTTCAAGCCCTATGCGGGAGTGAAGCCGTGACGCTTGCATTAGGCTGCATCGCCGACGACTACACCGGTGCCTCCGATCTCGCCAACACGCTGACGCGCGCGGGCCTTCGCACGGTGCAGACCATTGGCGTGCCAGCGGATGATCTCGCGCTGCCCGAGGTCGATGCCGTCGTCGTGTCGCTGAAGAGCCGCTCGATCGAGGCGCGGCTTGCCGTAGCGCGCTCGCGCGCGGCGGAGACGTGGCTGCGTGGCCGCGGCGCAGGCCATGTGCTGTTCAAGATCTGCTCGACTTTCGATTCCACCGACGCCGGCAACATCGGCCCGGTGATGGACGCCCTGCGCGCCGATTGCGGCGAGGCCATCGTGCTGGTGACGCCTGCCTTCCCGGAGACCGGCCGCACCGTCTATCAGGGCAATCTCTTCGTCGGCGCCGTGCCGCTGAACGAGAGTCCGCTGAAGGACCACCCGCTCAACCCGATGCGTGATTCCAACCTGGTGCGGGTGCTGGCGCGCCAGAGCAAGACTCAGGTGGGTCTGGTCGATCTGGCGACCGTCGCCCGCGGCGCGGAAGCCGTGCAGGCGCGGCTGGCTGAACTCGCCGGCAAGGGCATCGGCGCCGCCATCATCGACGCCGTGTTCGACCGCGACCTCGAAACCATCGGTCTCGTTGCGGCCCGGCACCGGCTGTCGGTCGGCGCCTCCGGCATGGGCCTCGGCCTTGCGCGCGCGCTGGTCTCGACCGGCAAGGTCAGGTCGGCCTCGGCAAGCAGCGAGCAGGGCACCGCCGTCGGCGGTGCGGCGGCGTGCCTCGCCGGAAGCTGCTCGCAGGCGACGTTGCAGCAGATTGCCAAGGCGGAATCCGTCATGCCGGTGCTCCGTCTTGACCCGGACCGTATTCTTACGGAAGAGGGCGAAGTGGAGCGCGCGCTGGCCTGGGCGACGCCCCGACTCGCTGAAGGCCCGGTGCTGATCGCGTCGAGCTCGACGCCGGATCAGGTCGCTGCACTGCAGGCGCGTCACGGCCGCGACGCGGCCGGTCACGCGATCGAGCAGGCGATGGCCGACATTGCGGAAAACCTAGTGAAATCAGGCGTCCGGCGCCTGATTGTTGCTGGCGGCGAGACCTCTGGTGCGGTCGTCGACCGTCTCGGGATTCCCGGTTTTCTGGTCGGCGCCGAGATCGCCGCCGGTGTCCCGGTGCTGCGCGCCGTCGGTGCGGAAGCAGGCGACATGCTGCTCGCGTTGAAGTCCGGAAACTTCGGTGGCCCTGAGTTTTTCGCCGATGCGCTTGGGCTCATGCGCTGAGCGCGGGGCGTTTTTAGTCCCTCCTTCATTTCTTTAAGGTTCCGTACTCGTACGGAGTCGTAGCTTAACAACTGCTCAGTCGCTTTGTTGTTGGATATCGGCGCCGCTGCTTTCGGTTGATCACGATTTCCGGACGCGCCACCGCGCCAACGCAAAGAGACCCATTATTATGCTCGCCACCATCTCCATTCGCGCCAAGATCATCAGTGTCGTGGCGTTTCTGCTGGCCGCCATGACCGGCATGGGCCTGCTCGCCGTCATGAAGATGCGGACGATCAACGCTAGCACCGTCGACATCTCCACCAACTGGATGCCCAGCGTCCGCACGATTGGCGACCTGCGCGCCAGCGTCATCACCTACCGCAACGTGGTCCGCCAGCACATGCTCGCCGAGACCCTCGAGGACAAGCTCGCGACGGAAAAGACTGCGGCGACCGTGATCGATGCGCTCGCCAAGACTCGTACGAAATACGAGGCGATGATCTCGTCAGCGGAGGAGCGGAAGCTCTACAGCGAATGGTCGAAGCTCTGGGAAGACTACAAGAAGGGCACCGAAGAGGTGTTCGCGCTGTCCCGCAAGGAGGTCGGAAAGGTCCCGCACGACTCGCAGGAGCTGAACTCCAAGACGGTCAACAAGATCGGTCTTGCGGCGGATGAGGTCCTGACCAGGGACATCGAGCTCAACACCAAGGGCGGCGATCAGGCCGCCGTCGATGCCGCCGATACCTTCTACTACGCCTTCATGCTGGTCGCGATCATCCTCGGTGCCGCGGTCATTGCCGGCCTCGGCGTCGGCTTCTATCTCGTCCAGGACGTCTCGCGCGGCATCAACTCCATCATCGAGCCGATGCAGGCGCTGGGGTGCGGCGATCTCTCCGCAGAGGTCCCGCATCGCGGCGCGAAGACCGAAATCGGCGCGATGGCCGACGTGCTCCAGGTCTTCAAGGAGGCGCTGATCGCCAAGAAGGCCGCCGACGAGGCTGCCGCGGCCGATGCCGAAGCCAAGATCGAGCGCGGCCGCCGCGTCGACAACATCACCCGCGAATTCGAAACGATGATCGGCGAAATCGTCCAGACCGTGTCGTCGGCCTCGACCCAGTTAGAGGCCTCCGCCTCGACGCTGACGTCGACCGCCGACCGCTCGCAGCGGCTGGCGACCACGGTTGCCGGCGCTTCGGAGGAAGCCTCGACCAACGTGCAGTCGGTGGCCTCGGCGACCGAGGAGATGGCCTCGTCAGTCGGCGAGATCAGCCGTCAGGTGCAGGAATCGGCGCGGATGGCGGGCGATGCCGTCAGCCAGGCCCGGACTACCACCGAGCGCGTCAGCGAGCTCTCCAAGGCGGCTTCGCGGATCGGCGACGTCGTCGAGCTGATCAACACCATTGCCGGCCAGACCAACCTGCTGGCGCTGAACGCCACCATCGAGGCGGCGCGCGCCGGTGAAGCCGGACGCGGTTTCGCAGTGGTCGCTTCCGAGGTGAAGGCGCTCGCCGAGCAGACGGCGAAAGCGACCGGCGAGATCGGCCAGCAGATCTCCGGCATCCAGGCGGCGACCAACGACTCGGTCGGCGCCATCAAGGAGATCTCCTCCACCATCGAGCGCCTGTCGGAAATCTCCTCGGCCATCGCGGCCGCGGTGGAAGAGCAGGGCGCCGCGACCCAGGAAATCTCCCGCAACGTGCAGCAGGCGGCCCAGGGCACCCAGCAGGTTTCGTCGAACATCACCGACGTGCAGCGCGGCGCGACCGAGACCGGCACGGCCTCCTCGCAGGTGCTGTCGGCGGCGCAGATGCTGTCGAACGACTCGACCCGGCTGAAGACCGAGGTCAGCAGGTTCCTGACCAACGTCCGCGCGGCGTAAGCTCCGCAACCAACTGTCGATCCGACGACGAGCGGCGCCAAAGGCGCCGCTCGTTTCGTTTTGCCGCATCGCGACCGTTCCCGTCCCCTACGATGGGCCGCAACCACTTGGTAAGCCTATCGTTCAACCGCAGGACGAACCGACCAGGTTCCACCACGATCCTTGACGCAGGACAATATCGTATTGCCGACTTCGGATATTCCTGGTCGGGCCGCTCTCTGCCCCTGAGGCCGGTGATGACGAGAAGGATGCGAACAGTGAGTTTGAGAATCGGAACGGTCCTGCCCCTTGTCATTGCGGCGCTGGCTCTGATGGGCGTGGCCGCGACGGGCTATGCATCGCTTCAGGCATACCGCGACCGGCAGGCGGCGGACGCCTTCGTCAACCTCAACGGCATCTCGCGGCTGTTGTTGCAAAGCGCTGGGCAGTGGGCCATGGAGCGAGGCATGACCAATGCCGCGTTGAGGTCGCCGGAGGTGACGGCCGCCGATCGGCGGTCCGAGATCATGAAGCTACGGGGCGGCTCGGATCAGGCTTTTCGCGAAGCTGCGCGCCGCCTTCGCACGTTCGGTGAATTCAAGGTGGCCGGATCCCGTATCGATGAGGCGGAACGAGCCCTTCAGAACGTCGAAGATTTGCGCCGCAAGGTCGACGAAAATCTCGCCAAGCCGGCGGCGGGCCGCAGTGCGGACGTCGTCAACGGATTTGTGCCCGCCGTCACCGAGTTGATCGACTTGACCGCCATCCGGCTGCGCCTGATCCTGGAGACGCTGGCTACTCCGCCTTCGGCGACGATGTCGCGTCTCGTCGGGCTTCGGCACCTTGCTGCGGAGATGGCCGAGAAGGCCGGGCGCGAACGTGCGTTCCTCGGAGGCGTGATTGGGTCGGGCAACAGGATGACACCCGAAGAGTTGAGCCGGATTGCCGGTTTTCGGGGCTACGTCGAGCTTGCCTGGGGGACGATCGCGCCGCTGGCCGAGCGAGCCGACGTTCCAGGCGACGTCGCCGGAGCGATCAAGGGCGTCGAGCAGGACTACTTCCGGATTTATGACGCGACCCGCAACCGCGTGCTCGCGGCGGCGGCCAGCGGAGACTACAGGATCAGTGGCAATGAATATTTCGCCAGCGCGACGACGGGGATCAATGCGATCCTTCGCCTGTCCGATGCGATCGGAGCGGCCGCGGATCTCGAAGCGACCGGGCAAGCCGCCAGGGCAACGTCCAATCTGATCGTCGCCGGCCTGATGCTGGCGAGCTGCGTTGCGCTGGTCTTGCTGAGTTTCTGGATCGCGTTCTCACGGATCGTGCGGCCGCTGTCCGCATTGACCCGCGCCATGGGCGAACTCGCCGCCGGCAATTTCGCCGTGGCTCTCCCCGGTCTCGATCGCAAGGACGAGGTCGGCGACATGGCACACGCCGTGGAGCGGTTCAAGATCGTGGCCGAGCAGAAGGCACGCGACGAGGCGGAGGCCAAGGCCCGGCAGGATCGGATTGCCGCCGAGCAGCGCAAGGCCGAGATGCACAGGCTTGCGGATCAGTTCGAGGCTGCGATCGGGGAGATCGTCGACACCGTCTCGTCGGCGTCCACGGAGCTCGAGGCCTCGGCGAGCACGCTGAATGCCACCGCAGGGCGCGCCAAGGAGCTTGCGGTAACGGTCGCCACAGCCTCGGAGGAGGCTTCGACGAACGTGCAGTCGGTGGCATCGGCGACCGAAGAGCTGTCGTCCTCGGTCAACGAGATTGGCCGCCGGGTCCAGGACACGGCGCGAATGGCCAACGTAGCCGCAGATCAGGCGGGAAGGACCAACGAGCGCATCGGCGAATTGTCGCGAGCGGCTGCGAAGATCGGCGACGTCGTCGCATTGATCGACTCGATCGCGGGGCAGACCAATCTGCTGGCGCTCAACGCCACGATCGAAGCGGCGCGGGCGGGCGAGGCCGGTCGCGGCTTCGCGGTGGTGGCATCGGAAGTGAAGGCCCTGGCGGAGCAGACCGCAAAGGCGACCGGGGAAATCGGCCAGCAGGTCTCCGGGATGCAATCTGCGACGCAGGAATCCGTCGATGCGATCCGCGACATCGGCGGCACGATCACCCAGCTGGCCGAGATCGCCTCGGCGATCGCCGCGGCGGTGGAGGAACAGGGCGCGGCGACGCAGGAGATCGCGCGCAACGTGCAGCAGGCTGCCCAGGGCACACAGCAGGTCTCGTCCAACGTCGGAGACGTCGAGCACGGCGCTGCGGAAACCGGGGCGGCCTCGACGCAGGTGCTTTCAGCAGCGCAGATGCTGTCGAGCGACTCCACTCGGCTGAAGACCGAGGTCAGCAGGTTCCTGACCAATGTCCGCGCAGCGTAAAGTCTCCACAAGAATTGTCGATACGACCTTCGACAACACCCGACGATCTGACGACGGACGGCGCTAGAAGCGCCGCTCGTTTTCCGCCGGCAGCTTGATGGTGTCTTATGAGTGGTATCATGCACAGTTACCCGTAGTCGTACGGGAAGAGGATTTCATCGATAGTTAAATTCGTCTGATCAGAACTGCTGAAGACGTTTTGAATAGCGCAGTCCGGATGGGATTGACCGCATCGCGTTTCATTTGGGGGCCTTGATGCGAAAGAATTTGCCGGTTACCGCAACCGAATATCCCGTCAGTGGCGAGACGCTGATCGTTTCCCGTACGGATCTCAAGGGAAAGCTCGCGTATTTCAACGAGGACTTCATCGCAGCCGCGGGCTTTACGTCCGAGGAGCTGATGGGGCAGCCTCACAACATCGTCCGCCATCCGGACATGCCGCCGGAAGCTTTCCAGAATCTTTGGGACACGCTCAAAGCCGGCAAGCCGTGGCTCGGCGCGGTGAAGAACCGCCGCAAGAATGGCGACTATTACTGGGTGCTGGCGACGGCGTCGCCGATCCGTGAAAACGGTCAGGTGACCGGCTACACTTCGATCCGCACCGGGCTGCCGGCCGACCAGCGCAAGCTCGCCGAGCAGGTTTACGCTGCGATCCGCGAGAAGAAGCCGCATGGCTATCGCATCGACGCCGGCATCATTCGCCGCCGTTCGATGCTCGATCGCTTCAGTGTCTTCACCAGGACCTTGAAGGCCCGCCTGGTCACGATGATCGCAGTCCAGGCGCTGTTCATGCTTGCGCTCGGCGTCGGTGGTGCGCTCACCACTGGCGGCTCGACGAGCCTGGTTCTGTCGCTGCTGGCCGTCGTCGGCGCAGCCATCGGCGGCTTCGCCGGCTTTTCGACCATGCGTGCGATCCAGGGGCCGATGCAGCACCTCAACGACACCATGGTCAATCTCGTGCAGGACAAGCTTGACAACCGTATCGTCATCGAGCGCGACGACGAGATCGGCGAGGCGCTGCGCAATCTCCAGACCGTTCAGACCATCATCCGTTTCAGCCGCGACGAGGTTCAGGCGGTGCAGCGTCGTGCCGAGGGGCAGCGCAAGGCCGACATGACGAAGCTCGCGGACGGCTTCGAGGCGGCAATCGGCGAGATCGTGGAAACGGTGTCTTCGGCCGCGACCGAGCTCGAAGCGTCGGCCTCGACGCTGTCCTCGACCGCGGGCCGGGCTCAGGACCTGGCGACCGTCGTCGCTTCCGGCTCCGAACGAGCCTCCAGCAACGTCCATTCAGTGGCGTCGGCGGCGGAGGAGATGTCGTCCTCGGTGCGGGAGATCAGCCGTCAGGTGCAGGATTCCGCCCGGATCGCCGGCGAGGCGGTCAGCCAGGCGCAAGCCACCACCGAACGCGTCAGCGAACTGTCGCGCGCCGCATCGCGGATTGGCGACGTCGTCGAACTGATCAACGCGATCGCAGGCCAGACCAACCTGCTGGCATTGAATGCCACGATCGAGGCGGCGCGGGCCGGCGAGGCGGGCCGCGGCTTTGCGGTGGTCGCTTCGGAGGTGAAGGCGCTCGCTGAGCAGACCGCCAAGGCCACCGGCGAGATCGGCCAGCAGGTCGGCGGCATCCAGGCCGCGACGCAGGATTCGGTCAGCGCAATCGGCCAGATCAGCGGAACCATCGCGCGCCTGTCCGAGATCTCGTCGATGATCGCGGCCGCAGTCGAGCAGCAGGGAGCGGCAACCCAGGAGATCGCCCGAAACGTGCAGGAGGCGGCCCAAGGCACCCAGCAGGTGTCGACCAATGTCGGCGACGTCCAGCGCGGCGCCTCCGAGACAGGCTCGGCGTCCTCGGAGGTGCTCTCGGCGGCGCAGATGCTGTCGCGGGATTCCAATCGCCTCAAGCTTGAGGTTGGAAAGTTCCTGGGCTCGGTCCGCGCGGCGTGAGGCGTCCGGCCGCATAGCTGCGATGTAGATTTCGCGGTGCGGTAGCAGGGAAGTGAAGGCACATGAGCCGCCGGAGGTTAGCGTTTTCGGCGGTGCTCAGGTAAAGGAGGAAGGGGGATCCCCATGGGGGCGGATTCCGTTTCCTCGCTTGATCTGGAATTGCCTGGCGCATGATTGCTCTGGTTCGTATTGCCCTGAGCCGACCCTACACGTTTGTCGTGCTCGCGCTCCTGCTCCTGATCATCGGACCGCTGGCGGCGCTGCGGACGCCGACCGATATCTTTCCGGACATCCGCATCCCCGTGATCGGCGTCGTCTGGCAGTACACCGGGCTGCCGCCGGACCAGATGTCCGGCCGCATCACCACGCCATTCCAGCGCGCGCTGACCACCACCGTCAACGACATCGAGCACATCACCGCCAACTCCTATAACGGCTTTGGCATCATCAAAATCTTCTTCCAGCCCAATGTCGACATCCGCACCGCCAATGCGCAGGTCACCGCGATTTCGCAGACGCTGATCAAGCAGATGCCGCCCGGCGCGACGCCGCCCTTGATCCTGAACTATTCCGCCTCGACCGTGCCGATCATCCAGGTGGCGCTATCCGGCGACGGACTGACCGAGCAGAACCTCGCCGATATCGGCATCAACCAGCTCCGCACGCCGCTGGTCACCGTGCCTGGAGCCGCTATCCCGTATCCATTCGGCGGCAAGCAGCGCCAGGTCCAGATCGACCTCGACCCGACCGCGCTCCAGGCCCGCGGCCTGTCCGGTCAGGATGTCGCCAATGCGCTGGCCGCGCAAAATCTGATCACGCCGGTTGGTACCCAGAAGATCGGCCAGTTTGAATACAACATCCAGCTCAACAACTCGCCGCTCAGGATCGACGAACTCGGCAATCTGCCGATCAAGACCGTCAACGGCGCAATGGTTTACGTGCGTGATGTCGCGACCGTTCGCGACGGCAATCCGCCGCAGACCAACATCGTCCATGTCGACGGCAACCGTTCGGTGCTGATGATGGTGCTTAAGGCGGGCGCGACCTCGACGCTCGATATCATCGCCGGCATCAAGCAGAAGGTGATCGACGTCAAGGACCAACTGCCGGACGCACTGAAGATCGGTTTCATCGGCGACCAGTCGGTGTTCGTCCGCGGCGCGATCCAAGGCGTCGCGTTCGAGGGCGTGATCGCAGCGCTGCTGACCAGCGTCATGATCCTCCTGTTCCTCGGCAGCTGGCGCTCGACCGTCATCATCGCGGTGTCGATCCCGCTCTCCGTGCTCGGCGCGATCATCATGCTCTCGGCGATCGGCGAGACCTTGAACATCATGACGCTCGGCGGCCTTGCGCTCGCGGTCGGCATCCTCGTCGACGACGCCACCGTCACCATCGAGAACATCAACTACCATCTGGAGCAGGGCAAGCCGGTCGAGCAGTCGATCCTCGACGGCGCCAACCAGATCGTCACGCCAGCCTTCGTCTCGCTGCTCTGCATCTGCATCGTGTTCGTGCCGATGTTCTTCCTCACCGGCGTTGCGCGCTTCCTGTTCGTGCCGATGGCGGAAGCGGTGATGTTCGCGATGATGTGGTCGTTCATCCTGTCGCGCACTCTGGTGCCGACCATGGCCAATTATCTGTTGCAGCCACATGTGCATCACGAGGGCGAACCGCCGAAATCTCGCAATCCGCTGGTCGTGTTCCAGCGCGGCTTCGAGGCGCGGTTCGAGCGCATTCGCGGTGGCTATCATGACTTCCTCGGGCTCGCGCTCGGGCACCGCACGGTGTTCGTCGTCGGTTTTCTCTGCGTGGTCGGCGCGTCCTTTGCGCTGTTGCCGTTCCTCGGGCGCAACTTTTTCCCCGCGGTCGATGCCGGCAATATCCTGATGCATGTCCGCACCCAGGTCGGAACGCGCGTGGAAGAGACGGCCAACCAGCTCGCAGACGTGCAGAAGGCGATCCGCAAGCTGGTCCCAGGCGAGATCGAGACGCTGACCGACAACATCGGGATGCCGATCTCCGGCATCAATATGACCTACAACAACACCGGCGTGATCGGCCCGCAGGACGGCGACATCCAGATCAAGCTCAGGGAAGGCCACAAGCCGACCGAGGAACACGTGAAGGTGCTGCGTGAGCAGTTGCCGCGGCTGTTCCCTGGCGTCAGCTTCTCGTTCCTTCCGGCCGACATCGTCAGCCAGATCCTGAATTTTGGTGCGCCGGCACCGATCGATCTGCAAATCCGTGGCGCCAATATTGCCGGCAACTTTGCTTACGCCAACAGCCTGCTGGCCAGGGTGCGCAAGATTCCCGGCGTCGCCGATGCGCGCATCCAGCAGTCGCCGAACAGCCCGACCTTCAACATCGATGTCGATCGCACCCGCGCGCAATATGTCGGCCTGACCGAGCGCGACGTCACCAACAGCCTCGTGGTCAATCTCGCTGGCTCCTCGCAGGTGGCGCCGACCTACTACCTCAACCCCGATAACGGGGTGTCCTACTCCATCGTGATGCAGACGCCGCAATACCAGATGGATTCCCTCAGCGCGCTCCAGACGCTACCGATCACCGCGGCCGGCAATGCGCAGTCGCCGATCCTCGGTGGCATTGCCGACATCAAGCGCTCGACGTCGAGCGCGGTGGTGTCGCAATACGACATCCAGTCGATGGTGCAGATTTTTGCGACGACCTCGGGCCGTGATCTCGGCGCGGTTGCCAATGATATTCGCCAGGTCATCGCCGACACCGCCAAGGACGTGCCGAAGGGTTCTTCCGTCATGCTGCTCGGTCAGGTGCAGACCATGAATAGCGCCTTCACCGGCCTTCTGTTCGGCCTGCTGGGGGCGGTCGTGCTGATCTACCTGCTGATCGTCGTGAACTTCCAGTCCTGGTCCGATCCGTTCGTGATCATCAGCGCGTTGCCGGCTGCACTTGCCGGCATCGTCTGGATGCTGTTCACGACGCAGACCACGCTGTCGGTCCCGGCACTGACCGGCGCCATCATGTGCATGGGCGTTGCCACCGCCAACAGCGTGCTCGTGATTTCCTTCGCCCGCGAGCGCTACGCGGAGCTCGGCGATCCCGTCGCGGCTGCGCTGGAAGCCGGTTTCGTCCGGTTCCGCCCGGTGCTGATGACCGCGCTCGCCATGATCATCGGCATGGCGCCGATGGCGCTGGGGCTGGGCGAGGGCGGCGAGCAGAACGCGCCGCTTGGCCGCGCGGTGATCGGCGGCCTGATCTTTGCAACGTTCGCCACGCTGATGTTTGTTCCCGTGGTGTTCAGTATGGTACACAAGAAGCAAGGTGCCAAAGCCGCCGCCCCATTGGAGTCTCCGCATGTCGCCCACTGAACCCCGCTCCCCGGTGTCGCACCGGAAACTGGGCATCTTCGGCGTGGTGGCGCTGATCGCGGCGGGCCTCGTCGTCGGCAGCGGCATCCGCGCCCGCGAGGAGCAGGGCTCCAGGCTGAAGGAATGGACCGACGATCAGGCCGTTCCCAGCGTCGCTGTGGCGCTGCCCAATGCCAAGGCCCGCAGCGCCACCATCGATCTGCCGGGCCGGCTCGAGGCCTATTACCGAGCCCCGATCTTCGCCCGCGTCTCCGGTTACCTGAAGAGCTGGAGCGCCGACATCGGCGCCCGGGTCAAGGCGGGGCAGGTGATCGCCGAGATCGAGGCGCCGGACCTCGACCAGCAGCTCCTGCAGGCCCGCGCCGACCTCGCCAGCCAGCAGGCCAGCGCAAGGCTGTCGGAAGCCACGCTGAACCGGCGCAAGACGCTGGTCGCCTCGAATTTCGTCTCGGCGCAGGAGATCGACGAGCGCACCGCCGACCTCTCCAACAAGAACGCCGCGGTTCATTCAGGCCAGGCCAATGTCGAGCGGCTGGAAGCGCTGGCCGGCTACAAGAAGATCACGGTGCCATTCGACGGCGTGG
This sequence comes from Bradyrhizobium sp. A5, assembly GCF_042076515.1. Classification (NCBI taxonomy): domain Bacteria; kingdom Pseudomonadati; phylum Pseudomonadota; class Alphaproteobacteria; order Hyphomicrobiales; family Nitrobacteraceae; genus Bradyrhizobium; species Bradyrhizobium sp. A5. The sequence continues at coordinate 4,976,186 of NZ_CP148990.1, read as the reverse complement.
TGACGGCGCGCGATACCGACGTCGGTGCGCTGATCAACGCGGGCGGCGGCTCCGGTCCGGCGATGTTCGTGGTCTCCGACATCACCAAGCTGCGCGTCTACGTCAACGTGCCCCAGAATTACGTGCCGGCGATCAAGATCGGTGCCAAGGCCACCATGGTGATGCCGGAATACCCGAACCGGACATTCCAGGCGACGGTGGAAGCGTCCTCGCAGGCCGTCGACGTTGCCTCGGGCACCACGCGCATGCAGCTCGGGCTCGACAATTCGAGCGGCGAGCTGATGCCCGGCGGCTATGCCAGCGTGAAACTCAACTTGCAGCGCGACAGCGCGCCTCTGAGCATTCCCGCCAGCGCCCTGATCTTCAACGGCAGCGGCTTGCGTGTCGCCACCGTCGGCCCGGACGACAAGGTTCTGTTCAAGCCCGTGACCATCGCCCGCGATCTCGGCCGCGAGATCGAGCTCGCCTCGGGTATTGCAGCGGACGACCGCGTCATCACCGCCCCGCCGGATGGCCTCTCCGACGGTGATGCCGTTCGCGTGGTCGGCGCCGGCGCCAAGAGCAAGCCGGCCACCGCGTCGGAAAAGCAGGCGCCGAAGACTTAAGGCGGTTTCGTAGGGTGGGCAAAGCGAAGCGTGCCCACCATTTGCAGGCGATCCCGAAAAGATTGGTGGGCACGGCGCAAGAGCGCCTTTGCCCACCCTACGAGAGCTACGCCACCCGCCACTCCGGCACACCATCCGCGGCCATCGTGATCTCGCCGAGCGAACCCACCGGGGTGCGGTCCATGTTGAGCAGATGCGCCAATGTCGCGCTATCGCTTGCCGGAATCCTTGCCAGCGTGCGCCGGTCGTCTTGCGTCCGCAGCATGACCACGCCGTGCTCGACATCGCCGCCGCGGCCGTAGAGCACGGTAAAGCTCTCGACCTTGCCTGTGCCGCCCGGCTCCGTCACGAACTCCGGCACCGCCCGCTTGTTGCGATCAGCTTCGGCCTGTACGCTGGTGTCCTGTGCCAGCGCCTCGCGTGGCGGGGTCTTCGACACCACCAAGGCATGATGCTTGGTGACGAAGCCGCCTTGTCCATAGAGCAGGCCGAGCCTGGCGCCCTCGCGCACCCGCCGCACCATCGCGCAGGCCGCGTGCGTCATGTAGGTGTTGAGCGGCGCGCCGAAGAAGGTGAGGCCGCCGGTCACGGTCGGTTGCACGTCGGCGCCCAGGCCCAGCGTCCGCCGCGCCATCTTCGGCACGCAGGGGAAGCAGCTGTAGAGCTCGATCGCGTCGAACTTCCTGCCGTCGCCGCCGGCGAGGTCCATCACGGCATTCAGCACCGCGTTCTGCGGATGGCTCTCGTAGAACTGGTCGCGCAACAGATAGTCGCGCGGCTCCTCCGCGGAGGCGCCGCCGAGCGGATAGACGAACTTGTCCTCGGGAATCCCGGCTGCACGCGCCTTGGCGAGGCTGGTGAGCAGCAGCGCGCCGCCCATGTTGACGCTGGGATTGGCGACCATGAGCTTATTGTAGGGCCAGGCGATCAGGCGGTTGTCCGCCGTCGGCGTCGTGATCTCGTCCGGTGCATAGCGCCGCCTCAGCCAGGAGTTGGGATTTTGCGCCGCAGCCTCGGAGTATCGCGACCACAGCGTGCCCGACTCCGCCATCGCCTCGCGTGGGGTCTGCCCCCAATGCGCGGAGGAGGCCGCCTCGTAGAACGGATAGACCGTGACGGGGCGGAACACGCCGAGCGTCACCGCCAGCGGCTTCTGGAACGCCGCGCCGCGCTTGGGCTCCTCGACGTCATGAGCGAACGGCGTCCATGGCAGCTTCGCCCCGGCGCGCTCGGCCTTGGTCGCGGTCGACTGCGCCTCCGCGCCGCAGACCGCCGCCACGGTGCATTCGCCGCGCGCGATGCGCTTTGCCGCCTCGTGGATGTAGCGGATCGGGCTCTCGCCGCCGACCGGACCGTAATAGCAATGCGCGGGCGTGATCCCGAGCCGCTGTGCCAGCAGCTTCTCCGGATCGCGATAGCGCCAGCTCAGGAAATTGACGACATCGAGCGACTGCACCTCGCCGAGCAGCTTTGCCCCGGCATCGGCCTCGGCGCGCCGCAACGCCTGCTCCAGCAGGTCGAGTGGTTCGAGGCCCTCGATGATCTCCTTGGGACGATCGACGATCTCGCCGATGCCGACGATGACGGGGATAAGGTCTTCGGGGATACTGGTCATTTCTTCTTGCTTCACGTTTCAGATTTTCGGCACGCCGTCGCCCTTCGAGGGCCGCTGAAGAGGCGGCCACCTCAGGGTGACGGCTACGGAGGAAGCGTCATCCTGAGGTGCGAGGCCGGAGGCGCAACGCGCCGTCGGGCGAGCCTCGAAGGATGGACCAAGGACTCCGTTCCGGTCACGAGCAATCACTCGGCCACCAGCGTATTCATGTGCTCGACGGCTTCGGCAAATTCTTCCTTGAACTCCTGCACCACGGCGCCGGCGGACTTCACGCTGTCGATCAACCCGACGCCCTGGCCGACGAAATAGCTGACGAGGTCGCGTGCCCTGGCATTGCCGCCTGCCGCCGCACGATCGATCGAGTTGAAGGCATCGCGGCTGATGATGCTCTGCAGCGGCATCGGCAGCGCGCCCGGGCTTTCCGGCGCGCGGTCCCAGGCATCGGTCCAGACCGAGCGGAGCTGCCGGGCGGGCTTTCCGGTGCGGCCCTTCGAGCGGATCGCATCGCGCGAGGAGGCCGCGATCATCTTCTCGCGAAGGATCTCGGAGGTTTCGGCCTCGACAGTTGCAAGCCACACCGAGCCAGTCCAGGCGCCGGCCGCGCCCATGGCCATGCAGGCCGCCATCTGCCGTCCCGTCATGATGCCGCCCGCCGCCAGCACCGGCACGTCGCGGATCGGCTTGATCGCCTTGATCACCTCCGGCACCAGCACCAGGGTCGAGACCTCGCCGCAATGGCCACCGGCTTCGGTGCCCTGCACGACAAGGATGTCGACGCCGGCCGCGACCTGGCGCAGCGCATGCTCCTTCGCACCGACGAGCGCCGCAACCGGTACGCCGTGCTTCTTGCCCATCTCGATCATCGCTTTCGGCGGCACCCCGAGTGCATTGGCGATCAGGCGGATGGGATGATTGAAGGAAACTTCGAGCAGCTGAAGTGCTGTCTTCGCGTCGAACGGCTGCGGCTGGTTGTCGGCCACATCAGTGGTCGTCAGCTCGATATCGTATTTCTTCAGAAGATCGCGCGTGTACGTGCGATGCTCTTGCGGCACGCGAGCTTCCAGGCTCTTCCAGGTGACGTCCTTCTCGCCAGCGGTCGAGATGTTTTCGGGGATCAGCACGTCGATGCCGTAGGGCTTGCCGTCGACGTGCGCGTCGATCCATTTCAGCTCGCGTTCGAGCGTGTCAGGCGTGTGCACGGTCGCGCCGAGCACGCCAAAACCGCCGGCGCGGCTGACGGCGGCAACCACATCGCGGCAATGGCTGAAGGCGAGCAGCGGGAACTCGATTCCCAGCATGTCGCAGATCGGCGATTTCATGGCTCTCTCCCGGCGGCCTTCGACGACGCTAGCCCATCGTCATCAGTGATGCCAAGCCGGATTTGGGCGCGCATCTTGCGTGCAGGCGCCGCGCAGCGGATGAGCCATTCCGCTGCACAAAATAAGCCACGCCAGTGCCCGCCGATTTGCCCCTTGCGCTTCGGCCGACCTGAGAGAATGCTGGCCACAACAAAGCAAAACAACCAGGGAGCGCCAGCCGATGTCGCCAGTGCAATCGAGTCCGGCTCGAGCCACCGAAGCCTACGATGTGGTCGTCGTCGGCGCAGGCTTCGCGGGCATGTACATGCTGCACCGTCTGCGCGGGCTTGGTTTCTTGGCACGCGTGTACGAGCGGGGCGGCGGCGTTGGTGGCACCTGGTACTGGAATCGCTATCCCGGCGCGCGCTGCGACGTCGAGAGCATGCAGTATTCCTACTCGTTTTCGGAAGAGCTCCAGCAGGAATGGGATTGGAGCGAGCGCTACGCGCCGCAGCCGGAGATCCTGCAATACGCCAACCATGTCGCCGACCGTTTCGATCTGCGCCGCGACATCCAGTTCGACACAAGCGTCGAGCGCGCCGTGTTCGATGAGCGCACGGGCACTTGGTCGGTGACGATCTCCGGCGGCAGGACTGTCGAGGCCCGGTTCGTCGTGCTCGCCACGGGCTGCCTCTCGAATGCGCGCAAGCCGGACATCAAGGGCCTCGAGAATTTCAAGGGCCCTGTCTATCACACCGGCAACTGGCCGCACGAGCCGGTCGACTTCACTGGCCTGCGCGTCGGCCTGATCGGCACGGGATCGTCAGGTATCCAGTCGGCGCCCATCATTGCCGAGCAGGCCAAACATCTCACCGTTTTTCAGCGCACGGCGAATTTTTCGATTCCCGCCCGCAACGGCGCGCTGACCGACGAGGAGCGCAATGGGTTCCGCAAGAACTACCCGGAGATCCGCCGTTTCGCCCGCGAGGTCGCGCGCAACGGGATCTATGCCGAGCAGCCCGACCGCGGCGCGCTCGACGACAGCGAGCAGACCAGGCGCGCCAAGTTCAAGGCGCGCTGGGACCGCGGCGGGCTCACCTTCATGTATGTCTACAACAATCTCGGCCTCGAACGCTCGGCGAACGACACTGCGGCGGACTTCGTGCGCGGCAAGATCGCCGAGATCGTGAAGGATCCGGAGACGGCAAAGCTGTTGCAGCCGAACAGTCACCCAATCGGCACCAAGCGCATCTGCATCGACACGGATTATTTTGCGACCTTCAACCGGCCGAACGTTTCGCTGGTCGACATCAAGGCCGACCCGATCGAGGAGATCACGGCGAACGCCGTCCGCGTCGCGGGCAGGGATCACGAGGTCGACGCGCTGGTGATGGCAACCGGATTCGATGCCATGACCGGATCGGTCGCGAAGATTGACATCAGTGGTCGCGGCGGGCAAACCCTGAACCAGAAATGGGCGGAGGGGCCGAAGACTTTTCTCGGGCTGATGAGCGCGGGCTTTCCGAACCTGTTCATCATCACCGGCCCGGGCAGCCCCTCGGTGCTCTCGAACATGATCGTGTCGATCGAGCAGCATGTCGACTGGATCGCCGACTGTCTCGTCCACATGCGCAAGCAGGGTCTCGCCACCATGGAGGCGGGCAGGGAGGCCGAGGAGAAATGGGTCGCCCATGTCAACGAGGTCGCCAGCGGTACGCTCTATCCGCAGGCCAATTCCTGGTACATGGGCGCCAACATCCCGGGCAAGCCGCGCATCTTCATGCCCTATATCGGCGGTGTCGGCGTCTACCGCCGGATCTGCGACGACGTCGCGGCGAAGGGATATGAGGGATTTTTGCTAGGGCTGGCAGAGCAGCCACAGGCGGCGGCGTCATAGAGGCTGTCATTCCGGGGCGCGCCCTTGGCGCGAGCCCGGAATCCATTTCTCCGAGTTTTGCTGGGGGCCGATGGATTCCGGGCTCGCCCTTCGGGCGCCCCGGAATGACGGGGAGGTAGCCCGCCATGACGAAACGGTGAGTTACCCCGCCCGGCAATGCGTTTCGGCACCCTTGCCATCCGCCATCCGCGGGCTAATTAATGCAGACGCATCTTTTTCCGCCGGAGCCCCCGCATGACCGACGCCCCCGCCTACGTGCCGCCCAAAGTCTGGACCTGGAACAAGGAGAATGGCGGGCAGTTCGCCAGCATCAACCGGCCGATTGCCGGCGCGACCCACGACAAGGAGCTGCCGGTCGGCAAGCATCCGCTTCAGCTCTATTCGCTGGCGACGCCGAACGGGGTGAAGGTCACCGTGATGCTGGAGGAGCTGCTGGCGCTCGGTCACAAGGGCGCCGAATACGACGCCTGGCTGATCAAGATCGGCAACGGCGACCAGTTCGGCAGCGGTTTCGTCGACATCAATCCGAACTCGAAAATCCCGGCGCTGATGGACCGCTCGGGCCCGGAGCCGATCCGCGTGTTCGAGTCGGGTTCGATCCTGTTCTACCTCGCCGAAAAATTCGGAGCCTTCCTGCCGAAGGATATCAAGGCCCGCACCGACACCATGTCGTGGCTGTTCTGGCAGATGGGCAGTGCGCCATATCTCGGCGGTGGCTTCGGCCATTTCTATGCCTACGCGCCGTTCAAGATCGAATACGCCATCGACCGCTTCGCGATGGAGGTCAAACGCCAGCTCGATGTGCTCGACCGGCGCCTCGCCGACAACGAGTATCTCGCGGGCAAGGACTACACCATTGCCGATATGGCGGTGTGGCCCTGGTATGGCGCGCTCGCCAAGGGGCTGGTCTACGGTGCCGGTGAATTTTTGTCGGTGCAGGATTACAAGAACGTGCAGCGCTGGACCGACCAGATCGCGCAGCGTCCCGCTGTGAAGCGCGGCCGCATGGTCAATCGCGTCTCCGGCGATCCCGCCAGCCAGCTCCACGAACGCCATGACGCCAGCGACTTCGAGACGAAGACGCAGGACAAGGTCGCACCCGCGACGTAGCTGGGTAGGGTGAATTAGCCGAAGGCGTAATCCACCATCTTCGCGAGCATTCGGCGGATTACGCTGCGCTAATCCGCCCTACTTCCCCTTCACACCCTCCGCCGCCGGAAACACCACGCGGTCGTCCGTGCGGCAATAGCGGTCGGCGAACATGCGCCCGATCGGGTGATAGCGGTCCATGTGTACCCGCATCGCCTTGTCGTCCCAGAGCTCGTCGCGGATGTAGAAGTGCAGGCCTTCGCCCATGATCAGGCGGCGATCGTCGTTGACGTCGATCATCTTCCAGAGCTTGCACTCCATCGCCCAGGGCGTGTCGGCCAGCCGCGGCACAGCGACCGTCTTCGAGGCCGCGAGCTTCAGCCCGAGATAATCGGGCTCGCCGACGTCAGGTGGAAAATCGCCGCTGCTCTCGTGCATGGCCTTCGCCAGCGGTTCGTCGGCGATGTTGACCACGAACTCACCTGTGCGCTGGATGTTGAGGAACGTGTCCTTGTCCTGCCCGTTCGGCTTGCGGTTCGCCGCGAACATGCACAGCGGCGGATCCTCGCAGAAGGCGTTGAAGAAACTGAACGGGGCGGCGTTGACCACGCCGGTCGGCCCAACCGTCGTCACCCACGCGATCGGCCGCGGCAGGATGAAGGATGTCAGCACCTTGTAGCGCTCGCGGGGCGTCAGGTCGCTGGCGGCGTATTCCATGGGGACTCCGGGGGAGGAAAGTCTCGTAGGGCCTGTGAGCCAATACGTTTTCTTTGGGCCTTGGCCATTGAGGGACGTTAGCGCTCCTTGATGGCAGAATGCGGAGGTGGCAGCCGTCAGGTTTTGTTCTTGGATTATGGTTTTGCGAGACGATGTCCTTGCAGGATGTTGTTGGTGAGAGCGTACCAGAGCACGACGGCGCGGACCTTCGCGATGCCGCGCACGGTCAGTTGCCTGAGGCCCCAGTTCCGCCATCGGGCATGGATGCATTCGCAGATCGTGCGGGCTTTGTACTGTGCCTTACCGGCCTCGCTAGCCATGCGAGCGCGCCAGGCCGCCACTCCAGGACCGTCGCTGCTCCGGGGTAAGAAGGGATCGACGCCGCTCCTGGAGTTGGGGGGAGGACAGTAGACCTCGATCCCTTCGCCGTGCGCCCATTCGATGTCCTCGCCACTGCAGAACCTGCCATCGGCGAGGTAGCGGCGGGGCAAGCGCTTCAGTCGGTCGCGCGTTCGCTCCAGCATCGGCCGCATCAGGCCGCGATCTGATCCATTGTTGTCGACATCGATCGCGACCACGATCAGTTCGCCGGCCGCGCTGGCCACCTGCACATTGTAGGCCGGACGGAAGCCGGCATCGGCCATTTTCATCACCCGTGCCTGCGGGTCGGTGGTGGAGGCCCGGGGCTCCTTCGGCTTCTTGCCGTTGCCGCCCTTGTCGTCGAGTTGCTTTCGCTTCCGCTTGATCTCGTCCAGAGCCCTCTGCGCAGCCTGCACCCGCTCACTGCGTTCGCGCGCCGCGCGCTCTCTGGCGGCCCGGATACGCCGATTGCTGGCCTCCGGATCCGCATCAACCTCGCGCTTGAGTTCTTCCACCACGGCCTTCGCCTGCGCCATCTGCCGGTCGAGCGTCGCCTCCCGCCGGAACGAGCCGGTCCCCGCATTTGCCCGTATCCGCACCCCGTCCTGAGCCAGTTTCTCCAGATCGACCAAACCCGCCGCGTTCAGGGCAACCAGATGTTCGACCAGCAAACGGTCGAGCAACTCGGCACAGCCGACCCGGAAGTCAGACAGCGTGTGATAGTTCAGCGAGACCCCGCCACAGAACCAGCGATAGACGTCGTGACTGTCGCAGAGCCGATCCAACGCCCGCGCGCTGCCGACGCTGTCGCTCGTCGCGTACAACCAAAGCGCCAGCAGCAACCGTGGCGATGGCGCCGGATGACCCGGCCGGTTCTCCCGCGCCTTGACCCCATCTTCCAGCTCGCTCAGGTCGAGCCCTTCGACATAAGCCCAGATCACCCGTGCCGGATGATCCTGCCCGATCAGGCTGTCGATATCGACCGCCCGCAATTCGACCTGATTGCGTACTGGCTCGCGCAGCCGAGGTGCACCCCGCGACACCGCTTCGGTTCGCCGCGCCGACTGTTCCGGCAATTCGCCAAAAAGTCCGTCGTCAGCCATCATTCTCTCCAGCAAAGCAATCTGCTTAGAGAATCATATCCGCTCGGCCATCGGTATGAAAAAGATTCACAGCCTCGTAGGGTGGGCAAAGCGGAGCGTGCCCACCACCTCTCGTGCGGCGGCGATGGTGGGCACGACGCGCGAAGAGCGCGTCTTTGCCCACCCTGCGGCATCTCGTGGTTCACGCCATGCTCAGCTCGTGGCGCCCCACCACCATCCAGTGCACCTCGTCCGGACCATCCGCAAAGCGCAGGTGACGGACGTCCTGATACATCTCGGCGAGCGGGGTCCAGTGCGAGATGCCGGTCGCGCCGTGCATCTGGATCGACTGGTCGATGATCTTGCAGGCGCGCTCCGGCACCATGGCCTTGACCATGGAGACCCAGACGCGGGCCTCCTTGTTGCCGAGCACGTCCATGGCCTTGGCGGCCTTCAGCACCATCAGCCGCATCGCCTCGATCTCGCAGCGTGCCTGCGCGATGATCTGCATGTTGCCGCCGAGATGGGCGATCTTCTTGCCGAAGGCTTCACGGGTGAGGCCACGCTGCACCATCAGGTCGAGTGCCTTCTCGGCCTTGCCGATCGTGCGCATGCAGTGATGGATGCGGCCGGGTCCGAGCCGGAGCTGCGAGATCTCGAAGCCGCGGCCTTCGCCGAGCAGCATGTTCTCCTTCGGCACGCGCACGTTGTTGAAGCGCATGTGCATGTGGCCGCGCGGCGCGTGGTCCTGGCCGAACACGTACATGGGCCCGAGCACCTCGACGCCGGGCGTGTCGCGCGGCACCAGGATCTGCGACTGCTGCTTGCTCGGCGCCGCATCCGGATTGGTCTTCACCATCACGATGAGGATCTTGCAGCGGGGATCGCCGACGCCGGAGATGTAATACTTCTCGCCGTTGATGACCCACTCGTCGCCGACGAGCTTTGCCGTCGTCGAGATGTTCTTGGCATCGGAGGAGGCGACGTTCGGCTCGGTCATGACATAGGCCGAGCGGATCTCGCCGTTCATCAGCGGCTTCAGCCACTTCTCCTTCTGTTCCTTGGTGCCGACGCGCTCCAGCACTTCCATGTTGCCGGTATCAGGCGCCGAGCAGTTCATGCTCTCTGACGCGAGCGGGCTCTTGCCGAGCTCGGAAGCGATATAGGCGTAGTCGAGGTTCTTCAGGCCCTGGCCGGTCTCGTCGTCGGGCAGGAAGAAGTTCCAGAGGCCTTCTTTCTTGGCCTTGTTCTTGGCGACCTCGAGCACTTCCAGCTGCTTCGGCGTGAAGCTCCAGCGATCCTCCTTGCCCTCGCCAGCCTTGGCGAACTCGATCGACATCGGCTCGACGGTGTCGCGGATGAACTTCCTGACGTGATCGTAGAGCGGCCGGACCTGGTCCGACATGCGCAGGTCGTTGAGCTCGTCGCCGGGATTGAGGGTGTAGTTGGTGGTGCGGGGTATGTAGGCGTGTTTTGTCATTGTTCCTCCCGGGGTCACTGAGATCGCGTTGGGCGAAAGATAGTCGCAGCGCGGCCAAAGCGCGAGCGCGCATTTTCTCACGCGAGCCATGCCACGTGATGGAATATCGCGAGGGCGTTTGAAATGTTGTTTGAATGGGACGAAGTTTCGGTGCGCACGCGCCGCAATCCCGGCTGTCATCGCCCGATTTAATCGGGCGATCCAGTACGCCGAGACGTCGGAGAGATACTGAGAAGCCGCGGCGTACTGGATTCCCCGCCTTCGCGGGGAATGACAGCGATGGATATAACCGTAGCTAATTCGGCATCCGGTGCATCGCGCAGATCTTGTTGCCGTCGAGGTCGCGCAAATAGGCGAGATAGAGCTTGCCGCCCGGACCCTGGCGCACGCCGGGTGGATCTTCGATCGACGCGCCGCCGGCCGCGAGGCCGGCCGCGTGCCAGGCATCGACCTGCTCGGGCGAAGCGCAGGCAAAGCCGATAGTGCCGCCGTTCGCGCAGGTTGCGGGCTCGCCGTTGATCGGCTTCGACACCGAGAACACGCCGGTCTTGGTGATGTAGAAGATGCGATGGCCGTCGACCCTGGCCGGCCGTACCTCGAGGGTGCTGAGCAGATTGTCGTAGAACGCCTTGGCCTTGTCGAGGTCGTTGGTGCCGATCATGATGTGTGAAAACATTTTGATTTCCCCCTCTGCGCTCCCGAAACGAGACGCCGTAGGGTGGGCAAAGCGCAGCGTGCCCACCACGACAGTTGAAATTGCTGAGGGTGGGCACGCCACGAGTGCGGCTTTGCCCACCCTACGAGATCAGAACGCGGTGTAGCCGCCATCGATCACGAACGTATCCGCCGTATGATACGATGACGCCTTGCTCATCAGGTACACCGCGATGCCGCCGAAATCGCTGGCCTCGCCGAAGCGCCGCATTGGAATCCGAGGCATGACGTTGGCGACGAACTTCTCGTTGGCCATGATGCCGGCGGTCATGTCGCTCTTGATCCAGCCGGGCAGGATCGCATTGGCGGTGACGCCGTGACGCGCCAGCTCGACCCCGAGCGCGCGCACCAGCGCGTTGATGGCTGCCTTGGTCGCCGCGTAGTGCTCGTTGCGCGCGGTGCCGAAGATCGAGGCGAGGCTCGATGTGGCGACAAGACGGCCGAAGGGATCGCCGGCATTGGCGCGGTCGGTCATGTGCTTTGCCGCGGCCTGGAACGCGTGGAACACGCCGTCGAGATTGGTCGCAAACATCGTGCGCCATTCCTCCTCGGTGCGCTCGATGAAGGAGCGCCGGCCGCCGCCGCCGATGCCGGCATTGGCAAAGCACCCGTCGACCCGGCCGAACGTATCGAGCGTGGCCTTCATCGCCGCATTGACCGAGGCCGGATCGGTGACGTCGCAGACGCGGCTATCGACCTTGCCGGAGAAGCCCGCCATGCTCGCGGCAGCAGCCTTGTTCTTGTCAGCATTGCGGCCCCAGATCGAGACGTTGCAGCCCTGGCCGGCAAGCGCCTGCGCGATGCCGAGCCCGATACCGCCATTGCCGCCGGTGATCACGGCCACGCGGCCGGAGAGGTCGAAGATGCTCATGGGGCGTTTCCTGTTTTTGGCACGGTTGCGCGCCAGCCTGTGCGCGCAAGATTGTGCGATACGACGACAAGGTATGTTCGGACCACCATGGACAAGGCCGCGACAAAAATCAAATATGCGCCGGACAAAACCAATTCCGGTCTGCGAAACATCGCCGCCCGCAACTGACGAGGAAACCATGCAGTTCAAACACGTCACGCTCGATTTCGATGGTTCGGTCGCGATCCTCAAGCTCGACCATCAGGAGGTGATGAACGCGGTTTCCGTGGACATGCTGGGCGGTCTTTCCGACGCGCTCGACACGATCGAGGAGAAGAAGGACGAGGTGCGCTGCGTCGTGCTGACCGGCGCTGGGCGGGCGTTCTGCACCGGCGCCAATCTCCAGGGCCGCAACAATCAGTCGAAGAAGACCAAGGCCGGCATGACGCTCGAGACCGGCTTCCATCCGTTCCTGCGCCGCATCCGCAACCTGCACTGCCCGATCGTGACCGCGGTGAACGGTCCGGCCGCCGGCGCCGGCATGAGCTTCGCGCTGCTCGGCGACATGATCCTGTGCGCGCGGTCCTCATACTTTCTGCAAGCGTTCCGCCGCATCGGCCTCGTGCCGGATTGCGGCTCGACCTGGCTGCTGCCGCGCCTGATCGGCAAGGCGCGCTCCGTCGAATTGTCGCTGATGGGCGAGCGCCTGCCGGCGGAGAAGGCGTTGGAATGGGGTCTCGTCAACCGCGTCCATGACGACGGCGTGCTGATGGACGAGGCGATGAAGCTCGCGCGCGATCTCGCCAGCGGCCCGACCGTCGCGCTGTCGCTGATCCGCAAGCTCTATTGGGACAGCCCGGAAAACTCCTTCGAGGATCAGCTCAATCTCGAGTTCCAGTGCCAGCTCCGCGCCGGCGATACGGATGATTTCCGTGAAGGCGTCGGTGCCTTCCTGGAGAAGCGCCCGGCCAAATTCAACGGCAAATGAACAAAGGCAAATGATCGAGGCCGAGCTTTCGCGCAGCGTTCAGCGCTGGTGTCCGGGCGCGACCGGCGTCACCGGCGGGGCAAAGCTGTCGGGTGGCGCCAGTCAGGAGACCTGGCGCTTCGACATCGTGCATCCCGATGGGCCGATCGGTGCGATCCTGCGCCGCTCGCCGAAGGGCTATGGCGCAGCGCCGACACGCGCGGCGGGTCTTGCCGCCGAAGCGCAGTTGATGCAGCTCGCCTATGAGGCGGGCGTGCCGTCGCCGCGCGTGATGCACGTGCTGACTCCGGACGAAGAGCTCGGCACCGGCTTCATCATGCAGCGGGTCGAGGGCGAGACCATCGCGCGCAAGATTCTGCGCGATGACGAGTACGCGGCGGCGCGGCCGCATCTCGCGCGACAGATCGGCGGCGTGCTGGCCGGCCTGCACAAGCTGCCGCAGGGCAAATTGCCCGAGCTGCGCAGTCGTGGCGCGACGCAGGAGATTGACGAGTTCGAGCGCGATTATCGCAGCCTGAACTGGCCCAAGCCCGTATTCGAGCTGGCGCTGCGCTGGCTGCGCGACCACGATCCCGGCCCCTCGGCCGAGACGACGCTGGTGCACGGCGATTTCCGCAACGGCAATCTCATCATCGGCGCCGATGGCGTCCGCGCCGTGCTGGACTGGGAACTCGCCCATCTCGGCGATCCCATGGAGGATCTCGGCTGGGTCTGCGTCAACTCCTGGCGCTTCGGCGAGATCGACAAGCCCGTTGGCGGTTTTGGATCACGCGAGGACCTTTTCGCGGGCTACGAGGCCGCGGGGCGCAAATGCGATCCGGCGCGGGTCAAATTCTGGGAAGTGATGGGCACGCTGCGCTGGGGCATCATGTGCGGCGGCATGATGCAGCGGTTCCGCGAAGGCCCTGATCATTCCATGGAGCGCGGCATGATCGGTCGCCGCGCCTCCGAGACCGAGATCGATTTGTTGCGGCTGCTGTCGCCGCGCGGGAGTTGACGCATGCAGGACGAACCGACCCCGATCGAGCTAACCAAGGCGGTCGCCGATTTCCTCCGCAACGACGTCACGCCGCTGATCTCCGGCCACCAGGCCTTCAAGCTGCGGGTCGCCATCAACATCCTCGACCTCGTCACGCGGCAGTTGACGCGGGAGGAGGCGAGCGACGCTGCGGAAGTGGACCGGTTGCGCGCGCTGCTCGGCATGGACGGCTCGGTCGCCGATCTCAACCGCGCGCTTGCTGAGCGCATCGCGAACAGCGAGGTCGATCTGGCAACGCCGGGGCTGGCCGAGCATTTGTGGGCGACCACGATGGACAAGCTGGCTGTGGATCAGCCGAACTATGCGTCGTACAAGCGAGAGCTGGGACGAGGCGGGTAAACGGCGCCTCATCCTCCGTCATTCCGGGGCGTCGCGTAGCGACGAGCCCGAAATCCATTTTTCCACCGTCACTGTCGCCCGATGGATTCCGGGTTCGCGCCCAAGTGGGCGTGCCCCAATGACCGCTCAAAGCGCGGTCACTTCCCCACCCATTTCGGCGGCCGCTTCTCGGAAAACGCCTTCGGCCCCTCGATGTAATCCTGCGAGGCCACCATCGCCTTCACCGCCGGGTATTCGCGCTGTTCCTCGATCGCCTGCTCCAGCGAGACACCAAGCCCCTTCCGGATGGTCTGTATCGAGGCCCGGATCGACATCGGCGAGTTCTTGGTGATCATCTCGGCCCAGCGCAGCGCGCCGGCAAGCGCCTCGCCCTGCGGCACCACCTCGTTGACGAAGCCGAGCTCGAAGCCTTCCTTTGCGCCAACATGGCGCGCGGTGAGGATCATGCCCATGGCGCGCTTCAACCCGATCTGCCGCGGCAGGCGATGCAGGCCGCCGGCGAGGGCGGCAAGGCCGACGCGCGGCTCGGGCAGGGCGAAGGTCGCATTCTCCGAGGCGATGATCAGGTCGCAGGCCAGCGCGATCTCGAAGCCGCCGCCCATGGCAACGCCGTTCACCGCGGCGATGATCGGCTTGTCGCAGTCGAATCGCGCGGTGAGGCCGGCAAAGCCGCCCTTGTCCCAGCCGCGCTTGCCGCCCGCCGCCTGCCACTTCAAATCGTTGCCGGCGCAGAATGCCTTGTCGCCGGCGCCGGTGACGATCGCGACCCATTGTGCAGGGTCCGCGGAGAAATCGTCGAATACCTTCTGCAGCTCGAAATGCGCATCGGTGTGTAGCGCGTTGTAGACCTCGGGCCGCGACAGCGTGACGATCGTGATCGGTCCCTTGCGTTCCACCTTCGAAAACTTCAGCTCCATCGCGCGCTCCGGCATTTTCTCGTGAAGGAATATTGGCGTCATACTAGCGCGCACCGGCGCTTCGACACCATCGAATTGCGCAATGCGCCTTGCGTGCGTCACACGCCTCGGCTTGCTTGACTTGTCCGCGCTCTTCTCACCTTAATCGCGCGAAGCAGAAATGCGCCTAGCGCCTTAACGCAAAACGATAAAATCATCCGGGAGAGAACTGTGGATTTCTCACTGCCTGCCGATCTCGTCGCCTATCTCGGAGAGCTCGATCGTTTCATCGAGAGCGAGATCAAGCCGCTGGAAGCGGCCGACGACAACATCCGCTTCTTCGATCATCGCCGGGAATGGGCGCGCACCGATTTCGAGAATGGCGGCTTGCCGCGCCATGAATGGGAGGCGCTGCTGCGCAAGGCAAAGGATCTTGCCGATGCGGCGGGCCATTTGCGCTTTGCGGTGTCGAAGCAATATGGGGGCAAGGACGGCTCCAACCTCTGGATGGCGGTGATCCGCGAGCATTTTGCCGCAAAGGGTCTTGGCCTGCACAACGACCTCCAGAACGAGCATTCCATCGTCGGTAATTTTCCGGTTGCCACAATGCTCGACCGCTACGGCCGGGACGACCAGAAGGCGATGATCGACGGCTCGATCAAGGGCAAGTACCGCATCACCTTTGGCCTCACCGAGCCCAATCACGGCTCGGACGCCACGCACATGGAGACGCGCGCGGTGCCGGCGACTCGCGACAACGTCAAGGGCTGGATCATCAACGGCGAGAAGATGTGGACCACCGGCATGCACGTCGCCACGCATTGCGCGCTGTTTGCGCGCACCAGCGGCAATGACGGCGATGCCCGCGGCATCACCTGCTTCCTGGTGCCGGCCAAGAGCGACGGCGTCAAGGTCGAGGAGTACATGTGGACCTTCAACATGCCGACCGACCATCCCCGCGTCAGCTTTACCGACGTGTTCGTGCCGGAAGACGCGCTGTTCGGCGAGGTCGGCCGCGGCCTGTCGCTGGCACAATGCTTCGTGCACCAGAACCGCATCCGCCAGGCCGCGAGCTCGCTGGGCGCCGCCGTCTACTGTATCAACGAAAGCGTCAAATACGCGCGCGAGCGAAAGCCGTTCGGCAAGGCGCTGGCCGAGAACCAGGCGATCCAGTTCCCGCTGGTGGAGCTTGCCACCCAGGCCGAGATGTTGCGCCTGCTGATCCGCAAGACCGCATGGGAGATGGATAAGCTCACCGAGGAGCAGATCGAGCGCACGCTCTCCGACCGCGTCTCCATGTGCAACTATTGGGCAAACCGCCTCTGCTGCGAATCCGCCGACCGCGCCATGCAGGTCCACGGCGGCATGGGCTATTCAAGGCACAAGCCGTTCGAGCACATCTACCGCCACCACCGCCGCTACCGCATCACCGAAGGCAGCGAGGAGATCCAGATCCGGAAGGTGGCGGGATTCCTGTTCGGGTATATGGGGCCGGGGAAGCATTAGTTGTCGTTGCGAGGCGCCGTTGTTTTAGGGTGGGCAAAGCGGAGCGTGCCCACCATTCTTCGGTTATCGTAGCGAGATGGTGGGCACGGCGCTGTGCGCCTTTGCCCACCCTACGAGACCACGCGATCAATTCACCCTTCTATCCTTCCCCGCCCAATAGGGCTCCCGCAACTGCCGCCGCAAAATCTTGCCGCTCGGATTCCTTGGCAGCGCCGGCAGAAACTCCACGCTCTTCGGCGTCTTGAACCCGGCGATGCGCTCGCGGGTGAAGTTGATGATGTCGGTGGCGGTCGCCTGCTTGCCAGGCTTCATCACCACCACGGCCTTCACCGCCTCGCCCCATTTCTCGTCGGGGATGCCGATCACGGCGGCTTCCGCGACGTCAGGATGATCGCACAGCGCGCTCTCGACTTCGGCGGGATAGATGTTCTCGCCACCGGAGATGATCATGTCCTTGATGCGGTCGTGGATGTAGAGATAGCCGTCCTCGTCCATGTAGCCGGCATCGCCGGTGCGCAGCCAACCGTCGCCGCGCAGCGTCGAGGCGGTCGCCTCGGGCAAATTCCAGTAGCCCGCCATGTTCGAGCCCGAGCGCGTCGCGATCTCGCCGACCTGTCGCGGCGGTAGTGGTTTTCCATCGAAATCGAGGATCGCGATCTCGACGCCCGGCAGCGCCTTGCCGGCCGAGCGCATCCGCTCCAGCCCCTCGACGTGATCTTCCGGCGGCAGCGCGACGATGGTGCCGGTCGTCTCGGTCATGCCGTACATCTGCACGAAGCCGCATTTGAAGACCTCGATGCATTCCTTCAGCAGCGCCGCCGGTATCGGCGAGGCGCCGTACAGCATGTATTTCAATCGCGAGAAATCGACCGTCCTGGCGCGCGGCTGCCGCACCACGAACTGCATCGCCGCGGGCACCATGAACAGCTTCGTGATGCCGGACTGCTCGAAGAAATCGAGCACCTTGGTCGGATCGAACTCGCGCGCGATGACGCCGCGGGCGCCGTGATAGAGCCCCATCACGCCCCAGCCGGAGCCGCCGATATGGAAGATCGGCATCGCGACCAGCGACACGTCCTCGGTCGACCACCGGTTCCACTCCGGCTTGTCCGCGGCGTTGCCGGTCTGAACGAGGTTGAGGAAGTTCGCGTGGCTCAGCATCGCGCCCTTCGGCTTGCCGGTGGTGCCGGAAGTGTAGAGCTGGATCGCGATGTCCCCGGTAGCGATCGGCACCTTCGGGTCGTCTCCGCTCTGCGCGTCGCGCCACGCCGTAAAATCCTGCCATTCCGGCGCACCGCCCTCGGTGGTGATGACAGTGCGCACGCTCGGCAGCTGATCCTTGATCTGGCGGACCTGCGTGATGAATTCCGGCCCGACGAACAGCACCGGCGCCTTGCAGTCGCCCACGATGAAGGCGACCTCGGGCCCCGCGAGCCGCCAGTTCACCGGCGCCATCACGACGCCGGCCTTCATCGCGCCCATCAGCAATTCGAAATAGAGATCGCTGTTCTTGCCGAGATAGGCGATGCGGTCGCCCTTCTTCACGCCCATCGCGAGGAGCGCGTTCGCGACCTTGTTGGTCTTGATATCGAACTCGGCAAAGCTGGTGACGCGGCCTTCGAACTCGTAGGCCGTGGCGTTGCCGCGGCTTCTGGCGCGCTCGCGCACCATGTCGGCGAGATCAGTCAATGGCTGTGTGGTGGACATGTCTCTCCCGTGGCGTTTGTTTTTGTGCCCGGGAGTGTGGCGTCATCCGCGGGTGAAGACAAGATGGCCCCGTTGTCGTCCCGGACAAGCGCGCCCCAAGCGCGCGCAGATCCGGGGCGATAGCGGCGGACGCATCACCCCCGCTTCGCCCGATCCTTCTCGTTCTGCGCCATGATGCTTTCGCGCGCAGTCTTCCAGTCGTCGTCGCTCCAGTCGCGGAGCTGGTAGAAGTTGCCGCCCATGGCGAGCGCCTGCGCGCCGTCCATGGCGATGGTCTCGCCATTGATCCAGTCGCAGCCGCCGGAAATCAGGAACACCGCGAGGTTCTGCAATTCCTCCATGGTGCCGACGCGGCCCATCGGGTTCATCGCCTTGGTGCGCGCGCCGGCCTCGTCGCCCGGCTTGATGCGCTTGCTCATGCCCTCAGTCGGGATCTCGCCCGGCGCGATGGTGTTGAGGCGGATGCCGTAGCGGCCCCATTCGGTCGCGAGCGACATCGTCATGGCGTGGATCGCCGACTTGCTCATCGCCGACGGCACCACGTAGGGCGAGCCGTTGCGGACCCAGGTCACGGTGATCGAGACGACGTTGCCGGGCTGCTTCAGCGCGATCCAGCGCTTGCCGATCGCCTGAGTCACGTAGAACGTGCCGTGCATGACGATGTTGGCGACCGCGTCGAAGCCCTTCGGCGAAAGCTCCTCGCTGCGCGAGATGAAATTGCCTGCGGCGTTGTTGATGAGGTCGGTGAGGGGCGCGTCGCGAAAGATGGTCTCGACCATCTCCTCGACCGCGAGCGCATTGCGGATGTCGACGCCGTGGCTGGTGACGCGGCCGCCATACTGATCCATCAGCTCGGTCGCGGTCTCGTCGCAGACGATCTTGCGCCGACCGCAGATATGCACCTCGGCGCCGAGCTGGAGGAAACGCGCCGCCATCGACTTGCCGAGCCCGGTCCCGCCTCCGGTCACGAGAATGCGCCGTCCGGCCAGAAGATTTTCCTTGAACATCGCTGTTTCTCCCGTACGGATTGTCAGTTAATTGGTCGATTGACTAAATCCGGCCGCCGTCTTCCTGTAAAGCGGCACCGAACAAGAACAGGCAAGAACCAGGGGAGAATTCATCCATGGAAGAGCGCGTCTCGATCTCGATCTCGGAAGGCGTCGCCGACGTGCGTCTGGTGCGCGCGGACAAGATGAACGCGCTCGATCAGGCGATGTTCGAGGCCCTTGTCGCCGCAACCGAACGGCTTTCGAAGGAAAAAGGCGTGCGCGCCGTCGTTCTCTCCGGCGACGGCCGCGCCTTCTGCGCCGGTCTCGACATGGGGCGTTTTGCCGCCATGAAGGAGAAGGGCGGCAATGGAATTCCGGGTGGCGAAAATCGTGACCTCACCAAGCGCACGCATGGCCAGGCGAACTTTCCGCAACAGGCGGTGTGGGGCTGGCGCCAGCTCCCGGTTCCGGTGATCGCGGCCGTGCACGGCGTCGCCTTCGGCGGCGGCTTCCAGCTCTCGCTCGGTGCCGACATGCGCTTCCTCAGCCCCGATGCGCGGATGTCGGTGATGGAGATCAAATGGGGCCTCGTCCCCGACATGGCGGGCACGCCGATCCTGGCGTCGCTGGTGCGCGACGACATTTTGCGCGATCTCACCTACACCGGCCGCATCTTCTCCGCGCAGGAGGCGATGAGTTATGGCCTCGCCACGCGCATCTGCGACGACCCGCGCGCCGCCGCGCTCGAAGCCGCGCGCGAGATCGCCGGCAAGAGCCCCGACGCAATCCGCGCCGCCAAGCGCCTGCTCAATAATCTCTCGGTCGATCCCGGTCCCGCATTGCTGGCCGAGTCCGTCGAGCAACAGAAGCTGATTGGAAGTGCGAACCAGACGGAAGCGGTGCGTTCCAATCTGGAGAAGCGCGCGGCGAAGTATGTGGATTAGCCTTTCGTCATTCCGGGATGCGCCTTAGGCGCAGGCCCGGAATCCATCGAGCCTCATCATCCGCTGTGAAATGGATTCCGGGTTCGATGCTTCGCATCGCCCCGGAATGACAAGCCCAACAACAAAGAAAAAACAAATGAGCGAAACGTCCCCATTCCTCGGCATCGTCTCCGGCGAGCGCCGCCGTCCCCATGCGGAAGTCGCCACCCGCGCCGACCGTATCGCCTCCGGCCTCGCCAAAATCGGCGTCGGGCAAGGCGATTGCGTTTGCATGCTGATGCGCAACGACATCGCATTCCTGGAAGCGGCCTACGCCGCGATGCGGCTCGGAGCCTACGGCGTGCCGATCAACTGGCACTTCAAGCCGGAGGAGATCAACTACATCCTCGGCGACACCGGCACCTCCGTGCTGATCGGACATGCCGACATGCTGCACGCCTTGCGCGAGGTGATTCCGAAGGGCGTCACCGTGCTCAGCGTCCCAACGCCGCCGGAGATTCTGTCGAACTACAAGGTCGATCCCGATCATTTGACAACGCCAGATTTTGCGATCGATTTCGAAACCTGGCTCGTGCAGTACCAGCCCTATGACGGCCCGGTCGTGCCACAGCCCATGAACATGATCTACACCTCGGGCACGACAGGCCATCCCAAGGGCGTGCGGCGCAATGCACCGACGCCGGCGCAGCAGGCCGCTGGCGAGCGCATGCGCGCGATGATCTACGGGCTGAAACCCGGCGCCCGCGCGATCCTGCCGGGGCCGCTCTATCATTCCGCGCCGAACTCGTTCGGCATCCGCGCCGGCAAGCTTGGCGGCGTCCTGGTGCTGATGCCGCGTTTCGAGCCCGAAGAGTTTCTTGAACTGATCGAGCGATACAGGATCGACACCATCTTCATGGTGCCGACCATGTTCATTCGCCTGATGAAACTGCCGGAGGCGGTGCGCAGGAAATACGACGTCTCCTCGCTCCGCCACATCATCCACGCCGCCGCGCCCTGTCCGGCGGACGTCAAGCGCGCCATGATCGAGTGGTGGGGGCCTGTGATCTACGAATTCTACGGCTCGACTGAATCCAGCGCCGTCACCTTCGCGACCTCCGAGGACGCGTTGAGGAAGCCCGGCACGGTCGGCAGGATCTCACCCGGCGCCGAGTTGCGCTTCGTCGGCGAGGACGGAAGCGTGCTGGGCGTCGGCGAAATCGGCGAGATCTATTCCCGCATGGCCGAGATGGCGGACTTCACCTATCACAACAAACCGGAGAAGCGCGCCGAGATCGACCGTGACGGTTTCATCACCTCAGGTGATGTCGGTTACATCGACGCAGACGGCTATGTCTTCATCTGCGACCGCAAGCGCGACATGGTGATCTCGGGCGGCGTCAACATCTATCCGGCCGAGATCGAATCCGTGCTGCACGCCGTTCCCGGCGTGCATGATTGCGCCGTGTTCGGCATCCCCGATGCCGAGTTCGGCGAGGCGCTGATGGCCGTGGTCGAGCCGCAGGCGGGCGTCGCGCTCGATGCCGCCGATGTCCGTGCGCGGTTGAAGACCTCGCTGGCCGACTACAAGGTGCCAAAGCACATCGAGATCCGCAACGGTTTGCCGCGCGAAGACTCCGGCAAGATATTCAAGCGCCGCCTGCGCGACCCCTATTGGGAGCAGGCGGGACGGAAGATCTGACAATTCGACGAGGATCAGTAGGGTGAGCAAAGCGACTTGTCCGCCGTAGCTCGAAGAGCGAAGGCGGAAGCGTGCCCACCATGACAGTCACAGGTATTGATGGTGGGCACGGCGCAAATGCGCCTTTGCCCACCCTACGAGACAACGGACAGGGAAACATTTGTGATGACCGACGCCGCAAACGAAGTCCTCTATGAGGTCGCCGACCACATCGCGACCATCACCCTCAATGCGCCGGAGCGCATGAACACGATCTCCGGGCCGATGCTGAACGATCTGGCGCGGCTATTGACCGAGGCCAACGAGGACAAGAACGTCCGCGTCGTCATTCTCACCGGCAAGGGGCGGGCGTTCTGTGCCGGTCTCGACCTCCGTAAGGAGCGCGACGGCAACGGCCTCAGTGCCGCGTCGTCACCGACCACGATCAATTTGCGCAACACGCCGCCGACGGTGTTGCAGGCGATGGACAAGCCGACCATCTGCGCCGTCAACGGCGGCGCGGCCGGCTATGGCATGGACACCGCGCTCGGCTGCGACATCCGCATCATGGCGGAATCCTCCAAGCTGGCCGCCGCCTTCGTCAAGCGCGGCGTCGTGCCGGAATCCGGTGGCACCTGGCTGCTGCCGCGCATGCTCGGCTGGGCCAAGGCCTCCGAGCTGATCTTCACCGGCCGGACGCTGAGCGCGCGCGAATGCCTCGACTGGGGCCTCGCCAACGAGGTGGTGCCGGACGCCGAGCTGATGAGCCGCGCCACCGCGATCGCCCGCGAGATCGCCGCCAACGCGCCGCTCGCCGTGCAGGCCTCCAAGCGCATGATGCGGATGGGCCTGAACGAAAACTTCTCGGACCACGTCCACCACGTCTATCTCCAACTGCTGCCGCTGTTCAAGACGCAGGACATGGCCGAGGGCATGAAGGCCTTCATGGAGAAGCGCGAGCCGAAGTTCGAGGGCCGTTGATACCGCGAGGCTAAGCCAGCTCTCCGCCAACGAACAGCAGGAACGAGCGGCCCAGCACCTTGTAAGTACTTTCGAACTCGAACCGTGCGCCGGATGCGCCGTTGGCGACATTGGTGTCGAGCAACAGCGACCAGCACGGACCCGCCGTCGTGTGCGGCAGCTTGAAATCGACCTCGCCCTCGTAGCTGTTGAGGATGATCAGCACGCTGTCGTCCTCGCCGCGGCGCGGGATCGCGGTCTTTCGTGCGCGGCCGTCGAGCACGACGCCGAAGCACTTTTGCCAGCCGTTCTCCCAATCGGCGCTCGTCATCTCGCCGCCGTTGGCGTTGACCCAGACGACATCGCGGATGTCGAGCTGCGTATCGTGAGCGCCGGTGAGGAAGCGGCTGCGGCGCAGGATCGGGTAGTCGCGCCGGAGCTGGATCACGCGCTTGGTGAAGGCGAGCAGCGCCTGCGCATCGTCGCCCATGGTCCAGTCGAACCAGGAGATGTCGCTGTCCTGGCAATAGGCGTTGTTGTTGCCCTGCTGCGTGCGGCCGAATTCGTCGCCGCCGAGCAGCATCGGCGTTCCCTGCGAGAGCAGCAGCGTCGCAAGCATGTTGCGCTTCTGCCGCTCGCGCAGCGCCATGATCTCCTTGTCGTCGGTCGGGCCTTCGACGCCGCAATTCCAGGACAAATTGTTCGAATTGCCGTCCTTGTTGTTTTCGCCATTGGCGTCGTTGTGCTTGTCGTTGTAGCTCGCCCAGTCGTTCAGCGTGAAACCGTCGTGCGCCGTGATGAAATTGACGCTTGCCCATGAGCGGCGGCCGCCCCAGCGATTGAAGATGTCGCCGGAGCCGAGCAGCCGCGCCGCGAGTTCGGACGGCGGTGCCTCGCCGCGCCAATAGTCGCGCACGACGTCGCGAAACTTGTCGTTCCACTCCGCCCAGCCAGGCGGGAAGCCGCCGACCTGGTAGCCGCCGGGCCCGCAATCCCAGGGCTCGGCGATCAGCTTCACGGTCGCCAGCAGCGGATCCTGGTCCATCGCCTTCAAAAATCCGCTCTGCTCGTCGAAGCCGTAGACCTCGCGGGCGAGAATGGTGCCGAGGTCGAACCGGAAGCCGTCGATATGCATGTGTCCGGCCCAGTAGCGCAAGGAATCCATCACCATCTGGATCACGCGCGGATGGGACAGATTGACCGTGTTTCCGGTGCCGGTGTCGTTGATGTAGTAGCGCTTCCTGTCGGGCAGCAGCCGGTAATAGCTCGCATTGTCGATGCCCTTGAACGACAGCGTCGGCCCGAGCTCGTTTCCTTCGGCGGTGTGGTTGTAGACGACGTCGAGGATCACCTCGAGCCCGGCGCCGTGCAGCTTGGACACCATCTCCTTGAACTCGCGCAAGGAGTTCGGAACGTCGGAGGCGTAGCGGGGGTCCGGCGCGAAGAAGCCGATGGAATTGTAGCCCCAGTAATTGACGAGGTCTTTCCTCAGGAGATAGTCGTCGTTGACGAATGAATGGATCGGCAGCAGTTCGACCGAGGTCACGCCGAGCGATGTCAGATGCGCGATCAGCTCGGGCGTCGCGAAGCCGGCATAGGTGCCGCGGAGGTTCTCCGGCACGGCGGGATGCTTCTTGCTGAACCCTTTGACATGGGTCTCGTAGATGATGGTCTCGTCCCAATGCACGTCGTGCCGCGCCGCCTCGGCCTGCCAGTCGAAATCGGGATCGACCACGACGCATTTCGGCATGAACGGCGCGCTGTCGCGCTCGTCGAAGGTGGTATCGTCGCCCGTCTCCATCTTGTAGCCGAACACGGCCGGATCCCACTGGAGGGTGCCGGCGTGGGCGCGCGCATAGGGGTCGAGCAGCAGCTTGTTGGGATTGAAGCGATGGCCCGCCTCGGGCTGATAGGGGCCGTGGACGCGAAGGCCGTAAAAGGTGCCGGGCCCCACGCCCGCGATGTAGCCGTGGAAGACCTGGTCGGTATATTCCGGCAGCTCGAAGCGGTGCGTCTCGCGATCGCCGTCGAACAGGCAGACCTCCACCTTGGTGGCATTGGCTGAAAAGACCGCAAAATTCGTGCCCTTGCCGCTCCAATGGGCACCCAGCGGATAAGGCAGGCCTTCCTCGATGACGAAATCAGACATTTGACTCCCCGGGCCCCAATGGCCGCGACAGCAACGCCGTTATGTTCCGAATGTTTCAATCGCCGTGCCATTCTGTGCGTCGCGTGCGTCAGTGCGATGAAATTGGCAGATCGCCCGAGGCAATTTGAGACAGTCACACCAGACAACGGCCGGTGGCGGTCTTCGCAGCGGCGATTTTCGCACCTATATAGGCGGGATCATTGGACCGCGGATAAAACCATGACCCCCGTTTCCATCCTGCTCAACCTCCTCTGGATTCTCATCGGCGGCGCCTGGATGGCGGCCGGCTGGCTGATCGCCGCGGTCATCATGGCGATCACCATCGTCGGCTTGCCCTGGGCGCGGGCTGCGTTCAACATCGCTGTCTACACGCTGCTGCCGTTCGGCTCGCGGGCGGTCAATCGCTATGAGGTCACCGGCGTCGAGGATATCGGTACCGGCCCGCTCGGGTTGATCGGCAACATCATCTGGTTCGTGCTGGCCGGCTGGTGGCTGGCGCTCGGCCACCTCCTGACCGCCCTGGTGCTCGCCGTCACCATCATCGGCATCCCCTTCGCCTGGGCCCATCTCAAGCTCGCCGGCATCGCGCTCTGGCCGATCGGCAAGGTGATCGTGCCGGCTTAACGCGAAAATTGCTTAAACAGCCAGATCAATGGTGCGACCGTCAAACATACGGTGACCAGGATAAGTGCCAGCCGACCCAACTTGGCCAACGGGCTGGATTCGAAGAAGTCGCGGTTGGGGACGCGGTCGATCCATCGGCGAAAGCGCGCTAGGTACGGCCCAATTCCACTCAAATCTAACCATTCCATCATATGTAAGACCTAAGCCGCCTAACCGTAAGAAACAACCAGTGGGATATGTCGAACTTGTCGGATGGGATGAGCGGAGCGAACCCCGTCAATCCGTAGGCCGCTGACGAAGCATGATGGCATTCGACTTTTGCACCCGGAGCCGGGAGGCCCGCCCCGTTTTGGCAGGAGTGTGAACCGTCTGCCGCGTGTCGACGACCAACAGCCAATGATGTTCGACAATCTGATGAACGTTCTGGCTGTTCTGTCTTTCGGTTTTCCGGCCGTGCCGTGGTTTTCTGGTGCGCGATGGGGGGCGCGAGGAGTTTGGCTCGGTACAGGGTTGGCTGTCGTCATCCTGCTATGTCTTTTTCCGACATTGTTCTGGGTGTCATGCGGTGCCTGCGGGCAGGGCGCGATAGCGATCTTCGTTCTGGGGCCGATCTGGATTGCGTCGGCATTGCTGACGGTCACCTCGGCGGCAGTCGCTCACTTCAAATTCGCGCGTTGATGGCCACAATCCCTCGCGTTGCCCGACGGGCAAAACACGCCACATGCAGGTCAAGGCCATGCTCCCAAATATTCTGATTGACCGAATTCGCATCTTCGGTTAAACCGCAAGACATCCTGGCCCGCCAAAGGGGCGTTTCGCGATCGTCACGATACGTGAGCCGGGAGGCGATGGACGCGGCAGCGCCGGCGCGTGACGAGATGGCAGGGCGGGCGACCCCCGTGAGCCATCACGATCCGCGGGATGACACGGCGCGGTCACAGCGTTTCTTTTCGGCCTCGGGGGCGAGCACGCGCGAGCTTCCGGGTGTCAGGGGAGGGACGTCCGCGGACGGCAAAAGCGTGTGGTCCTGACGCCCGCAGGCTGGCGTCAAGGCTTGCGGTGGTGAAGCGGCCCAACCGGGTGCGCGCATCGATTATCCGCAAGGCGACGGGGGCAAGAGTGCATCGCTCCCCGGGGAGAGTGCGCCATAAGCCGTAAAACCATTGCGCAGGGAAGGCCGGGCGACCGGCATCACCTGTGGTCACCCCGCGTGCGTCTTCCGCGTGCGGACCCTGGGTGCCAGCCGGCGCCCGGCCTTCCCTGCGCCCTTTGTTCTCGATGAGGGCGAAACGGACAGCAAAACTCGGGCGGAGTATGCCGCGAGACCGCGAAGGCGTGTTTGGTGATGGTGTCCCGGTGATCGTGTTCCGGACGCGCTGCAGCGTGCAACGCTGCTGCGCAGAGCCGGGACCCAGAAGGCTCCACAACTGCTCGGCCCGATGGGCCCCGGCTCTGCAGCGCACCGCAAGGGCGCTGCGCTGCGTCCGGGGCACGAGACAATCACCGCCGGTGTGCACCGCCCCCAAGTTCGTCTTGCGCTGCGGCAGAAAAATATCGCACACTCGCTCGTGCCGGGGAGCCATAGGGAGCTCAAAGAGGAGAGCGCGCCGATGTCCCTCCAAACCATATCATCCGATGCCGCCGAGCCACGCGCCAATCGCGCTGAGGACGTTCAGGCGCTGGAGGCCGATGCGCGGCTGCGGGACGATATCCGCCTGCTCGGACGCATTCTGGGCGACACGGTGCGCGACCAGGAGGGTGCCGACCTGTTCGACTTGGTCGAGCGCATCCGGCAGACCTCGATCCGGTTCCACCGCGACGAGGACCGGCTCGCCCGTCGCGAACTCGAGCAGATCCTCGACAGCATGTCGACCTCCGAGACGTTGCGGATCGTCCGCGCCTTCAGCTATTTCTCCCACCTCGCCAACATCGCCGAGGACCAGAACAACATCCGCCAGATGCGCGCCCGCAGTGCCGCCAGCGGCTCCGGGGTGCTGGCGGAGACGCTGGCCCATGCCAAGGCCGCGGGGATCGGCGCCGATGCGCTGCGCAGCTTCTTCAAGACCGCGCTGGTCAGCCCGGTCCTGACCGCGCACCCGACCGAGGTCCGCCGCAAGAGCACGATGGACCGCGAGATGGAGGTCGCAGCCCTGCTCGATCGCCGCGAGCGCGTCGCGCTGACCGCGGACGAGGCCGCGGCCTCCGACGAGCAGCTTCGCCGCGAGGTGCTGACGCTGTGGCAGACCAATCTGCTCCGCCGCACCAAGCTCACCGTGCTCGACGAGGTCGCCAACGGCCTGTCGTTCTACGATTACACGTTCCTGCGCGAAGTGCCGCGGCTGATCAACACGCTGGAGGACCGGCTGGAGGAGGGCGGCGAGCAGGCCGCGGGCGAGCTCGCCTCGTTCCTGCGCATGGGAAGCTGGATCGGCGGCGACCGCGACGGCAATCCCTTCGTCACCGCCGATGTCATGCGCGGCACGCTGCGGCTGCAGTCGAGCCGGGTGATGCAGTTCTATCTGGAGGAGCTGCACGTGCTCGGCTCCGAGCTGTCGATCGCGGCGCATCTTGCCGACATTTCCGAGGAGCTGCGCAACCTGGCGGAGCGCTCGCCCGATACCTCGCCGCACCGGATCGGCGAGCCCTATCGTCTCGCGGTCTCGGGCATCTACGCCCGCCTGACCGCGACGGCCGAAAAGCTTCAGGTCGAGATCACGCGCCGGCCGGTCGGCAAGGGCGCGCCCTATGGCAGCGTCAAGGAATTCCAGGCCGATCTCGACGTGCTGCACCGCTCGCTGATCTCCAACAACGCCCGGGTCATCGCGCGCGGCAGGCTCCGGCTGCTGCGGCGCGCGGTGGATTGTTTCGGCTTCCATCTGGCGCGGCTCGACATCCGCCAGAACTCCGCCGTGCACGAGCGCACCATCGCCGAGCTGATGGACGCCGCCAATCCCGGCATGTCCTATCTCGCGCTCGGCGAAGACGCGCGTATCTCGCTGCTGACCAACGAGTTGCGCAGCCCGCGCTCGCTGGTGTCGCCGTTCGTCAAATACAGCGACGAGACCATGGGCGAGCTCAACGTCTTTCATGCCGCCGCGGAGGCGCATGCGAAGTTCGGCTCGGACGCCATTCCCCAGTGCATCATCTCGATGTGCAAGAGCATGTCCGACATGCTCGAAGTGGCCGTGCTCCTGAAGGAAGTCGGCCTCGTCCATCCCTCCGGGCGCAGTGCCATCAACATCGTGCCGCTGTTCGAGACCATCGAGGATTTGCAGGCTTCAAGCGTCATCATGGATCGCATGTTGTCGCTGCACGATTACCGTCGCCTCGTCGACAGCTGTGGCGGCGTGCAGGAGGTCATGCTCGGCTATTCCGACAGCAACAAGGATGGCGGCTTCGTCACTTCGGGCTGGGAGCTCTACAAGGCCGAGATCGGTCTCGTCGAAGTGTTCGAGCGCCATCACGTGCGCCTGCGGCTGTTCCACGGCCGCGGCGGCTCGGTCGGTCGCGGCGGCGGTCCGAGCTATGACGCCATCATCGCCCAGCCCGGCGGCGCCGTGAACGGCCAGATCCGCATCACCGAGCAGGGCGAGATCATCTCGTCGAAATATTCCAACGCCGAGGTTGGTCGCAGCAATCTGGAGATCCTCGCGGCCGCAACGCTGGAGGCGAGCCTGCTGCATCCGCGCCAGAGCGCGCCGCGCCGCGAATATCTGACTGCGATGGACGAGCTGTCGAACCTCGCCTTCAAGGCCTATCGCGGCCTCGTCTACGAGACCGAGGGGTTCGTCGATTATTTCTGGGCCTCGACCGTGATCAACGAGATCGCGACCCTCAACATCGGCAGCCGTCCGGCCTCGCGCAAGAAGACCCGTGCGATCGAGGATTTGCGCGCGATCCCCTGGGTGTTCTCATGGGCGCAATGCCGCCTGATGCTGCCGGGCTGGTACGGCTTCGGCAGCGCGGTCGAGCAGTGGATTGCGCAGCATCCCGACAAGGGCATGCCGTTCCTGAAAGAGCTCTACAAGGAGTGGCCGTTCTTCCGCATGCTGCTGTCGAACATGGACATGGTGCTCGCCAAAAGCTCGATCGCGATCGCCTCGCGCTATGCCGAACTGGTGCCGGACGAAGCCCTGCGCGAAAAAATCTTCGGCCGCATCCGCCGCGAATGGCATTCCTGCATCGAGACGCTGCTCGACATCATGGGCCAGGACCGCCTGCTCCAGGGCAACCCGCTGCTGGAGCGCTCCGTGCGCCACCGCTTCCCCTATCTCGATCCGCTCAACCACGTGCAGGTCGAGCTGCTGAAAGAGTACCGCGCGCAGAACCCGGACGAGCAGGTGCTGCGCGGGATTCAGCTCACCATCAACGGGATTTCGGCGGGGTTGCGGAATACGGGGTAGGGTGACGCAGCCGCGATACCCTCAGCCGTCATGCCCGGGCGAAAGCGCGAAGCGCGTCTTCACACAAATGTCCCGGGCATCCACATTCTTCGTGCAGCGCCTCAAGACGTGGATGGCCGGGTCAAGCCCGGCCATGACGGAGGAGATACTGCGCCCACTTACACCGGATCCCACGGGAAAATGTCGGCGGAACGATCGAGCTTGTAGAACGAGCCCTTCAGCGCCGGCATGCCGTGTTCCGCGATCGACTGCGGCGTCCAGCCTTCGCTCCGGTGCACCGAGCGCAGCGGGCGATTCTGGCTGAACAGGAACAGCTCGTTCATGCGCGCGCCGAAGATCTGCCCGGTGACGTCCTTGGCGGCATCGGAGAGCAAATAGGCGCAGATCGGCGCGATCTTCTCTGGGCCCATCTGCTTGATCTTCTCGACGCGCGCCTTCTCGGCCTCGGTCTCGGTCGGGATGGTGCCGATCATCCGGGTCCAGGCGAACGGCGAGACGCAGTTCGAGCGGACGTTGAAGCGGCCCATGTCGAGCGCGATGGATTTAGAGAGCCCGACGATGCCGAGCTTGGCGGCGGCGTAGTTGGCCTGGCCGAAATTGCCGATCAGGCCCGAGGTCGAGGTGAAGTGCACGAAGGAGCCGGACTCCTGCTCGCGGAAAATGCGCGCGGCAGCGTGGCTGACATAGAACGAGCCCATCAGATGCACCTTGATGACGGCCTCGAAGGCCTCCACGCTCATCTTGTGGAAAATCATGTCGCGCAGGATGCCGGCATTGTTGACGACGCCGTCGAGCCGACCGAAATGATCGGTCGCGGCCTTCACGATCTTGCTGGCGGGGATCGCCTCCGCCACCGATTCGAAATTGGCCACGGCACTCCCGCCGCGCTTCTTGATCTCCTCGACCACTTCCTCGGCGGGTGTGGCGCTCGTGCCGGCGCCGTCGGCGGCGACGCCGGGGTCGTTGACGACGACCTTGGCGCCCTCCGCGGCGCACAGCAGCGCGATCTCCCGCCCGATGCCGCGGCCTGCGCCGGTGACGATGATGACCTTGTCCTGCAGTGATTTGCTCATGTGGATTACCTCTCGTTCGTAAACACGATCGTGCCACTCGCGGCGAACATGCCGCCGACGCCGTGGCACACCGAAATCTTCGCGTTCGGCACCTGCGCCGGCGCGATGCCGCGCATCTGGCGCACGCTCTCCTGCAGCGCGTACATGCCGTACATGCCCGAATGCATGTAGGACAGTCCGCCACCATTGGTGTTGAGCGGCAGCTTGCCGCCGGGACGGGTGTTGCCGTCCGCGATGAACTTGCCGGTCTCCTCATGCGGCATGAAGCCGAGATCGCCGAGGCCGAACAGTGGCAGATGCGCGAACGCATCGTAGATCATCAAATGATCGACGTCCTTGTGTGCGATGCCGGCCTCCTTGAACGCGAGGGGACCTGCGGTCTTGAACGCGCGCGAGGAGTTGAATGTCTCCATCTGGCTGACCATCGGCGTCTCCACGCTCTCGCCCGTGCCCATGATGTAGACCGGCTTGCGGGGGAAATCCTTGGCCCGGTCGGCCGAGGTCAGGATCAGCGCGCCGCCGCCGTCGGTGACGAGGCAGCACTGCAGCAGTCGGAACGGATAGGCGATCATGCGCGAGTTGAGGACGTCCGCGACCGTGATCGGGTCCTTCATCATCGCGCGCGGATTCTTCGCCGCCCATTCGCGCTGCACCACGGCGACGGAGGCCAGCTGCTCATGGGTGATGCCCCAGGTCTTCATGAAGCGCAGCACGGGGATCGGGAACATGCTGGGCGGGCCGTAGACGCCGAATGGCGCCTCGAACTGGCCTTGCAGGCTGTCGGCGGGGATCGAGCGCGGCGCCTTGCCGATCATCGACTTGCCGCTCTCGGCATGCGTGATCAGCACGGTTTTGCACAGGCCGGCCTCGATCGCGGCGGCGGCATGGCGAACATGCAGCATGAACGAGCAGCCGCCGACCGAGGTGCCGTCGACCCAGGTCGGCTTGATGCCGAGATAGTGGCAGACCTGCTGCGGCGTCTCGACCGCAGTGGCAAAGCCGTCGATGTCGGAGAGCTTCAGCCCGGCATCGGCAATGGCATTGAGCGCCGCATCCGCGTGAAGCTGGAGCTGCGAGGCGTTGGGGATGATTCCGAGCTCGGTGGTCTCGGCCGCGCCGACGACGGCAACCTGGTTGCTGCGCATGGCTTATCCCTTCGCCGGACGGAAGACGGGGAGGGTGATCTTGTCGTCGAGGGCCTCGAAGGCAACTTCGAGCTTCATGTCGAGTTCGAGCGCCTCCGGGGTCTGCGGGCAGTCGATGATGTTGCTCATCATCCGCGGCCCCTCGGCAAGCTCGACCACTGCGATCGCGTAAGGCGGCGTAAAGCCGGGTGCGGCCGGCCGGTGGTTGATCACATAGCTGTAGAGGAAGCCCTTGCCGCTCGCCTTGAAGATGCTGACCTTGCGCGAGGCGCAGGACGGGCAGAACGGGCGCGGCGGGAAATAGACATGCGCGCAGGCGTCGCAGCGCTGCAGGCGCAGTTCGCCCGCCTTGGTGCCCTCCCAGAAATGCTGGGTTTCCGGCGTCGGTTTCGGTCGCGCGCGCTGCGGTTCGGCCATGTCGGCAGCTCCTCCCAAAAAGGCTCAGGTTTCAGACCTGCCTGTTTCGATCTTGATGCGACAATCGACCATGCCGCGTCAACGGTCCAGCAATGTGCATGCATGCCATCATGCGCACAATGCTTGTGTCGAACTGAGCCGTCGCTATAGATTGCGCGCGTAATATTCCGTGAGACAGACATGACCGATTTTCCGACTCTGGCGAAGCTCGCCGACGACCTCGAAAGCGGCCGCACCACCTCCCGCAAGCTGGTCGAGGCCTGCATCGCTAGGATTGCCGATCCCGCTGGTGAAGGCCAGCGCACCTTCATCCACGTCGACAAGGACGCCGCGCTCGCGGCGGCGGACGCCATGGACGGCTTGCGCAAGGCCAAGGCCGCGCCGTCGCGCTATGCCGGTATCCCGGTCTCGATCAAGGATCTGTTCGACATCAGGGGCCAGGTGACGCGCGCCGGCTCCCGCGCGCTCGACAATTCCCCGCCCGCCGAGCAGGACGCCGCGACGGTGGCGCGGCTGCGTAAAGCCGGGTTTGTCGTGATCGGGCGCACCAACATGACCGAGTTCGCCTATTCCGGCATCGGCATCAATCCGCATTACGGCACGCCGAAGGGGGCCTGGCACCGGGCCGAGGGCCACGTGCCCGGAGGCTCGTCCTCGGGCGCCGCAGTCTCCGTGCTCGACGGCATGGCGCATGGCGCGCTCGGCACCGACACCGGCGGCTCCTGCCGGATTCCGGCTGCCTACAATGGCATCGTCGGCTACAAGCCGACGCAGCGCCGCGTGCCGCTCGATGGCGCCGTGCCGCTGTCGTTCTCGCTCGACAGCATCGGGCCGCTGGCACGATCGGTCAGCTGCTGTGCCATTCTGGACGCGGTGCTCGCGAACGAGCCGCTCGTCGCGCTGAAGCCGCGTCCCGTGAAGGGGATGCGGCTGGCGGTACCGACCACGATCGCCCTCGACGACCTCGATAAGGAAGTGGCCGAGACGTTCGAGCGTGCGCTCAAGAGCCTCACCGACCACGGCGCCGTCATCGAGCGGATCGAGATGGCGGAATTCCACGACATCGGCCCGATGAACGCCAAAGGCGGCTTTGCCGCCTCCGAAAGCTATGCCTGGCACCGCTACCTCATCACGTCCAAGGGCGATGTCTACGATCCCCGCGTCTCCGTGCGAATCCTGCGCGGCGAGGCGCAGAGCGCGGCCGACTACATCGACCTGCTCAATGAGCGCCGCTCGCTGATCGCCCGCGTCAACGCCCGCATCGCGCCTTATGACGCCCTGGTGCTGCCGACCACCGCCAACACGCCGCCCAAGATCGCAGATCTCGCCGACGACAAGGCATTCACCACGCAGAACCTGCGCGCTCTGCGTAATTGTACCCTGATCAACATGATCGACGGCTGCGCCATCTCGCTGCCCGCACATCGCAAGGGCGAAATTCCCGTCGGCCTGATGCTGGCGGGAGCGGGCGGATCGGATCGTCGGATCTTTGAACTTGCTGCCGGCATGGAGGCCGTAATTCGTGTTTGACCTGACTTTCACCGTCGACGCCCAGGACACCACCACGCCGCTGACGCTGGCGATCGACCAGATGGTCATCGCCGGCTGGACCGGCCGCGATCCTGTCGCGCGCGACAAGCACATCGCCGAGCTGGAAGCCGTCGGCATCGCCCCCCCGGCCTCGACGCCAATCTACTACCGCGCCTCGGCGCGGCGCCTGACCCAGCAAGACCGCATCGAATGCACCGGTGACGATTCCTCCGGCGAAGTCGAGTTTGTGCTGATCGGCTGGCAGGGCCGCATCTTCGTTGGCTGCGGCTCCGATCACACCGACCGCAAGGTCGAAGCCTACAACGTCACGGTGTCCAAGCAGATGTGCGACAAGCCGATCGCATCGACCCTGTGGGAGCTCGAGGACGTCATCGGCCACTGGGACAAGATAATTTTGCGCTCCTGGGCCACGATCAAGGGCGAGCGCGTGCTCTACCAGGAGGGCACACTGGACGCGATGCTGCCGGTCGCCGACCTCATCGCGCGCGGTTTCGATGGCGGAAAATTCCCCGACGGCTGCGCCATGTTCGGCGGCACCTTTGCTGCCAAGGGCGGCATCCGCCCCGCCGACCGCTTCGACTTCGAGCTGGAAGACCCCGTGCTGAAGCGCACGATTAGGCACGGCTATGATGTGGTGACGTTGCCGGTGCGGGGTTAGGTTCCTACACGGAAATCGGGTGGTTGTGGCGGCCGCGATCTGCGACACCCACTTTCGTCGTTCCGGGGCGCGCCACTTGGCGCGAGCCCGGAATCCATATTCTCGATGGTGGTTATGGATTCCGGGCTCGCGATTTCGTCGCGCCCCGGAATGACGATCGTAGATAGGATGGTCGCAATGGCAACCGCAAAACATGCAGCCGCGTTCTTCGACCCGGCGACGGACCTCGCCGCCCACGTCGACTCCCTCGACTGGTTCCAAATCAGCAGCGAGCTCGAAACCCAAGGCTGCGCCGTCCTGAAGAACCTGCTGACGCCGGATCAATGCCGCGCTATCGCCGCCCTCTACCCCAACGACGCGAACTTCCGCAGCCGTATCGTCATGGGCCGCCACGGCTTTGGCCGCGGCGAGTACAAATATTTCTCCTATCCGCTGCCCGACCTGATCGCCGAGCTGCGCCGGGCGCTCTACGCGCATCTGCAAGGCGTCGCCAATCGCTGGAACGAGGCGATGGGGATCGACATCCGCTATCCCGCCGCGCACGCGGCCTTCCTCAAGCGCTGCCATGACGCGGGCCAGGCGCGCCCGACGCCACTGCTGCTGCAATATGAAGCGGGCGACTTCAATTGCCTGCATCAGGACCTCTATGGCGAGCACGTGTTCCCGCTCCAGGTCGCGATCCTGCTGTCCGAGCCGGGCCGCGATTTCACCGGCGGCGAGTTCGTGCTGACCGAGCAGCGCCCGCGCATGCAGTCCCGCGCCGAGGTCGTGCCACTGGCGCAGGGCGATGCGGTCGCCTTCGCTGTGCATCACCGCCCGGTGCAGGGGACACGCGGCACCTACCGCGTTAATCTCCGTCATGGCGTCAGCCGGATCAGGTCCGGCCAGCGCCACACCCTGGGTGTGATTTTTCATGATGCCAAATGAGCGCTGCGATTGACGGCTGATTTGTTCGACACCGTCGCCGAAGCCCAGCCGTCGCGCGAGGAGATCGCCGACGGCGCCGTTCTGCTGCGCGGATTCGTCAAGCCGATCGAGAGCGAGTTGATCGAAGCCGTGCGCGCCATCGTCGGGCAGTCGCCGTTCCGGCGCATGACCACGCCCGGCGGCCATCTGATGTCGGTGGCGATGACCAATTGCGGCGAGCGCGGCTGGATCACGGATCACACCGGCTATCGCTACGACCCGATCGATCCGAAAAGTGGCGCGCCGTGGCCGGCGATGCCGCCCGTGCTCCGCGATCTGGCCCGGCACGCGGCAGAGCAGGGCGGGTTTGCCGGCTTCGCGCCCGATGCCTGCCTCGTCAACCGCTACGAGCCCGGCACGCGGCTGTCGCTGCATCAGGACAAGGACGAACTGGACTATTCGGCGCCGATCGTCTCGGTCTCGCTCGGCTTGCCCGCGACCTTCCTGTTCGGCGGCATGGCGCGCGCCGACAAGCCGCGTCGCTTCCGGCTGGTCCATGGCGACGTCGTGGTCTGGGGCGGGGCGAACCGGCTCGCCTATCACGGCGTTGCGCCGCTCGCCGACGGCGAGCATGCGCTGCTCGGGCGCAAGCGGATCAATTTGACCTTCCGCCGGACGCGCTGACGCGTTCCCTCGCGGCCTTCGCTCGTCTAAGGTTCCGGCGGGGGAAAAGGCGACATGGCGACGACACAACTCTCGGCCGGGACGACGACGGCCAACCGCACCGGCCTTTATCTGGCCGTGCTGCAACTGGTGTTCACGCTGGGCTGGACCACCTACGTCATCTATCTCCCGAAGCTCGCGGCCGAAGTCGGCATCGCGCCATCCGCCGTCATCCTCATCCTGATGCTGGACCAGGCGATCTTCACCATCGCCGACACGGCGATGGGGATCGCCGCGGACAAGCTCGCGCCCCATGTCGGCAGGCTTGGCCTGTTCGTCGGGCTCGTGGCCGCGATCTCCTGCGGCGCGTTCGTTGCCATGCCCTTCGTTGCTGGCGTGGGCGCGGCAGCGCAGGTCTGGTTCATCCTGCTGATCGTGGTCTGGTCGATCACCTCGTCTGCCTTGCGCGCGCCGCCGCTGATCCTGCTCGGCAAATACCGCGCAAGGCCACAGGTGCCGTTCCTCGCAGCGCTGGCGATGTTGGGCTATGGCGTCGCCGGCGCGGTCTCACCCTATCTCGGCGTGGTGATGCGCGAGCACGATGCGCGGCTGCCGTTCGTGATCTCCAGCGTCGTGCTGCTGCTCACGGCGCTGGGGCTGTCGCGGATCGAGCACGATGTCGCGCGCGATACCTCGCCGCCGACGCCGGCCGAAGCGGCAAAGCCGCTGGGCCTGGTGCCGATCATCTTCATCGTCGCGATGGTGGCGCTGGCACTCGGCTTTCAGTTGCACTTTGCAATGAACAGTGCGCCGTCCTATCTGCGCTTTGCGAGGCCCGAGGAGCTGCCATGGCTGATGCCGGTGTTCTGGATCGGCTTCAACATCGCGATGTTTCCGGCGAGTCTCGTCGTCAAACATCGCGGCGGCCTGATCGTGATGGGTGCCGCCGGATTGATCGGCGCCGCCGCGATCGCGGCAGCGGAGCTCGCTGGCAGCCTGAACACGCTGATCGCCGCGCAGTTTCTCGCCGGCGCCGCATGGGGCTGCATGCTGATGAGCGCGGTCTCGGCTGCGCTGGCGATCGGCTCGACCGGTGCGGAAGGCAAGGTCACCGGCCTCGTTTTCTCGGCACTGGCGCTCGGCACCTTCGCGCGCATGGCGGCGGTCGCTGGCGGCTTGCAGAAGATGCCGGACTACGCGCCCCTGCTGCATTGGGCGCCGGTCGCCTGCTGGTCGGTCGCTGGCGCCGGCTTGCTGGTGATCGCGGCGGCGCGACTACAGGGTGGCGTTCACCTCAAGGCTTCGGCGGGTGAATGAACGCCCACGGGCTCACCTCGGAATCTCGGGTCACCTCGACCGAGATCAGGTACGGCCCGTCATGGGCCAGCGCCTTCTCCATCGCCGCCTTGAACTGGTCCGGCGCGGTAACGCGGGCCGCCGCGACGCCGAATGATTCCGCCAGCTTGACGAAATCCGGGTTGACGAGATCCGACGCCACCACGCGGCCGTCGAAGCGTTCGCGCTGGTCGCGGCGGACGTTGCCATAGGCGTTGTTGTTGAACACCAGCGTCACCACGCCGATGTTGAACTGCACGGCGGTGGCAAGCTCCTGCACGCCGAACATGAAGCCGCCGTCTCCGGTAATCGCCACCACCGGCTTATCAGGATTGGCGACCTTGGCGCCAAGCGCGGTCGGGAAGCCCGAGCCGAGCGTGCCCTGATAGCCTGACGTAATGAAGGTGCGCGGCTCGTAGATCGGAAAGCCGTACCAGGAGGCGAAGCCGAACTGCGATAGTTCGTCGGTGACGATCGCATTCGCGGGCAGCACCTCGCGCAGGATGTTGAGATACGCCATCTGCGGCTGGATGCGCTGGATTTCTGCCAGCGCGGTCGCGGTTGCCTCGCGGATCGCGGCACGACGTCCGGCGGTCCTGCTGTAGCCGGCCTTGCTGACGGCGGCGGCGAGGTCGGCGGTCGCGGCCTTGGCATCGGCCACGATCGCGGTGTCACAGACAACACGGCGCATTTCGGCGGGATCGATATCGATGCGAACCGACTTCAAGCCAGGCGGTTGGTAGGGCCAGCGGAAGCCCGATACGGGCAGCTCCGCGCGGGTCCCGATTGCGATCATCAAGTCGGTCTTCGCCCACAGCTTGTAGGCGGCCGCCATGGTCAGCCCGAGTTCGTGCGCATTGGAGACGATGCCGCGCCCGCTGCGGAAGGCGACCACGGGCGCAT
This sequence comes from Bradyrhizobium sp. A5, assembly GCF_042076515.1. NCBI lineage: Bacteria > Pseudomonadati > Pseudomonadota > Alphaproteobacteria > Hyphomicrobiales > Nitrobacteraceae > Bradyrhizobium > Bradyrhizobium sp. A5. The sequence goes on along the minus strand of NZ_CP148990.1, from coordinate 4,937,624 downwards.
CGATCATCTCGGCGAGCGCGAGGATCTCCTCGCCGGCCTCGATCGCACCGCTGCCGACGAAGATCATCGGCGCCTTGCTGTTCTTGATCAGCCTGGCGGCCTGCTTGATCATATCGGGGTCGGGCCGCGGCGCGGGCAGCGGCTCCAGCACCTGTGCCGCCGCGGTGTCCGCGCGCAGGGTGAAGACATCCCAGGGCATCTCGACGGAGGCGGGGCCGCGGCGGCCCGAGGTCATCTCCTGGAAGGCACGTGCGACCACCGTCGGCGCGTATCCGGGATGCTCGATCCGCTCGGCCCATTTCACATAGGTTCGCAAGGTCGCGAGCTGGTCCGGCATCTCGTGGAGATGGCCGCGGCCCTTGCCCAGGAACTGCGTTGGCACCTGGCCGGTGACGCACAGCACCGGCTCGTTGCAGCCAAACGCGGTGAGCAGCGCTGCGCTGGCGTTGAGCACGCCGGGGCCGGGCACCACGCTGAACACGCCGGGCCTGCCGCTGGAGCGCGCATAGCCGAACGCCATGTAGCCGCAGGCCTGCTCGTGCCGCGCGCCGATCACCTTGAGCTGGGCCTGGTGGAAGGCGTCGAACAAGCCATAGACCTGCGCGCCGGGCAGGCCGAACACGGTGTCGACGCCATGGGCGACAAGGCCACTTACGATCGCTTCGCCGCCGGTGAGGGTGGTCATTGCATCATTCCACTTCAATTATTGATCAGGCTTCGTCGACGACGCCGTTGCGCAAGGCCCCGATGCCCTCGGCCGCGATCTCGACGACATCGCCGGGCTTCAAATAGCGCGGCGGATCGAACCGTGCACCGGCGCCGGTCGGCGTGCCCGTGACGATGATGTCGCCGGGAACGAGCGTTGCGAAGGTCGAGATATAGCTGATGAGGGTGCGGAACGGAAACATCAGCCGACTGGTGCGGTCATCCTGCCGCAGCTCACCATTGACGTGTGTGGTCAAGCGAATATCGGCGATCTGCGCTTCCCTGGTGTAGGGCACGAGCCATGGCCCGAGGCTGCCGCTGGAATCGAAGTTCTTGCCCTGCGTGACGTTGAATTTGCCATGGCGCAGCCAGTCGCGCACCGAGCCTTCGTTGCAGAGCGTGAGCGCGGCAATGTGGTCGAGCGCGGCGCTTTCCGGAATGTGCCGGCCGGGCTTGCCGATCACCAGCACGATCTCGCCCTCATAGTCGAGCTGCGCAGAGGCACGCGGGCGCACCAGCGGGGTGTCGTGGCCAACGAAGGAGCGGGGCGAGCGCATGAACATGCTCGGATATTTCGGCGCGTCCTGACCGTCCTTGTACTCGGCGTTGCGGTCGGGATAGTTGACGCCGATGCAGATGATCTTTTCCGGTCCCGGCACTGGCGCAAGCCAGGTGACGTCGCCGAGCGCATGGTCCGGCGTGCGGCTGGCTGCCTCTTCGGCGAGGCTCGCGAGCTTTCCTGCGGCGATCACCTCGCGCAGCGTCGGATAATCCTTGGCGTGGTGTGGCGAGAGATTCACGATGCCTCCCTCCAGCACGGCGCCGTAGCGGGTTGCACCCTTGACCGAGTAGGTGGCGAGGCGAGGGAGTCTCATCGTCAATCCGCCACCAGCACGTCGGCCACAAACTTGGGTTCTCGGACGGCCTGCCCCGTGAAGGGCGAGCCCTGCTCGAACCACGAGCGCGGCGCCGGTGCGCCCCACAGCGTCTGGCGGCGCGGATCGCGCAGCGACCAGCGCAGCGGCTCGTGGTCGTGATCTCCGGTAAAGTAATCGCTGGTATAGAGCTCCAGCCGGTGTCCATCAGGATCGCGGACGTAGAGGAAGAACGCATTGGAGATGCCGTGGCGCCCGGGCCCGCGCTCGATGTTCTTCACGTAGCCGGAGGACGCCATCACGTCGCAGAGATGGATGATGTTCATCGCCGTCGGCGTCCAATAGGCGAAGTGGTGCAGCCGAGGGCCCTTGCCGTTGGTGAAAGCGAAGTCGTGGACGTTGCCCTTGCGATGCATCCAGGCCGCGGCGATGCGGCCGTTCGGTCCGTCCTCCTCGGCATATTCGCTGAGGCGGAAGCCGAGCCGCGCATAGAACTCGACAGTATCCTGCACCTCGGCAGCGAAGACGTTGAAATGGTCGAGCCGCTGCGGATGGCAACCCTTGTAGAGGTCGAAGCGGCGGAGCAGATGCGGCCGCCGGTCCATCGTCGCATAGAGCTCGATCTTGAAGCCGAAGGGATCGGTGAATTGCAGCGTGCGACCCTGGAAGGGCTGGTCGACGAAGGCGTAGCTGAGGCCATTCTCGGAGAGGAAGGCCGCGGCCTTGTCGAGATCCCCGTCGTTGCCGACCTTGAAGCCGAGCCGGGCGCAGGCGGGCACCGCCGCCTTGCGCAGCACCAGCGAGTGATGCTGGTGCTCTTCGGCTGCGCGCAGGTAAACCACCTTGTCGTCGGCATCCTCGACATGCAGGCCGACGGTGGTCTCGTAGAACGCGCGGCTGAGCTTCAGATCGGTCACGTCCAGCACGACGTGGCTGGAGCGGATGATGTTGAAGGGCGGCTCGAAGACGTGTTGCGGTACCGGCATTGGCGTTTCCCCCTTTGTCATTCCGGGGCGGCTCGCAGAGCCGAGCCCGGAATCCATCGCGCGGCAGAGTCAGTAGAAAAATGGATTCCGGGCTCGTGCTCCGGGCGCTTGCGGTCCCGTCGCACGCCCCGGAATGACCGTTTCCCTAAATCCCCAGTTTCTGAATCTTGTGCGTGCCCCGCGCCAGCGAGACATGCTTGGTTTCCATGTAGAAGTCGAACGAGTAGTCGCCGCCGTCGCGGCCGATGCCGGAGGCCTTCATGCCGCCGAACGGCGTCGGCAGGTGGCGGACATTCTCCGAGTTGAGCCAGATCATGCCGGCCTCGAGCGCGTCGGCGACGCGCAAGCTCCGGCCGACGTCGTTGGTCCAGACATAGCCGGTGAGGCCATAGCGGATGTCGTTGGCAATCTCGATCGCATCCTTCTCGTCGCGGAAGGGCAGCACGGTGAGGAAGGGGCCGAACACTTCCTCCTGCGCCACCCGCATCTTGCCGCTCGCGCCGGTCACCAGCGTCGGCTCGACATAATGTCCGCCGCCGGGGCCGTCATAGGCCTTGCCGCCGACCGCGATCACAGCGCCATCCTGGCGTGCGACGTCGAAATAGGAGCAGACCTTGGCCAGATGCCGTTCGTGGATGAGTGGCCCGATCTCGGTGGCGGGATCGAGGGGATGGCCGACCTTCAGCGCCTTCACTCGCGCGGTCAGCTTCTCGACGAACTTATCGGCGATGTTCTGCTGGATCAGGAGGCGGCTGGATGAGGTGCAGCGCTCGCCGTTGAGCGAGTAGATCATGAACACGACGGCGTCCAGCGCGCGGTCGAGATCCGCGTCGTCGAACACAATCACCGGATTCTTGCCGCCGAGCTCGAAATGCACGCGCTTCAGCGTCGGCGCGCCTTGAATCATGATCGCCGAGCCCGTCGCGCTCTCGCCGACAAAGCCGATCGCCTTGATGGCGGGATGCTCGGTCAGTGCCTTGCCGGCCTCTTCGCCAAAGCCATGGACGGTATTGAGCACGCCGTCGGGCACGCCGGCCTCCTTGACGAGCCTTGCAAGAATAGCCGCCGTCACCGGCGACCACTCTGCGGGCTTGTGCACGACGGTGCAGCCCGCCGCGAGGGCAGGAGCGATCTTCCAGGTCGAGAGCATGAACGGCGTGTTCCACGGCGTGATCACGCCGACCGGACCGATCGGTACGCGGGTGGAAATATTCCAGTGCTCGTCGCTCGGCGTATTCTGGCCGTCGCGCGCCTCCGCGCATTTGTCGGCGAAGAAACGAAAATTCTCGGCGGCCCGGATCGCGGCCTTGGCCATGAAGCGATAGGCCTGGCCGGTGTCGATGCATTCGAGCACCGCGATGTCGTCGGCATTGTCCTCGATGGCGTCGGCCACGCGATGCAGCAGCTTCTTCCGCATCGCCGGTCCCATGTCGCGCCAGGACTTGAAGGCGAGCGCGGCAGCCGTGGCCGCGGCGTCGATGTCCTCGGCGTTGCCACGGGCGACGCTTGCAAGCACCGCGCCGTCGACCGGTGACTTCGTCTCAAAGGTCTCGCCGGATATGGACGGAACGATCTTGCCGTCGATCCTGTGGCCGATGCCGTCGGCGCGGAGTTTTTTCAGCAGCGGCGCGACGCGGTCGCGGTTGGCCCGAAACACATCGGCTTTCGGCGTGGGCTTATCCATGGGCGGCCTCCACTTTCAGGGCGTCGTGGATGTTGTTGCGCTTCCAGCTGGTGTCCTTGTCGTTGATCTGCATGTCGAACGACAAGGCGAACTTGCTGGCGGCGAAGACGGGATCGAGGTGTTTTGAGAGCGTCTGGAAGACGTGTTCGCCGGCTTTTTGGCGGGTCGGAAGGTCGCGGCCCTCGCCGATGCGCAGGACCATGTCGAGAAAACCGTAATCCTGCCTGCTATCCGCGATCGCGTAATGCTCGCACCTGACGGCGCGCACGCGGATGCCGCCGAGCGGGAAGATGCCGGTTTCGACCGCCGCCTTGCGCACGACCTCGCACACCGCCGCTATGTCGAGGCGGCCATCGAGATTGGCCGAATATTCGATCGTGAAATGCGGCATCGCGGTTTCACTCCCTGTGTCTTTGTTCGCCTAAGCGAAGTAGCAGCTGACAGAGCCGTAGGCGCCATAATCGGCCTGAATTGTGTCGCCCTTGCGGGTCTCGATCGGACGGATGAAGGAGCCGGCGAGCACGACCTGTCCCGGTTCGAGCGCAAGGCCGAGCGGCGCGATCTTGTTGGCGAGCCAGGCGACGGCGGTCGCGGGATGATTGAGCACGCCGGCGGCTAGGCCGGTTTCCTCGAGCTGGCCGTTCTTGAAACACAGCGCACCGATCCAGCGCAGATCGGCGTCCAGCGGACGGATCGGCCGGCCGCCGAGCACGATGCCGGCATTCGCGGCGTTGTCGGCGATGGTGTCGTAAATTTTTCGCGTCGCCTTGGTGTTGGGATCGACGCGCTCGATGCGGGTATCCAGGATCTCCAGCGCCGGCACCACGAAGTCGGTGGCGTTGAGCACGTCGAACATCGTGCAGTCTGGTCCGGCAAGACGCTCGCTCATGACGAAGGCGAGTTCGGCCTCGACGCGCGTGGCGATGAAGCGCTCGGTCGGAATGATCCCGCCATCGGCGAAGAACATGTCGTCCAGCAGCACGCCGGAATCCGGCTCATTGATATTGAGCGCGCTCTGCATCGCCTTCGAGGTCGGGCCGATCTTGTGGCCCTTGACGACCCGCCCTTCAGCGATCTTGACGTCGACCCAGGCCTTCTGAATCGCGTAGGCATCGGCGATGGTGATGTCGGGGAAGTCCTGCGAGAGCTGCCGGATCTGCGTGCGGGTCTTCTCCGCGTGGTGCAGACGCTTCGCGCAAGCTTGGATATCGTCGCTGGAAAGCGCCATCTGTGATCTTACAAATCGTGGTGCCGAAAGATACTTAACATGTTAAGTGAATGCGTCAAACGCAAATTGAGCTTGCTGCACTGCAAACGTTTTGCGGCTTGAAAGGGCGATATGGCGAAGAGACCGGCTGATCCCGCAAACGCAGATGCGCCGTCCGCGCGGCAGGTGCCGATGCGCGACTTCTCGCGGTCGCTGCCGATGTCGCTGCTGCGGGCGCGCGAGGCCGTGATGCGGCAGTTCCGCCCCAAGCTGCGTGAACACGGCCTTACCGAGCAGCAATGGCGCATCCTCCGTGCGCTTGCGTCCATTGAAGCAGCGGAAGTTACGGAACTCGCGCGCACCGCGTTTCTCCTCGGGCCGAGCCTGTCGCGTATCCTGCGCGATCTCGAGGCGCGCAATTTGATCGAGCGCAAGACCGCAAAGGCTGACCAGCGCCGCACCATGGTGTCGATCTCGAAAGAGGGCGTGAAGCTGATGGCTGCGGTCGCGCCGTCCTCGGAAGCGATCTACGCCGAGATCACGCAGCGCTTCGGCGCGCGCAAGCTCGCCGAGTTGCAGGAGATGCTCGGACAGCTGGAGTTGTGCCTCGCTTCCACCGGCGCGAGTGATGAAGTCACGGATGAAGCGTAACGGCAAATTTGCATGATCGCTTTCCCACGACGCATGACTATCGTCATTGCATAACGCGTGAGCAGCGTCATCGCCGCGAAAAGCACTGAGAATAGACTGCTGTCGCGGGTGTGAATCACTATTGGGTGCGTGCTCTGCGCATTTAGTCGATGTTGGCGCAATATCAATTTACTCGTATCGGCAGAATTCGTAACTAGCATCCGGTTCTGCATTCAGCGATAGAGCCAAGACAAAGAAGGGCCGACAAGGATGCCCGGCCCCAGGGAGGAATGAATGAGACTGACGAGACGCGACTTCGCGGCCGGAATTGCTGCCGGCATTGCCGCGCCCTACCTCATCAAGAGCGCGAACGCGCAAGGCGCCACCATCAAGATCGGCATGTGTGCGCCGGTCACGGGTCCCGCCGCCGAGTCCGGCGGCTACGCCATCAAGGGCGCCAAACTCGCGCTCGAAGCCGTCAACAAGGCGGGCGGCATCCTGGGCAAGCAGGGCGAGTTGATCGTCGAGGACGACCAGACCACCAATCCCGGCATCGTGCTCGCGTTCTCCAAGCTCGCAGCGCAATCCGACATCGTCGGGTTCCTTGGTTCGATTCGTTCGACCCAGGTGCACGCGATGGCTCCCGACGTCATCAAGCTCGGCAAGCCGGTGATGATCGGCGGTACCGATCCGAACCTGACGCATATGGGCAATCAATGGCTGTTCCGCTTCCGGCCCAATGACAGCTATTCCGGCCGCGTCATCGCGGAATACGGCGTCAGCACGCTGGGCAAGAAGAAATGGGCGGTGTTGCACTCTACCGATGCGTTCGGTACCGCGGGCGGCAAGGCGTTGACCGGCGCGCTCGAAAAGCTCGGCGCTCCGCCGGTGCTCGACCAGGGCTACGCCAACCAGAGCCAGGACTTCACACCGGTCGTGCTCGCCATCAAGCAGTCGGGCGCGGATATCCTCGGCTCCTACTTCACCTTCGAGAACGATCTCGGCATCTTTGCCCGCCAGTTGCGCCAGCTCGGCGTGAACATTCCGTGGGTCGGCTCGCCCTCGATCGTCAACATCACCGCGCTGAAGCTGGCGGGACCGGCGCTCTACAACACCTACGGTGTGGCGGATTACGCCGAGGATTCCAGCGAAGGCTCGAAGGCGTTCGGCAAGCTCTACCGCGATGCGGTCAAGGTCGCGCCCGACAACCAGAGCTCATGGACCTATGACGCCGTGACAGTCCTGGCGGCGGCGATCAACAAGGCCGGCTCCACCGATCCCGGCAAGATTCGCGAATCCATCCTCGCGATCAAGAAGTTCCCGGGTGCCGAGGGCGAATACAATTTCGATCAGAACGGCGACGGTCTCCACGGCTACAACATCGTGAAGAACGAGAAGGGCAAAATCGTCTTCGACAAGCACATCGAGTTCAACGACTGACAGAAACGACCTCTCCGATGCCGGTCGGGGAGGTCGTGATGTCTTTTGTCGAACCTATTTGACCTCCAACAAAAGCTTGTCATGGATCTTGCCCTACAGCTCCTTTTTACCGGCATCGGCATCGGCGCCGTCTACGCGCTCGTCGCGCTCGGCTTCGTGCTGATCTTCCGTGCCACCAACGTGGTGAATTTTGCCCAGGGCGAATTCTCCATGGTCGCGGCCTATCTGATGGTGGTCGCGATCGAAGCTGGTCTGCCCTATTGGGCGGCCTTCATCGTCGCGCTGCTCGGCATGGCGCTGCTCGGTGTGGTCTTCAATCTCGGCGTCTATTATCCGCTGCGCCACCGCACCTATCTGCCTGTCATCATCGCCACCATCGGCGCCTCGATCCTGCTCGCCAATTCCGTGCTCGCGATCTACGGCCCGCAGCCGCAGGTGCTGGAAGGCTGGTTCGAGACGCCCGGCATTCAGGTCGGCCCGGTCTATCTCGACAGCCAGTACCTCCTGATCATCGGCGTCACCATCTGCCTCGTGATCTTCAATTTCTGGTTCTTCGAGAAGACCCTGCTCGGCAAGAAGCTGCAGGCGACCTCGCAGGACAAGGAGATGGCCTCGCTGCTCGGCATCTCCGTCTCGACGATGATCATGATCACCTTCATCTATTCGGCGGTGCTCGGCGGTCTCGCCGGCATTCTCGTCGCGCCCGTGCTGTTCGTCTCGATCCAGATGGGCTCGACGATCGCGCTCAAGGCCTTCGCGGCCACCATCATCGGCGGTTTCGGCGATGTCGCCGGCGCCATCATCGGCGGTCTCGCCCTCGGTGTGATCGAGACCTTTGGTGCGGCCTATATCTCGGTGCCCTACAAGGACGGCTTCGCCTTCCTCGTTCTGGTCGCCTTCCTGATCTTCCGGCCGCAAGGCATCTTCGGCGAACGCGTGGCGGAAAAGGCATGAGCGCACCCAGCGACAACATGCCGATTCCGGCGCCCGCCATCCGTTCGAAACCGCTCGTGGTCCGGCACCTGCCGTACTTCATCGGCGCAGCGATCCTGGTCGCGCTCGCGGCCAACATGCGTTTCGACGGATACGTTCACAACATCCTGCTGCAGGCCACCACGTTCTCGATCGCCGTGTTCGGGCTCTCGGTGGTGCTCGGCCTGTGCGGCCAGATCAATCTGGCGCAGGCCGCGTTCTTCGGGCTCGGCGCCTATGCGGTCGGCATCGGGACGAACGATCTGCATGTCAGCTTCTGGCTGTGCCTCGCCGGCGGCTGCGTGATCTCACTGCTCGCGGGCGCGTTTCTGGGCATGTCGACCTTGCGGCTCGGCGGTCATTACCTCGCGATGGTCACGATCTCGTTCCAGCAGATCGTCACGCTGGTGATGATCAACGCGATCTGGCTGACACACGGCCCCGACGGCGTCTCCAACATCAAGCGGCCCGACCTGTTCCAGTCGTCGCAGAGCTATCTCGCCTTCTGCGTGGCGATGCTGGCGATCGTCGGCTATCTGGTCTGGCATCTCTCCGACACCAAGCTCGGCCGCGCCATGCGCGCGGTGCGCGACAACGAGCTTGCGGCCGGGGTCAACGGCATCGACGTCTTCCGCACCAAGATCTATGCGTTTGCGCTCTGTGCGTTGCTCGGCGGCCTCGCGGGCGGACTTTTCGCGGGCGGATTCGCCTATGTCAGCCCCGATCAGTTCTCCTTCGCGGAATCGATCGTGTTCCTGACCATGTCGCTGCTCGGCGGCGTAGCCTCGCCGATCGGCTCGGCGATCGGCACGGGCCTCTTGATCCTGATCCCGGAATGGCTGCGCTTTCTCAAGAGCGTGCCGGGCCTTTACCTCGCCATCTACGGCCTGTTCGTGATCCTGATCATCCGCTTCATGCCCGACGGCATCTGGGGCTTCGCCGCGGACGCGTTTGCACGCTGGCGCGCCAAGAGCGCAGCGCCTCCGGTGGCGGGCGCCTTGCATCTGAAGCCGGCGACAATTGGCGGCGACTTCGTGCTGGAGGTCACCGGCCTGTCGAAGCACTTCGGCGGCCTCAAGGCCGTCGACGGCGTCGATATCGCGGTGAAGCGCGGCGGCGTGCATGCGCTGATCGGGCCGAACGGCTCGGGCAAGACCACGACGCTCAACGTGCTCTCGGGCCTCTACCAGGCGACGGCCGGCAAGATCGTGCTCGACGGCACCGACATCACCAACATGCCGCCGCATCGGCGCACGGCCTCTGGTCTCGGCCGTACGTTCCAGAACATCCGCCTGTTCCGTTCGATGACGGCGCTGGAGAACGTCGAGATCGGCGCGGAGCGGCCCGGTAATACCATGGTCGGGAAGGGCGACGACGCCCTGACCGAACGCGCGATGGAGGCGCTGACCTTCGTCGGCCTCGGCAGCCGCGCCAACGAGCTGATCTCTAGCTTCTCCTACGGCCATCAGCGCCTGATCGAGATCGCGCGTGCGCTCGCATCGAACCCGACGCTGTTGCTGCTCGACGAGCCCGCGGCGGGACTCAACTCGACCGAGAAGCTCGAGCTGCACGAGCTGCTCAAGCGCATCGCGGCGCAGGGCCTCACCATCCTGATCATCGATCACGACATGACGCTAGTCTCGGAAGCCGCCCAGCACATCACGGTGCTCAACTTCGGACGCCGAATCGCGGACGGCGAATCCATGGCCGTGCTGCGTCATCCGGACGTCGTCTCCGCCTATCTCGGGAGCGAATGATGCCGTTGCTCGAAATCCGCAATCTGGTCGTGCGCTACGGCGAGATCGAAGCGCTGCGCGGGATCACCTGCGCCGTGGAGGAGGGGCAGGTCGTGACCTTGCTGGGCGCCAACGGCGCCGGCAAGTCGACGACGCTGCGCGCGATCTCCGGCCTTGCCAAGCCGACCTCGGGCGACATCCTGTTCGACGGCAAGTCGATCGCGGGCCTCGGCCCGGAAGCGATCGTCCGCATGGGCATCAGCCACGTGCCCGAAGGCCGCCGCGTCTTTCCGGGGCTGACGGTGAAAGAGAACATCATGCTCGGCGCGTCCAATCGCCGGGCCTCGACCTCGGAGATCTCGCGCGAGGCCGATGCGATGTTCGATTTGTTCCCCGACATCCGCAAGTTCGCCGACGCGCTCGGCTGGACCTTGTCCGGCGGCCAGCTGCAGATGGTGGCGGTGGCGCGCGGGCTGATGGCCAAGCCGCGGCTGCTGCTATTGGACGAGCCGTCACTCGGCCTTGCGCCTGTCATCGTGCAGGCCGTCTTCAAGATCATCTCCGAGATCCGGCGCAACACGACGGTCCTGCTGGTCGAGCAGAATGCACGCATGGGCCTGTCGGTCGCCGATTACGGCTATGTGCTGGAGACCGGCCGCATCGTGCTCGGCGGCAAGCCCGACGAGCTTTGGGGTAACGAAGCCATCCGCGCCGCCTATCTCGGCGGCCATGCCAAGGTGAGTGCTTAACCGGAGGGTTCCGTCCGGGGTCACAATCCGGATTGGCATCCCCTTGCCGGATGAACCCGGGCGGCGATACTGTCGCCGCCGTCGAGGTCCGCACCCAGTGGGCGAGCGCATAGGTCTTGCGTCATTGCGAGCGTAGCGCGGCGGTCAGGTTGGCGCTAACAACAGGGTCGTGCTGTCGCGGCGTTCGGCGTGGTGCCGAAGACCCCAACAACAAAGAAGGAAGGCAACGTGGCGAACAAGGTCAAGGAAATCTGGAAGTCGGGCAAGGCCGTGGTCAACGCATGGCTGGCGATTCCCTCCGGCTTCTCGGCCGAGATGGTCGCGCAATGCGGCTTCGACAGCGTCACCGTCGACATGCAGCACGGCGTGCAGGACTATCTGTCGATGGTGCAGTGCTTCCAGGCGATGGACAAGCATCCGGTCACGCCGATGGTCCGCGTGCCCTGGAACGAGCCCGGCATCATCGGCAAGGTGCTCGACGGCGGCGCCTATGGCGTGATTTGCCCGATGGTCAACACGCCGCAGGAGGCCAGGAACCTCGTCTCCTATGCCAAATATCCGCCGAAGGGCGTGCGCTCCAACGGTCCGATCCGCGCCGGCATGTACGGCACCGCTGGCTCCTACCAGAAGACGGCGAACGACGATATCGTGCTGCTTCCGATGATGGAGACCCGGACCGCGGTCGAGAACATGGAAGCGATCCTCGACGTCGAGGGCATCGACGGCGTCTATATCGGCCCGTCCGACCTCGGCTTCTCCTACGGCCTCGAGCCGAAGCTCGACCGCACCGAGCCCGAGATCCTCGCGATCTACGACAAGATCATCAAGGAATGCGGCAAGCGCGGCCTCAACCCGGGCATCCATTGCAGCGGCGCCGAAGGCGCGGCGCGCGCCATCAACATGGGCTTCAAGCTGGTGACGCTCTCGAACGAAGTCGGCCTGATGGCGACTTACGCCAAGATGCAGGTCAATGCGACCCGCAAGGATTCCGGCGGCAAGGCGTAAGGTCTCCTGTCCCGGACGCGATGCGGCGTGTAACGCCGCTTCGCGGAGCCGGGACCCGGAGGCCTGCGAAGTACATGACGTGACAACTGAGCCCCGGACCCAGCGCATCGTTTCACGCTGCGCTGGGTCCGGGGCACGATAGTTGAAGACCCAAGGAGACCTCCCATGACCATCAGCCCCGTCATTCGCCTGCATCCCGATGATGGCGTGCTGATTGCGCGCGCGAGCCTGCCGCCTGGCACATTGGTGGCTGACGGCGTGACGACGGTCGAGCGCATTCCCTCCGGCCACAAGGTTGCGATCAAGCCGATCGCGGTGGGCGAACCCATCAAGCGCTACGGCCAGATCATCGGCTTCGCGACCATTCCGATCGCACCGGGCCAGCACGTGCACGTGCAGAACTGCGGCATGGGCGACTTCGCCAAGGACTACGCCTATTGCGTCGACGTCAAGCCGACGCCGAACTTCGACCTGCCGGCGACCTTCGAGGGCATTCGCCGCCCGGACGGCCGTGTCGCCACGCGCAACTATATCGGTATCCTCACCTCGGTGAACTGCAGTGCGCATGTCGCGAGCCTCGTCGCCGACGTCTTCAAGAAGAATCCCTTCACCGGCGACAATCCGTTGGCCGAATTCCCCAATGTCGACGGCGTGGTCGCGCTGACCCACAAGACCGGCTGCGGTATGACGCAGAACGAGCCGCTCGCGCTGCTTCGCCGCACGCTCGGCGGTTATGCGCGGCACGTCAATTTCTCCCACGTCATCGTGCTCGGTCTCGGCTGCGAGGTGAACCAGATCGGCGGCCTGATGGAAGAGCAGAAGCTCGCCGGCCGCCTGCGCGCGATGGACATCCAGGAGGTCGGCGGCACCCGCAAGACGGTGGAAGCCGGCATTGCCTTCGTGCGCGAGGCCCTCGCTGACTCCAACAAGGTGAAGCGCGAGAGCGTCGCCGTGAGCGAGCTCACCGTGGCGCTGCAATGCGGCGGCTCGGACGGCTATTCCGGCGTATCGGCCAATCCCGCGCTTGGCGCGGCCAGCGATCTCATCGTGCGTCACGGCGGCACCGTCATCCTGTCGGAGACGCCGGAGACCTACGGCGCCGAGCACCTGCTCACCCGCCGCGCTGTCAGCCGCGAGGTCGGCGAGAAGCTGGTCGATCTCATGCGCTGGTGGGACGAGTACACGACGCGCGAAGGCGCCGAGATGAACGCCAATCCGAGCCCCGGCAACAAGGCCGGCGGCCTCACCACCATCCTGGAGAAATCGCTCGGCGCAATGGCCAAGGCCGGCACCACCAATCTCGTCGACGTGCTGCGCTATGCAGAACCCGTGACCAAGCGCGGTTTCGTGTTCATGGATACGCCCGGCTACGATCCCGTCGCAGCCACGGGGCAGGTCGCCGGCGGCGCCAATCTGGTCTGTTTCACCACCGGCCGCGGTAGTGTGTTCGGCTGCAAGCCGGCGCCGTCGATCAAGCTCGCCACCAACACGCCCATGTACAAGCGCATGGAAGACGACATGGACGTCAATTGCGGCACCATCCTCGAAGGCGAGGAGACGGTCGAGCAATGCGGCCAGCGCATCTTCGAGTTGATTCTGAAGACCGCCTCCGGCCAGCCGACCAAGAGCGAGAGCTTCGATTTCGGCGGCGCCGAGTTCGCTCCCTGGGTGCTGGGCGCGACGATGTAATTGCGTCCAGCGCGCTTCGCCGCGGAAATACGCAGGATCAGCGGGAGGCGTCCGTAAATTTACGGAGGCGCCTTGTAGCCGCACGGGTTCCCGCGGTCACGCATGATTAATACATTCTGCCGTATTCCGATGGCGATGCGGGCTCCACTTCTTCGAGGCGTTGCCCTTCGAAAGGGTACGTCAACGATGACGCGAGCGATACGGCCTACCGGCGTGGAGGATTTCCTCGGTGAAGAGGAACTGATCGTGTCGAAGACCGATCTCAAGGGCCGCATCACCTACGCCAACGACGTCTTCATTCGCATGGCGAAATATTCCTACGCAGAGCTGATGGGCGAGCCCCACAGCATGATCCGCCACCCCGACATGCCGCGCTGCGTCTTCAAGCTGCTGTGGGACACGCTGCAGTCCAGGCAGGAGATCTTCGCCTACGTCGTCAATCTGGCGAAGGACGGCAGCCATTACTGGGTGTTCGCCCACGTCACGCCGACCTTCGACGAGCGCGGCAATATCGTCGGCTATCACTCCAATCGCCGCAAGCCGGATCCGGCGCAGATCGAACGCATCAAGCCGATCTACAAGACGCTGTGCGCCGAAGAGGCGCGGCATGCCAATGCCAAGGACGGCATGCATGCCAGCTTCGATGCGATGGTCGGACTGCTCAAGCAACAGGGTGTCGGTTACGATGAATTTGTGCTCTCTCTCTAAGGCGCAGGGAGCGACCGCGCTCGCGTGTGTTCTTGCCGTCGTTGCATTCGCCGTTTCGCTGCTCGGCGTGACCGGCATCGCCGGCGCGGCATTGGCGGGCGCGACGGTCGCGTTGCTCGGCTACGCCGTCTGGTGCCAGCAGCGCACGGCGGTGGCCGTCGATGAGGTTGCTGACGTCTGCCGCAAGGCGGCGCGCGGCGATCTGGAGGCGCGCATTCTCAGCAGCCGGCAGGCCGGGCGGATCGGGGCGATCCAGAAGTCGGTCAACGACATGCTCGACATCACCGACGCCTTCCAGCGCGAGGCCTCCGCGTCGATGGACTATGCCAGCCGCGGCAAGTATTTCCGCAAGATCCTCGCGCGCGGTCTGCCTGGCTCGTTCCGTCGCTCGGCGGTCGTCATCAATTCCGGTACCGACAGTCTTGGCCGTCGCGTAGTCGAGATCGCGGACCTCGCAAATCAGTTCGGCACGCATCTCGACCAGGTCGCAGGCACGCTCATGGGCGCCGCGACCGATCTCGAATCCGACGCCGGCCAGATGGCGGCGGCGGCCGAGAAGACCAGCCGGCAGACCTCCGGCGTGCTCAGCGCCTCCGACCGGGCCTCGCGCAACGTCGCGACGGTCGCGAGCGCGGCCGAGCAGCTCGCATCCTCGATCGCCGATATCGGCCGTCAGGTGGCCGGCTCGACCACGAGCACGGGGCGCGCGGTGAACGAGGCCAATCGCGCCGGCAGCGAGATCCGTTCGCTTGCGGACGCGGCGCTCCGGATCGGCGACGTCGTCAAGCTGATCAGCGAGATCGCCGAGCAGACCAACCTGCTCGCCCTCAACGCCACCATCGAGGCGGCGCGTGCGGGGGAAGCCGGCCGCGGCTTTGCGGTCGTGGCCTCCGAGGTCAAGAGCCTCGCCAACCAGACCGCGAAGGCGACCGAGGAGATCAGCGCCAAGGTCGGCGAGATGCAGCAATCGACCGCCAATTCGGTCGCGGCCGTCGAGGCGATCGCGCAGACCATCACCGAGATCAACGGCATCACCGCCGCAATCGCGACCTCGATCGAGCAGCAGGGCCTGGCGACCCGCGAGATCGCCCGCAACGTTCACGAGGCCTCGTCCGGCACGTCGCAGGTCTCGACCAACGTCACCGGCATCAGCGAGGCCGCCGCCGACACGGGACGCGTCGCCAGCCGCGTCAACAGCGCCTCCGAACGCGTCCATGGCGAGGTCGAGACGCTGCGGCGCGAGGTGAACCAGTTCCTGCAGCGGCTGACCTCGGCAGCGTAGGGTCGCCTCACATGAGGTCGTCATGGCCGGGCTTGACCCGGCCATCCACGTTCTTTGGGACCGCACAAGAAGGTCGTGGATGGCCGGGACGAGCCCGGCCATGACGCGGTGAAGCGCCAAACTCTCGTCTCTTATGCGATTGCCCCGTGGACCGACGGGGTACTTCCTAGGCACCCTCTGCCCGTTGTTAGTGCTTGATCGCACCGACCTCAGGTGTTCTGCTCAAAAAAGCTGCTGGAGCATCGCACCCCGTGTCGATCTACGTCGCATTACACCACGTCACGCACTACAAATACGACCGCCCGATCGATCTTGGCCCGCAGACCATCCGGCTGCGGCCAGCGCCGCACACGCGCACGCCGATCCTGAGCTATTCGCTCAAGGTCACGCCGGCCAACCATTTTGTGAACTGGCAGCAGGACCCGCAGGGCAACTGGCTCGCCCGCTACGTCTTTCCGGAGAAAGCGACCGAGTTGAAATTCGAGGTCGATTTCACGGCGCAGATGACCGTGGTCAATCCGTTCGACTTTTTCGTCGAGCCCTACGCCGACAGCTTTCCGTTTGAATATCCGAAGGACTTGAAGACGGAGCTGGCCCCGTATCTGGAGACGATCAAGCCCGATCGCCTGTTCGCGAAATACCTCGACACGATTCCGCACGAAGCCCCGAACACGGTCAATTTCCTGGTCGACGTGAACAGGGAGCTGCAGAAGAAGATCAGCTACATCATCCGGATGGAGCCGGGCGTGCAGACGCCGGAGGAGACGCTCACTTCCTGCGCCGGATCCTGCCGCGACTCCGCCTGGCTCTTGATCCAGACCTTCCG
Source organism: Bradyrhizobium sp. A5 (assembly GCF_042076515.1). NCBI lineage: Bacteria > Pseudomonadati > Pseudomonadota > Alphaproteobacteria > Hyphomicrobiales > Nitrobacteraceae > Bradyrhizobium > Bradyrhizobium sp. A5. The sequence goes on along the minus strand of NZ_CP148990.1, from coordinate 4,921,130 downwards.
TCATCTCGGTCTCGCCGCGCGTTTCGTCTCCGGCTATCTGATCCAGATCCGTCCCGACATCGATCCGATCGAGGGACCGCCGGAGGTGGAGAACGACTTCACCGACCTGCACGCCTGGGCCGAGGTCTATCTGCCGGGCGCAGGCTGGATCGGTTTCGACGCGACCTCCGGCATGCTCGCGGGCGAGGGGCACATCCCGGTCGCCGCCACGCCGCATTATCGCTCGGCGGCGCCGATCTCCGGCGGTGCCGGCTTTGCGGAAGTCGAGTTTGCCTTCGACATGAGCGTCAAGCGCATCCGCGAGGCGCCGCGCATCACCAAGCCGTTCTCCGACGAGGCCTGGGCCCGGCTCCACGATCTCGGCGAGCAGGTCGACGGCGATCTCGCCTCCGATGACGTGCGGCTGACGATGGGCGGCGAGCCCACCTTCGTATCGGTCGACGATCTCGAAGCGGCGGAGTGGAATACGGAGGCGGTCGGCCCGACCAAGCGCGCGCTCGGTGACGATCTGATCCGCCGCCTGCGCACGCGCTTCGCGCCCGGCGGCCTTCTGCATTACGGCCAGGGCAAATGGTATCCGGGCGAAAGCCTGCCGCGCTGGGCCTTTGGCCTCTATTGGCGCAAGGACGGCGTGCCGATCTGGAAGAACGCCGATCTCATCGCGAAAATCGAAAATCCCCGCCGCGCCGAGGTGAAGGACGCCGAGGTCTTCATCGAGGGCGCGGCGCTGCGGCTCGGGCTCGACCCCGGCTACATCATGCCGGCCTATGAGGACACCGCGCTCTGGCTTCAGAAGGAGGCCGAGCTTCCCGTCAACGTCGATCCGTCCGACTCAAAATTGGCCAATCCGGAAGATCGCGCGCGCATGGCGCGCGTGTTCGAGCAGGGCCTCAACACGCCGCGCGGCTTCGTGCTGCCGGTGCAGCGCTGGAACGCGCCGCCGCGCTGGCGCAGCGAGCGCTGGCAATTGCGACGCAATCATCTGTTCCTGATGCCGGGCGATTCCCCGCTGGGCCTGCGCCTGCCGATCGGGTCGCTCGGCTACGTTCCGTCCAACCAATATCCCTACATCGTCGAGCGCGACCCGATGGAGCCGCGCGGCAAGTTGCCGGTGTTCACCCTCGAAGCGCGCCCGGAAGCGCCGCCGCGGGCCCCGCCGGAGCAACTCAACACGTCCGTCCCGGTCCGGACCGCGCTGTCGGTCGAAGTCCGCGACGGCGTGCTCTGCGCTTTCATGCCGCCGGTCGAGCGCATCGAGGATTATCTCGAAATGGTCGCGGCGCTCGAAGCCACCGCCGAGGAGATGCAGCTCCAGGTTCATGTCGAGGGCTACCCGCCGCCGTTCGACCCGCGTATCGAGGTGATCAAGGTGACGCCAGATCCTGGCGTGATCGAGATCAACATCCAGCCGGCGAAGAGCTGGCGCGACGCGGTCGATATCACCACCGGTCTCTATGAGGACGCGGGCAAGGTGCGCCTCGGCGCCAACCGCTTCCTGGTCGACGGCCGCCACACCGGCACCGGCGGCGGCAATCATGTCGTGATCGGCGGATCCAGTCCGGAGGACTCGCCGTTCCTGCGCCGTCCCGACCTGCTCAAGAGTCTCGTGCTGTACTGGCAGCGGCATCCGTCGCTGTCCTACTTCTTCTCCGGCCTGTTCATTGGCCCGACCAGCCAGGCGCCGCGCATCGACGAAGCCCGGCACGACAGCATCTACGAGCTCGAGATCGCGCTCTCCCACGTGCCACCGCCGGGCTACCAGACCCCGCTCTGGCTGGTGGACCGCCTGTTCCGGCACCTGCTCGTCGACATCACCGGCAACACCCATCGCGCCGAGATCTGCATCGACAAGCTGTATTCGCCGGACGGGACCACGGGGCGGCTCGGCCTCGTCGAATTCCGCGCGCTCGAAATGCCGCCCGATCCGCGCATGTCGCTGGCGCAGCAGCTGCTGATCCGCGCGCTGATCGCAAAATTCTGGCGCGAGCCGCAATCCGGCAAGTTCGTGCGCTGGGGCACGGCGCTGCATGACCGCTACATGCTGCCGCACTTCATCTGGGAAGATTTTCAGGACGTGCTGTCCGAGCTGAAGCAGTCCGGCTACCCGTTCGAGGCGGAATGGTATCTGGCTCAGCTCGAATTCCGTTTCCCCGCCTTCGGCCGTATCCATCATGGCGGCGTCACGCTGGAGCTGCGGCAGGCGCTGGAGCCCTGGCATGTGCTCGGCGAGGAGGGCTCGGCCGGCGGCACGGTGCGCTATGTCGACAGCTCGGTCGAACGGCTCCAGGTCAAGGCGGAGGGCTTCGTCGAGGGGCGCCACATCGTCACCTGCAACGGCCGCCGCCTGCCGATGACCTCGACCGGCCGCTCCGGGGAAGCCGTGGCCGGTGTCCGCTTCAAGGCCTGGCAGCCGGCCTCCGGCCTGCACCCGACCATTCCCGTTCACGCGCCCCTGACGTTTGACCTGATCGACACCTGGAACGGCCGCTCGCTCGGCGGCTGCGTCTATCACGTCGCCCATCCCGGCGGCCGCAGCTACGACACGAAGCCGGTCAACACCTACGAGGCCGAGGCGCGGCGGCTGGCGCGCTTCCAGGACCACGGCCATACGCCGGGCCCGATGCAGCCGCCGCCCGAGGAACGCACAAATGAGTTTCCGCTGACCCTCGACTTGCGGACCCCGCTCCTGCAATGAGTATGAGGGCGGGGCAGGGAGAGGCGCATGGGCGAGGGCGCAGCCGAAGAGGACGACAGGGCGGGTAAGGCGCAAGGTCAGCGCGAAGGCCAGCGTCGCCTCGCGCAATGGGTCCGCGACTATCGCCGCCTGCCCGGCATCCCCGACGAGTTTTTGGGGTCCGACGGCGCCCCGCGCGCGGTCTGGGGCCGCTTTTTCGACGCCTTCGGCGCGCTTGCGCCCGACGAGATCGAGCGGCGGTTTGGCATGGCCGACCGCCACCTCCGCGAGGCCGGCGTCACCTACCGCGCCCCCGGCGACGGCGCCGACCGGCCCTGGTCGCTCAGCCACCTGCCGCTGCTGATCGACGAGGCCGACTGGAAGCAGCTGTCCGCCGGCATCACCCAGCGCGCCGAGCTGCTCGAGCTCGTCTTGCGCGACATCTATGGCGAGGGCCGGCTGGTCGCGGAAGGCGCGCTGCCGGCGGCCGCGATCGCCGGCAGTCCCGAATATCTCCGTCCCGTCTGCGGCGTGCCGCCGCCGGGCGGGCGCTACCTTTCGCTCTATGCCGCCGATGTCGGCCGCGGCCCCGACGGCCGCTGGTGGGTACTCGGCGACCGCACCCAGGCGCCGTCGGGCGCGGGCTACGCGCTGGAGAACCGCCTGGTGCTCTCGCGCGCCTTCTCCGATCTCTACAAGTCGATGAACGTGCCGCGCGTCGCGCCGTTCTTCGAGGCGTTCCGCGACAGCCTGCGCGCGCGCGCCGACCGCGACGAGCCGCGGATCGGCGTGCTCACGCCCGGCAGCTTCAGCGAGACCTATTTCGAGCATGCGACGCTGGCGCGCTATCTCGGCTTCCTGCTGGTCGAGGGCGACGATCTCGCCGTCAGCGACGACCGCGTTCACATCCGCACCGTCGCCGGCCTGAAGCGGCTCGACGTGCTGCTCCGCCGTGTCGATTCCAACTCGCTCGATCCGCTCGAGCTCGATGCGTCCTCGCATCTCGGCGTGCCCGGCCTGATCGACGTGCTGCGCAAGGATGGCGTCGTCGTCGCCAACATGCCGGGCTCCGGCGTGCTGGAGGCGCGCGCGATGCTCGGTTTCCTGCCGGCGCTGAGCCGCCGTCTGCTCGGCGAAGAGCTGAAGATGCCGCATATCGCGACCTGGTGGTGCGGCCAGCGCATCGCGCGCGACGAGGTGCTGTCGCGGCTCGACGAGGTCGCGATCGAAGGCGCCTATGGGCGCGGCGTTCCCGGGTTCGATAGCAACGGCCCGGTACTCGCGAGCGAGCTCGACGCGGCCGGACGCCAGCGTCTGATCGATTCCATCAGCGCGCGCGGCATGGACTATGTCGGCCAGGAGGTGGTGCGGCTTTCGACCATGCCGGTGTGGGAGCAGGGCCAGATTACGCCGCGCCCCTTCGTGCTGCGCGTGTTCGCGGCAGCGACTCCCGACGGCTGGGCCATCATGCCCGGCGGATTCTGCCGGATCGCCGAGCAGGCCGACGCGCGTGCGGTCTCGATGGGCGACGGCGCCCGCGCCGCCGACGTCTGGGTCGTCTCGGAGAAGAAGGTCGCCACCGCGACGCTGCTGCCGGCGGTCGACAAGGTGCGCATCCGCCGCATCGCTGGCGTGCTGCCGAGCCGCGCCGCCGACAACCTGTTCTGGCTCGGCCGCTATCTCGAGCGCGCCGAAGCGACGCTGCGGCTGGTGCGGGCGCTGGGCTCGCCGAGCGGGCCCAACAAGGGCACCGCGGCCTCGCTGCAATCGGCGGAGCGCATCCAGCGCCTGCTGGTGGCCTGGGGCGCGATCTCCCAAGCCTCGCGCGCGACGCCGGGACGCGTCACCGCCGAAGCGCTGCAGAACGCCGAGCGTTTCGGCTCGGCGCTGTCGCTGGTGCGCGCGGCCCAGCGCACGGCGACGTCCTTGCGCGAGCGGCTGTCGCCCGATGCCTGGCAGGTCATCACCGAAATGGCCGAGCGGCTCGCCGTCGAGGTCGAGGATGACGACAGTGTGCTGAGCGCGGCCGAGCTGACCCTGCAGGAGCTTGCGAGCTTTGCCGGTCTTGCCCAGGAGAACATGAATCGTGCCGCCGGCTGGCGCTTCCTCGATGTCGGCCGCCGCACCGAGCGCGCCATCAACACCGCGCGCTTCGCGCGCCAGTTCGCCTATGACGAGGCCGGTGACGAGGATCTCGACATCCTGCTGACGCTGGTGGATTCCCAGATCACCTACCGCTCGCGCTATCTGCTGGCGCCGATCCTGGCCCCGGTGCGCGACCTCGCCGTGCTGGACAGCTACAATCCGCGGTCGGTGGCGTTCCAGGTTGCGACCCTGAACGAGCACATCGCCGCGCTGCCGAGCCTGAAGGAGCACGGCCTGATCGAGCGGCCGCAGCGGCTCGCGCTTGCCGTGCAGGCGATGCTGACCACGGCTGAAGCCGAGAAGCTCGAGGTCAAGTCGCTGTTCTCGCTGGAGCAGGATCTGCTCAGCCTCGCCGAGGCGATCGGGCTGCATTACTTCCCGCACGGCCCGAATGCCAGCCGGCCGGAAAAGCTGACGGGGCTGGCGTGATCTACGACATCCGGCACGTCACCACCTACGAATATGAGAGCGCGGTCAGCTTCGCTCGCTGCACGTTGCGGCTGGAGCCGAAGAACGGAGACGGCCAGGAACTGATCTCGCACCGTGTCGAGATCCGTCCGCGCCCCGCCGAGCGGCATGTCCGTCGCGATTTCTTCGGCACGCTGACCGAGAGCATCGTGATCGAGACGGCGCATCGCAATCTGCGCATCGACTCGCGCTCGCGCGTGTCGGTCTCGCGCAAGCCGCCGGCGCGCGATGCCGCGAGCCCGGCCTGGGAGAGCATCCGCGACCTCGCGTTTGAGGCGACCAGCCTCGGGCCGTCCTCGCCGGTCGGCTATGTCTTTGCAAGCCCGCTGGTGCCGGTGCTGCGCCCCGTCAGCGCCTATGCCGCTTTGAGCTTTGCGCCCGGCGCGGGAATCCTCGCCGGCGCCGCCGATCTCATGCATCGCATCCGCACCGAGTTTCGCTACGATCCCAAGGCGACGGTGATCTCGACGCCGCTCGATGAGGTCTTCGACAAGCGCCATGGCGTCTGCCAGGATTTCGCCCATGTGATGATCGCGGGCCTGCGCGGGCTCGGTCTGCCCGCCGCCTATGTCAGCGGATACTTACGCACCATTCCGCCCGCGGGCCAGCAGCGTCTGCAGGGCGCCGATGCCACCCACGCCTGGGTGTCGCTGTGGTGCGGGGCGGAACTCGGCTGGGTCGATTTCGATCCCACCAACGATCTCCTGGTGGCAAACGACCATATCGTGCTCGCCGTCGCACGCGACTTTTCCGACGTCTCGCCGGTCGATGGCATCATCGTCGGCTCGCGGAAGCAGAAGCTCGGCGTCGCCGTCGACGTGTTGTTGGTGGAGTAGCAGATGATCGGCGCGCGCCGATCATCGCACCATGGTTTCGCGGTCCCAGGCATGGTAGTCGGGTGAACCTTCGATGCGGATGGGACCGTCGTAGCCGAATTCCACCATGTGCACGGTCACGTAGTCGTCCCCGAAAAAGACGACGCCATAGGCCTGCGGCAGGTCGGACGCGCTCAGCAGCCTGGTCTCGGAGAACAACCACGCATTGATAGTCAGGAAGATCGCCCCAATCGGCAACGCCATGCCGCGCATGGTGCTGATCGCGGCCTTTCGCAATCTGCATCTAAAGATTCAGATCAACATCGAGATCGGAAGCTGGTCGGCGATCATGGCGGCCGTGGTCGACCAGCGCGTCGTCGCGATCTGCCATCCCGTTCACGACCTGAGCCGTGAATCGCGCGTGTCGGTCGCCAGCCTGATGCAGTATCCGCTGGTCTTTCGCACCCGGGATTCGTCGACCCAGCGTGCCGTGGACAGGGCGTTTCGCGCCGTCAATCTGCGCGCAAGTCCAGCGATCATCGTCAACACGCGGGAGGGCATGCTGGAGGCGGTCGCCAATCGGCTCGGTGTCGGGTTTGTCTGGGAGCACAGCTCGAGCCGCGTCGATCGCATCGCCAAGGTGGCGATCGCGGAAATCAAGGCGGAGTCGCCCGAATACATCTTCTCGTTGGCCGGCAGACGCGGCAAACTGGTCGAATTGTTCTATCTGGCCAGAAGTCTGTCGCCCTCGGCCGACGGCGCCGACATCCTGGCTGCGCCTTGAAGGGGCGGTCGGACCGGGACCGTTTCCTGCCCACCCTCAAGGTGTGACGAAATGCGACCTCAACCGGGATGTTGCGCAGCGGGATTGTAACATATTGCCAAATTTGGGTTCCCGGGATTTGGTCAGGCGGCCCAAGATGGGCTATGCTGGCCTCTGCGTCGAGGACAAGAGCGGGGCGTCGGGAGAACGCGTGGGACACCACCGACAAACGGGGCTGAATCCATGATCACGTTGCCAAGACTGGCGGCCGAATCCCTGGAGAAGTTGCTGGGCACGTTCATGCGTCGGCGCTACGACGAGGACTCCGCAAGGATCGTAGAGGGGGCGACGCGCACGGCACTGGAGTGCATCGGCAACAGCGACGCACTCTACCACAATATCGAGCATACCATGCTGGTGACGCTGGCGGGCCAGGCGATCCTCCAGGGCCGCCATCTGCACGGACACCTCTCGGCGGAGGATTACACCCACATCCTCGTCGCCTGCCTCGCCCACGACATCGGCTACGTCCGTGGCCTGTTCGAGGACGACGACGAGGACGGCTTCGTGATCGACGCGGCGGGCAACAAGGTCTCTCTGCCGCGGGGTGCATCGGATGCCAGTCTGATGATGTATCACGTCGACCGATCGAAGCTATACGTAGAGCAGCGGCTACGGCCGGTCGAGGGGCTCGACAGCGAGCGCATTGCCCGCGCCATCGAGGGCACGCGTTTTCCGGCCCGCGAGGGCCAGGACTACGACGAGGACGCCTCGATCCTGCGCGCTGCCGATTTCATCGGCCAGCTCGGCGATCCCAATTATCTGCGCAAGGCCAACGCGCTCTATTACGAGTTCGAGGAGGTCGGCATGAACCGGCAACTCGGCTACGACTCGCCCGCAGACATCGTGAACCGCTATCCACAGTTCTACTGGAACAGCGTCGCACCGCACATCCAGACCGAGATCGGTTATCTCAACAAGACCGAGATCGGCCGGCAATGGATCGCCAACCTCTACAGCAACGTCTTCCGCGCCGAGCGCGAGATTTCGCTGTCAGGCCCCCAGAAATAAGGGCCGGACGGAGCACCTCGATCCGCGACCCCTGGGTGATCCAATCCTGCCGCTGCAGCGTTTGAAGAGATGACACCTGTCTCGATCACGCGCGGCGTTGGCTGATGGTAACCTATGCAAGAGCGGCTCTATTCGTCCTGGTCGTCTTCGGGATCGGCTTCGCCATCGGCAGCACAAACCTGCCCGGGGCCTGGTACGCCGGGCTGACCAAGCCGCCGTTCAATCCTCCGAACTGGGTTTTCGCGCCGGTATGGTCCTTGATCTACCTGCTGATCGCGCTCGCCGGCGCGCGGACCTGGGCGCGGGCGCCGCGGGGCGCGGCCATGCTGCTCTGGACCGCGCAGATGCTGCTGAATTTCATCTGGTCGCCGGTGTTCTTCACGTGGCATCGAACTGGCGTCGCGCTGGCCGTGATTGTCGCGATGCTGCTGGCGATCATCGGATTCATCGTCGAGCGCTGGCAGGCCGATCGGGTGGCCGCGGCGCTGTTCGTGCCCTACCTTGCCTGGGTGGCATTTGCCACCCTGCTCAACGCCAGCATTTTCTTGCTCAACTGAGCCGCGGCTCGGGTCATCCGGCCGTCGGCGGCGAGGCGATCGGATGAGGCGCGGCCGCGCCTGACGCACAAGCCAGGCAATCGGCGCGGACCGAGGCAAGCGTCCGATGCAGCCAGGTCTTGATCGTGCCGACGGGCACGCCAAAGCGCCGCGACAGGCTCAGCCGGCTTTCACCCTCGAGATAGGCAAGCGAGAGCAGATGCCGGCGATCCCGTGGAAGTCTGTCGAGAACACCAGCCGCGATCGGCTGAACCAGATCGTAGTCGAACGGGTCGGAATCCCGACCCCCGGCGTCGGGCACGAACAAGGCCTCGTCCAGATCCGCCGTGGCCACCTGCTTGAGCCGAAGCGCGTCGATAGTGGTGTTGCGCATGATCGTGCACATCCACGTGATGGGCGAGGCGCGCTCAGGATCGAAACTCGCGGCGTGTTTCCAGATCTTCAGATAGGCTTCCTGAAGCAGGTCGTCGAGATCGACGATCGACGGCGACACCGACAGCGCGGTCTTGCGCAACCTGTTTCGCGTCGACGCATGCAATTCCGCAAAGGCCCGCTGGTCGCCGTTTCCGGCGCGCCGGAGCAGGGCGCTCAAACGCTCGATGCTTGCATCCTTTTGAACGGCGCGACCGCAGCTCATGCTTCGTCTCCGGCATCAGTCAGCTAGGAAACGATCGTTGTGCGGCGCTGGATCACCTCCGCGACCGGAGGCCGCGCTTAAAGTCGGACGAAAGGCGAAATCAGCCTGCCAAGCAGTCCATGCAGTTCGAGGTCTCCGGTCATGGCGACCAGGCACAGGCAAGGCTCTTCCGGCCCCACGACCGGCTGATGATCGACCTCGCCGTCGCCGAAGTCGAAATCGCCGGGACCGTAGCGGCCGGCTTCGTGACTGAAGCTGCCCTTCAACACGCAGGTCAGCTCCGTTCCCGAGTGCGAGTGTTGCAGCATGCGTGCGCCCGGCGCGGACCACAGCAGGAACGCGCGCGATTGTTTCGCGCTCGGCAGAATGATCGGCTGAAGCTTGAGGCCCGGTGCCACGCGGCGCTGCTTGCCGAACCGGCAGCGGCGCAGGAGCTCCGGCAAATCCTCGTCCGGAAGCGCGGAGGGGGGCGGGACATCGGCGCGCGGCGCCGGCTGCGGCTCGTCGAGCTTCGCCATGATCGCCGCGAACGCATCGGCCTTCATCGCAACCGGTGCGGTCTCCTCGAGCGCGGCGCCGGCCAGATGTTCCATCGCCCCGGCAAAGCGGCGGCACGCCGGGCACTGCGCGACGTGCACGGCGACAACGAGATGATCGGCCTCGTCGAGTCGGCCCGTTGCGAAGTCGGCAAGCAGTTCATCCGGTGGGTGGTGGCTGATGGTCATGTCGGTTCGTCCAGCAGGTCTCGCAGGCGGCTCATGGCCAGTCGGATGCGCGATTTCACGGTTCCCAGGGGAATGCCGAGACTCTCGGCGATCTCGGCATGTGGGCGCTCCTCAATGAACGACATCCGGACCACCCTGGATTGCTCCTCCGACAGGCGAAGCAGCGCTGCCGCGACGCGCGACACATCCTCGCCCCTGGCCATGAGGATCTCCGGCGAGTCCACGATGTCGTCAGCGTTATCGATGAGGCCGGGCTGGTCGGCACGCGCCTGGCGCACCGCGCGCCTCGCCGCGTCGATGCGCAGATTCCGCGCGATGGTGAAGATCCACGCGGCTGCGCCGCCGGACGACGGATCGAATTGAGCCGCCTTGCGCCAGACGGCAAGCAGCGTGCTCTGCGCAATTTCCTCCGCGGTGTCGGCGTCCGTCCCGATCTTCATCAGGAGGCCCTTCACGCGAGGAGCAAAATGCTCGAACAGAAGCCTGAAGGCATCGCGATCGCCATGGGCCGCGACACGTCCGATCAATTCAGCCCATTCCACCGTCGCCTTGGGCCTTTCCAATGGTGTCCGTTGCAACCGGATCCAGCGACGAGCGGGCACGGAGGGCCTGCTCCGTACGGACCTGCTCAGGGCTGGAAGACCGGCGTTCATGAAGCCTCGGTTGGTGTATCCGCTCGGAAACGATGGACGCCGCCGTTTGGATCACCTGCCGGGTGGTCATGTCTTAGGCGTTCGCCCGCCCTGCGACAAGCGGGGTTCCAGTTGCCGTCAGTGATGCAACGGCCGCTCACCCCATCTTCATCCTGCTTCCGGTTTGTTCCCTTTGAAGCCGGGACCGGAGCGCCGTCCTAACCGGCACTTAAGGGCCCCCGTGGCTCGATGACCCGCCTGCGCCTCATGCTCCGGGCCGCCATTCGCACTTTTCTAACCAACAATTGACCCGCCCTGATCCGTTTTCACGCCCAGCCCGTATCTCGCGTTCGGGAGAAATCATTCGATGTGGCAAGCCCTGACCTGTCTGCCTGAGCAGCATGACCTCAGCTACGTCACAGCTGCGGCCCTCGTCTGCGTGCTGGGCTCCCTGCTGTCGATGCGGCTGTTGGCGCGAGTTCGTCGCAATACCGGCATGCGGCGGCTGCATCTGCTGTTCCTGTCAGGACTGGTTGCGGGCGGCACCGTCTGGACCACCCATTTTGCGGCCATGCTCGGCTACAATGCGCCGGTCGCGCGCGCCTTTGAGCCGGCGCTGTCGTTTGCTTCGCTGATGATCGCCGTGATCCTGGCCTGGGTGGGGTTCTTCATGACGACCCGCACCCGGCTCGGGCCCGAGATCGAGGGCGGCGGCGCGATCTTCGGTCTCGGCATCGCCGCGATGCACTACACCGGGATGGCGGGGTTCGAGATTCCAGGCGTGCTCGGCTGGAACTACCCGCTCGTTGCACTGTCTGTCGTGTTCGCGGCGGGCTTTGGCGCTGTGGCCGCGAACCGCATTGCGCGGCCGATCACGCGCTTCTGCAAATATGGCGGCACGCTCGCGATGATCCTGGCGATCGTCTCGTTGCATTTCACCGGCATGGCCGCCGTGACGATATATCCGGTCTTCGACCTGGCCGTGCCGCCGCAGACCCTGTCCGACACGTTCATGATCACCAGTGTCATCGTCGGCGTCAGCCTGATGATGGCGATGGGAGCCTCGGCCTACGCGATCGACTTGCAGGCCGCCAACGAAGCGACCGAAAGTTACAAGCAACTGGCGATGCACGATCCGCTGACCGGTTTGCCGAACCGCAACGGCTTGGCGCAGCGGCTGCACGATCTGCTGGCTGGACGCGGCGACGACACCGCGCGCGTCGTCGTACTGGCGATCGATCTCGATCGCTTCAAGGACATCAACGACGTCCACGGCCATATCGGCGGTGACTATCTGCTGCAGCAGGTGGCACGGCGCATCTCCGGCGAATTGCAGGAGGGCGAATTCCTGGCCCGGATCGGCGGTGACGAATTCGTCGCCGTCAAGAGCGAGATCTTCGCGCGGGGCGAGGCGGTGAAGTTCGCCGAGCGGCTGCGCAAGGTCGTGCTCGAGCCGGTCGAGTGGCAGCATCAGACGCTGGCAGTCGGTTGCAGCATCGGCGTTGCCCTGTTTCCCGAGCACGGGCAGACCGGCGAGTGTCTCACCCAGCGCGCCGACCTTGCGATGTATCGTGCAAAGAGCCTCGGCCGCGGCAAGATCTGCACCTATGAGCCGTCGATGGACGAGGCCAGCCGCGCCCGCGCCGAGCTTGCGATCGATCTCAAGCGCGCACTGATCGGCAACGAGCTGGAGCTCTACTATCAGGTTCAGAACGATACGCAGACCGGAGGGATCGTCGGTTTCGAAGCCTTGATCCGCTGGAACCACCCGCAGAAGGGACGCATCCCGCCGGATGCCTTCATTCCGATCGCGGAAGAGACCGGCCTGATCATCGAGATCGGCGACTGGGTAATGCGGACGGCCTGCCAGACCGCCACCCGGTGGCGCCTGCCGTTCAAGGTCGCGGTGAACGTTGCGCCGATGCAGCTCAACCACGACCTGCCGCGGCGGGTGACGGAAATTCTGAAGGAGACCGGGCTGCAGCCGGCGCGTCTGGAGATCGAACTGACCGAGAGCGGCATCATCGCCGACCGTCAGCATGCGCTCCAGGTCGTGCTCGCCCTGAAGAACATCGGCGTGACCGTCGCGATGGACGATTTCGGCACCGGCTATTCCTCGCTGTCGACGCTCCAGGCCTTTCCGTTCGACAAGATCAAGGTCGACAAGAGCTTCGTCCAGGCGGTCGAGACCAGCGTGCATGCGGCGGCGATCGTCAAGGCGACGCTGCTGCTCGGGCGCAGTCTCAACATCCCCGTGCTGGCCGAGGGCGTCGAGACCACGCGTCATCTCGATTTCCTGCGCGCGGAGGGCTGCGACAGCGTGCAGGGCTATCTGTTCGGCAAGCCGATGCCGGTCGATGTCATCAACCGGATGATCGACGAGCAGAAGGTCGCGGAGCCTGCTGAAGCGCAGCATGCGCACGCCATGCGCAGGCCGGTCGCTGCGGCCTGAACGCACACCGGACGCTTGAGTGCCATACTCTTGAAGGCTTAAGCTGCGACCTCGCATCCCTGCCGGAAAAGGTCGCATGCAACACAAATCCGTCACCACCGAAATCCTCGACATAGCCTATCTCGACTACGGCCCGCCCGATGGCTGGCCCTGCATCATGGGCCACGGCTTTCCCTATGACGTGAACGCCTATGCCGAGGCCGCGCCGATCCTGGCGCAAGCGGGCGCGCGGGTGCTGGTGCCCTGGTTGCGCGGCTACGGGCCGACGCGGTTTCGTTCAACTTCCACTTTGCGCTCCGGTGAGCAGGCGGCGCTGGGCGCCGATCTGCTCGCTTTCATGGACGCGCTTGGCATCGAACGCGCAGTCGTCAGCGGTTATGACTGGGGTGGGCGCGCGGCCTGCGTCGTCTCGGTGCTGTATCCCGAGCGCGTGATCGGACTCGTCACCGGCAATTCCTACAACATCCAGAACATCGCCCGTGCAATGGAGCCGGCTTCGCCGCCGGAGGAAGCGGCGCTCTGGTATCAATATCTCTTTCACAACGAGCGCGGCCGCCGCGCGCTCGAGCGCAACCGCCGCGGCTTCGCGCGCCAGCTCTGGGCGATGTGGTCGCCGACCTGGGCATTTGACGACGCGACCTTCGAAAGGAGCGCGGCGTCGTTCGACAATCCCGATTTCGTCGACGTCGTGATCCATTCCTACCGCCACCGCTACGCGCTGGTCGCGGGGGATCCCGCCTATGCTGCGATCGAGGCAGAACTCGCCGTCCAGCCGCCGGTGCGCGTGCCGGCCATTGCGATCGACGGCGACAGCGACGGCGTCAATCCCGGCACCGCCCATCATGCGAAGAAGTTCGAGGGATTTTTCGAGCGGCGCGTGTTCACCGGCGCCGGCCACAACCTGCCGCAGGAACGGCCCGCCGAATGGGCGCAGGCCGTGCTGGATGTGCGCGAGGCGGCTGCCGGGTCCTGATTTTCGCAATCGCAGGAACTTTTCGCTGGTCCAGCCGTCCAAATCCAGAGCTGCCCGTTAAGATGCGAAGGAGATGGCCATGAACGAGAAGAAGCCCAGCGGGCCCGATCTGACCAAGGGTGTTTCACACACTGATTTCAGGGACAGCAAGCTGCTCGGCCATGTCGGCGACGAGGATGTTCTGCTGGTGCAGGCGGGCAGCGAGATCTTCGCGATCGAGCCCGAGTGCAGCCATTGGCACGGTCCCCTCGCCGACGGGCTGGTGGTTGGCGACACGATCCGCTGCCCCTGGCATCACGCCTGCTTTTCCCTGCGGACCGGCGCGGCCACGCGTGCGCCGGCACTGAGCACACTGGCCGTGTGGGAGGTGACGCGAGATGGGGACAGGGTCGTCGTTCAGCGCAAGCGCGAGATGCCGGAGCCGCCAGCGCCCCACCGCGCAGCACCGACACAGGAGAAATTCGTCATCATCGGCGGCGGCGGGGCCGGTTTTGCGGCGGCCGAGATGCTTCGGCGCGAGGGTTTTGCCGGCAGCATCACGATGCTCAGCAATGACCGTGCGACGCCGGCCGACCGGCCCAACCTCTCCAAGGACTATCTCGCGGGCAATGCGCCGGAGGATTACCTGCCGTTGCGCCCTAAGGATTATTACAAGGACACAGCCATCGACCTTCGACTTGAAACCAATGTCGCCGCGATTGATCCGAAGGCGCGCATCGTCATGCTCGACAACGGCGACAAGCTGCCGTTCGATCGTCTGCTGCTGGCCACTGGTGCGGAGCCGGTGAAACTCCAGATCCCCGGCGCGGACCAGCCGCATGTCCACACCTTGCGCTCCGTTGCCGACAGCAAAGCCATCATCAACGCGGCGGGCAATGCAAAACGCGTGCTGGTGATAGGTGCCAGCTTCATCGGCCTTGAGGTCGCGGCGTCTTTGAGGGCTCGCAAGCTCGAGGTGCACGTTGTCGCGCCCGATGAACGGCCGATGCAGAAGGTGCTTGGCCCCGATATGGGCGACTTCATTCGCGCACTGCACGAAAAGAACGGCGTCAAATTCCACCTGAAGGACACGGTCGAGAAGCTCGACGGCACGCGCGCGACGCTGAAGAGCGGTACGGTGATCGAGGCTGATCTCGTCGTGGTCGGCATCGGCGTCAAGCCGCGTGTTGCGCTTGCCGAGCAGGCGGGTCTTGTCGCCGATCACGGTGTCAGTGTGAACGAATATCTCGAAACCAGCTCATCGGGCATCTTTGCCGCGGGCGACATCGCGCGCTGGCCCGATCCGCGCTCGGGCCGGAACATTCGCGTCGAGCATTGGGTGGTGGCGGAGCGGCAAGGCCAGACCGCCGCGCGCAACATGCTGGGCCGGCGCGAGCGTTTCGACGCTGTGCCGTTCTTCTGGACACAGCATTATGACACGGTGGTCAGCTATCTCGGTCACGCCGAGAGCTATGACGACATCGAGATCGACGGCAGTATTGCCCAACAAGACTGCCTGCTGCGTTACCGCAAGGAGGGCCGCGTGCTGGCCGTTGCGTCGATCAACCGCGACCTCGACAATCTCAGAGCGGAGCTCGAGATGGAGCTGGGGCCCGGCTGAAACGCCGCATTCGATCTTGATTTGCGTCAATGTTGCGGCCGGCCTGGGCTGCTCTGCTGGCTGTCGTTCCGGTCCGGTTCATGCTATCCTGAATTGTGCCTCCGGGCTTCGCATGCAGGAGTGGCGTCATGACAAGTGCTTCGGATACATCTCATCATTCAAGCCTCGGCTCCGGCATCGCGACGCTGCATGCCAAATGGGGCTGGATCGTCGCGCTCGGTGTCGTTTACCTCATCGCCGGCTTCGTCGCGCTCGGCAGCGTGGTGATGGCGACGGTGGCGAGCGTGATCGTGGTCGGCGCCATGATGATCGTCGCCGGCGCGGCCGAGATCATCGGCGCGTTCCAGATGAGGAGCTGGGGCAAGTTCCTGATCTGGGCCTTGCTCGGCGTGCTCTATGTGGTCGCGGGCTTCCTGACCTTCGAGAACCCGCTGTTCGCGGCAGTGCTGCTGACGCTCTTCCTCGGCGCTTCGCTGATCGCCTCGGGCGCGGTGCGGCTGTTCCTCGCCTTCAGCATGAAGCGCGAAAGCCCGTGGGTCTGGGTGGCGCTCTCGGGCGCCATCACGCTGCTGCTCGGATTGCTGATCGTGGCGCGCTGGCCTGTCAACAGCGTCTACATCCTTGGCCTGTTCCTCGGCATCGACCTGATCATGGCCGGCGCGGGCTGGATCAGCCTCGGCTTCAGCCTGAAGCAGCGCCACTAGCTCACCAGCAACTCGACGCAAGACCGCCTTGGCGAACTCCGCTGATCTGACGCGCTGACAAAAAGCAGCACGCCGCGCCTTCGCCTTGCCGCGCGGATGATAATCACTGGGGAGAAACCATGAAAGCCGCTTTGGCCCTGGCCGCAGCGCTGGCTGCCGTCTGCCTGTCCACACCAGTCTCCGCGCAAAAATCCTACGGTCCCGGCGTCAGCGACACCGAGATCAAGATCGGCAACACCATGCCCTATAGCGGCCCGGCGTCGCCGCTCGGCATCACCGGCCGGGTGATCGCTGCCTATTTCGACGAGGTCAACGAGAAGGGCGGGGTCAACGGCCGCAAGCTCAATCTCATGTCGCTCGACGACGCGTTCTCGCCGCCCAAGACCATGGAAGCCGCGCGGCGCCTCGTCGAGGGCGACGGTGTCGCCTTCATCTTCGCCACCATGGGCACCGCGCCGAGCTCGGCGATCGCAAAATATCTCAACAGCAACAAGGTGCCGCAACTGTTCCTGATCAGCTCGGCCTCGAAATGGAACGACCCGGCCAACATGCCGTGGTCGATGGCGCTGCCCTGGGCGCCGAACTACACCAGCGAGGCCGCGATCGACGTCGCCTATGCCCGCGCCAAGAACCCGAATGCGCGCTTCGCGGTGCTCTACCAGAACGACGATGCCGGCAAGGAATATCTTCGCGGCGTCAAGGAAGCGCTTGGTGCGGATGCAGACAAGGCGATCGCGATGGCCTCGAGCTTCGAGGTCAGCGATCCCACCGTCGATTCCCAGGTGCTGACGCTGGCGAACACCAAGGCGGACGTCTTCATGATCTATTCGGTGACGCCACGCGCCTGCGCGCAGGCGATCCGCAAAGCCCATGAGGTCGGCTGGCAGCCGACGCGCTTCCTCGCCTCCGGCTGCGCCAACAAGGCGACCGTGATGGTGCCCGCGGGTCTCGATGCCGGCAAGGGCGTGTTATCGCTCGGCTCGCTCAAGCCGTTCACGGCTGAGCCGAAGGACGATCCGGCGATGTCGGCCTATATCGACTTCGTGAAGAGGCGGCTGCCCAATGCCGACATCAACAACGTCGCCGCGCTCTACGGCTACACGGTTGCCGAGGCGCTGGTGGTGGTGCTGAAGCAGTGCAAGGACAATCTGACGCGCGAAAACATCATGGCGCAGGCGGCGAACCTGAAGAGCGTGCCGCTGTCGCTGCTGCTGCCGGGCATCACGCTGAATACGACGCCGCAGGATTTCCGCCCGATCAAGGACGGCTACATGCTCCAGTTCGACGGCAACGACTGGGTCGTGGCCAGCGAGCTGCTGCGGGGGACGTGAGGCGCGGTTCAGCGAACTGGAGACGACAATGGACTTTCAACACTCCGCACGTTCGCTGGAGCTTCAGGAGCGCGTCCGCCAGTTCATGCGGACGCATGTCGAGCCGGTCGAGGAGCTCTATTACGAGCAGGTGAAGCCGGAAGCGACGCGCTACAGGACGCCGCAGGTTCTTCAGGACCTGAAGCGGCTGGCGCGGGAGCAGGGGCTCTGGAACCTGTTCCTGTCAGGCGAGCACGGACCGGGCCTGACCAACCTCGACTACGCGCCCGTGAAGGAAATCATGGGCCGTATCCTCTGGGCGCCGGAGGTCTTCAACTGCTCGGCGCCCGATGTCGGCAACATGGAGGTGCTGGCGAACTACGGCACGCCCGCGCAGCAGGAGCGCTGGCTGAAGCCGCTCTTGGACGGGCGCATCCGCTCCGGCTTCTCGATGACCGAGCCACAGGTCGCCTCCAGCGATGCCACCAACATCCAGTGCGAGATCAAGCGCGACGGTGACAGCTACGTCATCAACGGACGAAAGTGGTTCACCTCGGGCGCGATGAACGAGGATTGTGAGATCCTGATCGTGATGGGCAAGACCGCGCCTGACGATCCCGACCGCCATCGCCAGCAATCCATGATCCTGGTGCCCAGAAACACGCCGGGCGTGCGCATCGTTCGCGACATGCTCACCTACGGCTATGACGACGCGCCGGTCGGCCACCCCGAGATCGTCTACGAGAATGTGCGTGTGCCCGCAGAAAACATCCTGCTCGGCGAAGGCCGCGGCTTCGAGATCGCGCAGGGCAGGCTCGGGCCCGGGCGCATCCATCACTGCATGCGCCTGATCGGCTGCGCCCAGCGCGCGCTGGAATTGACGTGCCAGCGTGCGGTTTCCCGCGTCGCCTTCGGCAAGCCGCTCGCCGAGCAGGGATCGGTCAAGGAGGACATCGCAAATTCGTTCTGCGAAATCGCGCAGGCGCGCCTCCTCACGCTGCAAGCCGCCGACAGGATGGACCGCGAAGGCAACAAGGCCGCCCGCGACTTGATCGCGGCCGCCAAGATCGTGGTGCCGAGCATGGCCGCCCGCGTCATCGACCGGGCCATCCAGATCCATGGCGCCGCCGGTGTCTCGCAGGATACTTTCCTGGCCCGCGCCTATGTCTACGCCCGTTTCATCCGCATCGGCGACGGGCCGGATCAGGTGCATCTGGCCGCGGTGGGCAAGGCGCTGATCAAGCGCGGCGGGGTGATGGCGTAGGCGGACAGCTTTCCGGGCGTTCGCGCAAAAATCGGGGCTCGCATCTAGTCGCAAGGTAGCATGGTGTGCTTTGATGCACCGGATTCTTTGGTACGTCACTGCCGACGTTGTTGCGCTCGGCACATCAGCGAGCAGGTCAACAATGTACAGTTTCGTCCCGGGCAGCCGGGCCTCCGGCGCGCGGTCCATCGCGGCCATTTTCGCCTCCATCCTGACGATCCTGATCGTCTGGAGCGGCCGATCCGCCCTTGCGGCCGTCGAGCCGTTTCCCGGGGATTTCAGAATCGAGCGTATTTCGGTCAACGGCGTCACCCTGCATGTCCGCGTCGGCGGAAAGGGACCGGCGGTCGTCCTCCTGCACGGCTTTGCCGACACCGGCGACATGTGGGCGCCGCTCGCCAAGGCGCTCTACAAGGACCACACCGTGATCGTTCCAGACCTGCGCGGGATGGGGCTGTCGTCGCAACCCGCGGGCGGCTACGACAAGAAAAACCAGGGCGTCGACATCGCCATGGTCATGGACAAGCTCAATGTCCAGAAAGCCGATCTCGTGACTCACGACATCGGCAACATGGTGGGCTATGCGCTGGCGGCGCAATATTCCGGTCGCATCACCAAATGGGTCGTCATCGATGCGCCGCTGCCCGGCATCGGGCCCTGGGACGAAATCCTGAAAAGCCCCATGCTGTGGCATTTCAATTTCCGCGGCCCTGACGTCGACCGTCTGGTCAAGGGCCGCGAGCGCATCTATCTCGACCGGTTCTACAACGAGCTGTCGGCCGATCCCAAGGCCATCGACGAAGCGACGCGCAACCATTATGCGAAGCTCTACGCCCGGCCCGGCAACATGCACTACGCCTTCGAACAGTTCGCGGCATTCGGGAAGGACGCCGCCGACAACAAGGTTTTTGCCGCGACCAAGCTGAACATGCCGATCCTTGCCCTCGGCGCCGAAAAGTCCTTTGGCGACCAGCAGGCTGCGGTCCTGCGCGAGGTCGGCACCAAGGTCGACGGCGGCATCATCACCGGCTCCGGGCATTGGATCATGGAAGAGCAGCCGGCGCAGACCGTGAGCAAGGTGCGCGCTTTCCTCGACGGGAAATGACGGGCAGGCGCTTCATCCGCATCGGCGACGCGCCGGATCAGGTGCATCTTCGGCGCGCCGTCGAGCAGATGCCCGGGCGGGCAGGTCAAGCCGCCGGGATCTCGTCGAGCGGCCAGATCGGACGACGGGCTTTTCGGTAGGACAGCTTGGTGTGGTCAAAGGTGGCAAGGCCGCCGCTGTCGGCCAGGATCACCTCCTTGGCCATCGGTCCGAAGGCAGCCCGGAAGTGGTGCGCGGACTTGACTGCGACGATCCGGAATTGAGCCGGCTCTGCGCCGAGAATGCGGAACATTTCCTGATCGTAGGTCTGCAGCGTGTTGGTCGAAATCGCGATGGAGATGCCGTTGACCTCGAGCAGGGCCGCGGGCCCGAGCGTCATGGGCTGGCCGGCATTCATCGGCCCCTCGCATACGAAGGCGCCGTCCGACAGGCCGGTCACCCGCCCGGTCAGCGTGAGCGGAGGTCCGTAGCTGGCGGGATGGCGCTTGGCGCCGACAACGACATCCAGGCTGGCGCCAAGGCCCGCGGCATGGCAGCGGGCCGCCGCGTCGGGGTCGCCGAGGACGCCGAACAGCACGCTTTCCACCTCGGCTTGCAGCAGCGTCTCCAACAGGCGGACACCGTCGCCATAAGCGCCCGAACCCGGGTTGTCGCTGAAGTCGGCGATCACGAGAGGGCGGGTATCCGCGCCATCCGCTGCAGCTGCGACGGCGAGCTTGGTCGCGGCCGGCAAGTCGAGCGCCGTGACGGTGACCTCGGCGCGTCGCTCGTACATCTCGTCGTTGAGCGCGACCGCGGCCTGCCGCGCGGCCGCCTCGGCGGCGTTGTGGGAGGCATCATAGGTGACCTGAACGCTGGGGCCGACCTCGGCAATGTCTGAGCGGCTGAAACCCGCGCAGACGTCGACGGACAGAAGGCCGGGCGTTTGCGTCTGCATCTCCGCGGCGCGCGCCAGCAGGTCGCTCATCACGCCGCCCTGGGTCCGGCCGTGATTGCATCCTTCGAGCAGAGGTCCCTGCAGGCGGAAGACTTTCGGGCGAATCGTGCCGTCCATCGCCGACTGCAGCAGTTCAGCGGCGCGGAACGCCGTCTCATACTGGTCGATATGCGGGTAGGTTCGGTAGGGCAGCATGATGTTGGCCAGCCGGCCCATCCGTTCGGTGACGTTGGCATGCAGGTCGAGCGTCACCGCGATCGGGATCTTATCGCCCAGGCGCTTGCGCAAGCCTTCGAGCAGCGCACCCTCGGCGTCGTCGTCGTTCTCGGTCACCATCGCGCCGTGCAATGCGAGGATGACGCCGTCGAGCGGCCCCGTTTCGCAGGCCGCGTAGACCAGGCGCTGCAGTTCGGTCCAGCACTCGGCCGTCACCTTCCCGGATGGGGTGGCTGAGGCGGCGACCGGCTGCACCAGGCTCCAGCCGTAACGTTTGGCTGCGGCCAGATGCGCTGCGATTTCCATCCTGGTGTCGGCCAGCGCCGCGGCGACCTCGGCATCCAGCAGAAATAGCCGCTTGCGATAGTCCTCGAGCGTGGTCGGAACGATCGAGAAAGTGTTGGTCTCGTGGGCAATCTGCGCCGAGAGAACGCGCCGCGTCTGGCTCATGGGATTCCTTCTTGGTCTTTCTTATGCAATCTGACGAAAGTTCAGTCGCGCCGGCGCATGTTGATCTCTTGCCGCGATGGATCAGTATCGCGGGATGAGGCAGAATGCCAATCGAAGTGTGGGCATCTCACTGCATAGCATATCCTCATCCTGAGGGCCCGCCGCAGGCGGGCGTCTCGAAGGATGGCCGCGGGCGAGCTCCCCGCCACGCCGTGCACCATATGCAAAAGGCCTGCCGTTATCGCGCGCGAATCTGCAGGCGTCCGATCAGCAGGCCAACCTGTTCGTCGATCTTCGCCAGCGCTGTCGGGGGATCGAGATATTCGATATCATCCACGTCCCAGTATTGAACGCGATGGGCGACGCCGGCAAAGCGGCGCTCGACCATCGGGCGATGCTCGGCATCCTTCAGCGCGATGACAAGCTCGGCCCCCGCGAAGTCGTCAACGGTACAGAGCACAGGGGCTCGCACAGCGCCGCCCGGTGCGATGCCCTTGGCTTGCAGGGCCTCCAGCGCATAGCGCGAGATCGGCCCAACATTTTCCGGCGAGAGGCTTTCGGCCACGGCTCGCGAGAAGGAGACCCAGTTCAGCCCTTCGAGGCCGACGCGATGGTTGAAGACCTCTTCGGCATAGCGGCTTCGATAATAATTGCCGGTGCAGAGAAACAGCACACGATTGTTCTTGTTCATTGAGCTGTGCTTCTACCCGCGACCTGCTGCTCGCCGGGGGCAGCCAGACGATCCGACAACCTGGACAGGTTAGCACGGCTCTGCCTGATGGGCATCTGGCTCCTCGATTATCCTCTAGCCGCCGTGCGCGCTGCAGTCCGGCTCACGATTATGTGCGGCGGAGTTCGCGACCTCCGGCGTCGCCATGACGCAAGTAAAGTTGGAATGGCAATGATCGCCACGGGCAAGCGTCGGTCAAGCCGAACCGGGTCCCGGTGGCTGGGATAGGATGGGCAGATCGAGCAGGAAACGAGTCCCGGGTCGATCCTTCAACAGCGTAAGATGGCCCTGAAGCTGCCTCACCATGCCCGTGACAACCTTGAAGCCGAGGCTTGCCCGCGGCTGATCGATGTCGAACCATTCCGGAAGGCCGATCCCCTGGTCGGAGACTTCGACGTGCAGGTGTCCGTCGACTTCCCGGGCCGAAACTTGGATGTCGCCGGGTCCTTCCGGATAGGCGTATTTGACCGCGTTGGTGACCAGTTCGTTGATCAGGAGTCCGAGGGGAATTGCGTGGTCGGCTGCAAGCAGCATTGAATCGGCGTGGCAATGCAGAGTGTGCCCCTCGGTGCTGCCCTGCAGCTTCTTGCAGAGCTCGGTCATGAAGTCCGCAAGTTCGACATAGCCGATGTGCGAACTGCGCCAGAGGTGATCGTGCACCTCGGCAATGGTCGACACCCGCAAACTCGCGTCCTGCAGCGCATTTGTGACATCCTGGGACTGGGCGCTGCGCGCCTGGACACGGAGCAGGCCCACAACCGATGCGAGGCTGTTCTTGACGCGGTGGCTCATCTCCCGCGTCAGCAACGCCTGGTGCTTGAGCGCTTCTTGAAGCCTGGCATCGGCCTGTTGACGCTCGATCGCGACCCCGAGCAGGCCGGCAAAGCCGGTAAGGAAATGAACGTCGTCCTGGTCGAACTGGCCGGGATCGGCGCTGTCGACTTCGAGCACGCCGAAGAAGGCCTTACCCTCTCCGCCTTTTTCGATCAGCACGTTGATGGCGCGCCTGATGCCGTGATCCGCCAATAGCTTTGGCGTGCGGAAGCGGGTATCCGCTTCCAGATGGTTCGAAATGACGGGCGTTCCTGTCTGATAGGCATAGCCGGCAGGCGATCCGATGTCGGCGGCGAGTGAGACGGCATCGATGGTCCCAGGCGCCCAGCCGACCCCCGCGCGCACCATCAGACGCTTTTCATCCGGTTCATATTCAAGCACCTTGACGAACGGCGCCTGCAATCCGATGGCGCACAGTTCGGTGGCGCGTTGTAGAATTTCCCGCAAGTTGCGGGTCTGCATGGCTGTGCGACCGAACTCGCCGAGTAGGGACTGTTGCCGCAGCCGATAGTGAAGTTCGTTCCGGCTGAGGGGGGCGGACGAAGTATCGCGGGATTCCTGGGTCGCTTGACGCCCCTCATGCATACGATTCTCCGAACACAGGTTGCGCCCGGCAAACTTCGAGTGTGTTTCAGCTGAAGTGTGGCTGCCTTCCTTCGGAGAGTCTGAGCAAAATAGCTCACTCTCCGAGTTCCATTCGCTCCTGTGGCGACTTCGGCTCTGTGGTCTGGACCACCGACACCGGCAACGTCGGTGTGCGACTACTCACCTCCGGTTTCGGAGGACCATGGCTCATTCAGAAAACGATCGTAAATCCGAGCTCGAGCGGCTGCGCTTGGCTTCGGATCTCAGGCAGCTCGCCAAGGAAACGAGCGACCCCGATTTGAGGGAACATTGGGAGCGAATGGCAAGGCAATGGTCTGGCGAGGTGGAAGAACCGGCCCAGGACCATGCCGGGGTGGATGATGCCGAGGTTGACGATACCGGGGTCGATAAGGATTTGGACGAATGATGAGCGCCCCAGCCGGCAAATTACTGCCAATCGTCCTTGTCGTGGATGATGAACCGCTGCTGCGGATGCTTGCCGTCGAAGTCGTCGAGGAGGCGGGCTTCACGGCGATCGAGGCCCGCGATGCGGACGAAGCGGTGGCCTTGCTGGAATCGCGCACAGACATCGCTCTGGTCTTCACGGATATCAACATGCCCGGCAGTATGGACGGACTGAAACTGGCCCATGCGGTGCGTAACCGCTGGCCGCCGATCAAGATTTTGGTTGTGTCGGGCAGGCAGCGGCATCAATCCTCCGATCTCCCCACGAACAGCTGCTTCCTCGGAAAGCCGTACCAGGCGTCGGTATTGGTCGAGAAACTTCGATCATTGGTTCCTATTGACTGAGCTCAAGCTATCAAACGCGGGTGACTGAGCGCTTTTGCTCAGACTCATCTGTCAGATGAGTGCGACGTGATGGTCCCGATCCCGCGCGCTCCTATCGACCTGCCCGTTGTCCGGATGACGCAGAAGGCGGAGCCGGAACGAGATGGAGCCTTGGTGCAAACGGACCATGATCTGCGGAGCAATCGGCTGCTGGGCGCGATGGAGCCCGCCAGTCGCAAGCGACTGGATCCCCATCTGGAGCCGATCTCGTTCAAGCTTGGCGAGATGGTCTGCGACGCGGGAGGCCTGCTCCAGCACGCCTATTTCCCCCAGGGTTCCGTGCTGTCCCTGCTGACCGTGCTGGAAAATGGCGCGGCGATCGAGACCGCGAATATCGGGCGCGAAGGTGCGTTCGGCCTGTTCGCCGCCATGTACAGCCGGGTCTCCTTCAACCGGTGCATCGTCCAGCTCACAGGCCATACGGTCCGTTGTCCCATCCAGCTGTTGCAGTACGAATTCAGGAACAGCGAGCACGTGCGCGATCTGTTCGTAAGCTACTCGGAGACGCTGCTGTCGCAGGTCCAGCAGACGGTCGCATGCAATACGATGCATTCGACGGAGGAGCGGATGTGCCGCTGGCTTCTGATGATGCACGACAGGGCCGAGGGCGAAGCTCTTCCCTACACCCACGAATTTCTCTCTCATATCCTAGGCGCCAATCGGAAATCCGTGACGCTGGCCGCGCAGTCGATGCAGACCGCGGGTCTCATCAGCTATCGCCGGGGAGCGATTCAGGTGCTGGATCGCCTGGCCCTGGAAGAGGCATCGTGCGAGTGCTACGCGATCGTGAAAGAGCGCTTCGACGCATTTCTCACGCCGCCGTCGACCGCAGCTCCGGGCCACAACAAAAGCCGAAGCGGCCCAAGCGACGAGGATTGAGTGATCCATCCCGGCGCGGGAGCAGAACGGCGCGCCACCGCCACGATGACACCATGCCAGTGTTTTGTCCGACGGGTCAACTAGAATTCGAAAAATCAGTATTTATCTAGCCGGCGGCCAAGCCATTGATTTGGCTGGCCCCGGCTACAGGGGGTTGTCTTCGGCAGCTTTGTTGGGAGCTGGCCAATCGCCGCCTTGTATCGGCGGACGTGGCGTCACCCCGCCTTGGCAATACGTCCGTCCGCCGACCCCGACCGCAGGTTCTGGAAGAACTTTTCCACTTCCCGCGACAGCGTGTCCGCCGTCGTCGTCAGGCTGCTTGCCGCGGTCAGCACGGACGCTGCCGCCGTGTCGGTCTCGCCGATGGCGTCGCGGAGCGAGGTGATGTTGGCCACAAGCGTCTCGTTGCCCTGGGCCGCCGATTGCGCATTGGA
Source organism: Bradyrhizobium sp. A5 (assembly GCF_042076515.1). Lineage (NCBI taxonomy): Bacteria > Pseudomonadati > Pseudomonadota > Alphaproteobacteria > Hyphomicrobiales > Nitrobacteraceae > Bradyrhizobium > Bradyrhizobium sp. A5. Next base: position 4,895,321 of record NZ_CP148990.1, on the reverse strand, counting down.
AGAGATCTCGCGGGTTGCCTGGTCCTGCTGGCCGACGGCGCCGGCGATGGCCGTCGTGACCTCGTTGATCTCGCGCACCGCGCCGCCGATCTCGCGGACGGCATCGACCGCGTTTCGGGTGGAGGCCTGGATCAGCGCGACGTTCCCGCTGATGTCGGCGGTCGCCTTCGCGGTCTGTCCCGCCAGCGCCTTGACCTCGTGCGCGACGACGGCAAAGCCCTGGCCGGCGTCACCGGCGCGCGCGGCCTCGATGGTGGCGTTGAGCGCGAGCAGGTTGGTCTGCTCGGCGATCGCCTGGATCAGGCTGAGCACGCCGTCGATGCGCTGCGTAGCGGCGGCAAGGCTCTCGATCTCGGCGATCGATTTCTCGGTGCGCTGGCTGGTCTGCTCGACCGCGCCGGCGCTCTGCCGGACCTGACGGCCGATCTCCTCGACGGAGGCCGACAGCTCTTCGGCCGCGCCCGCCACCGCGGTGACGTTGTGGGAGGCCTGCTCGCTCGCGTCCGCCGCCGTGCCGGCGCGGCTGCTCGCATCCGCGGTGACGCGGGTGATGGTCTGCGCCGTCTCGCGCATGACCGAGGCGTTGTCGCTGAGGCCGCGCATGATCGCGCCGATCGCTTCGCGGAACTCGTCGACGGATTGCTCGATATGGCGGGCGCGCTGCTCGCGCGCAGCGGAGTCCTGCGACACCTGCGAAGCGAGATTTCGGTTGCGGCCCATCGCGTTCTGGAAGATCTGGATGGCGCGTGCCAGCGCGCCGATCTCGTCGGCGCGGTCAGCGTGTGGCACCACGACATCATCGGCGCCGTCCGCGACCTGCTTGATGGTCGCCGTGATGGCGGAGAGGGGGCGGGCGATCGAGCGGGCGATGATGACGATGCCGATCACGACCAGCGCCAGCGCCACGCCGCCGAGGCAGGTCAGCACGAAGGACAGCGTGCGATTGGTCTCGGTCTGCTGCGCGATCTGTCTGGCGCGCTCGGCGTAGACCTTGGACAGCGCCTCGAGATCCTTGTTCAGCGCCGAGCGCACCGCGCGGTTGGCGTCGTTGTCGCCCCATTCGCGGCCCGCGGCGGCGTTGATCTCGACGCCGCGGCGCACCAGCTCCTTGCGGAAGTCGACGAACTGCTCGATGCGCTTCTTGAAGGTGGCAAACTGCTCGGCATCGTCGGCTTTGACGATGCCCTCCCAGCCCTTCACGACGTTCAGGATCTGCGCGTTGAACTTGAGCAGGCCCTCGCCGTATTTCTTCACCACGGCCGGTTCAGCCGACATGTAGACGCCGCGCGATTCCATCACGACCGCATAGACCAGCGAGTTGACCCGCTCGACGTTCAGCGCGGCGGCGTTCGCCGTCTCGATCGCGCTCGTCAGGTCGGCGTTGCGGCGGCTGTTGTAGTCGGACAGCAGCGCGATCGCGGCGGTGAGCAGCGCGAACAACGCGAAGATCGCGTAGAGCTTGGTCGCGAGCGTGAAGCGGCCTGCCAGGCGAGTGGCATTCCCAGATCGGTCTGATGTCATGGTGTCCAGGGACCCGAATGGCCGCGAGCGGCCGGAAGCGCGGTCGTAAAAAATGCTGCAAAACTATGCAGAATGAAGGTGGACACGGCGTTAACGCGCCGGCCCGGCCCCCTCGTCCTTGGTCTAAATAAAGGTAAGCTAGCGTCTTGGTTCCCTCGTACCGGTTCCGGCAGGCCCGCCCCCGGGAATTGCCCGGAATGCCCCGAACTTCGGCGTGCGCACCGGCCGTCAAACGCGTATTCGATTCCAGGTCGGTCACTGGCCGACGAACTCCGGAGGGGCCTTTGGTCTACCGCCACACCATCGACGCCACGACCTATGCATTCCCTGATATGCGCGACCTCCTCGCCAAGGCGACGCCGCCGCGCTCGGGCGACCGGCTGGCCGGGGTTGCCGCAGGGAGCGCCGAGCAGATGATCGCGGCACGGATGGCGCTTGCCGACGTTCCGCTTGGGCAGTTCCTGCAGGAAGCCGTCATTCCCTACGAAGCCGACGAGGTCACGCGCCTCGTGATCGACAGCCATGACGCAGAAGCCTTCGCGCCCGTGGCCTCGCTCACGGTCGGCGGCTTCCGCGACTGGCTGTTGTCCGATGCCGCCACGCCCGAGATCCTGCGCAAGCTGGCGCCCGGCATCACCCCGGAGATGGCGACCGCGGTCTCCAAACTGATGCGCAACCAGGACTTGATCCTGGCCGCGCGGAAATGCGAGGTCGTCACCGCCTTCCGCAACACCATCGGCCTGAAGGGGCGGATGAGCACGCGGCTCCAGCCCAATCATCCCTTCGATGATGCCAGGGGCATCACCGCCTCGATCCTCGACGGCCTCCTGTTAGGGGCCGGCGATGCCTGCATCGGCATCAACCCGGCGAGCGACGATCCGGCCGTGATCGCGCAATTGCTGCGGCTGCTGGACGAGATCATCGCGCGGCTGAAGATCCCGACGCAGGCCTGCGTGCTGACCCACGTCACCACGACGCTGTCGCTGATCGGGCAGGGCGTGCCGGTCGACCTCGTCTTCCAGTCGGTCGCCGGCACTGAGGCCGCCAACCGCAGTTTTGGCATCGACCTCGCTCTGCTCAAGGAAGGGCAAGAGGCCGGTTTGTCGCAGAAGCGCGGCACGGTCGGCCAGAACGTGATGTATTTCGAAACCGGGCAGGGCTCGGCGCTGTCGGCGAATGCCCATCACGGCGTCGACCAGCAGACCTGCGAAGCGCGCGCCTATGCGGTCGCCCGCGCCTATGCGCCATTGCTGGTCAACAGCGTGGTCGGCTTTATCGGCCCGGAATATCTCTACGACGGCAAGGAGATCATCCGGGCGGGGCTGGAGGATCATTTTTGCGGCAAGTTGCTCGGCCTGCCGCTCGGGATCGACATCTGCTACACCAACCATGCCGAGGCGGATCAGGACGACATGGACAATCTGCTGACGCTGCTTGCTGCCGCTGGCGTCACCTTCATCATGGGGGTGCCGGGCGCGGACGACGTCATGCTGAACTACCAGTCGACGTCTTTTCACGACGCGCTCTATGTCCGCGACGTCTTCGGCCTGCGCCGCGCGCCGGAGTTCGACGACTGGCTGGTGCGGGCGGGGCTGGCGGGCGCGGATTTCCGGCTTGCCGGTGATGCAGTCCTGCTGCCCGATTTTGCCTCGCGGCTGATCGCGTGAGCATGCGGTCGCGCGCCATCCACGGAAGTCAAGGAAACCATTGGCGTCCTTCGCGAATTAGGATGATGCCACAATATTGAGAAATTTCGGCGGCAGCGTTACGCTAGAGGTCCGGCTATTCCGAACCATATACCGAGCGTGGCTGGGGGAACTTTGATGCGAGCTGAAAGCAACGGAACGTCCCGGCGGATTCTCTGTGTGTTTCCGCGGTACACCTCCTCGTTCGGAACGTTCGAGCACTCCTATCCGCTAACCGACGGCGTCAGCGCCTTCATGCCGCCGCAGGGGCTTTTGCTGCTCGCAGCCTACCTGCCCGAGGAGTGGCAGGTTAAATTCGTCGACGAGAACCTCCGCCTCGCGACCAGGGACGAATTCGACTGGGCCGAGGCGGTCTTCGTCAGCGGCATGCACATCCAGCGCCAGCAGATGAACGACATCTGCCGCCGCGCCCATGAATTCGACCTTCCGGTGGCGCTCGGCGGCCCCTCGGTCAGCGCCTGCCCGGATTATTATCCGTCGTTCGACTATCTCCATGTCGGCGAGCTCGGCGACGCCACCAACCAGCTGATCGAGATCCTGTCGCGCGACACGGCCCGTCCCGAGGGCCAGGTGGTGCTGACCACCAAGGACCGGGTGCCGATGACGGAGTTTCCGATCCCGGCCTATGAGCTTGCCGATGTGAAGAAATACATGCTCGGCAGCATCCAGTATTCCAGCGGCTGCCCCTATCAGTGCGAGTTCTGCGACATCCCGGGCCTCTACGGCCGCAATCCGCGCATCAAGTCGCCGGAGCAGATCATCGCCGAACTCGACCGCCTGCGCGAATGCGGCATGACCGACACGGTCTATTTCGTCGACGACAATTTCATCGGCAACCGCAAGGCTGCAATGGACCTGCTGCCGCATCTGATCGAATGGCAGAAGCGGACCGGCTACGTGGTGCGGCTCGCCTGCGAGGCGACGCTCAACATCGCCAAGCGGCCGGAGATCCTCGAGAAGATGCGCGAGGCCTATTTCATCACCATCTTTTGCGGCATCGAGACGCCGGATCCCGACGCGTTGAAGGCGATGCAGAAGGATCACAACATGATGGTCCCGATCCTGGAGGGCGTGCGCACCATCAACTCCTACGGCATTGAGGTGGTGTCCGGCATCATCATGGGTCTCGACACCGACAAGCCGAAGACCTCCGATGCGCTGCTGGCTTTCGTCGAGGAATCCCAGATTCCGTTGCTCACCATCAACCTGCTCCAGGCGCTGCCGAAGACGCCGCTGTGGGACCGGCTGGAGCGGGAAGGGCGTCTGATCGAGGACGACGGCCGCGATTCCAACGTCGATTTCCTGCTGCCCTATGACGACGTCGTCGCGTCGTGGAAGCACTGCATGGGCGTCGCCTACGAGCCCGAGAAGGTCTTTGCGCGCTTCCAGTATCAATGCGACCACACCTATCCCCACCGCCTCAAGATGCCGGTGCCGGACGAGATGAAGACCTGGCGCAACATCAGGCGCGGCCTCGTCATGCTGCGTAACATCTTCTGGAAGGTCGGTGTGCTCGGCGACTACAAGCGGGTGTTCTGGAAGTTCGCGCTGGGACGCATCAAGCGCGGCGATTTCGAAGGGCTGATCGGCTGCACCCTCATCGCGCATCACCTCATCACCTTTGCGCGCGCGGCCTCCAGCGGCAAGCAGAACGCCTCGAACTATTCGATCCGGCTGCGCGAGGCCTCCGTTCCCGCCGAATGATGCGACATGTCTGATCCGGCCGTCCCCCGCCGCCCGACCCTCGATCTGCGGTCGCTCACGTCCGCGCGCGTTGCACTAGGGCGCAGCGGCGCGAGCGTGCCGACGCGCGCGCTGCTCGATTTCACACTGGACCATGCCCGCGCCCGCGACGCCGTGCATGCGGCCTTCGATGCGCCGCGACTGGTCTCCGATTTCGGCGCGCTTGGCCTCGTCGTCACCGAGGCGCGGAGCCAGGCGGCCGACCGCAGGGACTATCTGCGGCGGCCTGATCTTGGACGACAGCTCGATGCCGATTCGGCGCAGCTTCTGGCGCGAAGTGCTTCGCAGCCGTGCCGGCTCGCGATCGTGATCGGCGACGGCCTGTCGGCGGCGGCGGTCCATGCCCATGCGGTCGAGCTGGTGAAGCATCTGCTGCCGCTGCTCGCGGAAGCCGATGGCGTCGCGATCGGCAAAATCGTCGTCGCCTCAGGCGCGCGCGTCGCGCTCGGCGACGAGATCGGCGCCATTCTCGGTGCGCAGATGGTGGTGACGCTGATCGGCGAGCGGCCCGGCCTGTCCGCACCCGACAGTCTCGGCGCCTATCTGACATTCGCGCCGAGGCCCGGCCGCACCGATGCCGAGCGCAATTGCGTGTCGAACATCCACAAGGCCGGGTTGAGCTATGACGAGGCGGCGTTCAAGATCGCCTGGCTCGTGCGCGAGGGGCTGGCGCGGGAAGCAACCGGCGTGGCGCTGAAAGACGAGAGCGCGGACCGGGCGCCGCGTCGAATTGGCACGGCTTTGCCCGAATGACGGGCATTCCGGCAAAATCGCCGCATCTTGATCGGTTGGGCCACCCTTCGCCTGCTTGCGAGAAGAGTGATTGACCTGCTAAACCCCTCCCGGCGATTTTCCGCGCATTTTCAACGGGCAAGACCCCCATTGGTATGGCATTTTCAAGCCGTTCGCGGGGCGCAACAAGCTCACAGACCGAGCCGATTTAGGAACTGGACAAGGCATGCTCGAAAAGCACAGCGAGAGTGAGGTTCATGTCGAGAAGGTCGAGCAGGGACCTGCGTCCTCGATCGCCTTCGGGCTTGAGCGCATCGGGCTGATCGCCGTCCGGGCGCCGATCGTTTCCTGCATCGTCCTGCTCGTGCTGATCGTCGGCGCCGTGTTCGGCATCCACCGGATCAAGATCGACGATTCGCTGTCGCAGCTGTTCCGCTCCAACACACGCGAATTCCGCCAGTACGAAGAGGTGACGAAGAAGTTCCCGGCCGAGGAATTCGACGTGCTCGTCGTGGTCGAGGGCAAGACCCTGCTGGCGCGGAATAACCTCGAGAAGCTGCGCGACTTCGTCACCGACCTGCAACTCGTCGAAGGCACGCGCGGCCTGGTCTCGCTGTTCTCCGCGCGCCAGGCGCCGGCGCCGGGCAAGTTGCCGGCGGCGCTATTCCCGTCCGAGCTGCCCGAGGGCGCGGCCTATGACAAGTTCATCGAGACCGTCAAGAACAACGAGATCATCCGCGGCAAGCTGTTGTCTGAGGACGGCACGCTGGCGCTGATCGTGCTCTCGCTCGATCCGGAGGTGGTCGCTTCCAACAAGCTGACCAAGACCGTCGGCGACATCCGCGCGCTGATGAAGGAAGACCTCGGCGATACCGGGCTCAACGTGCAGCTCTCCGGCGTCCCGGTGATGCAGCTCGAGATTCGCAACGCGGTCGAGCGTGACGGGCTCACCTACAACATCCTCGGCATCCTCGCCGGCTGCGTCATCGCCATCATCTTCTTCCGCAAGATATCCTTCATGGTGGCGGCGGCGTTCCCGCCGATGATCGCGATCCTGCTGGCGCTCGGCGCGCTCGGCTGGGCCAATTTCAATCTCAACATGTTCCTGAACGTGATGACGCCGCTCATCATGGTGATCAGCTTCTCGGACTCGATGCAGCTCACATTTGCCGCGCGCGACCGGCTGATCGCAGGCCAGGACAAGTTCACCGCGTTCAAGAACGCGGTGCTGGTGGTCGGCCCGGCCTGTGTGCTGACGCACGGCACCGCCGGCATCTCCTTCATCGCGCTCCAGTTCTCCGACTCCGACCTGATCCGCAAGTTCGGCGAGGCGGGTCTCGCCGCCACCATCATCGCGCTGGTCGCGGTGCTGTCGCTGGTGCCGGTGTTCGGCGTGCTGCTGGTGCGCAACGAGAAAGTCTTCGCGACAAAGTTCCAGAGCGCTGATTCCGGCGTGCAGGCGCTGCGTAATTTCTGCTACTGGATCGCGGTGCGCATGGTGGGCCGGCCCGGCCTGTTCAGCCTGATCGCGGTGCTGTTCGTCGCCGGCCTCGGCGTCATCTACGCCAATCTGGAGCCGCGCTACCGTCTTGCAGACCAGGTGCCGGACAAGCGTCAGGCCGTTGCCGCGAGCGACCGGCTCGATGCCAAGCTCACCGGCGCCAACCCGGTGAACGTGCTGATCCAGTTCCCCAAGGGTGAATCGCTCTACTCGCCGGAGACGTTGCAGACGATTGCCGACGTCCACGCGACCGTCGAGAAGACGGCCGGTGTCGGCAACGTCTGGTCGGTCGAAACCTTGCGCCGCTGGCTTGCGGAAAAGGCGGGCAATGCCGACGTCGCGACGCTGAAGGAATATATCAGCGTCATTCCGGAACATCTGGTGCGGCGCTTCATCGATGCCGAGCAGGATGCCGTCGTGGTCGCCGGCCGCGTGCCGGACAAGGATTCCAGCCAGCTTCTGCCGATCGTCGACAAGCTCGATTCCGAGCTCGACGCTGTCCGCAAGAAGCATCCCGGCTACGAAGTCGCTGTCACGGGTCTTGCCGCGATTGCCGCGCGCAACTCGGCCGGCATGATCGAGAAGCTCAACCGCGGGCTCACCGTCGAATTCGCCCTGGTCGCGATCTTCATCGGCCTCGCCTTCCGCTCATGGGTTGTGATGCTCGCCTGCATCCTGCCGGGTATCTTCCCGGTGGTGATGTCGGGAACGGTGCTGTGGGCGATGGGTGAGGGGCTGCAATTCGCCAGTGTCGTGGCTCTGACGGTTTCGTTCGGCCTCGGCTTGAGCGCCACCATCCACTTCCTCAATCGCCTCAGGCTGGAGAGCAAGCCGGGCGTCGGTTCGGCGCTCGCCGTGGAGCGCGCGACCGTGCTGGTCGGCCCGGCGTTGATCCTGACCACGCTGGTGCTGGCCTGCGGCCTCGTCGTCACCGTGTTCTCGGACCTGCCGTCGCTGCGGCTGTTCGGCTGGCTCAGCGCCTTCTCGATGGTGATGGCCCTCGTCGCCGATCTCTTCATCCTGCGGCCGACGGCGATGTGGCTGATCAACCTGCACGCCAGGCTGCAAGGCGCGGACAAGCCGGCGATCTGACCGACAACACGGTCTGCAATGAAAAACCCCCGGTTCGCGCGAACCGGGGGTTTTTCATGAGGTGAATATTTGAAATACGACGGGCGATCAGCCCTTCGTCATCGTGATGTTGACGCCGCGGATCTCGCCCTTGGAGCTGATCTGCACGGTCTGCTTGCTACCGTTGGTGCGGAGCGACAAATTGGCGGCGAAGCCGTTGGCCTCGACGAACACCTCGATCTGGCCGCCGCCGGCGGTGCCCTGCAGATTGCCGAAGATGTTGCGGCTGGACTCGCTCCAGTTGCCGGAGATGCGGTCGCCCTGGCTGGTCACATCGCTGGTGAGGTTGAACTTGTAGCTGTCGCTGGCACAGTTCAGGGCCTGCTTGAGGTTGAGACCGCTGCCGGCGACCTTATAGTCGGCCTTGCAGCGGATACGCTCGGTGGAACCGTCGGACAGCGACACCGTGCCGGTGCCGGTCCAAGCGCCGTCGAAACCGGCGAACGGCCCGGACGACTGAGCATGGCTTGCAGAGACTGAAAAGAGCAGCGCAGCCCCGATGCCGGCCGCCTTGATCGCCTGTCCAGATCGTCCAAAGAATTGCATTTTGAATATCCCATTTTCGAACGATGTTCGCTGACTGTCGAGAACGTCTCGCCACATCGAAAGTTTAGTGTTCCGAGCCTGTGTCAGGTTCAAAGCCTGACCGCCAGAGATGGCGGTTCACCACGCCCCCTGCAACAGGCTCCGATCCTGCAACGCCCAGTGTTTCGATGTGTTTCCGCCAAAAAAGACCGGTCGAGAGATGCAGCTCTGCAACAGGTGCGCAGCAAAACGCGGCGCTCCAGAATTATGACGTAGTATCAATCTCTTACATCTGCCAATGAAACGTGGGGGAGGGCCTGGTTTGGTGAGCGCGGCGCCAATTTGGCCGCATTTACCAGCGCTTGTGCCTTCTCCGAATGCCGTGCTTTCCGCGGCGAACTTGCCACCAGAACGATCCGTTCCGGCCGTCCGCCCTGTGCTGCCCGGGATCGGTGCGCTTCTGCCGTCAGAACGAAGGAATACAATGCGTAAGCTTCTCGTCGCTCTCACCCTGCTGTCGGCATCCCTTTCCACGGCAGCTTTCGCCCAGGCAGGACGCGGCACGGACGCCGAACAGAAGGCCTGCACGCGCGATGTGCAGAAGTTCTGCCGTCCGGTCATCGACCAGGGCGATTTCACCATCCTGGCCTGCCTCAAGGAAAACCGGCCCAAGATCTCGCAGGCCTGCGACCAGGTCCTGAAGAGCCACAACCAGTAAGCTCGGCCGCTGGCCCACAAAAGGCGGACCCCGGGCTGCCTTTTCGGGTCCGATCGGCGCGGGCTGCCATCGACAGACAGGATTGGTTTTGCGGCCGTATTCCCCTATATGGGGGCCGCGGCGGCATCGCCGGCATGAGCCCGCGCGAGCGAAAAGCCCTTCCTGTCCAAACGATTGTTGACCAGCCCTCGATGACCTCTGCGAGCGAATTGCGATCCGGCAAGGGTGACCGCGACGAGAATTTTCCCGTCGCGTCCTGGATCATTCATCCGCGTCATCGTGCGCTGATCCTGGCGTACTATAATTTCGTCCGCACCGCCGACGACATCGCCGATCACGCCACGCTGCCGCCCGACCAGAAGCTCGCCTATCTCGACCTGCTCGAGGCGGAGTTGCTCGGCAACGGCGACACCCAGGCTGAAGCCGTCATGCTGCGGCGTGCAATGGCCGAGCGCGGCATGGCGCCCCGCCATGCGCTCGACGTGCTGATCGCGTTCCGCATGGACGTGACCAAGCTGCGCTACGAGACCTGGGACGAGGTCATCCACTATTGCCGCTATTCGGCAATGCCGGTCGGCCGCTTCATGCTCGACGTCCATGGCGAGAGCACCTCGACCTGGGCCGCGTCGGACGCACTCTGCGCAGGCCTCCAGATCAACAACCATCTGCAGGATTGCGGCAAGGATTTCCGCGAGCTCAACCGCGTCTACCTGCCGCGCGATGCGCTGGCCGCGAGCGGCGCCTCGGTCGAGCAGCTTGGCCTGACGCAGTCGCCGCCGGCGATGCTGGCCTGTCTTCAGGCGCTCGCGTTACGCAACGAAGCGCTGCTCGACGAGGGCAGGTCGCTGGCTGCGGAGATCCGGGATGTCCGCCTCGGCATCGACGTCGCGGTGATCCAGGCCTATGCCGACCGTATCGTGCGCCTGTTGAAGGTGCGTGATCCCCTGCGTGAGCGCGTGCATCTGAACAAGTTCGAGCTTCTCACCTTCAGCCTTGCCGGGATGATCGGCGAAGTCGGCCGCCGTGCGATCGGACGCAAGGCCATTTCCAGACCGGGGACTGCACATGACGCTTGAGGCGACCTCGCCCGGCGCCAATTATGGCTCGACCGCATCGAACAGCTCCTTCTACGCTGCGATGCGCATCCTGCCGCGCGACCAGCGCGAGGCGATGTTCCAGATCTACAGCTTCTGCCGCCAGGTCGACGACATCGCCGATTCCGACGGCCCGCGCGACGAGCGGCTCGCCGCGCTTCAGGAGTGGCGAAACGACATCGATGCGCTCTATCAGGGCCATCCGCCGCCGCGCCTTGCCGACTACATCGGCTCGGTGAAGACGTTCGGGCTGAAGCGGGAGGATTTCCTCGCCATCGTCGACGGCATGGAGATGGACGTGCCGCAGGACATCCGCGCGCCCGACATGGCGACGCTCGATCTTTACTGCGATCGCGTCGCCAGCGCCGTGGGACGATTGTCGGTGCGGGTGTTTGGCCTGCCTGAAGAGGACGGCATCCTGCTCGCCCATCATCTCGGCCGCGCGCTCCAGCTCACCAATATCCTGCGCGACATCGACGAGGACGCTGGCCTCGGCCGGCTCTATCTGCCGCGTGAGGCGCTGCTGCATGCCGGCATCACCTCCAACGATCCGAACCGCGTGATCGTCGAGCGCGCGCTGGCGAAGGTCTGCCTGCCGCTGGCACAGCGTGCGAAGACGCATTTCGAGCAGTCGGACGAGATCATGAACCGCAACAAGCGCCGCGCGGTGCGCGCGCCGCGGATCATGTCGAAATACTATCACGCCATTCTGGATCTGCTGATCGCGCGCGGCTTCAACGCGCCGCGCGAGCCGGTGCGTGTGTCGAAGATCACACGCATGCTGATCCTGCTTCGTTACGCTTTCATCTGATGCAAAACACAGCTCACATCATCGGTGCCGGAATTTCCGGCCTCTCCGCCGCCGTGCGGCTCGCCAATGGCGGCTACAAGGTCGCCGTGCACGAGGCGACGCAGCAGGCCGGCGGCCGCTGCCGTTCCTATTTCGACGGCGCCACGAATCTCACCATCGACAACGGCAATCATCTGCTGCTGTCGGGCAACAGCCACGCGCGCGCCTACGCACGTTCGATCGGCACCGAGGCCGGCCTCGTCGGTCCCGAAAGCGCGCAGTTTCCCTTTGTCGACATGACGACCGGGCAGCGCTGGCAGATCGATCTCGGCAAAGGCCGGCTGCCGACCTGGGTGCTCGACGAGAGCCGCCGCGTTCCCGACACCGGGCTCACCGATTATCTCAAGCTGGCGCCGCTGATCTGGGCGTCGGAGCAGACACTGGTCGGCAAGTCGATTCCTACCGAAGGCGTCCTCTATCAGCGCCTGGTGCAGCCGCTGCTGCTGGCGGCGCTCAACGTCGATCCGCCCGAGGGTTCGGCGGGGCTTGCCGGCGCGATCGTGCGCGAGACATTGCTTGCCGGCGGGCAGGCGTGCCGCCCGCTGATCGCCCGCGAGGGGCTCAGCACCGTGCTGATCGAGCCTGCGGTGAAATTTCTGCAGGAGCGGGGCCACACCGTTCAGCTCGGCCATGAGCTGCGTTCGTTCGCGACCACCGACGGCAAGGTCGGCGCGCTGAACTTTGGCGGCGAGGATGTGATCCAGGTCGGTGAGGGCGACGTCGTCGTGATGGCGGTGCCGCCGCGCGCCGCCTCCAGCCTGCTGCCGGGCCTGAAGACGCCGACCGAATTCCGCGCCATCGTGAATGCGCATTTCCGCTTTGAGCCGCCGCAGGGTTCGCCGCCGATCCTCGGCGTCATCGGCAGCATCGTGGAATGGCTGTTCGCTTTCCCGAACCGCCTCTCCGTGACCATCAGCAATGGCGATCGGCTGGTCGATATGCCGCGCGAGGAACTCGCGCAGGCGATCTGGAACGACGTCTGCAAGGCGGGCGGGATTTCCGGCGACGTGCCGCCGCCGTTGCCTCCCTGGCAGATCGTGCGCGAGCGCCGGGCTACTTTCGCCGCCACGCCGGCCCAGAATGCCCTGCGTCCGGGGCCGGTCACCGCGCTGAAAAACCTGTTCCTCGCCGGCGACTGGACTGCTACGGGATTGCCTGCAACCATCGAGGGATCGGTCCGGTCCGGTGATCGCGCCGCCGATCTGGTTTTGGCCGCCAAGGGATACTGACGAGCGGCCCTGACGGGCAAATGTCCCGGTCAATTTCAATCGACTATCGGAGCAATCGAGCGAGATGGATTCCGTGAACGCGACCAGCCGCGAAGCACAAGAATCGAGGATCTTGGAATCGAAGGTCCTGGAATCGAGCATTGCGTCGGCGACGCAAGGCGTCATCGGTTTCCAGCAACCGGACGGCCATTGGGTGTTCGAGCTCGAGGCCGACTGCACGATTCCGGCCGAGTACATCCTGCTGCGCCATTACCTCGCCGAGCCCGTCGATACCGTGCTCGAAGCCAAGATCGGCAACTATCTGCGCCGCGTCCAGGGCGCCCATGGCGGCTGGCCGCTGGTGCATGACGGCGAGTTCGACATGAGCGCCAGCGTGAAGGCCTATTTCGCGCTGAAGATGATCGGCGATTCCGTCGACGCGCCGCACATGGTGCGCGCGCGTGAGGCGATGCACGCCCGCGGCGGCGCCATCAACAGCAACGTCTTCACGCGCTTCATGCTGGCGATGTTCGGCGTCGTGACCTGGCGTGCGGTGCCGGTGCTGCCGATCGAGATCGTGCTGCTGCCGTTCTGGTCGCCGTTCCACCTTAACAAGATCTCCTACTGGGCGCGCACCACGATGGTGCCGCTGATGGTTCTCGCTGCGCTCAAGCCGCGCGCGAAGAATCCGAAGGGCGTCGGCATCGACGAATTGTTTCTCCAGGATCCGCGCTCGATCGGCATGACGGCGAAGGCGCCGCACCAGAGCATGGCCTGGTTCGTGCTGTTCCGCGCGCTCGACGGGATTTTGCGCGTGGTCGAGCCGATGTTTCCGAAGAGCCTGCGCAAGCGCGCGATCGATGCAGCGCTTGCCTTCACCGAGGAGCGACTGAACGGCGAGGACGGCATGGGCGCGATCTATCCGCCCATGGCCAACATCGTCATGATGTATGACGCGCTCGGCAAGGACGAGAATTTCCCGCCGCGCGCCATCACGCGCCGGGGCATCGACAAGCTGCTGGTGATCAACGACGACGAGGCTTACTGCCAGCCCTGCGTCTCGCCGGTGTGGGACACGACCTTGACCGCCCACGCATTGCTGGAAGCCGGAGGTGACAAGGCGGTGCCTGCGGCGAGGCAAGGCCTCGACTGGCTGATCCCGAAGCAGGAGCTCGAGGTCAAGGGCGACTGGGCCGTGAAGCGGCCCGACGTGCGCCCGGGCGGCTGGGCCTTCCAGTACAACAATGCCCATTATCCTGATCTCGACGACACCGCTGTCGTGGTGATGTCGATGGACCGCATGCGCCGGGAGCACGGTGTGGCCGGCTATGACGCCGCGATCGACCGCGGCCGGGAGTGGATCGAGGGCATGCAGAGCGACGATGGCGGCTGGGCAGCCTTCGACGTCAACAACCTCGAATATTATCTGAACAACATCCCGTTCTCGGACCATGGCGCGCTGCTCGACCCGCCGACCGAGGACGTCACCGCCCGCTGCATCTCGATGCTGGCTCAGCTCGGCGAGACTGAGAAGACCAGCAAGCACGTGGCCGCCGGAATCGCCTACCTCAGGAAGACCCAGCACCCCGAGGGCTCCTGGTACGGCCGCTGGGGCATGAACTTCATCTACGGTACCTGGTCGGTGCTGTGCGCCCTCAACATGGCCGGAATCCGCCACGACGACCCCATGATGCGCAAGGCCGCCGCCTGGCTGGCCTCGATCCAGAACAAGGACGGCGGCTGGGGCGAGGACGCCGTCAGCTACCGGCTGGACTACAGGGGCTGGGAAGCCGCCCCCTCGACCGCCTCGCAAACGGCATGGGCCTTGCTTGCCCTGATGGCAGCTGGCGAGGTTGATCACCCGGCCGTCGCCCGCGGGGTGGAGTACCTGATTGCAACACAGAACAAAAAAGGACTGTGGGACGAGCAGCGGTACACCGCCACAGGCTTTCCTCGTGTATTCTACCTTCGATATCATGGTTACCCAAAGTTCTTCCCGCTGTGGGCGTTGGCGCGGTATCGGAACTTGCGGAACACCAACAGCAGGGTGGTAGGGGTCGGAATGTGACTTTGGGGACGGGGGACTATTTGACCGCGGGCAATGCCATTGATCCGCGGCCCATCTTGATTGTGACCGGACTGGTTCAGGAGGCCCGCATCGCGGCCGGGCCCGGAATGGCGGTCATTTGCTCGTCGAGCAGCCCGACCCAGTTGCGGGCGCTCCTGACGGTGCTCGATCCCAATACGATTCGCGGCGTGATCTCGTTCGGCGTGGCCGGCGGGCTCGACCCGAAGCTGCGCTCCGGCGACGTCGTGCTGGCGACCGAAGTGCTCTCCGGCGATGCTCGCTGGGCCGCCGGCCTGTCGCTCGGCGACGACCTGATCGACCGCCTGACGTCGGGCCGCCGCCGCGTGGTGCGCGGCAGCCTCGCCGGCGCCGAGGAAGTGGTCACCGGGCGCTCCGGCAAGGCGGCGCTGCATTCGGAGACCGGGGCCTCCGCCGTCGACATGGAAAGCCACATCGCGGCCGCCTACGCCGCCGAGGCCGGCTTGCCGTTCGCCGCGGTCCGCGTCATCAGCGATCCCGCCCATCGCGCGCTGCCGGCGCTCGCCCGCGCCGCCATCAAGCCGAACGGCCAGATCGACCTCGCCGCTGTCCTGCGTGGCATCGTCCGCAATCCGGCCACGCTGCATGCGCTGGTCTCCACCGGCATCGACTTCAACCGCGCACTGCGTAGCCTGCGCGGCTGCCGCGATTTCCTGATCGGGACGGAACTGATCGAGAGCGAGCCGATGGTGTCGAAGGCGGCCTGAGCGACGTCTTCGATCCGACAAAAGAAGAGGCCCGGTCGCCATTGGTGTCCGGGCCTTTTTCGTCCGTGCTGCTGTTCTCGCTTACGCGGCGGTCGAGAGGTCGCGGCGGCCTCGTCCTTGCGAATCTCCGACAGGCGATTCTGCAGGTCCGCCGATCTTCAAATGTACGTCGATTTCATCGCCGATCAGGCTACGAAGGTTGATGCCTTCCGCAACGTGCTGGAGCCGCGGCATGTGATTGTGCCACGGCTGCTTGGCGGCGGAGACACGGAGATTCGCGAGAATTGCGCGCTACTCATGGTCGATGCCGATCTGCGCGTCCAGCAAATCAAGCTGGTTGTGAAGGAGTTGGGCCTCGTTCCCGAGCCAGTCCGGCTTATCGACGTAGCCATGGCGGCAATGGGCAATGGTTCGGACGCACGTCCGCCTCGGATGGCTCGAACAGCGCGCAGCCACCAGCGCTGCCAACAAAAAGCCCGGCGCTGAGGCCGGGCTTTGAATTCATCAATGAAGAAATCAGAAGTGATAGTTCGCGCCGACGCGAACAACATGAAAGTCCAGATCACTGAAGTGCGTGCCGATGGTCGAAGGCGTCGTGCCGGCAACCGCAGGCGCGGTTGACGTGATGTTGCTGCTTCCGAGATTGACGTAGAGATACTCGGCCTTCAAGGAAACATTTCGCCAGGCGGCATACTCAAATCCGCCACCCACCGCGTATCCGGTCAAGATTTTGGTCGTTGGTCCTGTGTAGCAGGCTGCCGAAGCCGCGCAGACAGCGCTCACGCCCGCGCCCCCGGCGACGGCGGTGAAACCGATTGTGTTGCTGAGAATAGAATCTTCGCGGACCGATCCGTAGGCGAAGCCGCCCGTACCGTAGACGAGGAGCTTGTTGGTCGCGAGCAATCCGGCGCGCGCGCGAAGCGTTCCGAACCATTCGACATTCTGTTGCGCTTCGATCTGACCCGGTCGCCCAATAACCGCGTAAGGAGACGCCGCTGATCCCTTGATGTCGCTGCCCTGAAAATCCGCCTCAAAACCAATCAACCAGTTCGGCGATACCTGCCAATTGTAACCAGCCTGCGCGCCGCCGAGAACACCTTTGACATCGTAGGCGACCGGCGATGCGGCAGTACCGACGTTTCCAATGATCGAATTGGAGACAACGTCATTCGCAGTAAAGGTCGCAACCGGATCATTGAACCCATAGCCAACGTTGAGGCCGGCATAGAAGCCGGTCCAGCTTGCGACAGCGGCCATCGTTGGCGCTTTCGTATAGTTGGAAGCAGCCATGTCGGCAGCCGATGCGGACGTGGCCGCCAGCGCTGCGAACGCGGCGAAAGCAATTCTTTTCAATTTAGTATCCTGAGGTTGGCTGGCGCTGTGGTCGCCGAGAGTAGACCATCGCAGACGCGGAAATGCTGTCCCTGCTGAGCCACAGTAGCGGCAGTTCGCACAGCCTGTGGTTGGTCGCTGGCGTCAGGTTCGCCCATCGGATGGGACTACGGCGACGTATTGCGATATTACCAATGCAGTCCGGCACTGAAGATCATCTAGCCCGCCTCCGCGACCGCGGGGGTGGTGGAGCTAAAGTGAGTTCGCAATCAACGAATCGCTTTGACCGCGATGAGGCGAAGATGATGCATGGCGGGATTGATCTGCTGCATTCCAACAACTGCGTTGTGGTGATTAGTCGGTGGATTCAATACGGCGCGGGAGTGGCTCTGAGCGACGTGTCACCAGCGCGATGACGGCGTTGTATCGAGAAGCCATTTCGTCATCGAATAGCCCGATCGAGATCGCGGCGTGTCTGAACTGCGCCAAGCAGGCACGATGGCATAGTGCCACTGTTTTGCCCGACGCGTCAAACGGATTTCGTAAAATTCGAATTCGCGCGGACTCTGAATCGCGTTGGCTGGCGGCGTGTCTGGCTGCGAAAATAACCCGTGCTGCGATGCTCGCCGGTTTGCGGCTGATTTGATCGATGCATCAATGGTTTGACGGAGCTGGTCCTGTGTCGGCCAGCGATCGTGGTTCTACTGTGTATGGGGTTGTTTTTCCATTTTTTTTGCAGGAGGGCTCCCGGGCTGGCCAAGCAAGGGAGGACAGCGAGCGTAGCCTCCGCAAAGCCTCCGGCCTCTCGAAGGTGCTTGCGCCGAAAAAGAAAAGGCCCGGTCGCGATGGCGACCGGGCCTTTTTCGTTCGTGACTTGCGTGCGCGCTTACGCCGCCGTCGAAGCCTTCCGCGCGGCCTTCTCCTGCGCAGCCTCGGCTTCGTCCTTGCGGATCTCCGACAGGCGCTTCTGCACCTCCGCCGAGAAGATGTACTGCGCCGGACGCTGCTTGGTCATGTCGATCTCGGGCGCCATCGGACCCGTGGTCCTGATGCCGCGCAGCGACACCCACATCGCCTTCAGCGGGTTGTTGAACGCCGCGGTCGCCGCCGTTGGCTCATAGCCGCAATGGGCCATGCAGTCGGCGCACTTCTCGTACTTGCCGGTGCCGTAGGTCTCCCAGTCGGTGGTGTCCATCAGCTCCTTGAAGGTCTTGGCGTAGCCTTCACCGAGCAGGTAGCAGGGCTTCTGCCAGCCGAAGATGTTGCGCGCGGGCATGCCCCACGGGGTGCACTCGTATTCCTGGTTGCCGGCAAGGAAGTCCAGGAACAGGCTGGAATGCATGAAATTCCACTTCTTGCCCTTGCCCATCGCGAAGACGTCGCGGAACAGCTTCTTGGTCTTGGTGCGGTTGAGGAAGTGCTCCTGGTCCGGCGCACGCTCATAGGCGTAGCCCGGCGACATCGAGACGCCGACACCGAGCTCGACGGTGAGGTCGAGGAATTTCGCGATCTCCTCGGCCGGATGGCCGTCGAAGATGGTGGCGTTGACGTTGACGGTGAAGCCGCGCGCCTTGGCTGCCTTGATCGCGGAGACGGCGCGGTCGAACACGCCCTTCTGCGACACGGCCTTGTCGTGATGCTCCTTCAGGCCGTCCAAATGCACAGAGAAGAACAGATACGGGGAGGGCTCGAACAGGTCGAGCTTCTTCTCGAGCAGCAGCGCGTTGGTGCAGAGCGAGACGAACTTCTTGCGCGCGACGAGGCCGCGCACAATTTCGCCGATCTCCTTGTGGATCAGCGGCTCGCCGCCGGGAATGGCGACCATCGGCGCGCCGCACTCGTCGGCCGCGTCCCAGCACTCCTGCGCCGTCATGCGGCGGTTGAGGATCGCATCCGGATAATCGATCTTGCCGCAGCCGACGCAGGCGAGGTTGCAGCGAAACAGCGGCTCCAGCATCAGCACGAGCGGATAGCGTTTGCGGCCAAGCATTTTCTGCTTGAGCAAATAGCCGCCGATACGCATTTCCTTGAAGAAGGGGATAGCCATTACAAAGTTTCTTTCTGGGCTTGGAATTCGGGTGGGTCAGCTCGCAGCCAATTGGGCCGGAAGCCGGAATTCGATGTTTTCCTCGCGACCCGGCAGTACCGAGACCTTGACCGGTCCGATCCGCCGCATCGCTTCGATCACGTCATCCACGAGCACCTCGGGCGCCGAAGCGCCGGCCGTGACGCCGACGGTCCGGGCATCTTTCAACCATTCCGGATTGAGCTTGCTGCCGTCGGCAATCAAATAACTCGCGACGCCGGCCTCAGTGCCGATTTCGCGGAGCCGGTTCGAGTTCGAACTGTTGGCAGCGCCCACCACCAGGATCACGTCGACCAGCTTGCTCAAGTCCCTTACCGCAGATTGGCGGTTCTGTGTCGCATAGCAGATATCCCGGATATCGGGGCCTTGAATATCTGTAAAGCGGGCCTGGAGGGCCGCAATAATGTCCTTGGTGTCGTCCACCGACAAGGTGGTCTGGGTGATGTAGGCCACTGGCGTATCTGCCGGCAGGGTCAGGGCGTTAACCTCTTCAACGCTTTGAACCAGCAACACGGGGGCGGGAACCTGGCCCATCGTGCCCTCGACCTCGGGGTGGCCGGCATGCCCGATCAGGATCAGGGTGCAGCCCCTCGCGATGTAGCGCTTCCCCTGATTGTGAACTTTCGTGACCAGGGGGCAGGTGGCATTGAGCACCGGAAGGTCCCGCGCGGCGGCCTCTTCCTCGACGCTGCGGGCGACGCCATGGGCGCTGAAAACGGTCACAGCCTTCGGCGGAACCTCGGACAGCTCCTCGACGAAGATCGCGCCTTTGTTCTTCAGGCTCTCGACCACGTACTTGTTGTGGACGATCTCATGGCGCACGTAGACGGGCGGGCCGTACTTCTCCAGCGCCCGTTCCACGATCTCGATCGCGCGCACCACGCCTGCGCAAAAGCCGCGCGGCTGCGCCAGATAAACTTCCATAGGACGTCCATCACGCAAGTTGCACCAATCCGCTTCTCAGGTCCCCGGCGGCACCCCGATACTGCCCAATGAGCTGCAATAACCGCACCATTGGTTTCGCACACACGGTAACCACCCACCCCAACTGGGCCAGCGCATGCAGGCACAGCAATTTGTGTCAAAAAATCGGCAGAAAGGAAAGGTGGAATGAAACCCGGGTTCCGTTCCGGCTCGATTTGGTGGTGTTATAGTACAGACCCTGCTGTGGGCAAAATGGCGACATTTGTGCTCATCCCTTCGCCACTTTGCCGCCTCAACTTCCCGGCTATACCGACCGCCCCGCAATGATTTTTTCATGGCTTCCCGCCGTTTACCTCGAACCTTGTTCCGGCGAATGCCACTCAAAACAGCAATAGGTTTCGCCGGGGAACTCCGATAAACAGCGGGCGTTTCCGGCAAGCTGTTAACAGCAGAAAGAAAAGAAGTGCTGCAAAGCGTCGTCGTTGCCATCGTCAGGGTCTGCACCCGATTTGCCCCCCTCGTCGTCGTTCTCGGTCTCCTGCTGTCGGTGGGGGCCGGCTATTACACATCGCAGCACTTCGCCATCAACACCGACATCAATTCGCTGATTGCCCAAAATCTGGACTGGCGCCAGCGCGACCAGCAATTCGACCGCGCCTTCGACCGCGACGCGACGATTCTCGCGGTCGTCGAGGCAAGGACGCCCGAAATGGCGACCGCGGCGTCGGATGCGCTCTTCGCCAAGCTGAAGGACAACAAGACCGACTTCCAGTCGATGCAACAACTCGGCACCGGCGAGTTCTTCGAGAAGAACGGTCTGCTTTTCCTGCCGACTGACGAGGTCGCCAAGACCACGAGCCAGTTCGAGTCCGCGGCGCCCCTGATCGAGATCATGGCGGGCGACCCCTCGATCCGCGGCCTGACCGGCGCGCTGGAAACGGGACTTGCCGGCGTCAAGCGCGGCCAGGTCAAGCTCGACAACACCGCGCGGCCCTTCAACCAGATCGCGCAGACGGTGGAGACGGTGCTCAACAAGGGCAACGCGAGCTTCTCCTGGCGCGAGCTCGTCAGCGACGAGCCGCTGTCGGATTCTGACAAACGCGCATTCATCGAGTTCAAGCCGATCCTCGACTACAACGCGCTGGAGCCCGGCAAGGGCGCCACCGATGCGATTCGCAAGGCTGCGGTCGATTTGGATTTCGCGACCAAATATCAGGCGCGGGTGCGGCTGACGGGCCCGGTCCCGATTGCCAACGAGGAGTACGCTACCGTCCAGGAAGGCGCCGTCGTCAACGGCGTCGGCACGGTTCTCGTCGTGCTGCTGATCCTGTGGATGGCGCTGCATTCGTCGAAGATCATCTTCGCAGTATTCGTCAATCTCTTCGTCGGCCTTGCGCTGACGACCGCTGCCGGCCTGATGATGGTCGGCTCGTTCAACTTGCTGTCGATCGCGTTCGCCGTGCTGTTCGTGGGACTGGGCGTCGATTTCGGTATCCAGTACAGCGTCCGCTACCGCTCGGAGCGCTACAAGCACAATGATCTCTCCGGCGCGCTGGTGCTAGCAGCCAAGCGCTCCGCGGTGCCGCTGTCGCTGGCAGCGATGGCGACCGCGGCCGGCTTCCTCTGTTTCCTGCCGACCGATTACAAGGGCATCTCGGAGCTCGGCCAGATCGCCGGCGTCGGCATGCTGGTGGCGTTCCTCTCCAGCATCACGGTACTGCCCGCGATGCTGAAGCTGTTGAACCCGCCCGGTGAGCAGGAACCGGTCGGCTACGCCTTCCTGGCGCCGCTCGATCACTTCCTGGAGAACCACCGCGTTCTGGTTGTCGGTGGCACGCTGCTGCTGGCGGTGGCCGGCCTGCCGCTGCTCTACTTCCTGAAGTTCGACTTCAACCCGATGAACCTGCGCAACCCGAAGGCGGAATCGATCGCGACCTTCCTCGACCTGCGCAAGGATCCGAACACCGGCGCCAATGCCATCAACGTGATGACCACGTCGGAAGAGCAGGCGAGGCAGGTCGAGGCGAAGCTGGAGAAGGTGCCGGAGGTGCTGCGAGTGATGTCGCTCGACAGCTTCGTGCCTGAAGACCAGCAGCCGAAGCTGAAGCTGATCGCGCAGGGCGCCAAGGTGCTGAACCCTGCGCTCAATCCTGACCAGGTCGACGCAGCGCCGACGGACAAGGAAAACGTCGATTCGCTGAAGTCCTCGGTCGACAATCTGCGCCGGACCGCGGGTGACGACAAGGGCCCCGGCGCGGTCGCCTCGCGCCGGCTGGCGGATGCGCTTCAGAAGCTCGCCGATGGCGACGAGGCCACGCGCAACAAGGCGCAGGACGTGTTCGTCACGCCGCTGAAGATCGTGTTCGACCAGCTCAGGAACGCGATGCAGGCCGGGCCGGTCACTCTAAACTCACTGCCCCCCGAACTCGTCAGCGCCTGGAAGAGCAAGGACGGCATCATTCGCGTCGAGGCGCAGCCGAAGGGCGATCCCAACGACAACGACACGCTGCGCAAATTTGCGGCGGCAGTGCTCATTGCCGAGCCGACCGCGATCGGCGGACCGGTCTCGATCCTTAAATCCGGCGACACCGTGGTGAAGGCATTCATCCACGCCGGCATCTACGCGCTGCTGGTGATCGGCCTTCTGCTGTGGATCACGCTGCGGCGGTTCGTCGACGTGCTGATGACGCTGGTGCCGCTGCTGGTTGCGGGCGCGGTGACGCTCGAGATCTGCGTGTTGATCGGCCTGCCGCTCAACTTCGCCAATATCGTCGCCTTCCCGCTGCTGCTCGGCGTCGGCGTCGCCTTCAAGATCTACTATGTCGTGGCGTGGCGCTCGGGCAGAACAAACCTGCTTCAGACCAGCCTGACGCGTGCGATCTTTTTCAGTGCGTTGACCACGGCGACGGCGTTCGGCAGCCTGTGGCTGTCGAGCCATCCCGGCACGTCCAGCATGGGCAAGCTGCTCGCGCTCTCGCTGGTGACGACGCTTGCCGCGGTGTTGCTGTTTCAGCCGGCCCTAATGGGCAAACCCCGCAATCTCAGGGAGTAGGCAGATGTCGCCGACCGGGTCGGCGGCGCTTTTCTGACCGGGCTTGGCCGCAGTGGCGGCCTTCGGGGCCGCGGGGGCAGGCGCCGCTGCGGCGACCGTCGTGCCTGCAGCTTTTGGAGCTGTGCCGGGCTTGGGCGCGCCCTTGGCCATAGCGTTCGAGGGGCTCAAGGGAATCGGCGGACCGACCCGGGTCCAGGTCTCGCCGCCGCAGAGAAAGCCCATCACGCAGCCCTTGATTTCGAGCTGGTCGGCCCCGGCCGGCGTGATGGTCGCGCTGTAGAGCTGGCCGTCTTTCGCATTGTAGACCTGCCCCTCCCACTGATCGATGCCGGGCTTCTTCTTCATGTCGATCAGGGTCGCCATGCCGAGCGTAGGCCTGTTCTTTTTTGATGCATCTGGATTGTATTCGTCGCGTCCGCCGGGCTGCTTTTCCCAGGAAACCGCGCCCCACATGCTGCCATTGCATTGGGCAACGCGGATGTTGGCGACGCCGTCGGCGACCCGCCAGTCGCCGGTGGGATCGGCGGCAAGCGCAGGTGTCAGGCAGGCGTAACCGCCTGCCAGTAATATTCCGGTGTAAAGGGCCAAACGCATGATAGTTCCTCGGCAGTGCAACATGGTCTAAAGCTGTGCTTGCGAAGATGGTCCGAAAAAGGGCAAAAGGCCGCACAGACCGTTTTCAGTTACTCACCGTTTTCAGTTGACGAGACGGTCCTCAATCGAAGTATGTAGCGGATGCAAAGCCAAAATCCAGACATGTCTCAGCTATTCGCGGACCGTCAGGCCCAGCGCAGCGCCCTGCATAACCGGTATCTGAACGAGCAGTTCGTTCGGGTTCTCAAGACCATCGGTTACGACGTCGGCTTCCAGAAGGGGCAGGGGCAGTACCTCTACGATCGCGACGGCGCCCGCTATCTCGACCTGTTGTCCGGCTTTGGCGTGTTTGCGATCGGGCGCAATCATCCCGTCATGCGCGAGGCGCTCAAGAGCGTGCTCGATGCCGACCTGCCCAATCTCGTCCAGTTCGACGTCTCGGTGCTCGCCGGCGTGCTCGCCGAACGGCTCCTGAAGTACGTCCCCTATCTCGACAAGGCGTTCTTCGCCAATTCCGGCGCCGAATGCGTCGAAGCGGCGATCAAGTTCGCGCGAGGCGCGACCGGCCGCCCCGGCATCGTCTATTGCGCGCATGGCTATCACGGCCTGACCTATGGCGCGCTGTCGCTGACGGGTGATTCGAATTTCCGCACCGGCTTCGAGCCGCTGCTGCCGGGCTGCACCTCGATCCCGTTCAACGATCTCGCCGCGCTCGAAAAGGCCCTGGCCTCGCGCGAGGTCGCGGCCTTCGTCGTCGAGCCGATCCAGGGCAAGGGTGTCAACATGCCCACCGACGAGTTCCTGCCCGGCGCGGCCGCGCTCTGCAAGAAATACGGCACGCTGTTCGTCGCCGACGAGATCCAGACCGGCATGGGCCGCACCGGCCGCTTCCTCGCGGTCGAGCACTGGAACGTCGAGCCCGACATGGTGCTGCTGTCGAAGTCGCTGTCCGGAGGACACGTGCCGGTCGGCGCCGTGCTGACGCGCAAGAGCATCTTCGACAAGATTTTTAATCAGATGGATCGCGCGGTGGTGCACGGCTCCACCTTCTCGAAAAACGACCTCGCGATGGCCGCGGGCATTGCCACGCTCGACGTCATGGAGTCCGAGAAGCTGATCGAGTCCGCCGCCAAGCGTGGCGCCGAGCTGCGCCTCGCGCTGACGCGCATGGTGCCCGGCTACGAGCTGATGAAGGAAGTGCGCGGCAAGGGCCTGATGATCGGCGTCGAGTTTGGGCCGCCGAAGTCGCTTCGGCTGCGCGCGTCCTGGAACGTGCTCGAGGCTGCCAACAAGGGTCTGTTCTGTCAGCTCATCACCGTGCCGCTGTTCAAGGATCACAAGATCCTCACGCAAGTCGCCGGCCACGGCAGCCACACCATCAAGCTCTTGCCGCCGCTCACGATCACCGAAGAAGACTGCAGCTGGATTGAGAAGGCGTTCGACGACGTCATCGCCGGCAGCCACAAGGTCCCCGGTGCGATCTGGTCGCTCGGCAAGACGCTGGTCGACAACGCGGTGCGGCGGTCAGCGTAAGAGCGCTCCGTAGCGTCGGCCACGTATCTGCTGGCCAGGCGTGAGATATCGTCATGCGATCGGCAATTGTTCTTGTTTCGCTTCTGCTGTTTCTGACATTTGTACTGTCCGGCGCTCGTGCATGGCTCAGCTACAACAGCTACAGAGAGCTGATGCCTAAGCCCCTCGTGTCCGGGCCGCTTACGACTATACGTGTCTCCATGCGTGCGATGCATGATCCGGACGATCCCGACGTGTCCGAAGAGTGCTTGGCGCACCTTAAGAGCTTCAAGATTGCGGCGCTGGTCGCCGCCACGACATGGATCGTCATGGGACTATTTGTCGTGGCAGTGAGAGCATTTGACCTTCAACGATTTCTCGATTGAGTTTGACCGCAGAAATAATCTACCCCTCCACATTCGCCTTCATCGCCGCCTCGAACTTGTCGACGAATTCGGCGAGCTCGTCGCCCCCGATATCACTGACGGCCCAGAAGTTCAGGCCGCGCTCGCCCCAGCGGCGACAGTTGAAGCCCTGCATGGTCTGGGTCTTCGGCGGCCGGTGTTCGGTGCTCGTGGTCTGCGATACGAACAAATTGATCACGTGCTGCCGGCGCTTGTAGACGACCGCGCCGATGGCGCGCGCGTCGATATAGTCGAGCCGGCCGCCGACCAGCGTAAAGCCTTGCGCGGTGAGATCGATCACGGGCGGAGCGACGTCGAGCTTGCCGTTGAACCAGGGCTTGACGGTGTGCTGGTCGGTGGAAACCACGTCGATGAGGTGGCCGGCCTGGAGCGAGCGCAGATGCGCGGACACGACTTCCGAGAGAATGCGCTGCTGGTCGTCCTGGCGCAGCACAACCGCGACGACGCCCGAAGCGGCGAGCGCGGAGACCGCCGAGCCCATCGCAAAGCCGCGCAGTACGGAGCGGCGGGTCGGCTGGCGTTGCTGCTTTGGCAGCGAAGCCTCGATCCGGGTGCGCAGGCCTGCCGGCGCGCTGTAGCGCAGATTGGTGTCGGCGAGCACGCGCTGCATCTCGCGTTGTGCGGCGAACTCCGCGGCGCAGGCCGGGCAGCTGGCGATGTGGGCCTCGACCTCGCGCGCGTGGCTGGCATCGAGCTCGTTGTCGAGCAGCGCGTGAAGCAGGATCTTTGCTTCGTCGCAGGTCATCTTGCTTGCTCCTCTTCCGCCGTCCAGGCCGCGCGCAGCATGGCGCGGGCCCGGGCGAGGCGGGACATCACGGTGCCGACGGGCACGCCGGCGGCCTCGGCGATTTCACGATAGGACAGGTTGTTGATCTCCCGCAGCACGAATGTTTCCTTGAACGGCTCGGCGAGCGCGTCGATCAACTTGCGGATCGCGCCGGCATCGCGGCTGCGCAGCACCTCGGTTTCCGGGCTCGCCTCGCTCTCCTGCCATATCGGCGTCTGCTCGGCGGCGCCGGGCGTGTCCTCGATCGCACTGGGCCTGTGTGCGCGCCGGGCATATTCTGCGTTGCAGACGTTACGCAGGATCGCGAACAGCCAGGGCTTCATCGCCGGCCCGCGGTAGCTGTCGAAATGCTTCAGCGCGCGCAGATAGCATTCCTGCACTGCATCCTCGGCATCGGAGGCGTCGCGCAGCAGATAGCGCGCGAGCGTGTAGACGTCGTCGAGATAGGGCAGCGCCGCCTCGCGGAAGCGCTGTGCCTTCTGCAGATCGTCGATGGCGGGCATCGCTCCTCGCTTTGCCTCTAGTTCTGCGCGTCGCGTTGCTTCGTCCCTATTCGTCTTGTCCGCCTGTGTGACCGAGGGCACACGAGCCCGGCCGGCGTGGGACCACCGGCCGGGCAAGACGTTGATGCCTTGGTTGGACATGTTACTCAACCTTGATCATCCCCGTCATGTGCGGGTGCAACGAACAAAAATATCTGTAGTCGCCCGCATTGGTGAAGGTGAACGAGAACTTGTCGTCGGTGTCCAGGGTCTTGGATCTGAACTTGCCAGCCGACACCACGGTGTGCGGAATGTCGTCCCGATTGGTCCAGGTCACGGTGGTGCCGACCTTGACCGTGAGCTCGGCCGGCTTGAAAACGAAATTGTCGATATGCACGTCCATGTCGTCGGCGCGGGCATGTGTTGCGGGCAACAGGATGGCCGCGGCCACAGCGACACCGAAGTCGCGGCGATTGAGTATCTTCATTGTCAATTTCCGTTCAGCCTTGCAGCGGCGTGTCGATGATCGCGAGCCGCTGCTCGTTCTGCTTGAAGTTGATGCTGGCGACGCCGAGCATGGCGCGGAGCCTGGCGTCCTCGACCTTCATCGGTCCTGGCGAGGGAGCGGTGCCCGGTGCCGGCTGCGGGAAGGCGGTCGAGCGCGCGGTGTGGAAGGTGACGTTGCCCTCGACCTTCTGCATCACCTGGTGAATGTGGCCGTTCAGGACGGTGACCGAGCCAAAGCCCTTGACGTATTCGAGCGCGCGGCCGCCGTCCTCGGTGCCCCAGCCCCATTCGGGATAGACGGTCCAGAGCGGGATGTGGGCGAACAGCACGATCGGTGTCGATTTCGACTTGCCGCGCAGATCGTCCTCGAGCCAGGCGAGCTGCTCGGTGCCGAGATTGCCGAGCCCGCCGGCCTTGAGGTCGACGACGTTGACGAGGCCGACGAAGTGCACGCCGCCGGCATCGAAGGAATACCAGCCCGCACCCTTGGTGCCGCGACCGTAGCGCTCGCGATAGAACTTCACGTCCTCGTCGAGGAAGTCATGTTCGCCGGGCACGTAGTGCACGTCGAGCTTGCTCTGCGAGATGATGCGCTCTGCATTGTCGAACTCGGCGGCCTTCGACAGGTGCGTGATGTCGCCGGTGTGGATCATGAAGGACGGCTTGGCCGCCATCGCGTTGATCTTGTTGACAGCTTCCTCCAGCGTGCCGAGCGCGTTGGGATTGGCCGGCTTGTCGAAGCCGACATGGCTGTCGCTGATCTGGAGGAAGGTCATGCCTGATACGGCCGCGGTCGCGGCTTGCGCGGAATCGATGATGCCGAGCGAGCGCGGCACGCCGCCTGTGATGGTCCAGAGCACCCCGGTGCCGGCCCAGGTCATGCACTCCAGCACCTTGCGGCGGCTGACGCCGTCCTCGCCGTGATCGTGTCCGCTCATCGCGCAGCTCCTCTCGCCCGGAATTGGGCTTCGGGGAGGTGATTGGAGGAGGGAGGGACTTATTCCCGGTTGTGATGACGTTTTCGTGAGATCTAACCTGCGAACTTTCTCACGGCTTCCACGACCTTCTCGGGCACTTCCTGCGCCACGCAGTGCCCGGCGCCCTCGAAGACCATCGTGCTGACGCACGGAATCAGCGACACGGCCCGTCGCGCCATCTCCTGGTAGATCGGCCCCGACTTCGCGGCGGTCGTGACGCGGACCGGGCAATCGATCCCGGCGAGCCCGCCAAACGGATTGCCGCGGGAATCACCGGCATAGACCTGCTCCATCGCCTCGTAGATCGGACGCAGGATCGCCGACTCGATCTCGGGGGTGCAGCAGAGCCGAACGCGACCATTGTCGAGCGGGACGAAGCCGTGGCGTACATAGGCGCGCAGCGACGTCTCGGTCCAATCCGCAAATGCCGGAGCGGTGCGGTAGCGCTCGAACACGGCGTCGGCATTGTCGAATTCGGCGCGTCGGCGCAGCGTGCCCTCGACGCGCACGAGGGATTCGTCGTTCAGTCCTCCGGAACGTGCCGCGCGCGGGTCCATGACCGTTGGCTCCATCACGAACAGGCGCGTGAAACGTCCCGGCAGAAGTTGTGCCGCAAGCAGAAGATCGGTTGCACCGGCGCTGTGGCCGATGCCGTAGACGTCGCGCAGCTCAAGCGTATCGATCACCCGGCAGACATCCTCGGCATAGTCGAGGAAATGATAGGCGCCGGGCTTGTGGCTGGCGCCGTGGCCGCGGCGGTCCAGTGCATAGACGGTGTAGGTCGAGGCGAGATCGCGCGCGACCTCGTCCCAGACATCGGCGACGAAGCCGGTGCCGTGCACGAGGAGCGCGGGTGGTTTGCCACTCTCGCCCCATTGCAGCATGGCGATCTCCGCGTCGGCGGGGCCGATTGAAAAGCGGTGTGGTTTGATCATGGCGGCGGGACGCTAGTTCGCATCCTCCAGAATCATCGTCGCGCCTTTCTCGGCGATCATTGCGGTCGGTGTGTTGGTGTTGCCCGAGGTGATCGTCGGCATGATGGACGCGTCGACGATGCGAAGGCCGCCGAGGCCGTAGAAGCGCAGGCGCTCGTCGACCACCGCCATCGGATCGTTCGCCGTGCCCATCTTCGCGGTGCCGACGGGATGGAAGATGGTGGTGCCGATATCGCCGGCGGCCTTGGCGAGCGAGGCGTCGTCGTCGCCGACGGTGGGGCCGGGCAGATATTCGCTCGGGCGATATTTTGCCAGCGCCTGCTGCTGCATCAGGCGGCGGGTGGTGCGGATGGCGTCGGCGCCGACCTGGCGGTCGTCATCGGTCGACAGATAGTTCGGCGCGATGATCGGCTTTTCATCAGGGCTCGCCGAACGCAGCCGCACGGTGCCGCGCGAGGTTGGCTGGAGATTGCAGGCGCTCACTGTGATCGCGGGGAAGCGGTGCAGCGGATCGCCGAACTTGTCGAGCGACAGCGGCTGCACGTGGAACTGGATATTGGCGCGCGCGCGCGTCGCATCGGAGCGGGTGAAGATGCCGAGTTGCGACGGCGCCATCGTCAGCGGCCCACGGCGGCGGAACGCATAGTCGAGCCCCATCATGCCGCGGCGGAACAGATTGTAATAGGTCTCGTTCAGCGTGCGCACGCCCTCGACCTTGTAGATCGCGCGCTGCTGGAGATGGTCCTGCAGATTGCGTCCGACGCCGGGCTTGTCCATGACGATGTCGACGCCGAGCGGCGACAGCCAGTCGGCGGGCCCGATGCCGGAGCGGTGCAGCACCTGCACCGAGCCGATCGAGCCTGCCGAGAGCACCACCTCGCGTTTGGCGCGCGCCTCGAGGATCTCGCCGTTCTGGATGAAGCGCACGCCGACGGCGCGGCCCTGCTCGATGATGAGGCGGTCGACCAGCACGTGCTTCTCGAGCCGCAGGTTCGCCCGGTTCAGCGCCGGCTTGAGGAAGCCGCGCGCCGACGACCAGCGCCGGCCGCGCTTC
Source organism: Bradyrhizobium sp. A5 (assembly GCF_042076515.1). Classification (NCBI taxonomy): domain Bacteria; kingdom Pseudomonadati; phylum Pseudomonadota; class Alphaproteobacteria; order Hyphomicrobiales; family Nitrobacteraceae; genus Bradyrhizobium; species Bradyrhizobium sp. A5. Next base: position 4,865,111 of record NZ_CP148990.1, on the reverse strand, counting down.
TGGTTGACGTGGAAATAGCTCGTGCCTTCGTTGTCGCCGGTGTTGAAGTCCGGAATGCGCTTGATGCCCATCTCTTCCGCGGCATCGCCGACGGCATCAAGGACGTCCCACGACAGCCGCGGCGCCTCGATGCGCCAGCCGCCGCCACTGCCGTGATGCTCGCTCGCGCCGAGGAAGTGATCTTCCAGCCGCTTGAACAGCGGCAGCACGTCGTCATAGCCCCATCCAGTCATGCCGAGCTGGCGCCAGTGGTCGTAGTCGGCGGCCTGTCCGCGCATCGAGATCATGGCGTTGATCGCCGAGCAGCCGCCGATGACCTTGCCGCGGGGATAGGCGAGCGCGCGGCCGTTCAGGCCCGGCTCGGCCTCGGTCTTAAACATCCAGTCCGAGCGTGGATTGCCGATCGCGAAGAGATAGCCGACCGGGATGTGAAACCAGATCCAGTTGTCATCGCCGCCGGCTTCGAGGATGAGAACGCGGTTTCCTGGTACGGCCGAGAGCCGGTTGGCGAGGATACAGCCGGCTGTGCCGGCTCCGACGACGATATAGTCAAACTCACCTTCGAGCCGCCTTGGCATTCTGTTTCCACCCGGATGGTCACTTAACGTTCCATCCTAATAGGCAGACGCGGCGGGTCGGGACAAGTCCGGCCATGCCGGGCGGGCAGGGCTAGGCCTCAGCTGGGCCGGTTGGGTGGACTCGCCCTTGCATGGTAGACAGTCCTGTATTTTCAACAAAGCTTGAGATCGTCCATGCCCATCGTGAACCGCGTCGCCGACCTTCAACCCGATATTCAGGCCTGGCGCCGGGACATCCACGAGCATCCAGAGCTGCTGTATGACGTCCACCGCACCGCAGCATTCGTGGCAGATCGGCTGCGCGAGTTCGGCTGCGATCAGGTCGTGACCGGACTCGGCCAGACCGGCGTGGTCGGAGTGATCAAGGGCAGCAAGCCGGCCGGCGAGGGGCTCAAGGTGATCGGCATGCGTGCCGACATGGACGCGCTGCCGGTCGACGAGCAGACCAACCTGCCTTACGCCTCCAAGACGCCCGGCAAGATGCACGCCTGCGGCCACGACGGCCACACCGCGATGCTGCTCGGCGCAGCCCGCTACCTCGCCGAGACCCGCAACTTTGCCGGCGATGCGGTGGTGATCTTCCAGCCGGCCGAGGAGGGCGGCGCCGGTGGCGCAGCCATGGTCAAGGACGGCCTGATGGAGCGTTTCGGCATCGAGCAGGTCTACGGCATGCACAACGGTCCCGGCATTCCGGTCGGCTCGTTCGCGATCCGGCCGGGCGCCATCATGGCGGCAACCGACGAGGTCGACATCAACATCGAAGGTCTCGGCGGCCATGCCGCGCGTCCGCACAAATGCGTCGATTCCGTGCTGGTCGGCGCGCAAGTGATCACCGCCTTGCAGTCGATCGTCGCGCGCAGCGTCGATCCGCTGGAATCGGCCGTGATCTCGATCTGCGAATTCCATGCCGGTAACGCCCGCAACGTCATTCCGCAGACCGCGACGTTGAGGGGCACCATCCGCACGCTGTCGCCGGAGGTGCGCAAGCTGGTCGAGAAGCGCGTGCGCGAAGTGGTGGCGGGCGTGGCGCAGATCACCGGCGCCAGGATCGATCTGCACTACAAGAACAACTATCCGGTCGTGATCAATCACGCTGCGGAGACCGAGGTCGCCAAGCGCATCGCGAAGCAAGTCGCGGGCGATGCCAATGTGCACGAGATGCCGCCGCTGATGGGCGCCGAAGATTTCGCCTATATGCTGGAAGCCCGGCCAGGCGCCTTCATCTTCTGCGGCAACGGCGACAGCGCCGGCCTGCATCACCCCGCCTACAATTTCAACGACGAGGCGATCGTGTTCGGCACGTCCTACTGGGTCAAGCTGGTCGAGGAACAGCTCGCGGCGTCGTAAGGCCGAATTCAAAGCGCAAATGAAAAAGGCCCGTGCATCGCACGGGCCTTTTGTCTTTGCGAGGATGTGATCGTTCAGAAGATCCGCGAGAAGATCACGTAGAGCGTCGCCGACAGCGCAATCGCGCAAGGCAGCGTCAGCACCCAGGCCATCAGCAGGTTGCGGATGGTCGCCATTTGCAGGCCCGAACCGTTCGCGGCCATGGTGCCGGCGACGCCTGAAGATAGTACGTGGGTTGTCGAGACCGGCAGGCCGAACACGTCGGCCGCGCCGATCGTGGCGGCGGCGACGAGCTCGGCGGAGGCGCCCTGCGCATAGGTGAGATGGGTCTTGCCGATCTTCTCTCCGACCGTGACCACGATACGCTTCCAGCCAATCATGGTGCCGAGGCCAAGCGCGATGGCGACCGCGATCTTCACCCAGGTCGGGATGAACTTCGTGGCGGCGTCGAGCGAGCCCTTGTAGGTGTTGAGCACCGCGACATCGTCTTTGCTGAGGTCGTTTTCCTTGTCCTTCATCAGGAAGCGGATGGCTTCCGAGGTCAGGTACATGTCGTTGCGGGTGTTGCCGACGGCTTCGGCCGGCACCTTGTTGAGCGAGCCATATTTGGCAACCTGGTCGCCGACGTCCTTCACCAGCACGGCGAGCGAGGGATAGGTGCCCTCGTTGAGCTTATGCAGCGCGATGTACTGCGTCACCGCCGGACGGGGATCGCCGATGATGCTGTGGCCGGCGCCCTTGGCCGCGATCACCTTGGCGGCGGCTTCCGAGGTCTTCTGGAACTGGGCGACCTGGGAGTCGGGCAGCGCGCGGTTGAGCGCGTAGGCGGTCGGCACGGTGCCGATCAGGATCAGCATGATCAGGCCCATGCCCTTCTGGCCGTCATTGGAGCCGTGGGCAAAGCTGACCCCGGTGCAGGTCGCGATCAGCAGGCCACGGATCCACAGCGGCGGCGCCTTGTTGCCTTCGGGGGCCGCATACAGGGCCGGGTTGCGCACGACGAACTTGAGCAGCAACAGCAGCGCGGCTGCGCAGACGAAGCCGAACAGCGGCGACAGCAGGAGCGCGTAGCCGATTTCGGTGGCCTTGCTCCAGTCGACGCCCGAGGTGCCGTCACGGCCGCGCATCACGGCGTTGGCAATGCCGACGCCGATGATCGAGCCGATCAGCGTGTGCGAGGAGGAGGCTGGCAGGCCGAAATACCAGGTGCCGAGATTCCACAGGATCGCGGCGATCAGCAGCGCGAACACCATCGCGAAGCCGGCGCTGGAGCCGACCTGGAGGATCAGCTCGACCGGCAGCAGCGAGACGATGCCGAAGGCGACAGCGCCGGAGGACAGCAGCACGCCGAGGAAATTGAAGAAGCCCGACCACATCACCGCGACTTCGGCCGGCAGCGAATGGGTGTAGATCACGGTCGCGACCGCATTGGCGGTGTCGTGGAAGCCGTTGACGAACTCGAAGCCGAGAGCGATCAGGAGCGCGACGAACAGCAGGATGTAGGGCAGGTAGGTCGTAACCTTTGCGCCGGTCGCGGTGACGTCGACATAGATGCTGTAGGCGACGAACAGCAGGCCCGCGGCGAGGATGCCGAAGAACAGGATCATCGTCAGCGGGTTGAAACCCTTGTCGAGATTGGGCCGGGAAGCCGGCTGGACAGGCGTCGGATCGCCTACCGCACGGTCGAATGCAACATCTGTCATTTTTGGACGCCCTTTGGCTTTTTTGAAGGGCTATTGTCCGCGATGGATTTGAAGGCTGGATGACAGCTGCGTCGTATCGTCGCTTTCTCACCGGTATTTATGCGGCGCGTGCGGCCTTCTTCTGCAAGCCGGCCGCGATCTTCAGATCTTCGACAAAGCGCTGATATTCCAGCGCCTTCGCTTCCGGATCAGGCAGCCGCAGCAGATAAGACGGATGCACCGTCACCAGTGCCTTGCGGCCGTCGGGAAGATCGATCAGTCGGCCGCGGGTCTTGCCGATCGGGGTGATCTTGCCGAATACGCTTTGCGCGGCGGTGGCGCCCATCGCAACGACGAGATCAGGTTGAACGACCGCCAGCTCCCGCTCATACCATTGCCGGCACGCCTTGATCTCTGGCGTCGCCGGCTTCTGGTGCAGGCGGATCTTTCCACGCGGCACGAATTTGAAGTGCTTCACCGCGTTGGTGACATAAACCTTCTTGCGGTCGAGGCCGGCCTCCGCCAGCGCGCGGTCGAGCATCTGGCCGGCCGGGCCGACGAAAGGATGGCCGGCGAGGTCTTCCTTGTCGCCGGGCTGCTCGCCGACCAGCATGATGGTCGCGTCTTTCGGGCCTTCGCCGAACACGGTCTGCGTCGCGTCCTTGTAGAGCGGGCAGGCGCGGCAATGGGCGGCCTCCGCGCGGAGCGCATCGAGATCGTCGGCAGCAAGCTTGCGTGTCATCGGAGCCTCCGGTCGCTTTTGTGGCTTGTGCGGGTCGGTTGCGGCACTGGCGAGCATGGCGCCGGTCATGCGCTCGGCGTCCTCGATCAAAGGCTTAATGATTGAGGCTTCGGGCAGGTTCCTCCAATACTTTTTCGGCATCTCCGCCTGCATCGCCTTCACCTTCAACCGCGCCGGATTGAAGATGCTGGCGTAGTAACGCCGCCAGGTTTCCTCCAGCCGGTCTTCGCCAGGTGCTTCGCTCTTGCTGACGCCCGGCGTGAACGAGAGCGCGTGGCCGTCCCAATGCGCGCAGAGGTCTGGCGTCAGGATCGACCAGGGCATGTCGGCAAAGCGCTTGGCAAAGAACGGCGCGGCGAGCTCGACGATGTGGTGCTCCGGCTCGAACCAGGCGACGTAATGCGCCTGCCGTTCCCTGCCGATCTCGCGGAAGCGCACGAAGGCTTGCATCTTGTGCTCGTCACGATGGACCGCTCTCGCCATCGCAATGACCTGCGCGACGTCAGGGTCGGTCGCGACCTCGATGAGATCGTGACTGTCCTTCAATCGCCAGAGCAGGCGATAGAGGATCGCAAAACGCTGGGAATCGCGGTGCAGAACTGCTGACTGTGCGAGGTTGACGAATTTGCCTGATACGTTGAAGGTGCCGTCGTTCACCTCGAGGATCGGAGACGGTGCGGGCGGCGCGAACAACTCGGCTTCACCGCCTTGCACGGTCCAGATGACATCGGTTGGCTGCACATGATGAAGCACGAGGCTGCGTGCGGCTTTGCGCCAGCCGTGGAAATCGGTTTCGGTGTCGAGGGTGATGTACTGCATCAGAAGCCAAATCCCAGTTGCGTTGCCTTCGGCTTGAACCGCTCGATGAGCCCGGCCGCATCGAGCCGATGTGGGGCGGGCCGGTGATCGCTGAGGACGATGAACGGCAGCGCCTTGTTCCGGGGGATGTGCAGCCGCGCGAGATCGGCCGCTCGGATCGTTGTGGTGCGCCGCGTCGCGATGATGCGTTCGACCGCCTTGGTGCCGAAGCCGGGCACGCGCAGCAACTCCTCGCGGCTGGCGCGGTTGATGTCGAGCGGGAAGCGGTCGCGGTTGCGCAGCGCCCAGGCGAGCTTGGGGTCGATGTCGAGCGGCAGCATGGCGCTGTCGTCCACGATCTCCGCAACGTCGAACCCGTAGAACCGCATCAGCCAGTCGGCCTGGTAGAGCCGGTGCTCGCGCAGCAGCGGCGGCTGCACCAGAGGCAAGGCGCGGCTGGCATCGGGGATCGGGCTGAAGGCGGAATAGTAGACGCGCCTCAGCCGGTATGAGCCGTAGAGATTGGCGCTTGTGTGCAGGATGGTGTGGTCGGAGGCGCTATCTGCGCCGACGATCATCTGCGTGCTTTGGCCGGCGGGCGCGAAGCGTTGCGGCCTGGCCTTCGTCTTTGCGCTGCGGCTATCCTCGGCCTCGTCCAGTTTTAGCCGCAGCCGGCCCATGGTGCGGCGGATCGCGCGTACGTCCTTCTCCGGCGCAAATTGCTGCAGGCTCGTCTCCTCGGGCATCTCGATGTTGATGGAGAGGCGGTCGGCATATTTGCCGGCTTCCGCGATCAGCGTGTCGTCGGCCTCGGGAATGGTCTTGAGGTGGATGTAACCGCGGAAGTGATGCTCCTGGCGCAGTTTGCGCGCGACGCCGACCACCTGCTCCATCGTGTAGTCGGGGCTGCGGATGATGCCGGAGGACAGGAACAGCCCTTCGATGTAGTTGCGCCGGTAGAAGTCGAGCGTCAGCTTGACCACCTCGTCGATGGTGAAGCGGGCGCGCGGCACGTTGGAAGAGGCGCGGTTGACGCAATAGAGGCAATCGTAATTGCAGGCGTTGGTCAGCAGCACCTTGAGCAGGGAGATGCAGCGTCCGTCCGGCGCGTAGGAGTGGCAGATACCCATGCCCGGAGCGGTCGAGCCCATGCCCTTGCCGTCGCTGGAATCCCGCTTCTCGGAGCCGCTGGAGGCGCAGGACGCGTCGTATTTGGCGGCGTCCGCCAGGATCTCCAGCTTGCGTTGTACGTCCATCGTGAATCCCTTTGATTCAGCTCATGAATCAGACCGAATGCCAATTCGATTGACTCCCGGGCCGCCGTTAGCTTTATATTAGAACATATCATGAACAAATGAGCCAGCCGCAGGTTCTTATTTTTGAGAGCCTCGGCAATCACCCCTGAAGGAGCGGCGACATGAGCGGCGCACGCATCAGCGCGCTTGCGACCTTGCGCGGCCAGATCGAGCGCATCGAGACGGCGGAGGTCGTACATCAGCGCGATCGCGTCGCGCTTGGCCATCGCGAGGTCGACAGCGCGCTAAAGGGCGGGCTCGCGCGCGCGGTGATCCACGAGGTGTTTTGCGAGGGCCGGCAGGGGGCGGCCGCGACGGGTTTCGTCATGGGTCTCGCGGGGCGCGTGTCGGCGCGCCGGCCGCTGCTGTGGGTGCGGCAGGATTTTTCGGAACTGGAGACCGGTGCGCTGTCGATGAGCGGGCTCGTCGAGCTCGGCCTCGATCCGCGCCGCGTGGTGATGGTGCGCGCCGCCGATGTCGAGAGCGCGCTGCGCAGCTCGGCCGACGCGCTCGCCTGCGATGCGCTCGGGGCCGTCGTGCTCGAGCTCTGGGGCGAGACGCGGCAGTTCGATCTCGTGGCAAGCCGCAAGCTGACGCTGGCCGCGCAATCTTCCGGTGTCACCGGCTTGATGCTGCGGATGGCGGCGCAGCCGCTGCCTTCGACCGCCGAGACGCGGTGGATGCTGCGCGCGGCGCATTCGCCGCCGGGTGCGATGTGGGGTGCATGGGGCGCGCCTCGCTTCGATGCCGAGCTGTTGCGCAATCGTCATGGCCCGTGCGGCCGGTGGATCATGGAATGGAAATGTAATGAGTGCCAGTTCAGTGAACCGTCGGCGCATCCTCAGCCTGTGGCTGCCGCGCCTGCCCATCGACCGGATCCAGCGGTTTTTGCCGAGCATCGTCGCGCAGGATGAGCCGTGCATCGTCGTCATCAAGGACAACAATGCGCTGGTGATCCATGCGCTTGACGATGCCGCGTCGCGTTTGGGGCTGTATATCGGCCAGCCGCTGGCCAATGCGCGGGCGATGTGTCCGGACTTGAAAGTGTTCGACGCCGATGTCGTGGCCGACGCGAAGACGCTCAGTGACATCGCCGACTGGTGCGACCGCTTCACGCCGCTGGTGGCGCTCGATCCACCGCACGGGCTGTTCCTTGACATCACCGGCTGCGCGCATCTGTTCGGCGGCGAGGCGGCACTGTTGCAGACGCTGGTCCGTGCGCTCGGCCGGCAGGGTTTTGCCGTCAGCGCGGCGATTGCCGGCACCTCGGTTTGCGCGCGTACGCTGACGCGGCAGACCTCAGGCACCATTGTTGCCGATGGCGGGGAAGCCGCGGCGATCGACCGGTTTCCGGTGTCCGCGCTCGGTGCCGGCGAGGCCATCACCACCGGTTTGCGCCGTGCGGGCCTGAAAACCATCGGCGATGTCGCTGCGCGCGCGCCGAGCGAGATCACGGCACGGTTCGGCGCGCGGTTCTCCACGCTGCTCGCGCATGCGTTGGGGCAGGGCGATGCGCCGATCAATCCGCGAAAGCCGCTGCCCGATTACATCGTGGAGAAGCGCTTTGCCGAGCCGATCGCGACCGACACCATGATCGCGATGACGCTGTCGCGCCTTGCCGACACATTGATCGCGTCCATGGAGAAACAGGGCAAGGGCGCGCGCCGGCTGGAAGCCGCCTTCTTCCGCACCGACGGCGTGGTGCGCGCGATCATGGTCGAGACCGGGCGGCCGGTGACGAAAAGCGCGGTCATCGACCGTCTGTTCCGCGAGCGTCTCGATGCGCTCGCCGACCCGCTCGATCCCGGCTTCGGCTTCGACATGGTGCGGCTGTCGGCGAGCCGCACCGAGATCGTGGTGCAGGAGCAGCGCGATCTCGACGCCCATGTCCATGACAATGACGAGCTCGCCGCGCTGATCGACCGGATCGCCGCGCGTATCGGCGGAAAACGCGTCGTCGTGCACCTGCCGCAGGACACGCATATCCCCGAATGTGCGGTGGTGGCCGCGCCGGCGCAGCACCATCTCGCCGTCGCCATGCAGGCCGAATGGCCGGCGCGCGCCGAGAGCGAGCCGCCGCTGCGTCCCTTGCGGCTGTTCGACAGACCGGAGCCGATCAATGTGCCGTTCGCGACCGTCCCCGACGGGCCGCCGCATCAGTTCACCTGGCGCCGCGCGCTGCATGCGGTGGTGCGGGTGGAGGGACCCGAGCGCATTGCCATGGAATGGTGGCGGCAGGACGGCAGGCAGCTGACGCGGGACTATTTCCGCATCGAGGATGCCGAAGGCCTGCGTTTCTGGATTTTTCGCGATGGTCTCTATGAGGGGGAAGTGTTCGACGGCGATGGCAAGCCCGCTTCTCCCGGCTGGTATGTCCACGGTCTTTTCGCATGACTACGCCCGCTTATGCCGAGATCGGCATCACCACGAATTTCTCCTTCCTGCGCGGCGGCTCGGATCCGCGCGCCTATGTGCATCAGGCGAGCAGGCTCGAGATCCCCGCAATCGGAATCGCCGACCACAACACGCTTGCCGGCGTCGTGCGGGCCTGGAAGGAGCTCGACAATGTCGAGGTGCTGAACAAGCCGAAGCTGTTGATCGGCGCGCGCATCGTCTTCATCGACGGCACGCCCGACATCTTTGTCTATCCGCGCGACCGCGCGGCCTATGGCCAGCTCTGCCAGCTCCTCACCCGGGGCAAGCGCGGCGACGACATCACGCGGATCGAGAAGGGCGAGTGCCATCTCACCTTCGCCGACCTCCTGGATTTTTCCGAAGGCCAGCTCCTGGTCCTGACGTTGCCGCATCGCTTCGATGCGGCGCAGGCGCTGGATATTCTTGCAAAGCTGAAAGCAAGCCGCGCCGATTGCGTGTGGCTGGCGGCGAGCCTGATCTATCGTGGCGACGACCGCCGCCGTCTGGCGCGGCTCGATGATCTCGCGGCGGCAGCAAAGGTGCCGCTGCTCGCGACCAACGAGGTGCTCTATCACGATGCCGGCCGTCGTCCGCTTCAGGATGTGCTGACCTGCATCCGGGAAAAGACCACCATCGAGGCGATCGGGCGGAAGCTGGAAGCCAACGCCGAGCGCTTTTTGAAGACGCCGCGCGAAATGTCGCGGCTGTTCCGCGACTTCCCCGAGGCGATCGCGGAGACCATGCGCTTTGCCGACCGCATCGACTTCTCGCTCGACCAGCTCAAATACCAGTATCCGGACGAGCCGCTGCCGCCGGGCAAGACCGCGCAAGGGCATCTGGAGGACCTGACCTGGGCGGGTGTCGACACCTATTTTGGTGGTATCGACAACATCGACGACAAGCTTCGCGCGACCCTGAAGAAAGAGCTCGCGCTGATCGCCGAGCTGAAATACGCGCACTATTTCCTCACCGTGCACGACATCGTCCACTACGCGCGCAGTCAGAACATCCTGTGCCAGGGGCGCGGCTCGGCGGCGAATTCGGCCGTCTGCTACGTGCTCGGCGTCACCTCGGTCGACCCGACCAAGGTCGATCTCCTGTTTGAGCGTTTCATCTCCAAGGAGCGGCTGGAGCCGCCTGACATCGACGTCGATTTCGAGCATTCGCGGCGCGAGGAGGTGATGCAATACGTCTATCGCCGCTACGGCCGCCACCGCGCCGCGATCATCGCCACCGTGATCCACTACCGTCCGCGCAGCGCCATCCGCGACGTCGGCAAGGCGCTGGGCCTGACCGAGGACGTCACCGCCGCGCTCGCCGACACCGTGTGGGGAAGCTGGGGCCGTGGCCTCAACGACATGCAGGTCAGGCAGGCCGGGCTCGATCCGCAAAATCCGATGATCAACCTCGCGGTCGAGCTTGCGACCGAGCTGATCGAATTCCCGCGCCATCTCTCCCAGCACGTCGGCGGCTATGTGCTGACGCAGGACCGGCTCGACACCTATGTGCCGATCGGTAACGCCGCGATGGACGACCGCACCTTCATCGAATGGGACAAGGACGACGTCGACGCGCTCAACATGATGAAGGTCGACGTGCTCGCGCTCGGCATGCTGACCTGCATCCGCAAGTGCTTTGATCTGGTCGCGGACCACAAGGGTGAACGCTGGGTTCTGGCGAGCGTCCCGCAGGACGATCCAAAAGTCTACGACATGCTGTGTCTCGGGGAATCGCTCGGCGTATTCCAGGTCGAGAGCCGCGCCCAGATGAACATGCTGCCGCGGCTGAAGCCGAGGACCTTCTATGATCTCGTCATCGAGGTTGCGATCGTGAGGCCCGGACCGATCCAAGGCGACATGGTGCACCCTTACTTGCGGCGGCGGAACGGTCAGGAGGAGGTTCGTTATCCCTCGCCATCGCCTGAGCATGGTCCAGCGGACGAACTCTACAAGGTGCTGCACAAGACGAAGGGCGTGCCACTGTTCCAGGAACAGGCCATGCGCATCGCGATCGAGGCGGCAAAGTTCACTTCCGAGGAAGCCAATGGCTTGCGCCGCTCGATGGCGACCTTCCGCAATGTCGGCACCATCGGCCAATACGAAGAGAAGCTGATCGGCAATATGGTCGCGCGCGGCTACGATCCCAACTTCGCCAGAAGCTGTTTTGATCAGATCAAGGGGTTTGGCTCCTACGGTTTCCCCGAGAGCCACGCGGCCAGCTTTGCCCAGCTCGTCTACATCTCCTCCTGGCTGAAGTATCACCACCCCGATGCGTTCTGCTGCGGGCTCCTCAATTCGCAGCCAATGGGCTTCTACGCCCCGGCTCAGATCGTCAGCGACGCCCGCAAGAATGGCGTCGAGGTGCGCGACATCGACGTGTCCCGCAGCTTTGCGCAGAACACGCTGGAGGAGGGGAGCGGCAAATACTGCGCCGTGCGCCTCGGCTTCCGCCAGATCGACGGCTTCCACTGGCTCGATCAGGATGAGGAGAGGCTCAAGGAGGAGCAGGCAAGGCGGCAAGGCAAGGACTATGTCAATCAGGACGACTGGGCCGGTCGCATCATCGCCGCGCGCAATCGCGATACCTTCACCTCGCTCGAGGATTTTGCTCGGGATACCGGCCTGCCCAAACGCGCGCTGATCCTGCTGGCGGATGCCGACGCGTTCCGTTCGCTCGGGCTCGATCGCCGCGAGGCGTTGTGGCAGGTGCGGCGGCTGCCTGACGATGTCCCGTTGCCGCTGTTCGAAGCGGCGACCGCGCGCGAGCAGCCCGACGAGCACGCACAGCCGCTGCCGCTGATGCCGCGTGCCGAGCAGGTGGTCGCGGACTACCAGACCATCCGGCTGTCGCTGAAGGGCCATCCGATGGAGTTCTTGCGTGAGATGTTTTTGCGCGAGCGGGTGGTGGCATGCAGGGAGATCAGCCACGAGAACGAACGGCGCCGTGTCCGCTGCGCCGGCGTGGTGCTGGTCCGGCAGCGGCCGGGCAGCGCCAGCGGCGTCGTGTTCATGACGCTCGAGGACGAAACCGGCATCGCCAATGTCGTGGTGTGGCCCAAGATCATGGAGCAGTACCGCAAGGAGGTGATGGGCGCGCGCCTCATCCTGGTCGAGGGCTATATCCAGAGCAGCCCCGAAAAGGTGACGCATCTCATCGCCCAGCGCATGATCGACCGCTCGCATGACCTGGTCGGCCTCGCCAACGACGCGCTAACCCGCAAGCATCCGTTGCCGGCAGGCGCCACCGAGGTCGAGCCGCTCAACGACGACCCCCGCGCCCACGCGGATACCCCCGCGCAAAAAATCCGCCACCCCCGCAACGTCCGCATCCTGCCGCCGTCGCGGGATTTCCATTGAGGAGGGGGCGGGATGCCGCCGCACTGACGAATTTGTTGAGACGACCGCGCCACAAACTCGGTGTCATACCCCGCGGAGGCGAGGTATCCAGTACGCTGCGGCTTCTCGGCTCAATCGCTGTCGTCTCGGAATACTGGGTCGCCCGGTCAAGCCGGGCGACGACAGTGTGCCCGCCTCAAAAATTCACCCGGTTCGAGATCGCCCCATCCACGACGAGATTCGAGCCCGTGGTGAACCCCGACACCGGGCTCGCCAGAAACACCGCCGCGCTCGCGATCTCCTGCGGCGTCGCCATGCGGCCGGTGGGGTTGCGCTTCATGGCATCATTGTAACGCTCGGGCATGTTCTGCTCGATCATGTTCCAGACGCCGCCCTTGAAATAGACGGTGCCGGGCGAAACGACATTCACGCGGATCTTTTTCTTCGCGTATTGCCGAGCCAGTCCCTTGGCCATGTGGATCAGCGCCGCCTTGATCGGGCCGTAGGAGCTGGCGAGATCGGCCTGCGCCGCTGAGATCGAGGAGATGATCACGAAGGCCGCATCGCCGCTCTTCTCGCCGCTGGCTTCGAGGAACGGCCGCGCGGCATCGAACGCATGCACGGCACCGAGCAGGTCGAGCCGGAAGTTCTGCTCCCAGGACGCCGCATCGTGGCCTTGCGCCATTGCGCCGGCGTTGGAGAACAGCATGTCGATGCCGCCGAGCTCGTTTGCTGCGCTCTCGATCCAGGATTTCAGCGCCGCGCCATCGGTGACGTCGACCGCACCGCCGGTGGCGTTGATGCCGCTTGCCTTTAATTCGGCAACAGTGGCCGCGACCTGATCAGCATTGCGCGCGCATACCGCCACATGGGTGCCTTCACCGGCCAGCGTCGCCGCAATCGCCCGCCCGATGCCGCGCGTGCCGCCGAGCACGATGGCGTTCTTTCCTTTGAGACCGAGATCCATTGGTTGGTTTTCCTTTTTGTTGATAGCAAGAAGTGTAGCTGTTTCAGAAGACCCGCAGAAGCCTCCACGTCGTCACTGCGAGCGTAGCGAAGCAATCCAGGAATGCATCAGCGGAACCAGTCCTGGATTGCTTCGCTACGCTCGCAATGACGTGGAGGAAGGAGTGGCCCGCCTCACTCCGGCGCCGCCCCCACCGGCGGGCCGCCGGGTGGGCGGTGCAGGAAGGTCAGCGACGCGTACGCGCCGGCCCAGGAGCCGATCGCGGCGAAGGCGACGTAGAAGGCGTTTTCGGTATAGCTGATCACCGCGTAGGAGGAGAGCAGATACCACACCGCGCTCCAGTTCGCCGCCGGCACGCGCTTGCGCGCGATCACGGCCGAGGTGAACATGACATAGACCGCGTCGGTGGCCGCCGTTGCGATGAATACGGCGCCTGCGGTGAGGGGATCGATCGCGGCCATTGCAATCCTTTCTGCGGTCATGACATGGTCGCGAAAAGTAGAGGGAGAGACGCGGTATGCAAAGTCCCGCCGACATTCTCAACGATATCTGGACCTCTGCGGGCGGCGAGCCGGCTGCGCTTGCGCGTGTCCGGCTGACCGGCGAAGAGCCGCAAATCCCGTCGTCGTTTCGCGTCGCCGTCCCCGGACAGACCACGATCGCTGCCGCAGGTCTCGCCGCCGCCGAGATCTGGCGGCAGCGCAGCGGGCAGGCACAGGACGTCTCCGTCGACATGCGCCACGCCGTCGCCGAATGCCGCTCCGAGCGCTATTTGCGCCTCGACGACAAGCCGCCGCCCCCGGCCTGGGACGTCATCGCCGGCGTCTACAGGACCGGCGACAACCGCTTCGTCCGCTGCCACACCAACTTCCCGCATCACCGCGACGCCGTCTGCAGGGTGCTCGGCTGCGAACCCGAGCGCGAGAAGGTGCAGGCCGCGCTGATGCAGTGGAAGGGCGAGGATTTCGAGACTGCGGCTTATGCTGCGGGCGGCGTCGTTGCGCTGATGCGCTCCTACGACGATTGGTCCGCGTTGCCGCAGGCGTGTGCGCTCGCCAAACTGCCGCTGGTCTCGATCGAGAAGATCGGCGAGGCTCCGCCAAAACCCTGGCCCGAAGGTGATCGTCCGCTCGCGGGACTTCGCGTGCTCGATCTCTCCCGCGTCATCGCGGGCCCCGTCGCTGGCCGCACGCTCGCCGCTCACGGCGCCGATGTGCTGCTCGTCTCAGGTCCGGAGTTGCCCGCCATTCCCTGGCTCGCGATCGACACCGGTCGCGGCAAGCTCACTACCTACATCGAGCTGAAGAGTGAAGCGGGCAGGGCGCAGCTGCGCGCGCTGTTGCGGGACGCCGACATCTTCTCGCAAGGCTATCGCCCGCGCGCGCTCGCCGCCCTTGGCTTCGCGCCGGAGGAGGCGGCAAGCATCAATCCCGGCATCGTCTACGTCACGCTGTCGGCTTATGGCCACACCGGCCCGTGGGCCGAGCGACGCGGCTTCGATTCGCTGGTGCAGACCACGACGGGCTTCAACCATGCCGAGGGGCAGGCCGCCGGCATCGATGGTCCCAAGGAATTGCCCGCGCAGATGCTCGACCACGCCACCGGCTATCTGATGGCGTTCGGCGCGATGGTGGCCAAGGCGCGCCAGGCCCGCGAAGGCGGCAGCTGGCACGTGCGCGTGTCGCTGGCGCAGACCGGGCGCTGGCTGTGGAATCTCGGTCGGCTCGACGGCGGCTTGAACACCCCTGATCTCACGGGCGAGGCCGTACATGCTGCGTTCATCGAGCCCATGCCATCTGGTTTCGGCATGCTGAAAGCAGTGCGCCATTCCGCACTGCTGTCGGCGACGCCGGCGCAATGGAGCCGTCCGGCGATGCCGCTCGGCAGTCATCCGGCACAGTGGCCGGCGCGAAGCTGACATGAAGCTGACGTGTCGCAAAATTTTAACGCAAACCGAAAGGCGTCCAGCGTTTTTTAGGTTGTTTGAAATCGCAATTCGGCACTATTAGCGCGACCGATAAGGCAGGCGTCTGCCAAGATCGTCGCAGACACGACCGGGCCCCATGGTAGTTGAAAATACCAAGCGATTGCAGGTGGTTACGAAACGACGGGTGATCTCATCCGTAGTTTTACTAGCTCTTGCCGGTGCCGGGGCCTACGGCTTTCTCTATGCGGGGCCCAAGGACAAGAAGCATTCCGAGATCTCCAGCCAGTCGCGCAGGAATGCGCAGAACTTCACGCCGTCGCCGTCCGAATGGGCGACGCTGACGATCGAGCCGGTCAAGGCCAAGACCTTCCGGGCCGAGTATGTCACCGAGGGCAAGGTCGCGGTCGACGAGGACCGTTCGACGCCGGTGTTCTCGCCTTACGCAGGCCGGGTCACCAAGCTGCTTGCCAAGCCCGGCGAGATGCTGAAGCAAGGTCAACCGCTGTTCACGATCGAGGCCGCCGACACTGTGCAGGCCCAGAACGATTTCATCGCCGCGATGACCTCGCAGAACAAGGCGAAGTCGGCGGTCGATCTCGCCGACATCCAGTTCAAGCGCGCCAAGGACCTCTATGAAGGCCACGCCATCCCGCTGAAGGACTATCAGCAGGCGGAAGCGACCCAGGTTCAGGCGCAGAACGATGTGCGCTCCTCGGGCACGGCGCTCGAGGCCGCGCGCAACAAGCTGCGCATCCTCGGCTTCACCGACGAGACCATCAAGGCGTTTCAGGACAAGGGCGCGATAAATCCGGAGGTCACGATCTACTCGCCGATCTCCGGTACGGTCGTGCAGCGCAAGATCGGCCCCGGCCAGTACGTCAATTCCGGCGCCAGCGATCCGGTCTTCGTGATCGGCGATCTCTCCACGGTCTGGCTCACCGCCTTCGTGCGCGAGAGCGATGCGGCCGCGGTGTGCATCGGGCAGGACATCAGCGTCAACGTGATGGCGCTGCCGGACCGTCCACTCACCGCGAAGATCAACTACGTCGCCGCCGCGATCGACCCCAGCACGCGCCGCCTCCTGGTGCGCGCCACCATCGACAACAAGGACGGGCTGCTCAAGCCGGAGATGTTCGCCAACGTCACGATCTACTCCGCAGGCGACCGGGCAGCGCCGGCTGTGCCGAAGCAGGCGCTGATCTACGAGGGCGACCAGGTTCGGATCTGGGTTGCACGCGAGGACAAGTCGGTCGAGCTGCGCCGGATCAAGATCGGCCTCATCAACGGCAATCTCGTCGAAGTCACCAGCAACCTGAAGCCCGGCGAACAGATCATCACCAAGGGCAGCCTGTTCATCGACCGCGCGGCGTCCGGTAGCTGATCGACGACCCAAGAAACTGAAGACCTGAATGGATCGTCTCGTCGCCCTTGCCGTCAACCGGCGCTTCCTGATGGTGGGCATGTTCGTCGCCGTGCTCATCGGCGGCCTGATCGCCTTCAACCAGCTCAACATCGAGGCTTATCCCGATCCGACCCCGCCGATGGTCGACATCGTGACGCAAAGCCCGGGCCTCTCGGCCGAAGAAATCGAGCGCTACATCACGATCCCGATCGAGACCCAGGTCGCGGGTCTGAAGAACATCACGACCATCCGCACCATCTCGCTCTATGGTCTGTCCGACGTCAAAATCCAGTTCTCCTTCGCTTACACCTATGACGAGGCGTTGCAGCAGGTGCTGAACCGCCTGGCGCAGCTCGCGCCGCTGCCGGGCAACGTGCAGCCGCAGATCTCGCCGCTCAGCCCGATCGGCGAAATCTTCCGCTATCGCCTCGTCGGTCCGCCCAACTACAGCGTGCTCGATCTCAAGACCATCCAGGACTGGATCCTGCAGCGCCGTTTCCGCTCCGTGCCTGGCGTGATCGACGTCACCGGCTGGGGTGGCAAGAGCAAGACCTACGAGATCCAGGTCGATTTCAACAAGCTCGTCGCCAACGGCCTGACGCTGCCGCAACTGCTCCAGGCGGTCGGCAATGCGAACGTCAATGTCGGCGGCAACACCGTCAACATCGGCCAGCAATCGGCCGTGGTGCGCGGCGTCGGTCTGATCCGTTCGATCGACGATATCGCGAATACGATGGTCTCGCAGACAGGCGGCAACCCGGTGCTGGTCAAGGACGTCGCCACCGTCACCGTCGGCCAGAAGCCCCGTCTCGGCATCGCCGGCCTCGACGAGTCCGACGACATCGTGCAGGGCATCGTCCTGATGCGCCGCGGCGAGCAGAGCTCGCCGACCATCAAGCGCGTCCACCAGCTCGTTCAAACCATCAACGAGTCCAGCATCCTGCCGCCCGGCGTGCGCATCGAGCGCATCTACGACCGCGGGGACCTGATCGAGCTCACCACCCACACCGTGCTGCACAACATGGTGGTCGGCATCTTGCTGATCGTGCTGCTGCAGTGGATATTCCTCGGCGATCTCCGCAGCGCGCTGATCGTCGGCGCCACCATTCCGTTTGCGTTGTTCTTCGCCGTGATCATCCTGGTGTTGCGTGGCGAGTCGGCAAACCTGCTGTCGGTCGGCGCCATCGATTTCGGCCTGATCGTCGACGCCACCGTCATCATGGTGGAGGCGATCTTCCGGCGCCTGACGCAGACGACACCGATGTCGGAAGCCGAGCAGATGTCGCATGAGACCCTGTTCGGCATGAAGAGCCATGCCATCCTCAGCGCCGCGGCCGACGTGTCGCGCTCGATTTTCTTTGCCGCGGCGATCATCATCGCGGCGTTCCTGCCGCTGTTCACGCTGTCCGGCGTCGAGGGCAACATCTTCGGACCGATGGCGCGCACCTATGCCTACGCGCTCGCCGGCGGCCTGCTTGCGACGTTCACGGTGACGCCGGCACTGTCCGCGATCATCCTGCCCGCGCATGTCCATGAGACCGAGACCAAGGTGATGCTGGTCCTGCACCGGATCTACATGCCGGTGCTGAATTGGGCCGTCGCCAACCGCGGCATCATGCTCGGCGCCGCGGTCGGCCTCGTGCTGATGACGGTGGCGCTCAGCCGGCTGCTCGGTCTTGAATTCCTGCCGAAGCTGGAAGAGGGCAACCTCTGGATCCGCGCGACGCTGCCGCCGACCATCTCGCTCCAGGAGGGCAACTCCTATGTCAACGAGATGCGCAAGGTGATCCGTGCCCGGCCCGAGGTCGAGTCCGTGGTGTCGCAGCACGGCCGCCCCGACGACGGCACCGATGCCGCGGGTTTCTTCAACGCCGAGTTCTTTGCGCCATTGAAACCCGCCAGCCAATGGCCCGGCACCCGCGACAAGGAGGAGCTGACCGCGCAGCTGCTCAAGCAGCTTGACGACCGCTTCCCCGGCGTCGAGTTCAACTTCTCGCAATATCTGCAGGACAACGTCTCCGAAGCCGTTTCGGGCGTGAAGGGCGAGAACTCGATCAAGCTGTTCGGCAGCGATCTCCAGGCGCTCACGGATACCGCCAACAAGATCAAGTCGGTGCTGGCCACCGTCCAGGGCGTGACGGATCTGGCGGTGTTCACCTCGCTCGGCCAGCCGACCGTCCAGATCGACATCGACCGCGCCAAGGCCGCGCGCTATGGGCTCGCGCCCGGCGACATCAACGCCACCATCAAGGTCGCGATCGGCGGCGACACCGCCGGCGATCTCTACGAGCCGGGAAGCGACCGTCACTTCCCGATCATCGTCCGCCTCGCGCCGGAATACCGCCGGAGCGCCGAGGCGATTCAGAATCTGCGGATCGGCGCGCCGGGACCGAACGGCACCGTCACGCAGATCCCGTTGAGCGAGGTCGCCACCATCAGCCTCGTGTCGGGCGCGGCCTACATCTATCGCGAGCAGCAGGAGCGCTATCTGCCGATCAAGTTCTCGGTGCGCGAGCGCGACCTCGGCAGCGCGATCCGCGAGGCGCAGCAGAAGATCGCCGACCAGGTGCAGTTGCCGCCCGGTGCGCACATGGACTGGGTGGGTGAGTTCGGCAATCTCCAGGATGCGATCCGGCGGCTGTCGATCGTGGTGCCGATCTCGCTGGCGCTGATCGGCGTCCTGCTGTGGTTCAATTTCGGCTCGATGGTCGACACGTTGCTCGCGATGAGCGTGATTCCGATGGCGATCTTCGGCGGCGTGCTCGGGCTGTTGATCACCGGCACGCCGTTCAGCGTGTCGGCCGCGATCGGCTTCATCGCGCTGTTCGGCATCGCCGTGATGGACGGCATCATCATCCTGTCGCAGTTCAACCAGCTGATCGAAGAGGGCATGGACCGCATGAGTGCGGTGATACGCACCGGCGAATTGCAGCTCCGGCCCGTGCTGATGACCTGCGTGGTCGCCGGTGTCGGCCTGTTGCCCGCGGCGCTGTCGGAGGGCATCGGCTCGCAGGTACAGAAGCCGCTCGCGGTCGTCGTCGTCACCGGCATGATGCTGGCGCCGGTCGTGATCCTTGTGACCCTGCCGGTCCTGATCTCCTTCTTCTCCCGCCGCGCGCGCTGACCGCCGCCCGTCACAAGATCCGCTGCGCGATTCGTATCAGCATCGTGGTGCCGAGCCCGAGCAGCATCAGGCTGGCGAACCGGCGGCTCAGCGACAGCATCCGCGGCGTCAGCCATGACCGCGCGGTTGCCACCGTCGTGCTGAGCATCGTCCACCATACCGTGGAGCCGACGAATACGCCCGCGATCAGCGGCGCTGCCGCGGATTGTGTGGAGAACGCGTTCAGCGCGGCCAGAAACAGGATCACCGTGAGCGGATTGGTGAACCCGAGCGCGATGGCGCTGAGATAGGCGCGCGCCAGACGCACCTTGTCGAATTCACCGGTCTCCTGAAGCGTGACGGAACCGCGATGGGTCCGGATCGCGAACCACAGCAGGGTGAGTGCGGAGACGATACCGAAGCCAACCGCATTGGCCTCGACCCAGGGCTGCGCCAGCGCGCCGAGCCCCAGGACCGCCAAGGCACTGTAGGCAAGATGCACGGTGGCTGCGCCGAAGCCGGTTGCGAGGCCCGTGGCCATGCCCGATGCCAAGGTGCGCTGGATGCACAGCATGCCCATTGGCCCGATCGGAGCTGCGACGGTGAAGCCAATTCCGATGCCGGAGAAAAGCGCGGCGAGATAATGCGATAAAGGCATGGTTCCGCACGAACAAATGAAATCTGTGCGTGCGTACCGATGAAACGGAATCCTTGCCTCAACCGAAAGGGTGAAAAGCGAAAGCAAAATCAAACACGTTCGTGTGAGTCAGATGTCGTTGTGCTCTCGCGACAACAGTTCCATGACTCGAATTGGAATCACATCGCGCTCCGTTGAACCTAATTGCGCGTGGCGCGACTCAGAACCCGTAGAGCCGCGCAGGATTGTCGACCAGGATCTTCTTGCGCACATCCGCATCCGGCGCCCACACCGGAAGCTGGTTGAGCAGGCGTCCGTCGTCGATCGGATAGAATGGCGCGATATCGGTGGCCTTGCGTCCGGGTACTGGAACGGAGTCCGGATGTGGCCAGTCGGTGCCCCAGACGATGCGGTCGGCGTTGGCCGCGATCAGCGCATGCGCATAAGGCACCATGTCCTGGTAATCGGGTGCGAGCTTCGACGAGCGATAGGCGCCGGAAATTTTCACATAGGCCTTGCCGGATTTGACGAGCGTGATCAGGTCGGAAAATCCGGGCTGCTCCATCCCGAGTGAAGCCTCGACACCTCCAAAGTGATCAAACACGGTGGGCACCGGTGAGGCCAGCACCAGATCCTTGATTGCGGAGATCATCGGCAGCGTGGTGTAGAGCTGCACGTGCCAGCCGCGCGCCTTCATGCGTTCGACTGTGGCAGTAAAGCGCGCCCGCCCGACGTCGGGATTGTTGATGCCGTCGGTCGCAAGATTGATACGGATGCCGCGGAAGCCGTCCGCCTGCATCGCATCGAGTTGCGCCTCGCTGGTCTTGTCGTCGATCACAGCGACCCCGCGCGCAGTCGCGCCGCGCGCTTTCATGCCGAACGAGGTGGATGAGTTGTCGGTGCCATAGACGCTCGGCGTCACGATCACGACGCGCTCGATATGCAGTGCCTTGTGCAGGGCGGCCATTTCCTCCGGCGAAGCTGGCCCCGGCGTGTAGACGCGTCCGGCAAAGAACGGAAACTTCTCGACGTCGCCATGAATGTGCGTGTGGCAGTCGCAGGCATGCGCCGGGACGTCGAAGTTGATCGGCGTCGCGGGCTGTGATGCGCGCTTGTGGGCGTAGCTGGCCATGGGTACTCCGGCGGCGAGGGAGCGAATTGTGTTGTGCGCCTAAGCGCTACGGCAGGATATCACTGCCCCGACGGCGTGCGCAGGCCGTGCCAGGCATCGCGGACCTGCTGGTAGTGCACCTCGGGCAGGTAGTCCGGCGTGTTCAGGCTCAGGGTCTTGACGTCGAGATGGCCGACCGCGCTGAGCAGCGTGTAGGAGGCGATGACGCGGTCGCGCAGTGCGCTGATCAGGCGGGCCTTGGCCTGGATCAGATCGGCCTGCGAGTTCAGCACGTCGACCGTCGTGCGCTGGCCGCCGGCGGCTTCGCGCTGCACGCCCTGCAGCGCGACGGTCGCGGCCTTCACCTCGGACTCCGAGGCCGAGACCGCGATCTTGGCGCCTTCGTTGGCAACCCACGCGCTGGTCGCGGCCGTGCGCGCCTGGTTGCGCACCTGGTCGAGCACGAGCCGGCTCTGCGCCGTGATCTCCTTGGCCTGCCGGGTCTGCGCGGCGGCCTGGCCGCCGTCGTAGATCGGCACGGTGACATTGGCGACGACCGAGGCCTGGTCCTCGGCAAAGGTGCCGAGCGTCGGGTCGTTGTTGCGACTTTTACTGGCGCTGCCCTGAATGCTGGCGCTCGGCAGCAGCGTGCCCTCGGCGAGGCGGATGTTGGTCGAGGCGACATCGACGTCGAAGCCCGCTGCCATCACCGCCGGGTGCTGGCGGATCGCCATCGTCAGCGCGTCCTCGCGGCTCTTCGGCAGATAGCGATCGACGACTTCGGCGGCCCGAAGCTGCGACGGCGCGTTGCCGATCACCTGCGCGTAGACCGCCTGGCTCACCGCGAGCGCGACTTCCGCGGCGTTGAGATCGGCGAGCCCGCGGCTCAGACGGGCCTCGGCCTGCGCGCTGTCGGTCGGCGTGACGTCACCGGCGTTGAGGCGGCGCTGGGTGACCGAGAGCGTCTCGCGCAGGAACGCGACGTTGGAGCGCTGCGCCTCGACCAGCGACTGGTTGGCCAGCACGTTGGTGTAGGCGGTGACCGCGTCGAGCAGCACGCCCTGGCCGACATTGCGCAGCGCCTCGCGGCCGGACTGCACCTGGAGTTCGGCAACGCGCACGCTGTTGCCGGTGCGGAAGCCGTTGAACAGGGTCTGCGTCACGGTGACGCCAATCACCCACGGCTTCAAATTCGCGGTCTGGATGGTGTTGTCGGGCAGCAGATTGCGAACCGATTGCAGGCCGGCGCTGAGGCTCGCCACGATCTGCGGCCGGTAGCCAGCGAGTGCCTGCGGCACGTTCTCGTCGGTCGCGCGTTGCCGCGCGCGTTCGGCGTTGAGCTGCGGATTGGTCTGGTAGGCCTTGGCGAGCGCCTCGGGCAGGGCTTCCGCCCATGCGGCGGCGGGCAGGGCGCAACAGAGCGCCAGCGCGGTCCATGTCGCAAGCACAGGACCCACGCCCGATCGATGCCGCGTCATCACGCGACCAGCTCTGGCGGCACGCCCAATCATGTAATCCCGCAAAACCCCGGCTGTCCGCCCCCGCCGACGGTGGCCTCTTAACTGTTTAACCAGCCGAGGTCCCGCAGGCAAACTGCCGCGGGGGAAACCCCCATGTATTCCGTGCTTGTTGCAGGCGCGTCACAGCATTTTTGCGGGAAGACGCCGGAGCCTTACACCAGCCTGACCGCTCGCAGGTATCACCGGTTCTTGTTCACCGGCTTGCGCTTCTCGATGAAGGCGGCCATGCCCTCGGAGCGATCTTCCAGCGCAAAGGTCGCGTGGAACAGGTTGCGCTCGACGCTCATGCCCTCGGCGAGCGTGGTCTCGAAGGCGCGGTTCACCGCCTCCTTCGCCATCGCGACCGCGGGCCGCGACATCGACGCGATCTTCTCCGCGGCGGCCATGACCTCTTCCATGAGCTTGTCTGCGGGCACAATGCGGCTGACGAGGCCGCTGCGCTCGGCTTCGGCCGCATCCATCATGCGGCCGGTGAGGCAGAGGTCCATCGCCTTGGCCTTGCCGATCGCGCGGGTCAGGCGCTGGGTGCCGCCGATGCCGGGAATGGTGCCGAGCGTGATCTCGGGCTGGCCGAACTTGGCGGTGTCGGCGGCGATGATGAAGTCGCACATCATGGCGAGCTCGCAGCCGCCGCCGAGCGCGTAGCCCGCGACCGCGGCGATGGTCGGCTTGCGGCAGCGCGCGACCCGATCGCCGCCGATCGCGGCGAAATCCTCCGAGAACATGTCGATGAAGCCCTTCGGCTGCATCTCCTTGATGTCGGCGCCGGCGGCGAAGGCCTTTTCGCTGCCGGTCACGACGATGCAGCCGATCGCGTCATCGCCCTCGAGATCGTCGACGGCCGCCGCAATCTCGCGGAAGACGCCAAAGGAGAGCGCGTTGAGCATCTTCGGCCGGTTCAGCTTGATGATGCCGACCGCACCGATGCTTTCGACGATGATATGTTCGAACGTGCTCATGCTCCACCCACGCTTTTGATTGAGCGGGCAATGTGCCCGCTGGCGCGGTGGGCTTCAAGGGGCCAACAGCCGCCGGAACGCGGGACGAACTGCGCGTTCCGGACGAGGCCAGTGATCAGGCCAGAAACTAGGCCATGAACATGCGCGCGGCGGAGGCCAGCGTCAGCAGCGTGCCCACGCCGATGAAGATCTTGCCGATCAGCGAACTCTGGTCCCAGGCCGAACTCTGGCTGCTGGCCATGACCGGGGCGGGCCGCGGCTGCGCGTCGGTTGCGGCAATCACCGCCTTCTGCGCCGGCGGGTTGTCCTGTTGCAGGGCACGATCGATGTCGTTGAGCTGGTCGGGCGCCACCACCTGGGTCCCGGCATCGGGGGCGGCGGTATTATCGGACGCTGCCTGCACATTGTCATTGGCGCGGCCCGTCATCGCGGAGGCTGCAGTCGCGGTCGGCTTGTCGGCGGCGGCGAGCTGCGCATTGGCGTTGGCGACGTCCGGCGGCATCCGGCTGGAGACCGGCACGTCGTTACTCGCCTTGATTTCGGTAGCCTTGGTCTCGGTAGCCTTGTCGTCCGTCTTGGCCTCGTCGGCCTTGGCCGCGGCGTCCTTCCTGCCGGCCTTGTCGTCGGAGGATTTCTCTGCCGTCTTGCTCCCGGAGCGGCGGTGCGCATAGGAGCGCCGCTGCTTGCCGGATTTGACGACGTCCGCCTGTTTGCTCGCGCCGTCCGCTTTGGAGCTTACGGCCGAGCTCGGCGCAGCCTGCGCGGCGCCCCCAAACAGCACGAATACAGCGGCCGTAAGAAGCAATGCCGCACGCCTGCTGGCTTTCAACATGTTGACGATCTCCCCGATTACGCCGTCCCGGGAGCGAACAGAGACCCCGGTGCATGACGACAGCGGGGCAAAAAATGGGAATCTTCGGGCCACACTTGGCGAAAACGGGGCAGTCAGGCTCCCGCGGTCGGCCGCCGGATGCGGACGAGGCCGATCGATGTTATGAGCCTTCGCGGGTTCTTGCGGCCGCCTCGGAACGCAGGCGCCACGCGTCAATCACGAATTCGTGATAATGTGGGCGCAACGTAACAAATTGAACAAGCGGCCGAATTGCAAGGTGAGGGGCGCGCGTGCGCGGACGTGAGGACGAGTGGACCGGCCTGATGCGGTCGGCCATGGCAGGCGATGACGCGGCCTATCATCGCCTGTTGAAGGCGGTCACGCCGGTGCTGCGCGCTGCCGCGAGGCGGGGCCTGGCGCGGGCCGGGCAGCCTCCCGACCAGGCCGAGGATATCGTGCAGGAGATTTTGTTGGCGGTGCATCTGAAGCGGCACACCTGGGACAGCGAAGCCCCCTTTGCCCCGTGGCTGTTCGCGATCGGCCGCAACAAGCTGATCGATACGCTCAGGCGGCGGGGCAGGCGGATCTTCGTCGACATCGACGATTTCGCCGAGACCCTGCCGGGCGAGATGCCCGAGGAGACGGCTTCCGCGGCCGAGGTCGCGATGCAGCTCGGCACGCTGCCGCAGCGCCAGCGCGACGTGTTGCAGGCGATCGCGGTGGAGGCTGCCTCGATCAAGGACACGGCTGCGAAATTTTCGATGAGCGAAGGTGCGGTGCGGGTCGCACTGCATCGCGGACTCGCGGCGCTGACCGCCAAACTGCGGAACCACTAGTCATGGATACCGATCAACTCATTCGCACTCTCGCGGCCGACAATGCCCATCGCGCGCCGCGCGTCGGCGCCATGCTGACCATGGCGCTGCTGGTGGCCGCGCCCTTGTCGATCCTGATCTTCGCGACGTTCCTCGGCGTGCGGTCCGACGTGATGAGC
Source organism: Bradyrhizobium sp. A5 (assembly GCF_042076515.1). NCBI lineage: Bacteria > Pseudomonadati > Pseudomonadota > Alphaproteobacteria > Hyphomicrobiales > Nitrobacteraceae > Bradyrhizobium > Bradyrhizobium sp. A5. Next base: position 4,839,467 of record NZ_CP148990.1, on the reverse strand, counting down.
GCGATGCACAATCCGTTCTTCGACATGAAGTTCGCGGTCACGCTGTCGCTCGCGATCCCCGCGATCATCGTCAGCCTGCATCTGTCGCGCCCCGAGGCCTTGATGCGCGGCTGGGGCTGGCTGCTGTTGCTGCCCGTCGGCCTGCTTGCGGTCGCGATCGGCGGCGAGACGATGATGGCGCCGGCGATGCCGATGACGATGCGGCTGATGGGCAAGAACTCCAGGGTGTGCCTGCTTGCGATCCCGGCGATGTCGCTGCCGCTGCTTGCGGGCGCGCTGTTCGGCCTGCGTCACGGCGCGCCGTCTCACCCCGCGCTCGCCGGTGCGCTCGCCGGCCTGGTGTCGGCCGGCCTTGCCGCGACGCTCTACGCCTCGCACTGCACCGACGACTCGCCGTTGTTCGTCGCGACCTGGTACACGCTTGCGACCGCGCTCGTGGCCGCGGTAGGAGCGCTCGTGGGTTCGAAAGTCCTGCGCTACTGAGCGTACCGCCGGCGGCTCAGGCCGCCGACGTCGTGCTCTGCATGCGGTGGAAACGCAGCACCTGCTGCGCGGTCGATGAGCGCAGGGCCTCGTAGGTATCGCGCAGCGTCAGCATGTCGGTCTGCGAGCCGCCTGAGAGCTTCTCGCGCATGGCGACGATCGCGCGCACGCTCGACCATTGCATGCCGGCGACCTTGGCCAGAATCATCACGCCCTCGGTGCGGCTCTCGATCATCATGTTCTCGGCGGTCTCGACCGCGACGCCTGCGAGCGCGGCGAGCCCCGCATTGGTCTCGTCGAACTTGCCCTGCTCGGCAAATGTCGTGACCTGCAATTCGTCGAGACGGCCGTCTTCGTGCAGCGACTTCACCAGCGCGCGCGCCATCTCGGTTTGCCGGGTCATGGCGGCGGCGCGGACGCGCTGGGCTGCCTGCTGGACCGCGCGCGATACTTCGTCAGCGAGCTCCGGATGCGCGGCCTCCAGCTTCCTGCGCACGCTCAAGGAGGCCTTCGCAATCAGTTTCAGGTAATGATGGCGCGGCAAGTCGGGCCGCAGGCCGATGCAGGTGGCGAGGTCGTCGTCGCGTTCGGCGCGTGTGACGAGATCGGTGAGACTTCCCTCCGACAGCTGTGCGCCCGGGTTGCTGACGGTCGATTGCACCACGTCTTCGTTGCCGCGGGTCACCAGCACGTCGGTCAGCGCTTCCGACAGCACTCGCCTCAGCGAGATCGCCTTGAGATGCGCCTGGCCGCGGGTGCGCGCGATCTCCATCAGGGTCGTCTCGTCCAGCCGTTCCGATGTCGACAGCACGGGGCCGGCGACCTCGATGATCTCGTCGAGCGCGAGCGTGCGGATGATTTTCGGCGGCGCTGCTGCGATCGGCGCGAGACGGTCGGCGAGCAGCGCTCTGGCCGACGTCTCGATCTGCTCGACCAGGCAGTGAAATACGTCGTCGAACACGCCGGTGTGCTCGTCGGAATAGTCTACCGCGTTGCCAATGAAGAGATCGGTGACGCGGCGCAACGTCTCGACCCGGCGCGCGACGGTGCCGTGTGAGAGCGCTGCCTGCAATTCCTCCAGCAGGTCCCCGGATGGTTTGGCGGATTTCGATCTCATGGCCCTGTCCTGGAGCGTTCGGTCCGGCAGCGGCTTCTGATGCGCCGGGAGAAAATGAATAGGTCAGCTCGTTGCAATTCGGTTGCGCCCTTGCGCCTTGGCGGAATAGAGCGCGCTGTCGACGCGCGCGAGAAACGTGTCGGCAGTATCATTGTCGCGTAGCGTGGCGACGCCGGCGGAAATGGTAACGTGCATGCTCGGAGAAAATGCGCTCCAGTCGAGATCGGCGACGATCCCGCGGAGCTGTTCGAGCATGCGTTGTGCAGCGTCGCTCGTGGTGTCCGGCAGCAGCAGCAGGAATTCCTCGCCGCCATAGCGGCCAAAGCTGTCGGTCGGGCGGATGTTGGCGAAGATGGTGATCGCAAAGGTACGTAGCACTTCGTCGCCGGTGGGGTGGCCGTGGGCGTCGTTGATGCGCTTGAACCAGTCGAGGTCGATCAGCGCGATCGCGCAAGGTGTGGAGTCCTGCCGCGCCTTCTCGATCTCTGCGTCGAGAAGGCGCATGATACAGCGGCGGTTGTAGGAGCCGGTGAGCTCGTCGAGCTCGGCGAGCTCCTCGATGCGCTGATATGCGGCCTTCAGCTCGATGCTGCGCTGGTACAGGATCTTGCGCAGCGTGGCGCCGAACAGGCCGAGGAAAGCGCATTGGCCGATCACCAGCACGAAGCACAGCATCGAGGCGGTCCGCTGCAGCCTCGTCGCAACGGGCATGCCGATCGGCAGGTCGGAGGCGAGGAACACGGCAGCGAGGCCGATGGCAGCGAGCGCCCAGGTGAGCATGGCCTGAGTGGAGGTCATGCGCAGCGTGCCGAACGCGAAGATCAGGAACAGAACGCTGATGAAGGCGATGCCGACCGTCGGCACCGACAGCAGGAAGACGAACTGCAGCGCCATGTGCGCGGAGATCTGGAACACCGTCAGATAGTGGTCGGTCGACCTGTCCCCGACGCCGGCCTCCGACATCACGACGAAGATGCCGATGATCGAGAGGCCGCCGACCCAGAACAGCGACGGCACGTGCATCGGAACGGCGCCGTCGAAGCCGTAGAGCAGCAGGACGAAGGCGCCCAGCGAGTAGCTCGCGACCTGGCCGACATACATCTGGCGGCGCTGCCGGGCCCGGCGTGCCCGCACCTCGGGCGCGGCCACCGCGGGCGCGAGCACGAGATCCGCGGCGTCAGCGGCATTCCTCTCCGGAAGGGACGTCGCGGCCGTGCTCATGGTCTCGCCGGTGGTGGATGTCAGCCCGAAAATCTACGCGGCAAGCCTTTAGGTTTGGTATCCTTCGAAATCGAATCCGAACCGTGCAGCGCCGAACAGGACGACATTGGCCGGCGGGAGGAATTTGCCGGCGATTAGGTATCGTTTGCGATGCGGTCGAGCCAAAGCAGGGCTTCGTGAGACATACGTCGTGCAGGACTGCTATGGAACCGGACTTGGTCGGCCCATTCGCGCTGGACGGGCATCCCACAGGAAAGTGTTACAGTATTATGTTACCTATCTGGATCCAGGCCGCCAACCGCCGCGGGTGGGACAAGAAAAATGCGCGTTTGTGGGGTGGATCACACAGGCCTCCGTATGACTGCGGTAGGTTGAAGAATTTCGTACCTCCCGTCGAACCGTCCGCCGCGCCGACCCGACCAACTTTGCGAGACGGGCATTGAGCGTGACACAGGCGGCTTCGGACGAGGTCCTGATCGCCAGGATCGCTCAAGGTGACCGGCTCGCCATGCAGGTGCTGTACGGGCGGCATCATGTCAGGGTGTATCGGTTCGGGCTGAGGCTCGTGCGGGACGAGCAGGCGGCGGAAGACCTCATCAGCGAGGTGTTTCTCGACGTCTGGCGTCAAGCCGGCAAGTTCGAGGGCCGATCCGCCGTTTCCACCTGGCTGCTGGCAATTACCCGATTCAAGGCCCTGTCTGCGCTCCGGCGCAGGAAGGACGTTGGGTTGGACGACGAAGCTGCCAACGCGATCGAGGATTCGTCCGACGATCCGGAAGTCGCGGTGCAGAAAAAGGATACGAGTGAAGCGTTGCGGGAGTGTCTGACGGGCCTCTCGCCGGACCATCGGGAAATCGTCGATCTCGTCTACTACCACGAGAAATCCGTGGAAGAGGTGGCCGAAATCGTCGGGATACCGGAGAACACCGTGAAGACGCGCCTCTTCTATGCGCGCAAGAAACTGGCCGAACTGCTCAAGGCAGCCGGCGTTGAGCGAGGCTGGCCATGATGGCATTGAGCAAGAAGATGCTGGAGCAAGAGCCCGGTGAAATTGAGATGCTGCTGCCGTGGCACGCGGCCGGCACGCTGAATGCGCGCGACGCCCGCCGCGTCGAGGAGGCGCTGGCGAATGATCCGGCGCTAGCGAAGCAATATGCCGCGATCCGCGGCGAATACGAAGAGACCATCCATCTGAACGAGAGCCTCGGGGCTCCGTCGGCCCGCGCGATGCAGAAGCTGTTCGCCGCGATCGACGCCGAGCCGGCGCGGGCGACAACGTCGCTGCCGCTGTCGGCGCGCATCTCGACCTTCTTTGCGAGCCTGTCGCCGCGCGCGCTGGCCTGGTCGGCGGGCCTCGGCGCCATCGCGCTGCTGCTGCAGGCCGGCATCATCGGCGCGGTGCTGATGAAGACCCAGACTGCGACCTTCCAGACCGCCTCGCTCTCGACCAGCTCGTCGATCACGCGCGAGCTCGGGGCTGCCGCTGCACCGGCGCGCGCGCTGGTGCGCTTCACGCCCGAGGCGCGCGTCGGCGACATTACCGCGCTGCTCGACAGCTACCAGGCTTCGATCATCGGCGATGCCAAGGGCGGCATGTTCCGTCTCCAGTTCGACAGGGCGATGAGCCAGGACGAACTTGCCTCGCTGCTTGGTAGGATGTCGCGCGAGAAGTTCGTCAACCTCGCCGTCGCGTCGCCGTAGGGCGGCGCTGAACCGATGACGCGCAAGTCCGAGAGTGGGGCAAGATCCGGGGCCTACGCTTCGTCGGTCGGAGCTGGACTGCTGCTTGCTGCCTGTCTTGGCGTCGAGGTCGCGCAGGCGCAGGCGATCATGCGCACGCCCACGATCAGCGTCCCTGCACGCACGCCGACCATTTCTCCCAGCATCGCTGCGCGCGCCAGTCCCGGTGTGGCCGCCAGAGTGGTGGCCGTCGACCGCGGCCCGCCCAGGATCGCCGCCACGACGCCCCGGATCTCGGCGCGGATGGCCCCGACGCCGGTGCTGCCCTATGCGCGCTATTCACCGAACCTCTATCCCGCCTGCACCGCGCCCTATCGAGACGCCGCCGGCGAGTGCCTGGCGCAGCCGGATGCAGATGGCGACGGCACTGGAAAGTCCGGCAAGAAGAGCGCCGGCAACGGCCGCCGCAACAACACGCCGGTTGCCGTGAACCTGCGGACCTTCGCCAACGAATTCGTCGCCGAGATCGACAGCGCGCTGTCGCTGGCCGAGGCCGACGAGTTGGCGCGCCGGCACGGCCTGACGCGCGTCTCATCCGAGAATTTCCCGTTGATCGGGGCCACCATCGGCCTGTTCCGCATCACCGACGGCCGGCCCTCCGAGACGGTGCGGCGCGAGTTCGCCGCCGACGGCAGCGTGCGCTCGATCCAGCCGAACTTCCGCTATGTGCTCCAGGACCAGAAATCGTCCGTGCCGATCGAAGGCGACCCCGCGCAATATGCGCTGGCCAAGCTTCGCCTGCCGCAGGCGCATACCCTGGCGCACGGCGCCAATGTGACGGTTGCCGTGATCGATTCCAGCATCGACGCCAGGCATCCCGAGCTCGCCCATTCCGTCGCCGACAATTTCGATGCGCTGGGCAGCACCGAGGGCCCGCACGTCCACGGCACCGGCATCGCCGGCGCCATCGTGGCGCATGCCAAGCTGATGGGCAGCGCGCCCGAGGCGCGCATCATCGCCATCCGCGCCTTCGGCGGCACCACGGGCGGGGCCCAGAGCTCGTCCTACGTCATCCTGCGCTCGCTCAACTACGCCGCCGAGCACGGCGCGCAGATCGTCAATATGAGCTTTGCGGGCCCCAAGGACGCGGTGATCGAGCGCGCCATCGCCGCGACCGCCGGGCGCGGGCTCGTGCTGATCGCGGCGGCCGGCAACGCAGGCGCCAAATCCCCGCCGCTCTATCCCGCCGCCAATCCCAACGTGATCGCGGTCAGCGCGACCGACCAGCAGGATAAGCTGTTCACGGCATCCAACCGCGGCAATTACATCGCGCTGGCGGCGCCCGGCGTCGACATCTTCCTGCCGGCGCCTGATGGAAAGTACCAGATGACCTCGGGAACCTCGTTCTCGGCGGCCTATGTCTCCGGCGTCGCCGCGCTGCTGCTCGAGCGCAATTACGCGCTGAAGCCGGAAGCGCTGCGCATGACGCTGGCGAAGACCGCGCGCGACCTCGGTTTACCCGGGCGTGATGATCTGTTCGGCGACGGTGAGGCCGATGCTTTTGCCGCGGTCATGGCTATTCCCGCCGACAGCGCGACGCCGGTCGCGGCGGCGTCCGGTACAACAAAACGTGAAGATGCCGAGAAGCGTCGCGACGAGCCCGGCGTTCGCGCCATCGAGCAACCCTCGCTGTCGAGCGCGGACGATAAACCTACGGTTTCTCAGGCGGATAGGCCGGCGACACGATAGCGGCTGCGACAAGATTGCGCGCGCTGCGAAGGTTAAAAAATCGAACGCCGCATTGAACGTCCTGCCCGCTGCCACGACCAAATTATGTGGGAGCGGTCATCCCTCCCCATCAGTCATATTAGGCGCGAGCGCCCATCCACCCCAAGCGCCCATATGGCTCGACCCGTCCGGTTGTCCCCCCGGACGGGTCTTTTCTTTTTGGGGGTCTGTTTCTTTGAAGCTTCCCAGTCGTTCAGCTTCCGGTTGAGGGATCGCGGCCGCGTTCATCGCCATCGCGCGGGCGGCACACCGCACGTCCGCCATGCTTGCGCGAAGCTTGACTCGAAAACCTCGCAAATCTCCGCACGACTACGGTGTTTCCCGGCGAATGCCGTGTCGTCGCTGGACAAGTCAAAACTTTTCCACAAAATATTCATGTCGCGTCTAAATTGATTCGTGTGCGTTGCGTCGCGTCCGTATTTTTTCATCGACGGGCTGGTCCATGACACATCGCCAAGCCGCGGCAGTTAGCCGCGACGTTGCAGCACGCTGGTGCGCTCTCGCCGAACAGCGGCTGGAGCATCTGTCCGAAATGTTCGAGACGGGACGCTGGCGCCGCTATCACTCCGAGATCGCATTCCTCGAAAACATCCAGGAAGCCAAGCGTGCCGTACAGGCCTGGCGCGCGCTTGTAACTGGCGACGACGTCGCCGCGGCTGCTGCGCGGGTTACGCCCGCCTTTGGCTGGTCGCCGGCGGCAATGCCCCGCGCGGCGCCGCGCGAGCAGCCCGCGCAGACCATGCAGCCGAAGGCTGTGCACATCGCCCCCGAGACCGCCATGCCGGTCAGGCTCGATCCCAGGCCGGACGTATTGGCCGAAATCACCGAAGCCCCGCTTGTCCCGACCACGCCGCTTGCGGCTCCTGCTGCGGTGGCCTTGTTCACGGCACCTGATGCCGTCGCACCGCTCAGGGCACCCGCTGCGAGGGCGCCGCTCACCGCACCCGTCGTAAGGCCGCCAGTCGCTGCACACGCTGCCATCGCGCCGTTCACTGCGCCGGCTGTGAAGCCACCGCCCACCAGGCCCGCCGCAATGGCGACGCTGCTGCCCCAGTTCGCCCCGCCAGCCGCCGAAATCGTCACGACCCCCGAGCGCGTCGTCGAATTCACCTTCAGCCTCGACGGCCTGGAAGCGAAGTATCCGCTGCTGCGGAACGCGTTCTAACGCCGAACTGCGTTCCCGCCGACCACGACCTGCGCGAACCGCTGCGCGCCGTCGGCCGACAGGTCCGTCGTCACCGCCCGCGCGTGATCGAGCCCGACCACGGCGCCGCGCGGGGTCTCCGAGATCATGTTGTTGTTGACGAGCGCGGTGGCGGCGCCCGGCACCACGGAGACGCCGATTCCGGCCAGCGCCTTGCGGATCACGTTGCCCGTGATCGCGACGTCGCGCAGATATTTGCCCCAGCCGGCGACGATGCCGTAGGACGGCGCGTTCTCGATCACGTTGCCGGTCACCGATGAATCGGCCTCGATATAGATGCCGACGCCGGCATCGTCGTCGGGCGCGGTGCCGATCGGGCGCTTCGGAATCAGATTGCGGATGATGTTCCCTTGGACCACCGCGATGCGGCCGCCTTCGTTGAAATTGCAGACCGAGACGCCGACGGCGGCACCATCCACGATGTTGTTGGCGATCACCGCGGCCTCGAACGCGAACTCCGAATAGAGCGCGACCTCGCGCACGTCGCTGACGCTGTTGCCGGTGATGTGGATGTTCGAGGCCGAGTTGCCGCGCACGGCCGAGTAATCGCAATTCCTGATGCGGTTGCTGCGCACGATCACGTTGCCGGCGCGGAAGGCGTTGATGGCGTTGCCGTACTGGCCCGAGCCGCCGGGACCGGCCTTGATGTCCTCGATGCGGTTGTCGGCGACCAGCGTGCCGTCGTCGCCGATCGTGGTGCGCAGGATCTCGATGCCGTTGTCGTTGGTGCCGGTGATGGTGTTGCAGGAGACGCTGAGGCCCCTGGCATCGAACGAGACCACGGCCGTCACCGCGATGTTGACAAAGATGTTGCCGGAGATGTCGCCGGACACCTGCTCGAGCCAGATGCCGCTGCCGCCGGAGCCCGTGATCTCGCAATCGGTGATGCGGACGTCACGCCCGCCGAGCACGTGGACCAGCCCGCGCCGCGTCGGCAGCGCAATGCCGCCGCCGTCGAAGGTGATGCCGGTGAGGCCGATCGCATCGGAGCCGTCGCTTTGAATCGCGGAGGCCCCCCCGGTGAAGACGAATTTCGTTGCGCCGCGCACGCCAATCAGTTGCGCGCCATTCGGCAGCCGCAATAGCCCGCTGCGATAGACGCCGGGCGGCAGCGCCAGCGGCACCTGCGCGCGCGCGGCTTCGTCGATCGCGCGCTGCAGTGCGCGCGTCTGATCCTCGCTGCTGCCGGGACGCACGCCGTATTGCGTCGCATCGCGGCCGAGCAGGGACGTCAGCGGCGCGGCCCGCGCGGCATCGGCCGGCATGGCGAGCGCACCGGCGATGCCAGCAGTCGAGGCTCCGATGAGATGACGGCGATTGAGGTCCATGGATGCGTCCTCCGGCGGACGCGGGGTCCGCGCGGGTTAGGTAGCGCAGGGCGGGTGCGGGCGCGGGGATTGTTCGCGGTAGGGTTAAATGTTTACCGCAAGGCGAGGTGCCGTAGGGTGGGCAAAGCGGAGCGTGCCCACCATTGCAAGATCGGATAGAGATGGTGGGCACGGCGCAATGGCGCCTTTGCCCACCCTACGAAACGAGCGTGTTTCGCCCCTTCCGCGCCAACTGCACCATCTCCATCAGCATCGCTTCCCCGGCGTCCACCAGTTCCTCCAGCGTGATCCGCGGCGCGCCCTTGCGCCGCAAGGCGCCGCTGCGCACAAGCAACGGAATATGGATGAACGCCGCAAGCCGCGGCCCATCCGCCTTCACGTTCTCGATCGCGCGCCAGCTCAGATAATTGCAGAGATAGGCGCCGGCATCGCGCGAGGACCGCGCGTCGATGCCGGTGAGGCGCGCGGCGCGCAGCAGCCTTGCCGTGTGCGGACCGAACATCATCGCATCCGCATGGCCGGCAATGCCGCGCTTGCTCGAGCGGGTGTTGGCGGCATCGGGCCAGAGCATGGTGACGGCGTTGCGGGCACGGGTCTCGACGCGCAAATAGGACGTGCGGGAAGCGAGTCCGAACATCAGCAGCGCATCCGGCTTCTCCTTTGCGAGCACCTCCGGCAATTGCCGGTCGACCGCGGCATAGGTCACCGGAAAGATATGGCTCGCGATCGCGACATCGTCGAGCGCCGGACGGCGCAGTTGCGCCAGCCGCGCGACCAGCGGCTGGGTCGGATTATAGGGCGCGCCGGGGAATGGCCCGAAGCCGGTCAGGAGAATGCGGAGTTTTTGGCTCATTGCAGCAACTCCAGAATCTGCTCGGCTGCGATTGCCGGCGTGAGATGGCCCTCGGCGACCTCGGCCTCGATCTTCTTGACCTTCGTCCGTACCGACGCCTCGCTCCGCAGCCGCGCCAGCATGCGCTGCTCCAGCATCGACCACATCCATTTCACCTGCTGCTCGCGCCGCCGCGCGGCGAAATCGCCGGACGCGTTCATCGCCTTGCGGTGATCCAGAACCTTCTGCCAGATTTTTGCGATGCCGTCGCCGGTCAGCGCCGAATAGGTCTCGACCGGCGGATGCCAGTGTTCGGAGCGGGGCGTCAGGATGTGCAGCGCACCGCGATAATCGGCGGCGGTGACGTTGGCGCGCTTGAGGTTGTCGCCGTCGGCCTTGTTGATGGCGATCATGTCGGCGAGCTCGACCAGGCCCTTCTTGATGCCCTGCAACTCGTCGCCGCCGCCCGGCAGCATCAGGGCGAGGAAGAAGTCCGTCATGTCGCAGACCGCCGTCTCGGACTGGCCGATGCCGACGGTCTCGACCAGCACGACGTCGAAGCCGGCGGCCTCGCAGAGCAGCATCGCCTCGCGCGTCTTCGCCGCCACGCCGCCGAGCGTGCCCGAGGACGGCGAGGGGCGGATGAATGCGTCGTCGGAGGCCGACAGCCGCGCCATCCGCGTCTTGTCGCCGAGGATCGAGCCGCCGCTGCGCGCCGAGGACGGATCGACCGCGAGCACCGCAACCTTGTTGCCCTGTTCGATCAGATAGGTCCCGAGCGCGTCGATGGTGGTGGATTTGCCGACCCCCGGCGATCCCGTGATGCCGACGCGAAATGCCTTGCCGGTGTCGGGCAGCAGCATCTGCACCAGCTCGCGCGCCAGCGCCTGATGGTCGCCGCGCCGGCTCTCCACCAGCGTAATGGCCCGGGCGAGGGCCGCGCGGCTGCCGGAACGGAGATCGCGGGCGAGGGATTTGATGTCGAGCGGGGCCTTCTTCTCAGTCATGCCCTGCTTTACAACGCCCCGGCAGGGCAGGCGAGAGCCGCCCGCTGCATTTCACCTGCTTGTTGCCACCGCCGTCTGCGCCGGTTTCACCTTGCGCCAGACCCACACCATCACCGGCCACAGCAGCGCGCCGATCGCCATGGCGGCGAGGATGGCGGCGACCGGGCGCTCGAAGAACGGCAGGATGCTGCCGTCGGATTTGATCAGCGAGGTGACGAAGGCCTGCTCGACCATGGTGCCCATGACGATGCCGAGCACCATTGCGGCCACGGGATAGCCGTTCGCCTCCATCACGTAGCCGATCACGCCGAAGGCGGCGACGGTGACGACGCCGAACATGTTGTTGCCGATCGCGAACGAGCCGACCGCGCAGCACAGCATGATGATCGGCATGATGGCGGAGCGCGGCGCCAGCAGGATGTAGGCGGCAATCCGGATCATGGCGATGCCGAGCGGGATCATCATGATGTTCGCGATGATGAACATCAGGTAGATCGCATACATGCTCGACGCCTTCTCGGTGAACAGCGTCGGGCCGGGATTGAGCCCCTTCATGTAGAGCACGCCGATCGCGATCGCGGCGATGGTGTCGCCGGGAATGCCGAACAGCAACGACGGCACCCAGCCCGAGGCGATGCTGGCATTGTTGCTGGCGCCGGCCTCGACCAGGCCCTCGACATGGCCGGTGCCGAATTTCTCCGGCTCCTTGGAGAAGCGCTTCGACATCGCGTAGGAGACCCAGGCGGCCATGTCGGCGCCGGCGCCGGGCAGCACGCCGATGATGATGCCGACGATGTTTCCGCGCGTCATCTGCCAATGATATTTCTTCGTCAGCTTCCACTGGCCGGCCATGATGCTTCCGAATTTGCGCCGCGGCAGCGGTGGCGGTTCGGGCGTCAGCATCGCGCGCATCACCTGCGCCACCGCGAACACGCCGACCAGCGCCGGGATCGGCTCGATGCCGCCGAACAGATCGGTGAGGCCGAAGGTGAAGCGCGGCACGCCGCCGGGATTCTCGATGCCGATGCAGGACACCAGCAGGCCGAGGAACATGCCGGCGATCGCCTTCACCGGCGAGGAGCGCGCGACCAAGGTGGCGCACATCAGGCCCAGCAGCGCCAGCCAGAAATATTCGTAGGTCGAGAACGACAGCGCGATCTCGGCGAGCGGCGGCGCCAGGATCATCAGCGACAGCACGCCGGCGATGCCGCCGACGGCGGAGAACCAGACGCCGGCCCCGAGCGCCAGCTCGGCCTGGCCCTTGCGGGTCATGGCGTAGGCCTCGTCCGCATAGGCGGCGGAGGCGGGCGTGCCGGGAATGCGCAGCAGCGCGCCGGGGATGTCGCCGGAGAAGATCGCCATCGAAGACGCCGCGACGATGGTCGCGATCGCCGCGATCGGCGACAGATAGAAGGTGACGGGGACGAGCAGGGCGGTTGCCATCGTCGCCGACAGGCCGGGCAGCGAGCCGATCACGAGCCCATACACGGAGGCTGCGAACATCGCGATGATGACCTCCCAGGTGGAGATCAGCGCGAACGCTTCAATGAGGGTCTTCAGCATGGGATCACCAGGGCGTCGGCAGCAGGCCGGCGGGAAGCGGCACGCGCAAGAGCTTGCCGAAGATGAGGTGGATGGCGAACGGGGAGAGCGCCGCGAGCGGCAGCGCCAGCTTCCATTTGGCCCCCAACGCGGTCGAGGTCACATAGACCATGAGCGCGGCGGTGATGATGAAGCCGAGCCGGTCGGCCGCGATCACGTAGAACAGCAGCAGCGCCGGCGGCAGCAGCGCGCGCAGGCCGTAGAGCTTGCCTTGCGGCGGCGGGGCCGCGGCAGTCTGGCCGTCCTCAAGCGGGATCAGCTCTTCCTCCTCCTCGAAGGAATGGCCGATGCCGAACACGATCGCGACCCCGCACAGCGCCAGCCCGATGCCGATCACCAGCGGAAACACGTTGGGGCCGACCGGCTGCCCCGGTACCGGCGGCAGGATATAGCCGCCATAGGCAGAAGCCGCACCGAGCGCGACGAGAAACGATCCCGTGACGGAGTCGGGAAGACGCATGGCAAAAGTCCTAAGAGGTTTTTTCTCCCTCGCCCCGTTCTTACGGGGAGAGGGTTGGGGTGAGGCCTATGTCCGCAATGACGGTGAGGGTTGGACTCGCGGAAGCTCCCCCTCACCCGAATTCGAGCCGAGCTCGAATTCGACCTCTCCCCGCAAGCGGGGAGAGGTGACACGATCACGCCTTGCTCAGGCCCGCGGCCTTCATCGCTTCGCCCATCTGGGCGTCGCCCTTGTCCATGAAGCTGCCGAACTGGCTGCTGTCGCCCCACACCGTGCCGAAGCCGCGGTTGCTCATGAAGTCCTTGAACTCGGCGGAGTCGTAGACCTTCTTCAGCGCCGCGGTGAGTTTCGTTGCGAGCTCCGGCGGCAGGTTTTTGGGCGCGCCGATACCGCGCCAGGCGCCGGTCGCGTAATCGATGCCCATCGCCTCCTTCAGCGTCGGCACGTCCTTGAAGATCGGGTTGCGCGCCGGCGCCATGATCGCCAGACTCCTGGCCTTGCCGGCCTCGATGATCGCGCGTGCCTCCGGCACCGAGCAGGTGGTGAGGTCGAGACCGCCGGCGGCGAGATCCTGCATCGCGGGCGCCGCGCCGTTCGACGGTACCCAGGCGACCTGATTGGCCGGCAGGCCCATCGCCTGCATCCAACCGACCAATGCCAGATGCCAGATGCCGCCCTGGCCGGTGCCCGAGGCCTTGAACTTGCCGGGAGGCGCGGCCTTGATGGCGTCGGCGAGTTCCTTCACCGTCTTGTAGGGCGAGGAGGAGGAGACCTGGATGCCCGGCGGATCCTCGTTCATCAGCGCCAGCGGCGTATAGCTCTTCGGCGTCAGGTCGGTGAGGCCCTGCCAGTGCATCATCGAGATCTCGACGGTGAGCATGCCGATGGTGTAGCCGTCGGGCTGCGCGGTCGCGATTGCGGTATGGCCGACCACGCCGGAGCCGCCGGTGCGGTTGACTACGTTGAAGGGCTGGCCGAGGTCCTTTTCCAGCAGCGCTGCGACGATACGCGCGGTCGCGTCGGTGCCGCCGCCCGCGCCCCAGGGCACGATCACGGTGACCGGCCGGGCCGGATAGGCCTGTGCGCGTGCGGGTGTGAGGCCGAATGCGGCGGATGCTGCAGCCGCAGCGGAAGAGGCCGCAAAGGCGCGGCGCGTAATCTTGGACATGAATGCCTCCCAGCGGCGCCCGTGAAACCGGGCGCTCTTGTCAATGGCGGCATTCTAGTCGGCTTTGCCGGGTCGCTGCAAGGTAGCGCTACCACAGCGCTGTGAGCAACCTGTCGCTGCTCAGGACATGATCACTGCGGCTCGTCCCCGTCCCCCTTCGGCCGCGCGCCGCCGAAGATGCGTGTGCCCTCTGGGGTGAGGTAGGGCTTCAGCGTTTCCCACGGCACGAATGCGACATATTCGCCCTCGGCGTAGGGGCCGACAGCGTAGGGCGGATAGTGGAAGGTGAGGCCGGAGCTCTTGCCCGCTTCGGTCGACGGCGCCAGCGTCACCGCGCCGATCTTGAGCAGGCTCGGCGCCACGCCCTTGAACCATTCATCGGTCGCGGTCTCGCTGGTATCGCGCTTTCTCTTCTCGATTTTCAACGAGGCGATCGCGGCCTTCGCCATCGCCTTCATGGTCGGGCCCTTGTCGACGGTCTCGGTGAAGAATGGACGAATCGAGATGCGCTTGTTCTCGGCCTTGTCCCACAGAATCGTGTTCACATCCGAATTGGGATGCGCCCCGCGGGTGTTCATGTAGTCGTTGCGCAGCACGCTGACATAGCGGTCGGCGACCACCGAGCGGATCGCATATTTGCGCTCGAAATCCCAGCCGCCGTCCTTCAAGAACTGCGGATCCTGCTTGCGCGCGGCGGCGGCTTCGGCGGCACTCTTGTCCAGCCACTTCTTGCCTTCCGTCAGGCAATCCGCCGCCAGTGCCGCATCGGCCTTGATCCTGTCGTCGAGGAGGACGCGCGCATCGATGCTCTTGGTCTTGATGACGGCGTCGGGCTTGGGGTCGGCGGCGAGCGAGGGGGAGACCATGGCGATGGTGGCTATGGCCGAGAGAACCGCGATTGTTTGCGCAATAAAACCCGCGGCAGAGTTCGCACGATGGTTCATGTCATTCGCCGGGGATTTCATGTTCTCTTCCAGATTTTTCCGAGTATGCGCGTCGCCAAGACACATAGCCGATGTATCTCCGCCACGGAAGCGCTTGCCTCAGTTCAGCGCCGTGCCACGTGGTGCCGGATCGACGCGTCCGTGTTTGGCGCTTCTGATGGCGCTCTCTCGGCTGGCGGCGATGCCGCTCCCTGCCGCCCTGTCCGTGATCCGTTCGGCAGCCCAGTTCGCCGCGCACGCTATTAGGATGCCCGCGAGAATGTCGGCGTAATAGTGGCCGCCCATCGAACGGGCGCTGAAGATGATCGCAAATTCGAAAGCCGCGACGAATGGAAATAGTCGAGGGAAACCGCGAAAAGAAAGTCCGATGAGGACTGCGAGGATCGTGTGATACGAGGGAAAGGCGATGATGCCCGTGATGATCTCTGGATCTAGCGCGCGCAGGCTACCGTCGCGGACTGCGACGAATTGTGCGGCCATCGACACCGCGTACGGCGGCTTGAAGAAGGCAACGAAGGCCCCTCCCGCAGGCCATAGCGTTGCTACGGCGAGTGTCAGTGAGAGCGAGAGCGTGTTTGCGAGGATGAATATGCGCAGGCGTCGCGGATCAAGTGAGCCGACAATCGCACAGGCAAGCGGGACCTGGAACAGAAGAGCACGATAGATCAGCGCGACGATCCCGCACATAGTCGGGTCGGAGTTGATCAATTCAAAATGCGCCAACCAATTGTTCCCCAATATCCCGTCGAACCAGATCAGGGGTTGGTCGATCGCTGGGAGATTGAGGCTCGCAAGTGGAAATTGAAGCAGCCAAGCAGCGACATTGAACGCCGAGAACTGCGCAAATGCGTGGAATGGCAGGATGAGAAGCGCGAAGCCCGGTCTAAGAACTCCATATAGTGCGAACGCGAGCGGGCAGAGAACCAGAAGGCCGAGACCTTCAAGCGCGAAACCACCAATATTCAGGTTGAATCCTTGCGACTTGCCGACGATCAGCGCGAGGATGCCTGCGCCGATTGTCAGGCTCCAAGTAATGATAGTTCCAAGATTCATCGTAATAATCCTGAGATTGCATGATATCTTCGATACAATCAAAGGTGTGCCATTCTGTTAATGGCCTCGCGGCGAAGTTGAGTGATACGAGGAAAGCTTGGCGGTGGCGCAGGAAGCAGATCTAGCGATCGCTATGTCTGTAGGCTTGCAATGCTCGGAGATTTCGTAGCTGCGACTCGGTCGCTTGCAGACTGAGCCCGGCCTTGCGAGCAGGCCGCGCTTATTGATGCCGTGACAGCAATGGCTGCAGTTGACACCGCGACACCAGCGAGCATGTCGACCAGATAGTGGCCTCCTCCCAGCGGAGTCGCCGCAATCATCGCGACGTTCCAGGGAATGGCAATTGGTCTGAGCCAGCGCAATGGCCAGAATGACCACATATAGAGGATTGCGGCTGCAGCATGGAAACTCGGAAACGTGCAGACGCCCACGAGCTGCGTCAGATGCAATTCTTGAAGAACTCCTGCACGTACGAGCGGCGCGTCGCGCAGGGTGTCATAGTAACCGGCAGGTTCGAAGTAAGGAAAATCGGAGGCCTGCAAACCCAGCACATGGTAGACGCCGATGGCGGGGACGAGAGCCGAAATGCAGCTTGTCGCCATGAGTGCGAGTACGTAGGCGCATATCATCTCGGCGCCGCGTCGATAGTATCCGGCAATGGGTAGAAGGACCACTGCCATGATCATCTGAACGGTGATCGAACTGTAAGATCGTGCCAGAACGGGGATGAGTTCAGGGTGACGATTGGTGAAATCGAGAAGGCTCTTGAAGTCAAATCCCAGCGCGCGGTCCCAAGCCAGCAGACGGGCATCCTGTAGCGGAAGGTTGATAGAGGCGGCCGCGTAGCTCAAGGTAAGCATCACGGGTATGGCCAACGACATCTGCCCGATAGCGATGAGAGAGAGAAATACTCTCGGATTGGCGTGCGTAGCCGATAGGGCATTGCGCAGTCCGATCCGCCGGTAGAGCGCTGCTAACGCGAAAGTCACGACATAGCCCGAGGGCTCAACATAAAACCGGGTCGCGACAAGCCACGCCAGCACGACGCCGGCTATGCATGCCAGAAGGCTCCAGTTGAATTTGAGCAACTTCCAGGCGGAGACGACTTCGCTATCGAGAAAAGCCAAAGAAGATTGCATTTCGATGGAATCCACTACCGACTGTCGCACGCCTACGGCGCTGTGCGCCGAATCTCCGATCAGCTTTGGTTGATCGAGCTGGTGGTCACAGACCCCTCCGGAAAGGTGTTGTGACGCCAAAGGCACGCTTGCGGGGCGCATTGCCGAATTCCCATTCACGCCCGTAGAAGTACGTATTACAAGTTAAGGTTGCGTGAATCTACGCGGGAAAATATTCCTCATGCTCGGAAAGGTGGTGGTTGTGGAGGTTTGCCGAAACTGTCCGGCCGCGCTGCGACCGTGCTAGCCCCCGGCTTTACGTTGAGGCCTATGACCCCGGACAGCGGGTTCCCGTTGCGGCGGACTTACTCCGCCGCCTCGCTATGCCCGAGCCGCGTATTCAGCTTGTGGATCAGCTCCTCGGCCGCGTCCGCGATCACGGTGCCGGGCGGGAAGATCGCCTCGGCCCCGGCCGCATAGAGCGCGTCGTAATCCTGCGGCGGCACCACGCCGCCGACGATGATCATGATGTCGTCGCGGCCCTGCTTCTTCAGCGCGGCCTTCAGCTCCGGCACCGCGGTGAGATGGGCGGCGGCGAGCGAGGACACGCCGAGGATGTGGACGTCGTTCTCGACCGCCTGTCGCGCGGCTTCATCGGCGGTCGCGAACAGCGGCCCGATGTCGACATCGAAGCCGATGTCGGCGAACGCGGACGCAATCACCTTCTGGCCCCGGTCGTGGCCGTCCTGGCCGATCTTGGCGACCAGGATGCGCGGACGGCGGCCCTCGGCCTCCTCGAAGGCGTCGATCAGCGCCTGAACCTTCTCGACCCGGTTGCCCATGCTGGACGCCTCCCGCTTGTAGACGCCGGTGATGGATTTGATCTCGGCGCGGTGCCGGCCGAACACCTTTTCCATCGCGTCCGAAATCTCGCCGACGGTTGCTTTCGCCCGCGCCGCGTCGATCGCGAGCGCGAGCAGATTGCCGTTGCCTTCGCCGGCCGAGCGCGTCAGCGCAGCGAGCGCGGCGTCGACGTCCTTCTGGCTGCGTTCGGCCTTCAGCCGCGCCAGCTTGTCGATCTGCAGGCGCCGCACATTGGTGTTGTCGACCTTGAGGATGTCGATCGGCGCCTCGTCGGTCGGCTTGTACTTGTTGACGCCGATCACCGCCTGCTTGCCGGCATCGATGCGCGCCTGGGTCTTGGCCGAGGCCTCCTCGATGCGCAGCTTCGGCACGCCGGCCTCGATGGCCTTCGCCATGCCGCCGAGTTCCTCGACCTCCTGGATGTGGCCCCACGCCTTGGCCGCCAGATCGCGTGTGAGGCGCTCGACGTAATACGAGCCGCCCCAGGGATCGATTATGCGGGTGGTGCCGCTCTCCTGCTGCAGGAACAGCTGGGTATTGCGGGCGATGCGCGCCGAGAAGTCGGTCGGCAGCGCCAGCGCTTCGTCGAGCGCATTGGTGTGCAGCGACTGGGTATGGCCTTGCGTTGCCGCCATCGCCTCGACCGTGGTGCGCATCACGTTGTTGAAGACGTCCTGCGCGGTCAGTGACCAGCCCGAGGTCTGGCTATGCGTGCGCAGCGACAGCGAGCGCGGGTCCTTCGGATTGAACGGCTTCAGCAGCTTCGCCCACAAGAGGCGCGCGGCGCGCAGCTTGGCGACTTCCATGAAGAAGTTCATGCCGATCGCCCAGAAGAACGACAGCCGCGGGGCGAAGCGGTCGACGTCGAGACCCGCGGCAATGCCGGCACGCAGATATTCGACGCCGTCGGCGAGCGTATAGGCGAGCTCGAGGTCCTGCGTCGCGCCGGCCTCCTGCATGTGATAGCCGGAGATCGAGATCGAATTGTATTTCGGCATCTTCTGCGAGGTATAGGCGAAGATGTCCGAGATGATCCGCATCGAGGGGCTAGGGGGATAGATATAGGTGTTGCGCACCATGAACTCTTTCAGAATGTCGTTCTGAATCGTCCCTGATAGCTTTTCCGGCGGCACGCCCTGTTCGCCCGCCGCGGCGACATAGAGCGCGAGGATCGGCAGCACCGCGCCGTTCATGGTCATGGACACGCTCATCTGGTCGAGCGGAATCCCCGCGAACAGCGTGCGCATGTCGTAGATGGAGTCGATGGCCACACCGGCCATGCCGACGTCGCCGCCGACGCGCGGATGATCAGAGTCATAGCCGCGATGGGTGGCAAGATCGAAGGCGACCGAAAGGCCCTTCTGACCGGCAGCTAAGTTGCGGCGGTAGAAGGCGTTGGAATCCTCCGCCGTGGAGAAGCCTGCATATTGCCGGACGGTCCAGGGCTGGTTGACATACATGGTCGGGTAGGGCCCGCGCAGGAAGGGCGCGATGCCCGGATAGGTCTCGAGGAAATCGAGCCCGGCCAGATCAGCCTCGCCATAGGCGGGCTTCACCAGAATGCCCTCGGGCGTCAGCCACGGCTCGGCGCTGCCCGTGGGAGACGCGGTTGTGATCCGTTCGAAGGCGATGTCGGCGAAGTCAGGAATGCGGCTCATGGTTTCAACCATATCATAGGGTGGCGCATTGGGCGCTCAATCATGGTCTGGATGCTGATGGCTGACGATGGTCGCCATCTTCGCCGGTCCGTAATTCTGCTGCGTGGTCTGGCTCGGCAGATTGGCGATTCCGACCACCCAGCCGAGCCGGGATTCCGTTCCGTATTGCCGGGTCGGCACCAGCCGGTCGGGGCGATCGAAGGCGCCGGTCATGATTTCGATCCGCTCGCCGTCGATGCGGCCGAAACTCAGGGGCGTGCCGCAGGCGGCGCAATAGCCGCGATCGGCGATCGAGGAGGAGCGGAAGAACGACGGCTGGCCCTTGGTCCAGGCGAAGTCGGTCCGGTTGATGTCGGCGAAGGAGGCGAACGGTGCGCCGCTCGCCTTCTGGCACATCCGGCAATGGCAGATCGAAACCTTGTCCGGTGCTGCCGTCAGGGCAAAGCGCACCGCGCCGCACTGGCAGCCGCCGGTGAGAACGGGTTTGCTGGCCTCGGTCATGCCTGCTCCATTCGGCGATAGGCGTCCTGCAGCGTCGCAAGCGCATCGCCACCAGCGAAGACGAAGCCCGTGACGCCGGCCGCACGCAGCGCGGCCTCGGCATCAGTCGGGCGGCCCGCCAAATAGATATGTTGGCTGCCTGCGGTTTGGAGGGCCTTCGCCGCGGCTTCTGCGTGTTCCGCATAGACCTTGTCGCTGGAACAAAGGCAGGCAAGCTCCGCGCCCGAAGCCTTGAACGCGGCCGCCAGCTTGGCCGGATCGGCAAAGCCCTCGCTGTCGACGGCCTGGATGCCGCCAGCCTCAAAGAAGCTTTTTGCAAAGGTCGCGCGCGCGGTGAAATCGGCGGGCGTGCCGAGATTGGCAAGGAACACGCTTGGCCGCGTGCCACGCGCCTTCAACGCTGCATCCGACTTGTCGCGCAGCGCCTCGAACGGCTGCGCCAGCCGGATCGGAGGCAGCGGATCGAACTTGTACTTCTGCTCGCCGTAAGGTGCGAGCGCGACCGGCGCCATCTTGAGCACGGCCGTCTCGCGCTCATGCAGGTTGGGAAACTCGCTGGCCCCGGTCAGCACGTCGCGGCGTTTTGCGATGTTGGCGTCGCGCGCTTTCCGCGTGGCCGCGACCTTGCTCTGGAACACGCCTTGCTGAAGCGCGGCGAAGGCGCCGCCGGCCTTCTCGCTGTCCTGGAACAGCGCCCAGGCGGCGTCGCAAAGCTGCGCGGTCAGCGTCTCGATGCCGCCGGCGCCGGCCGCGGGATCGCTGACCTTGGCGAGATTGCTTTCCTCCAGCAGCAGGAGTTGCGTGTTGCGGGCCACTCGCCGCGCGAACGGATCGGGCAGGCCGAGTGCGAGCGTATGCGGCAGCACGGTGATCGCATTGGCGCCGGCAAGGCCCGCCGCGAATGTCGCGATGGTCGCGCGCAGCATGTTCACGTAAGGGTCGCGCTGCGTCAGCATGCGCCAGGCCGTGTCGGCGGCAATGAACAGCGGCTTTGGCGTGAGCCCGCACGCGGTCTCGATCCGCGCCCACAGCAGCCGCAGCGCGCGGAATTTCGCCATGGTCAGGAACTGGTCGGCATCCGCAGAGAGTCGCGCATAGATCATGCCCTGCGCCTGTTCCAGCGGAACGCCCGCACTTTCGATCGCGCGTAAATAGGCGACACCGCAGGCGAGCACGAAGGCGAGCTCCTGCACCTCGGAGCCGCCGGCATCGTGGATCACGCGTCCGTCGGCGGAGGCAAACGGTCCCTTGAAGCCGAGCGCGGCGAGGCCCTTGATCGCGCCGGTGACGGCGGGAACGATCTCGTCCCAGGTATAAGGGCTGTCGCCCCACACCGCGCCGGCCGCCAGCGGATCGAGCCCGAAGCGGATGTTGCAGGCGGCGGGATCGAGACCGTTGCTCTTCACGTATTCCGCGACATGGATCGCGGCCATCCGCGACTGCGGCCCGATCTGGAGTTCGATACCGATACCGGCGTCGAGATGAATGTCCTTCAAGACCCTTGCGACGGCATCGGCCGTCGGTTCCAGGCCGAAGCCATGGCTGCCAGTGCCACCGGCGAATACCAGCGCAAGTCCAGTCGCGCCGTTCTCGAGATCCTGCAAGGCCTGCGCATTCGCCGCTGCCGCATCGGGATGGTCGATCCGCTGCACGATCTGCCACGGCGCGGCCGCGGCCCGTCCGACCACGGCGGCAACGCCCTTGGCGCGCGGATAGAGCGGATCGATCTTCAGCCCGTCATAGGTCTTGCCGACCAGCTTCTCGAACGGCGCGCCCTTCAGCACGCCATCGACCAGCTTGCGCCAGTCTTCGACGGTCGCCTTGGGAAAATCGGCCGCCAGCGGCAGGTCGTCAGTCACGGAGGTCATGCGGCGAGGGGCTCCCGAACATCTTCTTGATCGCAGGCGAAATTGCCACGGCCGGGCGTCGCTGCAAACGGTTGTTTTTGGTTAACCGGTATCCGGAAGCCGCTCAATGCCTTGCGTCGAGACGCTGGCGAGCCCGTCGCGGACACGAATGCCCGAGATCATACGGTCGGGCGCGATTTCGGCGAGCGGCACCAGCACGAAGGCGCGTTCGAACAGGCGCGGATGCGGCAAGGTCAGATCAGGCTTCTGCATGGACACATCGTCATAGGCGATCATGTCGAGATCGAGCGTGCGCGGACCCCAGCGCCGCTCCTTGGTGCGCGTGCGGCCGAATTTCTGTTCGACCCTCTGCAGCACGAACAGCAGCGCGTGCGGATCGAGGCCGGTCTCGATCTCGACGCAGGCGTTGATGAAGGGATCCTGGTCCTCGTCGCCCCAGGGCGGCGTCGCATAGTCCGAGGAGCGCGCGACCAGCACGCCTTGCGTCATGCCGCAGACATGCGCGATCGCCTTTCCGAACGTCGCACGGACATCGCCGACATTGCCGCCGAGCGCAATGAGGACGCTCGCCATCTCAGGGATGCCGCGAGCGCGTCAGCATGATGCCGACATCGTCGAAGATTGCGGCGATTGGCGCATGCGGCTTGTGTACGGTGATCTTCACGGCGCGAATGCGCGGGAAGTGCGACAGGATGGCGTCCGCGACCGCGCCGGCCGCGCGCTCCAAGAGCTTGTAGTTGGTGTTCTTGAATGCGGCCGTCGTCGTCGCCACGACCTCGGCGTAGGACACCGTATCGGAAAGCCGGTCGCTGCGCGAAGGCTCCGACAATTCGGTATAGAGTTCGAGGTCGATGATAAAGCGCTGGCCGACTTCGGTTTCGTGATCCATCACGCCGTGGCGAGCGTGGATCGACAGGCCGGTCACGAAGATCGTATCGGTCATTGCTTGCTCTCGATTGCGTGCGCCACCCGCAGGGCCTGCAAGGTCTCGGCGACATCGTGGGTCCGGATGATCTTGGCGCCGCGCTGGGCGGCGATCAGGTGCGCGGCGATCGAGCCGGCGAGCCGTTCTTTCGGCTCCGACGGCGACACTGAGGCAATGAAGCGCTTGCGCGAGGCGCCGACCAGGATCGGCAGGCCAAACATGTCGAATTCGCGTAAGCGCGCCAGCGCGATCATGCTCTGCTCGGCGGTCTTGCCAAAGCCGATGCCGGGATCGAGCACGATCTTCTCGCGCGCAATGCCGGCTTTGGCGGCGATATCCAGCGAGCGGAGGAAGAACGTCTTCATGTCCGCGACGATGTCGATGGCGGAATCGACGTTGTCGCGGTTGTGCATGACGATGACGGGGACGCTCCTGGCGGCGACCAGCGGCGCCATGGCCGCGTCGCGTTGCAGGCCCCAGACGTCGTTGGCGATCGCAACGCCCTGGTCGAGTGCGAAAGCCACGACCTCCGCCTTCATGCTGTCGATCGACACGGGCACGCCGAGCGCCACCAAGTCGGCCAGCACCGGCTTCAGCCGGGCGATCTCGTCCGCCGCTGTGACCGGCCGGGCGCCCGTGTAGGGCCGGGTCGATTCCGCGCCGATGTCGATGATGTCGACGCCGGCATCGATCATCGCCCTTGCCCGCTGCAGCGCCGGCGCGGGCGCGATGAACTCGCCGCCGTCGGAGAACGAGTCCGGGGTGACGTTGAGCACGCCCATCACTGCCGGGATCGGCCGTTCCAGCAATGTCCGCAGCACATCAGGCCCGGCCGAGCCAGCCTGGGGGACGGATGGGGATGGCGAGGCGTTCATGCCGCCCGCTTTAGCGGTCGGGGAGGGGGGATTCAAGGCGGGATTAGGGAGCGATCCGGTCGGCTCGATGCGCTCCCGGGGCCCGTGAGGGGCTATGCTCCTGCCCACACCCCGTCATTGCAAGCGTAGCGAAGCAATCCAGGCTGCCGCTGCGGAGAGACTCTGGATTGCTTCGCTACGCTCGCAATGACGACCTGGGAGTAGCAGTGCCCCATCTGGTCAGCTTCATCCCTGGATCAATACGTAATCTTCGGCGGCAGCTTCTTCGCCTTGGCGATGATGTCGCAGACCGACTTCTCGGAAGGCAGGATGCGGACGAGCTTCTTCTTCTCGTTGGCTTCGCGCATGCTCTGGGCGAGCCTTGCCGGATTTCGATAGGCGAGCTCGCGCACGGTGGTGACGCCGGCGGCGCGAACCAGGCCGACCTTGGCACGGCCCATGCCGGGGATGCGCATGTAGTCGGAGACGTTGGCCCATTCGAGCAGCAGCTGCTCGCTGATACCGGTCCTGGCGGAAAGCGCCTTGCGGCCCTTCACGGTAGAGGCCGCCTCGAGCAGCGCGTCGGTCGTGCGGATTCCCTGCGCCTTCAACTTGTTGGCGGCAAAGGCCGGCAGGCCCTCAATCTCGGAGATCGGATATGTCATGATACTCGATATGAAAAGCGTCGCTCAGGCGAATTGGCTGAGGCCCGGCGTCCCCGCGATGATCTTGCCCATCTGATCCGCTCCGATTTTGTCTCGGCCGTAGCGGAAAAGTTCACGGGCAATGGTCTTAATCTCGGACATGCCAAGTCCGAGGCCCATCAGGCGCGTGCCGACAGCCATCAGACCGCCGCCCATCAGTCGCGACAATCCACCGCCGCTCTTGGACGCCTCGATCGCAGCTTCAGCACCGGGGATCTGATCGATCAGGGTCTGCACGCTGTCGGAAGGTCCCTCGTTGCGGAGGAAGCCCAGGATAATGCCGATGGTCTTTTCAGCGACAGCACTATCTATGCTGGCGTTTGACGCCAGCCGCCCGATCAGTTCGTCCATAAGGCCCGCCCCTCAGCCGGTTTGCACCCGGAGTATTGCTTTCGAAAATGATCTTGAGCCGGTGTGATGTGAAATACAAGCGATGAACGCGGCCAACGTTCCGATTCATTCTCGAAGACGCGAAAGGTGTTGCAACGATGCAAGAGCGGAGATGGAATCGGCGTAAAATTGCCGCGGTGCGAATGCGTCGTTCCTACTTTCGGCGGATGCCATGCCGATGTTTCCGGCAATGTCGCATGCTGGGGCACGTTGAACGGTTTCAATCGGCACGCGACATGCGTTAAACTGCGGAACAGGTGCATTCGCGTTTCAATATGCGAAACACGGCAGAGAGATCAGAGAGAATAAATGACGGCTCAGGACAGCAAGCTCGGCGACACCGGCGACAAGATCTTCGTCGGCAAGGGAGACGAGCAGGCGTGGCTGACGCTGGCGCTCGCCAATCGCCACGGCCTCGTCACCGGTGCAACCGGAACCGGTAAGACGGTATCGCTGCAAGTCATGGCGGAAGGATTTGCGCGTGCCGGTGTTCCGGTCTTCGCGTCCGACATCAAGGGAGACCTCTCCGGTATCTCCGAGGTCGGCGAGGCCAAGGATTTCATCGTCAAGCGCGCCACCGAGATGGGGTTGACGTTCCAGGCCGACCAGTTCTCGACGGTGTTCTGGGACGTGTTCGGCGAGCAGGGCCATCCGGTGCGGGCGACCGTCACGGAGATGGGGCCGCTGCTGCTGGCGCGGATGCTCGACCTGAACGATGTGCAGGAAGGAGTGCTCAACGTCGCCTTTCGCGTTGCCGACGACAACGGGCTGACCCTTATCGACATGAAGGATTTGCGTGCGCTGCTCGATGCCATCGTGCCGGATGCCGGCAAGAAGGCAGCGGATGCCGAGGAAAGCCCGCTTGCCGCCATCAAGAAGGCGGCGCAGGGATTTGGCAATGTCACCAAGGCCACCGTCGGCACCATCCAGCGCCAGCTTCTGGTGCTGGAGAACCAGGGCGGCACCAAGTTCTTCGGCGAGCCCGCGCTGTCGCTCAAGGACTTCATGAAGACCGACCGCGACGGCCGCGGCATGGTCAACATCCTCGTCGCCGACAAGTTGCTGCAGAGTCCACGGCTCTACGCGACATTCCTGCTGTGGATGCTGTCGGAATTGTTCGAGGAGTTACCCGAGGCCGGCGACCTGCCGAAGCCCAAGCTGGTGTTCTTCTTCGACGAGGCGCACCTGTTGTTCAACGATGCGCCGAAGGCGCTGTTGGACAAGATCGAGCAGGTGGTGCGATTGATCCGGTCCAAGGGCGTCGGCGTCTATTTCGTCACGCAAAACCCGATCGACGTCCCCGACCGCGTGCTCGGGCAGTTGGGTAACCGTGTGCAGCATGCGCTGCGTGCCTTCACCCCGCGCGACCAGAAGGCGGTCGCCGCAGCGGCGCAGACCTTCCGGCCCAACCCGAAGCTCGACACCGCCAAGGTGATCACCGAGCTCGGCAAGGGCGAGGCACTGGTGTCCTTCCTCGAAGGCAACGGCACGCCGACCATGGTCGAGCGGGTGATGATCCGGCCGCCATCGGCTCGCATCGGACCGATCACGCCGGAAGAGCGCAAGGCGATCATGGATGCGAGCCCGGTGAAGGGCAAATACGACACCGCCGTGGATGAAGAGTCCGCCTACGAGATGATCCAGAAGCGCATCGCCGGCACCGCGGCGACGGCGGATGCTCCTGCGGGCGCAAGCGGCGGCGGCATCCTCGGCCAGATCGGCTCGATCGTCGGCACCATCTTCGGCACCAATGTCAAGCGCGGCCGCCTGTCGGCGGGCCAGGTCATCGCGCGGGACGTGACGCGGTCGGTGACCAACCAGGTGATCGGGGGTATGGCCGCCAATCTCGGCAAGTCGGTCGGCGGCCAGCTCGGCGGGTCGATCGGCCGCACGCTGGTCCGCGGCGCGCTCGGCGGGCTGCTGCGGAGGTAGGCAGGAAGCCCTGTTTGAGGCAATTCGCCCGCAACTGCGGCCGCTTCCGCGAAGAGGTCGAGCGGGCGGCCGGTACAAATTCAGGTGAGGGGGGCTCTCCAAGCGTCTGTCGGTCTGCTAGGTCCTGTGTTCCCTGACTGGACCACATTGTGACCTCAACCGACCCGTACCCCAAATCCGGCGCGCTCAGAAAGCTGTCGTTGCGCGCGCCGCTCGACCTGCTCTTTCTGTTCTGCTGCGTCCTGTTGACTGCCGACGTGCTCGTTCCCGAGATTTTCGGCCACGGCAAGACCAAGGATTACGGGCTGTGGTACTGGGCCGGACAGCAGGTCCTGGATGGCGGGCCGCTCTATCCGGGCGATGTCCGCGAGTATTTCGAGTTCATCTATCCACCGCTGCCGGCGATCCTGCTGGCGATCCCGAGCTGGTTCGGCAAGATCCCGCTCTATGTCGTGCTGTCGATCCTGAACGCGGCGGCGTGGTGGTACACCGGCATGTTCTCCAATGCCATGACGGGATCGGGCCGCTGGCCCGGCCCATGGCTGGAGGCGCTGCCGGCCCTGGTCACCGTGACCTTCGTGTTCGACATGTTCGACCTCGGTCAGCCGAACCTCGTGCTGCTGGCGATGATGCTCTGGGGCTTCTGGTGCTTGCAGCATCAGCGCTCCTGGCTCGCAGGCTTCGTGTTCGCGCTCGCCACCGCGATCAAGGTGTTTCCGATCGCGGTGCTGCCCTATCTGGTCTGGCGGCGGAAGTGGACCGCCGCCGTCGCGACGGTCGCCTTCACCGGCATCCTTCTTTATATCGCGCCGGCGCCGATCCGCGGCTTCGAGCGCAACGCGGCCGAACTCAAGACCTGGTATCAGGGCATGGTCGGCTCGAGCTCGGAAAAGGGTTTTGGCCAGCGTGACGAGCAGAACTGGTCATGGGTCAACCAGTCCCTCATCGCCATCACGCACCGTCTGGTCCGGCCGATCAACTACAATCAGGAAGATCCCAACAAACCGCCGCGCACGATGAATGTCATCGACGTCGACTACAAGACGGCGAACTGGATCGTGCTGGCGCTGTCGGCGCTGCTCGGGCTCGGCTTCGTCGCGGTCATGCCACCGCAAGCGAAGCGAACGGCGCGCTCGGATGCCGAGGAGCTCGGCATCCTGTTCTGCCTGATGACGGTGGCCTCGCCCCTGGCACGCCAATACTACTTCATGTGGCTGTTCTTCCCGATGACGGTGCTGATGCATCGTGCCGCCTTCGACGAGCGGGCGAATGTGCGGCTGGGGACCTGGCTCGCGCTGGGCGCGGCCGGAATCCTCATGCTGCTGGCGCTGCCGTGGTTTCCCAATGCCTTCCAGGCCTGGGGCAACAACCTCGCCGCGACCGCCGTTCTCGCAGGTACCCTCGCATGGCACATCCGGCATCCGTCGGTTGCGGCTGGCTCCGAGCCCGCGGCGGCGCTAAAACCCGGTACTTCCTAAGACTCAGAAGCAGGGAATACGACCATGGCCAATGCGCAGCTCCAATCCGTGCTCGACCACATCGACAAGGATTTCGACAACAGCCTGGAGCGCCTGTTCTCGCTATTGCGGATCAAGTCGATCTCCGCGGATCCGGCCTTTGCCAACGACTGCAAGGCCGCGGCCGAGCATCTCGCCAGGGATATCGCAAGCCTGGGCGTCGCCACCGAAGTGAGGCCGACCGCGGGACATCCCGCGATCGTCGGCAAAACCGGAGCGGGCGGACGGCCGCACGTGATCTTCTACGGTCATTACGACGTGCAGCCGGTCGATCCGCTCGATCTCTGGCACCGCCCGCCGTTCGAGCCCGTCGTGACCGACCACGCCGACGGCCGCAAGATCATCGTCGCGCGCGGCGCCGAGGACGACAAGGGCCAGGTGATGACCTTTGTCGAGGCCTGCCGCGCTTGGAAGAAGGTGACGGGCTCGCTGCCGATCGACGTCACCTTCCTGATCGAGGGCGAGGAGGAGGTCGGCTCGAAGAATTTCGTGCCGTTCATCGAGGCCAACAAGGACGAGTTCAAGGCCGACTACGTGCTGGTCTGTGACACCGGCATGTGGGACCGCAACACGCCCGCGATCACGACCTCGCTGCGCGGCCTGCTGTATGAAGAGCTGAAGATCACCGCCGCCAACCGCGATCTGCATTCCGGCGTGTTCGGCGGCAGCGCCATGAACCCGATCCGCGTGCTCACCAAAATTCTCGGCGGCCTGTTCGACGACGACAACCGCATCACCATTCCGGGCTTCTATGACGGCGTGAAGGACCTGCCGCCCGATATCCTGGAGCAGTGGAAGAAGCTCAATCTCACGCCCGAGATGTTCCTCAAGCCGATCGGCCTATCGATCCCGGCCGGCGAGAAGGGCCGGCTCCTGATCGAGCAGGCCTCGTCGCGCCCGACCTGCGACGTCAACGGCATCTGGGGCGGCTATATCGGCGAGGGCTCCAAGACGGTGATCCCGTCGCATGCCTCGGCCAAGGTCTCGTTCCGTCTGGTCGAAGGGCAGGATCCCCAGAAGATCCGCAAGGCGTTTCGCGACTACGTGACGGCGCGGCTTCCTGGTGATTGCAAGGTCGAATTCGGCGACCATTCCGCCGCGCCCGCAGTCGCGCTCGACTGGAACATGAAGCCGCTTGCGGCCGCCAGCAAGGCGCTGACGGAGGAATGGGGCAAAGAGACCGTGCTGATGGGCTCGGGCGCCTCGATCCCGATCGTCGCCGACTTCAAGCGCACGCTGGGGCTGGACTCGCTGCTGGTTGGTTTTGGATTGGACGACGACAACATCCACTCGCCGAACGAGAAGTACGACCTCCGCAGCTTCCAGAAGGGCATCCGCTCCTGGGCCCGCATCCTCGCCGCGCTGGCGGAGGTGAGGTAGGCACGGTGCCGTTGGGTCGTAGGGTGGGCAAAGCGCAGCGTGCCCACCACTTCCCAGGCGAGCCGCAAGATGGTGGGCACGGCGCTATGCCCACCCTACGAAGCGGCTTCAAACAAAAACGCCGCCCAGAATTGGGCGGCGTTTCATTCCAAAAGGCGTAGAGGTTCGTTGAACGCTACCCTAAACCAAATCCGGTAAATCTCAAGACCGATAACCCGGCAGCTCGCGGTCGAGCTTGCGCAGCAGCGGCGGCCACACCAGCTTCGTGGCGCGCAGCTCGGCGCGGTCGCGGTTGGCGAGCAGCTCGGTGTTCTTGTCGATCGCGACGTGGTCGACCGGATAGACCGGCGTGCCCAGCGCGCGCGTGCGCACCTGCATCGAGCAGGCCCGCTCGAGGTGGTACATGCGCTCGAAGGCGGAGGCGACCGAGCGGCCGACCGTCAGCGTGCCGTGATTGCGCAGCAGCATGTGGTTGTGGTCGCCGAGGTCCTTCTGCAGCCGCGGCCGCTCGTCGTGATCGAGCGCGATGCCTTCATAGTCGTGATAGGCGAGGTCGTGGGTGACGAGCTGGGCGGTCTGGTTCAGCGGCAGCAGGCCTTCGGCGCTGCTCGACACCGCGGTGCCGTCGAGGGTGTGGAGATGCAGCACGCAGATCGCGTCTTCGCGGACCTCGTGGATCGCCGAATGGATGGTGAAACCGGCCGGGTTGATGCTGTACTCGCTCTCGGAGAGCTGGTTGCCGTGCAAATCGACCTTGACGAGGCTGGAGGCCGTGATCTCGTCGAACATCAGCCCGTAGGGGTTGATCAGGAAGTGATGCTCGGGGCCGGGCACGCGGGCGGAGATGTGGGTGTCGACGAGGTCATCCCAGCCGTACAACGAGACGAGGCGGTAGCAGGCGGCGAGATTGACCCGTTGCTGCCACTCGGCCTCCGTCATGTTGGAGGGCACTTCCCTCAGGCGCGCTTCTGCTGGTGACATTGCTGATCTCTCCGAACCCAGTTGTTGCGGAGCGAGAGCCTAGTCTTGGCGGTGGTCGGCGGCAAGGCGGTCAAATCGCAGCAGCCAAGCGTAGCCCGCATGGAGCGCAGCGTAATGCGGGGGCCACGACAAAGGTCCCGGATTTCGCTTCGCAAAATCCGGGCTACGGTTCAGGGAGAAAATAATTACGGCGCCGGGATCGACAGCAGGCTGGAAATGCTACGGCCGCGGATGTCGTAGACGCGGGCGAACACGACGTCGTCGCGCTTGATCTCGACCATCACGGGCGCGGTGAGGCCCTTGCAATAGAACTCGCCGAGCGTCATGGCGAAATCAGCGGCGTTGGAATCCCATCCGATGGTGAAGTCGGGGCCGAGCGCGACCTGCGCCGGGCGCTGCGGACCACACACCGCGACCTTCCACTTGCGATTGTTGGGCGCCACTTCCTGGCGCTCGATGATCTGCTCACGCAGCTCGTCCGAGGCCTGCTTCAGCGCGAGGCCCCAATAGTCGAGCATGAAGCGGCTGTCGGCGCCGCGCACGGTGCCGGCGATGTGGTTGAAGTGGGTGTATTGGTAGGGATGCAGCCGGATCATCTCGGCGAGCGGGAGCGCGAGGCCAAAGCAGAAGGTCGCGAGCACGACCGGCTGCCAGGTGCGGTGGTTGGTGCGCAGGCGCTCCATGGTCCAGGCGAAGGCGACGCCGCCGAGCACCGCCATCGGCGGGATCACGAAGACGAAATGGCGGATGCCGTTGTACAGCGCCGGCCGTTTCACCATCGCGATCGCGAGCGGCAGCGTGGCCGCGAGCGTCAGCATCAGCATGACGGTCTTGCGGCGCGCCGGAACCTCGCGGCGCGTCAGCATGGCAAAGGTGCTGACCACGGCGCCGCCCATCAGGACCAGCATCACCTCGGGCAATTGCAGCGCGAACAGCGTCGGCAGATAGGACCAGGGCATGTCGGGCACGGACACGATCGCGCCGTCGAACATCTCCTTCCAGGGCTTCTCGAAGAAGTGCGAGAAGTAGGTCAGCGCCTCGAAGGGATTGCCGGGCTCCATGATCGACCATGGCCAGATCAGGCCCATCACGAGATAGCCGAACACGAGGCCGGGCAGCAGCACGTAGGCGACATGGGCGAAGCGGCGGGCCGCCTCGCGGGCGCCTTCAGTGCGCAACTCCTCCAGGAACAGCGGGATGAAGCCGACCATGGCGTAGACCAGCGCAAGCCCGCCGAGGATGCGGCAGCCGATCGACAGGCCCGCACCGAGGCCGACTATCAGGATCGTGCGCGGCGAGGGCTTTGGATATTCTTCGGCGAGCCGGACGAGGCCAAGCATCAGGATGATCATGGCCACCGCGAAGGGCGCATCCTTCGGGTTCATGAACATGTGGCCGTAGAAGATCGGGCAGAGCGCGAGCAACAGCAGCGCCGCGAGCCCGGCAAGCGGTCCGCCGATGCGGCGGCCGAGCCGCCACGTCACCGCAAGTCCAACCACGCCGACGATCGCGCCGAGCAGGCGTCGCGTCTCGAACAGCTCGAGCGGAATGACCTTGTGCAGCAGGGCCGCGACCATGTCGAAGCCGCCACCGTACATATAGAGGTTGGCGAAGGAGAGCGCCGCGGTATCCCTGAAGCCGGAACCGAACAAGCGCAGCAACAGGTCGGCATATTCAGCGTGGGTGTAGTCGTCCCAACCGAGCCCGTAGTCGCGGAAGGTCAAGCCTGCGGTAATGGCGACCGCAGCCAGCACCAGCATGGCGAGATCGTCGCAAGTCCGTTCAACCGAGCGCCGAAGAGGCGTGTCGATCGCCGAAGTCGTGATGGATGTCATGGCTATTGGTGACCCGGAATCCCCTCTTGGCCCTGCCGGTGCGCGCGGGCCACTTCCCCAGAATTCCTATAGCGCAGTTCCATTACCAAGTAATTGGGCATTATGGCTAAATTCCTGATGCGACGCAGCAAATCCTTGCAACTCGGAGTGCATTAGCAGTAGCGAGCCGTAGCTGAAGGGAATGTGAATAAGTCCCTGATTTCCTTCCCTTAGGAACGCAGGGTGCAATTCGCCGTTGGCGAGGAACACCGTATGACGGTATCGTGCCGCGACGGGTGTCGCGTGTGGATGCGCGGCCGGGGGTGAGTTCGATGACCTTGGCATTGTTGATCGCTGGGATTTTCGCCGTTGTGGCGGGCCTCCTTGCGATCCTGTTTGGCTACGCCAACAGGGATTTCAGCGTTGGCAGCACCCTCATAATCTCCGGCACAATTGCCGTCTGCTCTGGAATGCTACTGGCCGGCCTCTATACCGCCGTCGTGGAACTGAAGGGCATCGCCCGCCGGCTGGCCGGATCCGCCGCGGCGCCCGAGGTGCGCGTCAGGCCGGTGCTGCCGGCCCTCGGGGTGCCTGGTGCGCCCGAGCCGGCGCCCGCCGGGAGGATCGAACCATCGGCCCCGCCGCAACCACCCGCCGCGGGTCCGCCGCCCTGGCTGGGCGAAGCCAGCGCGCGCGAGCGTCCGCGCGTCGAGGCGCCGCCGGAGCCGGAAGCTCCAACGCCCCCTGCGGCTCCGGAGCCGCCACGCCGCCGCAACCTGATGTTCGCCTCGACGTCGCGCAAGGAGCGCGAGCGCGCGGAGTCGAAGGCGTCCGATGGTTCGCCGACGCCTCCTGAAGAGCCCGCGGCAGCGGCCGTCCCGGAGATTCCGCCGGCGAGCTTCGACGATGCCTGGCCGAAGCCGGACCGCATGCGTCCACCGGAGCCGCCGGCCGCTTCGCGCCGCCCGCCTCAGCGCTCGCCGTCGATATTTGCGGAAGCGGCCCCGTCGTCGCCTGTACCCGACCCGGCACCGGCGGTCGATCAGCCACCCGTGACGGTGCTCAAGTCCGGCGTCGTCGACGGCATGGCCTATTCGCTCTATTCCGACGGCTCGATCGAAGCGCAGATGCCGGAAGGCATGATGCGCTTTGCCTCGATCGACGAGCTGCGCGCCCATCTCGACCAGCGGGGCGGCTGAAGCCTGCGCTCGATCAAAGCGCCACCGTTCTTGTCACACGGTCGGTCATCAGCTCATATTCGTCAGTCGTCCTGTTTCAGCCGAACCTCTCGTCGACACAAAATGCTTTGGTGGCGTCTTTGCCATGAGACGCAGCGTTTAAGGAAAGGTCGGGCCCATGTCGGATGCCGGGGCTAAGAATTTCATCGAGCTGACGGCGAGCATCGTCTCGGCCTATGTCGGCAACAATCCGACGCCGGCCGCCGAGATTCCGAACCTGATCAGCCAGGTGCACGGCGCCTTGGTGCGGGTCTCGACAGGCCGCGCCGAGACCGTGCCGCTCGAGCCGGCAAAGCCCGCGGTCTCGCTGAAGAAGTCGATCGCGCCGGACTATCTGGTGTGCCTCGAAGACGGCAAGCGCTTCAAGTCGCTGAAGCGCCATCTGCGCACCCAGTACAACATGACGCCGGAGCAATATCGCGACAAATGGGGCTTGCCGGCCGACTATCCCATGGTCGCGCCGAACTACGCGGTGGCGCGCTCGCAACTGGCGAAGCAGATGGGATTGGGACAACAGCAGCGGAAGCGGAAGTAAATTCCTAGGAAGCTTCCGCGAGCGCCTCTTTGGCGTCGGTCTTGATGCGTTCGACCATCGAGCGCAGGCCGTTGGAGCGCTGCGGCGTCAGATGATCGCGAAAGCCGAACTCGTCGAACACGGCGATTGCATCGGTCGCGAGAATTTCCTGCGGCGTGCGGCCCGAATAGAGCGAGAGCACGATCGCGACCAGGCCGCGCACGATATGGGCGTCGCTGTCGCCGCGATACTTCAGGATCGGCGCGCCATTGCTGCGATCGACCAGCTTCTGCAGCCAGACCTGGCTGACGCAGCCATTCACCTTGTTGGCGGCGGAATGTTCCGCCTCGGCCATCGGTTCCAAGGTGCGCCCGAGCTCGATGACGTACCGGTAACGGTCGTCCCACTCGTCCAGAATCTCGAAATTATCCCTGATTTCGTCGATCGTCGTCATGCTGGCCCAAGGTTCCCGCTTCCCGCCAAATATAGGGACGCAAGGCCGCGAAATCGATAGGGCTTGAAGCCTAATTCGCGGGCTGCGGGCCGCGCCATTCCAGCGCGAGGTCGTCCTGGGTCAGGGTCTCGTGCTGCATCTCGTTCGATGCGGCATCGCCTTCGCCGGCCAGCGCGATCGAGCCGGTGTGGTCGGGCGCCTTCTTGTCGGTCTTCTCGAGCTGATCCTTCTTGTCGTTGATGATCTGGTAGATCTTCTTCGCGCCGTCCTGCGCGCGCTGGCCGATGATGGTCGCGGCCTGTCCGCCGACCTCGCAGGCCGCCGGTTGGCGCTTGCAGAACTGGGTCATGTCGGAGACGGCCGCGGTCGCAGCCTGCACCGCGTCGGCAGCGCCGATCTGCGGCAGCTTGTCCGATTCGGGTGTCTTGTCCCGCGGCAGGAGCACCAGCACCAGCCCGAGCCAGAATGTGATGCGGAGCAGAAAGCGCATCTTGTCGACCTGTATGTTAGATCCCGCCGCGGCGATTCCCGCAGAGCGCATCGGACCTAGCAACTCTCGATAAATCGCAAGTGATTGCCTTCCGCTTAATTCGCGGAAAATTGACGCAAAAATCTTCGCAAGCGCCGGTCTCGTAAATTTTCGGTTGACGCCCGCGCCCGTGATTCTGCCGGGGTCCCTCATCCACCAATTCGAAACCATGAGGGGGACGGTGAAACCCTGTGTTCACCATCCCCGATGATGACGTCGTCAAATTGTCTAAAAATCTTCGCGATGACACGGTGTCCGGCGGCAGACCCATCCGCCTTAGCACTCGTTTAAGGTCGCTCTGACACGGTGGCTCAACGATAAGGAGGCGTTCCGGCGCGTCTTCTCGACGAATGAGCCGAAGCGCGAGACCCGTGACAGTTTTGAGTATCATCCGCGATTGTCTCGATGCGCTGCTGCATCCCTCCGCGCGTTACGATGCGCTGACGCGAGCGCGCCATCGTGCCTTCATGGCGCCGCGGCTTCTGGGAAGCCTGGCCGCCTTTGCCGCATTTCCCGTCTATCTTGCCATGCGTGGCGCGCCGAATGCGATCGAGGTCGCCGCCTTCGCCTGGCTGATCGCGCCGATCATGCTGTCGTGGTTCCTGTCGCGCACCGGCCGTTATGAAGGCGCGCATGTGCTGTCGTCGCTGGCGCTCGCCGGCCTGATCATGGTGATTGCGGCCACCACCGGCGGCATCGAATCGTTCGCCGCGGTCTGGCTGGTCGTGGTTCCCCTCGAGGCCGCGCTGTCGGCCTCGCGCCGCGTCGCGGCCTTTGCATCGCTGCTGGCCTTGTCCTGCGCCGGGATCCTGATCCTCGTCAGCCAGTTCGGCTGGTTGCCGCACGCAGACCCCAGCGCCGCAGAACGCGGCGTGCTGATGGCGCTTGGCGTCGCGTCGGCGACGCTCTATGCCGCGGGTCTCGCCTTCGGCGCGGAGTCGCTCGCGCGCACCAGCGTCACGCTGCTGTCGCGCGAGGAGGAGCGTTATCGCCTGCTGGCGCGCAACATGAGCGACGTCATTTCCCGGCATCGGCGCAACGGCGCGGTGCAGTTCATCTCGCCGGCGGTGGAAGCCATGCTCGGCATGCCGGTCGCGCAACTGCTCGGCCATGGCCTGTTCGATCGCGTCCATGTCGCCGATCGCCCCGCCTATCTCACCGCCTTGTCGGATGCCGCGCGCGGCGACGTGCGCAGCGTCGAGTTCCGGCTGCGGCGGGAGCCTGATGGCTCCGAGCGCGGTCAGGTCGATTTCATCTGGGTCGAGATGCGCTGCCGCCCGCTCGACCAGAATCCGGGCCGTGATGCCGCGCAAGAGGCCGAGGTCGTCGGCGTGATGCGCGACGTCACCGATCGCAAATTGTCCGAGCAGGCGTTCGATCAGGCGCGCAGCGCCGCGGAAGCGGCCGACGCCGCCAAGACGCGCTTCCTCGCCACCATGAGCCACGAGCTGCGCACGCCGCTCAACGCCATCATCGGCTTCTCCGAGATGATCGCGCAGGAGCAGACCTTGATGCTGAGCGCGGCCCAGCGCAAGGAATACGCCCAGCTCATCAACGATTCCGGCCAGCATCTGCTGTCGGTCGTCAACGGCATCCTCGACATGTCCAAGATGGAATCGGGCAATTTCGAGATTGCGTCCGAGCCGTTCGCGCCGCGTGCCTCGCTGATGCATTGCTGCAACCTGCTGGCGCTGAAAGCGCGCGAGAACGGCGTCGATCTGGTCACCGACGCGCCGCAGGACCTGCCCGTCATGACCGGCGATCCGCGCGCCTTCAAGCAGATCGTGCTCAACCTCGTCGCCAACGCCATCAAGTTCACCGAGCGCGGCGGCCAGGTGTCCGTCGTGGCCGCGGTGTCCGGTTCGCAGCTTGCGCTACGCATCAGCGACAACGGCGTCGGCATCGCGCCAGACGATCTCAAGCGCATCGGCGCGCCGTTCTTCCAGGCCGGCAAGACCTACCAGCGCCGTCACGAAGGCACCGGCCTCGGACTGTCGATCGTGAAGAGCCTCGTGGCGTTGCATCTCGGCGAATTGACGGTACAAAGCAGGCTCGGCGAGGGCACCGCCGTCACCGTCAAGCTGCCGCTCGTTTACACGCCGCCGCAGGCCAAACCTGCCGATGGAATGCCGACAGAGAGCAAGATCGCGACGCTGACGCCGGCGCTGCGTCAGGAAACTCTGGAACAACTTCACGACCAACCTGCTCTGGTGAAGAAAAGTGCCTAAGAAGTCTGCCAAGGACCAAGCCGCTCCGCGCCGTCGTGGCGCCAAGGCCGCGGCTGTCGATATCGAGACCGAGCGCAACCTCGTGATGCGGGTGCTGCTGCACAGTCCCAAGGACACGCTGGCGGGCCTCGTCGCCGTTGCCGCGATCAGCGCGATCGTTGCGAATGCGCTGTTCCTCCAGACTGGTCGCCATCCCGCGCCGATGTTCGGCACCGTGATCAATCTTCCCGCGCCATCGTCGGTGCCGCTGTCGAACCCCTTGCCGCGTCCGCGCCCCGTCGGTGCCGATACCTCGCCGCTCGAGCCGAAAGCGACCGAGTTTCGTGTCGAGCCGAAACCGGCCGAGAAGGCGCCTGAAAAACCCGTCGAGGCGACCGCGTCGACGCCGCGCGCGGGCGATCCCATGACCAATCTGGTCAAGGCCACGACGTCGACGCCGCCGTCCATCGCCGTCGCACGCCCGCCGGCGCCGATCCCGGTGCAACAGGGCCCGGCCGCGCGGCGCATCGCCGGCGTGCAGCGCGCGCTGTCCGAATACGGCTATGGCAATTTGAAGGTCACGGGCGCGATGAGCGGCGAGACCCAGGCCGCCATCCAGAAGTTCGAGCGCGAGCACAAGATGCAGGTCACCGGTCAGGTGTCCGACCGCCTGTTGCGCGAACTCGGCGCCGCGATCGGCCATCCCGTCGAATAGCGTTCGCGCAGACCTGAAGGCTGGTGCTGATTGCAGCACTGGCTTATCGTGCGCTGATGCGTTTGAAATCAAACATCTGGGTCTCAGCCTATCTGCGCCGGTGCCAGACCGAGGGCGTCTACGGTGCCGTGCGCCGTCGTGGCGCAGAGGAGGCGGGGGCGGTGTTCGTGAAGGTGGCGCTGCTCGACGGCAGTGCGATGCTCTACGTGCCGGCGCCGCAGACCTCCTATGACGACGGCCGGCCGATCGATCGCTTCTTCGTGCCGCTTACCCCGCAGCCGATGCCGGAGCCCGAGGTCGAGGAGCGTCTGACCAAGGAGGTCCGCTTCGATCCCGACGCCTGGATCGTCGAGACCGAAGACCGCGCGGGGCGTCACTTCCTCGACCTTGCGAAGACCTAGCGATCCGACGATCCGTCGGTGCCTGTCCGTACCCCGGGCGCAGAGCCCGGCTGCACGGCCGGCCGCGTCTGGCCTGCGCCAGCACGCGCGCGCTGGCGTTCGCTGTCGTGCAGCGACGACTGATATTTCGCCCGCGTGACGGCGAGCGTGGAGCCGCGCCAGGCCGCCAGCATCACCAGCGCGGAACGGTCGCTGAGGCGATCGTAGAGTCGCGACAGCCGGTAGACCGCATCCACCGAGTTGCCGATCTCCGGCTTGAAGAACAGCAGGATGCGCTGGAAGTTGGGGCTCGGCATGTCGAGCGCGCGCGCGGCGATCGCGAGCGCTTCGCCGCCGGCGTCGTCGACGATCTGCGCCGCGACGCGCGAGGGCAGGATCAGGCTGTCGCCGAGCTCGAAGGTGAAGTTCTCGATGTCGCCGGCGATCGCCGCCATCTCCAGGATCTGGATCGCGCGCTTGGCGCGCACGGTCGGAATCCGCGGCGCGGCCTTCAGCGGGGTCTGCGCCAGATTTTGCAGGATCAGTGCGCGCTGGGACGCATCCGCGCGGAAGAACATGTCGTGGATCTCGGCCGCGTCCTTCGGCTGCATCGCCATATTCGAGGCCATGCGCAATTCCGCGTCGGTCGGCGTACGGACCGGCGAGGGGGCGGATGCGGGTGCGGGGATTTCGCGCGCCAGCGGAACCCTGCGGCCCTCCTGGGCCGCGACGAGCCCGAGCTTCTGCAGCACCGGGACGGGCGTGGAGGGATAAATCGCAAGCCGCGCCTTGACGGCCGCGCGCGTCGCATCGTCGACCTGGTCGATCAATCGTGTGGCGAGCTCGACGAATTGCCGCTGTTCGTCGTCGCTGTGGACGCGCGTCTGGACATAGAGGTCGGTCAGCACGCGCAGCAGCGTCGGGCGGACATCGACGCCTTCGCGACGGGAGAGGCTCATCAGCCCGTCGAATCCGGGAAACAGCGACTTGGTCATGGAGAGATACGCGACCTGAAAAGATACTCGGCCGCCAGCCTA